>JBBDYJ010000011.1:0-184245 GCA_040901675.1 Pirellulales bacterium | reverse complement strand
CCGTTCGATCGGCGGAGTGCAAGGGAGAGGTCGCGATGGAACGGAGGCAGCACTGCTTCTCGGACTTCGGCGAGCTCAGTCGAGCCGTCCCGACACGCCGGGACCTCCAAGCAGTGGCACCCGGAGAGACGCGGCCGGCTCGAAGTTCACCAGAACTCTGGCGAGTCCTGCTACGGAAGAACGGAAGAAGATGTTCCCGCCGTCCAGGCGACGCTCAGAGGGCGGCGGCGGTCGCGGGGTTTTTTTCCTGGCGGCTCTCGGCGCGGGAGGTGTCGATGACCAGATTCATGGTTACGCTCCAGCGGCCCTGGTCGTCGGGCTGCACGAGCCAGTGCGGCAACACGACGACCGACTGGTGGACCAACTCGAAACCTCCCTCCGATTGACTCACCGTCTCGACCGGAAAGGTCCATAGGCCGCCGGGGCAGGAAGATCGCAGCACCAGCTCGATGCCCAGGTATTCATCCACCAGTCCCAGGGCGGCGACGTCGAAGAGGTCGAGCTGGCGGCCGAGCTGGCCCAAGCGGCGCTGGTCGCCGTCGTGAAAGTAGCGGTCGTCGCAGCCGGCGGGCAGCCCGGCAAAATTGAACTCGACGCCGAAGTGCAGCGGGCGGCCCGGCTGCAAACCTTCCAGGAGATAGGCGATCTCCAAGGCCGAGCTACCGGCGGCCAGCGTGATGCCCTTGGTGATCTTGAGCGGCTGATCGCAGGCCTGACCATGCCGGACAAGTTGGACCTGGATCCGCTGCGGGTTGCGGCGCAAGCGGGCCTCGTAGGTTCCCAGGACAAAATCGCCGCGCTCGCGGGCCTGGCCGGAGGCGACCGCGGTGAGGTTGGCTCCGGTGTCGAAGAAGTGATCGAGCAGGCTCTTGCGGGGAAAGGCGTCGTACTGCAGGCGCTGGTCGAGGTCGGGCTGCTTGAACACGACCCGGTCGTGGATGCTGGCGACGTGGCCGTCTTTTCCGGAGGCGCCGCTGAGCACTTTGCGGTGGTAGGCCTCGGGGCGGCGGGTGAGCGTGGCCAGCAGGTTGTGGCAGATTGTGCGGACGTCGAGCTCGTAGATCTGGCCTCCCCGGTAGGGGGAGATGAAGGCGGCCAGCTTGTCGTTGGACAGGTAGACTTCCTGCCGGGCGTCGAGGTTGAAGTCGCCGGCGACGGCTTCGATCCAGGGCTGGGCCCGGCCGGCGGCCCGCTGGAGCAGGTTGTCGGCGGCGATCAGATTGCGATAGATGGCGTTGCGCAAATGGGGCAGGTAGATGCCGCCAAAAGCGCCGTGCCAGTAGCCGCAGTTGCACTGGCCCCGGTAGAGCTCCGTGCGGGCCGCCTCGACCAGCTCCGGTTCGTGTTCCGCTTCGACGGCCGCCTGGAGCTTGTTGCTGATCATGAGCATCCGGGAGTACATCTCGTCGCTTTCCGGATACTTGACCTTGAAGTTTCGCCAATAGCCCCCGCGAACGAATTGCGAGAGCGAAGGCCAGCGTGGATCGTGCTCCAGCTCGTGCTTGAGGCGTTCGTACTCGATGAGTTGCTCGGCGGGGAGGGCCCACTCGGTCATCTCGCGGTAGCTGGAGTCGGGCAGGTAGATCTTGCCGGCCGGCGGCACATTGTCGACGGCCTCGGCGAGCGTGGTGATCTTGATCCAGTGTTCGTTGGCCACCAGCAGGTCGAAGAACCGCGCCAGCCAGCCGTCGGTATAGACGTGCTTGTGCGTTTCCGGCCAGGTGCCGAACTTCTCGCCGTCGTCGCCGAAAACGACCACCGAGCCTGGATCTTCCGACGAGATCCAGCCCAGGTAGTCGATTGTTTCCTGGGGCGAAGCGAAGGGGATGGTGTATCGCAGCTTCTCGCTGCCGGGGAATACGGCCAGCAGTTGGCCGTTGTCCTCGGTAATGTAGTAGCCGTTGAGCTGCCCCTGCGCGAGACCGGCGTTCCTGAAGTGGAAATCGTCCAGCACGGTGTACTGGATGCCGGCCGTCGCCAGGTCGCTGGTCAGCGATTGCTCCCAGACCCGCTCTGGAATCCAGGCTCCGCGAACCTTGGTGTCGAGGCGGTTCTCCAGCCAGCGGGTGTAGGCGCGGATCTGCCCGACCCGGTCGCGGGGCGGGATCATCGAAAGGATGGGCTCGTAAAACGCGCCGCCGATGACTTCGATTCTTCCGGCGGCCACCAGCTCGGCGAGCCGGTCGATGTACTCGGGATGACGCTCGGCCATCCACTCCATCAGCGAGCCGCTGGTGTGCAGCGAGACTTTGAGCGTCGGATATCGCTCAAAAACGTCGAGGAACGGGCGATAGCTCTCCTGGTAGGCCTGCTCGAGAACCCCGGCGAAGTTCCCGATCGGCTGATGGTTGTGCAGCGCCAGCACAAAGCGAATCGTATGGGCCATGTTGCGTCACCTGGTCGGCAGGCTCCTGGATTCGTGCGACTCAATTTCGATGTCCCGCAGGAAGGCCGCGGCCTCCTCGGGAGGGACCGGATTGATGTAGAACCCGCTTCCCCACTCGAAGCCGGCCGTTTTGGTCAAGCGTGGAATGATTTCGATGTGCCAGTGATAGTGGGCCAGTTCCTGGCTGTCAAACGGCCCGGTATGGATGATGTAATTGTAACTGGGGCGGTCCAGAGCGGCCTCGATGTTGGTGATGACCTGTTTCATGACGCGGGCCAGCTCTTCGACGCCGTTTTTCTGGATGTTCTCGTAATGGCTGGAGTGGAGCTTGGGAAGGATCCAGGTTTCGAAGGCAAACCGGCTGGCGAAGGGGCAGAAGGCGACAAAGCCGGGTGTGTCCAGCACGATCCGCTTTTCGGTGGCCAGCTCCTGCTGGATCATGTCGCAGAAGACGCAACGGCCGCGATAGTTGTAGAACTCGAGCGATCCGGTCATTTCCTCCCAGACGTTGATCGGTACGATGGGAGTGACGATCAACTGGCTGTGGGTGTGCTCGAGCGAGGCGCCGGCGGCGGCGCCGACGTTTTTGAAGATCATGCCGTAGACCAGCCGGCGGTCTTTCTTGAGATCGACCATGCGGTCGCGATAGACCCAGAACACTTCGCGGAGGTTTTCCTCGGAGAGGTCGGCGGTGCTCAAGAGGTGCTTGGGCGACTCGATGATGACTTCGTGGGCGCCGACGCCGCGCATCATGTCGTAGATGCCTTCGCCCCGCTTGTTCAGCTCGCCCTCGATTTCCAGGGCGGGGAACTTGTTGGGGACGACGCGGACCCGCCAGCCCTGGCGGTTGGCGAGCGAACCGGGGGGGCGATAGGCGATGATTTCGCCGGGGGTCTGGTCCTCATTGCCTTCGCAGAAGGGGCAGAACGACCCGGTGTGGAGTTGCGGAGTGCTCTCGAAGTTGTGGGGCCGCTTGGCGCGGCTCTTGGCGACGATCACCCAGCGGCCGACGATCGGGTCTTTGCGTAGATCAGGCATAAGTTGAATATCGTTTCCATCGGTAAACAAACAACGGCGTCGGCGGGCCAAGGAGAGCAAACGACGGGCCGGTCAGGCTTGCCACATAATCAGCTCGAATTCCGGTGAGGGGACCGAGATCTCGATGGCGCCTTCGTTGGGGACGCGCTCGAGCGATTGCTCCTGTTGAACCAGCTCCACGAAGAATTGCACGGGGTCGTCGGTGGACAGGGCCAGGCTGCCCAGGGGTATGGCGACCTCCAGGATCACGTCGGCGGCCGCCTGCACGCCCGATTCGCCCACGGGCACGTCGTTGTGATAGAGCTGGAGGATCGGCTCCTGCCAGTTGGGGTGCGAGATCAACAGCTCGAAGCCGGCCGGCTGGAAGAACGAGATCCGCAAGACGTCGATATCCGCCAGCCGTTCCCGCGCGGTGCCGTTTCTGGCATCGAACCGCAGCAGCAGCCGCTCGGTGTCGAAGCCGAAGTGCAAGCCCGCCAGGCGCCCCTCCTGGGCCATGGTCATGGTGCCGCGGGCGGCGCCGACCGCGTAATGGCCGGCGTTGATCCACTCGAAGTAGGTCCGGCGTCCGTCCACCTTGACGTTCAAGAGTCCGGAGGGCTTGGTGTGGAGGTGGGCATGGCGATGGCCCTGGCTGATGGGGCGGGCCAACTCGCTGGGCGGTTCGTCGCCCAAGAGGGCGTAAATGTTCTGCAGGTGTTTGCGGAACAGCCGGTCGAAGAGGGCATCCTGGGCACTGGTGTGCGAATCGCCGAACCACCAGAACCAGTCGCTCCCCTCGGCGATGTAGAGCTCGGTCCAGGCCCGGCGCAGGGCCTCGGCCGGCTTCTCGCCCGACTGCGTGGCGCGGACCAGGTACTCGCGCGTCTGGAACAAGAGGTCCCAGGCGCGGTTGCACTCCGGGTGACCGATCCAGATGCCGAAGTTGTGCTGGATCCAGCTTCCGGGGAAGAGGTGGCCGAGCTTGTCGCTGGCGGGGTGCCGTTCGAGGTAATCGCCGACGCGGACGGGCTTGATCTTGGGATGGGCGGTGAGGCGGCGGTACAAGGTCCGCAAGAAGTCGACGCCGGCGTTGGGGTAGTACTCCCAGCAGTTCTCTCCGTCGAGGATGATGCTGACCAGCGTGGGGCGGTGGCCCAAGTTGCCCGTGGTGGCCCGGCCGATCGCCTCCAGCTTGCCGACAAAGTCGTCGACGGCGTGCTGCGCCTCGTAGCGCTGGTAATGGAAGCCGATCTGGTCGCTCATGGCGTGATCGCGAAAGATCATCTGCAGCGGATGGCCCTTCTCCTCGACGCGCCAGGGACGGTAGAGCATCTCCGGGTTTCGCAAGAAGCCCTGGGCGTCGCGCGATACCCAGCCCTCGGTC
The DNA here is from genome assembly GCA_040901675.1 of Pirellulales bacterium. Taxonomy (GTDB): domain Bacteria; phylum Planctomycetota; class Planctomycetia; order Pirellulales; family JAICIG01; genus JBBDNX01. Next base: position 179,455 of record JBBDYJ010000011.1, on the reverse strand, counting down.
GACGCGGAGAGGATTTCCTCGTCGGTGGCCATCCATTGGATGCCGGCGGCGGCCAGGGCCGGAATCATCGCCTGGCACACCGAGCCCTCCGAAGGCCACATGCCGCGGGGCTTGTGGCCGAAGAGCCGCTCGTGATAGGCGACGGCCATCCGCACCTGCTCGGCCCCGTCTTCGGGGTACGGATCGAGGTGCCTGGGAAGATTCACGTCGGGCATGGCCTGCCGGGCCAGCCGCTTATCCCAGAGCAAGGGGAGGATCGGATGGTAAAAGGGGGTGGTAGTCAGCTCGATCTGACCGCGATCGGCCAGCTCACAGTGCAGCGGCACCACCTGCCGCAGCAAGCCCATTTGCTTCTCGAGCAACCACTGTTTCTGCCCCTCGGTCCAGTGGCGCCCCTGCTTGCGGAATTCGGCCAGCTCCGGATCGACCTCGAATGCCAGCGGGTGCATCCAGGTCAGGTTCGACCAGCATTGCAGGTCGACGATGTCTCGCTTGGTAAAGCGCTTGGCGGCGCGGCTGGCCGGATCGATCGAGAGGCCTCGCTTCTGATACAGCTCGTGATACCGCGGGTAAGGGCGGATCATGTGGTCGGGATGGACCATGAAGAAGTTGTCGAGCAGGTAGGTCATGTCCTGCTCCGACAAGCCGTCGGCCGGCAGCCGTGAAACCCGCAGGTGCGTGTCCTCGTGGCCTTCGTCGGTATAGGCGAGCAGTTGTGCCAGCAGGCTGGGGACGAGGTTGACGGTGGCGTGGAACTGGGGGACCTCCTTGAGCAACATGGCCATGCCCCAGTAGTCCTTGGTGCCGTGCAAACGGACCCAGGGCATGACGTTCTCGCCGTTGACGTCGTCCGGGTAGTAAGGCTGATGCTGGTGCCAGAGGATGGCCAGCGCTATGTCGTGCATTCCAGGTTCCTTCCGTTGGACGGCAACCTCAACGATCTCCTCGGTCCGCCACCCGGCGGTCGGGGTCAACGCGCCGCAGGCGGACCGGCCACCTGCCGCCGGCTGCTCGTGGCGCGGGCGATGGTCCGCTTATACAAGCTGACATATTGTTGCGCGCTTTTGGCCCAAGACCAGTCCTGCCGCATGCCGGTTTCCACGAGACGCGGCCAGGCTTCGGGTTGATTGTAGGCATCCAGGGCCCGCCGCAGCGTCTCGGCCAGAGCCAGCGTCTCATATTCCCGGAAGCTAAAGCCGGTGGCGGTGCCGTCGGCCAGCGTCTCGCGGGTGGCATCGACTACCGTGTCGGCCAGGCCTCCGGTGGCCCGCACGACCGGGACGCAGCCGTACTTCATGCTGTAGAGCTGGCTCAGACCGCAGGGCTCGAAGCGGCTGGGCATCAAGAACATGTCGGCCCCCCCCTCGATGCGGTGCGCCAGCTCTTCGGAAAACATGAGCCGGGCGGCCAGCTTCTGGCCGAACCGTTCGGACAGGGTGGTGAACAGTTGGTGGTACTTTGGCTCGCCCATGCCAAGGATGGCCCATTGCACCTCGGCCGAACGGACCCAGTCCTGCACGACCCCCGCCACAAGGTCGAGCCCTTTCTGGTCGGTCAACCGCCCCACCAGGCCCACCAACGGCACCCGCGGTTGCACGGGCAGGCCCAACTCGGCTTGCAGGGCCGCCTTGCAGGCCGCCTTGCCCCGCGCGAAGGTGGCCGCGTCGTACCGGGCGGGTAAGTGCTGGTCGATGGCCGGATTCCAGACATCGTAGTCGACTCCGTTGATAATTCCGGAGAGCACTTCGCGGCGCTGCTGCAGCACTCCTTCCAGGCCGCAGCCCAGCGGTGCGCTTTGAATCTCTTCGGCGTAGCGCGGACTGACGGTATTGATCGAGTCGGCAAAGACCAGGCCGGTCTTCATCAAGTTGAGCTTGCCGTAGAACTCCATCTGGTGCCAGTTGAAGTACTTCCAGTCCAGGCCGGTCAGCAGCATGTCCCAATGCCAGAAGACTCCCTGGAAGGCCAGGTTGTGGATGGTCAACAGCGAAGCGATGCCTTCATAGCCGGGCACGCCGCGGTACTCGGCCTTGAGGTAGGCCGGCACCAGGCCGGTTTGCCAGTCGTTGGCGTGCAGGATGTCGATGTCGAGGTGGAGCAAACGGACGGCTTCGAGGACCGAGCGGCAGAAGAAGACGAACCGCTCGCAGTTGTCGACGTAGTCGACGCCGCCGCTGCCGTAGAGATCGGCGCGCTGGTAGTAGTCGTCCTGCCGCACCAGGTAGACGGGCACCTGGCTGCCCGGCAGCTTGCTCTTGAGCAGCGTTCCCTCGACCATCTTGCTGCCGATGGGGATCGACAGCTCGACGCCGGTGGGCTCGATCGGTTGGCCGCAGGTCATCGCCTGGCTGTAGGCCGGCAACATGACCACCGGCGCGTGGCCGAGTCGGGCCAATTCGACCGGCAGGGCGGCCGATACGTCGGCCAGACCGCCGGTCTTGGCGAAAGGCACGGCCTCGCTGGTTGCCAGAAGGATATTCATGCTGGGGTCTCCTGTCTGGTCCCTGCTGGCAAGTTGCCTCGCGAGGAACCCACTTGGGGGCAGGTTCCAAGCCGCTTCGGCCCGTTATCGAGCTTCCGCGCTGGGCGACGGAGGATGCCGCGAGAGTACCAAAAAAGCGCTCAAAATGAAACCCGAGGCCGGCTTACGGCATTGCGGAGGAAAGTTTTGCCCAGTTTGGCCCTTCTGCCTTATCGGAACAATCGGGCATCCGGGCTAAGCTGGATCAGCTTTTCCGCTGGCGGCAGGAAGGAAGGCAGAAGGAGGAAGGAGGAAGGAGGGAGGCGTTGTGCCGGGACAACACTGCTGGGCAAGCCAGCAGTGGCACCCGACGAAGCACCCGCTCGCTCGGCAGAGTGCAAGGGAGAGGTTTCGAATGGCCGGAGGCTGGCGCCCAGCGAGCTGAGACGGAGGCGCGGTCGCAGCGCATAATGGTTGGCAAGCGATAGTCGTCGAGGGCGTTTGTTGCGACCGATTCACAGCTAAGCGCGTGGACGGAGCGCGCCGCCTTCGCGCGATTGGGTTGATTCATTTTGGTACCAAGAGTGCGACTTGCCTCGGGCGCGATCGCCCGCTACTCTCGCAGCGGGACAAACAATTCGAATCGCGCCGGAGAACAACTCATGCAAGGCAACACCAAAATCATTGACGCGCTGAACAGTGGTTTGACCATCGAGCTGACCGCGATCAACCAGTATTTCGTGCAGGCGAAAATGTGCCGCAACTGGGGGCTGCACCGGCTGGCCGAACATCACTATCACGAATCGATCGAAGAGATGAAGCACGCCGAGCTGCTGGTCGACCGGATCATTTTTTTGGAAGGCGTGCCGGAGATCGCGCGCTACGACGTGATCCGGGTCGGCACCGATCCGAAGGAGCAGCTCGACAACGATCTGGCGCTGGAGCACGGCGCCGTGAAAACCTACAACGACGCCATCAAGCTGGCCGTGGATCTGAAGGACGGTGGCAGCCGGGAGATCATGGAGAAGATCCTGGTCGAGTCAGAGGAGAGCGTCGACTGGCTGGAAGCGCAGCTCGACCTGATCGAGAAGGTCGGCATCCAGCATTACCTGGCGCAGCAGATGGGCGAAGAAGAGAAAGACTAGGCCGCCGGGCTTGAGTGCTGGCCCGGCGCGTGCATGCCGCGGCGGGCTTCGATCAGGTGGCGGATCCGGCGGTGACAGGCCGTGCAGCCGCTGCCGGCGCCGGTGCAGTGGATTACGTCGCGGAGCGAACGGACACTCCCTTCATCCACGGCGTGGGTAATCTCGGACTGGCTGATGCCAAGGCAGTGGCAGATCAGCGTGTCGTTCGCGGAATGTACCAGAACCACCATGGTCGTCCGGCGTTCTTCGGGCTGGCCATAGGCCGATGTTCCGCCAAAAATTGCCTTTGGCATCCGGGCGAAATCAAGGGCCGTTGGAGTAGGTCTTAGGCGGTGGAAAATCCGGGTGGGAAGGAGGCGAGACGCTTTTGCGACTGCGTCTCAATTGCACCCAATATGATGCCCGGCAAAATGCCTGTCAAGCACAGTGGCCGGAATTTTCTCGCTCATACGGCCAGGGTGCGGCCCGAATTCTGGCGAATCCGGCTACGGTGGCGTGGCGGACTTCAGAAATGCCTCGATCCGGTCGAATCCGGACCGCAAGCTCTCAAGGCTCGTCGCAAAGCTTATCCTGGCATAGCCTTCGGCGCCAAACGCCGAACCCATCACCGTCGCCACTCCCTGTTGCGCTAAGAGCTCCAGGCACCATTGACTCGAGTCGCCCACCCACACGCCGCCGTAGCTCCGCCCCAGGTGGGCCTGGATGTTGATAAAGGCGTAAAAGGCGCCGCCCATGTCAGGGCCGGTCACAGCGGGCAACTGGGCAATCCGGCCTCGCACATAATCGCGCCGCCGGGAAAACTCGGCCAGCATCTCGTCGACGCATTGCTGGGGACCCTCGAGAGCAGCCAATGCGGCGTATTGACTGATGCTCGACGGGTTCGACGTCTCCTGGCTTTGCAGACTCTCCATCGAGCGGGCCACCTCCACCGGCGAAAGTGTCCAGCCGATCCGCCAGCCCGTCATGGCGTAGGCCTTGCTCACGCCGTTGACCGTGACCGTTCGCTGCGGCAGAGCCGGCCGGAGCGTGGCGAAGCTGGCGAAGCGATGCGTGCCATAGACCAGGCGCTCGTAGATTTCGTCGGCTACGACCAGCAGGTCGCGCTCGATGGCCACCTCGGCCAGTTGGCCGAGCTCATCGGGCGAGTAGATGGTTCCGGTGGGGTTCGAGGGCGAGCAAATCAACAGCATCCGGCTGTTTGGCGAGAGGGCAGCTTGCAGTTGGGCGGGACGCAATTTGAAGTCGTCCGCTTCGCGCGTGGGCACGATCACCGGCCTGGCGCCGGTGAGCTTGACCAGCTCGGCATAGCTGACCCAGTAAGGGGCGGGGATGATCACCTCGTCCGCCGGGTTCAACAGGGCCGTGAACACGTTGTGCAACGAGTGCTTGGCCCCGTTGGAAACAACGACCTGCTGCGGCGAGTATTCGAGGCCGTGCCGCTGTTGGTATTGCCGGGCGACGGCGGCCCTGAGCTCCGGGATGCCCGCGACGGGCGTGTAATGGGTGTGGCCGGCGTCCATGGCGGCGGCGGCCGCCTCGCGGATGTGCCGCGGGGTGATGAAATCGGGCTCTCCGACGCTGAAGTCGTAGACGGTCTTGCCGTTGGCCTTGAGTTGCTTGGCCTTGGCGGCCATGGCCAGGGTGGCCGATGGTTCGAGGGCCTGCACAATACGCGAGGTGGCAAGTGGCATGGCAACTGGAGGGGGCGGAATGCGGGCCGCTTGACGCAGCCTGGTAGCCGGACAATCATAATGGTTTGCGGGTTCGCTTCCAAGGGCGCGCCCCTGCCACGCCTGGTGCCAATCGGACTGCGAGTTTTCCGCCGCCCTCCCACCGCCGGCCTGCCCGGATCAGCACGCCCGCCTGCTCGCGAGGCAGCGAGCACCCAAGCCGAGAAAGTATGGCGAGAAATCGCATTGGAATCTGGCTGATCGGGGCCAAAGGCGGAGTGGCCTCGACCGCCACGGTCGGTTTGATCGCTTTGCAGAAGGGCCTGGTGGGCACCGCAGGCCTGGTGAGCGAGTTGCCGAGGTTTGCGGGACTGGGATTGGCCGACTGGAAAGACTTTGTCATCGGCGGCCACGAGATCCGCGACGTGCGCTCGTACGACGAGGCCCTGCGCATGCACAGCGAGAGCCGGGCCATCGATGAGCGGTTGCTGGCGCGCTCGAAGCGCGAGCTGGAGCGTATCGACCGATCGATCAAGCCGGGAAGCGTGCTGAACGTCGGCAGCACGATCGAGGGCCTGGCGTCGCCGGCCGTGCGGCGCCGTAGCGAAACGCCACGGCAGGCGATCGAGCGGATTCAGGCCGACTTGAGCTCTTTTGTCCGCGAACAGCAGTTGGCCCACCTGGTGGTGGTCAACGTGGCTTCGACCGAGCCGCCGGTCGAGACGGCCGCCCTGCCGGAGCGTTGGGCCGAGTTGGACAAACTGATCGACAAGCCGCGGCGGTGCGGGCTGCCGGCCAGTTCGCTGTACGCGATTGCGGCGCTGGACCAGGGTCACTCGTACATCAACTTCACGCCATCGCTGGGTTCCGGGCTGCCGGCCATCGACGAGTTGGCCCGCGAGCGGGGCACGCGGCACATGGGATGCGACGGCAAGACCGGCGAGACACTGCTGAAGAGCACCTTGGCCCCCATGTTCGGCAAACGCCATCTCGACGTGATGAGCTGGGTGGGACACAACATCTTCGGCAACATGGACGGCAAGGTCCTGGACGATCCGGCCAATAAGCAGGCCAAGGTGACCAGCAAGGACCGTCTGCTCGGCCAGATCCTGGGTTACCAGCCCCAGACGCTGGTGTCGATCGAGTACATCCAGAGCATGGGAGACTGGAAAACCGCCTGGGACCACGTGCACTTCACGGGCTTCCTCGGCACGCCGATGACCTTTCAATTCATCTGGCAGGGTTGCGACTCGCTGTTGGCGGCGCCCCTGGTGCTCGACCTGGTGCGGTTCACGCACCGTGCCTGGCGGCATGGGGACACCGGGCGGTTGACGTTTTTGGCCAGTTTCTTCAAGAGCCCGCTGGGAGTGGACGAGCACGACTTCGCCCTGCAGTTCCAGATGCTCCAACGCTGGGCCGACGGGCTGAAGGAGGAAGGGGGGAAGGCAGAAGGCAGAAGGACGAAGGCAGAAGAACGAAGGCAGAAGGACGAAGGAGGGAACTAGAAGGCACAAGGCGGAAGGAGGAAGGAAGGGCGTTGTGCCGGGACAGTACTGCTGGGCAAGCCAGCAGTGGCACCCGAGGAGGAGAGGGTGTTGGCTTGGCGGCGTGCAAGGGCGAGACCAGGATTGATCCGAGCCCGACACGGCCGGTTTAGGGGTTGAAGGCGCGGAGCAATTTGCGGCCTTTGTGAAGCTGGTAAAACTCGGTGGACCCCAGCGGCCGCTTCCCTGGGACGTGGGGATGCCACTCCGTCTGCCGCCCGTCGTGAATCATCACGCCGCGGCGCTCGCCATGCCGGGCATTGGCTATCCAATGCTCCTCGCCAAAGAACCGGCCCAGCTTGATCAACTCCAGATCAGAGAAGCCTTCGACCTCCAGACGCGAGCGGACCTGCTCCCACGATACCCGCTCGCGCTCGGCCAGGTCGGCCGCTGCAGTCTCGGTGATCTCGGCATGCTCGGTGTCGCGGCCCGCGTACACGGCGTAGATATCGGCCGGGGGCAAGTCGGCCAGGTCGGCCAACACGGCCGACGTGCCGGGGCCGGCCAGGGCGATGCCCCATAGCTGCCCGGCGGGCAGCCTGTATTCGTAGCGTACGAGGTAGCAGTCGACCGGTGCGCTGTAGCCTGGCCAGTGCTGCCGGCAATGGTCGAAGACTTCGATCGACTGGGGCGGCAGGCCGAACTGGGTCGGCTCGGCCAGCCAGGCCGCCAGATCGCCGATGGCCCGCGCTTCGCTCGTGCGGCACTGTTCGGGGGCTCGCTCCAGGAGCCCCAGTTCGTCGAGATAAGCCAGGGCGCGCGAGCGAACAACGGGCTCAGCGGCCATGGCCACGAGGGTTTCGATGCCTTTTGGATCTCCGAGCCGGGCCAGCGCCGCGGCGGCTTCGGTTCGGACCCGGCGGTGCGAGAGTTCGAGCGCCTGGTAGAGCTTGCCGGTGACCCATTTCTCGCCGATGCCGGCCAGGGCATCGCAGAGGGCGACGATCAGGGCCACGCTTTCGCTCACCAGCGATTCGAGGGCCTGCCGGGAGTCGGCGAACTGATCGGGGTGCTCTTCGACGCGCGCCAACCGAGTGCTCAGCCCGCCCAGCAACTCGGCTAACTGGCGGACCCGAGGCGCGGCGGGATGACGCGGCACCAGACCGGCACGCGCCAGGAAGTTCGACAAGTCGAGCACGGCCGTGGCCACGGTCGGATGCTCCAGGCCATCGAGGAGCCGTGGGAACAAGGCCGCGTAATCGCTCGACCGCCGCTGGAAGAGGGGCGCGAATGCAACCAGGACGTCCTGGGCCTCGACGGGCGGGCTGTCGGCCAGCAGTTCGGCGAACATGACAAGCGAGTCGCGGGCCGCGTCGATGGCCAGCAATCGCAAGAGTTGGCGGCTTATGCGGCCTCGGTCCGCAAGGCGCCGATACATGGCGCCCATGCGGGCGACCGACTGGGGCCGGAGGCGCCCCGGCTCGTGGCGTTCCAGGGCGCGGCAAGCGGATTCGAGGAGGGCAATCCAAGCGGCTTCATCGGCGGCCGTGGGGGGTTGCGACTGGCTGAGCGACGAGAGGGAATCGAGGAGCTGCTCCACTTCGAATGTGCCGAGGTGGGCGCGCAAGGCGCAGTGGTGCCACTCGGCCCGCCGGCTCTCGTCGAGCGAAGAGAGCGTGGTCAGCTCGCGAACAAGATCTTCGAGCGTTGAGTGCATCATGGATCAGCCTGAACGAAGCGAGCCAGATAGGCAAGTAGCAAAGATGCGCCGCGCCGAGTCGTGGGCTCTGCACGAACACTGCTTCTCGGTCCCGACAAGGTCGGGACCTCCAAGCAGCTCGGGGCAGAGACCCCCGGCGAGGATTCGCCTTGACGCGAAATGGGCAAACCTGCTTCAATGCGCAAAGTTGGAAGGCGAACGGGAATGACCCGGCAGCTTTCCGGCCTTCGCAGGCACTTCGTCGCCGGCCTGGTTCGGCAACGAACGGGAGGAGGATCTCCCGGCCTCGACGGCTTCCCCTTGAGGGTACCCGGGGGAGTTGCTTGAAAACGAATGTGGGGTGCCCAGCAATTGAGGAGCCAAGGATATGGCAACCAAGCGGAAGGCCACCAAGAAGTCTGCCAAGAAGCCCGGCAGCAAGACGACCCGTCGCTCGTCGAAGAAGCGCAAGACGGGTGCGAAGCGGTCGCTGAAGAAGACCGGCGCCACGCCGGCCAAGCGACTGGCTCGGCGGACCACAGCCAAGCCGCCCGCAGCCATCTGACGAGCGATCCGACTACAACGAGAGAGGCCGACGCGCTTTCCGGGGAGGAAACGTGTCGGCCTAATGTTTGCGCGGATTGACGAAAACCATTCCGCCTGATAAGGTTAGGTAAATATAAGTAAACTTGGGGGGTGTTGGCTTGTTGGGCAGGGAGTATTCAGCAGGTAGGAGCAGGTAGGAGTAGAATTGGCCGATTCATCCGTTGAAACCGTATCTGGTTTTGGAAGACTTTCTCTTTCGGAGGTGATGCTTGCCGCGCTGGACCGAGCCGGATACGCCGAGCCGACTCCCGTTCAGGCCGGCCTGATCCCGCGTGCCCTGGCGGGGGTGGACGTGATGGGGCAAGCCCGCACCGGCACTGGCAAGACGGCAGCCTTCGCGATTCCGATTCTGGAGCGGTTGGAGCACCGCAAAGGCAGCCGCACGCCCCAAGCGCTGATCCTGGTGCCCACCCGCGAGCTGGCCGTTCAAGTCCGCGACGAACTGGTGAAACTGGCACACGGCCAGAAAGTGAACGCGGCGGCCCTGTACGGCGGGACACCCATCCGCGCGCAGATCGAAAAACTGAAGCGGGGCATCGACTGCATCGTGGGCACGCCGGGCCGCGTGCTGGACCACATGGGCCGCGGCACGCTGACGCTGTCGGACTTGCGTACGGTGGTGCTGGACGAGGCCGACCGGATGTTGGACATCGGTTTTCGGCCGGACATCGAGAAGATCCTGAGGCGCTGCCCCGCCTCGCGTCAGACGCTGCTGTTGAGCGCGACGGTTCCGCCGCCGGTGGCGCGTCTGGCCACGCGTTACATGCGCGACCCGGAAACGCTCAACTTCTCGCCGACCGACGTGGCGGTGGAGACGATCGAGCAGTTCTACTTCACGGTTGTGCCGGAAAGGAAGTTCGAGCTGCTGGTGAAACTGCTGCGGCGTGAAAACCCCCGGCAGGCGATCGTATTCTGCCGCACGAAGCGAGGCACTGAAAAGGTGCACCGGAACCTGCAAAAAAAGCTGGAGGACGTCGACTGCATCCACGGCGATCTGCCGCAGCGCAACCGCGACCGGGTCATGGCAAGCTTCCGCGAGGGCCAGGTCCGCTGCCTGGTAGCGACCGACGTCGTCGGGCGCGGCATCGACGTGACCCGCATCTCGCACATCGTCAACTACGACATCCCCAGCTTCTGTGACGATTACGTGCATCGCGTGGGCCGCACCGGCCGGATGGGCCGCGAAGGCGTGGCCTATACCTTTGTCACGCCGGAGGAAGGTCCGGAGCTGACGCGGATCGAGATGCGGATCGATCGCCTGCTGAAGCGGGCGGAGATGGAAGGCTTCGACGCCGCCGTCCCGCGGCGTCCGGCATCGGTCGGCGAATCGAACGGACCGGCCGGGGAAGCGGCCGGCGCCGGCCCACCACCCGAGGAGGCCGCCAAGAAGCCCCCCACTCCAATGATGGGCCGCGGAGGGCGCCCTCCCCGTCGCATCCGACGGGCCCTCTAGAGGCGGGCGGCGGACACAGACCGACCGCATGAATCCGTTCACCACGAGCGATGGACCGCATGAATGCGGTCACTACGAACGTGATTGTGCGGAACAGTCGGCCGGGGCAAAGCTGCGCGACGACAAGCGACCTGACGGCTCATGACGGCCAGGTTTGGCTCGGCAGATCTGGCCAAAGCCTGCCGGGCAAAGAGGCCGAAGACAGCAACCGGCATGGATGGCGCGCCAGGTGCACGGACGCCGGCATTCTTCCACCTCGCTCGGAGGGCTTCCCATGCCGCTGGTGCTGATTCACTCGACGCTGGGCATTGGCCTGGCGGCCATTCTGGCCCTGGTGGGCGATATTCTGCTGCGGAAGCGATAGGCCGCTTTGCGGGCCAGCAGGGGCTGGTCGAATTGGTTAAGATGGCGGCATGAGCGGCAGGAAGCGATTGTGGCTGTTGGCGGCGGCGTTGCTCGTTTCGGCCGCGGCGGGGCTTGGCCAAGAGCCCTCGAACGCGCGGCGGGCATCGAGCAACCAGGAGCTGCGCGCGTGGCTGGTGAACATGGTGTGGTACCACCGCTTCAGTCATCTGGAGATCTCGGAGGCGACCGGCATTGGGGCCGATGAAGTGCCCGCGGTGCTGGCGAAGTTCGGGATCGAGCCGTCGGGCCGCCCGGAGCGCCGGCCCGGGGATGCGCTGGACGTGCTTCCGTATCCGGGCGGGCGCCATCCGCGGCGGGGCTTCCTGGAGGGAGCGATCCGCCCGCAGCGTGAAACCAAAGTCAGCGTGTTCACGCCCTGGGATCCGAACAGCTACGTGGTGGTCGACGTGCCGGAAGCGATCTGGTCGAACCTGGGGCTGACGTACCTGGCGCACACGCACGTGCCGACCGTCTGGACCAGGCAGGGAATCGAGCTGGCGCCTCTGGAGTGGAAGGCGGGGCAAGACGGCTCGCTGGAAAGTGAGCGGGAGTTGCCCAATGGGATCAAGTTTGGCGCGCGCGTCGTGGCTTCGGCCGCCGCGGTCCGGATGGAGCTTTGGCTGACCAACGGGACCCAGCAGCGTCTGACCGACTTGCGGGTGCAGAACTGCGTGATGCTGAAACAGGCGGCGGGCTTCGACCAGCAGGACAATGAGAACAAGCTGTTTTCGCCGCCCTACGCGGCGTGCCGGAACGAGGACGGCAGCCGCTGGATTATCACGGGCTGGGAGCCGCACCAGCGGGTATGGGCGAACGAGAAGTGCCCCTGCCTGCACTCCGATCCCCAGTTTGCCGACTGCGAGGCGGGCGAAACGCGGCGGTTGAGCGGCTGGCTGTCGTTTTACGAGGGGAAGGATATCCAGGGCGAGCTGGAGCGGATCGAGCAGACGGGCTGGCGCGGCGGGCCCGCGGGTCGGTGACGATTGGTTTTTGACGCGGGATGCGGCGGGTTTCAAGGGGTTTTGCGGGCCAGGTTCTTGTCGGCGATGGCCAGCAGGATCAGGACAAAGGCCAGCAGTCGGATCAGGTAAACATAGCTGTGATGTTCTTGGGATTGGGGGGTCAGGGCCAGGGCAATGCGGGTCAAGCCGAGCAGCCAGAAGGCCACGGCAAAGATCAGAAACAGCCGGTCGCCGGTTTCCTTCCAAAAGCGGAGAAAGAACAGCCCGGCCACGGCCAAAGCCATTGCCAATGCCCCCATGACGAACTTATCCATCCCTACGGACGAAGCCGATCCCAATGCTCCCATGACGAATTGATCCATCGCGTTACACTTCCTGTTTCGACCGGGCTAACTAGCGCGACTCCCAAATCAGGCCATACAACAACAGCGAAAGAGAGACCAATCCCGGCAGCCTGCGATACATCGAGACATCCACGTCCGGGATGATAATCTGATCGACGATCAGGACCATGTTGTCCAAGGCAAGTCCCACGAAGCACAGCCCGCTCCAGAACAGCAGCCTTACGCCGCTGCGCCGGTAGCCGCGCAAGAGCAGCACGGCGCAGGCGAGACTCGTGACAGCACACAGGCTATAGACCACGCTTGACATGTCTTCTTTTCCTAATCCTTTCGCAGCCGGAAAGCATCGGCAAACGTGCGCACCTTTTCGGTCGGCTCGGCATAGATCGTCGAGATGACCGAAACTCGGCGCTCCTTGTAGAGCTTGGCAACCTCTTCGACGATGGCCGCCAGCTCGGGCGTGCCCGGCGCGTACCGGTAGCGCCCCGGCTGCGTAGATTTCAGCAACCCGCGGCCCTCCAATTCGGCCAGTTGGCCCGCCATCATGTCGGCGGTCGTGTACAAGGCCCTGCTGACCTGCTCCGGGCACCAGTCTTTGTCGGGACTTTCGCGCACCAGCAGCAGCAGTTCGAGCTGTGCCACCGAGCTGACGTTGGCAGCGATAAAATGTCTGATTTCGTCTGGCAGCCTGTCCAAGATAGCGGCCCCTAACTGGCGATCGTGATGTTTCAACGCTTCACGACGCCCGGCGTCGAAATCGCGGTTTCGACCCGGCGACACGCCGATCGGTCTGGCCCGCCCACCGTAGGCCAGCCAGGGGGGTTCGATCGAGATTCGAGGAGGGTCGGGATCGACTCCGGGCCCGCCTGAAGGGCTCCCGTCGCCAAAGCCGACGTGGACAGCCGGGCATGGACAGCCGCCCTTCCCGGACACAGCGGTTCTAGCCTAACCACATGGCGGCCGGAGTCAACCCACGTATCCAGCGGTCTGGCGGAAAGAAAGAAGGCAGTTGACACCATATGCGCCACGGACCTAGACTTAGTAGTGCCGTTTTCTGCTCATGGCGGGTGGAATCGGCCAGCTAAGACAGCTCCCGCGCGACTGCGCATGCGGAGCTTTTTTCATTTCTTGAGGTGAGTGAGCGAGGCCGTTGAGTGGCAGCCCGAGCAGCCGACTTCGATGCGGCCCGTGTAGGTACGGACTCGCCAATTTTCCAAGTTTCCGCGGCGGCATCTCTGCGCCGCCGCACTTCCTTCCGCTCATAAGACCGAAGGACCATCCGTATGGCCAGTATCGAATCGCAAACCACGCCGGGGACCGACCAGGATGTCAATGGCCGTAAGCCCCCGCGGCGAACCTCCGCAGCGAGTGCCAAAGCCAAGGGCGCACGAACCACGGCCGAGGCGTCGCGCCGGGCTGCGGACCGGCTGGACAAGCGGGAGCTTCTGTCGGCCCTGGTCGCATTGAAGAAGGGTGACTTTTCCGTCCGCCTGCCGCTGGAATGGGAAGGCCTGGACGGCAAGATCGCCGACACCTTCAACGACATGATCGAGTTGAACGAGCGGATGGCCAAGGAGCTGGCGCGTCTGAGCCACACGGTAGGCAAGGAGGGGCGGATCTCGCAACGGGCCAGCATCGGGCCGGTCAGCGGGTCGTGGGCCGACTCGGTCGACTCGGTGAATGCCTTGATCAGCGACCTGGCGCACCCGACCAGCGAAACGGCCCGCGTGATCGGCGCGGTGGCCAAGGGGGATCTTTCGCAGTCGATGGCCATGGAAATCGAGGGGCGCCTGCTGAAGGGGGAGTTCCTGCGGACGGCCAAGACCGTCAACACGATGGTCGATCAGCTCAGTTCGTTTGCCTCGGAGGTGACGCGCGTGGCCCGCGAGGTGGGCACCGAAGGGAAGCTGGGCGGGCAGGCCAAGGTGAAAGGCGTGGCCGGCACCTGGAAGGACCTGACCGACAGCGTGAACTCGATGGCCGGTAACTTGACCAGCCAGGTCCGCAACATCGCCGCGGTGACCACCGCGGTGGCCACGGGCGACCTGTCGAAGAAGATCACCGTGGACGTGAAGGGAGAGATCCTGGAGCTCAAGGACACGATCAACACGATGGTGGATCAGCTCCGATCGTTTGCCTCGGAGGTAACGCGCGTGGCCCGCGAGGTGGGCACCGAGGGGAAGCTGGGCGGTCAGGCCGAGGTGAAGGGGGTGGCGGGCACGTGGAAGGACCTCACCGACAACGTGAATTTCATGGCGGGCAACTTGACCAGCCAGGTCCGCAACATCGCCGATGTGACCAAGGCGGTGGCCAACGGTGATTTGTCGCGGAAGATCACGGTCGACGTGAAGGGGGAGATCCTGGAGCTGAAGAACACGGTCAACACGATGGTGGATCAGCTCAGCTCGTTCGCGGCCGAGGTGACCCGCGTGGCCCGCGAAGTGGGCAGCGAGGGGAAGCTGGGCGGTCAGGCCGAGGTGAAGGGCGTGGCCGGCACCTGGAAGGACCTGACCGACAGCGTGAACTCGATGGCCGGCAACCTGACCGGCCAGGTGCGCAACATCGCCGACGTGACGACGGCGGTGGCCAACGGCGACCTGTCGAAGAAGATCACCGTCGACGTGAAGGGGGAGATCCTGGAGCTGAAGAACACGGTCAACACGATGGTCGATCAACTCCGGGCGTTTGCCGCCGAGGTGACGCGCGTGGCACGCGACGTGGGCACGGAAGGCAAGCTGGGCGGACAGGCGAGCGTGCCCGGCGTGGCTGGCACGTGGAAGGACCTGACCGACAACGTCAACCTGATGGCCGGCAACCTGACCAGCCAGGTCCGCAACATCGCCGAGGTGACCAAGGCCGTGGCCAACGGCACGCTCTCGAAGAAGATCACCGTGGACGTGAAGGGTGAGATGCTCGATCTGAAGGACACCGTGAACACGATGGTCGATCAGCTCAGCTCGTTCGCGGCCGAGGTGACCCGCGTGGCCCGTGAAGTGGGGACCGAGGGGAAGCTGGGCGGGCAGGCCGACGTCAAGGGCGTGGCAGGCACCTGGAAGGACCTGACCGACAGCGTGAACTCGATGGCCGGCAACCTGACCGTGCAATTGCGGGACGTGTCGAAGGTGGCGACGGCCATTGCCACGGGCGACTTGACGCAGAAGATCACGGTGGACGTGCGGGGAGAAATTCTGCAGATCAAGAACGTGATCAATACGATGGTCGAGCAGCTCAGCTCGTTCGGGTCGGAAGTGACCCGCGTGGCCCGCGAAGTGGGCACCGAGGGGATCCTCGGCGGTCAGGCCGAGGTGAAGGGCGTGGCGGGCACCTGGAAAGACCTGACCGACAGCGTGAACTTCATGGCCGGCAACCTGACCGCCCAAGTCCGCGCCATCGCCGCGGTGACGACGGCCGTGGCCACCGGCGACTTGTCGAAAAAGATCACCGTGCCCGTCCGCGGCGAGATCCTGGAGCTGAAAGAAACCATCAACACGATGGTCGATCAGCTCAACTCGTTTGCCTCCGAGGTGACCCGCGTGGCCCGCGAAGTGGGCAGCGAGGGGAAGCTGGGCGGCCAGGCCGACGTCAAGGGCGTGGCAGGCACCTGGAAGGACCTGACCGACAGCGTGAACTCGATGGCCGGCAACCTGACCAGCCAGGTCCGCAACATCGCCAACGTCACGACGGCGGTGGCCAACGGCGACCTCTCGAAGAAGATCACGGTCGACGTGGAGGGGGAGATCCTGGAGCTGAAGGACACGATCAACACGATGGTCGATCAGCTCAGCTCGTTCG
The DNA here is from genome assembly GCA_040901675.1 of Pirellulales bacterium. Taxonomy (GTDB): domain Bacteria; phylum Planctomycetota; class Planctomycetia; order Pirellulales; family JAICIG01; genus JBBDNX01. Next base: position 163,437 of record JBBDYJ010000011.1, on the reverse strand, counting down.
CGGCCGAAGTGACCCGCGTGGCCCGCGAAGTGGGCAGCGAGGGGAAGCTGGGCGGGCAAGCCGAGGTGAAGGGCGTGGCGGGCACCTGGAAGGACTTGACCGACAACGTGAACTTCATGGCCGGCAACCTGACCAGCCAGGTCCGCAACATCGCCACCGTGACGACGGCGGTGGCCAACGGCGACCTGTCGCGGAAGATCACGGTCGACGTGAAGGGCGAGATCCTGGAGCTGAAGGACACCGTCAACACGATGGTCGATCAGCTCAATTCGTTTGCCTCCGAGGTGACGCGCGTGGCCCGCGAAGTGGGCACCGAGGGAAAACTGGGCGGCCAGGCCGAGGTGAAGGGCGTGGCGGGCACCTGGAAGGACCTGACCGACAGCGTGAACTCGATGGCCGGCAACCTGACCAGCCAGGTCCGCAACATCGCCAACGTCACGACGGCGGTGGCCAACGGCGACCTCTCGAAGAAGATCACGGTCGACGTGGAGGGGGAGATCCTGGAGCTGAAGGACACGATCAACACGATGGTCGATCAGCTCAGCTCGTTCGCGGCCGAAGTGACCCGCGTGGCCCGCGAAGTGGGCAGCGAGGGGAAGCTGGGCGGGCAAGCCGAGGTGAAGGGCGTGGCGGGCACCTGGAAGGACCTGACCGACAACGTGAACTTCATGGCGGGGAACCTGACCAGCCAGGTCCGCGGCATCGCGGTGGTGGTGACGGCGGTGGCCAACGGCAACCTGAAGCGGAAGCTGGCCGTGGATGCGAAGGGGGAGATCGCCGAGCTGGCCGACACGATCAACGGCATGATCGAGACACTGGCCACGTTTGCCGACCAGGTGACCACCGTGGCTCGGGAGGTGGGGGTGGAGGGCAAATTGGGCGGTCAGGCGAGCGTGCCCGGTGCGGCGGGGACCTGGAAGGACCTGACCGACAACGTGAACCAACTGGCGGCGAACTTGACCACGCAAGTGCGTGCCATCGCCGAAGTGGCCACCGCGGTGACCAAGGGAGACCTGACGCGGAGTATCCGGGTGGAGGCGCAAGGGGAAGTGGCGGCCTTGAAGGACAACATCAACGAGATGATTGTCAATCTGAAAGACACGACGCTCAAGAACAGCGAGCAGGACTGGCTGAAGACGAACATGGCCAAGTTCTCCCGCATGCTGCAGGGCCAGAAGGACCTGCTGGCGGTGGGCCGGTTGATTCTGTCCGAGTTGGCGCCGGTGGTTTCGGCGCAGCAAGGCGCGTTCTACACGATGGACATTTCCGGGGACGAACCGCTGCTGAAGCTGCTGGCGAGCTATGCGCACAAGGAGCGCAAGAGCGTGGACAACGTGTTCAAATTGGGCGAGGGTCTGGTGGGTCAGTGCGCGTTGGAAAAGCAGAAGATCCTGCTGACCAACGTGCCCACCGACTACATCCGCATCACGTCGGGATTGGGGGATGCCGCGCCGTTGAACATCATCGTGATACCGGTGGTCTTCGAGGGGCAGGTCAAGGCGGTGCTGGAACTGGCCTCCTTCGACCGCTTCAGCGCGACGCACGAGACGTTTCTCGATCAGTTGACCGAGAGCATCGGCATCGTGCTCAACACGATCGAGGCGAACACCCGCACGGAGGATCTGCTCAAGCAGTCGCAGTCGCTGGCCGCCGAGCTGCAGACGCAGCAGCAGGAGCTGCAGCAGACCAACCAGGAGCTGGGGGAGAAGGCGCAGTTGCTGGCCAAGCAGAACATGGAAGTGGAGCGGAAGAACAAGGAAGTCGAGCAGGCGCGGCGGGCGCTGGAGGAGAAGGCGACGCAGTTGGCGCTGACTTCCAAGTACAAGAGCGAGTTTTTGGCCAACATGTCGCACGAGCTGCGCACGCCGTTGAACAGCCTGCTGATCCTTTCGGACCAGCTCGCCAGGAACAGCGACGGCAATCTTTCCAGCCGCCAGGTCGAGTTCGCCAAGACGATCCATGCGTCGGGCAACGACCTGTTGTTCCTGATCAACGACATCCTGGATCTGTGTAAGATCGAATCGGGCACGGTGGTGGTCGACGTGGGCGAGATCACGATCAAGGATCTGCACGAATACGTGGAGCGCACGTTCCGGCACGTGGCCGAATCGAAGAAGCTGGGCTTCGCGGTCCGCATGGCGGCCGATCTGCCGCCGGCGGTGCACACCGATTCGAAGCGATTGCAGCAGGTGCTGAAGAACTTGCTGTCCAACGCCTTCAAGTTCACCGAGAAGGGCGTGGTGACCTTCCATGTGGCCCCCGCCGAGAGAGGGTGGAGCAGCGACAACGAGACGTTGAATCAGGCCGCGTCGGTGATGGCCCTGTCGGTGACCGATACGGGGATCGGCATTCCGGCCGACAAACAGCAGATCATATTCGAGGCCTTCCAGCAGGCCGACGGCAGCACCAACCGGAAATACGGGGGCACCGGTCTGGGACTGAACATCAGCCGGGAAATCGCGCGGCTGCTGGGAGGCGAGCTGCGGCTCTCGAGCAGTCCGGGCCAGGGCAGCACCTTCACCCTTTACCTGCCGCAGGTGTACGTGGCTCCCAAGCCGCTGCGCGGCCAGGCGGCGACGCGCGGCGGCCCGGCGGGCGGCGGACGCTTGTTGAGCTGGGAGGGGGGCGGCGACGAGGACGACGAGGAACTGGCGGCCAGCCTGCGCCTGGCCGGCGAAATTCACGACGACCGGAACGCCGTCCGCCCGGAGGACCGGGTGCTGTTGATGATCGAAAACGACGTGGCGTTTGCCCGCTTCCTGTTGACGATGGCCCACGACAACGGCTTCAAGGTGGTGGTGGCCGGCCGCGGCGCCGAGGCGCTGGTGCTGGTGCAGCAATATCGGCCGGCCGCCATTACGCTGGACATCAGTCTTCCCGATACGGACGGCTGGAGAGTGCTGGCATGGCTGAAGGAGGACTTCTCCACGCGGCACATCCCGGTATACATCATCAGCACCGATGAGGACCGCCAGCGCGGCCTGAACATGGGGGCGGTGGGGGCACTGCCCAAGCCGCTCAAAACCAAGGACGAGCTGGACATCGTTTTCTCCACGTTCGAAGCTTGCACCCGCGGTGGCATCAAGACCCTGCTGGTGGCCAGCGACGACGAGATGCTGCGCAGCGACGTAACGCGGCTCGTGGCCGGCGACGACATCGAAACCGTGGGACTGGCCCCGAGCGCCACGATGGCGGCCTTGGCCGAGGAACGGCCCGAGGCACTGGTGATCAGCGTGAATGGGGATTCGGATGCGGCGGTGCGGCTGGTGGACGACGTGCACCACGTGGCCGCATTGGAGCGGCTGCCGGTAATCGTCTACGCTGCCGGCGAGCTGCCGGCCGAGAGCGAGAAGCGGTTGAAGCGGCTCTCGCAGGGCATGACGCTCAAGCTGGTGCGTTCGCCGGAGCGTCTCGTCGACGAAGTGGCCATGTTCCTGCACCGGCCGGTCGACCGCTTGCCCCCCGGCCGCCGGGAGATGATTGCGAAACTGCACGGGGCCGAGTCGGCGCTGGCGGGCAAGAAGATCCTGGTGGTGGACGACGACATCCGCAACATTTTCGCCATGACGAGCGTGCTGGAGCGCCACGAGATGCAGGTGGTCTCGGCGGACACGGGGGAGGCCGCCCTGGCGCAGTTGGAGGATTCACCCGGCATCGATGCCGTGCTGATGGACATCATGATGCCCGCCATGGACGGTTACGACACGATGCGAGCCATCCGGGAGTCGGGCAAGTTCGCTTCGCTGCCGGTGATTGCCATTACGGCGAAGGCGATGAAGGGGGACCGCGAAAGGTGCATCGAGGCGGGCGCCTCGGACTATATCGCCAAGCCGGTCGACACGGACCATCTCCTGGCCATGCTGCGCGTCTGGCTGTACCGTTAGGAGAGAGGCGCCGTCCGGAGATACCGTCAGGAGCCAGGTGCCGTCAGGAGCCAGGTGCCGTCAGGAGCCAACCGTTACACATTTCAACTTGCCCGCGAATCGAACCTGCCAGATGACTTCTCGCCCCGACGGACTGAGCATCCTGGTCGTCGATGACCGCCCCGACAAGTTGCTGGCGATGGAGGCGATTCTCTCCGACCTGTGCGACTCGGTCGTCCTGGCCGATTCGGGGCGCAGTGCCCTGCGCTGCCTGCTGGAGCGCGATTTCGCGCTGATCCTGCTGGACATCAACATGCCGGGGATGGACGGCTTCGAGACGGCGGCCTTGGTCCGGCAACGGAAGAACTCCGCGCACACGCCGATCATCTTCATCACGGCGTTCGGCGACGACATGCACATGGCCCGCGGCTATTCGCTGGGCGCCGTGGACTACATCCTGGCTCCGGTGGTGCCCGAGGTCCTGCGGACCAAGGTGACGGTCTTCCTGGACCTGTATCAGAAGACCCGCGAGATCGAACGCCAGGCGGAACGACTGCGTGAACGGGCCGCCCAGCTTCACAAGCTGACCGAGGCTTCGCTCTCGATCCACTCCGCGATGTCGATGGAGGAGATGCTGCGGGTGATCACCGACACGGCCCGCGACCTGGTGGCAGCGCAGCGGGCCACCACCGTCACCAGTTGGGACGAGAACTGGTCCAAGGCGCGGCAGGTGATTTCGGTCGCTCCGCACCCGACGTTGCGGGCGCCGAGCGAACAGGCCAGCGGCTCGCAACTGCACGCGCTGTGGGTGGCGATGGGCAAGCCCGGCCGCTTGAGCCCGGACCAGGTGGCGCGGGATCCCATCTGGCAGTCGATGGGCCCCAGCGTGCCGCTGGAGGCCGAAGGCGGCTGGCTGGCCGCGCCGCTCACCGGCCGCGACGGGCGGAGTATGGGCCTGATCCACGTCTCAAACAAGGCGGGTGGGCATTTCAGCGGCGACGACGAGGCCGTGCTCTTGCAGCTTGCGCAGATGGCCTCGATCGCCATCGAGAACACGCTGAATTCGGAAGCCCGCGAGGCCAACCGCATCAAGGACGAGTTTCTGGCCACGCTATCGCACGAATTGCGGACTCCGCTGACGGCCATGCTGGGCTGGACGCAATTGCTGCGTGCCGGGGCCCTGGACGAGGAGGAAACAGCCCACGGACTGGAAATCATCGAACGCAACGTGATGGCCCAGGCGAAGCTGATCGACGATCTGCTCGACGTCTCCCGCATCATTACCGGCAAGTTGCGGTTGAGCATCCGCCCGGTGAACCTGGTTCGGGTGATCCATTCGGCCATCGACGTGGTGGGGCCCGCGGCCGACGCCAAGGGTGTCGAGCTCGGCTGCCAGCTCGATAGCACGACGGCCGAGGTGTCAGGCGATCCGGACCGGCTGCAACAAGTGATCTGGAACCTCCTGGTCAACGCCGTCAAGTTCACTCCGGCGGGCGGGCGGGTGCAGGTCGGCCTGACCCGCGCCGGACCCATGATCGAGGTGGAAGTGTCCGACGCCGGGGAGGGGATTCCGCCCGAGTTTCTGCCGCACATTTTCGACCGCTTCCGCCAGGCGGACAGTACCACCAGGCGATCGCACGGCGGCTTGGGGCTTGGTCTGGCTATTGTGAGGCACGTGGTCGAGTTGCACGGCGGCCACGTCCGGGCGGAGAGCGAGGGCCGCGGCAAGGGGAGCCGGTTCTTTGTGCGGCTGCCCGTGGCCGCGGTGGCCGACGATAGCCGGGAGCAGCGTCCGGACCAGACCGAACCGCAGGGCAGTTCGGCCGTCGACGAGGCAGTGGATTTGGCCGGCCTGAAAGTGCTGGTTGTGGACGACGAGGCCGATGGTCGCGAGGTGATCGGCAAGGTCCTTTCGCGCTCGAAGGCCGAAGTGATCCTGGTGGCGAGCGTGCGGGAGGCGCTGGAGGCCTTTGACCACTCGCCTCCGGACGTGCTGATCAGCGACATCGGCATGCCGGAGGAGGACGGTTACGACCTGATCCGCGCCGTTCGGCAGCGTGCGGTCAGCGAGGGAGGGCGGGTGCCGGCGATGGCATTGACGGCGTTTGCCCGCGAGGAAGACAGCCTGCGGGCGGTTGCCGCCGGCTTCCAGGTTCACGCGTCCAAGCCGATCGAACCGCGGCAGCTCACGATGCTGGTGGCCCAGCTTGGCGGGCGCGGCAACCTTGGGGGCAAGGCGGCTCTGGCCGACGGCGATTCGTCGCCGCAAGAGGACATCCCGGCGCAGTCGTGGCTGGGATAGGTTAGGCGAAGAGTTCTTTGATCAGGCGGCCGCCGTTGGCGATCTTCATCGGCCGGTTGTTCTTGCTGGTGTAGGTGGTTTCCAGCGAGATGCCGAGGGCTTTGAGGACCGAGGCCATGAGATCCTCGGAGGCGTAGGGGTCGGTGACGACCTCGGTGCCGTCCGGGTTGGTGGCTCCCACGGCGATGCCGCCCTGGATGCCGGAGCCTCCCAGGACCACGCTCCAACTGCGTGCCCAGTGGTCTCGGCCCGTGTCGCCGTTGATCCGCGGGGTACGGCTGAACTCGCCCATCCAGATGACGACGGTGTCCTGGAGCAATCCCCGCTGATCGAGATCTTCGATCAAGGCGCTCATCGACTGATCGAGCTGGGGCAGCTTGGTTTCCAGGGTGCTGAAGATGTCGGAGTGATTGTCCCAGCCGCCGAAATCGACCTCGACAAAGGGCACTCCCTCTTCCACGAGGCGGCGGGCCATCAGGCAGCCGCGTGCAAAGCCCGCATTGCCGGCGCGGCCGCCCACGGCGCCATAGCGCTCGAGAAGCGGGCGCGGTTCCTTGTCGGTTTTGAAGGCGGCCATCTGCTTGCTGGTCATCAGGGTCAGCGTCTTGTCCAAGATCTTGGCGTGGTCGTTGGGCGCCTCACCCCGCCCCTGCGAGGCGAAGTTCTTCTCGATGGCGGCCAGCGTCATCATGCGTTGTTGGAGCCGGGCCTGATCCAGGCCCATCCGCAGGTTGCGCACGTCGCCGTTGGAGTCGACGACGAAGGGGGCATAGGTCATGCCTAGAAAACCGGGTCCGACGCTGCCGCCGCCAACCGATACGAAGGGGGGGATCTCGAGATCCGGCTTCTGGCCCGCCAACTCGTGGCTGACGACGGCTCCGTAGCTGGGATGCTCGATGGCCGGATTGGGCACGTAGCCGGTGTGCATGTAATAGCGGCCGCGATTGTGGTCGGCCTCGCGGGTGCTCATCGAGCGGACCACCGCCATGTGGTGCATCTGGCGGGCCATTAACGGCATGTGCTGACAGATCTGCACGTCGCCGCTGGTGTCGATGGGGCTGAAGGGCCCGCCGGTGGCCGCGCCCGGCTTCAGGTCCCAGATATCCATGGTGCTGGGGCCGCCCCCCATCCAGAGCAGAATGGCGGCCTTGCCGCGTTTTTTCAGCTCCTGGGCGTTGGCCCGCAGCGCAGTGGTGAACTGGATTGCAGGCGCCGCCAGCGCCGATGCCCCGGCCAGATGCTGGACAAAGTGCCGGCGCGTCATGCCGGCGGGGATGAATGGGGAACGGGGCATGTCTGACTCCTGGGGGACGTTAGTGATTCAAAATGAACTCGTTGCTGTTCAAGAGGGCCCACCACATGTCTTCCAAGGCGGTGACGGGGCTTTGTTGCCGCGAGGCGAACAGGTCTCCGGCCCACTGGCGTTCCTTGGCTGAGGGCGTGCGAGCCAGGGCGGCCAGGTAGAGCCGCTCGACGTGGCCGGACCGCCGGGTGGTGGCGAGCTGGTGCAGGAAGGTGCCGGGTTCGGCGGTGGTGGCCCGGCGAGTCAAATCGCCGTTCATCATCATCAGGGCCTGTGTAATTGTTCCGTTGAAGGTGGTCGCCTCCTCGTTGTCGTCCGTTCCAAAGGCGATCGTGAACTGCTCGAGCCATTGCTCCTTGAGGCGTTGCTGCTCCTCGAAACTGCCCTGCGTGCGATGGGCGTCGGTGATGGCCACGAGTGAATCGTAGAGTTGTTCGGCGGTGAGTTGCCGCAGATAGAAGTGACTGAACCAGGCTGGGGTACCCAGGCTGGGGTCGTCGCTTTGATTGCCGTACTTGGTCCCGAAGCGGCTCGAGAGCGAATAGGCGTCGGTCAAAGCGATCACTCTCAGCAGCCGCTTCAGGTCGTGTCCACCGGCGGCAAAGTGGGCGCCTAGACGTTCGAGCAGCTCGGGATGGGAGGGCGAGTTGTGCGGACCCATGTCGTCGACCGGCTTGGTGAAGCCATAACCGAAAAAGTGGCTCCAGATCCGGTTCACCAGCGCTTGGCCGAGGGAGGGCGACTGGACCACCAGCCGGGCCAGTTCATCGCGCCGGTTCACCTGGTCGACCAGGCCGCTGGGATTGATCGGGACACCGTCGATAAAGGTCGGGTACGCGGCGCGCAATTGGCCGTTGCGCAGCTCGTAGAAGATTTCGGCTTCCCGGGAGTCGCCCAACTCGCCGGCGAAGTCGACGTCCTCCAGCCGCGCGGAGCGTGGGGCGGCTGGGTCCATCAGGTTGACGCCGCGCGCCTGGCGGAAGAATGCATTGAGGCCCCAGAACTGGTCCTGCTGCCATTCATTGAAGGGATGGTTGTGGCACTGGGTGCATTGGATTTGCACTCCCAGGAAAATTTGGCCCGTCTTGGCCGCCGCCGTGACGCCGTTTTCGTCGAGGTTGTCCAGGAGGAAGTTGACCGCTCCGTTGAAGCCTTCTTCTCCGGGAGTATTGACGCCTTCGGCGCTCAACAACTCTTCGACGATTTGGTCGTAGGGCTTGTTGTGGAGCATCGCCCGCCGCAGGTACTGCTGCAGGCCCTCGCGGTTGACCAGGCTGCCGGGAGTCTGCCCGCCGCTGCGACCGACCAGCGTGTTCGTCCAAATCGTGGTCCAGTTTCGAGCGTACTGCTCGATGTACTCCTCGCCCAACAAGCGGTCGACCAGGCGCGCCCGCTTGTCCCTGGATCGGTCGCGAAGGAAATTTTCCAACTCTTCGATCGACGGAATTCGACCCACGATGTCGAGGTAGACCCGCCGGCACCACTCGGAATCGGTGGCCGGCGGCGATGGCCCCATGCCGGCCTCCTGCCAGGCGTGCCGCAGCATCTGGTTGATGGTCGACAGCAGTTCTTCGTCGGAGACGGCCGAATGCGGCTGGCCGCTGTCAATTCCGGATTGCGACGAAGCAACCCGATCTGGAGTTGGGGCCGCAACGGTCGGATCCATGTCCGGCGGCGCGGGGGCGCCTTGATCGGAGTCAGCCGCTATGTCAGTCGCTATCGGGTCGGATTGGACCGTAGCTGGTCGTGGCGGCCCCGCCAGACCCGCCGCGCCTCGGGCGTCGTCGTCGGCCCTGTCCGGTGGAGGAACACTGTCCGGTGGAGCAACCACGGCGGGGCGCCGAAGCTCACCTTCGTAGCCGCCAACTTGGGCGCCGGTTTGCGGGCTATCGGGGGAGGCACTCCTGGCCGCTCCCGGCGCATCCGAGGCAAGCTGACGCCTCGGATCGGCCTGGGCATCCTGGAACTGGGCATCCTGGAAGACGCTCCGCATTGCCTGGTAACCCAGTAGGATCAAGAGCAGGCTGGCCGCAAGCGCCAAGCCGACCCGACGGCCGTACTTTATGCGGTGCGGGGCGACTCGATCGACTGGGCCAGCCGGGGCGGCGGAACGAGCCGCGGCAGTTAAGGCGGGCCTTTGAACAGGAATGGGCAGGGGACCCGGCTGCAGCGCGGGACCCGCGGCATGCTCGCCGATGGGCCGGTGGCCGCTGGCGTGGGCGCCATTGGGCAAAGTTGTGAAGGGCGTTGACGACCCACCATTCCGCTCAGCCAGTGCCCGAAGAATCCTGGCCGACAGATCGGGTGGTTGCTGGCCGCCGAGAACTTCTTCCAGGCAGGCATCCAGGATCGGTTCGTGAGGTTCGGAATTCATGCCAGCATCCCCGCCAGGAGCTGTGCCGGGGGTCGTTATGCAAAGAGGCCCGGCACGTTGGAAGTTCTCATCGCATGGCTCGCTCGATACAGGCCCGCAGGTGCCGTTTGGCTCGTTGCATCAGGTTTTTTGCCCCGGCCTCGCTCATTCCCAGTTTTTCGGCGATGCCCGCGCGCGACAACCGCTCGCGGAACCGCAGGTCCAACGCTTGTCTGGCACGGGCCGCCAGTGTCTCCAAACACCGCTCCAGGGCCTGCACCAACTCCTGACCTCCGTCCCGATCAGTCCAACGAGCCCAGAGGACCTCGATCTCGTCCAGGTTGGCCACGACCAACGTCCGCGCTGCCCGCCGCTGACTCGTCAAGAACAAATTTCGAGCGACCTGCCGCAAGTAGGCCGCCGTGGCAGCGCGATTGTAATCCTGAAACGGCTTTTCCAGCACCCGCAAAAACGTCTCTTGCGTGAGGTCCTCGGCTTGCGCGGGTGCACAACCTAAAGCTCTCAAGTACCGCCAGACACCGGTCTGATGCTCCTTGACGAGTCGGGCCACGTCAAACCCGGTGGACGCCGCATCGTTGGTCATTGCCCTTTAAGCGCTCATAAGACGTAAAAGTACTCAACTATTCTGGGCGTTGCCGGAAAAGTGCTTGACAAATCCGCAAGTCCGGCAATCCGCGATATCTCTAAGTCATTATAAGCTGGGCAATTTGGGCGTGCGATGCCGGTCGTTGGAAAACGGGCCGGGTGGCGCTGCCAGCATAACCTGGCAGCAGCGACTCCCAAGAGAGTCAGCGGGAAAAGGATCCAGTTTGCGCAAATGGGACAGAATTTTGCGCAATACCGAAAAAGTTTGACTTTGTGACGGTTGGGCGATCCAGGCAACTTATTAAATCGCGGCCGCGACCAGGGCGGTGACCGCGAACAACAAGATGGTCAGACATCCCGACTTCGACTCGATGCCCCTCAGGCGGGCGATGGCCTCGACCGCCTCCTTGGCTTCCTTGAGCCCCACCCCGGTCGCTTGGCGATAGACCTTGATCGCCTCGATCTTGCGCTGATCGGTCAGCAGTTGCAGCACCCGCTCGTCGACTGCCTGGGCTTGGACGGGGAGTGCACGATTCGTCGCGGCCAGGGCCTCGACGAAGTCCTTGGCTTCCTTGAGGCCCACGCCGGTGGCCTCGCGGTAGAGCTTGATCGCTTCGAGGGTCCTTCCTTCGGCGACCAGCGCGATCACGCGGTTTTCGAATCCCTCCGGTCCGTGCGAACTGGACATTCGGGTCTCTCCCGGCCTGCCGGAGCAAAGTAGAGAGTTTCGCCTTGTGCGTCCAGTACCTTAAGCGGCCCGAAGGCAGAAGCCAATGAAGGCAGAAGCCGGCCGGAACTGCCGAGGTTTGCCGGCCTGCCAGCCGGTCGGGCGAGGGCCGGGGAGGGCGTCAGGAGCGGATCGGAAACCAGGCTAGCAACGGATGATCAAGGGTGCACGGCGAACTGCACGGTCAGCTCGACGTGGGACAGGTCGGGATGGTTGGTGTCCAGTTCGATCCGGCCGAAGCGCTGGGCCATGTAGTCGACCAGTGGAGCTCCGGGGGGCACTTCGATCTCCATCCGATAACGCTGGCGCTTGGTGGCGACCGAGTCGTCTTTGACCAGCCGGACGTGGAGGAAATCGGGCGTGGTGCGGATCTGCTCGACCTGGAAGTTGTCTGTCGCACCGCGGACATACATGTATACCTTGTGGCGGATGCCGTCGCGCTGGGCCACGCGGCCCAGCTTGAAGACTCCTTCCTGGACGATCTTGCCGTAGAACGAATAGTTGCCCAGCCGGTTGCCCTGGACAGGCAATTCCAGGGGGTCGGGCAGCTTTTCGAGGCCCAGCTCATCGGTTTCGGTGGCGATGCGCAGCCGCCCTCCGAAACCTCCCCGCGGCAGATCGGGATCGAGCTTCAACTCCAAGGTGTAGCCGCTGGTCGCCTCCAACTGGGCGAGGGTGTCGGCGTCCGCCGGCTCGATGCGCCAGGTGAGGTTGGGCAGCGACGACTCGACCGAGGTGACGTTGAACCGCTTCCAGTGCTGTGAAAAGACGGTGATCCGCTGCGTCCGCCACTCGCCGGCGGCGACGTCGGGGAACACCACGCTATCGGCCGAGGAACTGAGGAAAGCGCGGACCTTGCCGGTCAGCACCAGCTTGAGTTGCCGGATCTTTGGGTCATTCGTCCATATACCGGCGCCGTGACGAAAATGCTCGGTCGGTTTTTCGGTGGTCCATTCCAGCCGCACCTGCCGCTCTTCGCCCGGCTTGATGCGTCCGCCGGGCATATCGACCAGCGTACACTTGCAGGTGGTGCCCGCCTCGTGCAGCACGAGGTCGGCGTTGCCGGCGTTGCGCACCGTAAAGGTATGCCGGCCCGACTGGCCCACGTTCATCACGCCGAAATCGAACTCGTCGTAATCGACCACGAGCTTGGGCCGGGGAACCACTTCCGGTTCGGAGGGTCTGGGCGTCTCGGTAGTTGCAGGCGTCCGGTCGACGGAGTCAAGCGCAGAATCGTCCGACCGCGACGCGGCGGCAAGGTCAGGGGCAATGCCTTGGACCTGGCGTACCGCCAGCCAGCCGGCCGCCACGAGTAGGACGGCGACGACGCCCACGATAATTCTCACAGGATTGCCTCCCTTTTGGAAAAAGGCCCGTCCCGGAGCAAGCCGAGCTTGCTCCGGGACGGCAGAACGCATCGGTTTTTCTGCCCCGGGCCAGGCCGGCACGCGCCGGCTGGCCGACAATAGTTGCCGACACTAGATGTCGAGGTTGTCCTTCGACGACATTTTCTCCAGAAAGATGCCGTTGAAGATCTCTGCTGAGGGCAGCTCCTGCAGGTTGTCGGTATAACCGGTGCCGGAGTAGTCGGTCGTGGGTCCGGGCGGGTTGTTGGTGTGGATGTCGAAGCCCGGGTTGAGATAACCATCGGCATTCTGGTCGGTGAAGCTCTTCACGCTCCCGTCGGCGAACAGCATGTTGGCCGAGCCGCCCTTGCCGCTGCCATGGATCGGACCGATGTCGCGCCAGTCCTGCATGTGGTTCAATGGATTCATCTTGGGTACCGTGCTCGTGCCTTGTTCTTCCAGGAAGATGTTGGCCGTCACGACGCCGCCGGTGACGACGTACACCTCGGTGTCGCCGGTGGCGGTCTGCCAGGCGGTCAGCTTGTTGACCTCGGCCACGCGATAGCAGGGGCCATCGTTGAACGACTCCGTCAAGCGGTGGCCCGCCGGCATGAAGCCGGGCAAGTCGGCCTTGAGGATCGCCTCTTTCACATCGCCGAAGTTCGAGTCGCCCATGATGGCGACCACCGACGAGCTATGCGCCGAGGTATCGGTCGTCGAGCGGGTCAACGGACCGGTCGTCCCCGCACGACCCTTCTGCTTCGTTCCGGCAACGAACACGAGGCTGACATCGGGAGGCGTGCCGACGCTGCTCAGCTTGACGCCGCCGCGCGACAGATGCCAGGTGGTCATGTAGTTCGTCCCGTAACCCTTTTCCAGGAAGTGCTGGACGATCAGGGCCGGGCGGCCAGGGCCGGGATCGGAGAAGATCAGGGGGCAAGCGCCCACGTTCTGCACGAGGTTCGGGTCGCCACCTTCGCCCGGGGCGATAGTCGTGGTGCCCAGGTAGTCGTTGACTTTTTCGGAGCCCTTGGCGGAATTCGACGGGCACAACAATTCCTGAGGCTTGCAGACTCCCGTGTTGACGAGGTCGGCCACCCAGCCGACGGTGTCGAGGCAGCCGTCGCGGCCGCCGTCGAAGGCGCCGGAAGTAAACCGGCCGAGCGGATCCTTGTCGGCATGAATCTGCAGGCCGAGGTAGAACTGCCGCAGGTTGCTCTTGCAGGTGGTGCTGCGGGCCGCTTCGCGGGCCGCGGCCAAGGCGGGCATCAAGATGGCCACGAGGATGGCGATGACGGTGATCACCACCAGCAACTCCACCAAGGTGAAACCGCGGCGCTTGGGCGCCGCGCGACGGACGGTCCTTTTTTTCATCGGTTCTCTCTCTTGGAAAAAAATGGGTCAGTGACTCGCTCTTCACGTTCGCGGCCCCCTTCGAGCACAAGCTGGCCGCACTGCGGGTTGTCTCGGTCGCACAGCTTGGCGACATCCGTTGTCCTATCGATTCGCTATGGGCTGCTCCTTTCCTGTTTTCCGTGTGGCGTGGTACGACTGGATTGGTCCGAGGGCGCTTTCTTCTAACGCGCCCATGCGAGACGCTGATGAGTGCACGATAAGGATTGCGTGAATCTCAAGGTTCTGCCTTGACCTGTTCCGGGTTCAACGACCAGCCGCTGAAGAAATCGTTGGCTTTCACTTCCAGCTCCGCATCGGTGTAGCCGATTCTTAAGGCGGTGGCGGCCGGATCGAAGCCGTTGTTCAAAAAGCCGTCGCCGTTTGCATCGGCGAACGATCGAACGCTGCCGTCGGCGAACAGAACATTCGCGCTCCGGCCGTGCGCGGGGCCGAAGCTGCGGTAGTCCTGCAAAGTCTTCTTCCAGCCGGCCCACCAACCCGCCGGCCCCTCATAGGTCGTGCCGGGCGGAAAGACGGGCGCTTGCATGGTCGTGTTGAGCACCGGCCCTGCGGTGAACGAGGCGGCTAACCGCGAGCCCGCCGGGTAGGGCCCGACGTCGAACGAGAGAGTCCCCTCGGCCGCGTTGACTGCCTGGGCGCAGCCCAACAGCGGCACCTGGGAGGTCGAGGCCGCCGCGATGCCGCCGATCCGCGCGGTGTGCAGCGGGCCGAGCGTCGAGGTGCGCTCCTTGAGCGAGACGGGGCAACCAGGCTGTCCCTTCAGGTTGCCGTTGCTATCGAGGCGCACGCCGCCGCGGACCAGAAACCAGCCGGCCGTGTAGTTGGTGTTGAACCCCTTTTCGAAGATCAACGTCTCGACGATCTGGCGGCGCGGCTCACCGGGGGCCATGCCGGCGATCTGGCGGCAGGCGTTGATCTTGGGCGTGCCGTCCGGATAGACGCCGGCCGGGCTGCCCAGGCGGTCGACGCAGGCATCGAAGCTGGGGTCGAGATTCAACAAGTCGTTGTACGTCTCGCTCAGCTTGACGCTATTGGCCGGGCAGAGCATATCGCCGACCTTGGTGCCTCGGTTGACCAGGTCGGCCACCCAGCCGACCTCGGTGGCACAGCCGTCGCGCCGCCAATCGAAGGCACCCGAGCAGAGCAGGCCGCGGGATTCGGCGTGCGCCGTCAGACCGATGCCGAACTGCCGCAGGTTGCTCTTGCAGACGTTGTCGCGGGCCGACTCACGGGCACGAGCCAAGACGGGCATCAGGATGGCCACCAGAACTCCGATGACCGAGATGACGACCAGCAACTCCACGAGGGTGAAGGCCCCGCGACCGATGACTGGCGGCGTGGCGGCGGGTCGGGCCGTTCTGGCGGTAAGGCATGCACCTGTCATCTGCGCCCCCTTTTGTTGAACAGGTTGTTTTCTGTTGCCGCCGGTACGGGCCCACGCGTTTTCGCATTCGCCCGCGCCGGTGACCTGCCGGATTGTGGCAGGCGATTCTTAGGATTTGATGCGCCGATGATGAGAATCGTGTTAGGAATCCGTCAGGGAAGTCCTTTGTCGCTTGCAGTGCTGGGCAGTCAGTATGCCAACATGGCGGTGATTGACGGCCACCTCTACGGCTTCTCGAGCAGCGACCGGACGTTTCGCTGCCTCGACATCCGCTCCGGCGAACTGCGTTGGAAAATGGAGGGCGAGTTTGGCCGGGCGGCGCCGTTTGTGGCCGCCGAGGGCCGATTCATCATGCTCACGGAACCAGGCCATCTGGCCTGCGTGGAAATCAACCCGCAAGAGGCCAGGCTGGCTTCCTCGACGCCGGAACCATTGCTGAGAGGCCCTTGCTATGCATCGCCGGCGCTTTCCCGCGGACGGCTATACCTCCGAGACGAGGAGAAACTCGTGTGCCTCGACCTGCGCATGGGCCCAGGGAATCGGGCGCGTACCTCCGCGAACGCCCAAAGGCGCAGCAGGGATGCGGAGAACAGCCTAAACGAGAACCGGCGGACATCGGGCAATTGAAGCAGCCCGAAACGAGCGACACCGCGCCGCTGAAGGCGCTCATCGGCCTTGTTCGAGCGTGCGCTTGCCGTCCAGCAGCCACTGCAGGTCGTCGTCTTGCACCCAAAACAGCATGCGCTGGACGGCCTGCTTGGCGCCGGCCGGCCGAATGCTGACCACGATCCCGGCGTCGCCGACAGCCGCCTCGGCGCCGCCCCCAGGCGCCTTGGTCCCGGAGCTCTTGAATAATGTCTCCACGCCGACGTCGATTGGGGTATCGATGGCGACCTGCGTCGACCAGGCATTGGGACGGCGTGTGCGGCACCACTCGATTGCCTGGCGGCGGCTCTCGGGAGCGGCCACCATGACGATCCGTGCTTCGTCGCCGCGCGCCAGCGCCTCGGCCACGAAGCGAGCCCGGCCGTCGAGCGATTCGGGTACTTCAATTTCAGGGCCCTGCAGCAGCAGCCAGGCGGCGGCGGAGGCGGCCCCAACGGCCGCCAGGCCTGCCAGCGAAAGCCATACCGCCCGGGGCAGGCTCTCCACGCGTCTGACCAGCCACGAGCGCCGCTGGGGAGCGCCGACCAGGTACGGGTTGTAGACTGGCTCCGGCGGCCGCTCGCCCAACACCACCCCGTCGGGGGCGACGTAGAACTCGCTTTTGCACTTCTTGCAGGCAAACGTGCGATCGAGACGCCGGATCTTGACCTTGCCTTCCAGCCGGCACTTAGGGCACTCGATCGGAAGGTATTGAAACTCTTCCTGTTGCGTGACGCGCATCGAACCGCCTCATAAGCCAAGGGTTTCCCGATCGGTGGTGACAATCCGTTGCTCATGCTAGCCGGCGACTGTGAGGACCAGGTTTGGAATGGATGAGAAATTGCGCGCAATAAACGGCTGGCTGGACCGCCGCGGGGGGCTTTCGTATATTTCCACGGGCGACGCGAATCAGAAAGGCACATGGCAATGGCGGACGCTATCGTCGACGTGGTGCGAAACAAGTATTCGGCAGTGGCCGCCAGCGGCCTGTCGGGCGACCAGGCAGCCGTGCGCTCGGTCGCCGAGGCCTTCGGCTACAGCCGCGAAGAGCTGGCGTCGCTGCCGGCCGAGGCCAACATGGGTTTGTCGTGCGGGAACCCGACGGCCTTCGCCAGCCTGCGTCCGGGGGAGACCGTGGTCGATTTGGGCTGCGGGGGAGGGCTCGACGTGCTGCTGGCCGCGTTGAAGGTCGGCCCGCAAGGAAGATCGATTGGCATCGACATGACGCCGGACATGATCGAGCTGGCCCGCCGCAACGCGGGCCGGCCGGTGCAGGGCCAGGTGCTCGACAACGTCGAGTTTCACCTGGCGACGATCGACCGGCTGCCTTTGGAGTCCGGCACAGTCGACTGCATGATCAGCAATTGCGTGCTGAACCTGGTGCCGGACAAGGCGGTCGCCTTCCGCGAGATATACCGCGTGCTCAAGCCGGGCGGGCGGTTGGCGGCGAGCGACATTGCTCTGAAGCGGCCGCTGCCCGAAGAGATTGCCAGCGACGTGATGGCCTACGTGGGCTGCATCGCCGGAGCCATCGCCATCCAGGAATACGAGCGGATGCTCCGGCAGGCCGGCTTTGAGGCAGTTGAGGTGCTGGACGCCCAAAAGGACCTGAATGCCTACTCGCAGATAGCCGGCCAGGAGGGGTGTTGCTCGCCGGCCATGGCCGATCCGCTCTTGCCGGTGTCGAGTTGCTGCTCGCTGGCGGATGCCGGGCCGGCGGATGCCGAGGTACACCAGGTCCTGGCGGAACTGTTGCAGAAGTACGACATCAACGACTATGCGGCCAGCGTGCGGGTATTCGCTTTGAAGGGTGCGCGCTAGCAGTCCGTGTGGTGCAGCCGGGCTTCCGGAATTACGTAAAGAAACGGAATGAAATTCCGTTCTACGAGGCGATGCCATGAGCAAACCGGGCGTTTTGTTTCTGTGCACGGGCAACTCGGCCCGCAGCCAGATGGGCGAAGCACTGCTGCGGAAGCGCGCGGGCGACCGGTTCGACGTGTACAGCGCGGGTACCGAGCCCAAGGGGATCAACCCCCTGACGACCCGCGTGCTGAACGAAATCGGCTTGGACATCAGTAGCCAGCGATCCAAGGGGGTCAAGGAGCTGCTGGGGCAGATACCGGTCAGGCACCTGATCGTTGTTTGCCAGGACGCGGACAGAAGCTGCCCCACGGTCTGGCCCGGCGTGTTGAACAGGATGTTCTGGCCGTTTGACGATCCGGCTGCCGCCCAGGGAAGCGAACAGCAGCGGCTGGAAAAATTCCGCTCGGTCCGCGACCAGATCGACGAGCGGATCGAGCGCTGGCTCGACGAGCTCGACGAGTGACTACCAATGCAGGTGCAGCTTCGGGCACGAATCGAGCAGCTCGGAGGCGCCTTGGTCGGTGACCTTCGTGCGCTCGACATAGAGCGACTCGAGCTGCTGCCAGCCGGCCAGGTGGGCCAGGCCGGCGTCGTCCAAAGGCGCGCTGTTCAGGATCAGAAACTTTAGCCGCGGCAGCTTTCGGAGATGAGCCAGGCCTGGGCCGCGGATGCGGCTGCTGCCCAAGCGGAGCAGCTCCAGATCGGCCAGAGGGGCCAGGTGGGCCAGGCCTTCGTCGGTGACGTGGCTGGTCTGGAAATTGATGGTCTTGAGCCGCGACAGCTTGCCGAGCCGTTGGAGGCCCGCATCCGTGACCGTCGTTTCGCCCAACACCAGCCTTTCGAGTTCGACCAGCGCGGCGAGGTGGGCCAGCCCGCGATCGGTGATCCGCGACTTTGGCAGCCTCAGCTCGACAAGCGCCGGCATATCGCCCAAGGCCTTCAGGTCGTCGTCGCCGACCTCGACGTCGTCCAATTCGATTTTCCGCGTTGCGCCGCTGGCGACCTGGGCCGCCGATTCCGAAATCCGCTGGCGAGCGGAGGGGCCGCCCACAGGACCCGCGGAGGGCGACGGTGCGTGCTGCCGGCAACCGGCAAGTCCGCCCGCGACAAATGCCAGCAGCAAGGCGGCGCCCGCCGCGAAGCGGTGCGGCCCTGGCGAGCCGGCTCGGATCAGCATCGGCCAGTCCTTAAGGCTGGAGGCCAAAATCGCCGCCGACCTGCCGCCAGACCGAATGGATGTGATTGGCCGGATTGCCCAGCGAGTCGGGCTGCGTATTGACGAACTCGACCAGAAAGGTGGGTCCTTGCAAGCGATAGTAATGACCGATGCCCGGCTTGTCGGCGCCCGCCCAGGCGAAGTAGACCTTCTCGATGCCGGCCTGCTTTACTTCGGCCATCCGCGAGTGGCCCACTTCCAGGGGCATGTTCTCGGTATAGGCGGCCAGGAGTGCCATCAACACGGCCCGCTGATCGTCGTTCATCTGGCCGGCGGGCAATCCCTCGGGAGACGAGTCGGGCGGCTGCGGCTCGCCGGCGCCTCGCAGATCGGCGGGCGCTTTTTCGGCGATCAGGGCCTGGCCGCGCTGCTCATCCGAAAGCGAGTTGAACAGCTTGAAGGCCAGATCCTCTTCCTTGACCAGGGTGCGGGTCCCCTTCTTGGGTCCCACGTCCAGGTCGGTTTTGACTTCCGCCGGATTGGCTCCGTAAAAGGCCGGGGTCACCGAGACGACCTTGCCCGAATCAACCACGAAGTTCAGCGACAGGTGGTGTCCCTCGACGCTCCAACCCCATTGAGAGTCGGCTTGCGGGCTGCCGAAGACCGTGAAGTAATATCGCTCTGGATCGCGGATCGCCCCGCCTTGCCGGGATTTTTCCAGTTCGTGCAGGATCGCCTCCAGGCTCATGACCGCGACCGCCTTGTCGTAGCCGACGTGGCTCAGCCCGGCGGCCAGCAAGGCGTGGGCCCGCTTCCGCTGGTCGGGGTCCATGTCCTTGATCTGCAGCCCCTTGCGATGGGCCTTGGGTATAAAGTGCCAGTCGAGTCGCGCCGGGTCGTCGAACTCCATGCTCGCCTGCTGCCGCTTGTCTTCGGGCAGGCCTTCGAGAAAGGCGGCGGCTGCCTGGGTCATATCAGCGCCCGCGCCTCGAAAGGCCAGGGCTGCCAGGCCGGCGGCCAGGAACAACAGCACGGCAAGAAACCAGGGGATGGGCTTGCGTGAGAGCATGATGAGACTCCTGGGCGGGTCGAAGGAGGGATGTCGCGTTGCGGCCAACCGGGCTACCAGCGCTGAAAATAACCTGGCGCGGCCGGCAGAGCCAGCAGCTTTTGGCCTTTTGGGCGGGATTGTCAATCGAGCGTGGCCCCGCCGTCCACGACCAGCTCGGCGCCGGTGATGAACGAGGCTTCGTCCGAAGCCAGAAACAAGGCCGCCTGGGCCACTTCGTCGGGCCGCCCCATTCGCTTCAAGACCGCGGCGGCTCCGAAGCGGGCATAGGCCTCTTGCGGGTCGATTCCCAGCGATTCGACGTGCCGGTCGGTGGCTTGGGTGCGGATTTCGCCGGGCGAGATCGAATTGACGCGGATGTTGTCGGCCGCCAGGTCCATGGCCAGGCAGCGGGTAAGCTGCCGCAGCGCGCCTTTCGAGCTGTTGTAGGGGACGAAGGCGGGCTGGGCGATGAAGCCCGACACGGAGGCAATGTTGACGACCGCGCCTCCGCCTGCCTCGCGCATCAGCGGCAGCACGCTCTTGACGCACTGGGCCGGGCCCAGCACGTTCACCGCCAGCACGCGCTGCCAATCGGCCAGGGTGGCTTGCTCCACGGTGCCGAATACGAAGGCGGCCGCGTTGTTGACCAGGATCCGCACGCCGCCCAAGTGTTTGCGGGCCGCCTCGGCCATGCTTTGGCAATCGGCCTCGTCGGCCACGTTGGTGCGGTGAAAGACGGCCCGGCCGCCCGCCGCTTGGATCAAATCGGCCGTGGCCTGACCGGAGGCCTCATCGATCTCGGCAATGAGGACGGCGGCCCCTTGGCGGGCAAACAGCTCGGCGATGGCACGCCCGATGCCGGCTCCGGCGCCGGTGACGATAGCCGACTTGTCGCGCAACCGCATCTACTTGCCGCTTTTCTTTTTCTTCTTGGTGGCTGCCTTCTTGGCTTGTGTCCGGCTCTTGGTACCGGCCGACTTCGTTCCAGCTTGTTTCTTACCGAACACGCTCTCCCAATTCTTCGAGAATTCCGGACTGGGGCCGGAACGGACAATCGGTCCTGACATCGCCTGGCAGCTCCTCAAGAAATCAGTGGGTGGTTATCATGCCTGCACGACAAAGACATTTCATTTTATGAGGCGGACATGGCTTCACAAGCCCCGCGGAGCGGTCGGGAGGGGCCAAGACGTCGTCGAGGGCAAAGAATAAACGGATAACCGGCAAAGAGAGGCGAAATCCGGGCGGGGGGAGATTATAATTGCCGGGGACCAACTTGGCTGCTTGCCCGCTGACCACCCACCACGCCTGCTGGAGGTTCTCCCCATGACAAAGCCGTCTTGTGCATTCGCTGTCCGTTGCTCAGTCATCACGGCAGTGAAGCTTGCGGCAGTGAAGTTTGCGGCAGTGAAGCTTGCGGCAGTGGCCTGCACGCTGGCGGCCTGCGGCATGGCCGCGGGGCAGGAGAGCGTGCCACTGGCGGCGCACGCCAACTGGGTGACGTCGATCGCTTTTTCGCCCGACAGCAGCACGCTGGCCAGCGTGGGCGGGCAGAGCCTGCTGTATCGTCCGGGCGAGGTGAAGCTTTGGGACACGGCTACCGGCCAGGAGAAGGCCAACTATGCCGGTCATGGAACCAGCGTCTGGGCCGTGGCTTTCTCTCCCGACGGGCTGACGGTGGCCACCGCGGGATACGATGGAACGCTGAAGCTGTGGGACGTGGGCTCAGGCGCGGAAAAGGCTTCGCTGCCGGCTCATCAGCACTGGATCATGGCGGTCGCCTTTGCCCGCGACGGGCAGACACTGGCCACCGCCAGCGAGGACACGACCGTCAAGCTCTGGAACACGACGACCGTGCCGCCCTCCGAGAAGCTGGTGTTGAAAGGTCATACGGGGGCCGTCACCAGCGTCGTCTTCTCGGCCGACAGTCAGACGATCGCCACGGGCAGCGGCGACAAGACGGCCATGCTCTGGAACGCCGCCAGCGGAGAGATGATTAAGAAGCTCGAAGGACACACCGAGACGGTGTCGGCCGTGGCCTTTGTGCTGGATGGCAAGCTGGCGACGGCCAGCCACGACCGCACCATCAAGCTCTGGGACCCGGCGGCCGGCACCGAGATGGCCACACTGTCGGGGCATAGCAACTGGATCACCTCGGCCAGTGCTTCGAGCGACGGGCGAACGCTGGCGACTTCCAGCCACGACCGGACCGTCAAGCTTTGGAACCTCGATGTTCGCCAGGAGTCGTCGACCCTTTCGGGTTTCGAGAGCACCGTGTGGGCCGTGGCGTTTTCGCCCGATGGGCGTCTGCTGGCGACGGGCAGCCACAGCGACTCGTTGAAGGTGTGGAAGACCGGCTGGATCGACGCGTTCCCTCCGGGAAGCGGTCCAGCCGTTGAGAAGAAGCCAGACGAGGCGGCGGAAACAGAACCGGCGAAGGAAGAGGCAGCGCCCGCGGAACCGGCAGAGCCACCGGCGGCGGAACCAGCAGAGGAGCCGGCAGCAGAGCCGGCGGCAGAGCCGGCAGAGGAGCCAGCGGCAGAACCGGCCGAGGAGCCAGCGGCAGAACCGGCAGAGGAGCCAGCGGCAGAACCGGCAGAGCCGGCCGGGGAGCCGGAATCGGCCGACCAGGCACCACCGGCCGGCCGGCAGGCCAAGGCGACGCCCCAGTAAGCACAACGGTGGCTGGCAGTTGCGAGTTTGGCCGTCTTGCTGGGCACGCCGCCGCCCAAGTCGGCGCCGCTCCGTTGACCGACGTGGGCGCATGCTACAATTCAGTTGGCGGATAAAGCCGCGAAGAGGCGTTCTTTCCCCGCTTGGCGGGCAAATCAGCCTGCCGCAAGCAATCGCAAGGACATCCCGGCGCAAGGCCGCGGCCCTGATGGCCGCGGGGGCAAAACGTCCACCCAGGGGTGCCAAAGCCGACCTGGTGGAGCCGCTCGGGCGGTGAGCGCATCGACCTTGTTGGTTTGTGAGCATTACGAGTACCATGCCCGCCCTGGAAGGGGGCCGGTTGCAATAGTCCCGTGTTGTTGGTGTTCAGCGTCCTGGTGCTCCGGGCGTTGCCCGCCACGAGGAGTCGAACGTGGCCCGGTGTTTGATCGCGTCGTTGATCGTGTGTGCCTGCTTTGCGGCTCAGCGTGGTTGGGCCGGCGAGAAGAGGCCTGCCATCGAGCCGATCGTTTCGGCGGCGCAGTTGGCCGGCACAGCTGCGATCCACCGCGACGCCTACGGGGTACCGCACATCGAGGCGCCGACGGACGAGGCGGTCGTGTTCGCGTTTGCCTACGCGCAGGCCGAGGACTACTTCTGGCAGGTCGAGGACACCTACATACTGTGTCTGGGGCGTTACTCGGAGGCGCATGGTCCGCAGGGTCTGAATTCGGATTTGCTGAACCGGGCCTTTGAGATCGTGCCGCGGTCGCAGGCGGACTTTGACGATCTGGAACCCGAGATGCAGTCCCTGTGCGAGGCATTTGTCCGCGGTTTGAATTATTATCTGAAGACGCACCCCGAGGTGAAGCCGCGTGTGATCGAGCATTTCGAGCCGTGGCACGTGCTCGCCTACGGGCGGCACCTGACCTTGGAATTGGCCTTTCGCTACACGCGGTTGACGAACAACTACGCGCCGCGGACGAATCCCAACATTGCGGCGGCGGTCGGTTCGAACGGGTGGGCGATCGGTCCGTCGAGGACGCGGTCAGGGCACGCGATGCTGTTTGCGAACCCACACCAGCCGTGGTTTGGATTCGGGCAACTTTACGAAGCCCACCTGCGCAGCGGGGAGGGGTGGAATTTTTCCGGTGCCACGTTCTTTGGCAGCCCACTGCCGACGATGGGCCACAACGAGCACTTGGGCTGGACTTTTACGACCAACGAGCCCGACATCGCCGACGTCTGGCGGGTGACGTTCGACGACCCTCACAACCGGCTGAACTATCGATATGACGGCGGCTATCGCACGGCCACCGAGTGGCAGGACAGCGTGAAGATCAAGGCGCCGAGCGGCCTGAAGGAGAAGTCGTATACGTTCCGCAAAACGCACCACGGGCCGATCGTGATCGAGGAAAGCGAGCAGGTGCACCTGGCGGTCCGCATCGCCAAGCTTTACGAGGCGCTTCTGCTGCGGCAGATGAAACAGATGGTGCGGGCCACGAACTTGGAGGAGTTCAAGCAGGGCATGGGAACGCTGAACTTCCCGATCATGAACGCGGTGTACGCGGATAAGGAAGGCAACATCTACTTTCTGTACAACGGCATTGTGCCCCGCCGGGACGCGCGGTTCGACTGGAGCAAGCCGGTCGACGGCAGCGATCCGCGGACCGAATGGCAGGGGTATCACACGCTCGACGAGCTGCCGCAGTTGCTCAACCCGCCGGAAGGTTACGTTCAGAACTGCAATTCGACGCCCTTCACCACCACGCACGGAGTGAACCCGCGCCGCGAGGACTTTCCTGCCTACATGGTGGAGGACAAGGACGACGACAAGCGGCGGGCCAAGATCTCGCGGCAGTTGCTGATGGCCATGCACGGAGTCACCTTCGAGGATCTCAAGGTTGCCGCCTTCGACACCACCAACTACTGGGCCCAGCATGAGCTGCCTTTGTACAAGGAAGCCTTCGAGGAATTGAAGCAGACTGAGCCATTGCTGGCCGCAACGGCGGCACCCTATCTGGAACACCTGCTCGGTTGGGATTGCCGCACGACGGCCGACTCGACGCAAGCGGCGCTGTGCGTCGCCTGGTATGAAGCGATGTACGGCACCATTTATCCGGGCGAGAAGCTGCAGGAACGTTTCGTGAACGACATGCCGCTGCGGTTCAAGGCCTTGATCCAGGCCGCGGCCAAGCTGCGGTCGATCCACGGCGACTGGCGGGTGCCTTGGGGCGACGTGTACCGCATTCAACGTCACGCGGACGTGGCCGACTTTATCAACGTGCCGTTCGACGACGCGCTGCCGAGCCTGCCGTGTCTCGGTTCGCACGGGCCGATGGGGGTGGTCTTTACACAGTACTACACGCCGACGATCCGCCTTCCGTTCGGGAAGAATTACTTGTCGAAGCATTACGGGGTCGTAGGCTACACGTACACGGGCGTGTTCGAGTTCGGGCCTCGTATTCGGGGCGCCACGCTGTCGCACTTTGGGGCCAGCAGCGATCCGGAATCGCCCCATTACTTCGATCAGGCGAAGCTGCTCTCCGAAGGCCGGCTCAAGCCCGAGCTGTTCTACCGGGCCGACGTGCTGGCGGGCGCCAAGCGGTCGTACAGCCCCGGCCGCGACTCACTGGCCATTCCCTTGGTGGCCGAGGAGCCGGCCGCCAAGCCGCTCAAGTAGCGTTCGATCAGCGGTTCACCTCGACCTGGAGCCCGTCGGCCCACTGCTTTTGCTCGGCCGTGTAGTAGAGATAGGTC
This sequence comes from Pirellulales bacterium, assembly GCA_040901675.1. Classification (GTDB taxonomy): domain Bacteria; phylum Planctomycetota; class Planctomycetia; order Pirellulales; family JAICIG01; genus JBBDNX01. The sequence goes on along the minus strand of JBBDYJ010000011.1, from coordinate 138,013 downwards.
CGCGAAGCCGGCCCCAGATAGCTGCCGGGGACTTCGGCCAGCAGGTCGAGTTTAATCTGCACGCGCCGCCGCGGCGCCAGCGACCGCCAATAGCAGATCACCTCGCGGGCCCGCGTTTCATAGTAATCGAAGACACCCGCTTTTTTCAGCTCCTCCAATTGCGCGGGACGCGGCTCCAGGCCGGCCGGCAGACCCAAAATGGCCACCGTCATGGGCTGTCCTTGGTCGCTGGCGTTGGTCAGCTCGGCCGAGAAGGCCACGGTTTGGCCCGCCTTGACGCGCTGCCGGGCCAGCCGGGTGGTGAGCCGCAGCGGGCAATCGGGATGATTCTCCAGCTTCCTGGCCCGATAGCTCACGTCGAGTCCGTATGGCATCCGGTTGTCGCCTGAAAGACTGATTGCCAGGTGGTTCATGCCGGCCTTGAGATGGGCTTCAATGCCGCTGACCCGGACGGTGTTTTGCTCGCCGTCCGCAAACGACTGCCGGCCGACCAGCTCGCCGTCGCGCCGGACCACCAGCTCTCCGGCGGTGATCTTCGCGCGGTGTACCTTGGCGTGCGCCACCAGCGCCTTCAGCGCCAGGATGGTCGCCTGCGTCGAGCCGAAGCCGCCGCCGGCCTCGCGGTTGGCAACAATCCACTCGAGCGCGCGGTTGGCCTGCCCGCCGTAGTCGGGCAGCTTGAGCCAGGCCAGGGCGGCCAAGGCCGTGGTTTCGACGCGCAGCGACAGGCCGCCGCTGCGAGTGATGGAGCCGTCGGTCCCTTCCAGGTGCCCGTCGTCGGCCTGGGCCTGGGCCAGCTTGTCGAGCAATTCGCGTCCTGACTGGTGGCGCCCGGCGGCAAGCAAGCCGGCGGCGGCCAAGGACAGCAGGTAGGGGTCGCGCGACGTCTCGGCGAGCTGGTCAACGTGATCGAGCTCGGCGGCCAGATCGGTCTGGCCCGATTCGGCCAGCGCCCAGGTGATATAGGCGTCGGTGATGTGCTTGGGGGCGCCGCCGAAGCTGTCGAGCGCCCGCGGGTTCTGCTGGTAGCCCCCTTTTCCGTCACGGCGGCTGCGCAGCCAGGCAGCGGTCCGCTCGATCATTTGCTCGTCGACGTCGAAGACTTTTTCCATGTCGCGGAACTGCATCAGGCCGTATGCGGTCAGGGCCTCGTGGCCCGGATCGGCGCCGAACCACTCGTAGCCTTTGCTCGGCGACTCGTAGCTCGTCAGCTTTCCGTAACCGCTGGCCAAGAGGCCCTTGGCCCGGCGGGTCAGCTCGGGGCTCGCCACGCGATGCTCTTCAAGGTACTCCAGCGACAAGATGTTCGGATAGTTGGAGGTCGAAGCCTGCTCGAAGCAGCCGGTCGGCTCGTTCAATATGCTCTCCAAACCTTGCTGCAGGTCGGCCAACGTCGAGGGGTACGCGTTCAAGACGACTTCGAGCGATCCGGGCACCACGTCGTCGGGCAAGTCGATCGAAAGCTGCTGCTCGCCGGACAGTCTGCCGCCGTAGGAGCGGTGAACTGGGAAACCGGGCGGCACAATCCGCAGCCGCCGCTGGACCGCATCGGCCAGCGGCCGGCCATCCTGAGCAGCGGCGGCGCCTCGAAACTCGATGATTGCTTCGCCGGCCTGGGCCACGGCCTGCAGGGAGAAGTAGTGCCGCTGCTTTTTGCCGGGCGCCAGCACAACCTGACTTGCCGGCGGACCCAGCAGCTTGACCAGTTCGCCGGCGTCTGATTGGCCACCGCTGGAAAGTTCGACCTGCACATCCAATTCGCCCGCGGTGTCGTTGGCGATGGAGAGCGGCAAATCGATGCGATCGCCGGCAGTGACTTCCAAGGGGAGCTTGGGCTCTAGGCTGAAAGGGATCCGCGACTCGATCGCGTGCCTGGCCGAGCCGAGCCGGCCGGCACCGTGCGCGTCGGCTCGGACCGCGAAGCTGGTCACGCTGTCGGACAGGTCGAAACGGATCGATGCGCGGCCCGCGGCGTCGGTCAACAACAGCGGGTTCCAGTAGAGCGTCTCGGCAAAATCGCTGCGCGCCGGCGAGGACCGGGCCGCGTGCTGGTGGGCGTACTGGCGGACCAGGAATCGGCCCTGCTCGTCTTGCTCGTACAGAAGTTTCGGCATGGCGTCCGCCAGCCCCATTCCTCCTTGCATTTCACCGCCCATCGCGCGCACGCCTGCATCGAAGCGGTCGGCCAGAGGAACGGCGTAATCGACATCCAGCTCCCTGCCCAAGGCGCCCAGGTTCAGGCCATCCCATTCCGGCCATTCCCGATTAGTGCCGAACAGAAAGAAGTTTCGCTGCCGATCGTCGCCGAACTGAAACGGCGTGACCGGCGGTTGATTCCCCAGACCGCCGGCCATTCCATAGGCCCACGCCTGATCCCGCTCGAACCACGCGCGGCCCCAGGAATCTTGGTTGACTTCCATCTTGGCATACAGGTCGTTCGCAACTGGCGCCGGCTCCAACTTGAAAGACTGGAAGGCAATCTGCGGGGTCGCCGTGTCTATGGTTGCAGGCGACCGCAGGTGCGATATCGCCACCAGCAGGCTGGCAGCCGCCGCTACGCCAACGCCCACCCCCAGCCGGCCATCGGCGATCCAACCGCGCGCCGACAACAGCGTGGTTGCCAGCAGCACCCCCATGCTGCCAAAGAAGAGCAGCGTGCCGAGCCGTTGGGTCCGGCTATTGGCCAGCGCGCTCAAGGCCGCCTCGTATGCCGGCAGCAGCTTGGGCAAGTTATCGAACACGGCCGGCGGCGCCACGGGGCCGAGTTCGGCCAGCCGAGTCACTTGGGCCTGCTGCCCGCTTTTGATCGATTCGTCGAGCTGGCGTTCGACGAACCGCCGCCAACCTTGCGTGCCCAGCAACAGGTCGAGGGCCTGGGCCGCCTTCGGACTGTGCGCGAGGTAGAAGTCGGCATCCTCCAGGTCCGCTGGCTTGTCGACCTCACTGGTCAGAAAGAAATGGGTGGTCATCGCCGGGCTGTCGTCGTCGGCCAGGCTCAAGAGTGCATCGTCGACCACGGACACGCCCAATGCCGCCTGGGCTGGCTGGCCGTCTTCGTCGTTGACCTCGAACGAGAGCTCCACCGCCTCGCCCGGAGAATATCGCTCGCGGGGACTCTGCACGTCGACTTGCAGCCGGCGGGCCGGACGGCGGTATACCAGCCGTTCGGCCACCGGCAGGGGCGCTTCGCCGCTGTAGTCGTACACGGTGACGCGGATCACTCCGGCCGCCCGCGGATCCACCGGCAGCGACACGCGCTGGATGCCCCGCTCGGTCACGGTGGCCTGCTCGGCCACTTGGGCGCCGCGGCAGACGGCGGCCACGACGATCGGGCGGTCCGTGCGCGCCGCTTGCAGGCTGAGTTCGAGGGGCGCGGCCGCCTCGAACACGCCGTCGCCCGTGTCCAGCACGAGCCAAGCCTTGTCGTTCGGATCGGGCAGGGAGTCGTTGGTCGTTACGCCGGCCGGGCTCGTGAGTTCGAGCTGATATTTCCGACCGGCTTCGGGCGTCAACCGAAAGCTGCCCATTCCATCATGAATCGTTTTCAGTTGCGCCATCTTCCGGCCGCCGTCATCGACTACGTGCCCCTCCACGTGTACCGGGTCGCCCAACGGATCGCGGGCGTCAAAATAGACGCGGTTTTCCAGGCCCGCAACCAGTTCGCCCCCCTCGGGATAGAAACTCACGGCCACTCTGCCCAGGTTGATCGGGATGGTCTTGGCAATGGTCTCGGCTGCGCCGCCATCGTCGATGATCACCGACAACTGCGCGTCGCCGCGCTCGATCGTTTCAGGCAGAGCAAACTCGATCTGGGCCCTTCCTGCGGCATCAGTCGCGGCCGTCGCCTGGTGGACCACCTGCCCGTCGACGCTGGCCACGATGTTGAGCTGGGCGGCGGAGGCCGCCGGACCTTCGGCCTGGGTGGCGGCGAGGTCGGCTACCACGGTGTCTCCGGGCGTGTAGCTGTCGCGAGTGAACTCCAGCTCTTTCTTCAGCCTGGGCAGTCGATACTCGCGAACGAAGAATTCCCGCTCCTGGTCGGCAAACGATTGGTCCAAGCTCCGGGCGACCAGCGTATAGCGCCCGCCCGGCAACTCGGGCGGCAGTTGAAAGGCGCCGTTGCCGACGCCGCGATCAGTGACGCCCTCGACCTGGCTGCCCGGCACGACCGCACCGGCGGGATCGCGAATCTCAAAGGCCATCCGCAGCCCGGCGTCTTGGGGTTGATCGGCTTCCAAGCCGAACTGACTTAGCGACAGCGAGCGGTAGTAAACGGTCTCGCCGGGTTGATAGAGCGGCTTGTCGAGCGATAGATACGTCCGCCGCCTGGGCAGCTCGACCACCAGGCGAGTTTCGACCCGCTGGCTCTGGTCACCGTCGGCCGCCACGATTTCCAGACGGGAGCCGGTGGCCAGCGCTAATGAGGCCGGCAGCAAGGTCCGGGCCTGGCCTCGCTCGTCGGTTCGCTTCACCTGGGTGAACAACTCGGTTCCATCCGGCGCGTAGACGCGGGTTGCGACCTCGGCGCGCAGTGGCTTTCCCAAAACGGAGGTGGCCCTGATCGAGTAAATGTTGGGCGCGCCCGGCCGCGGCCGCGCCGGACCGGTGACCACGAGCCGTTTGTAATCGCGGTCCAGGCCGGCGGTAAAGAAGCGGTCCGACCAGTGGCCTGCCATGCTCAACAGCAGCAGAAGGCTCGCCGCCAGGGCCAAGCCCCAATGAACGGCCCGCGAGCCACGGGCGGCCGGCGGAGCGGGAGGCGCCGCATGTCGCGCGACGGCCGGCAGCCGGCGGCTCGGCTGCACGCCGCCGGCGGGCTGGGCCAGCTCGATCGGGTGTGCTTCGAGCCTGGCTGCGGCGGCCAGCCGCGCGGTATCGCTCCGCACCTGGGCCAAGGCTGCGGCCATTTCGGGCTCGGCCTCGATCCGACGGGCCAGCTCGGCCGACTCCTGGGCAGGCAACAGGTCGTATACAAACTCCAGCAGCCGCTGGTGCAGATCAGGTGAGAGTTTCATGGGGTCTCCAAAGCCAGACGGAGCTTGCCCAGGGCCAGACGCATTCGTGTCTTGACGGTGCCCACGGGAATGCCCACGGCCAGCGCGATCTCGTCGTACGTCATCTCGCCGTTCTGTCTCAACAAGAACACCTCCTGCTCTTCGGCCCGCAGCGCCAGCACGGCCAGGCGGAGGCTGTGCAATTGTTCGTCGCGCACCAGGTCGTCGGGCGGCCCGGCATGGGGTGACACGAGCATCGATCCATCTCCCGGCAAAGCCACGCGGCGCCGGCGCCAGGCGGCGCCGCGCAGGTCGCGGCCCGTATTCAAGGCGATCCTGAAGATCCAGGCCTTCAGGTTGGCGATCCGCCCCAGGTCGTCCCGATGGCGCCAGCACTTGACGAATGTCTCTTGCAGTGCGTCGCGGGCGTCCTCTACATTTCCCACCAGGTAAAACAGCGTGCCCAGGATCTCGGCCTGGTGCCGCGCAAAGGCCTCGGTCAACGGATCGGCCTCATCCGGCCGTCCATTCCGCATCGCTGCCTGCGGCGTTGGGCTAGCGGCGTTCATGCTTTCAGGATTAGAGACGCCCCAGCCGGCCCGTTGGATCCGCCGTGGCGGTTTTTTTGCGGAAAAATTCCGGGCAGCCGGCTGGACTCGTTCAATAAGCCCTTCGGCCACGGCCACTGCAACGGAGCGGAGGCGCATCGCGCTGTCATAGTTGGTTCCGCGCGGCCGCCGCCCGACTGAATCAGACGCGCTTGCTCAAGCGGTCGGCGAGGCGGGCCAGTGCCTGGCTGCGGTCGTCCAGCGGCAGATGCACCTGGATCAGGCTGAGCCGGCGGTCGTTCCAGGCCTGGGCCAGTGCCTGGTCGAACTCCCCCTCGGTGCGGCACTCGTAGCCCCGCCCGCGGCCAATGACCTCCGGCAGCTTGTGGTAGTGCCAAGGATGGATCTCGTTGAAGTCGCCGGGGTGCAGGAACCGCTCGGTGCCATAGCCCTTGTTGTCGAGCACGATCACGATCGTGTGGAAACCGTGCCGGCCGATCGTCGAGATCTCGTTGCCGGTCATCTGGAAGGCGCCGTCGCCCACCAGCACCACCGTCCGCAGGTCGGGCCGGGCCACGCCCGTGCCGACGGCTGCCGGGACGGCAAAGCCCATCGAAGTGTAGTAGGCCGGCGCGATGAACTCGGTGCGGCCGTGCGTGGTGAGCTCGGTGGCGGCAAACAGGGCGTCGCCCACGTCGCTGATGACGATCGTCTGGTCGTCCAGCGCTTCGTTCAACCTGGCCATCAGCCGGGCGATCGTAATCGGGTTGTCGGGGCGCAGCTCGAACTTTTGGCCGTCGTCCGCCACGCGGGCCGGCACGCCGCGGACGGGAGGCTGGGGTCGGCGGGCAGTCAGGCTGCGGATAAAGTCGCCCAGCAACACATCCTGGTAATGGTGGTGGCGGATCCTGAGGTCCTCGCTGCTGGCATGGATGCACTTGCCGGGATCGAGCCGGGCGGTGTAGATGCCCAGGTCGATATCGGTCATGAACGTGCCCAGCAGCAGGAGCAAATCGCTTTCCTCCACGAAGCGCGTGACCTCGTCGCGGCTCATGGCCCCTTCGTACAGTCCGGCGTACAGCGGGTGCGTCTCGCGGACCACGCTCTTGCCCATGATGGTCGAGGCGATCGGAATCCGCGTGCTCTCGGCGAAGTTCAAGAGCTCGTCCTGCAAGCCGAAGCGGTGGATCTCGACGCCGGCCAGGATCACCGGCTTGTGGCAGTCGGAAATCAGCCGGGCGGCCTCGTTGACGGCCTCGGCCAAGGCCTCCGGATCGCTGGCCGGCTCGGCCTGGCGGAACTCGTAGGGCGTGTCGGGAACGACCTTGACCATGTCGCGCGGCAGCTCGATGTAGACGGGGCGTTTGTAGCGCTGGGCGGCCACGAGCACGCGGTCGATCTCGCGGAAGGCGATGCCGGCGTCGATCAGGTCGGTGGTGGCCACGCAGAGTTTTTGGAAGACTTCGAGCTGGGTGGCAAAGTCGCGGACCTTGTGGTGCAGGAGGGGGTTGTTGAACCGCTCGCGCAGGCCGGGGGCGCCGGAGATCACGACCACGGGCGACTTCTCGGCGTAGGCGCCGGCAATCGAGTTGGCCAGGCTCAAGCCGCCCACGCCGTAGGTGACGCAGACGGCCCCCATGCCGTGGACGCGGGCGTAGGCGTCGGCGGCAAAGCCGGCGTTGTCCTCGCGGCAGCAGCCGACCAGGTTGATGGGGCTATGCTCGAGCATCGAGTAGAACCCCAGCACGTAATCGCCCGGAATCCCGAACACGTCGTGGATGCCGAAGTCCTGTAGGCGGCGGATCAGATAATCGCCGATCGAAAGGTTGGCAATCGAGCCGCTCCGGGCGCCGACCGACGGCCGCCCGCTGCCTGTTTGCAATTGCGTCATCGCCTGCTCCCCGCCTGAGGTGTTTGGGTCCGATCCAGCCGGCCCCGTCGAATTGGCCCGGTTCCGCCTGGCCGATTATGCCCCAATTCAATCTTAGGGCACAATTGCATTGTTAGGGCGGAGGGCTTGACGGGCAATCGCGGCCGGGCGGGGGCGGACGGCCTGCGCGGCTAGCCGCGGCGGATGCCGTCGCGGCGGGCCAGGCGGGCTTGCCGCGAGACGAGCATCAGCTTCCAGAAGGCCAGGAAGCCGAGCACACAGCCCATCACCACCAGGCTGCGCAGCGGATTGTGGTTAAACCGGTACGCGCCGATGGCCAGGAAGGCGCCCCAGGCCAGCAGGGCCAGCATGATGACGAGCACGGTCGATCGGTTGGCGTTCATGCTCCATTCATAGCAAGCGAACGGTCAGTTTCCAAGGCTTCCAAAGTAGCAGGCACACTCCGTGTGCCGTCGCCCGATCGGCGTGTCGGCGGCAATCGCTCTGCCAGAGGCCGGTCGATAGGCTGGAAGTGACATTTCGCCAAGAGCGCCGAAAGGATACAGCATGCCGACCGACTCGCTGCCGGCATCTCAATGGAAGCGATATTTCGGCTTGAAGAAGCTGCTGGTCTGATGGCCTTGGTTGCACGTCGATCATCGCCTTGTGGACCTTGTGGGGCGTGGTGGTGCACCGCCGTTTTCAGTTCGGCATGAAGACGCTCTTGGCGCTGATGCTGACGATCGGCGCTGGCTTCGGCTGGCTCGGCATTACCTTCCAGCGCACGAGGGATCAACGAGCGGCCACGGCCGTGCTTGCAAGTCGAGGCGCGCGTGCAATGCACCTTGGGCAGTACGAGCTCGGCCTGCAGTCTTTCCTGGGCGTTGGACACTACTTTCAAGACGTCGTGCAGGTCGACTTCGAGGATCCTTCGCTGACCGTGGACGCCGATCTGGCGCAGTTGAACGTTTTCAGGACAAGACTGGAACGGTTGAGTGTCCATGGACAGCGGGTGACGGATGCTGGCCTGGAACACCTCAAGGGGCTAACGAATCTGAAGGATGTGTCGCTTATCCAAACGCAGGTGAGCGATGCCGGGCTGGTGCATCTCAGAGGGTTGACCAATCTCGAACGGTTAACGCTCTATTCCACCAGCGTCAGCGGCCGGGGGCTGGCGCATTTGACGCGGCTCGAGAAACTCGAGAATCTGAACCTGAACTCAAGCAAAGTCAATGACGTGGGGCTGTCGCACGTGGTGCGCATTGCGAACATCAAATCGCTGTCGTTGGACCGCACGCAGGTCACCGACGCGGGGCTAGCCCACCTGGCGGGGCTCGGCAATCTGGAGCGTCTCGACGTAGCCTTCACCGGGGTCAGCGATGCGGGACTCGTGCACTTGAAGGGGCTGAAAAAGCTGCGGCGGCTTCGCCTCGATGGCACTGCCGTCACCGACCTGGGTGCCGAAGAGCTTCAAGAATCGCTGCCCAATCTAGTTATCAGCCGCTAGCAAAAGTGGCAGGCAGGCTCCCTTGCAGGTTGCTAGATGTACGCCTACAATCAGAAGCAGGCCGGGGAACGCGAGGAGTGTTATGGGGGGATCTCGGAGATTCTTGATCGCCAGCTATCCGAGCTGGAAGTGGTCAAAAACGAACTTTCGCGTCGAGAACCGCGATGCAACTCCTGGTTCAGTCGCATCATCGCATCGCGTCGTGTTCTTCGCCACGTCAAGCTTCTAGAGCAAGCCCTACGGAGGACCGATTTAGAATGGCGAGAAGCAAAACGGCTTCTGACTGATGCCCCTGTGCTCTGCGACTCCAATGTCTTTGACAACGTCGGCCGATCGTTCTTGGAGCTTGCCGAGACGGGTGTTTCGTCTCTTGACTCGCTGGAGGAAGCTCAACACTGTTTGCCGTGGCTCGCATATCGTCCCTGGCGATTGCGTTGTCGCCTGCGTGTTCTCAGGGATTGCTGGGAACGAATCCGTAGATTAGCCCAGCAGTGGCCCTACCGAGACGATGAACGAATCAAGGCCGCTAGAGCAGCCTTCAAAAGAGGCGAGGGCGTCGACGTAAGGGACATCTTGCGTGAGTTTCACGCTCAGGATTCCTAGGCGAATACAAGACGCACTCGCGTCCTGGGGCATTCCGCAAGACACCCTACGGGACTTCTATCCGCGAGCCGCCGATGACCTGGAATCCGAAGGCGATGCTCCCGCGAGATGGAGGATCGCGACTCTGGACGACGAATTGAAGCTGCCCGTCTACAGCTTGGGCGTTCCTGACTTCACCGATCCGGACGTACGGTACGAGTTCTTTTTTCGGCTTGAAGTCCACAAGGACGAACTGCGAGTTGTGCAGTGCGACTGTTGGTCGGTGAGCGGCGATGGCGACATTCTTTGGACAAGACACGCTCTGCCGTGAGGCACGAACGCGCGTGGCCGTCATGAAATCGCACACCGAGTACCTGACGTTCAACATCCCGCAGCGGATGGACTTCGTGAACGTCACGCCGCAGGTCGAACAGATCCTCCGCGCCAGCGGCATCCGCGAAGGGCTGCTGTTGTGCAATGCGATGCACATTACGGCCAGCGTGTTCATCAACGATGATGAGCCGGGGCTGCACGCCGACTACAAGCGCTGGCTCGAAGAACTGGCCCCCTTCGATCCCTCGCCCGAGCGATACCAGCACAACCGCACCGGCGAAGACAATGCCGATGCACACCACAAGCGGCAGATTATGGGCCGCGAAGTGGTCGTGGCCGTTACCAAGGGCAAGCTCGACCTGGGCCCCTGGGAACAGATCTTCTATGGCGAGTTCGACGGTCGGCGGCCCAAGCGGGTGCTGGTCAAGGTGATCGGGGAGTAAAAGACGGCCCTGGCTTGCCTTGGTTATTGCGCTAGCACGCTGGCAGCGGCCGCACCATGCATGGCCCGGCGATTCGCCGGCGGCGGGAGGGGCGCACGCTTCCTAAGAGGCGGACGGCACACGGAGTGTGCCTGCTACGGAAGGGCGGACGGCGCCACGCCGCGAGCCCGGCAAGCCCGGAACCTCTGGGGAGTCCGGCCAACATGCTCGCTGTGGCACGCAAATTGCTACACTCGACTCGCCGTGGGCGAGACGAGGCGGCCGGCGGCCGCGATGCCATGCAGACCGAGGTCCATTTCGTTGGCGGTCCGTTTGACGGGTTCGAGCAAGCTTTGGTGCTGAGTTCCAGCGGCCTGCCGGCCACGGTCGCTTTTCCGATCAGCCGGGGCGTGTTCAGGATTATGGAGGGAAGGGCCCGTGGGCGAAGGTCGCCGACGACGAGCGTCGCGGTCTATCGCAGGGCGCGCACGGCTTCCGGCTGCCGGTACTACTTCCTGGGATCGATTCTTCCGGAAAAGCTACGCATCGAGGGTTAATCCATGAGAGCCCGTTCCGTGTTCTCGTTCCTGGCGGGGCTGATCCTGCTGGGCCTGGTCGTGTTCGTCGTCTTGCTGGTTACCGGCGTGATGACCGTCGAGCGGGAGGGAGACGTCATCAGGGGCGAAATTGACGCCGGCAAGATCGAAGAATCGTTCGACCGGGCCGTCGACAAGACCGGTGCTGCCATAGAAAAGACCGGTGAAAAGCTCCAGAACGAGGACGAGAACCCTTGAGCGTTGAATCTGTTGAAGAACCCTATTGACTGCCGCAGCTTCCAGCGACTAAAGCAGGCAGATGCCTGCACCCCCGCCAGTTGAGTCGCGCGGCGCCCCGAAGCGGGAGCTCACGCTGCTCGACTCCACGTCGATCATCGTCGGGATCATCATCGGCGTGGGCATCTACGAGGCCTCTCCCCTGATCGCCAGGTCGGTGACCGGTCCGGCCGCACTGCTGGGGGTATGGCTGGCCGGAGGCGCGTTCGCGCTGATCGGTTCGCTTTGTTATGCGGAACTGGGCACGGCCTATCCGGCCGAAGGGGGTGACTACGTCTTCCTCACGCGGGCCTTCGGCCGAAGGATGGGATTCCTGTTCGCCTGGTCCGAGTTGTGGGTGGTGCGGCCCGGGTCGATCGGGGCCATGGCGTTCGTGTTTGCCGATTACGCCGACCGGCTTTATCCGAGCGGTTGGGGACAGGTGGTGTATGCGGCGGGCTCGGTCATCGCACTGACGGCGATCAACATCGTGGGTGTTACCACCGGCAAATGGACGCAAAACGTGCTGACCGCGACGAAGGTCCTGGGGTTGTTGATCGTGGTCATAGTGGGGTTTTTTGCCGCATCCCCGGCGCCGCTGAACGTCGAGCCGGTTGCCGCTGCCCCGGCGAACTGGGGATTCGCCATGATCCTGATCTTGTATGCCTATGGCGGATGGAACGACATCGCCTACGTGGGCGCTGAGGTCCGCCGGCCGGAAAAGAACATCGTGCGGGCCCTGCTGCTGGGGACCGCCGCCGTGACGGCCATCTACCTGTTGATCAACGGGGCCTTCCTATACGCGCTGGGTTTTCGAGGCACTCAGGACGCCAGGGCGGTGGCCGCCCAAGTGGCCGAGCTGGGTCTGGGCGACTGGGGGGCCCGCGCCGTGAGCGTGCTGGTGTGCATCTCGGCGTTGGGTGCGATCAGCGGCATGGTGTTTACCGGCGCGCGGATTTACTACGCGCTGGGGACCGACCACATGTTGTTCGCCCCGCTGGGCGTTTGGAGCAAGCGATTCTCCACGCCGCTGCGTTCGCTGGTCCTGCAGGGGCTGATCACGCTGTCGGTGGTGATCGGGTTTGCTCAAGCGACGGACAGCTCACGGAGCGGCTTCGCGAAAATGGTCGTCTTCGGCTCGCCGCTGTTCTGGCTGTTCCTGCTGCTGGTCGGCGTGGCGTTGTTCGTGCTGCGACGGCGGGAACCGTCACGAAGGGACTTTTTTCGCGTTCCCGGCTATCCGCTGACTCCCTTGGTTTTCTGCGCCAGCTCGCTGTTCATGCTCTACTCGAGCTGCAAGTACGCCTACGACCAGCGCTCGATCGAGGCCCTGTGGGCGATCGGCCTGTTTGCCGTGGGTCTGGCGATTTCGTGTCTCTATACCAAGGACGGCCCGAGGCGCAACACGGGCGATCGCTAGCGCCGCAGGCCGCGCACGACGCCGCCGATTTGCCCGTGGACCTCGCCGGTCTGGCGGACCACCAGGACGCGCAGCGGCGCCCAGTAACGAATGGTTCCCTGGCCGCCGTTGACGTCCCACGTTTGTGGAGCGACCGTGCGTTGGATCAATTCCACCAGTTCCAGCCCCAGGTCGCCGGGCTGGGCAGCACCGCCGGCGGCTCCCGGCGGCGTCCGTTGGCCGGTCTCGTCGTCGTCGTGCGCCGAGGACACGATCGGTGCGGCGGCCGGGTCGGCGGCGCGCCGCGCCAGCACGTCGGCCAGGGCCAAGAGCCGGTTGCGAACGTGGATGCTGAGCCGAGCTCGCTGGCTGGGGGCTAGCGCCGCGGATTGCTCCAGCCGGCCGTGCAGATCGAGCAGGCGATGGGCGAGGGACTGGAGTTCGGCCTGGGCGCGGAGGCGGGTTTCGCCGGAGTTCGGCTTGCGGAGGTAGGCGGATTCCGCCAGAGCGTCTTGGACCGCCGCGCGCAGCTCGCGGGCCGCTTCGGCGGCGGGCCTCGGTTCGACGGACTCTGCGGGTTGGGGCGAATTCGAGGGATCCGGGGGCTGCCGTTGGGCGGCCGGATCGGGCTGGGGCAAATTTTCGGCTTGGGCCCAGGGAGCCAAGCTGGCGGCGGCGAGGCAAGCGGCAACGGTGGCGAGGAGTCGATTCACGGCAAGAGCTCCTCCAACGGCAGTGGCAGTGGCAAATTCCTCACTTGAATCAATATAAGGATGTTGGGCGAGGGTCTCAAGCGAAATGGGCGAAAAGCGCTTGGGTTTCCCTTGAACTCGTGATAGCATTTTGGGTTATGAGTGACGATCCGGCTGCGCATAACGACAAAAGGTTTGCCGAGCTGATGGAGGGGATCCGCAACGGCTCGCAAGAAGCGGCCACCCAGTTGGTGGCAGAATACGGAGAATACGTTGAGCGTGCGGTGCGACGAATGCTCAACAAGAAAATGCGGCGCCAGTTCGATTCGGCCGACTTCACGCAGGCGGTGTGGACTTCATTTTTTTCCGACCCGGCGTTTTTCGAGCGGGTGCACGGGCCGGAGTCGCTGGCCCGTTACGTGCTCGGTGCGGGCAGGAACAAGGTGATCGAGGAGTTCCGCCGCTTGTTCCAGACTCAAAAATGCAACGTCAACCGCGAGCGCTCGCTGGATGGATCGGCCGAGTACGACGCGATCCAACTGGCTGCCCGCCAGCCCACGCCGAGCCAGGTGGCGGCCACCAACGAAGCTCTGGCCCGCGCGATGGCTAAGCTGCCACTGCACTACCAGGAGATTTTCCGGCTGCGGCGGTCAGGAATGACGCAGGCGGAAATCGCGGCGCGAACGGGTCTACATATTCGGACAGTCCAGAGGGTGATTCACCGATTTCCCGAGGACGACTCATGAGCGGCCATTCAGGCGGGGCGACCCAGACTGTAGTCGCCCCATGTCGACGGAGCCTGAAGGAAAAGTTGATCCAGCGGATGCGGGACGGCTGGGCGCGCGGCGAGCAAGTCACGGCCGACGAGTTGCTAAAGCAGCATCCGGAGGTGGGTCACTGCCGCAGCGTCATCCTTGACGTAGCTTTCGAGGAGTACAGCCAGCGGATCGAAGCCGGTGCCCCGGTCGACCGCGCCGAGTTCTCCCGCCAATTCGGCGTACACGAGAACGCCCTCCGCAAGCTTTTGTCCGTTAACGGGCTCGTGCTGACGAACCCCGATTTTGTGCCGGGAGCCGAAGGAGACGAAGTCGTCAAGTGGCCGGAGGTGGGCGAGACCCTGTTGGGCTTCCACCTGCTGGAGGAGTTGGGCCGGGGCACGTTTGCCCGTGTCTACCTGGCGGTCGAGCCAGCCTTGGGCAACCGCCCGGTAGCAGTGAAGTTCTCCCGAGAAGCCGCGGACGAAGCCGAAACTCTCGGCAAGCTGCGGCATCCGAATGTTGTTCCGGTCTACTCCGTCCGGCACGACTATTCGAGTGACTTGTCGGCGATTTGCATGCCTTTTCTTGGGCAGGTCACGCTCGCCGACGTCTTGAGCCGCGTCTTTGGCCCAACCGGCCGCCCCCAGAAGGGGCGCGCCATCATGCAGGCGATCGCGGCCTTCAACGAGGCCTGCCAGCCGGTGGATCCCTTGCCGAGCGACCCGCTGATCGATCGCCGAGGGTATGTCGACGCGGTGATCCATCTCGCAGCGCAATTGGCCGAGGCTTTGAACTACACGCATGCGCGCGGGGTTTGCCACGGCGATCTGAAGCCGTCGAACGTGCTGATGAGTCCCGACGGCAAACCGATGCTGCTGGACTTCAATCTTTCGCCGGACGAACAGTTGCTCGAGCGGCGGATGGGCGGGACGGTGCCGTACATGGCGCCCGGACCGTTGGCCCAGATGCTTGGCCGTCCGCTCAAGGGCGTCACGGAGGCCGACCCTCGCGACGACTTATTCTCGCTGGGAGTGGTGTTATACGAGATGTTGTGCGGCAGCTTTCCGTTTGGCGAGGTGGACGCCGAGGTGCCCATCAAGGAGCTGGCCGCCGATCTGCTGAACCGGCAGGAGGCCGGCCCGGCTGAGGTGTCGAATCCGGACGTCGATCCGCCGCTGGCCCGGCTGATCGCCGGTTGCCTGGCGTTCGATGCCCAGAAGCGTCCGCAGTCGGGCGAGCAACTGGCGGCGGCCCTGCGGCAATCGCTGAGCCGGCGGCGCCGCTCGTACCGCTGGGCCCGGACCCATCGCCGGCTGTCGAGCGCCCTCGTCGCGGGCGTGCTGGCGATGGGCGCGGCCGGCGCAGTGGGCCTGGCCAGTCTTCCGCCCATCGAAGAGCGGCTGCTCCAGCGGGGTCAGCAGGCGCTGGCGTCGGGCAAGCTGGCCGAGGCGAAGGATTACTTCAGGGAGGCGGTTGATCATGACCCGAATTCGTACGAGGGTTGGTTCGGCCGCGGCCGCGCGTGGCACGGGATGGGCGACCACGGAGAGGCTTTGAAAGACTACAATGAGGCCCGCCGGATCCGTCCCAACCCTCTGGTTTTCGCCTGCATTGCCGAGTGCCGCGCCGAGTCGGACGACGTTTTGGCGATTGCCAGCTATTCAGAGGCTATTGAAAAGGGCTTCGCCACCGCACCGCTGCTCAACAATTTCGCCGTGGCCTTGATGAGAAAAGCGGAATTGGCCAAGGCGGGGCACTGGCTCGACGTGGCTTTGCAACTCGATCCCTCCTTGCAAGCGGCGCTGCACAACCGCGCCATGGTCGAATTCCGGCTCTCCCTCCGGGAGGACCGCCTGGTGAAGCCCAGGGCCCAGGCCGATATCATGCTGGCGCTGGCCGTCGGGCCGGTGACCGGTGAGCTGCTGTTCGATGCGGCGCTGATCTCGTCGAAGTCCGCGGGCAACCGGGATGAGCTCGCCGAGGTTGCGTTCAACTACCTGAAGGAAGCCCATCGACTGGGCGCCGATCCGGAGAAGCTGAAAGGCGAGCGCGTGCTGCGCGAGTTGGTGGGTCTTGCTCGGCTGGACTCGCTCGGCAAACAGCGCCCCGTAAGCGACTTGTATGCTGCCAAGCGGCGCGTGGATCCACTGAGCGAGATTGATTGACAGCCAAGCGGCGCCTGCCCTATCATGGCCGCACACGACCTGCCCGCGATGGGTAGAATGACAGCCGGCAACGACGGCCTCTGCCGCTCTTCGGGGTAGCGAGGCTTTTTTTGTCGATGGCTTCCCGAAGCCCGTCGGCAAGGCAAGGTCTCCATGGCGCAGCTATTTCATCCCAGCACCAACACCTTCTCGAAGGCGACGATCTTCGGCGGGGTGTTCATTCTTGCCGCCCTGGCATGGCTGTGGAGCGTCGGCATCCGCTCGCCCTACGCGACCGGAGTCGACGTCGTCCGTGACCAGCCCGTGCCCTTCAGCCACGACCATCATGTCCGCGGGCTGGGCATCGATTGCCGCTACTGCCATACGTCGGTGGAGAAGTCCGCCTTCGCCGGCATGCCGGCCAGCGAAGTCTGCATGGGCTGCCACTCGCAGATCTGGGCCGACAGCCCGTTGTTGGCGCCGGTGCGCGAAAGCTTCCGCACCGGCCGGCCGCTGGCCTGGACCCGCGTTCACGACTTGCCCGACTTCGTCTACTTCAATCATGGGATTCACGTGGCCAAGGGAATCGGCTGCGAGAGCTGCCATGGCCGCGTCGATCAGATGCCGCTGATGCGCAAGGCCGCCTCGTTGCACATGGAGTGGTGCCTCGACTGTCACCGGCAGCCCCAGACTTTTGTCCGCCCACTGGATCAGATCTATCATTTCGGCGGGCAGCCGCACGCCGACGGCGACGATCTGGTCCGCCAATTTGGCATCAAGAAAGAGCAACTCAGCGACTGCTGGATTTGCCACCGATGACGCTCGACCCGACACGCCGCGATCCACGCGCACCCGCGCCGCTCGCCCGAGCGGGCGAGGCGGCCGGCGGCCTGGCACCAGGAAACCGGGCATACTGGCGGAGCCTCGAGCAGCTTGCCGCGACGCCGGAGTTCCGCAGCTTTGTCGAGCGCGAGTTTCCCCGGCACGCCTCCGAGTGGCACGATGTCTCGGGCAGGCGGAATTTTCTGAAGCTCATGGCCGCCTCGTTGGCACTCGCCGGCGCCACGGGGTGCGTGCGCGAACCGGCCGAAACGATCGTGCCTTATGTCCGTTCGCCGGAGCAGGCCGTGCCGGGCAAACCGTTGTTCTTTGCCACGGCGACGACGCTGGGGGGCTATGCCAGGGGCGTGCTGGTCGAAAGCCACATGGGCCGGCCCACCAAGATCGAAGGCAACGGCGAACATCCGGCCAGCCGCGGGGCGACCGACGCCTTTGCACAAGCTTCGATCCTGTCGTTGTACGACCCGGACCGGTCGCAGACGGTGATGTTCCGCGGCCGGATCGATACCTGGGACCGGTTTCTGACCACGCTGGCGGCGGAGCTGCCCGGCTTGGTCAACCGGCAGGGGAAGGGGCTGCACCTTCTGACCGGGACGGTCACGTCGCCCACGCTGGCCGACCAGATCCAGAGGCTGCTGGGGCGATTTCCGGCCGCCGAGTGGCACCAGTACGAACCTTTAGGCCCGGACAACATCCGGGCCGGCGCGCGGCTGGCATTCGATTCCGACGTCGACATGCTCTATCACTTCGACCGCGCCCGGGTCGTTCTGTCGCTCGACGCCGACTTTCTGGCCGGGATGCACGGCAGCCTGCGTTACGCGCGCGATTTCATGCAGACGCGCCGGGAGGCGGCGCACAAGCCAGGGGCCGGCGCGCCGATGAATCGCTTGTACGTCGTCGAGCCGACGCCGTCGCTCACCGGCGCCATGGCGGACCATCGGCTACCGTTGTCCGGCGGAAGGATCGAGTCGATGGCCCGCGCGGTGGCGGCCCGCTTGGGCGTCGAGGGATTCGACGGGGCCGGCGAAGCAGCCGAGGGGGTTTGGGACAGGTGGCTTGCGGCGGTGGCGGAGGATCTGTCGGGCCAGCGGGGAGCCGGCCTCATCCTGGCGGGGGAGGGGCAGCCGCCCGGCGTGCACGCCGTGGCTCATGCCATCAACGGCGCCCTGGGCAACGTCGGCCGGACGGTCGAATACATCGAGCCGGTCGAGGCCCGGCCGAGGGACCAGCGCGCCTCGCTGGCCGACCTGGTGCGCCGGATGCGGAGCTCCGAAGTCGAGCTGCTGGTGATCCTGGGAGGCAACCCGGTCTACACGGCTCCGGCCGACCTGGAGTTTGCCGATAACCTGTCGCGGGTGAGACTTTGCATCCACCTGTCGGACTACTACGACGAGACTTCGTTCCTGTCGCACTGGCACATTCCGGCGGCCCACGAGCTGGAATCATGGAGCGACGCCCGGGCGCACGACGGCACCGCCACGATCCTGCAACCGTTGATCGCCCCGTTGTACGGCGGCAAGACGGCGCACGAGGTGGTGGCCGCGCTGTCGGGCGAGGCGCAGCGAACGAGCTTTGAGATCGTCGAGCAGCACTGGCAAGAGCGGCTGGAGTCCCAGGAGCCGGGCGCGGCATGGCGCAAGGCCCTGCACGACGGCATCGTGCCCGGAACGGCCGCGGAGGTGCGGCAGGTGCAGTGGTCGCCTGCAAGCGGGACCATGGACGATGCGCTCCGCGAGGACCAGGCCGGCGACGGCGAGCCGGTGGAGATCGTTTTCCGCCGCGATCCGACGATCTTCGACGGGCGCTTCGCAAACAACGGCTGGCTGCAGGAACTGCCCAAGCCGCTGACCAAGCTGTGTTGGGACAATGCGGCCCTGATCAGCCAGGCGACTGCTCAGCGGCTGGGGGTGGCCAACGAAGACGTCGTGGAGTTACACGTCGGCAAGCACACGGTCGATGCGCCCGTCTGGATCATGCCGGGCCAGGCCGACGACACGGTCACGGTGCCGTTGGGGTATGGACGCTGGCGCACGGGGCGGGTTGGGGAGGGGCTGGGCTTCAACGGCTATGCGATTCGAGTATCGGATCAGCCCTGGACCGCCCGGGGGCGGTTGAAGAAGACACGCCGGCGCTATCCGTTGGTCACGACGCAGGACCACTGGTCGATGGAAGGACGCGACCTGGTGCGCGTCGCCGCCTGGGACCAATACGAGAGGCAGGCGGGACACCGCCAGCCCAATGGCGATGCTGGCGGCGGGGATGCGGGGGGCGGCCCGGCTGCCCAAGCGGGGCACGGACCGGCGGCGCACGGCGGGCACGAGCCGGTCTCGTTGTATCCGGAATACCCGTACGAGGGGAACGCCTGGGGGATGGTGATCGACCAGACGGCCTGCATCGGCTGCAATGCCTGCGTGGTGGCATGCCAGGCCGAGAACAACATCCCCATCGTGGGCAAGGAGCAGGTCGGCCGGGGCCGCGAGATGCACTGGCTGCGGATCGACCGCTACTACGAAGGCGAAGGGGACGACGTGGCGGGCTTGCTGGGCAATCCGCAGACTTTTTTTCAGCCGATGCTCTGCATGCACTGCGAGAAAGCGCCGTGCGAGGTGGTCTGCCCGGTGGCGGCGACCGTGCACGACCACGAAGGTCTGAACGAGATGATTTACAACCGCTGCGTCGGTACGCGGTACTGCTCGAACAACTGCCCCTACAAAGTCAGACGGTTCAACTACCTGCAATACGTGGATGAAAAGACGGAGGTGCTCAAGCTGCTGCGCAATCCCGACGTCACGGTCCGCAGCCGCGGCGTGATGGAAAAGTGCACTTATTGCGTGCAGCGGATCAGCGCGGCCCGAATCGACGCCAAAAAGGAAAACCGGGCGATCCGCGACGGCGAGGTGGTGACCGCTTGCCAGGCCGCCTGCCCCACGCAGGCCATCGTTTTCGGCAATATCAACGATGGCACGAGCCGGGTCCGCGCGCTGAAGGAACTGCCGCTCAATTACGCGCTGTTGGACGAGTTGGGCACGCAGCCGCGCACGACGTATCTGGCGCGACTGGTGAATCGGCACCCGCGCCTGGGCGCGGCGCCGATTGCGGGGGCGCAGCGCGGGGAGCGAGACCAGGAAGGGGAAAGGACCGGCACGTGAGCCACCCGCCATCCGAATCGGCCGGCGCGGCCGCCCAGCCGGGCCAAGGCAGCCTCAGCGCGCCGGTGATCGAGCCG
Organism: Pirellulales bacterium; assembly: GCA_040901675.1. GTDB lineage: Bacteria > Planctomycetota > Planctomycetia > Pirellulales > JAICIG01 > JBBDNX01. The sequence continues at coordinate 117,886 of JBBDYJ010000011.1, read as the reverse complement.
GGCCACACGTTCGCTTCAGTTACCGACAAGATCAGCGCGATCGTCCTGAGCCGTCAATCGCCGCGCAGTTGGTTCGTCGGCTTTGCCATCTCATTCGTGCTGTTGATGGTTTTTCTCTACGCCACCGGCTACTTGCTGGCCACCGGCGTGGGCCTATGGGGCAACAACGTTCCGGTGGCCTGGGCCTTCGACATCATCAACTTCGTCTGGTGGATCGGCATCGGGCATGCCGGCACGCTGATCTCCGCCGTGCTGCTCTTGTTAAGGCAGGAATGGCGGACCAGCATCAATCGCTTCGCCGAGGCCATGACGCTGTTCGCCGTGGCCTGCGCGGGGTTGTACCCGCTGTTGCACCTGGGGCGGCCCTGGGTCTTCTATTGGCTATTGCCGTATCCCAATACGATGGGCCTCTGGCCGCAGTTCCGCAGCCCGCTGGTGTGGGACGTGTTCGCGGTGAGCACGTATGGTGCGGTCTCGCTCTTGTTCTGGTACGTGGGCCTGATCCCCGACATGGCCACGCTGCGGGACCGGGCGCGGCGGCGGGTGGCGCAGGTGGTGTACGGGATCCTGGCGATGGGCTGGCGCGGCTCGGCCGTACACTGGCACCGCTACCAGGTGGCATACCTGCTGCTGGCCGGCCTGGCCACGCCGCTGGTGGTTTCGGTGCACAGCATCGTGGGGCTCGACTTCGCCACTTCGCTTCTGCCCGGCTGGCACGTGACGTTGTTTCCGCCGTATTTCGTGGCGGGGGCCATTTTTTCCGGTTTTGCCATGGTGATGACCCTGGCCATTCCATTGCGGGCGGTATACGGGCTGGAAGATTTCATCACGCTGAGACACCTGGGCAACATGGCCAAGGTGATGCTGGCCACCGGCCTGATCGTGGCCTACGGCTATCTGATGGAGGCCTTCTTCGCCTGGTATAGCGGCAACGAATACGAATGGTTCCTGACGATCAACCGGGCGCTGGGTCCCTACGCGGCCACGTACTGGAGCCTGATCGTTTGCAACGTGGCCGTGCCGCAACTGCTCTGGTTCAGGGCCGTGCGCCGCAATGTGCCGTTGTTGTTCGTGATCGCGCTGGTGGTGAACGTGGGCATGTGGCTGGAACGGTTCGTGATTATTGTCACCAGCCTGCACCGCGATTTTCTGCCGTCGTCCTGGGACATGTATTATCCCACGGTCTGGGACCTGGCCCAGTTCGCCGGTTCGATCGGCCTGTTCCTGACCTTGTTGTTCCTGTTCATCCGGTTTCTGCCGGTGATAGCGATTTTCGAGCTGCGCGAGCTGGTGCACGACACCGAGGAGGGGCATGCATGAGCAGTCAAGATGTCGCCCTGTACGGCTTGCTGGCCGAGTTCGACAAGCCAGAGGATCTGTTCGAGGCCGCCAAGAGAACGCACGCGGAAGGCTACCGGCGGATCGAGGCTTACACGCCGATACCGATGGAAGGGCTCGCCGAAGCACTGGGGCATCACACCACGCGGCTGCCGCTGTTGACGCTGCTGGGCGGGGTGCTGGGTGGATTGACGGGATACGCATTGCAGTACTACGCCTCGGTGCTCGACTATCCGCTGAACGTCGGCGGCCGGCCGCTGCACAGTTGGCCGGCCTTCATCCCGGTCACGTTCGAGCTGACCGTGCTGGGCGCGGCGTTTTTCACGGTGCTGGGCATGCTGGCCTTGAACGGGTTGCCGATGCCGTATCATCCTTTGTTCAACGTGTCTGAGTTCAAGCTGGCCAGCCGCGACCGGTTCTTTCTGTGCATTGAGGCCAGGGACCCGCGGTTCGACGCCGAGCGGACCGGCGAGTTCCTTCGCCGGCTTGGGTCGCGGGCGGTCTACGAGGTGCCGCCGTGAAACAAACCGGATCACTGCTTCGGCTGGGCCATGGCCGGCCGCCGCACCGCGGCGGCTGCGGGGCCCTGATGTTGCTCATGCTCGGCCTGCCTGGCTGCCACCGCGACATGTACGATCAGCCCCGCTACGAAACCATGGAGCCGAGTACGTTCTTCGAGGACGGCACGTCGGCCCGGCCGTTAGTGGCGGGCACGGTGGCGCGGGGCCAGCTTGCCGAAGACCAGGCTTTTCATACGGGCAAGGTCGGTGGAGAATCTGTGCGGCAACTGCCCGTCGAGCTGAACGGCGAGCTAGTCGAGCGGGGGCGGCGGGAGTTCACCATCTTTTGCTCGGTTTGCCACAGTCCGAGCGGCGACGGCGACGGCATGATCGTGCAGCGCGGATTCCGGGCGCCTCCCACCTATCACAGCGAGCGGCTGCGGCGGGCGCCCCCCGGACACTTTTTCGACGTGATCACCAACGGCTTCGGCGCGATGCCCCGCTTTGCGGCACAGATCGAGCCGGCCGACCGCTGGGCGATCGTGGCTTATCTGCGGGCCTTGCAACTCAGCCAACACGCCACGCTCGACGACGTGCCGCCCGTCGAGCGGGCCCACCTCGAGGAGGCCGGGCCATGACGCACGCCGACTCGACAGAGACGCGCCAGGGACTCGCCGGCTACGCGCTGGCTGGATTGCTGGTGGGCCTGGTCGGCGCGGGGCTGTGCGCCTTCGGGGCCTGGTCCGAACCCGAATCGTTCTATCCGGCCTGGCTGGTCGCTCACCTGTTTTGGCTGGGGATCGCCTTGGGATGCCTGGCCATCAGCATGCTGCACCACTTGACGGGCGGCGCCTGGGGGCGGGTGATTCGCCGCGTGGTCGAAAGCGGCGCCGCCACGCTTCCCTTGCTGGCGGTGTTGTTCGTGCCCGTCTGGTTGGGCATGGAGCACCTTTATGTCTGGGCGCAAAGCGGCGCGGTGGAGGCCGATCCGCTGCTGGCCGGCAAATCGCGATATCTGAACGTGGAGTCGTTCGGCATCCGCGCCGCCGCGTACTTTGCCATCTGGAGCGCACTGGCACTCTGGTCGAACCGCTGGTCCGCTACGACCGACGCGCCGGCCGAGGCCCGCCGCCAGCGGCCGCTGCAGTTGTTGAGCGGCCCGGGACTCATCTTGTATGGGCTGACGGTGACGTTTGCCTCGATCGACTGGGCCATGTCGCTGGAGCCGCACTGGTATTCCAGCATGTACGGAGTGCTGTTCATCGGCGGGCAGGCGGTAGCGGGGATGTCGGCCGCCACGTTGACGGTGATCGCGCTGGGCCGTCGGCGCCCCTGGTCGGAATCGGCGACGCCGGAGCGGCTGAACGACCTGGGCAATCTGCTATTGGCTTTCGTGATGTTCTGGTCCTACGTGGCGTTCATGCAGTACCTGATCATCTGGTCCGGGAACCTGCCGGAGGAGACTCCCTGGTATGCAAACCGCACGGCGGGCGGCTGGCAGTTGCTGGCCTGGTGCCTGATCGTGTTTCACTTTGCGGTACCTTTCCTGCTGCTATTGTCGCGCCGCACCAAGCGGGCTCCGGCGCGGCTGGCGACTGTGCTCGTGGTGTTGCTGGGCATGCGGCTGGTCGACCTGTTCTGGCTGGTCATGCCGGCATTTCATCCCCAGGGCATCCGACTGCATTGGCTGCACGTGGCCGCGCCCGTGGCCATCGGCGGCCTGTGGCTGGCTGTTTTCGCCTGGCGGCTATCGGCCCGAGCCAAGCTGCCGGTGTATGGTGTTCAGATCGAGGAGAGGGCCCATGGCTGAGCCGGCTTCGACACGGTCACAACCCAAGCCGGGGCACGAGACGACCGACGTCAGCCCCCGGGCGATCCTGATCTCCGCCTTGGTGCTCGCGGTCGTTGTGATACTCGTGCACCCGCTTTTGTGGTGGGCGACGCGTTACTTCGAGGGACGAGCCGAAAGGGCCGACCCGCAGGTATCGCCGCTAGCCGGCCGGGAAGGACCACCGCCGCCCACGCTGCGGCCGTCGCCGGCGCGCGACTTGGGGGAATTCCTGGCCGCCGAACATAAGCAGCTCAGCGAATACGACTGGATCGACCGGGAGCGGCAAGTGGTCCGGATACCGATCGAGCGGGCGATGGAGCTGCTCGTCGAGCGCGGATTGGCCGAGATTCCGGAGGAATCAACGACACAGGAACCAGACTCTCTCGGCGAGACAACGCAATGAACTTTCCGTTTTCGTCAGGAACTCCGGTGGCTGCCCCTGCCGGGGCGCTGTGCGGGGCGCTAATGGCCATGGCGGTTCTTGGCAACTGCACGGCCCGCGCTCAAAGCCCGCTGAAGTCGATTATCCAGGATGTGGGCATCGATCAGCGACTGAACGCGCAGGTGCCGTTGGAACTCGAGTTCCGCGACGAGACAGGCCGGCGCGTGCGGTTGAGCGAGTACTTCGATCAGCAGCCGGTGGTGCTGCTGTTGGTCTACTACCGTTGCCCGATGCTCTGCAACCAGGTGCTGAATGGCTTTCTCAAGAGCAGCCAGGCTTTGAAGTTCAGGATGGATGCCGACTACCAGGTGGTGACGGTGAGCTTCGATCCGAGTGAAACGCCGCAGTTGGCCGCGGAAAAGAAGGAGCGATACGTCGGCGCCTACCGCCGGCCCGGGGCGGCCGAGGGCTGGCATTTTCTCACGGGCGACGAGCCGTCGATCGAGCGGCTGGCCCGCTGCGTCGGTTTCCGCTACCGGCATGATGCGGTCAGCGGCCAATTCGCCCACGCCAGCGGGATCATCGTGTTGACGCCCGATGGCAAAGTGTCCAAGTACTTCTATGGCATCGACTATCCGCCGGAGGACCTGCGGCTGGGGCTGGTCGAGAGCTCGGCGGGGCGGATCGGAGGGCTGGTCGACCGTGTCCTGCTGCTGTGCTACCACTACGACCCAACCACGGGCAAGTACGGGCTGGCGATTGCGGGGGCGCTGCGATTGGCCGGTTCGGCCACGGTCCTGGGCATGGGAGGTTTTCTTTTCATGATGTTCCGGCAGGAGCGGCGCCGCAGCCGGCTGGCGCGGCAAGACGCGCGCTCGGCGGCGACCGTGGATGATCGCAGATGATCGACGAAGGGTTTCGGCTTTTTCCCGAGCAAGCTTCGACCGTGGCCCCGCGGGTCGATGCCCTGTATTTTTTCCTGATCGCGGTCTGCGGATCGATCACGCTTTTGGTGGCGGTGCTGATCGTTTACTTCGCCGTCAAATACCGCCGCGACGCGCGGGTCGATCGCCGGCGCCGCCAAGCACACACCTACGCCATCGAGACCGCCTGGATTGTCATCCCCCTGGTTCTGACCATGATTATGTTCGCCTGGGGCGCGAGCCTGTACTTCGGCATGTCGAGGCCGCCGGCCGGCGCCATCGAAATCGACGTGCTGGGCCGGCAGTGGATGTGGAAGTTCCAGCATCCTGAGGGCAACCGGGAAATCAACGAGCTGCACGTGCCGCGGGGCCGGCCGGTCCGCTTGCGGATGATCTCCGAAGACGTGATCCACAGCCTGTACGTGCCCGCGTTTCGAGTCAAGCACGACGTGCTGCCCGACCGTTACACCGGACTCTGGTTCGAAGCCACCAAAACGGGCGAGTATCACCTGTTCTGCGCGGAGTATTGCGGCGCGGAGCACTCGCGGATGCGGGGCAGGGTGGTCGTGCTCGAACCCGCCGACTACCAGGCCTGGCTGGGCGGCGGCACGGCCGGGCTGCCGCCGGTCGAGGCGGGCCGCCGACTGTTCGAGCAATTGCGCTGCGACACCTGCCATCGAGGGGGCGGCCTGGCCGGCCGCGGTCCGCCGCTGGAAAACGTGTTCGGCTCCGAGGTGCGGCTGGCCGACGGCCGCACGGTGCTGGCGGATGAAGATTATCTGCGCGAGTCGATCCTGCGCCCCCAGGCCAAGGTGGTGGCCGGGTTCGAGCCGATCATGCCGACGTTCGAAGCCCAGGTCGGCGAGGAGGGGCTGATGCACCTGATCGCCTATCTCAAGAGTTTATCCAGCCAAGGAGGCACGACCACGCCATGACCTCCGTTACGGTTGCGCCTCCGCCGCGGCATTATCTCAACGTGGCCTACACGGCCACGTCGTGGCTGTTGACCACCGATCACAAGCGGATCGGCATTCTGTACCTGTTGTCGATCACGTTCTTTTTCGTGATCGGTGGAGTGGCGGCCACGCTGGTGCGGCTGGAGTTGATGACGCCGGAAGGGGACCTACTCAAGGCGGAGACGTACAACAAGCTGTTCACGATCCACGGCGTGACGATGGTGTTTTTTTTCCTGATCCCGTCGATCCCGGCCGTGCTGGGCAATTTTCTGGTGCCACTGATGATCGGCGCACGCGACCTGGCGTTTCCCAAGCTGAACCTGGCCAGTTGGTACCTGTTCATCATCGGCGGGACGTTCACGGTGTGGGCCACGGTGGCCGGCGGCGTGGATACCGGCTGGACGTTCTACACCCCTTACAGCAGCACCTACTCCAACACGCACGTGATGGCCACGGCGGTGGGCATTTTCATCACCGGGTTCTCCTCGATCCTGACGGGTCTGAATATCATCGTCACCACGCACAAGATGCGCGCCCCCGGGCTGACCTGGTTCCGCCTGCCGCTGTTCATCTGGTCGATCTACGCCACCAGCCTGATCATGGTGCTGGCCACGCCGGTGCTGGCCATCACGCTGTTCCTGGTCGCCGTCGAGCGCCTGGCCGGGGTCGGCGTCTTCGACCCGAAGCTGGGGGGCGACCCGCTCTTGTTCCAGCACCTGTTCTGGTTCTACTCGCACCCGGCTGTGTACATCATGATCCTGCCGGGGATGGGGGTGGTCAGCGAGCTGGTGGCCTGTTTCACGCGGCAGCGCCCCTTCGGCTACGCCTTCATCGGGTTCTCGAGCTTTGCCATCGCCGTGTTCGGCTTCCTGGTCTGGGGACACCACATGTTCGTGTCCGGGCAGTCGGTGTACGCGGGGATGGTCTTCTCGATCCTCAGCTATCTCGTGGCCATTCCCTCGGCGGTCAAGGTGTTCAATTGGACGGCCACGCTCTACAAGGGTTCGGTCTCGTTCTACACCCCGATGCTCTATGCCCTGGGATTCATCGGGCTGTTCACCGTGGGGGGCATGACCGGAATGTTTCTGGCCGCCTTGGCCGTCGACGTTCACGTGCACGACACGTACTTCGTGGTCGCGCACTTCCATTACATCATGGTCGGCGGGATGGTGATGGCTTACCTGGGCGGCATCCACTTCTGGTGGCCCAAGATAACCGGCCGCTTGTATCCGGAAGGCTGGGCGCGTTTCTCGGCGATCCTGATTTTCGTGGGCTTCAACCTGACGTTCTTTCCCCAGTTCGTGCTGGGCTACCTGGGCATGCCCCGTCGCTATCACGTGTACCCCGATGAGTTCCAGGTGCTCAACGTGATGTCGTCGGCGGGAGCCTCGATCCTGGCGGTCGGATACTTGTTCCCGCTCACGTACCTGATCTGGTCCTTGCGGTATGGGCCGATCGCTCCGGCGAATCCCTGGGGGGCTACGGGGCTGGAGTGGCAGACCACGTCGCCTCCACCGACGTACAACTTCGACCAGACGCCGGTCGTTACCCAGGAAGCTTATTCCTACGAGCTGGGAGACGCCGAGGGCCGCCCGCCTGAGGAGATCGGCCGTGAATGACCTCGCCAATCCGCTGGCCCATCAGTTCGACGACCTGGACCAGCAGCGGGACGCCGCCGAGCTGGGCATGTGGGTCTTCCTGGCCACCGAGGTCCTGTTCTTTGGAGGCCTGTTTCTGGCCTATGCCGTTTACCGCGGCCAGTACGGCGAAGCCTTCGCCGCCGCCAGCCACCATCTCGACTCCTGGCTGGGGGCCGCCAATACGCTCGTGCTGTTGACCAGCAGCCTGACGATGGCCCTGGCGGTCCACGCGGCCCAAACCGGTCAGCGCGGGCTGCTGGTGGGATTGTTGCTGGCCACGCTGCTGCTGGGGGCCGTGTTTTTGGGCGTCAAGCTCTACGAGTACCACCACAAGTACGAGGAGCAGCTCGTGCCGCTTTTTGGCCTGCCGTTTCACTACGAAGGCTCGGCGCGCTCGCAGGCAATGATGTTTTTTACCTTGTACTTCATCATGACCGGCGTACACGCGCTGCACATGGTGATCGGCATCGGCGTGCTGGGCACGTTGGTTGTGCTGGCCTGGCGGGACGGGCTCCTGGCCGAGCGGTACATCCCGGTGCACCTGACCGGGTTGTATTGGCACTTTGTCGACATCGTTTGGGTGTTCTTGTTCCCTTTCCTGTACCTGGTCGGAACGCGGTAGTCATGGCGCATCCCGGCGTGCGGGTCTATTACGTCGTATTCGCGGTCTTGCTGGTCCTGCTGGCATTGACGGTGGCCGTTGCGCACATGGATCTGGGCCGCTGGGGCTTTCCGATCGCGCTGGCGATCGCCTCGGTCAAGGCCGTGTTGATCATGCTTTACTTCATGCACGTCCGCTACGCTTCGCCGCTGACCCAGTTGTTCGCGTGTGCCGGCTTCGTCTGGCTGGCGATCATGCTCGGCTTGTCGGCCAGCGACTACCTCAGCCGCGACTGGGCCACTTTTGGGTTCTAGAGCCAGCCTTCGGGCGAGGCGGGCGCCCGCGTGGCGGTGGGCGTGATCGGGATCGCCAATAACAAAAAATCAGCGGCGACCGGAAGCCGGGCTGCCAGCGGTTCGTGAGCCGCCGGTTGAAAGCTCCGCCGCCGGCTCGAGCAGAAAGACGTCCGTGCGCACGAACTCTTGGTGATCGAGGACGCGCCAGTTGCCAGCCGCAAATGCGCCGAAGACGCGCTTCCGCTCGTCCGCCGTCCCCGCCGTGATGATGGTCCACGTGCGGCCCCGGGGGGCTCCCGGTCCTTCGATCAAGGGCGAGAAATAGCGCAGGTCCAAGTGGCGGAACAGATACTGGTAGTCCCAGTCGTTGCCGGTCACCAGGTCGTCCGGCTGCCGCTGGGCCAGTACGTAGGCCGCCGTGCCGGCGCTGTCCGCCCGGTTCCAGGGAAACGCAGCTCGCCAGGCGCTCCGCGCGGCCGGGGCGGCCAGCAGCATCAGCAATAATAACGTGGCCGCGCGATGGCGCGTCTCGAGCCAAGCCAGGGCAAAAGCCGCGCCCTCGGCCACCAGCAGGATCACGGCCGGCGCGGCATAAGCCAGCACTCGCACTCCGCCATACGGATACGCCAGCAGCAGCGACGCCAGTAGAGCCAAGGCGACCGGCACCACCAGGCCGGTGAGCGACTGGCCGCGGCCCCGCCGCCAGAGGCAATAGCAGCCCAACGCGACGAGCGGTACCAGCGCATGCCCCACCGGCCGGCAGCAATAGTCGACCATTTCCAGCGTCGACTGCACGATCCACCAGGGCACGCTGGCCGGTCGCTGCCAATCGGGGAATTTTCCCAGCTCCTGCCAGCAGTCGACGATCTCGTGATTGCGTTGAGCGCGGACCGGGCCGGCGAGCAACAGTCCGAACGCACCAAACACGGCCGCAACGACCAGGCCATAGGCAATCCAGACACGCGCGTGGGCTTCCTTCCATACCGAGGGAAGCCAGGCGACCAGCAAGCCGCCATACAGGAAGCAGGCGGGATACGAGAGCCAGATCGTCAGCGGAGCCAGCGCGGCAAATAATGCCAAGCGGCGCTGGAGACTCCATCTTTCGAGCCCGTGGTAGAGCACCAGCAGCAGCGTGGCCACCAGCACGTCGACCGCGTACTGTTTTGCTTCGCAGGCGTGCCACAGGAGCCGGTCGGACACGGCAAACAGCAGCAAGGCCCAGGGGACTGCCCGCGGGGAGACGACGCGGCGGGCCAGCGGCACCATCAGCACCATGGCCAGGCAACTGGCCAGCCAGGGGAGCAGCCGCAGGGCGTACATGCCGTCGCCCAGCGACAGGTGGACCAGCTTTTCGGCCCAGAGAAACAGCGGTGGCGCGGCCTCCGAGAAAAACAGCGGCCCGAGCAGCTCGGCAAAACTCTTGCCGAGCACGTTGAGGACCAGGGCCGCTTCGTCCTGCCAGATGGAAGGTCCCCGCAGGTAGTGCCAACTCCGCAGCGCCAGTCCCAAAACGACCAGCCAGCCCACGAGCCCGAGCGTGGCCAGCCGTATGGTTTCGCGAACCGGAGCAGGCGACGCGGGCTGCAGTGCCGAGTGAGGTTCGGTGAGCGGCAGGCGGGACATGGGTTGGGAGAATAATAAGACGTGTCCGGCCGGCCTTACAGCGAGCGGCCATTTTCGAGCAACTCATGTAGCGGCAAGCGGTTGGCTCGTCAACGCCAATCGGAAAACGACTGGTCGCCGATGGCCACTGAGCTGAAAGGCTGGAGGCGGCTGGAAGCCTATCCCACGCTGACAGGCTGGAAGCCTATCCTACGGCGCCGGTCGCATCATTGGATCTTGATCCGTTGATGGATTTGGGTACACTGGGGCTGCCTGCCGAAGCGTCGCCTGCCTGCTCAACCTGCCGAACAGAAGCTGCCTGCCAAGAACGGGAGGAACCACTATGCTCGATCTCGTGCCCGGCATCGTGCGCGATTGCGAGGGGATTCGCCGCCGCAGCTTCTTGCAAGTAGGCACGCTGGCGGGCTTGGGGCTATCGCTGCCGGGGCTATTGGCCCTCAGACGGGCAAAGGCCGACCAGGCCGGCCCGGACGCTACCGGTGCCGCGCCGGACGTGAACTGCATTTTGATCTGGACGCGCGGCGGCACCAGCCATCACGACACGTTCGACCCCAAGCCCGAGGCGCCGCAAAGCGTGCGGGGCGAGTATGGCGTGGTCGATACGGCCGTGCCGGGGGTCAAGTTTGCCGACGTGGTGCCGCGGATGGCCAAGGAGCTGAAGCGCTTTGCCATCCTGCGGAGCTGGAACCCGCTCAACGGCAGCCACGGAGTGGCGGACCAATACTGCTTGTCGGGCCAGAAGTTCAACCCCGCCATCGTACACCCGTGCTACGGCTCGATCGTCAGCCATCAAAAGGGATTCAAGACGGCCCTGCCTCCGTTTGTACAGTTGGGCGACCAGGTCGATCACACGTTCGGCGGCGGCATCGCCGGTTACTTGCCGGCCGAGCACAACCCGTTCGAGATGCTCGCCGATCCCAACGCGGCTGGTTTCCGCGTCCGCGACATCACGCCCCCATCGGGCATCGACGCCGGGCGCATCGACCGCCGGCGCGGCATGCTGAGCGCGATCGACGCCTTGCAGCGCAAGGCCGACGTGCAGCCGCCGGCCTACGACGCGCTCGACGAGCACTACAAGGCCGCCTTGAACATGATCACGGCGCCGGAGACAAAACAGGCCTTCGACATCGAGACGGAGGACGCGGGCCTGCGCGATCGGTACGGCCGCCACACCTTCGGGCAGAGCTGCCTTCTGGCCCGGCGGCTGATCGAGGCGGGCGTGCGGTTCGTGACCGTGTCGGACGGTGGCTGGGACCATCACACGGGGTTGTTCCCGGGCATCAAGGGGAAGATACCGCCCTTGGACCAGGCGATCCCGGAGCTGTTGATCGACCTGGAAGCACGCGGGCTGCTGGCGACGACGTTGGTGGTCTGGATGACCGACTTCGGCCGCACGCCCAAGGTCAACTCGGCCAGCGGGCGCGATCACTGGGCCAGCGCCGGTTTCGTGATGATGGCCGGGGCCGGCGTGCCGGGTGGCGCGGTGCTGGGCAAGACGGACGAGGAAGGCGGCAAAGCGATTTCGGACGAGTACTTTACCGAAGACGTGGCGGCAACCGTTTATACCAAGCTGGGCGTGCCGCTCGACCTGATCACGATGACGGCCGACGGCCGCCCAATCAAGCTGAACGAGGGGCGCGTGATCCGGGAGTGGATGTAACGCGGCTTCTGGAAGCATCAGCGAGATGGCCGCCGGAAGACTGGGGCACGCTACCGCTTTGCCCCAGCCACCCCGCCGCACACTAAACTGACGCGCCAGCGAGAGGCAGTCGCCCCAGCTCACTGCAGGTCGTCTTGCGGTGGGGGGAGTTGATAATCGGCCGATTGCTCGACGTTCGAGATGCCTTCGACACGGTTGAGCTTGCCGAGCTCGCTCGATTCGATCGAGCCGGTGATGGTGCCCAGCGATTCGAGCGACCGCTCGACCGAGAGGCCGGCCGCGCGGCAGGCCTTGACCACCTCGCTCATTTTATCGACGTGTTCGTCGTCGACCGACACGACCACTTTTACCTTCGGCGCCATGACGGTCCTTCAAAAGATCTGGCGAATGACTTCGCCGCGGCTGATGGGCAGGGGGCGGCCGAGGCGGTCGGTGAACTCGGTGTGGGGAGAATAACCGAGGCAATGGAAGATGGTGGCCGCCAGATCGTGGGGTGCCACCTGGCCGTCCTTGGGATAAGCGCCCATCTTGTCCGAGGCGCCCCAGACCTGGCCGCCGCGGACTCCGCCGCCGGAAAGCGCCACCGGGTAGACAAAGCCCCAGTGGTCGCGGCCGGCGCGGGCATTGAACTTCGGCGTGCGGCCGAACTCGGCCATCCACACCACCAGCGTCTCGTCCAACAGGCCGCGCTGGTCAAGGTCTTCCAACAAGGCCGAATAGGCCTGGTCCATGGGCGGCATCAGCACCGTCTTGAGCCGCCGGCTCTCGTCGGCGTGGCTGTCCCAACAAGGGTTGTCCTCCGGCTCGTCCGGGCCGCGATACCAGTTGACCTGCACCAGCGACACGCCGGCCTCGACCAACCGCCGGGCCAAGAGCACGCTGTTGCCGAACGGCGTGCGGCCGTACCGGTCGCGAGTGGGGGCTGTTTCCCGCTCCAGATCGAAGGCGTGCCGGGCGGGCGATGACCGCAACAGGTCGAAGGCCTGCTGAGCGTAGCGATCGAAACTGCCGGCCACGCCTCCGCGCTCGATCGCCTCCAGGCCGCGATTGACCTCATCGAGCAGCGATCGCCGCGACTCAAATCGCAGCGGCGGGATGCCCTCCGGCAGGTTGTACTCATCCACGCGGGGCGAACCGGCCGCGGGATCGAACTTGAGCAGCCAGGGATCGGTCTGGCGACCGAGGAAGCCCGCATCCTGGCCGGGCCAGACGCTGCCGTTGGTGTTGAAGATCCGGTGCGGCACCGTGATGGCCGCCGGCAGACCCGCTCGCTCGCCGCTCAGCCGGCGTACCAGGGCACCCAGGCTGGGAGAGTCGTTCGGGGCGCCCGGGTTGGCGTTTTCGAAGTTCATCGGCTGGTGCGGCTGGCCGGTGAGCATGAAATAGCCGCTGGACGAGTGCGCATTGTCTCCGCTCGCCATGGCCCGCAGCACGCAGATCTTGTCAGCCACGCGGGCCGTTTGCGGCATCAACTCGCCGACCATCAGTCCCGGCACGGCGGTGCTGATGGGGCCGAACTCGCCGCGGACTTCCGGCGGCGCCTCCGGCTTGGGATCCCAGGTGGAGTGCTGCGGCGGCCCACCCATGAGAAACAGCACGATGCACGAGCGGGCCTTGCCAAAGCCTGGTTCGAACGCGTCCGTTGAGGCCGACGCCTGCCGCTGGCGGGCGAGTTCGGGCAGGGCGAGGTCGGGCAGGGCGAGGCCCAGCAGTCCCAGGCCTCCGACGCGCAGCGTCTCTCGCCGCGTCAGGCCGTCGCAGAGTCGGCCGCGACCTCCCAGGAAGGCAAGCATCTGGTCGTCTCTCGATTCGTGGCGCCGGCGCCGCGCAGCGGCAACCGGAGGGCCAATCGCATCAGTGCCTGATTATATCTATTGAATAGCGCAACGCAAAGCCGGCAAGCGAAGGACTCCGTTGCGTTGCCCCGTGGCGCTTTGGGCTCCCGCGACATTCCAACCTTCCAGCCGGCTATTGATTACGGCTCGCGCCTGCCTTGCGGTCATCCAGAAGCTCGTGGCGCGACATCCATTCGAGATAGGCCGCGGCATAGGCGTCGAGGTTCGCCAGCGAACCGCCTCCGCGGACGGGTGAGCACATTTCGTAGGCCGCGATGCCGTTAAAGCCGCCCTCGCGCAGAGCTTTGAAAAAAGCGGGGTAGTCGATGAATCCGGTCCCGAACTCAACGGCCCGGACCCAATCGGGCTCGACGCGCTCGTAATTGACGAAATGGGGGCGGTATGCATAGCGCGGGAGGCGAATGTAGTCGGCGTTGGTCGTGATGGCGACGTGCGGCGCGGCTCGGCGGGCGACTTCGGTCAGGTTCTCTCCGCGCAGGGCGGGCGACCAGGCGTCGAAGCCGAGGCGGCAGTTGGGCCGATCGATGTCGGCCAAAAGTTCCAAGAGCGCGTCGGTGTGCAAGGCGAGGTCGTGATGGTTCTGAATGGCCACGGTCACGCCATATTGGCCGGCCCGGTCGCACGTTTCCTGGATGGCCTCGACGACACGCCGCCATGCCGCGTGGAAGTCGTGTCCGTCGCTCTCGTAGGCGGTAAACACACGGACGACCGACGCGCCCAGCTCGGCCGCGATCCGGGCCAGCGACTCGACGTAGGCGATCTGGAGCTCGATGGTGGGCACTTCGGCAGCCGTGCCCGGCCTGAAGTCGGTGTAGGCGGCGATCACGTCGCACTGCACGTGGTGCGTATCAAGTGCCTCTCGGATTGAAGCCAGCAACTGCGGTGAGGCGTCCAGAGGAGACAGATGCGGCCGCCTGCCCATCAGCATCACCGACGGATAGCCCAACTGGGCGGCGTGCGCGATGAATCGGGGCAGATCCAGGGCGGCCTGGCCCCACAGTCCCGCGTAGCTCACGGAGAACAGGCTCGGTTTCAAACGGGTTTGCTCCTGTCAAGGCGACGATGGTTGGGGGCGGTCAATTGGAGAGTCTTGCCCGCGCGATGGTTGCGGTCAATAATGCCGGCCGCCCTCGCAAGGTGACGGTAGATGGAGGGGCCGGGAAACCAATTGACGGCCGTTCCACTGGCCGCTTAGAAATTGACATACGTCAATCGAGCAGCTAGAATTCCAGGCGGGACACGACCGGGTCCATAGGCCGCGGCAAGGAGACGACTGTTGGCGCCGCTGACCGATCCGGATCGGCTTCGTGCGTACAGCGATGCCCTCGGGAATTGGAATTTCGCGGGCTACATCCAGTTCGAACTGACGGCGTCCGCGTACGGATGGATTCGACGAGAGTTGGACAATGTGCCAACGAAGGAGATTGGGCGCTTGATGCATGAGTTCGTCGCGGCTGGGGGCGAGATCGATGAAGTGTGCGAAACGCGGCCAGAGTGGTCCAGTCAATATAAGTTCCATCACGACCTGCTGATTCCGATCGAGGGGAAACTGGTCTACATCGAAACGCGGCTAAACTATCGACTGCCGATCGTCCCAGACGAGTCTTGGATTCAAGTGGTGAACGTCCATGGCCAGTAGCGCTTCCCAACAGCCAAAGCGCCCTTTCAACGCGGAGCGACCATTCCCGTGGCGCTGCCGCCGCTGCGGAGAGAAGGCAGTGAGGATGTCGACAACGTGTTACCAGGCTGAGGTCCGGCACGACGGGCGCTTGCACCAGTTCGAAGTACCGCATCTCCGACTTCCCGTCTGCAGTGCCTGTGGCGAGGAGGTATTTACGGCAGATGTCGATGGGCAGATCAACAAGGCGCTCCGATCGCATCTGAATCTGTTGGAGCCGAGTGAGATCCGCAGCGCGTTGGAAAGGTTAGAGCTTTCGCAGAAGGAGGTCGCTCGGCGCCTGGGCATAGCTGAGGCGACCCTATCCCGATGGTTGACCGAAACCCAGATTCAATCACGCTCAATGGATAATTTGCTTCGTCTTTTTTTTGGCCTTCCCCAGGTGAGAACCGCGCTATGCGGAGAGGCGCAGGATCCCGAGCTTGGTATATCCGATGTTTTGGAAAGACACTGAACTCGTGGTCAAGTCCTTCGGTCTATTCTGTCGATTTCGCATGGGCTGTTTGAGGTAGTGCTCGGCTCAGGGGGCCTGAGCCAGGCCGGCGCCGACGGCGAGCGAGGGCTGGGGCAAGCGCTGGGCGCTGGCGGTGAGGGCCTGCCAAAGAGCGGCGCCGGTGATCTTGCGGGTTTGCGACCAGAGAGCCGCGATGCCGGCCACGTGGGGCGTGGCCATGCTGGTGCCGCTGATGGTGCGGTAACGGGCCGGCTCGGGCCAGGCGGAATAGACGTGAACCCCCGGAGCGGCCATGTCGATCTGGCCACCGCAGGAGGGCGCTCCCCAGTTCGAGAACTCCGCCACGCGCAGAGCGGAGTCCAACGCCCCGACCGCCATGATCGAAGGGCTGTTCGCCGGCCGGCTGATCGCCCGGCTCCCCTCGTTGCCGGCCGCCGCAATGATCAACGTCCCGGCGGCCATCGCCCGGCGAGCGACCGTCTCGTAAGCCTCCGAGGGGGGCGCCGTGGCGCCCAGCGACATCGAGATCACCTGGCAGCGGTTGGTGACGGCCCAGTCGATGCCGGCCAGAATGCCCGTGTCCGCGCCGCTGCCCGCGTTGCTCAACACCTTGCCGGCAAAAATCCGCGCGCCGTAGGCCACGCCATACCGCCGTGTGTCGGCGGGCCGGCGAGGGCCGCAGGCGGTGCCGATGCAGTGCGTCCCGTGCCCGTGGCCGTCCTGGGGCGGCTCGCCGCTGATGAACGACTCGCTCTCGATGGCCCGCCCGGCCAGGTCCGCATGGCGCAAGTCGACTCCCGTGTCGAGCACGGCTAAGCGGATCGAGCGGCCGCTGGCGCGAGAATCGACGACGCGGGTCGCCTGCAGGCCCCAGGTGGCCTGGTCGGTGTCGGCAAAGGCGGCATAGGGCTCAGCCAGCGCCAAGCCGCCCGATCCGCCGGAGAGTTGGCTGAAAAGCGCGTTCACGCCGTCGCGGTAGCCGCGGAGGTATTCCAGCGATGGGCCGGCGGGGGGAAGCACGACGCCGGGTCCGATGGGTCCGGCCGACAAGGCGTGCATGATCCGCTCCGGCTCGATGCTTTGAATGGCCGGCGCCTCCTCGATGGCGGCTAGGAACTGTGCCGCATCGGGCGGGGCGCTGACCACGGCCACTCCCAGCTTGTCGAAGACGACGGCGTCGGCCTGTTCCAGCTCGCGCATGGCGGGGGCGCCGGCGGCAAAGTCGGAGGTCCGGGCCACGTGGGCGGCCCCGACGGAGCGGCCCAGGAGGCGGATGCCTTCTTCGGTCTCCTGGTCGCGGAAGGTGACCAGGTAGCGGCCGGTCAACCCCTCGCCGACGGCGGGCGGCGGTTGGGGCCGCTGGGGCGGCTGGCGGCGGGGCGGCAAAGAGGTGCTGTTGCGACTTGCGGTTGCTTTTCGACGTGGCTTTTTCATGGGAGAGGCGAGGGGACAGAGGTCAAGAGTCAGAGGGTCAGAGGTTCCGCCTGGACCTGCGGCACAGTCAGAAGGCAGAGGTCAGAAGGCAGCCAGATACGAGTGTTCTACCCCGGCTGGCGGGCGGATTGCAAGGTAGTTTGTGTACAAAGTTTCATGTGGAATTGTAAGGGGACGCGAACCCAAGGTGCACGAGGCTCAGGGCCGGGTTTCCAAGCGCTGGCGCGTCGGGTTGGTTTGGTCGCTGGGGCGACTGCCTCTCGCTGGCGCGTCGGGTTAGTGTGGTCGCTGGGCGACACGGCCAGAACTCTGGCGAGTCCTGCTACGATACGGAGAAGACCGCTACAGGCCGAGTTGCTTGCGGGCGGCGGCGGTGATGGATTGACGCAGGTTGAAGAGGTCCTCCCAAGGGTCACGCTGGAGGCTGGCCAGCCGGTCGGGAAGGTTCTCGACGTTGAAATGATCGGAGCGGATCGCAGCGGTCAACTCGTCCCAGCCCAGCGGCGTCGAGATAGGCGCGCCGGACCGGGCTCGCGTCGAATAGGCGGCCACGGCGGTGGCGCCCCGCTCGTTGCGGAGGTAGTCAATGTAAATCTTGCCGCGGCGGGCGGCCTTCGACATGGTGGCGATGTACTCTTTGGGGGCCCGGCCGGCGACGTGCTCCGCAACGGCCTTGGCAAAGGTTTTGACATCGGGCCACTCGTGGCGGCGCTGGATCGGCACCACCACGTGCAGCCCCTTGCCTCCCGTGGTCTTCACGAAGCTGGCAAGGCCGAGCGTGTTTAGAAAGTCGCGCAGCTCGAAGGCCGCGTCGATCACGCGCGGCCAACTTACGGCCGGGTCGGGGTCGAGATCGAAGATCAGACGATCGGGATGCTCCAGGTCGTCGTCCCGCGCGCCCCAGGGATGAATCTCCAGGCCGCCGATCTGCACGATGCCGATCAACCCCGGCAGGTCGTCGACCGCCAGATAGTGGGCGGTTTTGTCTTTTTCCTTCACGGGCACGCGGCGCAAGGTGGCTGGGATGCCGGGGCGGGCGTGCTTCTGGAAAAAGCAGGCCTCGCCGTAGCCTTCGGGGCAGCGCACGATCGCAAGCGGCCGCCCCCTGAGGTGCGGCAGGATCCAGCCTGAGATCTGAACGTAGAACGCGGCCAGGCCGAGCTTGGTGATTTCCTGGCCGGGGTAGAGCACGCGTTCGGGGTGCGTGAGGCGCAAGCCATCCAGCAGCTTGAGGTCGGGCTGGTTGTTTTGCGCGAGCGGCGTCGGGGCGGGTTGCTGCACGTTCTTGCCGGTACGCTTCGTCGCCTTGGATCGGGTGTACGATTTTTCCGACTTGGACTGGGCCGACCCGGACTGGGCCTGCTTGGACTGGGCCGACTTGGACTGGGCCTGTTTGGAGGTGGCTGGTTTCGAGTCGGACATCTTTCCGTTGCTCCGCGTTGGTTCGGAATCCGCTGATGGGTCCTCAAACACGGCGTCGCGAGTCACTTGCCGAGCCGGCTTGTCCTCGCGCAGGCCTTGAAACGAAGGATGGCGCAGTTGCATGTCGTCGGTCCAGTTGCTGAACTCGACCTGGGCCACCAGTTCGGGCTTTACCCAGTGCGTGCCGCGGCCGGCGGCGCGAGCGCTCAAGTTGACGAAGGGGGAGTCGGCCCGCTCGATCTTTTCCAGCCGCCGCCGCAGGTCGTCGAGCAGCTCGTCGGAAAAGCCGGTGCCCACTCGGCCGGCATAGACGAGACCTCGCTTGTCGTAGTAGCCGACCAGGAGCGCCCCCAGTCCCTTGCGGGAGCCGGCCGGCTCGGTAAAGCCGCCGATCACGAACTCCTCGCGCCGGACGCACTTGGCCTTGAGCCAGCTTCCGCCGCGGCCTGCCACGTAGGGCCGGTCGCGACGCTTGGAGACAGTGCCCTCGAGGCCCGTGCGGCAGCACTCGCGGAAGAAGCCGGGGCCGTCTCCCTCCAGATGGTCGCTGTACCGCACCCGGCCGCCGGTAGCGGAGGCGAGCAGCTTTTTCAGCACTTCCTTGCGTTTTTCGAGCGGCACGGGGCGGATGTCGTAGCCGTCGAGATATAAGAGGTCGAAGACGTAGTAGACCAATTCGCTCGAGCGGCCATCGCGAAAGGCGGTCTGCAGGGCCTGGAAGCTGCTGACGCCGTTGGGCAGCAGGGCGACCACCTCGCCATCGAGCACGGCTTGCCGCGCGTTGAGACGTTCGACCGCCGTGACCAGCGCGCCGAAGCGGTGGGTCCAGTCCTGTTGGCCGCGAGTGATGAAGCGGGTTTGCTCGCCGTCGCGCGTACAGATCAGGCGATAGCCGTCGAACTTGATTTCGTGCAGCCAGAGATCGGTGTCGGGAGGGTGCTTGGTCAAGCGGGCCAATTGAACGCTGATCGTTTCGGGCAGGGGCGCTTTTTTGGCGCCAGGCAACGAAGCCACGTCGAGTGCCGGGCTTTTGCGGCCCCTGGCGGCAGTCCCGCCCCCCCGGGCGCGTTTGGCCTTGGCCACCTTCTTCTCGGCGATGGCGACCGCCTTTTCCGCGGCCGCGGCCAGCCGGGGCGGCATGCGCCGCGACCGGGCCGACTTGCGTTTCGAGTGCCAGGTGCGGTCGCGCTGCTGAGCGACCTCGTCCAAGCTGCGGCCGCTGACCACGCTGTCGGGCAGCTCCTTGAGGACGTCGAACTCGGCGAGGGGGCGGGCCGCCTCGTCGCGCTCCTTGATCAACAGCCAGTTCGGCGAGCGATCGCCGGAACGAGCCGGCATGCGGACGAGCGTCCAGCCGCCTTGGAGCTTCTGGCCGTGCAACTGGAACTTGAGCTTGCCGCTTTTGTATTGTTCGACGGGGTCACCGTCGGTCGTCCACTCGCCGCGGTCCCAGACGATGACCGTCCCGCCGCCGTACTCGCCTTCGGGAATCACGCCCTCAAAGTCGCCGTACTCGATCGGGTGGTCCTCGACCTCGACGGCCAACCGCTTCTGTTTGGGATCGAGGCTGGGACCTTTGGGTACGGCCCAGCTCTTGAGCACGCCCTCCATTTCGAGGCGAAAGTCGTAGTGGAGCCGCCGGGCAGCGTGCTTTTGGACGACGAACCGCGGCTTGGCAGGCTTTTTCGGTGACTTGCGCTTGGCCTTCGTGGCGGATTTCTTCTTGGCCTTGCCGGCCGCGGCCTTGGGCTCCGGCGTTCGCTCGAAGTGGCGTTTGCGTTGATACTCTTCGAGGGACTGGTCATTGGTCATTACTACGAACCGGGGATCCAATTGGTGCCGGCCAGCGGAAGGCGGGCCATGGCGGCAGCCTCGATCGTCAGGGCGACCAGGTCTTCACGCTCCAAGTGGTGCACGTTCGATTTGCCGCAGGCGCGGGCCAGCGTGGTCAACTCCATGTTCATGACGCTCAGGTAGTTCTGCAATCGCCGTGCCCCTTCGGCAGGCGGCAGCCGCTCGGAGAGCAAATCGTCCTGCGTGGTAATCCCAACCGGACAGCGGCCGGTGTGGCAATGGTGGCAATAGCCGGGCGCCGCACCAAGCTGGTGGTAGTCGGCCGTCACGTCGGTCCGCTCGCCCGGCGGGCCGTAAGTGGGGCTGTTGCACCCCAGAGCCATCAGCACTCCTTGGCCCAGTGCCACCGCGTCGGCGCCCATGGCCAGGGCCTTGGCCACGTCGGCGCCGGTGCGGATGCCGCCGGAGATGATCAACTGCACCTGCCCGACCACGTTCATTTCCTCGAGCGCTTCGACCGCCTGCCGCAGGGCGGCCAGCGTGGGGATGCCGGCGTGCTCGATAAAGACCTGCTGCGTGGCGGCCGTGCCCCCTTGCATGCCGTCGACCACCACCACGTCGGCGCCGGACTTGACGGCCAGCTTGACGTCGTTAGGGACGCGCGACGCGCCGATCTTGACGTAGACGGGCACCTGCCAGTCGGTGATCTCGCGCAGCTCGGCGATCTTGATGGCCAGATCGTCAGGGCCGGTCCAGTCGGGATGCCGGCAGGCGGATCGCTGGTCGATGCCTTCGGGCAGCGTGCGCATGGCGGCCACGCGGGGGCTGATTTTCTGCCCCAGCAGGACGCCGCCGCCGCCCGGCTTGGCGCCTTGGCCGACGACCACTTCGATGGCGTCGGCCCGGCGCAGGTCGTCGGGGTTGAAGCCGTAGCGGGAAGGGAGGCATTGGTAGATCAGCGTTTTGGAGCTCTCGCGCTCTTCGGGGGTCATGCCGCCGTCGCCGGTGGTGGTGGAGGTGCCCATCTCGGTTGCCGCCCGGCCGATCGCTTCCTTGGCATGGGCCGAAAGCGCGCCGAAGCTCATCCCGGCGATGGTGATGGGGATGTCCAGCTCGATCGGCTTCTTGGCGTGGCGGGTGCCGAGCACGGTGCGGGTCAGGCATTTTTCGCGGTAGCCCTCGAGCGGATAGCGCGACAGCGACGCGGTCAAGAACACCAGGTCGTCGAACGTCGGCAGAGCCCGCTTGGCGCCCAGGCCGCGGATCTCGTACAGCCCGTGCTCGGCCGCCTGCTGGATGTACGCCAGCACGTGGCGGTTGAAGGAATAGCTTTCTTCGCGGTGTTCTTGGTGCGGCACGAAGCTAGTACTCCTGATGCGCGTCGGCATTCCAGTGGTAGAGCGTCCTGGCGGAGGCCACGCGCTTGAAGCGCCGCGGGTCGCCCGCCAGGCCGGCGCGGCGGAGCAGCTCGGCGACCTGCTGGAAGTCCTCAGCGGTCATCGGCTCTTCGCGTGCATCGGCTCCCAGGCCCTGGATGCGGCCGGCGACGTAAATCACGGCTTCGTACAGCGAGTCGCCCAACCCGGCGCCGGCGTCGCCGCAAACGAGCAGCCGGCCGGCCTGGGCCATGAACGCCGAGACGTGCCCCACGTTGCCCCCCACGACGATGTCGCAGCCTTTCATCGAAATGCCGCAGCGGCTGGCGGCGTTGCCCTCGATCACCAGCAGGCCGCCGTGCGCCGAAGCGCCGGCGCACTGCGAGGCGTTGCCCCGCACGCGGACGCTGCCGGACATCATGTTCTCGGCCACGCTCCAACCCACGCTGCCATCGACGGTGACTTGCGCCTGCTTGTTCATTCCGGCCAGAAAATAGCCGCCGTGCCCGCGGACATCGAGCTGGACCGGGCAGTCGAGGCCGACGGCGATATTGTGCTGGCCGGCGGGGTTGACGATCTCGACGCGGCGCGCGCCGCAGCGCGGCAGCTCATGGTGCAGATAATCGTTCAATCGGCGGACGCCGAGAGAGGCCAGGTCGAGCCGGACCAGCTCTCGATCTGAAGTCAGCGTTTCCATGAATAGATTTCCTCCGGCAGCGGCTCGAAAATGTCGGCCTCCTCGATGCCGGGCAGGTGGGCCAGCGAGCGGAACTCCGAGGCGATGGCCACGTACCCGGGAGTTTCCGCCACGACGGCCGGCTTGCAGGCAAAGGCATCGCGGACCAGGGTGAGCTGGCCGGCGGTGGCCATCAGCAGCGTGTAAAAGCCGTCGAGCTCGCTGGCCGCGGAGTGCAGCGCCTGGTCCAGCCCTTCGCCCTGCCGCATCCGCCACTCGATCCAGCGGCAGGCCGCCTCGGTGTCGTTATCGGTTTCGAACGTGAGCCCCTCGGCCTCCAGCTTGCGCCGGAGCATGTATGGATTGGAGAGCGAGCCGTTGTGGACGAGGCAAAAGTCCTCGCCGGCGGTGAAGGGATGTGCATGGGCGGGCGAGACGGCCGACTCGGTGGCCATGCGGGTGTGTCCCACGCAGTGGCTACCGGTGAGCTGATCGAAGCGGTATTGCCTGGCGATGGCGGCCGGGTGCCCCTCGTCCTTGTAAACGTCCATCGATCGCCCGGCGGAGAGCAGGTAGGGCGCCGGATCGCACTCGTCGAGCCAGGACTTCAGTTCCGCGGGCTCGACGTCGGCCATCAGCACGGCGTGGTTTGCCTGGCAGCGGATCTCACAGTGCTTGCCGGTTTGAGCGGTAAACGAGCGGGCCAGTTGCTGCCAATCGAACGTGCCGCCCGGAAAGAAGAGGCTGTAGCGCCGCTGGGCGCCCGGCGGCGGTGGGCCGAAGACCGCCAGGCCGGCCGAGTCGGGCCCGCGTTCGGCCATGCACTCGAACATCGGCAGCAGCAGCTTGCCCAGCGAGTCGCCGGCCGACGGATCCTTGATCAAGAGCCCCACGATGCCGCACATGCTTAGTAGAACTCCAGGTAGCGGTTGACTTCCCAATCGGAGACATGCCGGTGGTATTCGACCCACTCCATCCGCTTCAAGGCGATAAACTCGCGCAGGAACTCCTGCCCCAGCGCCTCGGCGAACAACGGGTCTTGTTCCAGGGCGACCAGCGCTTCGTGCAAGCTCTGCGGCAACACGCCGATGCCGCGGCGGGCGAGCTCTTCGGGCGCCAGCGTATAGTGGTTGAAATTGTGCGGCTCGCCCGGATCGAGCCGGCGATCGATGCCGTCCAGCCCCGCCGCGATCACCGCGGCGGTGGCCAGGTAGGGGTTGGCGCTGGAGTCGGTCAGCCGTAGCTCCAAGCGGCCGAACGGGACGCGGACCATCGACGTGCGGTTGTTCGCCCCATACGAGATGTAAGCCGGAGCCCAGGTGGCGCCCGAAAACGACCGGCCTACGACCAGGCGCTTGTAGGAATTGACCGAAGGAGCGGCCAGCGCGGTCAGGGCCGGTGCATGGGCCAGCAGTCCGCCCAAAAACTGGTATGCCAGGTCCGATAGTCCCAGATGCTTAGGGTCCGAGTCGTCCTGGAAGAGGTTGGGCGTCTTGCCGTCGGCCAGGGAGATGTGCATGTGCATGCCGCTGCCGGTGCGGTTGGCCAAGGGCTTGGGCATGAACGAACAGATGCAGCCTAGGCCGCGGGCGATCTCGCCGGCCGCCATGCGGAACAGCACCATGCGATCGGCCGAGGTGAGTCCGTCGCTATAGGTGAAGTTGACTTCGAACTGTCCGTTGGCATCCTCGTGATCGACCTGGTAGACGTCGATGCCGATTTGGGTCAGCGACTCGACCAGTTTTTCGATGAAGGCCCGGCTGCGCGAGAGGCCCTTGTAGTCGTAGCAGGGCTTGTCCAAGGCATCGCTCTGGTCCGCCGGGCCGAACGAGCCGTCGGGCCGCCGGCAGAGAAGCATGAACTCCGGCTCGAGGCCCGTGTTGATGGTCCAGCCGCGCTCGGAGAGCCGCTGCACCTGGCGGCGGAGGATGTAGCGCGTGTCGTAGGGCCAGGCCCGCCCATCGACCACGCCATTGCAGACGATGCGGGCGTAGCCGGGCTGCCAGGGGAGCAGCGACAACGTGGAAAGATCGCCCACGGCCATGTAGTCGGCGTCGTGTGGCTCCTGTCCCAACCCCCAGACCGCGAAGCCGGCAAAGCCGGCCCCGGCGCCCAGCACGTCGTCGAAATGGTTTACGGGCACGGCCTTGGCCTTGGCGACTCCGTGGATGTCGACGAACTGGGCCAGCACGAACTTGACGCCATGCTCCTTGAACCAGGCCTGGGCCTTGTCGGGTGTCATGCGCGATGGTCCTCTGAATCGAAGTTACGGGGCAACGTCTTTGGCGGGTGCGGCGAAGGCGGCGTTGGAGAAAAACAGCGACAGGCCCAGCGGGCCGCCGCCAAGATCGCGGACAATTTCGAGCAGCGTTTCCCACAAGTAAGGGCCGTAGCTGGCGTCGGCCCAGAGCTGAAAGGTCGGTCCCGCGGCCAACGGCCGGGCGAGCACCGAACAGGATACGGCCGCCAGGCGGGTCATGACGAAATCGGGGCCTTGGCGGAAATCGTAGCTGGACGTCTGGGCCAGCACGTCCAGGGCCTGCTCTCCGGACAAGAGCAGCGACACATCCTGGCGCAAAGAGCGGCCGACGCCGGGCCAGCCGGCGTCGACGGCCCGCCCCAGCCGCTCGATGGCGTCGCCCCGGCAACCATCTTCGAGAAAGAACTCGTGCATGGCGGTGCGGATGACCAGGCCATCGCCCTCCAGCGGCAGATAGGCGAACGTGTCGCGGGGCACCTGGACGCCCCGCTGCGAGAGGAAGTCGGCCGCGGCCGGCCCGCGGACCAGCATCCTGGGCAGCGCGCTGGCGTCGCACAGACCGGGCCCGGCCGCCACGTCGAAGGGCGGCCCGCCGGGCAAGAGCGCGGCCACGGGCATGTCGTGCACCGTGCCCCAAAACGGATCGAGCTGGGCGAGCTCGTCGTGCACCGGGCTCAGGCGTCGTGGTAGTTTGGTCAAGTGCCCTGGATCCTTTGCCGCAGGTTGCGAGGGTCGTAAAACGGCATTGGCCGCACGGTCGCCGGCACCATCGCGCCCGAGGCACGGATGTGAAACTCGCTGCCCTCTTTCGTCCGTTCGGGAGGCAGGTACGCCATGCCGATCGCCTGCCTCAAGGTGGGGCTGTGGGCAATGCTGGTCACGCGGCCGGCGATCTCGCCCGACTCGATCACCAGGTCGCACTCCTGGGGCAGCGGTCCCCGGTAACCTTCGGGCAGGACAAAGCCCGCCAATCGGCGCTTGAGCGGCCGGCCCGACAGGATCGAAAGGCTGCGGCCTCCGACAAAGAAGGGCTTGTCGGCCTTGATGGCCCAATCCAAGCCCGCCTCGAAGGGAGTGGTCAGGCCGTCGGTGTCCTGGCTGACGATCACGTGGCCTTTCTCCAGCCGCAATATGCGCTGGGCCTCGACGCCAAAGGGCCGGATGGCATGCGGCCGGCCTGCTTCCATAATACCGTCCCAAACACGGGCCGCCCAATGTGCCGGCACGTGCAGCTCGTAGCTTGTTTCTCCCACGAAGCCGGTGCGCAGGACGCGGGCCGGCACCCCCAGGACGTTTCCCTGCCGCAGGCCCAGATAGGGGAAATGCTGCTCGGACAGCTCCAGGTCGGTCAGGGCGGCCAGGATGCGGTTGGCTTGCGGCCCGGCCAGGTTGATGGTGGCCATGGTGCCCGTGAGGTTGGTGAGCAATACGTCGAGGTCCCAGGGGATCGCCCAGCGCTGCATCTCGCGATAGACGGCCCCCGAGGCGGTGGTGGTCGTGGTGACATAGAAGCGGTCGCTCTCCAGCCGGGCGACGACGCCGTCGTCGATGATCACGCCCGACTCGTCGCACATCAGGGCATAGCGGGTGGCGCCGACTTTCATTCCAGCGAAACGGCCGGTGTAGATCCGCTCGATGAATTGGGCCGCATCGGGGCCGCTGATCTCCAGCTTGCCCAGGGTGCCGACGTCGATCAGGCCGGCCCGCTGGCGCACGGCGCGGACTTCGTCGGCGATCGCCTGTGCGCGGAGTGCTTCGGTCGTTTCGCGGGCGGGATCGTCCGGTTGGCGGGCAAGATACCAGGCGGGCCGCAACCAATCTCCAGCAGGCATGAACTGGGCACCGGCGGCGCGGTGGCGCGAGTGCAGCGGGGTGTGGCGGCGCGGATGGAAGCCGCGGCCGGCCAGGTGCCCCAAAGGCACGGGATGAAAGAAAGGCCTGGCGCGCGGGCTGCCCGTTTCGGCCATGCTCTGCCCGCGCAGCCGCGCCAGAACGCGGATCGTGTTGGTGTTCGAGATTTTTCCCTGGCTGGGTCCCATGCCGAACGTGGAGTAGCGCTTCAACAACTCGATGCTGTCGAAACCCTCCTGGGCGGAGTGCTCGATGTCCTTGAGCTGCACGTCCTCGTCCAGATCGACGAAGATTTTGCCGGCCGGGTGCGCGACAACCGGATAGGGGTGCGAAGGGGGCGAGCCGTTGAGGGTGCCATCCGCGGGCACCGGGTGGCCCCCGGCTGGGTCGGCCGATTCGGCAGAAGCGGATCCCAGATATGCCGCGGCGGCTCGGCCGGCCCGCCGGCCGTCGGCCAATTGTCGTTCGAGATCATAAAGGCCATTCAGCCGACCGGCCGTGAATACACCCGCGGGCCAGCGGGCGGGGACGAACTGCTCGAGCCGGTTGTCATAGCGCATCTTGCCTCCAGCCTGGCAGAAGAGCGAGTCGGCAGGCGCCCAGCCCACGCTCATGACAAGGCCGTCGCAGTCGATCGAGAGCCGCTGGTCGAGGCGCGGTTGTCCAGACGTATCGAGGGGGCAGACCACGACGCCGCCAATGCCATGCTCGTCGCTTTGCGAGAGTGCTTCGTAGACGGCATGGCCGCCGAGGACTCGGATGCCCGCGGCCCTTACCTGCCGAGACAACTCCGACGGTTCGCCGTCCGGGCGCAGATCGACGATCGCCTGCAGTTGGACTCCGACCTGGTGCATGTCCAGAGCCGCGCGATATCCATCGGCGTTGGCCGTCAGCACGACCGCGCGGTCGCACGGCTTGACGGCGTAGAGCCTGATCAGCCTCTGTGCGGCGGAGGCCAGCAGCACTCCGGGCAAGTCGTTGTTGCGGAACAGCGCCGGCTGTTCGAAGGCGCCGGTGGCCAAGACCACCGAGCGTGCACGGAGTCTGGTCAAACGCTGAAGGTCGGCCAGCGCCACCCAGTGGTCGGCGTAATAGCCTGCCGCCACCGTCGACGCGCGTAGATCGATGTTGGCCGATGAGTGGACCCGCGAGAGCAAGCCGGAGAGCAGATCTGCGGTGCTCGGATCGCCGCGCCGCTGGTAGAGGAGGCTGCCACCGGGCCGCGGCTGCTCGTCGACCAGGGTGATCGATAGCCGCGCGGCGGCGGCCTCGGCGGCGGCGGCCAGGCCGGCCGGTCCGGCGCCGACCACCAACACGTCGCACCAGGCGAAGTCGTTCGGCGTGCGCAGCGGCCCAGCGGCGGGATCGACCGCGCCCAGGCCGGCCATGCCGCGCATCTTACGCTCCCAGAACGGAAAGAGCCGCCGCGGCCGGTAAAAGGCCTTGTAATAGAAGCCGACGGGGAGGAAACGTCCCAGGCGATCCAGAAACCGCACGCGATCGCGCTGGAGGCCCCCAAACGTGTTGACCGCCGTGAACCGTCCGCCTTCCCAGAGCGGCGTCACGTCCGAGCGAATGTTGGTCTGCCCCGGGCAGGCGAGCAGCGCGTTGACGTCGTGGTTGGCCAGGCTGTAGACGCCCCGCGGGCGGTGATACTTGAAGCTGCGGCCCAGCAACCGCACGCCGGCGGCAGCCAAGGCGGTCGTGATCGTGTCGCCGGCAAAACCGGTATAGGCTCGGCCCTCGAACTCGAACCGCAATGGGCGGCCGCGATCGATCCATTCACCCGGCTGGGGCGGCAGACGGCAGGTGCTGGTCACTCGGCTGCTCCAGCGTGGTACAGGTAGGTCCGCAAGAAGTTGTCGTTGAGCGTGTCGTGCTCCGCGACGAACCAGGTCCCGCTGGCCAGGTGATACCACCACTCCCGGCGGATGCCCGGTTCGCCGGAGCGGTTGAAGACATAGTCGGCCCACTGGGCGTCGGTGGCCTGGCCGGGATCGGGCATCGCGCGCAGCTCGCCTCCGAACAGGAACTCGTCGAGCGGCCGCCAACCGTTGACCGGGCACTTGAGCAGTTTCAATTCATCCTCGTTGTTTTCGTAACTGAAGTCGCTAAGGATCGGCCGAAAAACAACTTTCCTCACATCGCAACTGGGGCACGCTTATGGCTTTGCCCCAGCCACCCAGCTCGCTCGACTCTGTCGAATTTGTTTTTCGGCCGTTCCTAGAACTGAATCCGCAAACCCCTGGCGAGCTAGTGTCCGACGGATGCGGCGCCTTTTTCGCCGACCAACTCGTATTGCTCGAAGCGCGACAGCCTGAAGGGACGTATCAACTCCGGCTCTTGATCGTGCGCCAGCGTGTAGGCCATGGTGGTGCCGCAAACGGGGGTGGCCTTGAAGCCCCAGGTTCCCCAGCCGGCATCGAGATAAAAACCCTCGACCGGCGTCTTGCCCATGATGGGCGAGAAATCGGGAGTCATGTCCGACATGCCGGCCCACTGGCGGTTGACCTTGACCGTCGACAGGAACGGGAACAAGTCAAGGAGGTGATCGGCCAGGCCTTCGACGAAGTCGAGGGTCGAGCGCTCGGAGTGCAGCTCGTAGGGATCGAGCGATGCGCCCATCACCAGCTCGCCGCGCGACGACTGGCTGACGTACAGATGCAGGTTGGCCGAGACCACCACGTGGTCCAGCCACGGTTTCAGCGGCTCGGTCACGCAGGCCTGCAGCGGCTGGATCACCAGCGGGGTCCGCAGGCCGACCATGCTGGTGATGCGGGGCGTGTAGCCGGCCACCGCCGACAGGAGGCGGCGCGTGTGGATGTATCCCCGGTTGGTGGCCACTCCCACGACGCGGCCCTGGCGGACGTCAATCGAGGTGACTTCGGTCCGTTGGTGGATCTCGACCCCCCGGCGGTCGGCCTCACGGGCGTAGGCCCAGGCGACAGCGTCGTGGCGGACGATAGCGCCCGGCGGATGATACAGCGCGCCAACGACGGGCGTGTGCCCGCACCGCAGGTTGATGTAGGGACAGAGGCGGGTGATTCGGGCCGGGCCAATGACCTCGCTGTGGACGCCGAGGTGCTTGTTGACCTCGGCCCGCCAGTGCATGGTCCGTAGCGTGGCTTCGGTGTGGGCCAGCGTGAAGTGGCCTCGCTCAGAGTAGAAGAGGTTGTAATCGAGCTCTTGAGAGAGCTGGCGGAAGAGCCGCAGACTTTCGTCGTAAAACCTTACTCCTTCTGGTGTTAAATAATTTGCCCTCACGATGGCGGTGTTGCGTCCCGTGTTGCCGCCCCCGACGTATCCCTTCTCCAGGACGGCAATCCGCATGGTCTCGTAATCGCGCGCCAGGTAATAGGCGGCGGCCAGCCCGTGGCCCCCGGCCCCGACGATGACCACGTCGTAGTCGTCGCGCAATGGGCAGTCGTCGCGGAACATCCGCGGCTCCTCATACTGCTTGCTCAGACCAAATCGCAGCAAACCAAGAGGCATAAGGGGGGACCTGCGAGGCGCAAACATTTACGTGGCAGTCACTTCGGACGCGCGGACGGACGGCCGTTTGCACCAGGCTATTCAGTTGATTGGTGTTTGTCGATGTGGTTTGGGTGGAATAGGAAAGATGGGTTGTGGCGGGAAGAATTTATTTTTGGAAAATTCCCGGAATGTATGTCAGGTTTTTTGGCCCAATCTCGACTGTTCACTTGGCGGAGTTGTGACTTTAGCGTCCCCAGTCCCCATTTGCGAGCGATTGCCATGGAGGAAGTCAAGAAAGGACAGATTCGAACGGTATGGCACGACGGCAAACCCAGGTCGGTGGAGATCATTTGCTCGTCGCACCTCAGCCCGGGCTATTGGATGGTTCAGGACACGGAATCGGCCAGCACTTTCATGCTGCCGACGGAGTTGTTGGTGACCGGAGAGATTGATGATCGGCCGCGGCCTGCTGAGGAGGGGCCGGCCTCCGACGAGCCGGCCGACCCCGATACGCCTTGAGGCGCGGCTGGAGCCGGATCAGGCGCCGCCGCGGCCGGGGCAGACGCCGGGCGGCTGGCCGGCGCCCACGAGGCACGGCTGGGAATGAGGCGCTGGAGCCTGAAACGCCGGCTGGTGGTTCGGCGGCCCGCGGTGAAGTAACATGGATCGGTTCAAGCCCCCCTTGGCACAGGTCGAGGAGTGCATGCTTTGTTGAGGACCGTTTGGTGCGGCCTGGGACCTGTCGATCTGACAATCGGTGAGCTGAGAAAATGAAGACATCGAGAGACATTCGCGTTGCAGCCGGATTCGGGTGGCTGCTGTTGTTTGCTCAAGCGGTTGGTGCGGACGAGCAGAAGGCGCTGCCCAAGGCCTATGTCGACGGCAGCGGACCCGGCTGGCGGGAGCTGGGCGAGGCCGACTTTATCAACGTGAATTGCGATCCCGACACCTGGACCTGGAAGGAGGGTGTTGCACACTGCACCGGGCAGCCGGTGGGAGTCATCCGTTCGAAGAATGAGCTCACCAACTTCGAACTGGTCGTCCAGTGGCGGCATTTGCGGCCGGCGGGCAATTCGGGTGTTTTTGTGTGGACACCCGAGGAATCGCTGGACGGCCTCGAGCCAGGCCAACTGCCCCACGGAATCGAGATGCAAGTGCTCGATCCGGGTTACAAGGAGCAGTTTGAAGAGCGGACGGGCAAGCAGGCCGACTGGTTCACGACGCACGGCGACGTTTTTCCGGTGGGCAGCTCGCGGATGACGCCGTTTGCGCCGGCGTCGCCCGACGGCAGCCGGAGCTTTCCATCGAAAGAGCTCACCAAGGGGGCCGGCGAGTGGAACCATTATTACGCGCGGTGCATCAACGGCGAGGTCCGGCTGTGGGTCAATGGCGAAGAGGTGTCGGGCGGCACCGGCTGCGAGCCGCGCAGCGGTTATATCTGCCTGGAGTCGGAAGGTTCGCCTGTCGAGTTCCGCAACCTGCGGATCCGTGAGCTGCCGTGAATGGTCGCCGCCAGCACTCTGGCGAGTTCTGCTACAACCAGAACTCAGGCGAGTCCTGCTACGGGCGAGTGGTGCGACGGAACCTGCTACGCGAGCGCGTTTTGGACGGCGGCGCGGGTCTTTTCCAGACCGGTGCGGGCGACGAGCAGGGCATCCTGCCGCCAATAGTCGCGATTGAACAGCTCGAGCGATAGAAAGCCGCGAAAGCCGCCGTCGCGCAAGGTGCGAAAAAGCATGCCGAGCGGGGCCACGCCGTCGCCCGGATACACGCGCTGAGCGTCGCCGATCTCAGCACGCGGCGGCTGGGCAGGATAGTCGTTCACGTGGAACACGTGCATCGCACTACCGGCCAAGAGCTTAATGCCGCCGAATTCCGAGCCGCCCTTGTAGATGTGGTACACGTCCAACAGCAGGCCGGCGCGCGGATGGCCGCTCTCGACCGCCACAAAGACCGTCTCGCCCAAGCGGCTGAGACATTTTGAAAAGCCCCAGACTTCGATCTGAGGCAGGACGCCCAACGACTCGCCCACTTCGAGCAAGGCCCGATAACGCTCGGCGGCCCGGAACAGATCCAGTCCCGCCTGGTCGGTGGCGCCGGCCGGCGGGGCGGCGATCCGCGTGCCGCCAAGCTGGGCCACCAGGTCCATGGAACGGCGGGCTTCTTCCAGCCCCTTGGCCCGGCGGGCATCGTCGTCGACAATCCACTCCGCAAAGCCGATGGCGCCGGCCACCGTCAGGCCCAGGTCGCTGATTCGGGCCGCCAGATCCTTGAGCGAGCCTCCCTCCTGGACATAGCGGTCGATCTCGCCGATCCACGGCTCGACCGCCTGGTAGCCGGCCTGGGCGGCGATCTCGATCTCCTGGACCAGCCCCAACTCCTGGCCGCGGATGGTGCTGGTGTTCAGGCAGTAGCCGAAGGGTTGCGTGTCGCCGCGGCCGGCGGCGGGATCGGTCTGGGCCGCCGCAAGCGGGCGATTGCCGGCGGCCAGTGCCGCGGTGAGCGCAAAGCCGGCTGCATGGATTGCATCGCGTCGGGAGAGAGGGCGGTTGATCGTCACTCGGTAAAGTCCTCGTCGGGGGTATCGCGGTCCGGTTTCTCGGAGATCTCGTGGGCTTCGATCAGTTGTCGAGCGCGGACTGCGTCGGTTGCCCGGACCACGATGTCGATTTCGAGAATGCCGGCCAGGCCGGCCCGGTTGCCGCCCACCGTGCAGGAGATGCCTTCGTTTTCCAGGGCGATCCGGATGACCTCGGCCTGTCCCGCGTCCTGAAGCGTGTAGACGGTTACCAGCTCATCTTCGCTCATCGTTCGACCTCGGATTGCGTGGTTGGCTACAGCCAGTCTAGGCACTGCGCGGCGGCCAGACAACGCGTTTGTCCGGCTGGGTTTCTTGTTTCTCCTTCCGCCTCAAGAGGCAAGCCCTTGAAAACCACTCGCGGAGCGAGTGGACCACCCTACACCACTCGCGGAGCGAGTGGACCACCCTCAAAGGCAAGACCCTCGAACATCTCTCGGCAGATGTTCGAGGGCCTCCGGTTGCTATTCAGCGAGACGTCTAGCGTTTGAGCTCGGCGCGGCGGGCTTCTTCCAGCCACAGCCGGTGTTGACCTTGGACGCGCTCCATTCGCCGGCCCCAGTCGAGCACGGGCGCTCGGCGTTCCAGCTCGACGGCGCGGCCCAGGGTCGGCTCCGCCGCCTCGACATCACCCATCTGATGCTGGATCAGGGCCAGGAAGTAAAGCGCCATCGGATTGCTCGCGTCCGACGCGGTGGCGGCGGTAAAGGCTTGCTCGGCCTGAGCCAGGTCGCCGGCCCAGAATGCGTGCAAGCCCTGTTGCATGGAGGAGGCGTCGTGCTGGAAGGCGACCTCCCGGTAGATCGAGGCTGAGGCTCGAATTCGCTGGCCTTCCACGGCCGTCGGTCCTTCGTTGTAGCCCGGCGGGCCATAAACGCCGGTCACGTATGATCCAGCGGAGCAGCCATCGCACCCGGTGGCGCCGCCGCAGCCTGCGCCGAACCGGCATCCGTGTCCCAGGGCGAAAATGTTGCGCAGGCCGAAACCATGGCACCCTGACAGGCGGCCTCGGAGGCATCCCAGCCGGCCGTGGCTGAAGAGCCCACAGCCGCCGGCAAAGCCGAGGTGGTGACCGCCGCATCCCACGTCATAACCGCCGCAACCCATCCGGTGACCGCGCAACCGCTCGAGGATGTGAAAGGCCTGGGCCTGGCTGCCCGCGGCCGACCAGATTCCGCCGGCCAAGGCGACGGCCGCGAAGGCAAGTCGTGTTTTCATCGCTGAACTCCTGATTAAGTGGAGGGACGGCCGCGTGCGGATATTTATCGACGGCCCTTCTTGGGTCCGATCAGGCCGGCGCGCGTTTTTCGGCCTTTGCGGAGAGCGCGCAATGGCGCACTTGTGCGGTGTGTGGGGCGCGGGTGAGCAGTCGGGCGTGGGGGGTGCAGGGAGGAAAAGCAGAAGGAGGCAGATCCGCCGAGAGTGTATCGGAGGGATGGGATGAGCGGCAAAAAGGGGTGAGAACGGCAAGGGGCGCCGTCACACTCCGGAGTCTGCCACGTGGACTCCGGACTCCTTCACGTAGCTCTGGTGCAGCTTGACTGGGGCGGAAACCCTGCGCAAGCGCATGTTCAACAGCTCGACGACCAGCGAAAAGGCCATGGCAAAGTAGATGTATCCCTTGGGAATGTGAGCGTGAAAGCTTTCCGCGACCAGCATCACTCCAATCAGGATCAGAAACGACAAGGCCAGGATCTTCATCGTCGGGTGCCGTTCGACAAAGCCGGCAATCCGCTCGGCGAAGACCAGCATCACGGCGATCGAGATTACGACCGCGGTGATCATGATCGTGAAACCGATCCAGGGCGCGTCGACGCGGGTCTGCACCATGCCGACGGCCGTAATCACCGAGTCGAGCGAAAACACCAGATCCAGGAGGATGATCTGGATGAGCACCGACGGCAACGAGGCACGGCCCTGGCCGGCATCGTGCCCCGCCTCCCCTTCCAGCTTGTCGTGGATTTCGTAGGTGGCCTTGCCGATCAGGAACAGGCCGCCGAAAAGCAGGATCAGGTCGCGGCCGGTGATTACGTGGCGATCGCCGCTTTCCGCCGTCCAGAAGCGGGGAAGGCTGAACAGCTCGCGCGTCAGCCCGATTACCCAGGCGATGGCGAACAGCAAGGCGATCCGCATCAGCATCGCCAGGAGCAAGCCGGTGCGCCGGCCCATGGCCTGCTGATTCGCGGGCAACCGGGACGCCAGGATCGAGATGAACACGATGTTGTCGATGCCCAGCACGACCTCCAGGCTGGTCAACGTCAACAAGGCAACCGCGTTTTCGAGGGTAAATAGTTCAGCCACGATGAGTCTCCCGGTCAGCTAGTTCCTGGCCACCAACGTTGGTGCCGCAACGGATCTGTTCCAAGGCCTCGGCCATCGTCGTTACGACCTGGCTGGCCCCGCGCGACTTGATGCTGGCCGCCATCCGCTGGGCATCGCCGCTATACCCCCACCGGCCGACGAGGATTTTCAAATCCGGGAACTGCAGGCGGATTCGCTTGGTCAGGTAGCGCATCTGCCCGACGCCGCCGGGACCTAACGCCGAGATGCAAACCAGGTCCGGCATCCGGGCGGCGAACAGCTCCAGCATTTCACTGACGAGGACGACCCGGGGCACGATATCCAGGCGGCAGCCCTGCGGTGCCAGCAGTTTTTTCAACATGGTCAGCGCCAACTCGTCGGCCGCATCCTGGGCCGCGCACCCCACGACCAACGTCCGCTCGAGATCGGCCTGGGCCGGTTCGGCCGATTCTGCGGCCGGCATGGCCGGCGGCATCTCTTCCAGCAATTCGCGGGTTGTTTCCCAGATGAAGTCCTCGTGCTCGTCGAGCTCGCCTTCCTGGCGGTCGCGTTCGGCCAGCGTCAGCGCCGGGATGATCACCCGGTCGTACACCTCGACCAGCGGACGCTGCTTGAGTTGCTCTTCCAGGATGGCGTAAGCTTCCTCCTGGTCGCCGGCCAGCAAACGCTGGTAGAAGTTCACGTCGGTAGCCAGCGCCGGCTCGTCGCCCAGCAGCACTCCCAGCGGCTCGAGTTGCGGCACGTGCTTGCCGAGCACTGCCAGGACGACGGTCATCGGCACGGACAACATCAGCCCCACGGGGCCCCAGATCCAGGTCCAAAAGGTGGCCGCCACCAGCACCGCCACGGTCGAAACGCCGGCGCTGCGGCCGTAGGCTAAGGGCTCGATCAGGTTGTTGGTCACCAGCTCGAGGACAATGAACAGGCCGATCACCATCAGCATCATTCCCCAGAAAGGAGTCTGAATGAAAGCCATGCCGATCGGCAGTATCGATGCCAGGATCGGACCGACGTAGGGTAGGAACCGCAGGACCGCGGCTAGAAAGCCCCATAGCAGCGCGTAGTCGACCCCCATCAGCAACAGCCCGACGCCGACGGCCGCTCCAAAGCCGCCGTTGACCAGAGCGTTCATCAGCAGATAGCGGCTGATGCGGCGCTGCACCTCATCCAGAGTCTTGGTGGTCAACGTGATGCGGCCGGTGCCGGCCAGGCGGACCAGGCGGTTTCGTAGTTCCTCGCGGGTAATCAGCATGAATACGACCAGGACGAACACCACGCCAACCGAGGCCGCCGGCGCGGCCGCCGAGGTCAGCGTCGCCTTGAGGACGTCCCAGGACGAAGCATCTTCGGGCACGACCCGCACAAGCTGGGCTTCTTCGAGCTCTTCCACCGGGCCGCCATCGGGCGAAGGGCGGCTCAGCGGCTGCAGGGGGCCTCCGGCAGCCGCCCGGGAGCGCTGGGCGGCACTGAGCCGACGGCTGCCGTTCTCGCCGGCTTCGGCCGCTGGAGAGTCGTTCTTATCGCCCTTCTTTTCGATTTCCTTGCTGACCTCGCTGACGGTTTGCTCGAGGTTCTTGAGGACACCGTTGTCCGAGCCGCGCAAGGAAGCAATTTTGCTCTTCAGATTCTGCTCGTAAGTCGGCAGGTTTTCGGCCAGATCGACCAGTTGGCTGCCAACCGTCCAGCCGATCACGCCCAGGATGGAGACGATGCCGGCCATCACCACGACCACCGACGGCACGCGGCCAAAGCGCCGCCGTTCGAACCAATTCACGACCGGCGCCAACAGAAAGGCCAACAGCACGGCCATGGCCAGCGGCAACAGCACCTGCTTGCCGAAGTACAGGGCTGCCACGGCCAGCACAATGCCCTGCAAGATTTGAAGCCAGCTTCTGCGGTCGAGGCCACGTTCTCGCGGCATGGTTCAATCTTCCACGGAGCGCGGGCGGAGCCTGGCGGGGCCGCGCAGCAAAAGCCCCTCCGGCAAACCACCTGCACGGAAGGGCGTCCATGCGCTCAAGGGCCGCCAAGAGAATAGCCCATTACGAGACGTTCAATCAAGCGTGGTGGCTGCCCGGGGCAACTGGCGTACCAAAGGACTGCGTCGTAGTCGGCGGCTTGCCCGAAGATCCAAGGGTAGAACGGCGTGCTGCGCCTGGCGGTTCGATGCCGCGATCGAATCCCGCGCGGCTCGAAATGGTTTTACCGGCCCCGCCATTCGCTATAATGAATGTCGCACACCGACGAACGC
The DNA here is from genome assembly GCA_040901675.1 of Pirellulales bacterium. GTDB lineage: Bacteria > Planctomycetota > Planctomycetia > Pirellulales > JAICIG01 > JBBDNX01. The sequence continues at coordinate 80,731 of JBBDYJ010000011.1, read as the reverse complement.
GGAGAGGCGTGTCTCAATCCGACCACAGCCGCCAAACCGAACGGCGGCGGCAACCCGAGTTCCGGCTGAAACATCGGCCAGGGGGGGAAATCATGTTCAAGCCCACGAATCGCAGGCGATTTCTGCAAGCCACGGCAACCTCAACGGCACTGGCCGGCCTGGGAAACTGGGCGTTCCTTTCGCGCTTGCCGCGCGTCAGCGCCGAAGAGGCACAACTCAATCCCGGCGCCGTTGGGTTCCAGTCCGACATCGAGCCGCTGGTACGGGTGTTGGAGGAGACCTCGCGCGAGCGGCTGCTGGAAGAAGTGGCGGCACGCATCCAATCGGGCACCTCGTACCGCGAGGTCCTGGCCGCCTTGCTGCTGGCCGGCGTTCGCAACGTGCAGCCGCGGCCGAGCGTGGGCTTCAAGTTCCACGCGGTGCTGGTGGTGAATTCGGCCCACCTGGCCAGCCTGGGGTCGCCCGACGAGCACCGCTGGCTGCCGATTTTCTGGGCGCTGGATTACTTCAAGGATGCCCAGGCGCAGGATGTGCGCGAGAACAACTGGACGATGGCGGCGGTGGACGAGTCGGCGGTGCCGCCGGCCGACCGCGCCCGGCAGGAGTTCATCGAGGCAATGGACAACTGGGACGAAGCGCGGGCCGACGCGGCCGTGGCCGGCCTGGCCCGCTCGGCAACGCCGGCGGAGCTGTTCGAGCTGTTCTGCCGGTATGGCTCGCGCGATTTCCGCTCGATCGGTCACAAGGCGATCTTCGTGGCCAATAGCTGGCGGACGCTCGACTCGATCGGCTGGCAGTACGCCGAGCCCGTTCTGCGGTCGCTGGCTTACGCGCTGTTGATGCACGAGGGAAAAAATCCCTCCCAATCCGACCTGCCGGCCGACCGGCCCGGCCGCGAAAACGTGGCCCGCGCAGGCCGCATCCGGGCCGACTGGCAAGAGGGCCGCACGGACGACCGGGCCACGGTCGAGTTGCTGGCCACGCTCCGCCAGCGGTCGGCCGAGGAGGCTTGCGATCACGTGGTCGAGCTGTTGAACTCGGGGATTGCGCCGCAATCGATCTGGGATGGCCTGTTGGTGGGCGCTGGCGAGCTTTTGATGCGGCAGCCAGAGATCGTGGCCTTGCACGCCGTGACGACCAGCAACGCGCTGACGTACGCCTACCAAGCGAGCACGAGCGACGAGAACCGCCGCATGCTGTTGTTGCAGAACGCCGCGTTCTTGCCGCTGTTCCGGGAGGCGATGAAGGGGCGGGGGTCGGTGGCCGACGTGGACATCACTCAGATTGAGCCGGCCGCCGCCGAGTCGGCCCAGCCGGCGGTGGATGAGATTCTGGCGGAGATCAGCCGCGACCGGATGTCGGCCGCTCGAAAGGTGCTGGCCTATACTCAGGGCCGCGGCGACGTGCGGCCGTTCATCGACGGCGCCCGCTTGCAGGTATTCTTCAAGGGGACGAATTCGCACGACTACAAGTTCAGCTCGGCCGTGCTGGAGGACTACGGGCACGTTTCGCCGAACTGGCGCGACCGTTACCTGGCGGCCAGCGTATTCAACCTCCGCGGCTCGGGCGACAGTGACAACCGTCTTGTCGAGCGCACGCGGGCCGCCCTGGCGTCGTAGGGCGGGTGCCGGGCTGGGTGGCGTTGCTTCTTACGCCTTCGGCGGACGGGCGGCGTCCTGCGCAGCGGTAGCACGCCGTCGCGTTGCGGGGTTTTGGCAGGGCAACAAGGGCGCGCACCCGTGCTAGCGGGGGGTGGTGCCGGCGTCGTCACCACGATGCTCCACGCGCTCTTCGCGCCGCAAGTGTTCGGCGTGCGTCGTGCCCACGTCGGTGTCGGGGACTCCGGCCTCGGGAACTGGATTGCGCTCGATCACCGCCTCTTCGTGAGGGCGCACGCCACCCATGGCGGGCGACTCGCCAGCGGACATGCCGGCCGTGGCGGCAGTGCCCTGCGGCGGTGTGGTCGAGGATGCGACCGACGCCAGGCCGCTGGGGGCCAACTCGGCCCCAGAACGCTTGAGGATGTTGGTCGCCTCGGCAAAGCGATCGGCTGCCTGCACCGTCACAATGGTGCGGCCCGCCTGGAACTCGCCCGCGTAGTAGCGGGCTTCTTCCTCCGGAATGCCCAGGCCGATCAAGGCGCCAATCAGGCCTCCAGCGGCTGCGCCCGCGGCCGCACTGGCGAGAATGCTGGCCAGGACGCCGCCGGCAATCACCGGACCGATGGCGGGCAGCAAGCCGGCGGCGATCCCGATGGCCCACAAGCCTCCGACTCCGGCACCGGCGATCATGCCCCCCACGGCCCCTTCGCCGGCCTTGGTTCCTTCGTCGGGGACGGCGGTCTGGACTGATGCCCCTTCGGTGTCGCGGGAAACCACGCCGATCTGGTCCTCACGGAAACCGGCCTTGTGCAGCTCTTCGATGGCCTCCTGGGCCAGTCGCAAGTCGGTAAAGATTCCCACGGCGGTTTGTCGAGTAGTCGCTGCCATTGCTTGGCTCCCTTTCAAAATCAGCGTTGTCGGCCAGCGGAATCCTGCCTGGTGCAGGGACGAAGCTGCACGAGGCTGCAAGATCAGTGCCAAGATCGGTGGATAGGCTTGCCGTAAGCGGCCGCCCCAACCGCCGCCCGGCGCGCGGCCCAGAGCGGGCATCCGTGCGGCCGATCCGTGGAAATGCACTCTTGGACCAGGTCGCTTGAGCCATAACCCGCCACACTGATCGGTGTTAGATCAGCGCGAAGCGGGACTGGATGCCGCGCTTACTACCGGTTGGGGAAGAAGGAGCTGACGGAAGGGCGCAGATGGTTCGGCACCGCTTTGGACGGTGCTTGATTATCGCTTGGCACGTAACGTGCAAAAGGCCATGGCAAAGGGCCAAGCATACGGCAAGCGACAAACAAATTGGGCGAAAACGAGCTGGTTTGGAGGTGGGTAATGGAGACCTTGGGCGCGATCATTATTTGGGCAGTCTTCGGCCTGATCGCCGGAGCCGTCGCCAGACTGCTGGTCCCCGGACGACAGGCGATGGGCTGGGTGATGACCATGGCGCTGGGAATCGTCGGCTCGCTGGCCGGTGGGTTTCTTTCGTGGCTGTTCACCGGCGGCCCTCACGACCCATTCCGGCCGGCCGGCTTTATAATGTCGGTCGTCGGCGCGGTGATCGTTCTGGCGCTGTACGTCATGGCCGCCCGACCCCGCCGGACCATGCCCTAGGCGTTGAAAGTTCTACGGGTGGGAACGGAATGAATTCCGTTCTACGGGACGTAGATCCGCTCGCGGTACAAGGCCAGGCCGTGAGCGGCGTGATACAGGCCGCCGCACTCCAGCGGCAGGTCCTGGGTCTGCTCCAGCAGGCCGCACAGGTAGGCAACCGCCTTGGCGACCCACGGTTCCTCCAATCGCTCCTGGGGCAGCGCGACGGCGAGGAACTCCAGGGCGTGGCCGGTGGTGTTGATCCGCAGGCCGACGTCGGCGGATGTTCCGGCCCGCTGAAAGTAGTTGGTGGAGAATGCGCCGCTGGGCTGCTGGAAGCGGCGGGCGGCCTCGACGGCCTCCTGGATCTTCTTGTCGGCCGCCAGCCAGCCGCCCTTCAACTCGCCACCTTCCTCCAGGTAGCGGTTCAAGGTCACGGCCATGGCATACAACCGGTGCGAGCCTCCGCAGGCACTGCCGGCCAGCTCCTGGCCAGCTTCCGATTCGATGATCCGTTCCAGCGACCACTGACTGCCGTCCTTGGCCTGCCAGCGGGCGTCGAGCGGCAAAAACGTGCCCAGCGCCATGAGGGTCCAAGTCGCCTCGACCCCCTCGCGCACGTCCCACTGAGCTTGGGTGACCAGGTCCGAGATATAAAACGTTTGTCCCTGGACGACGATTGTTTCCTCGGCCGCCAGACCGCACTGCGAGAGATAACCGAGCCACTGGTCCTCGTGCCCCTGTCCGCTCTTGGTGCCCGGTTCGAGCAGGGCTTCGAGGCCCTTTTCGCCCGGCAGCATTTTCCAGCCTTTCAGCTCGCCACCCTGCAGCAGGTAGTCCAGGGCGCCGACGAGCTTGCCGTTGTCGTTCAAGCTGAGCTGGCGGCCGAAGGCCAAGAGTCCGTGGACCACTTGCCAGGCATTGTGTACTTGCGGGCTGAGATGCCGGCGGCGGGTGAAGGCGATGACGCGGTCGATGCGCTCGCGCAGTTGTTCATCGGGCTGACTGGCTGACGAGGCGCCCAGGGCGCTTGCCGACTTGACGTGTTGACTGGCCTGCGGCTGACTGGCGGTGGACGGGGAACAGCCTGGTTGTCCTGCCGCGATCAGGGCGGACAGCAGCAGTCCCTGCCACGCCGGCAATCCGAGGATCTTGCGCGCGAGAGGCATACCGCGAACATAGCATGGCGAAACCGCTGGTTCCAGTGAACTGGATAATATGGGCAGTTTTGGATGATTTTGCGGCGGGTCAGGGGATCATGCGTTTCCGTCGCCCGGGGGGAGAAAAACGGGTGACGGAAACCGGGAGAGGAAAGGGAACGAATTCCGTTCTACGGGGACTACGCCGCTTGCGTACAATACAGGGAAAGCTGGCCGGCTAATATGGCTTGCCGGCAAGCGAATCGAATATGGCGGGGTTGGGCAGAAACGGAATGAAGTTCCGTTCTACGATCTGGAGAACCATCGGATGATTTTTGACCCCTTGTACTTTATAGTCCTTGCACCGGCCATTTTGCTGGCGCTTTGGGCGCAGGCCAAGGTCCGCTCGACGTATGCCGAGGCACAGCGGATGCCGGCCTCGCTAAGCGGCGCCGCGGCGGCCCGCCAAGTGCTCGACTCGGCCGGCCTGGACATGATCGAGATCGAGCAGATTCCCGGTCAATTGACCGATCACTACGACCCGCGCCACAAGGTCTTGCGGCTGAGCCCCCAGGTGTATCAGAGCCGAACGCTGGCGGCGGTGGGCATCGGCGCCCACGAAGCGGGACACGCCATCCAGGATGCGCATAACTATGCCCCCCTGGTGGTCCGCAACGCGGCCGTGCCGCTGGCGAACTTCGGCAGCGGATTCAGCATGCTGCTGTTCATTATCGGTCTGTTTGCCAGTGGTACGACGTGGGGGGCTGGCCTGATGTGGGCGGGCATTGCGCTGTTTGGCGGCGTGGTTTTCTTCCAGGTGGTCAACTTGCCGGTCGAGTTCAATGCCAGCACGCGGGCCAAGCAGCAACTGGTGGCGCTGGGAATTATCGACCATCAAGGCCTGGTCTACGTCGAAAAGGTGCTCAACGCGGCCGCCTGGACCTACGTGGCCGCCACGCTGCAGTCGCTTTTGACGCTGCTCTACCTGATCATGCGGGCCCAGGACCGGCGGTATTGAGGGCCGCCTTGGGTGGCGGCCGCTTACGGCGGGGATGCTTGGGCTTCTGCGTGCCGGCGCGGCATGCCAAGCGGCCCAGCAGCCGCGCCCAGATGAATGCCAGCGCCGCTAGCGACGGGACGGCGAACAACACCGTCAGAAGCGGCGCGTAAACGAGTCCCGCCACGGTGAGTACGAGCCAGGTTCCCAACGACAGGGCGACGATTGCATAGACCGCTGCCCAGGCCCACCAATCGCGCACCAGGCCCGCCAGGACCACCGGCGAGTAAGGCATGAACGGCGAGTCGGCCTCCATCGACGACAGCAGGAGGATCGGGAACAGCAGGAATACCACGAGGAGCGACACGGCCGCCGAGCCAGGCCCGAGCAAGGCCGTCAGGGGAAGACCGGCCAGGTAGCCGGCCGCCACGGACAGCGCAAACTGGTAGCCGAGATAGAGGGCCGGCCAGGTCCAGGTCCGCCAATCGCCTTCGGGCCAATTGTACACTTCCGCGCTGCGCGAAGCCGTATCCTGAACAATGCCCATGATGCAAGCTGCGCCGAACGAGATGGTCCAGTACCAGAGCCAACCCGCGGCCAGTGCGAAGAAGGGGGCGGCCAGCATGGTGAACCCGATGACCCACAGGCCGAAGAGGGTCATCCCGCTGGCGGCAACGCCCAGCAGCGAGAGGATCAGCAAGCGGTCGGCCGCATCGCGCTGTAAGGGAAAGTCGAAGACCCCCTTGACCAGCCACAGCCGCGGAAGTTCGACCGGCGCGGATTCCTCGGCCGCTGGGCGGCGGACCTGAACCGCCAGGTACTCCATCGGCGTCTCGCCTCGGTCGGCCTGCGCGCCTAGCCCGTACTGGCCCGGCTCGGCCAGCACGGGTTCCGGAGCGGACGGGCGGGGCGGCGGCAGGACGAAGCGGGTATCGCAGTCGGGGCACCGCGCCCGCCAGCCGACCTGGTCAAGACGGGGATGGAGCCGCGCACGGCACTGTGGACAGACCACCAGGTAGATTTCGGGCGGTTCGGCGGCCCCCTTTGCCGGGTCGCGGACACCGTATTCTCCCAAGTTGCGGGGCGGTGGCGGGGCCGGCTGGGCGGGTCGTGGATCGGGCACCAGAACGGCGGAATGGCAATCGGGGCAACGGACGCTGCGGCCGGCCCACTCGGCCCTGGGATTGAGCCGGGCGTGGCAGGTGGGACAAACCACTTCGACGCGCTCGCGTGGCCGGTCGCTGTAGGTCATGGTCTTTATTTGCGTGCACGCGGATGCTTGAGCGGCAGCCAAGCGCCGTTTTCCTTGCTGCTGGCCACGCACTGCTGGATGAAGTACATGCCCTCGACGCCGTCGTTGACGTTGGGATAGATGGTGTTCACTTTTTCAAAGTTCTTGGCCGTGGCCCGCAGGACCATGGCGTCGTAGGCGGCGCGATAGATGTTGGCGAAGGCTTCAAAAAACGCTTCCGGGTGGCCGCCCGGCAGACGGCAGGACGCGGCCGCCCCCTGGGTCATGTAGGGTGCGTTGGGATTGCGGCTATATACCGCGAGCGGCTGGCCGTTGCGGCGGACCAGCAGCTTGTTGGGCTCTTCCTGGTGCCACTCCAGGGCGGCCTTGGTGCCATCGACTTCAATAAACAGGTCGTTCTCGCGGCCGTGGCTGATCTGCGAGGCGGTGACCGTGGCCAGTGCGCCGTTCTCGAAGCGGATGACGGCGTGCCCGTAGTCGTCCAGCTTGCGGCCGGGGGCGAAGATCTTCAAATGGCAACTGACCGATTCGGGCAGCTCGGCGGTGATGTAACGGGCCAGGTTGTAGGCGTGGGTGCCGATGTCGCCGAACGAGCCCGCTGCGCCGCTCTTGGCCGGGTCGGTCCGCCAGGCGGCCTGCTTCTGGTCGTCGGATTCGAGCCTGGTGCGCAGCCAACCCTGGATGTAGTTGGATCGGATGGCGTTGATCTCGCCCAGTTCGCCGGCCAGGACCATCTCGCGGGCCTGCCGGACCAGGGGGTAGCCGGTATAGTTGTGCGACACGGCAAAGACCACGCCGGCCTTGTCGACGGCGTCGGCCAGCTTTTCGGCCTGGTCGAGGTCGAACGTCATCGGTTTGTCGCAGATGCAATTGAAGCCGGCTTCGACGGCCGCCTTGGCGATTTCGAAGTGGGTGTGGTTGGGCGTGGCGATCGAGACGAAGTCGATCCGCTGGTCGGCCGGGAGTGTGAGCTCGCCTTGGATCAAGTCGCGGTACGAGGCATAGGCCCGCTCGGGCGGGATGTCGTAATCGGGCGCCGAGGCCCGGGCACGTTCGGGGTTGCTCGACAAGGCCCCGGCCACGAGGGCGGCCCGGTTGTCGAGCACGGCGGCCGTGCAGTGCACGCGGCCGATAAATGCTCCCTGGCCGCCGCCAACCAATGCCTGACGCAGTTTTCGATTGAGCGCTCCGTTGGTGGCCATGTCATTTGTCTCCTGGCAAGAGCGACTGTCTCAAGATGCGGTTAGGTCAATGAACTATCGAATGCCTCTATCTTGTAGCAAAAGTGCGGCGGGCCGCCAGCAAAAAATGCGTCGACCACTCGCGGAGCGAGTGGACCACACTGCATTAGGATCGGCCGAAAAATAACTTTGTCACATCGCAACTGGGGTATCCCGGACTTCGGCGAGCTCAGTCGAGCCGCGCGCCGGGACTTTGCCCCAGCCACCGTACGCCGCCGGCAAAAAATGGGCATTCCCTGGAGACCGGCAAGCCGGGCGCACCGGGCCGGCAAGTAGGGCTGGAGAATTACTGGTATTCAACGGCGGCGCGCGGTACGATGCCTGACGGCGGGCGAAGTACTGGCGGTATTTGCGGATAGGGAGAGCAGCCATGGTGGAGGCGTTCAAGCGGAGCCGGGTCGCGGCACTGGTCGCGGGGTTTGTGGTCGGAATAGTGGCGGCGGGCTTGTTGCCCCATCGTCCGCTGGAGGCCGTGGCCACCGACCGCCAGGAGAACTTCGCCATCGCCACCGGCTGGGTGGACGCAGAAATGGAGGCGGTTTTTTTCCTCGACTTTTTGACCGGCGACCTGAGGGCGGCCGTGCTCAGCCCGATCAACGGCAAGTTCAACGCCTTGTATCAAACCAATATCCTCACTGCACTCAACGTCGACGTAGCCAAGAACCCAAAATACCTGATGGTGACCGGTCAGGCCCAGCTCCGGCGAGGCGGGGGCCAGATCCAGCCTGGGGCGTCGGTGGTTTACGTGGCCGAGTTGACGGGGGGCAAGGTAGCGGCCTATGCCGTCCCGTGGTCCAAGGCGGCATCGAACTCGGGACAGCCCGTCAAGGGCGCGCTGGTGCCGCTGGACTCGATTCAGTTCCGCACGGCGGTCGTCCGAACCGAATGACGCAGGTGGCGATTACGCTCAATGGGGAGCCGCGCCAGGTGGCTTTGGGCACCACCGTAGCCGAACTGCTCGAATCGCTGCGCCTGGAGCCGAGGTACGTGGCCGTCGAGGTGAACCTGGAATTGGTTCCTCGGGCGGCGCACCTTCATCGCCGGCTTGCGGAGGGAGACCGGCTGGAGGTGGTGACATTGGTGGGAGGAGGTTAGTTACTTGTCCGGGCAAATAACAACGCAGGAAGCGCTGGCGGGCCTGGCGGGTCATGCCGCCGAGCAGCCAGGCAGCCCGGGCGCGAGATCGCCGGCCGACCCATTGCGCCTGGGCCGCCATACGCTGTCGAGCCGGCTGATCGTGGGAACGGGCAAATACGCCAGCTACGGCTTGATGGCCGAAGCCCTGGAGCTGTCGGGCACCGATTGCATTACCGTGGCAGTGCGGCGTGAACGGCTCTACGACGCAAAGGGCAACAACCTGCTGGACCACATCGACACGCGGCGGTACACGCTTTTGCCCAACACGGCGGGCTGCTTCACCGCCGACGATGCGGTCCGCGTGGCGCGGATGGGGCGCGAGCTGCTGCTGGGGTTGGACAATCCCGGGGCCGATTGGGTCAAGCTGGAGGTGCTGGCCGACACGAAGACGCTGCTGCCCGATCCGCTGGCGACGCTGAAGGCCACCGAGCAACTGGTGGCCGAGGGATTTGAAGTGCTCTGCTACACCAGCGACGACCCGATCAGCGCGCGGCGGCTCAAAGAGGCGGGCGCCACCAGCGTGATGCCCGCCGGCAGCCCGATCGGTTCGGGGCAGGGGATCCTGAACGCGAACAACATCCGCATCTGCCTGGAATATCTGAAGCAGGACGACCCGGATTACCCGGTGATCGTGGATGCGGGGGTGGGCACGGCCAGCGACGTCACGATTGCCATGGAGCTGGGCGTGGACGGCGTGCTGTTGAACACGGGCATCGCCCACGCCCGCGATCCGCTGGGCATGGCCCGGGCGATGCGGGCGGCCATCGAGGCGGGGCGGCTGGCGTACCTGGCCGGGCGGATTCCGCGCAAGCTCTATGCGACGGCGAGCAGCCCGGAGGAGGGCGTCGTGGCCAGCGCGAAACCGCGCTGAAGACTGCTCAGCCTGGTTGTCCTCACCACCGTTGCGCTTATCAGCCGGCTGCCGCCAGGGCGCCTATGAACCCAATCACCACGGCATAAAACAGGCCGGTCACGCAACAGCATGTGAGCGGCGGCAACAGGACGGCCAGAGCGCCTTTGCCGCCTGAGATCTCATGTGCGTAGGTGACTCCAATCCCAAAAAAAACGAGCTGCGCGATCGCCGCAACGTGCAGGCCGCAGAGCGGGACCAAAAGCAGAGGGGCCACGCTTCCGACGCTGTAAGCGACCACGCGGTACGTGGTCTCAAATCCCTCCCGGGCGCCGCCCACGAGCATCAGCGACAGGTGCAGCAGGCCCGACCACCACAAGGTGTGCATGACCACCCATAAAGGAATCAGGACGAACAAGCAGACCGACGCCATCAGGAACTCCAGTGGAGCCGGCGAATCCACGTCGTCGCTCAAGAGCAACATGGGCGTAAGAGTCAGCAGCCAAAAACCCATGAAGCCGACGGCCGCACCAGCAAGCGCAAAGCCAAACGGCCAGCCGATTCCTCCCTCGCGGCGCATGCTGGAAAAAAACCCGTTGATCGAACCATAGGCCGACCGCAGCGTCGCAATGAACGAACCGATCGAGGCGCCGTCCCGTTCCCATGGCGGGCCGCTGCGCGGATAGTCCTCGAACGCCGCGCGGTGCGGCGCTTGGGGGTACATGGGCGAGGCGTAGGGGTTGTCGGCGTCCAAGCCGGTCGACGGGCTGTGGGCAGCGGCGAAGGGATTGGCCACGGGAGGCGGTGGCTTGGAGCGATCGTAGCTGCCGCCGTCTGGATCGCTCAGAGAGGGAATCGATTGGATGGCGCCACAGGAGGGGCACTTGGCCTGCTTGCCCGCCGTCTCGTCGGCGGTCCGCAGGAGCTTGCCGCATTGATTGCAGCGGAATTCGATCGACATGACGTTTTTCCTACAAGTCTGGAAACGTAAGGCGAGACGGTACCGGCTGATTCGGTGAGTCTCTGAGTCGAGTTACATGCCAGCCGCCAGACCGGCAACAACGAACACCGCCACAGCCAGTCCACCGCACACGACGAAGGGCAACAAGACGGCGGCGGCTGCCTTGCCGCCGGATGCCTCATGGGCCTGGGCGAGCCCGATCGACAGCAACACGATCGCGGTCACGAGTTCGATGAGCCTGCCGCAGAATGGAACCAGCGATAACAGCGCGGCCGTGCCGGTACTGTAGGCGGTCACGCGATACGTGGTTTCATACGGAAAGTGGGTGCTGCCCAACACGGCCAGCATCACGTGCAATATGGCTGCCAATATAAATGGATAAATGATTACCACGAGCGGCGCGGCGGCCAGCGTTATCAGCGGTCCCCAGGCTGCTTCAGCCGGATCGGCTGGCCGGAAGTTGTTTGGCAGAAGGGTCTGCAACAACGCGACCAGGACGATCGGGTGGAAGGCTTGCGCCAGGGCGCCGATCATACCTCCCAGGAAGGAGTAGGCCAGCGGCAAGCCGAATCCGCCCTCTCGGCGCATCTCGAAAAAAAACGGCGAGGTCGATCCCAATGCCTCCCTGGCGGTCGCGATGAACGAGCGGACCGACGGGGCATCGCGCTCCCAGGGAGGACCCGTGCGTGGCCCGTCCTCAAAGTATTCATCGTAGCGGGCGGTCGCCGGCGACATGGGGGAGGCGTAGGGATTGCCATAATTGAAGGGTGTTGGGCCGGGCTGGGCCGGCCTGGCGAAAGGGCTGCCCATGGAAGGCGGTGGCTCGGCGAGACCGTAAAGGCCGTCGTCCGGGATAGCCGCACCAAACGGAATTGGTTGAATGGCACTACACGACGGGCATTGGGCCGGCTGGCCGGCGGTGTCGTCGGCGGTCCGCAGGAGCTTGCCGCATTGATTGCAGCGGAATTCGATCGACATCGTTGTCACTCCCCGCAAGGTACTCGCGGCCCGCGCGGCACCGCGTCAGGCCTGACAGCATGAGCCGAACGGGCTTGGTTTTCCAGCCCGGTCGCTCGAATCAGGCCGCCCAACACTTTCCCGGCCATGCTGCCTGGCGGGCTATCAGCAGCGGACGGGCCATGCTAGGCTGGCGGGTGTCCGCGCCGGGCCGCTTCGGCCGCGCCTCGGTTCGGCCGGTTCCATTGACCGGGCCGCGCTGCTTGGTTCGACATGACGCTGGCACCCGAAGAAATCCTGGGTCCCCAGGGGCGGATTGCGGCCCGGCTGAGCCATTATGAGCACCGGCCCGAGCAGCTTGCCATGGCCAGCGCCGTGGCCGACGCTATCCGGGGCCGCCGCCACCTGGTGGTCGAAGCGGGCACGGGCGTCGGCAAGAGCTTTGCCTACCTGGTGCCCGCGATCCTGCACGCGGCCGCCGGCGGTCCAGCCGAGGAGAGGCGGCCGCGGGTGGTGGTGTCGACCCACACGATCAGCCTGCAGGAACAACTGATGGAGAAGGATCTCCCGCTTTTGAACGCGGTGATTCCGCTGGAGTTTTCGGCGGTGCTGATCAAGGGGCGCAACAACTACGTGAGCCTGCGCCGTCTTGCCGGGGCCATCGGCAAGAGCGCGCATTTGTTTCGCGACGCGGAAGAGTTTGCCGAGCTGCGGGGGCTCGACCGCTGGAGCCGTACCACGGCCGATGGCTCGCTGAGCGACCTGGAGCACCGACCGCTGTCGAGCGTGTGGGAAGAGGCCCGCAGCGAACATGGCAACTGCATGGGCCGCAACTGTCCGACCTACGGCAAGTGCTTTTATTATCGCGCCCGGCGGCGAATACAGAATGCACAGATTCTGGTGGTCAACCACGCCCTGTTCTTCAGCGACCTGGCGCTGCGCCAAAACGGGGCCAGCATACTGCCCGACTACGACGTGGTGATCTTCGACGAGGCCCACAACCTCGAGGCGGTGGCGGGCGAACACCTGGGCATGAGCGTCTCGTCCAGCCAGGTCGACTATTTATTGAGCAAACTCTACAACGACCGGACCAACCGGGGCCTGCTGGTTCATCATCGCCAGCGTGAGGCGGAAGAACAGGTGCTGATTTGCCGCGAGCAGGCCCAGGAGTTCTTCGAGGCGGTCCGCCTCCGCCAGGCTGCGTCCGGCCGCTCGAACGGCCGGGTGAACGAGCCCGACATCGTGGCCAACCGGCTCAGCCCGGCCCTGGCGGCGCTGGCCGGTTCGCTCAAGCGGCATGGCGAGAGCTTGAAAAAGGCCGAGGACCGCCAGGACTTCCAGGCGGCGCACGACCGGCTGAAAGGCCTGGCCGATCAGGTCCATCAATGGTGTTCTCAGCAGTCGAAGGGATACGTGTATTGGGTCGATGTCACGCAGGGCCGGCGGCCGCGGACGATGTTGGCTTGTGCACCGATCGACGTGGGCCCGGCCTTGCGCGAGCAACTGTTCGGCCGGGTGCCCAGCGTGATATTGACCAGCGCCACGATGACGGTCGGAGAGAACGCGTCGTTTGACTTCTTGAAGAGGCGATTGGGGCTGGACCAGGCCGATGCACGATCGTTGGGCAGCCCGTTCAACTACCGCGAGCAGGCCACGCTGGTTCTGATGCAGGGCATGCCGGACCCATCGAGCGAGCGGGCCCGCTTCGAGCAACGGTCGATCGAGGTCATCCGCCGCTGGGTGGCCAGGAGCGAGGGCCACGCCTTCGTGCTGTTTACCAGTTACGAGTCGCTGCGGTCGGCCGCCGCCGCCCTGGAACCATGGCTGGCCGAGCAGGGCCTGGCCTTGTATGCCCAGTCGGACGGGCTGCCGCGGAGCCAGATGATCGAGCGATTCAAGGCCAACCCGCGGGCCGTGCTGCTGGGCACGGACAGCTTTTGGCAAGGGGTCGACGTGCCCGGCGACGCGCTTCGGACGGTAATCATCACCCGGCTGCCGTTTGCCGTGCCCGACCGGCCGCTGTTGGAGGCCCGGCTGGAGGCAATCCGTGAGCGAGGCGGGAGTCCCTTTGTCGAGTACCAGTTGCCCGAAGCCGTGCTGAAGCTGAAGCAGGGATTTGGCCGGCTGATCCGCACCCAGCACGACCGTGGGACGGTGGTGATCCTGGATCCCCGCGTGCGCACCAAGGCGTATGGGCGGACTTTCTTGAACAGCCTGCCCGACTGCCGGCGGGTGCTGGAGCCGGCATCGGGCGGCGTGCCGCTGGGCGAATAGCGGGGCGTGCAACAGCGCGGCGCATCCCGGGCGACGGGCGGAGACGTCGCCGGGTCGGCTTGCCAGAGGCCATTTCGGCGGCGCGCCGGCCCGTTGACCGCCGCTGCCGAGCAGCTTAAAGTACAGGTCTGGACGTTCAAGCGGGCGAACTTGGCGCGGCGGCGCGAGGCGGTCACTTCCACTCAACGGCAATCCATGCTGGCCAAGCGCGTGATCCCTTGCCTGGACGTCGATCGGGGGCGGGTCGTCAAAGGGACCAATTTTGTCCAGTTGCGCGACGCGGGAGATCCCGTCGAGGTGGCGGCGCGCTACGAGGCGGAGGGTGCCGACGAGCTGGTATTTCTGGATATCACGGCCAGCCACGAGGGTCGCTCGATCATGCTGGACGTGGTGCGTCGCACCGCGGAGGTGGTGTTCATGCCGCTGTGCGTGGGGGGCGGCATCCGCAGCCTGGCCGACATCCGAGAACTGTTGAAGGCCGGCAGCGACAAGGTATCGATCAATTCGGCGGCCCCGCGCGATCCGGCCTTCGTGTACGAGGCCGCTCGCCGCTTCGGCAGCCAGTGCATTGTGGTGAACATCGACCCGAAGCGGGTGCAGAAGGAGGGGCGTGAGTTTTGGGAGGTGCACGTGAACGGGGGGCGGATCGGCACGGGTCTGGAGGCGGTGGCGTGGGCCCGGGAGGTGCAGCGTCTGGGGGCCGGTGAGATCGTGCTGACATCGATGGACGCCGACGGCACGCAGAATGGATACGACCTGGAGCTGACGGCCGCGGTCAGCCAGGCGGTGACGATTCCGGTCGTGGCGAGCGGCGGCGCCGGTCGCCCCGAGCACCTGGCCGACGCGATCCAGGTGGGCAAGGCCGACGCGGCCTTGGCGGCGAGCATTTTTCATTTTGGCCAGTACAGCATTCAAGAGACGAAGCGGGTGATGGCGGAGCGGGGGATTCCCGTGCGGCTCAGTGCCTAGCGTGGGGGCGCGCCATCCCCTCGATTGAGAGTCCTACCCAAGCAACCGGAGAAGATCGAAGCATGGCCAGTGCTCCCGACGCGATCGTGGAAAGGTTCGTGCACAAGCGCGAGGAACTGGAGATCGACAAGTTGTTCCGGGCCTTGGTGAAGTTGGGAGGGAGCGATCTGCACTTGAAGGCGGAGCGCGCGCCCATTGTACGGGTCAACGGCACGTTGCGCCCGCTCAGCCGGCCGCCGATCGACGATGAAGAGATGGTTCGCATCACGTTTCCGATGCTCAATGACCGCACCCGCCGGATTTTCGAGGAGTGCGGGGGGACCGACTTCTCTCACACGGTCGACGTGGACGGCAAGCAGTGGCGGTTCCGGGTGAACCTGTTGCAGCAATTGGGCCACGTGGGCATGGTAGCCCGCAAGGTGAATCAATGGATCCCGGATTTCGAAGGGCTGAACTTGCCGCCGAGCATGGTCGACCTGTGCAAGTGGAGCCAGGGGATGGTGCTGTTGGCCGGCGTGACCGGTTCGGGCAAGAGCACGACGATCGCGTCGATGCTCGATTGGATTAACCACAACTATCGGAAGCACATCCTGACGCTCGAGGATCCGATCGAGTTCGTGTTCACGGAGGATAAGTGCCTGATCAACCAGCGTGAGATCGGGCTGGACGTCAAGGACTTCAGCATTGGCATGAAGCACGCGGTCCGCGAAGACCCGGACGTGATGCTGGTGGGGGAGATGCGGGACGAGGAAACGTTTCTCACGGCGATTCAAGCGGCCGAGACCGGTCACCTGGTGTTCGGCACGATCCATTCCTCCACCGCGCCCTCCACGATCGGCCGGATCCTCGACTTGTTCCCGCGCAACATGCACTCATCGCTGCGCAGCGCCATTGCCATGAACATGAGGGGGATCGTCGCTCAGAAGCTGCTGCCCTGCATCAAGGAAGGGGTGGGGCGAGTGCCGACGGTCGAGATCATGACCTTCAATGCCACGGTCCGCAAGCTGATTCTGGAAGAATCGGACGAGAAGCTGGCCGACGTGATTCGGATGTGCGACAAAGAGGGGATGCAGGACTTTACGATGAGCCTGAAGAGCCTGGTCGACCGCGACTTGATCGACCGGGCCACGGCTTTCGAAGTAGCGCCGAACGTCGAAGCGTTGAGGATGGCTTTGAAAGGCATCGAGGTCAGGCAACCTGGGATTCTTTAATGCTTCGTAATTGGATGGCCCGGGCCGGCGCATGTGCCAGGGCGGCACGCGGCCTTGCCGAGGGGGCCCACGCCGCGCCGGCCAGGGGCGCTTGGCTTGGGGCCGCCGCGCTGGCCTTGTGTCTGTTCGAACAACCGGCCTGGGCCCAGGAGGGGGCGCGTTTTCCCACCTACCCCGGGGAGTTCGCCCACGGCAGCGGCTTGTATCTGAGCTGGTTCAAGCTGCCGTTGTTCTGGCTGCTGTTTTTGCTGTGGGTCCGCACGCTGGACTGGATCAATCAGGACGGTCAGCGATTGAAGTTGGAGTACAGGCGCTGGAACCAGATCGCTTTCTTCAGCTTCATGGCGGTCGTGGTGCTGTTGTGGCTGATGAGTTTTCCCGCCGCTTTCTGGGTCGGTTTCCCATTGATGCTGGTGGCCTACACAGTGCCGTTCATGCTGTACGTGCTGCACCGCAACAGCCTGGTCACCGACGAGCTCAAGGTCTTTACCGGGCCGCATTTACGGTTCTGGTTCAGTGAGCGTCTCAAGCCGTTGGGCATCAAGCTCTCCGTCGAACCACCGCAGGAGGAAGGCCCGCCGGTCGAACTGACCGCCCGTGGCGGGGCCACGGAGCGGGACGACACGATCCACCTGCTCACGGCCAAGCAATCCCCGGCTTTCAATCTGGCGCGGGTGCTTTTGGACACGGCCTTCAGCCAGCGGGCCGACGCGATCCTGCTGGACTACACGCAGCAAGCGGTCAGCGTGCGATACCAGATTGACGGGGTCTGGCATAATGCGGAGAACCAGGAACGCGAAACGGGCGACGCCGTGCTGGCCGTGCTCAAGACCATTTCGGCGTTGAACGTCAACGAGCGCCGGGCCCGGCAGCAGGGCGGTTTTGGCGCCGAGTTCGAGAAGAAGCAGAAGCATATTTGCCGGCTGATCAGCCAAGGCACCCGCACCGGCGAGCGCGTGCTGATCCAGGTCGAGGATCCGAGCGTCAAACGAGCCCGCCTGCCTGAACTTGGCATGCGCGAAAAAATGCAGGAGCAGTTCAAAGGGGCTGTGGAGCAGCGCAAGGGACTGATCCTTGTTTCCGCCCCGCCCGGCAACGGGCTGTCCAGCCTGCTGACAGCGTCGGTGGCGGCCGTGGACCGTTATGTCCGCGGCGCCGTGGCCATCGAGGAAGCCGGCAGCCGCGAGCTGGAAGTCGAAAACGTGCCGGTGACCACCTACGATGCCGCCGCCGGACAGACTCCGGCCAGCGTCCTGCCCAAACTGATCCGCGAATACCCGGACGTGTACGTGGTCGCCGATCTGGCCGACGTGGAAACCGCGACCATTTTGTTCGAGCAGGCCAGCGTCGATCGCCTGGTGATCAGCGCGGTGCAAGCCAAGGAGTGCGCCGAAGCGGTGGCCCGCGTTTTGGCGCTGCAGCCAGCGGTCGACGTATTTGCCGAGGTGCTGGTGGCCGTTTTGAATCAGCGGTTGATCCGCAAGCTGTGCTCGAGGTGCAAGGAGCCGTATCCGCCGCCCCCGCAGGTGCTCGAGCAACTTGGCATACCCGCCGGCCGGATCGAGGCTTTTTACCGGCCGCCCCAGCCGCCCGCCGAGGAAAAGGACATTTGCCCGGATTGCCGTGGGATCGGCTACCGGGGCCGGACCGGAATCTTCGAGTTGCTGGTGGTGGACGCGCCGTTTCGCTCGGTGCTGGCCAAGCAGGGAGACGTGACCGCGTTGCGACAGGCCGCCCGCCGGGCGGGAATGCGGAGCCTGCAGGAAGAAGGGCTGGTGCTGGTGGTCAAGGGCGTGACCTCGCTGCCCGAGTTGATGCGCGTTTTGAAGGAGAACCCATGAGCTTGCTGCTGCCCACGGCGCTCTTGGTGATCGTGTTCGTGGTGATCGCCATGGCCGGATCGGAGGGACTCTGGAGCAACGCCATCACGTTGGTCAACGTGGTGACGGCGGCGCTCTTGGCGACGAACTTTTGGGAGCCGGTGGCCGACCTGTTGATCGAGCAGTTTCCCAAGGGAACGTACCTGTGGGACTTTTCGGCCTTGTGGGGCTTGTTCGCGGTGGGGTTGATCGTGGTGCGGGCGGCCACCTACTTTGCCTCGCGCGTGAAGGTGCGGTTTCCCAAGTTGGTGGAGATTCTGGGCGGCTATTTCTTTGCCGTGTGGATCGGCTGGGTGATGGTTTGTTTCACGGCCATGACGCTGCACACGGCCCCCTTGTCCCGCGAGTTCATGTTCGGCGGCTTCAAGCCCGAGAAACGGATCTTGGGCCTGGCCCCTGACCGTCAATGGCTGGCTTTCATGCAACGGGCGTCGCGGGGAGCATTCGCCCGCCGCAGCGGAGAGGCGCTGCAGATCTTCGATCCCCACGGCGATTTCATCATCAAGTATGCCACCCGGCGCGAGCGGTTCGCGAGGATGGAAGACATCCTGGTCAAGTAAGGCGCCGGCCCAACAGCGAAGGAGCGGCCATGTCGCAATCCAAACTCCATGAAGCCAGTCTGCCGGGCGCGGTGGAAGGCGAGACGGTCGAGTATCGTCCGCTCTGCGTGGCGGCCATCGCCGGCCTGGCGGCCGGCCTGGCGTCGCCGCTTGCTTTCGTACATCCGCTCTTTTGGTCTGTACCGCTCCTGGCCGTGGTGATCAGCGTGGCGGCGCTGGTGCGGATCCGCAGGCACGAGCCCAAGTTGATCGGCCGCCGGGCCGCGGTGGCGGGCCTGGTCATTGCGCTGTGCTGCGGCACCCCCGCGACCACCTATTGGGCGATTTACCAGTGGCACTTGCGGAGCCAGGCTGGGGTCATTTGCCACAATTGGTTCAACCTGATGCGCGGTGGTGAGCCGCACAAGGCGCATCAGCTCACGGTCAAGTGGCACGCCCGGTTGCCGCTGGACGACAACCTCTGGGCGCATTATGCGGGCCGAGAGGACCTGTACAGTGTTCTGCGAACCTTCACCGACGAGCCAATCGTGCGAGCCTTGCTCGAATTGGGGCCTGACGCGGAGGTCCGTTTTTACAAGACGGAATCGGTCAGTGCTCACCAAGGCCAGGAAATCGTCAAGCAGTTGTATGCCGTCAGCTTCCGCCGCGACGGCAAGTTGAGGTCGTTCTTTATCACGATTACCGCCACGCGGATCTTCGACAATAGGTCGCGGAGCCACGCGTGGGTTATAAACGCCGCCGATATGCTCTTCCGCGTTCCCGACGACCTGCCGGACACGAGTTCAGGTTGACCTGAGGCGACCGAACCGAGCGGAAGCCGTTTCAACATTCGTGCTTCGAAGGCGTGACCACGATAGGAAGGTCCAAGGAGGTCTATGAGAAGGCCGCCCAGATTCCCTCTGGACGGTCGTCGAACGAGGCGCAGGTAGGCCGCGCGGCTGGGGCCGGTTCGAGGGGCCGGTCCGACCTGGTTGGGGTGTGCCATGGCCGTGCACCGGCGGTGCAAGCCGTTGAGCATATTGGGGATCGGCATCGGCGCCTTTTTTCTCGCCTCGGCCGGGAAAAAAACTACAGTTTCTACGGATACCCCATTCGGGGTTGACCCGGCCCGTTCAGGGCGGGGTCGGCAGGGATTTCCAAGTCGCTTTTCTTCTGACAACTCCGCCTGTACAACATTCCGGCAGTGTCCGGGCAACGGGAGATCCGCGCCATGCCTCGCCGGCGATTGGCCCAAGATAGGAGGCGTGCCTTGCCGTCACGGCGACGCTCGCTCGCTCTGGAGCCACTGGAAGAGCTGCTGTTGCTCTCCGTGGCCCCAAGCAGCCAGTACGAGGACTGGCAGCAGCAGACATTCTCGCTGGGCGCCCAGCACGCCGTCGACGCGCAGTCGACTCTGGCCGCCCTGGCCAACCAGAGTCTGCCGCTCGTCGGCGGACTCGAAGTGCACGCACAGTACGGCTACACCGGCGCCGGCTACGCGGTGGCCGTTCTCGACACGGGCATCGACTACAATCATCCCGCCTTGGCAGGCCGCTACCTGGGCGGCTGGGACTTCGTCGACCGCGACGCCGACCCCATGGACGAGCACGGGCATGGCACGCACGTGGCGGGCATCATCGCCAGCAGCCACGGCAGCTACCGCGGCATCGCGCCGCAGGCGGGCATCGTCGCCCTGCGGATCCTCGACGAAAACGGTTCGGGCACCTTCGCGAACGTCGAACTGGCTCTGCAGTGGGTAGCCGCCCACCAGGCCCAGTACAACATCGTGGCCGTCAACATGTCGCTGGGGGCCGGCAACTTCACGGCCAGCCCCTGGGCCTTTCTCGAAGATGAGTTCACCACGCTCAGGGGGCAGGCAGTCTTTCTTGCCGCCGCCTCGGGCAACGCTTTTTACTCGTATGGCAGCCAACAGGGCTTGGGCTACCCGGCCATCAGCAGCCAGACCGTTTCGGTCGGCGCCGTCTGGGACGGCGAATATGGCACGGTTGCCTGGGCCAGCGGCGCCAAGGACCACTCGACGGCGCCCGACCGCATCGCCAGCTTCACGCAGCGCAGCAGCCAACTCGACATCCTGGCGCCGGGGGCCTTCGTCACCTCGACCTGGCTAGGCGGCGGACTGGCCACGCTGGCGGGCACGTCGATGGCGGCGCCCCTGGTGGCCGGCGCTGCCGTGCTCGTGCACCAGGCCCTCGACGCCCGCGGCCAGGGGGCCTCGGCCAACCAGGACCAGATCCTCACGATCATGCGCGCCAGCGGCGTCACGCTCGTCGATGGTGACGACGAAAACGACAACGTGATCAACACCGGCCTGCGCTACCAGCGTCTCGACCTGCTGGCGGCCATCCGCTCGCTCGACAGCCTGCCCGCCGCCGTGCCGCGCAGCTCCATGGATGCGTTTGTCTCGAGCCTGTACGAGCACGTGCTCGCCCGGCCCGCGGACGCCGCCGGCCTGGCCGCCTGGTCGGGCGCGCTGGCCGGCGGAATGCCACGCGACCGGGTGGTGCAGGCCCTGTGGATGTCGGCCGAACATCGGGCCTTGCAGGTCACCGGTTACTACCAGGCGTACTTGCAGCGGACACCGGGCCGGGCAGAACGGGACCGTTGGGTGGCCGCCATGCAGTCGGGCATGGACGAGATCGAAGTGCAACGCGTGTTCCTGCAGTCGCCGGAGTATCTCAACGCCCGTGCCGACGACGCGGCCTTCGTCAACGGCGTTTACCAGGACCTATTGGGGCGGGCTGCGGACACCGCGGGGCTGGCCGGTTGGGTTTCGCAGTTGCGATCGGGTCTGTCTCGCGGCCAAGTGGTCGATGGCGTTTTGAACTCGGCAGAGCGCACGCTTCGCGTGATAGGGCAACACTATCAGGACTATCTGGGGCGGGCCGCCGGCCAGGCCGAGGGATCGTACTGGGCCACGGCAGTCGGCCAAGGACGCCAAAGCCTGGCGGGCGTTGCCCAAAGCGTGCTGGCTTCGCAGGAGTATTTCAATCGTGCGCCGGCTGGCAACGCCGCCAGCGCCGGCGCGTCGGCGTATGACTCGCCGGAGTTGCACGATCTGTCGGCCTATGCCGCCTCGAACGCGCTGGCGGGCATCGCCAGTGCCAGAGCGACCCAGGTTGCCTTCCACGATTGGTCGATGCCGGACGACGATTCGCGGCGGATGGGAGACCACGGGCCGCTCGTGGGCCAGGCAGTTGCCACGGCAGCCGAGTGCCTGGTCCCGGTCGATAGCCAGCTCGTGGGACAGGTGCCGCGGGACGTTGATGCGGACGACGTGGCTTGGCGCGACAGCGACGAGATTCTGGCGGATGGCGTCGATGCCGGCATCCTGGCGATTCTCGAAACCATCTGATCGATCAACGCGAACCTGGCTTTGAGCGGCTGGGTCAAAGCATTGGGCCCCGTCGGGAAGGGCTGACGCGGCGGTGGGAGCCCTTGTCCTGGTCTTGGCGGCGGCCGCCGTTTATCATTCTGGATTCGCGGCGGCGGTTTGCCCGGTGCCAGTCGGGCCGTTCGGGCCCCAACGGTGCAGCGGCGCGGCGGCCGGTTTCTACAAGACATCCTGGAGTGACGGCCTGGACCATGGAACCTCGTGTCTATAACTTCTCACCCGGTCCCGCGGTCATGCCGCTTGCTGTCCTGAAGCAAGCCCAGGATGAGCTGTTGTCGCTCCCCGGAATCGGCATCTCTGCCCTGGAGATCAGTCACCGCTCCAGTTGGTTCGAGGGAGTGCTGGCCGAAACCCAGAAGAACTTGCGGCAATTGCTGGCAATCGGGCCGGACTACCAGGTCCTGTTCTTGCAGGGCGGCGCCAGGCTGCAGTTCTCGATGGTGCCGATGAACCTGTTGCGGGCCAGCGGAAAAACTGCCGACTACATCGTGACCGGATCGTGGGGCAAGATGGCCATGGAAGAGGCGGCACGCGAAGGCAACGTCCGCGCGGCCTTCGACGGCAAGCCGACCAACTTCACCCGGCTGCCCAGGGCGGGCCAGATCGATGCCGATCCGCGGGCGGCCTACCTGCACTTCACCTCGAACGAAACCATCCAGGGCGTCCAGTTCGCCGCCGAGCCCGAAGCGGGCGACGTGCCGCTGGTCTGCGACGCTTCCAGCGATTTCCTCTGCCGCCCGCTGCCCATCGACCGCTATGGGCTGATCTACGCCTGTGCGCAGAAAAACGCCGGGCCGGCCGGCGTGACCATCGTCGTCATTCGCAACGACCTTATGGAACGGGCCCCCGCGGGGCTGCCGACGGTGCTCGACTACCGCTTGCACGCCAAGGAGAAGTCGTTGTTGAACACGCCGCCCGTGTTCGCCGTGTACCTGGTGATGCTGGTGACCCGCTGGCTGCTGGGCGACGTCGGCGGCCTGGAAAAGATGGCCCAGCTCAATCGCCGCAAGGCCGGCATGCTGTACGAGGCGATCGACCAGAGCGGCGGGTTCTATCGCGGCCACGCCGATGCGGACAGCCGCTCGATGATGAACGTCACCTTCCGCCTGCCAGGCGACGAGGCGCAGGCCGCGTTCTTGCGGGAGGCCCGGTCCCGCGGCCTTTGCGAGCTGAAGGGACACCGCTCGGTGGGGGGTATTCGCGCCTCGATCTACAACGCCATGCCGATCGAGGGGGTCGAGGCCTTGCGCGACTTCATGCGCGAATTTCGCGGATGAGCGTTTTACTTTTCGGCCGCCAGCGAGTACCCTGCGCGGTGGATTGGTGTACGGATGCGGGCCAAAAAAACGCCGCGCCTCCACCAAACCAGCTTTACAACCATCTGGGACAAAGGAGTGAAACGATGATCAAAGTTACCCGTTGGGTGGCACCGCTGATGCTGAGCATGGCACTGGGTTGCGACAGCGGCAAGCCGGCAGCCCCTCGCGATTTACAACCCCCTGGACCAGGCAACGCAAACCCACCGGCCGAGGATTCCAGGCAAGCCCCGGACAACGCCGAGCAGGCCGGCGCGCCGGCCCCCGTGCAGCAGCAACGTGGTCCGGCATTGGGAGAAGCCGGCCGCGGGGCCGCGGCGGATCGTTCGCGTAGCGAGGAGCCTGCAGGTAGTGCGCCCAGCCAAGTGGCCCCGGACGACGCCTCCACCGGCTCGGACGGAGAGACGGTCGAACCAGGCGGCCAAACATTGCGGGGCCTGGGAAGCGCGGTCTCGCGTGCTCTTGGCAAAACCCTGGCCGGAGGCAGCGGAGCGCAGGACGACGATGCAGCCGATGTGGCGCCGCCGGAGGATGATCCGTTTCCCGAAGGGGAGCCCGACGACCCCCAGCTCGAAGAGCCCCAGGATCCCGGAATCGAAGAGTAGCTGCCATGCGCCCGCCCGATCGACTCCGCCTCGTCCGTTCAGCCGCGGCTTGGCGGCGGTCGGCGCTGGCGGGTGGACTCTTGGCGGCGGCCGTGGTTCTGGCGGCACTTCCCTCCGCGGCCCAGGCGCCGGCCCGTGCCAAGCGATCGTACCCGGCCGGCCAGCGCGTGGTCGACGTGTTAACGCTCCGCGGCGGCCAGCGGCTGTTGGGCATGCTGGCGGGTCCAGCCTCCAGTGGGCGCTGGACGCTGTTGGTCCGCCGCGAGTGGCTCCGCCGGCACGAGCCTGAGCTTTACCGCACGGCCGTGGCGGGCGAAGAGGAGCGGCCCAGGCGAGCACTGGAACAGCTCGAGCGGCGGACGATCGAGTGGCGCCAGCGCAGCACCGACGAGCGGCTGCAAGGCTACCTGGACCAGGCGCTTGAGGACGTCCGTGAGCGTTTGGCCGAAGTCCAGCGCCAGCCGCCGCCGCCTGCGCCGATCCTGGTGATCGAGGTTCCCGCCGGCGATGTCTTTCGCCACCACATTCAACCGCCTGACACGCGCCGCCTGCTGGCGCTCGCCTGGCTCAGCAACCTGGCCGATCCGGAGCCGATGGCGGCAGCCGCCGTAGTGCGCAAACTGACGGCCATGGGAGTCGACGTGGATGGCGCACAGCCGGACTTGTCGGACCACCTTGGCACCACGCTTTTGGACGACCGCCAGTGGGCCGCCAAGGTCGGGCTGGTCGAATACCAGATCCTGGGCAAACCGCACTTCCAGGGCACCGGGGGCGTTCTGGTGCGGGAAGACAGCGGCCAGGGGCGGCCAGGGCTGGGCCAGTTGCTCGGCGGTCTCTTGGCGGAGCAACTGGAGGGGCAACTGGCCGAGTTGCTCAATCCGCAGCCTCAAGCGGGAGCCGGCAACCCGGCACGGAGCGAGAAAGCATTCAGCCAGGCCATCCGCGAGGCCGAGGCCGAAGGCGCGCGCGGCCTGCGGATCACCGAGCTCGAACAGGTCCGCGGCAGGCAGGTGACGGTGGTGGGCACTTTTCTGGCTCGGATGCCGGATGGCGCGTGGAAGGCGGTCTGGCGGCACACCGCGTCGGTCGACCCTAACGGTGTGAAGGCCGAGACGGTGGATCAGTTGGCCGCCGACCCCACGGTTGCCGAAGCGCTGGATCAGATGCGCAAGCTCGGATTGAACCCTGATGCGGACTTAGTGCGGCTTGCCTTGCGGCACGGGGCGGCGACGCAAGAGGCGCTCAACGTAGTGAACCGCGAGTTCGGCCAATTGATGCTCGTGCACACGCGTTCGCTCGAAGGCCCACCGCTGATCGTGATCGATCCGTAGCAACTCGTCCTCCCGTAGAACGCCTGCCCGTAGCGGAACTCGCCAGAGTTCCGGCCAGTAAGCATTAGTTGCCCTTCCACATGACCGTCAAATCCGGCCTTGCTCGACGCAGTTCATCGATTCCAGTTGCCGTTACATGGGTGCCATCAAGATGCACTTCGATGAGTTGCTCAAGCTGTTTCACGTCTTTCAATCCCTCGTCAGAGATTCTCGTCCCTGCCAGAATCACCAGTCGCGCGTCGGGAAGGTGCCGGAGATGCCGCAGGTCCGAATCGGTGATGTCGGTGCCCGAAAAATCGACGATGACAACCGATTCAAAAAACGTCCCTCCAAAGACCAAGGAAAGCCGACTCCTCTGGGAGACGGGCGGCGCAATTCGGCCGGAATCGTCCTCGACCTCGATCTCATAAGATACGTCGCCTCCCAAGCCACGGATAGCGCCTACCGCTTGCTGTTGACCATGAGCACGATTAAGAACAAGGACAGCATATACAAGCACCGTTAAGCAAATTGTGGCGCCAAACGCGACCATATAGTAGCCGCGATACTTGGGGTGCGCCAGCGCGTGTGGTGGTGCCTCAGGCAGTTGGGGTGCCTTGCGGTGGACGCTCATGTTTCCGCTTGGGGAGGCTTATAGTTATCGTACTCTTCCATCCCCGGGGCATCGAGGTCGTTCTTCACCGCGTCCAGGAAGGCTGGATAGAACTCACGCGGATCCGGCGACGTGTCTCCGTAGGAAGGGACCTTTTGCATTTGCTCGTAGACGTCCATCCGGACTAGGGCATATTTGCCATGCGTTTCCGGATCCTCCACCTCAAGTGGCGCGTCGGGCCGCCGGGCAAGCGCCTGTCGTTGTTCGTCAGACAGTTTTGGTGCCATATCGCTATTGTAGCCCACGTTACAAGTCTGGAAACATCTCAAGGCCACCTTATTCATCAAGTCGTTCGCGTTCCTCTTCTTCCTCTTCCTCTCCGTGGACGAAGACGAAGCTGGCACGCACGGGGGGAGGCATGCGGGAATCAGGGCCGCGGACGCTCTTCCAGACCAGCGCGTTCAATATGAGATCGTCGGCGGCGTCCTCGCGGCTGAAGTCGAGCCGGGCCGATTGCTCGGCGCCCCAGCCTTGCTCGGGATTGCGCTCTTCCAGATCGACGTTGGAGGGCAAGTGGCGGTAGCCGCTGGTGTCGGGCTCGGCCTGGAACGAGGCGTACATGGGCCGGGCCGCCGCGTCGAACTGGCTCATCGGCTTCAGCCCCAGGATCAGCTCCATGGTCCGCAGCATGCTGGCCGTGGAATACATGGTCGAGTCGACGTAGTTCCGCCTGGTGTAGGGGCTGATCACCAGGGCCACGGTGCGGTGGGCGTCGACGTGGTCCGAGCCGTTCTGGGCGTCGTCCTCGACCACGAAGATCGCCGTCTGAGGCCAGAACTTGCTCTGGGTGACCGCCTCGACCAGCCGGCCGAGGGCCAGGTCGTTGTCGGCCACCATGGCGGTCGGCGTGCGCTTGCCCGCCGACAGGCCGTAGGTGTGATCGTTGGGCAGCCGCAGCACAATGAACTGGGGCATCTCGCCGGCGCGCTCAAAACCCTTCAACTCCTCGATGAACCGCTCGGTGCGCTTGATGTCGAGATAGTCCAAGTCGTAGCTGCGGAACAGCGGGTCGAAGTGCCCTTCGAGCGCCTTGACCGCCGCCCTGCCCGGATCGTCGGGAGTCGGTCCGTTGTCGATGAACTCGCCGTAGCTGCGGTAGCTGACGCCCGCTTCCAGGCAGCGGTCCCAGATGTAGCCGCCGGCCGGCGTGGCCATGAACGTCGCCCCCTCGCTGGGATACTTCAGCTTGTCCTTGCCGCCCCGGTAGACCAGCGGCCAGGTCTTTTCGACAAAGTCGCTGGCGTAGGCGCCCATGGTCCACTCGTGGCCGTCGGCACTCACCTCGCTCTCGACATAAAAGTTGTCCAGCAGCACGAACTGGCGGGCCAGGGCATGGTGGTTGGGCGTGACGCGCTCGGGAAAGATGCACAGCTCCGCGTCGCCGTTTCCCTCCGGCACGTCGCCGAACACCTGGTCGTAGGTGCGGTTCTCCTTGACGATGTACAAGCAATACTTGATCGGGCTGGGGTCGCCCAGCCGGCTGGGAATCGGGTTGTTCTCTTCGGCCGGAGCAGCCACCGGCGACGCATCGGCCTTGAGCGGGCTGGCGCGATACGCCTGCTCGGTATAGCGGGCCATGTCGGCCGGCGAAGGGGCCTCGATGATGCTCAAGGTTCCGCGGAACAGGCCGCCGATGTATTGCTGGATCGTTTGCGGCGGATCGTTCAAGGGCTGCGGACCGCGGGGGTTGGGCAGCGACATCAGCCCCTTGCCGTTGGCCACGTAGATGCGGTTGTCCGGGCCATAGCGGACCGACGTCGGATACCAGCCGACGGGAATAAAGCCCATCGACTGGCTGCGGCCCGGCTGGCTGACGTTGAACATGGCGAGGTTGTTGTTGTCGGCATTGGCGATCAACAGCACGTTGCCGTTGGCGCCCAGCGCCAGGCTGTTGGGCGTGCTGCCGCTGGGCGCCTGCGGGTGGAGCGCGCTGGCGATGACCTCCATCGGCTCGCCGTTGGCCGTGTCGAGCACGGTGACCGTGTTCGAGTTGGCGCAAGCCACGAACAACCGCCGCCCGTCGGGCGAGAGGGCCAGCTCCGTCGGATGGGACTCGGTCGGCCAGCGGGCGTCGACTTCCAGCGTTTCCAGGTTCAACAAGGCCACGGCCGCCTGCCCCCACAGGCTCACGTACAACCGCTTGCGGTCCGGCGTGGCCAGCGAAGCATAAGGATAGCTGTCGCCCCCCATCGAGATGTGCCTCCGTTTTGACGGGTCGTCGATGGGCAAGAGGCAGAGCGTATGTCCCCATGCGTTGGCCACATAGAGCGTCCGGCCGTCGGCAGTGCAGGTGATTCCGGTCGGCACGAACGTTTCGTCGGGCCGCCCCACCGGCAGCTCCCGGTGTTCGGAGAGATAGCCGCCGGCGAAGTCGAACTGGTGCACCACTTCGTGCTCGGCGCCGCTGGCGAACAGCCGCTTCCCCTGGGGGTCGAACGCGAGGCCGTAAAACGACTGCTCCAAAGTGGTCCTGGAAACTACCCGCTGCCGCTTGAGCTCGACCACGATGATCTCATGCTCACCGTAGCCGCAGTGCACGATGGCCGCCCATGGTTCGCTGGGGTGCAGCACGATCTGGACGGGAAAGTCGCCCAGCTTGATCTGCTTGCCGGCGGGGCGCAACGACCATTGGTTGGGCAGCAGGATCTGCCCGCTGTCGTCGAGCCCCGGCAACCGGCGCACCAGCGGAGCCGCGCGATCGGCGGCTTTTGACGCGCTCGCCGGGCGGTCGTCCTGGGCGGCGCCTGGCGAGGCGTTCGCGAAAACCAGCCCCGGCACGCTTAGCAAAAAGAAAAAAAGCCTGCTCATGTAGTGTACTCCCAGGAAGGAGCGTTAAGGATCGGCCGAAAAATAACCTTCCTCACATTGCAACTGGGGCACGCTTATCGCTTTGCCCCAGCCACCCACCCGGTCGCTGCCGCAATCAATGCCAGGCCGGGTACGCCACTTGCCCGGGCTGGCTGACGCGCGTCGTGAACAGGGTGCGGCCCGAAGTGATATACAACGTGCGGCCGTCCGGGCCGCCGAAAGCCACGTTTGTCAATACATCGTCGGGCACGGGGATCCGACCCAACAATTCGGCCGCCGGCGAGAGAACGTAAACTGCGGTGGGCACGTCGGTCGTCTCGCGGTCGTGCCGGGCCGTGTGGACCCCGGCAGCCACGTAGAGCTTGCCCTCGACGTCGAGCCGCATGCCGTCGCCGCCGCGGCCCGGGGCGAAGTCGTGGATCAGCCGCTGGTTGTGCGGGTGGCCGGCATCGTCGAGGTCGAAGACCCACAGCTTGCGGTTGCGGCCTCGCTCGGGGCAACTGTCGACGACATAGAGCAGCCGCGAATCCTGGGTCACGGCGACCCCGTTGGGCCGGTCGATCTCGGTCTGCGTGAGGATCCGCGTGACGCGGCCGTCGAGGTCGATGCGGTAGACGCCCTCGACGGTCATTTCCATGTCCAAGCGGTCGCCGTAGCGCGGGTCGGTAAAGTAGATGCGGCCGCGGCCGTCGACGCAGATGTCGTTGGGCGAGTTGTAGCGGGCCTCCTCGTATCGGTCGGTGAGCACGAGGTACTCGCCGGAGGCCAGATCGGTGCGCGTGATACGGCGGGCGCCGCCGGGACCGAACTCGGCCCCTTCGCAGTGGAGCAGACGGCCCTGGTGATCGAAGGTCTGGCCGTTGGTGCGGCCGCTCGGCTCGCGGAACGTGCTGCAACGACCGCCGCGAGACCACTTGAGAATGCGATTATTATGGATGTCCGTAAAGTAGACGTTGCCGGCCGCATCGGCCGCGGGGCCTTCGGTAAAGGCGGTGGGACGGTCGTCGATGACCCAGGCCGGCTCGACCTGGGCCAGTACTTTCAACGATTGATAGCGGTTCATCCTGCGCTCGGTCCAATTGAAAAGCGGTCCAACCGTGCTCGGCTTGCAAAACCACCAGGCATGGACGAACATAACCTGTGCGTCCCGCCACGGAAAGTCGCTCCCCGCCGTTTTGAGGATCCCATGCCGATGCCGCGCACCTGGCCCGCCTTGCTGCTGATGGCTTTGTTGCTCAGCGCCTGGTCAGCCGGGCGCATCGCGGCGGCCGACTGGCCGCAGTTTCGCGGCCCCGGTGGGCAGGGGCACTCTTCGGAAAAAGGGCTGCCCCTGGCGTGGAGTGAAACGGCCGACGGCCAGACCCGCAACATCACCTGGAAAGTCCCCGTCGCCGGTTTGGGCTGGTCTTCGCCGGCGATCCAGGGGAAGCAAATCTGGCTGACGACGGCACTGGACGACGGGCGGTCGCTGAGGGCGGTGGCGCTCGACCGCGACACCGGCTCGATACTGCACGACGTCGAGGTGTTCGAGAAGGCCGAGCCGGGAACGATCCACAACAAGAACAGCCACGCATCTCCCACGCCGGTGGTCCAAGGCAGCCGGGTCTATGTTCACTACGGCGCGCACGGCATGGCCTGCCTTTCGACGAAGGGAAAGGTGCTGTGGCGCAATACGGAGCTGGTTTACGACCATCGTCATGGGCCAGCCGGATCGCCGGTGCTGTACAAGGACCTGCTGATTGTGAATTGTGATGGGACGGACGTGCAATTTGTCGCGGCCCTGGACCAGAAGAGCGGCGCGACTCGCTGGAAGATGGAACGCCCCGGGCAGATGGCCTATTCGACTCCGCTGGTGATCCGGGTCGGCGGGAAGGACCTGTTGATCAGCACGTCCGGCGAGCAGGTGGTCGCCTACAATCCGTCGAACGGCGAAGTGGCATGGAAGGTCCGCCACGACGGCTACTCGCTCGTGCCTCGGCCGGTCTTCGGGCATGGGCTGGTGTATGTCTGCACCGGCTACGACACGCCGCTTCTGTATGCCATCCGGCCCGACGGCGCAGGCGACGTGACCGAGACGCACATCGAGTGGACGATACGAAGAAACGTTCCGCACAATCCGTCGCCTTTGCTGGTCGGCGACGAGCTGTACTTTATCAGCGACAACGGAATTGCCACCTGCGCCGACGCCCGCAGCGGGCAAGAGCGTTGGCAACAGCGAATCGGCGGCAACTATGCGGCCTCGCCGATCTTCGCCGATGGGCGGATTTATTTTCTCAGCGAAGAAGGGTTGACCACCGTCATCGCCCCCAGTCGCGAGTTCAAGAAGCTGGCTTCCAACCAGGTGCAGGGCCGCACGCTGGCCTCGCTGGCCGTTTCCGACGGCGCCATCTTCCTGCGGACGGCCACGCATCTATACCGTATCGAAGAGCCATGACTCGCCGTTGGGCTGCCGCGCCGTGAACCTGCCGGACTTCAGGCCTCGATCGACCTGCTGCCGCGCGCGACCGCTCGTCGTTGTTTTGCTCGTGGCCCTGGCCCTGCGGTTGGCGGCGCCGCTGGTGGCGCTGGCCGTCACGCCTCGCGGCCCATTGACGCGTGAGCCGGACAGCTATGGTTACATCGACCTGGCCGAGAAGCTCGTCGAGCGGCAGGGCTTCAGCAACCGCGGAAAGCCCGAGCTGGCCCGCACGCCCGGCTACCCGCTGTTTCTGTCGATTGGAGTCCTGGCCGGGCACGTCGACGGGGTGACGATCGCGCTGCAGATCGGCCTGGGCTGCCTGACGGCCTGGCTGGTGTTCCAAACCGCCAAGGTGCTTTTCGATCGAACCGACGCGGCGTTCGCCGCCGGGCTGTTGTACGCCTGCGAGCCGTTAAGCGTGCTCTATGCCGGCAAGCTCTTGACCGAATCGCTTTTCACTACCTTGCTGGCGGCCTTTGGCCTGTTGCTGATTCGATACTTGCGATCGTTGTCGTGGCGCGAGCTGGCTGCGTCGGCGCTGGCGCTGGCCGCCGCCGTCTACGTCCGGCCGATCGGGTATTTCCTGCCGGCCATGGTGGCCGCGGCCCTGGCGGTCCTGGTCTGGCGGCACGCGGACCAGCGGCTGAAGCGGCTTGGCCAGGCTGCTGGCTTCGGCCTGTTGTCGATGGCGCTTCTGGGCGCCTGGCAGGTGCGGAACTATGCCGTGGCGGATTACCCGCGGTTCGCGGCCATCGCCGACGTCAACCTCTACTACTACCAGGCCGCGGCTGTGCTGGCTCGGCAGCAGGCGCAGCCGCTCGACTTGGTGCAGCAGCAGCTCGGCTACCGCAGCGAGGCGGTCTATTATCGCCTGCACCCGGAGCAGCGCGGGTGGAACGATGCCCGCTGCTACGAATTCCTGCGGTCCGAGGCTTTGCGGATCGTGCGCGACGATCCGTGGGGTTTCGTCCGGATCCACCTGGAGGGAGTACGTGGAACGATGTTCGACGTGGGCACGAGCGCTTATGTCGATTTTTTTGGGCTGAGAAAACCTGGGGCCGAACCGGTTGCGGGCAGGCCGGCCGGGCTGCTCGATCGGCTGGGCAGGGCGATTCGCACGCGTCCCTGGGAGGTGGCGATCCACGCTGTGCTGCGGATCGTGCTGATGGCGTACCTGGTGTTATCGCTTGCCGGCCTGTTGACCACTCGCGCCTGGAAGAGCGAGCCGCTGGTTCTGTTATGTCTCGTCGCGCTGTGCTTGCTTGCCTTGTCGGGCGGGCCAGCGGGCTATCACCGCTTCCGCCTTCCGCTGGTGCCGATCCTCGCTCTGTTGTCCGGCCAAGCGTTGGTTTCGCTGTTCCAAGCGATCAAGCGCCGGTAACGGCCATCCTTTGCCATCTTGCCCGTGGCGGCCCTCAAGCGAAAAATTGAGGTTGGACCCGGGTTTGGGCGCGACACCGCGGGTGCCGAGAACGCTGGAGGGAGATGCAAATGAAACGTTTGGCATTGATCCTTGTTCTGGCCGGCGCCGTCTGGGCCGCCTCGACTGAAGCGATGGCCCAGCGCTGGGGTCGCCCCGGGCGGGGCTATTACGGCTACCGCGGCGGTTACTATCCGTACCGCAGCTACTACCGGCCGTACCGCAGCTACGATCGGGGTTACGGCTATCCGTATCGCAGCTACAGCTATTACCGCGGCTACGGCTCCCCGTATCGCAGCTACAGCTACTATCGCGGTTACGGATATCCCTACCGGAGCTCCTACTACAGCTACCCGCGCTACG
Source organism: Pirellulales bacterium (assembly GCA_040901675.1). Lineage (GTDB taxonomy): Bacteria > Planctomycetota > Planctomycetia > Pirellulales > JAICIG01 > JBBDNX01. Next base: position 47,768 of record JBBDYJ010000011.1, on the reverse strand, counting down.
GCGCTTACTGGTATTGGTAGGCGGCTGGGCGGCCCTTTGGGAAGCCGAACGGAGCGCCGCATGGCCGATTGCCCAGCGGCGGCAAGAAAAAGGGAACGGCGAGGTAAGGTGACAGCGATGGACTTGGCAAAGCGCAAGGCACTCGAAGCGGCAGGTTGGAAAATCGGCGATGCCGCTGACTTCCTGGCGATGAATGACGAAGAGCGCCAGTTGCTCGTCGCACGGGTGGAGCTGGCCTTGGCCGTTCGCCGGCAGCGCGAGGCCAGTCACCTATCGCAGAAAGAGTTGGGAGCGAAGCTTAAGACGAGCCAGCCTCGAATCGCCAAAATCGAGCGTGCCGCCAGCGACGTATCCCTGGATCAACTCGTACGGGCTCTTGCGGCGGCGGGCGGCAGGATCGTCGTGAAAGCCGCAACGCCGAAACCGAAGAAGGGCAAGCCGAAGAAGCCGAAGAAGAGGAAGCCGGCCAAGGAGCCAGCGAAAAGCACCTTGATCCTGAAGGTAGCGACTTCTAAGTAGGCTTTAGAACAGGCCGGTGATGGGGCGGCCCTCGCAGGCGAAGTGGGGGCGGCCTTGACGATCGTAGATCCGCGAGGCGGTGTCGATGCCCAGACAGGTGAGCACCGTGGCCACCAGGTCGGGCGGCGTCACGCTGCCGTCGACGACGTAGGCGGCCCGGTCGTCCGAGGCGCCGTAGACCTGGCCGCCGCGAACGCCGCCGCCGGCCAAGAGGACCGAGTAGGCGTGAGGCCAGTGATCCCGGCCGGTCGAGTCGGTGGCGGCGTTCATCACGACGCGACCGATCCGCGGGGTGCGGCCGAACTCGCCCATCACGATCACCAGCGTTCGATCCAACAGGCCGCGGGCCGAGAGATCTTGGAGCAGGGCGGAAAGTCCGCGATCGACGGGCGGGATCAGCTTGTCTTTCAGCGTGCGGAAATTGTCTTTGTGCGTGTCCCAGAAGGGACTCTTCACGTCGCTGCCGTCGTCGTGCCAGTTGACGGTCACCAGCGAGGCGCCGGCCTCGACCAGCCGGCGCGAGAGCAAGAGGCCCTGGCCGAATGGTCCCTGGCCGTAACGGTCGCGCAGGGCGGCCGGCTCGCGCTCGAGGTCGAAGGCAACACGCGCCTGCGGCGACGTGACCAGGGCGAAGGCCTGGCGGTAGAGCGAGTCGTGCTGGCCAACCTGTTCAGTGTCGGCGATGCGGGCCAGTCGGCTCTTGATCGAGTCCAACAGCTCGCGGCGGCCGGCCAGCCGGTCGATCGACATTCCGGCGGGCAGGTCGATTCCCGACACGGCAAACTCGCTGGTATTCGGCTCGGCGCGCACCAGCCAGGGGTCGTAGTTCTTGCCGAGAAATCCGGCCAGCTCGCCGGCGTAGTCGTTGGGAACGTCGAGAAAGCGGTTCCAACGGGGCAGCGTGACTGCCGGCGGAAAGTCGGCCCGCGGCGCTTGCAGCTTCGCCACCAGCGAGCCCAAGGAGGGAAAATCGCCAGGTGTGGGCGGCGCATCCAGGTCGGGACGCGGGTGCTCGCGCCCGGTGAACATGTAGTGCAGCCCGTACCCGTGCCGCGGGTGCAGGTGGTTCATCGACCGCAGGATGGCGAACTTGTCGGCCTGCGCGGCCAGTTGCGGGAAATGTTCGCAGATCGAAATGCCCGGCACGTTGGTTTCGATCGGCTGGAATTCGCCGCGAAACTCGGAGGGCGCCAGAGGCTTCATGTCGAAGGTGTCGATCTGGCTGGGGCCGCCGAACAGAAAGACCAGGATGCAGGCGTCGGCCTTCCGCGCCTGCTGAGCCGAGTTGGCGGCGCGGCTTTGCAGGCGCAGGACGTCGGAGAGCATCAGGCCCAAGGCACCCAGCCCTCCTACTTCGAGCACCTCGCGGCGGGTAAAGCCATCGCAAACCCGAGCGGTCCGCCCGTTGATGCGCAGCATGCCATGCCTCGCTGCGTCTGGAGCAAAAAAAACCCGGCCAGCGTCGTTAACCCCCACAGCCGGCTCCAGGATATGCGAGGCGACCCGGATTCTGCAACTTTTTCCGGGACCTCCACCTCGCACCCCCCGCAAGAGCCCCTTGTTAGATTGGGAAAGCAGGGCTAACCTTGCGGCCACTAACCGGATGCTGGGACCTTGAACGCAACTACATGGGAAAGGAGTCGAAGCATGAGCCGCGTGTTGAGGGTTTTCGTTGTGGCAATGGCTGTCATCGTTGCAGGCGCACAAGCGGCCCTGGCCGCCGAGACGCGGTCGCTGGACGCCGCGATCGAGTCGGATCGGGAGAGCGTGCAAGGGCTGACGTGGTTTTCCGACTACGGCGCCGCCCTGGAGGCCACCAAGGCCGCCCGCAAGCCGCTATTGGTGGTGCTGGACGATTCCTCGGATCGCCGGCTGCGTGTCGAGCAGGTCAGCCGGCGTGACGACCGGGGCGCCGACGACCTCTTGGCGAAATACACGCTGTGCCACGTGGACGTCACCACGGCGTATGGGCGCGAGGTCGCCCGGCGCTTCCGCGCCCGGGAGTTTCCCAGCACGGCCATCATCGACCGCGAGGGGCGGACGGTGATTTTTTCGAAGGCCGGCCATTTCTCCGACGAGTCGTGGCGGGCGACTCTTTCCGGCTACCGGGACGGCAGGTGGCCGGCCGCGGCGCCGCGTTCGCAGCCGGTCGTCTGCTTCACGTGACGCTAAGAGCGGCGGCGCCCGTGCGGCGCCAGGTTCGCGACGGGCCTGATCAAACGATGATGCCAGTGAGGGCGCGGAACTCGGGGTCGGAGCGTATCGGGTCGAAATCCGACTCGTCTCCGATCAGCTCGCGGTAGTTGGGCTGAATGGCAATCGCCCGCGACAGGTAGGCCAGCGCACGCTGTTTCTTGCCGGCCAGGCTCCAGTAGCAGGCCAGGTTGTAGTGGATCAGCGCTTCCTTGGGCTCGACTTCCTCGGCCCGCTCCAGCGCCTGGATGGCCAGGTCGAGACGGCCCAGGCGCTTGCGGCACCAGCCCAGCGCCAGCCAAACGTGGATGTTGCTGGGCAACAGATCGGCCGCCTGCTCGAGCGGGTCGATGGCCTCCTCGTAGCGGGTCAGGGCCCGCAATGCCTCGCCCGTCAGGTAGAGCTGCTGGCCCTTGAACGTGCCCGGTTCCGTCATGCGAGCGAGCATATCGAGAGCGGTCTGGGGCATGTTCAGCTCCAGATAACCCTCTGCCTCTCGAAGAATCCGCTGCAGGCGGATGCGGTTGCCGGACGACACGCCAGACGCTCCCCTCAAAGATGGCGAAACGATCTCCACTATTCTATTCTACCTGTCGATTGCGCAAAATCGCAAACGGCCCCGGGCGGTGCCAAGTCGCAAGTGGCCGTTGCTCCGCGACTAAGGGGCATCCGCGGCCGGCTCGCCGGAAAATCCGGCCGCGCCGGATGGTTCGGAGAAACCGTTTGAAGTGTCCCGTCGGGACACGTGGGGCCGCCGCCTCGGAGCAGCTCTCGACCCGCGAGCGGGCCGGGGCCGAAATCTTCGGGGCCGAACCCTGGGAGGAGCGATCCATGAGCACGGTCGGATTTATCGGATTGGGAACGATGGGGCGGCCCATGGCCAGGCATCTGCTCGCCGCGGGACACAGCCTGGTGGTCTACGCGCGGCGGCCGGAGGCTGCGGCCGAGCTGGTGGCGGCCGGCGCCCGCCAGGCAGCCAGCCCGGCCGAGGTGACACGCGCCGCCGAGTTCGTGGTGACCATCGTCACGGCCGACGCCCAGGTGCTCGAGGTGACCTTGGGCCCGGCAGGCGTCGTCGAGGGGGCGGCCGCCGGCAAGCTGTTGATCGAAATGAGCACCATCGGGCCCGACACCGTGCGCCAGGTCGCCGCGCGGCTGAACGACGCCGGCATGGCCATGCTCGATGCCCCGGTTTCGGGAGGGCCCTGGGGCGCCGAGGCGGCCACGCTGGCAATCATGGCAGGTGGCTCGCAGGCCGACTTCGAGCGGGCCAGGCCGGTTCTGGAGGCCTTGGGCGACAAGCTGTTCCACGTCGGTCCCTTGGGCGCGGGGCAGACGATCAAGCTCGTGAACCAGATGATGGCCGGGGGCATCATGACGCTGATCGGCGAGGGGTTCGCCTTGGCCCAGGCCGCCGGCGCCGACCTGGAGACCATGGCCGACGTAGTCGCGGTTTCCAGCGGCAATTCGAGCATGTTCGAGGCCCGCGCTCGCAAGTTCGTCCTGGCCGACCAGTACCAGGCCGGCTTCACCACCGAGCTGATGCGCAAGGACGTTGGGCTGGCCCTGGAAATGGCCAGAGCACTCAAGGTGCCGATGCCGGTGGCGGCGGCCGCCTTCCAGCAGTACACGGCGGCCATGAACCACGGCTTCGCAGGGGAGGACTTCGCCGCCGTGGCCAAGGTCTGCCGGCAGTCGGCGGGGCTGAAGGGCTAGCATTACGGCGGCATGACGTTCAAAAGGAGTCGGCTCCTCTGTTCTTCGCATGCATCGAACCAAGGTCGATCTTCCAACCGTCGGCTTCCTTGGTCCAATCGTGGAACAACTGCTGCTCCCGGCCTTTCACCTTGAAGTGAAGCCGCGTTCTCGCCCGGTTGCCGCCCTCCAAGGTCGATTCGATGTGGATGATCCGGCCGCCGGACATCTGGCCCGCAGGCGATCTTGATCCGCCTCGGCTGGCTGCCCACCACTGGCGCAACGACGGTACGTCGGTTTGCGCGACAAAGGCCTGAGCCGTCTCCAGGTCGCCGGCCATCCAGGCCGCCAGAAACCGCTCGGCGCACGCCTCGACTTCACGGCCGTCGGCCACGCCGGCCGAGGGGTTGCCGAGCGGCAGCAGCCGGGAGGCCGCGGCGGCGAGGCCGCCGGCCGATAGCAGGACCATGCCGGCGATGATGACACGCCAACGTTTCCGCGAACGGATGGTGTTCGTCGGGCCGCTTGGCTGGGCCGAGGGCCGGCGGTCGGAGCGGGCCGCCATCCTGGCCAAGCCGGCCAGGCCACGTTTCCACCACCCGCGGCCGATCGTCTGGACTGCGTTCTTGCCAATCACCAGCCTCTTTCGGCAATGCGGACAGCGCAGGACGCAGTGCATCGCCGAGACCTCAACACGGCTGCGCCGGCCGCAGGCCGGGCAGGCGAAGTCGCTCTGCCAATTACGCGGCTCGTCCATTGCCGTCCCTTCGCCGCAAGCGGGCTCATGCCAACCGCGGTTCCAAGCTTCAACGATAACCGGGATGTGCCTTCGGAAGCAGGTGGTTCGCTCCCGTTCCGCTGAACCAGCGGTTGCTCGCTTTCCATTCATTCTTCTCTGGAATTCCATTTCCGTTGGCATCGGTGAACAGTTCCGACAGGTCGTGGTATGCGAACGATCCATCCGGCCGGATAACGTAGCCAAAGTCTTCCGGCGTCATGGCCGCCACGTGCCCATCGGCAAAGACCGCCACCGCCAGGCCGCGGTGGCGGCCATCGACGGCGCCGTAGCCGAATCGGGCGTTGGGGGCCGCGGCCAGCGGCGGCGGTTCGCAGTTCATCTCGCAGACGTTGCCGAGAAACAGATCGCCGGCTGCATCCGCATACCAAGGGATTGGTGGATCGAGGCTGTAAGCGTGGTTGCCGCGGGCATTGCAGCGCTTGGAGGCGAACGAATATGGCTCGCGATTCTTGTCCGCGTAGCCGGCCGCGGTGCCCAAGCTGTCGGCCACCATCACGGTTTGCGACGAGTTGGTGATGTGCGCCTGCGTGACCGGGAAGTTGATCCAAGGAGGGCCGGAGATCAAGGTGGGATCGTTGGCCAGGTTCACCCGAGCATGGCCGAGGAAGTGGTAGTTGTAGCCATAGCCGCTGTCGCGCGAGTTGTTCCGTTCGATCGCATTCGGGCAGACAAACACGTCGTTGCCGAACGGCGTAAAATCGTCGTCGAAGTCGGCGATGCCGTTGCCGTCCGGATCCAGAACGTCGGTGTCGAGCGAGCCTTCGATGAATGGTCCGATAATCAAGTTCCAGCGGGGACTAGCAACCCAGATCTTCTCGCCATTGAAGTCCATCGCGTGCGGCAGGCCGGGGTCATACCAGCGGTACGTGGGATAGGCGCCGTTGTGTTGGTGGGCGTAACCGAGGATGGCCATGCCGATCTGGCGGAGGCTGTTTCGGCATTGCACGGTTCGGCCGGTCTCGCGAGCGGCCATGACGGCGGGTATCAACAAGGCCGCCAGCAGTGCGACGATCGTCATCACGACGAGCAGTTCGACCAGGGTAAAGCCCCGCATCCGAGTGGCAGGCATCTGAGACCTCCTTTTGAAAGGGCCGACGTTTTTGACAGACTTATGCACTCAGTTTTCTATAGTCAAAATACATATTTTGCTATGTCAAAATAATGGCTGCGGGCCGGCCTGTCAATCTCCAGGGAAAAAACTGGGGCCACTGGGCGCAGTCGTCCCACTTACAAGCCTGAAAACGTCAATTTGATTCAGATGACATCCGTTTGAGGGCGCGTTGGATGCTTCCGCGTTCGCCCCTGGAGCGCCTGCAAAGCGCGAAACCCCGGCGCGAACGCCAGCGCATCGGTAAACAGTGCCTCGGCGCGAAAAGTGCTCCAACTTCAGCCCCACCACCGCTTCCAACTGGCCGGATCCATTCCCTCAGGAGCCAGGCAAATGCGACGCGCGAGTCTCCTCGTGGTTTTATTGGCGGCCTACGGACAGGCGGCCGCAGTGTGGGCAGCCCCCAATGTTCCGCTGAGCAAGAGGCACCTGCAGGCGGTCGGGCAGATCACGGACGCCTACTTCCGCGGCGATGCCCGCTCTGCAGTCCTGATCTTGTCGCCGCTGCTGGGTAAGTTGAACGACGCCCGGCTGGAGCAGTTCGATCACGCGCTTTCCGAGCGAGGCCTGCCTCCGGTGGCCAGCATTCTCAGCGACGCGCGGCTGGCCATGGCGCAGCAAGGGTTTGAAAAGGATCTGCCCAAGCTTTCCGCCCGCGAGCTGATTCTGATCCTGCCCGAGCTGCAACAGCAGGTGATCGAAACCCTGGCCGCCCGAACGGCAGGAGGCCCTATTGCGGATCCACCCGCCGAGGGTGCCCTGGAGTATTACGAGACGCTGCTCTGGAGCATGCACGTCGACGTCAACCGGCTGCAGGCGGGCAAGCGGCTAGCCGAGTACACCGCTCAACTAGCCCGATCGGTGCCGCGCTCCGGGCGCGCCAGGCTCGACGAGCAGCAGCGCGAGGTGCTCGATCGCGACTATACCCAGGATGCGGCGAAGTTCGACCAGGCGGTCGCCGAGCTGGCCGAACGCGAATTGGAAATACGCCTGGCCCGCCTGGCGCTTGCCAAGAAGGTGTTGGAGGACGCCAATCTCACCAAGGATCGTTTTCAAGCTGCTTATGCCTGGAAGCGCGATTCGAACCAGATCCTGCTGGCCCTGGAAAACCGCAAGCGCCAGAAGGGCACGCCCCAGCCTTTTACCCGCGACGCGCTGAATGCTCCCGATTTGGCCCAGCGCGTCGCCGCCGATGCCGATCGCTGCCGCGAGCTGGCCGGCGATCTCACGCTCAAGGCCACCTGGCTGGCCGAGGGTCTGCATTGGTGGCTCCGCGGACGGTACGGAGCCGGTCCCGACGTGTGGGGGTTGGCCAAGGCGCAAGCGGCCTTGAAGTCGCCCCAGGCCATGTTTCCCCTGCTGATGCCGGCCGAGCTGCCCAAGCCGGGACTGAAGACCACCATGGCGAAAAAAAGCTCGTCGGGGCAACCAGCCTCCATGTACTACGACCGGCGCCATCACCAATGGTGGGCCTGGGAAGACCGCCGCGTGCAATCTTCGACCTCCAGCAACAGCCAGACCGCTCGTGATTTCAAGGACTGGTGCCAGAACGGGTTCTTCTGGTGAGGCAGGCCGCACATCGAAGCGGTCGCTTCACTCACCACCGAGACGCGAACCCAGACCTACCTGACTCGCCGCCTCGAGCCGGCCAAGAAAGATTCGGTCTACCGGCTGGTTGGCTACCTCGAGTACGGGATGGCCCTCTCGCAACTCGACAGGCTATTGGACGCGATTTCGCCGGAAGAGCTGCGCGTGGTGGAAGAGATCATCGCCGCGCGCCCGGAGCTGGCCGTCGAGACCAACGTGGCGCGCAATCTCCAGCGCAAGCCCAGCCTGCTGAGCGAGCAAGGCTCCCACGCGGGGGACGATTTTGTGCGCCGTGGCCTGGCGTGGGTCATGGCACTGGCCCGGGTGGAGCTGGGGGCCATGGCCGCCGGCTTCACCGATGAGGAAGATCCCTTCTCCCTGGCGAGGCCCAGCAACTACGAGCTGCCGGCCTACATCGAAGTGCTGTCCGACGGCATGCGGAGCCACTACTGGTCGCTGGCTGCCGACCGCGTGGCCAAGAACCCCAGGCAGGCGGGCCTGAGCGACTCGCAGGCCGTTGCCTACGTGCGGCGAGTCCACGTGGCCCTTTCGTTTTTGCGGGCCTTCCGCGACCGTGCCCGGCCCCATCTAGCGCCGGCTCAAATCACCGAGCTGCGCCGCTGGGAGAACGATCTGGAGAAGCTCAAGTGGGCCCTGTTGTTCGACGTGCTCAAGCTAGGGACCCACCTGGCGGGGACCGGCGGATCAACGCAAGTCAAATCCCAGCGGTTGAGAGGCAGCCTCGACGTGGCCGACTCTGCCTTGGCTGAACTTCCCGATTGCGTCAAGAACGCCGTCCGCGACGTGGACGGCACGTCGCCGCCAAGCCCCGCCGAAACACCGGCGGAATAGAAACGGCCCCCTGGACTACCGGACCAGCTCCATCCTCGTGCAGTAGTCGGCAAAACCGAGCGACCTCCAGAACGCGATGCCTGCCGAATTGCCCACCAGGACATCGAGCTGGATCCGCAGCGACTGGCGCCAGGCGTTCGACAACAACCAGGCGACTGCCGCGCTGCCGATCCCCTTGCGGCGTTGATCCGCCTCGACGAAGAACTGCCGCAGATAGACGCGGTCGGTCTCTCGCTTGTACAGCGCGTAGCCGACTGCTCGACCATCGTTCTCGAACAACACCGCCTCGTATTCCTCCTTCAGCCAGCCGTTCATCCGCTGCTCCAGCTCCGCCGGCGACATGCGATTGCGATGCCCCTCGTCCTGGATCAGTTGCCGGTTCATCGCGGCGAGCAAGGAGACGTCGGCGGCAGTGGCGAACCGATAGTGCATGGTGAACCAGAAGACCCGCAGGCCGGCCGCAAGTTGCTCTTTGGAGCGAAGGCCATCCGCGCCGCCCGCGGCTCCTATTGCTGGGCTCCTACTGCTTGGCTTTGGCCTTTTGTTCGCGGGGATTTGAAAAGGGGAGCTGCCCGCCACGCCAAGCGCCTTTCGCCTCGTGCTTCAACTCGGCGTAGCGGCGGGCCAGGTCGATCACCGCGTCGCCGCTCTCGTCCACGTACAACTCCAGCCAGTGCCCCTCCACGCCTTGCTTCGCCACGCGAATGCCGGCGGCCAGCCGCCCGCGGTGGTCGCCGCCAGCCAGATCGGCCGCAACCAGGGCAGCCATCAAGCGGTCGGCCAGGCTGCCGGAGGTCTCCTCATAGGCCTGCGCCATGGCGGTAATCACCTGGCGGCCCGCCAGCGTGTTGCCCTGGCAGGCATAGTAGCGGCCGCTCATGGCCCCCCAGTAAAGGCCGTCTTTGTCCGCGCCTGCCGGGTTGCGGTTGGCCGCCCGTCCCGCCATGTCGATGATGGCCAACTGCCGCTTGTCGCGGCGCGGATCGTTTCGCAGCAGCTCCGCCAGCACGTCTTCCGAGTGCCGACCCGCGGCCAACAGGTCGAGCGCCCGCTCGCCCCAGGCCGGCTCGTGCCAGTGCTGAGTGCAGAACGCGCCGACGCCGGGCCGCACGTAAGGCACGACGCGGCCGACGGCCGGGTACTTGCTGGCCACCGCGGCGCCGCAGACGCCCGTTGCCGGATCGACGGCCACTATCGAGAAGGTGCCCGAGACGCCCGGAGGGGCCGGGCCGGAAACCTGCAGCGATTCGTCCGCGTGCGGCTGATCCGGGCAGAAGTGCGCAGCCAGCAAAAATGCCGCCACGGCAGCGAATCGAGTGGTCATCAAGTTGCCTCGGTGAGCGTGGTGAGTTCGGGCGATTCGACCGCAAGATAGTCCTGGACCGACATGCTGATCGAAACCGAGTGGTCGCCCGCGTTGAAGTTCACGGTACGCTCGTCGGCCAGCAGCCGGTCGCAATAGGTCGGCAGGCCAAACAGGCTGCCGAACGGAGGGATCGAGCCGGGCGCCAGGCCGGTGATCCGCTCGACCTCCTCCGGGTTGGCAAAACGCAGACTCTTCCAGCCGTGCCGCCGGCGGACCTGCTTGCTGGCCAGCTTGCGGTCGGCCGGCAGCACGAATAAGTAGAGATTATCGTCGGCCTTGCAGACCAGCGCCTTGGCGCCACTCGATAGCGAAGTGCCGCGGACGGCGGCGGCCTGCTGGCTGGTATAGACCGGCTCGTGCCGGACGACATCGAACGGCACGCCGGCATCCGCCAGCCGCTGCTCGAGCCGCCGCAGCACGTTATCGGCCACCTGGTCGGTCCCCATTTTGGTGTGCCTCGCTGTGCCCGGTGCCTCGCTGGCGCCCCTCGACGGGCTCGGGGCGGGTCGAGCCCGCCGAGACCCGCGTCGGGTTGGTGGGGCGGCCAGGCGCAAAGGCCGCCAGCCCAGGCATTTATAGGCCGCCGCCGCAAACAAAGCAAAGACGGAAAGCTTGCAAAACTGCTCGAAACTCGTATGTTCAACTCATGCCGGATTAGCGAAATCGCCAGGCGACCGATCGGGTCGGCTCGGCCCGCCGGGGGGTCGGTGGGAGTTTGTCTGAGGCGCGAGCAAGTTTGCCGCCCAGGCTGGCGGGTCAGGGGGATCGAGAAAACATGGATCAGTTCCTCTACAAATACCACATGACCCTGACCACCTGGGTCTACCTTTCCAGCCTGCTGACGATCGCCATCTACTTCAAGTTCAGCCGCCTGTGGAGCATGCGGAACTTCGACCTGTTGACGCTGGTCGCGCTGGCCCCCGGACTGCTGTTGATCGACCATGGCGGCCAGGTCGAATACTGGGGGTATGTCTGGCTGTTTGCGGTGGGCGGCGTGTTCCTCCTGCGGCTGTTGATCGATCCTCGCATGGTGCGGCGCCCTCTCCTGGAACCGAACCTGTCCACGGGCGGATTGACATTTATAGCGGCCTCGCTGTTGGTGTTCCTGATGGTCAACGTCATCACCAAGATTCCGACCGAGGACGATCTGGAAGGCCCCCGGCGGCTGGCCGCCATGCTGTCGCGGACCGAGGCGGATCCCGACGACAAGAGCCTGGCCTGGCACGGGCCCGGCTATCCGCTGTTGTTCCTGATCCCCAGCATCACGACGCAGCCCATGGTTCCCAAGGATCCCGCGGTTTCCGAGGACGACGGGCGGTACATGATCCATGCGGCCACGGCGCGGACGATGGCGATCCTCTCGCACCTGGCGGTCGTAATCGGCATGGTGATGATCGGAGTCTGGCACTACGACAACATCCGCACGGGAATCGCCGCGGCGACGCTTTATCTGCTGTTGCCGTATACGGCGCAAATGACCGGCCGTGTCGATCACGTGCTGCCGGCCGCCTTGCTCGTGTGGGCTGTGGCGGCCTACCGAAAGCCTTTGATATCTGGCATGCTATTGGGGCTGGCCACGGGCGCCGTCTACTATCCCTGCTTCCTGCTGCCCCTGTGGATTGCTTTTTATTGGCAGCGCGGGCTGATGCGGTTCAGCGTGGGGTTCCTGTCGATGCTGGCGGTGTTGGTCGCGGCTCTTGGGCTGACATCGAGCAGCCTGCAACAGTTCTGGACCCAGATGGGCCTGATGTCGGGCTGGACCATCTTTTCGTCGCCCGCCGACAAGGGCTTCTGGTTCTTCCATGAAGCGGCCGCCGCCTACCGCATCCCGGTGATCACGGCGTTCGTAGCGCTGTGCGCGAGTTTTGCCCTCTGGCCGACGCCCAAGAACCTGGGCACGCTGTTGAGCTGTTCGGCGGTGGTCATGTTGGGCACTCAGTATTGGAACGTGCCAGGCGGCGGGGTCCAAATTGCCTGGTACCTGCCGCTGTTGCTGTTGACCGTGTTCCGGCCGAACCTGGAAGACCGGGTGGCCTTGGCGACGCTGGGCGAAAGCTGGTTTGCGCGGCGGCGGACCACGCTTCGAAACCGGGCCGCCTGAGGTGAGGCGGGTGGACGGCTTCAGAGGAAGGTGCTTCAGAGGCTGGCCGGGTTGATTCCCAAGTCGACGATGCTGCACGCCTCGACGATGTTGATCCCCAGCGCCCGCGCCCGCTGGACCAGCTCGGGGCTGGACGCGCCGGGGTTCAACCAGAGTTGGCCGCAACCCTTTTTGGCAACCTGACCCAACACCGTCAGGCCGAGGTGGGGCGGCAGATACATGCTGATCCGGTCCAGGTGTTCGACCGGCACCCGCAACAGGTCTTCGTAGACCGTCAGGCCCTCGATCCGGCCGCCTTTGGGGTTGACCGGGTACACGTCGTAGCCTTTCGCCAGATGAGCGCGCAGCGACTTGTTGCCGAACTTGGTTCGATCGTGGCTGGCGCCAAGAATGGCGACGGTTGGCCTGTCCACGGCAATCAATCGCGGCGGGCGTTCAGCCCCTGCGGCCTCTTTTGCGCGGCGAACCAGCTCTTCCAGGTCTTGACGTCGTAGTTGAAGTTGACCCCTTGGGTCAAGAGCACGAGGGCATCCAGGACCTGGGAATTCTGGATCTTGCGGCTGATGATCTTGGGCCCGCCGCTGGTGCCGAAGCTGTTCACGCCGCCGTCGGGGCTGAAGGTGGCATTGTAGCCGCCCGGCTGCCCGGTCTGGATTCTGAACTTGTGCGTGGTTACCAGCGCGTCGATCAAAGCGCTGATGGCCTGCGGGTCGTTCAGCCGCGCCAGGCCGACCGCCGCCCGGTTCACTTCCACGTTGTCCTTGCTGCGCAACTTGGCGATGTAGTGCTTGACTGCGGCGGGGCGGGGTTCGTCGTCGATGTAGTCGAGGCACGTCAAGCGCACCTCCTCGTCGGCGTCTTGGAGCGATTGCACGATCAGCACCTGGTAGGCCTGGGGCGTGCCGACGCGGGCCAGTGAGCGAACGTAAACCCGGCGAATCTGGTCGTTGGCCTCGTCGTTCAAGGCGGCGGCCAGTGCCTGGACGGCATAGGGATCGGCGATCTGGTCGAACTGCCGGAGGGCCTCTTCGGCCTTGTCGGTCTCGAGCCACCCCCGCCAGCGCTTGACTTTGCCGTGCCACTCTTTTTCGGCCAGCTCGTTCTTGCGATTGCGTTCGCGCAGTTCCAGCTCTTCGGGCGTGATCCACTGCCCCTTGTACTGGACGTACCCGCGCTCGGTCATGATCTCGTGGCGGGTTTTCCAGTCGCCGCCCTCCGAGCGGGTATAACCGAGGGCACGGCGGGCCGGGAGGTGGTCGGGCTCCAGCTCGATGACCCGCCTCAGATGCTGCTCGCGGAACTGCAAAAGCTGGTGCTCGCGGCACCATTCGGCCAGTTGCAATTGGCCCTCGATCGTGTCGGGATATTGAGGACGGATCTTTTCGTACTCGACTTCCTCGGGCCGCCGGCGGATCACCTGCTTGACCTGGGACTTGTCGAGCGTGAGCCGGCCTCCCGTGGCGGTCTGGATGACGTACTTCTCGCGAGGCAACTCGTCTGGATTGACGATTTCGCCTTCGACCCGACCTCCGTTGGCGAGCACGAACACTTCGCCCCGCGCCGGCGCGCCGACTGCCATCGAGCCGATGGCCCCCAGGCACCAGGCGAGCAGAGCGAGCGGCCGAAGACGCATGGCAACTTCCTCTGGCGGAACGGTGAACTTTTGTCTACAAATGTTCGACAGGCCGGGCAGTGTTTAGTATAAGCGCCGCTGAGGGGCAGGGGCAACGAATCGGCGGATTCAACCCTCGTTTTTTCGTCTCCCGGCGGCAGAAGGGAGTCGGGGCTTTCAATGAGCCAGTCGGCGGCGGAACACCGTGCCACGGCCCCTGGGGCGCTAGCCTGCGCGGTCGTTACGATCAGCGATACCCGCACGCCTGAGACCGATACAGGCGGCCGGGCTGTCGTCGATCACCTGATGGCGGCCGGGCACCGGGTGGTGGCCCGCGAAATCGTGCCGGACGATCCGGAACGGCTCCGCGCCGTGCTGTTTTCGCTGGAAAACCGGGGCGAGCTGGATGTGGTGCTTTGCACGGGCGGGACCGGAATCAGCAGCCGCGACCAGACCTTTCAAACGCTGGGCAGCCTGATGACCACGCCACTGCCCGGCTATGGTGAGTTGCTGCGGATGTTGAGCTACCAGGAGATCGGTGCGGCGGCCATGCTCAGCAGGGCCATCGGCGGGCTGATCGGGCGGATCGTGGTTCTCACGATGCCCGGCTCTCCGGCGGCCGTCAATCTGGCCATGGAGAAGCTGATCCTTCCCGAACTGGGACACCTGGTGCGCGAAGCGCGCCGGTGATGGGTACCCAGCGGGCGTTTGGCTGAAAAGCTGACAGCCGACGGCACAGAGGCTGTGAATCAATGCCGCTGGGTGCCTGGCGGCAAAGCGGACTTCGGACTTCGGCGAGCTCAGTCGAGTCGCGAGCTCAGTCGAGTCGTAGCGTGCCCCAGGAGTAGGCAACCCTTCTTCGTCTCGCCTGGTCGTTCCCCTCCAGCTCTCCAGCCCAAAGTGCCCTAGGGGAGGCGGGCTGGTTTGATTATCCTACGCGGCCCTGCTGCGGCGCGTGCGCCGGCGCGGTATCGATCCCCCACGTTCATTCCGTGCCCATGGAGGGGCCCGTGCGCAAAGCACTTTTCGTGATTGTGCCGCTCGCGCTGTTGGCCGGCGGGTGGTACCTGGCCGGCCAGCCGGGTCCCGAGGACTTGGCCGGTTTGGGGCTTCGCGTGCCGGCGGCGAGTCGCGGGGTGGGCGGCGAGGCGCCTGCCTCGAACCCGGCGTCGCCGCCCGTCGACCGAACGGGCGAGACGATCCGCATCGCCTCGTTCAACATCCAGGTGTTTGGCGAAAGCAAGCTCGCCAACGCCGCCGCCGTCCAAGTGCTGGTCGAGGTGATTCGTCGCTTCGACGTGGTAGCGGTGCAAGAGATCAGGGCCAAGAGACAGGATGTGCTGCCGCGTTTCGTCGAACTGATCAATGCCGGCGGCGGCCGCTACGATTACGTGATTGGTCAGCGGCTGGGCCGCACTTCGAGCAAGGAGCAATACGCCTTCATCTACAACAGCGTCCGCATCGAATGCGACCGCGACTCGGTCTATACGGTGGACGACCCGGACGATCTGTTGCACCGGGAACCGCTGGTGGCCGCCTTCCGAGTCCGCGGTCCGCCCGCCGATCGGGCATTCACGTTCACTTTGGTCAACATCCACACCGACCCGGACGAGGTACACACGGAGCTGGCCATGCTGGACGACGTGTATCGGGCGGTTCGCGACGACGGCCGCCAGGAGGACGACGTGATTCTGCTGGGCGACCTGAACGCCGACGATCGCCACCTGGGCGAGCTGGGGCAGTTGCCCTACATTGCCTGGGCGATCTCCGGCATCCCGACGAACACCCGTGGCACGAAGCTTTACGACAACATCATCTTCGACGCGCGGTCCACTACCGAGTTCACCGGGAACGCCGGTGTGCTCGATCTATTGCGCGAGTTCAACCTCACTATCGACCAGGCGCTCGCCGTCTCGGACCACCTGCCTGTCTGGGCCGAGTTCGACGTCGACGAAGGCGGCTCCTCCGGCCGGGTGGCGGCGCGGCCGGACCTGCGCCAGTGACATATCACCGGACAATAGAATTGCCAAATCACCCCCTTGAAATTCGACCACCACCTCGGATAGGATAAAAAGCCGTTTGAGGGCATCCACCGAGCCTGGCATGACCAGGCATCTAAAGAGCCCGCCGCCGGACAGCAGCACTGTCCGGCGGCGGGCTCTTTTTTTGCGCTCACACACGAGGGACAGCGCCATGATTCAAGCGGTACCAGCGTGGAACTTCGAAGGACGCCTAAAGGCCATCCGGCAGATGCTCGAACTGGCTGCGTCGCTCCGCCTGATCGGCGACCTCACCACCAGCGACGGTCTGCGGCGCGCCATCTCCGCTATGTTGGAGTTCGCCGAATTGCTGGGCATCGACGCCCAACGCGTCCAATGGCTGCGCGGCGTCCTGCTCGACGAAGGAGTCTTGAACATCCTCGCGGCCCTGGTGCAGTACGCCTGGGGCCGCACCACCCAAACGCCGGCCCAGGCGGACCAGCCGCCGCTCGACTCATCAGACGGCAGCGCCGAATTGCAAGGCATTGAGGATTGGCTGCCGCTGATCCTCGAGATCCTCAAGCTGATCAGACAACTGCGCGGAGGGCGTTGATGCCGTGCCCGCCCTGCTCAACCACCTTCGTCCCAGGCACTCCATGAGCTCCACCGCGACCGTGCTCTTGCTGAGAATGCCCCAACTGGTACTCGCCATGGCGGCAGTCGCCGGCGATCCGGCTACAACCGTCGATGGGGCCCTGGCCGACCTGGAGACGGTGCCGGCCGCCCTGCGGCCGCAAACCCGCTACCTCGCGCTGTATAACGTTCCGCTGGAGCGCCGGCAGTCGGTTACGGCGGCCGCCGGCTACCTGCTGAACGCGGTCAGCCGCTCTCGAACGATCGCCAAGCCGATCAGCGTCCAAGGCGATCTCCTAAGGATCGACCTGGCCGCCTATGCCGATCCTCAGCAGCCGGAAAGCTACCTTGAGCTGCACGCCGCCTGGGAGGAGCTTGCGGCGGACGATCCTTACTTCCACCTCACGACCCAAGTGGTAACGGCGGGCGGGCTCAAGACGGTCACCGTCGACGGCGGGTGGATCGACCTGGGGCAGGCCGAGCGTTTGCGGCAGCTTACCGGCTCGTTTGGGTCCGTGCTGCGGGCCGACTTCTTCATCGCTCGGGTTTCGCGGCCTCCGGATTATTACGCCTGGGCGGCGGTGCCGGCTCGCCAGCAAGAGCTGTTCGTCCAACTGGGCCTCGACGTGAAAGTGGTCAGCCGGCTGGCGGCCGATTCCGCCGCCAACCTGCTGCGGTCGCAAGTGACCGGCAAGCCGCGGCGGGTGATTTATCGGCCTGGGCCGCAGGGGGGCGTCTGGCTGACCAAGGACGTCGCCCGGGTGGCAGCCGACAGGGACCCGCTGCGCAGCCCGCTCGACTTCAAAACGCAGAGGTTCGTCTTCGATGCCACGGAGCTGTTTTTTGCCCGCGCCAACGGTCTGTGGGGAACGGCCCTGTTCGATGCCCAAGGAGTTCGGCAGGACGCCGTGCCGCAGGCGATCGCCAGCGACACGACGGCCCCGGCCGGCCACCAGGAGCTCGTGCCGATCATCTCGTGCATCCGGTGTCACGAGTTGAACGGCGGCCGCGCGGGTTTGCAGCCGTTTGCCGACGACCAATCCGCGCTGCCGCCGGTTCGGTCCGACGAGCCGGTGGTCGAGCGGCGGGCCTTGGAACTCTACGACCCGGTGCGGCTGGCCAGGCGCATGCTGCGCGATCGCGAGGACTACGCCGAGGCGGTTGCCTTGGCCACCGGAGGCCTGTCTACCGAGCAGGCAGCGATCGCCTTGACCGAGACCTTTGCCGCGCACGTGTATCGGCCGGTGACGATCGAATCAGCCGCCGCCGAGTTGGGCCTGGAAGCCGAGACGTTGAACGCGGCCCTGGGCGGCAGCGGCGACCCGATCGTGCTGGCGCTTTTGCGAGGCCTGGCGGTCGATCGGGCAAGCTGGGAATCGTCGTTTCAGGAAGCGGCGCTGCTGGCCGCCGCGCATCGTTCGGGGACGGTGCGCGGTGCCGCCGGCGGCGCAACTGCTTCCAGTCGTCCGTCAAACCAAGAGGAGGCGTCGCGATGAGGCGTACGTTCGTGCGTTTGCTCGCATTGATCGGCTGCTGCTGGCTGGCGTCGCCGGCGGCTTTAGCCCGGCCGGCCCGCGTGTGCGGCCCTCAGCGCTCGGCGGCCAGGGTCGTGCTGCCGCCGCGTTTCATCGTGACCCCGTTCGCCGTACCGATCGCGGTCCCCGTGGCCCCTCGCAGCTTTGTCTATTACGACGTCTCTTACGACCAGGGCCTGCACTCTGCATCGCCCATTGCCGAACGTGGAAACCGTGTCGTGCCTGAGTCGGCTGATGCCGCCGGCCTCGCGGGTGAAGCCCGCCGGGTCGGAGCGGAAGGGGTGACCGCTCGATCCAGCCGGCCGATCGCCTCCAGCCCGCGGCCGCATTCCTTGGTCGAGCGGAACTGCCTGAAGTGTCACGGCCAGGCCAGCCCGGCTGCCGGTTTCATTTTAAGCGATCCAAGGCGGCTCTCCGCCGAGCAGCGGCTGCTGGCTATCCGGCGAATGCTCGACGACGATCCGGCCCGGCGGATGCCCAAGGAGTCGACTCTCTCCGCCCAGGAATTGGGCGAGCTTTTGCAAGAGTTATCGGATGTTCAACCCCTGTCTGAGCAAGGAGAAAACCCATGAGGACGATCATCGCGGCAGTTGCGTTTATGATCCTGGCCGCGCCCGGCACGTCGAGTGCCTGCCCACCAGTCAACCTGCCGGCGGCCACGATCCAGGCGGTGCCGCTGAGCACATGTCCGGCAGTGGCGGTGCCCGGCGTGGCACTGCAATCCGCGTTTGTTGCCAACCAGGCCGTCGTCTTTGTTCCCTCCGTGCAGGTGTTCAGCGCACAGGTCGTATCGGCGCCGCTGGTCTCGTCCCACGTGGCGGCTGTTCCGCTGGTGGTCCGAGAGCGCTCGCAGTCGCGCCGCCGCGGCCGACTATTCGGCCGGCAGCAAGTGCGCTCGTTCTCGTTGGAGCGCAGCATCAGCCGGTAGCCGTCGCCGAAGGCAGTCGTCGATCCCCCGTCCCAGGACCATGAACATGGCGAGCAGCGAGACGCCGGCGCCTGCCGGCGAACCACGGCCGATTTCCAGCACGCGCAATGTCAGGGCGGTACTGCGTTGCCGGTTGCACGACTCGGACCGCGTGCGGCAGGTGGCACGGATGTTCGACCTGCCGCCGGCCAGCACGCTGCGGGAGACCTTTGCGGCCGAGTTTCCGGACCGGAAGGCCGAGTGGCGAATCGGCCTGGTGGTGGGCCCGTCGGGCAGCGGCAAAACGTCGCTTGCCCGGCGGGCATTTGGCCGCGATCTGGCCGGCGCCGTGTCGTGGCCGGCCGATCGGGCCGTGCTGGACTGCCTGGGAGAAATGCGAGTCGAGGAAATCGTGCAGGTGTTCACGGCGGTCGGTTTCGGGGCGCCGCCCTCGTGGCTCAAGCCGCACCACGTGCTCAGCGGCGGCGAGCGCTTCCGCTGCGACCTGGCCCGTGCCCTGGCCGCGGCGATGATTGCCGCGCGCGAGCCCGCCGGCGGCAAGCGGCGGAAAGGCGGTGCCCAGACCATGGCGGCGGGCCGCACCCGATCGCTGGCACGCTTGCCTCTGGTCGCTTTCGACGAATTCACCAGCGCGGTCGATCGCACGGCGGCGCGCATTGCTTCGGCGGCGCTGGTCAAGGCATTGCGCGGCGGCGGCATCCACTGCCGGTTCGTGGCCATCACCTGCCACTACGACGTAGCCGAATGGCTCGAGCCCGATTGGATCGTCGACACGGGACCAGGGACGACCCATTGGAGGCAGCTTCGGCGGCCCGCCATCGAATTATCGGTGTTTCGCTGCCGGCAGTGCGCTTGGCGACTGTTTGCGCGTCATCACTATTTGAGCGGCTCGTTGAACTTCGGCAGCCGCTGCTTCCTGGCATGCTGGTCGGACACGCCTGTGGCCTTTTGCGCGACGCTTCCGCTCTTGGGCCGCCGGGGCATCTGGAGGATCAGCCGGTTGGTAACGCTGCCAGACTACCAGGGGATCGGCATCGGCACGCGGCTGGCCGAGGCGGTGGGCGACCTGCACCGCCAGCAGAGAGACCGGCTGCGATTGACGACCAGCCACCCGGCGATGCTCTCGCACTGCAGCCGGTCGGCCCGCTGGCAACTGGCGCGGGTCATGAAGCATGGTTCGCACAAGTGCGGGTTTACCAGCCGCTACACGGGATCGACCGGCCGCTCGGTGACCAGCTTCGAATACTTGGGGCCAGCCGGAGAGGGCGCGGAAGGCACGTTGCCCCCCGGCCGGATTTCAACCACTCAATCCAACAGGCAAAAACCATGAACAACGAGCGAAACGGCGATATGGAACTGGACGGCGCCTGCCAGGAGAAGATCTGTGAGCTGGTAGCCATGGGCGCCAGCCGCCGCACCGCCGCCAGGCAGGCGGGCTGCTCGGTCGACGCGATTCGCCGCGCCGCCAACCAGGACGCGGCCTTCCACGATTGTCTCCGGCGGGCCGAGTCGAAGCCGGAGGCCATTCACATCCAGAACATCGAAACGGCAAGCAAGAAATGCTGGCGGGCGAGCGCTTGGGTGCTCGAGCGGCTTTATCCCGAGCGGTACGCGCGGCGAGGTCCGGGCACGGTGACCGCGGAACAGGTCTCGCACCTGCTCAAACAGTATGCCGAGGTCATCGTTTCCGAAGTGCCCGATACGCTCGTCTGCGACAAGATCCTCCAGCGGGTTGACACGCTCGTGAAGAATTTTCAGCCGCTCAACCATGGCGAGTGAGGGCGGCGGCCGCGACCGAGAACGGGAGGACCGCGAAAAATACCTGCTGGAGTCGATGCACGAGCAACTCCCATGGTCCGTGGCGCGGCAGACGCAAGTCGAACTGATCGAACGAATCAAGCAAATGCGGGACCTCGGCAGCCGGCCGTGGCGCGAGGCGGGCCTGTTGGCTTGGGGCCGCGCCTACCTGCCCGAGCACTTCACGCGTCCCGCTTCGGCCATGCACCAGTGGCTGGAGCGAGAGCTCGAAGGGCTGCACCTGCGGCGGGGGAACAAGCTGAACGCCATCGGCCCGCGGGGCGGGGCCAAATCGACGATCGGCACGCTGGCTTATCCGTTGCGGGCCGCGGTCGAGGCCTGGGAACCTTATATCTGGATCGTTTCCGACACCAAGCACCAGGCTTCGAGCCACCTGGAGAACATCAAGGCGGAGCTGGTCGACAACGAGCGGCTGGCCGAGGCCTACGCGGCCGCCTACGGGCGGGGGCCGGTCTGGCGGGAGCACTCGATCGCGCTGGCCAACGGAGTGGCCATCGACGCGTTCGGCACGGGGCAGCGGATCCGGGGACGGCGGCGGCGGGCGAACCGGCCGACGCTGATCATCTGCGACGACCTGCAAAACGATCGCCACATCGAGTCGGCGGCCGGGCGCGAGAGCTCGCGGCGCTGGTTTCATGGCACGCTGCTCAAGGCGGGCACGAAGAAGACCAACGTGCTGAACCTGGCCACCGCGCTGCACCGCGATGCGTTGGCCATGGAGCTGCACCGCACACCGGGCTGGAACTCCAAGGTTTTTCGGGCCATCGAACACTGGCCTCGCAACATGCCGCTGTGGGAGGAGTGGGAAGCTGTGTACACCGACCGCGACAACCCGGACTACCAGCAGGCCGCCCAGCACTTTTACCTCGAGCACCGCTCGGCGATGGACGAGGGCGCGATCCTGCTGTGGCCGGACGAAGAAGACCTGTACACATTGATGCGGATGCGGGTGGAGAGCGGCCGGACCGCTTTCGAGCGCGAGAAGCAAGGCTCGCCGATCAACCCGGAGTCGTGCGAGTGGCCCGATTCGTACTTCGACGCGCGGATCTGGTTCGAGGAGTGGCCCGGCCGGCTGCGGGTGAAGACGATGGCGCTGGATCCGAGCAAGGGGGCCGACGCCCGCCGCGGTGATTTCTCGGCCTACGTGCTGCTGGGGGTGCACGAACAGGGGACGCTGTACATGGAAGCCGACCTGGCCCGGCGGGCCACGCCGCAGATGGTCGCCGACGGGGTCGAGCTGTTCCGGCGCTTTCGTCCCGATGCGTTTGGAATCGAGGCCAACCAGTTCCAGGACCTGCTGAGCGAACAGTTTGCCCAGGAGTTCGTGCGGCAAGGGCTGCTGGGAGTCCGCCCCTGGACCTTGGACAACCGGGTGAACAAGCTGGTGCGAATTCGGCGGCTGGGGCCCTACCTGTCGAGCCGCCAGTTGCGGTTCAAGAGCGGGTCTCCCTCGACACAGTTGCTCGTGAACCAACTCAAGGACTTTCCCGCCGGCGATCACGACGACGGTCCGGACGCCGCCGAAATGGCGATCCGGCTGGCGCTGGAGATGCTCAGCCCGCCCGAGCCGGACGACGGCCTGGGCGGACGGCTGGGCATTCAATGACAAGGCAACCTTCAATCGCAAGGCAGAGGAGCCATACCATGACCAGGCGCAACAAGTCGAACCGGCGAGGCAATGGCCGGCTCAAGCGGCTCGAGACGCGGCTGCTCGAAGCCTACGACGAAATGTGGGACGATTTCGTCGACCCGCGGGAGGCCTTTTTCGACTCGGAGGGCACGCGCTGGCTGGCGCTGGGCGCCCACGGCGGCGATGCCGGCCAATATGCCGCGGCCGCCGCCTTCGACAACGAGCAAACCCTGGGCGAGATCCGCGATCACTGCCGCTGGCTCGCCTTGACCAACGAGTTCGCCATCAACGGCCATGAGAACCGCGTCAGTTACATCGTCGGCGCCGGGCACACGTACCGGGCGGTAGGCTGCAAGGGCCGCGAGGCGCCCGGCGCCCTGCTGGCCCGGGTCCAGGAGGTCGTGGACGGCTTTGTGCGCGACAACCAGTGGCACCGCCGGCAGCAGGAGATCGTTTTGCGGCGCGACCGCGACGGCGAAGTCTTCTTGCGGCTGTTCGTCGGCGTCGGCGGCGCCACGCGCGTGCGCTTCGTCGAACCGGCCCAGGTCAGCACGCCGCAGGCCTTGGCGCACGACCCGGCGGCCCGGTTCGGGATTCAAACCGAGCCGGACGACGTGGAGACGGTGCTGGCCTACTACGTGGATGGCGAGCCGATCGAACCGGCCGAGGTGCAGCATCGCAAGGCAAACGTCGACGCCAACCAGAAGCGCGGCCTGCCGTTGTTCTATCCGGTCCGCAAGAACCTGAGGCGGGCCGAGAAGCTGCTGCGGAACATGAGCGTGGTGTCGGAGATCCAGTCGGCGATCGCCATCATTCGCAAGCACCATTCGAGTTCGAGGACGGCCGTCCAGCAGCTTGCCGCCGGGCAGGCCGACGTGAGCGTCACGCGTGCCGGCACCGGCAAGACCACGCATTTTCGCCGCTATGCGCCGGGCACGATCCTCGACTCCAGCGGCGGTATCGAGTACGACTTCCCGGCGGCCGGCCTCAACGCGGGCAGTTATGTGACCGTTTTGCAGGCCGAGCTGCGGGCCATCGCCAGCCGCCTGGTGATGCCCGAGTTCATGCTGACCAGCGACGCCTCGAACGCCGCCTATGCTTCGACCATGGTGGCCGAGGGGCCCGCGGTGAAGATGTTCGAGCGGCTGCAAGCGCAGCAGGTGGCCGACGACCTGGAGTTGATGTGGCGGGTGGTCCAGGCGGCGATCGGCGCCGGCCGCCTGCCCGCCGAAGTGAGGCAAATCGTGCAGATCCAGGCGGCCGGTCCCTCGCTGGCCGTGCGCGACGTGCTCAAGGAAGCGCACGTGGCCAAGATCGAGTTTTCGGCCGGGGTGCTTTCGCCGCAGACATGGTCTCTTCGCCGGGGTCTGGACTACGACCAGGAGCA
Source organism: Pirellulales bacterium (assembly GCA_040901675.1). Taxonomy (GTDB): domain Bacteria; phylum Planctomycetota; class Planctomycetia; order Pirellulales; family JAICIG01; genus JBBDNX01. Next base: position 24,026 of record JBBDYJ010000011.1, on the reverse strand, counting down.
AGCCAACCTGGCCGAGCACCGGGAGCGCTCGAGTCTCCAGGTCGGAAGTACGCGGCCGGAGTCCGGCTGATCGGCGTATACGCCAAGAGGCTTTTGGGGAGAAGGTTCGACAAGGAAAGTGCAGCCCGCATTGCACGAAGCCTTGTGGAGAACTACCCTACACATTCGTTCGTAATTGATATTGACGAAGCCAAGTCCCTTGGTCTGCAAATTGCTAATGCCTTACCTGAGCAAGTTGCGGTGGTCGATAAGATCGCCGAGCATTGTTCTGGAGTAACTGCTATCGGCCCACTCGTTCCGATGGAGGCTGTCAATGGACCGAAAAACTAAGGGTGGATTGATGAAAAAACCAGCGCGACCGAGCACCAGGAATGTCGTTGAAGCGGCCATTGATGCATCAAAGGCGGACAAGACGACGCCTTGGGAATCTGTGGCTAAAAAGGCGAAAAAAGGGCAGGCAGGTCCCGTAAATCCTGGCACATCTTGCGATAGGCCGTCAGAATAACGACAGACTGGTTGTCCGGGGGCGCGCAGAAATCCGGGAAAACGAGGGGCAGGGTGGGTTGAACCCACGCGGGGCTTCAGCTTGAATGGCGGCCCGGATTGCCGATTATAACTCAGCTACCTTCCTCTCGGTCACCCTGCCGCAAACGAAACGACCCCAGCTGAGACATAGACGGCTGGGGTCGAGGCGAAACAATCCGACTGGTCGCCAAGGCTGCCAGTGGGCGCTTAATGGAGACCAGCAACCGGCCCTTGAAAAGGGAGCGCGTCGCGAATGGCCAACGTCATGCCCATCCAAAAGCGAACATCAAAAAAGCCCTTGGCGTTGACCGGCGGTCGGGGGTGGCCTAGCATAGGTGGAGGCCCCCTCGGATAGGTTGTCTACTGCAATGCGCGGCTTTTTTGTCCACCTCGTGATCGCGAGCATTCTCGGATGCCCCTATTCGTGCTGCGCCGATGAGGGGGGCTGCCAGGGAGAAGTGCAGCGGCGGGATACCGCCCAGGCATCAGCCCCGGCGCCCTGCTGCACCTCGCGGCAACCGGATGAAGGGACTGCACGGCCCGACGATGACCACCCGGATGGACCGTGCCGATCCGAACCGGGTCATCCCGGCCGGACCTGCTTCTGCGAGGGAGCATTGCCGGTTGTCGTCGCCAACTCAGCAGGCACCGAGCGGGACCTGCACCTTCAGCTCACCTCTCTCGCGCCGCCGGCATCGAATGCCCTTGAGACAGCCTCGGCCACCGTGGGGGCTCCGATCGACGCCGATTGCTGGCCACCCCCGCCGGCGGGCCGCGCGCTGCGCGCCCGCATATCGTCGCTGACGCTCTAAGCGGATCTCTTCTCGTTGTTCTGCCGGCTCGCGCAGCGCCGTCGCTGCGCCAGTCCCGCCGGCAGCGTCGTGCTCCCCACGAGTTCCGCCGCGTTTGTCCAGGAGTGTCCGCCGTGTCCGAATCCAATCAACTGGTCGACGACAAACAGTCCGTCCAATCGACTCTCGCCATTCCCGAGAGCCGGTCACCCCTGCCGTGGCACACCCGGGCGGGCCACGTGCTGCCCACGCTGCTGGTGTTGGCCGGCCTGGCCACCGCGGCGTACCTGGGCCACCGCAACGGTTGGGCGGTGCCGAAGTTCTCGGCGCTTTGGAGCGGCGGCGACGCCAGCATCGACGATTGGTGCGCCGCGCACGACGTGCCGGAGTCGGGCTGCGTGGAGTGCCAGCCGGACGTGCTCCCGCTGGGCAAGGACTACGGGTGGTGCGGCGAGCACGGAGTACACCAATGCCCGCTCTGTCATCCCGACGTGGCCCAGTTGACCGATCCGCCCCAGCTTTCCGGCGACGACTTGGCGCGCTCGCGCCGGGCCCTGGCGCTGACCCAGCGCCCCGAGAACAATAGCCGTTGCAAGCTCTATCGCCGCCGCGTGCAATTTGCTTCGGCCGATGCGGTGGAGCGGGCGGGCGTCCAGGTCGAGGTGGTCCAACGGCGGCCGATCACCGAGTCGATCGACGCGGCCGGCGAAGTGATCTACGACCAGTCGCGGGTCGCTCATCTGGCGCCCCGTGTGGCCGGAACGGTGTGGCGGGTCGAAACCGAGCTCGGCCAGCAAGTGAAGCAGCACGACGTGCTGGCCCTGATCGACGCGGCCGAAGTGGGCAGGGCCAAGGCGGCCTTGCTGCAGGCCGTGGTGCAGACCCGGCTGAAGCAACAGGCGCTCGATCGGCTGGAGGCGGTGGCTTCGGCCTTGGCCGAGCGGCAGCTTCGCGAGGGCCGGGCCGAGCTGAGCGCGGCGCGGATCAGCCTGCTGGGCGCACGCCAGGCACTGGTGAACCTGGGGCTGCCGGTGGATGCCGACGAGCTCATGGATCTGCCCGATGAAGCCTTGGCCGAGCGGGTGCAGTTTTTGGGCCTGCCAAAGGAGCTTACCGACGGCCTGAATCCCGAGACCACCACAGCCAACCTGATACCGATCACGGCGCCGTTCGACGCGGTGGTGGTCGATTTCGAAGTAGTGGCCGGCGAAGTGGTCGAGCCGGCCAAGACACTGTTCGTGCTGGCCGATCCGAGCCAGATGTGGCTGACGCTGCACGCCCGGCAGGAAGACTCGCGCCATCTCGCCCTGGGCCAGAAGGTACGATTCCGCCCCGACGGCGGCACGCGCGAGGCGGCGGGCCAGGTGACCTGGATCAGCACGGCCGTGGACCCAAGGACCCGCACCGTGACGGTGCGGGCCACGCTGGAGAATCGCTCCGGCGATTTACGGGCCCACAGTTACGGCAGCGGACAGATCGTGCTCCGCGAAGAGAGCCAGGCCATCGCCGTGCCGAGTGAGGCAATCCACTGGGACGGCTCGTGCCACGTCGTTTTCGTGCGCGACAAGAACTTTTTCAAGAAGGACGCTCCCAAGGTGTTCCACACCCGCACCGTCCGCCCGGCCGCCAAGCTCGATCAGTTCACCGAGCTGGTGGCCGGCGTGCTGCCCGGTGAAGTGGTGGCGGGCCGGGGCAGCGCCGTGCTGCGGGCGGCCCTGCTGAAGAACAACCTGGGGGCGGGATGAGCGGACTGTCACAAGTAACAGCCCGGTCGGGCTGACCAGCCAGGTTCGAACAACACGCGGCGAGGAGCTTCTGCGTGCTCAATTGGGTGATCGACGTCTCGTTGCGGCACCGGCTGCTGGTGGTGCTGTTGGCCGCCGCCCTGGCGGCGCTGGGAGCGGCGTCGCTGGCGCGGCTCGACATCGACGCCTTTCCAGACACCACGCCGATCCAGGTGCAGATCAACACGACGGCGCCATCGCTGGGACCCGAAGAGGTCGAGCAGCAAATCACGTTTCCCATCGAGCAGGTGATCAGCGGGCTGCCGAACCTGGACAAGCTGCGTTCGATCTCCAAGTTCGGATTGTCGCAGGTAGTGGCTACTTTCGAAGACGGGACCGACGTTTACTTCGCGCGGCAACTGATTCACGAGCGTCTTTCCACGGCGCAACTGCCGCGGGGCGTCGAGAGGCCCATGCTGGGTCCCGTCTCGACCGGCCTGGGGGAGGTGTTCCACTACATCCTCACCAGCCGGGGCTATGACCACTCCACGTTGAGCGAAGAGGAGCGGATTACAAAGCTGACTCACCTGCGCAGCGTGCAGGACTGGATGATCAAGCCGGTGCTGCGGACCGTGAAGGGCACGGCCGAAATCAATAGTTGGGGAGGCTACGAGAAAGAATACCAGGTCCGCATCGATCCCCTGCGGCTCGCCAAGCACGGTCTGACGTTCGACGCGGTCGTGGAGGCGATTTCAGGCAACAATCGCAACGTGGGCGGCGGGGTGGTCCGCCAGTCGGGCGAAATGCTGCTGGTGCACGGCATCGGACGCACGACCAGCCTGGAGCAGATCGGCGACATCGTGGTGACGGCCCACGACGGCGTGCCGGTCCGCCTGGCCGACGTGGCCGACGTGGCCATCGGCCATGCCGTCCGCCGCGGCGCAGTCACCGCCAACGGTAAGGGAGAAGCGGTCCTCGGCTTGGGTTTCATGCTGATGGGCGAGAACAGCCACGAGGCGACCTGGGCCCTCAAAAACAAGCTGGACCAGCTCAGCCTGCCCGCCGACGTCGAAATAACGACCGTTTACGACCGGACCGAGCTGGTAGACCACGTGATCCGCACGGTGCGCACCAACCTGTTCGAGGCCGGATTGCTCGTCACGGCCGTGCTGTTTTTGTTCCTGGGAAACATCCGCGCCGCGCTGATCGTGGCCCTGGCCATCCCGCTGTCGATGCTGTTTGCCTTTTCGGGGATGCTTCGCTTTGGGATCGCGGCCAGCCTGCTGAGCCTGGGGGCGATCGACTTTGGCATGATCGTCGACAGCTCGGTGGTGATGGTCGAGAACTGCGCGCGGCACATCGGCCAGGAACAGGCCGCCGGACGCAGCCGACTGGAAGTGGTCCGCGACGCGGCGGTCGAGGTGCGGCGGCCGACGCTGTTTGGCGAACTGATCATCATGATCGTGTATCTGCCGATCCTGACGTTGGAGGGAATCGAGGGGAAGCTGTTTCGCCCCATGGCGCTGACGGTTGTTCTGGCGCTGGCCAGCTCGATGGTGCTGTCGCTCACGCTGATGCCGGTGTTGGCCAGCCTGCTGTTGCCGCGGCGAATCGAGCACCGCCAGCCGCTGCTGATGCGGTTGGCCCATCGCATTCACACTCCCGTGCTGCGGTTTGCGATGCGGCAGAAGTTTGCCGTGATCGCCCTGGCCGCCGCCCTGGTGGTGACGGTTTTCGGCTTCATCGCCCCCAACCTGGGGAGCGAGTTCGTGCCCCGGCTGTCGGAAGGGGCCCTGGCCATCAACGTGGTGCGGCTGGCCGGCACCGATCTGGCCGAATCGATCCGATACAACACCCAGATGGAACGAGCGGTCCTGGCCGCCTTTCCCGACGAAGTGCGGCACGTGTGGAGCCGCATCGGAACGGCCGAGGTCGCCACCGACCCGATGGGCATGGAACTGACCGATTTGTTCATCACGCTGCGGCCCCGCAGCCAGTGGACCAAGGCCTCCACGCAGTCGCAACTGGCCGAGCTGGTCGAGAAAGAGCTGCGCAGCCTGCCCGGCCAACGGCTGGCCATGGCCCAGCCTATCGAGATGCGGCTCAACGAGATGGTTTCCGGCGTGCGTTCCGACCTGGCGGTCAAGCTGTTCGGCGACGATTTCGACGTTCTGGTGGCCAAGGCGCAGGAGATCGAGCGCGTGCTAGGGGGCATCGCGGGCAGCGCCGACGTAGGTACCGAGCAGATTACCGGCCAGCCCGTGCTGGAAATAAAAGTGAACCAGGCACAAATCGCCCGCTACGGAGTGCCGGCCGACACGGTGCTGCAACTGGTCGAATCGATGGGCGGCTTGCCGCTGGGGGAGGTCTTCGAGGGGCAGTTCCGCTTCCCGCTCGTGGTGCGGCTGCCCGACAACGTCGGCTCAAGTGCCGCGGCGCTGGGCGAAGTGCTGGTCATGACCGCGCGCGGCGAGCGGATCCCTCTTTCGCGGCTGGCCTCCATCCGGCTCGTCTCGGGGCCGGCCACGATCACCCGCGAGTGGGGACAGCGGCGAATCACCGTCACCGCCAACGTGCGAGGCCGCGACATCGGCAGCTTCGTGGCCGAGGCCCAGCAGCGGATTTCGGAACAGGTGCAACTGCCTGCCGGCAGGTATCGGCTGGAGTGGGGAGGCCAGTTCGAGCACATGATCAGCTCGCGCAAGCGGCTGCTCGTCGTGGTGCCGCTGGCCCTGGCCCTGGTGCTGGGCCTGTTGTACGTGACCTATGGGAACATGCTCGACACGCTGCGCGTGTTCACGGCGGTGCCCTTTGCCGCGGTCGGCGGAGTGGTTGCTCTCTGGCTGCGGGACATGCCTTTTTCGATTTCGGCGGCCATTGGCTTCATCGCCATGTCGGGCGTGGCGGTGCTGGACGACATGATCCTGGTTTCCTACATCCGGCAGCTTCGCGCGCGGGGCCGGGGGCTGGACGAGGCGGTCATGGAAGCGGCGGTCACCCGGCTGCGGCCGGTGCTGATGACGACTTTGGTGGCCGCGTTGGGCTTTTTGCCCATGGCCTTCAGCACCGGCATGGGGGCGGAGGTGCAGCGGCCGCTGGCGACGGTGGTGATCGGCGGCGTCACCAGCGCCATGATCATGTCGCTGTTGGTGGTGCGCGTGCTCTACGTCGTGTTCGAATCGCCCTTTGCGCGTCGCCGGGCCAGGGCGGCCGGCCCCGATCCGCTGCCGCGCGAACCAGTCGAGGTGTAACCCACTCTGCTTGATCAACGTTTAAATGCAAGGAGAACAGTTCATGAAGCGAACGGTACTGGCCCATTGCGTTGTGTTGTCCGTGGCGGTTGCCATGGGCGGCTGCACGAGCGCCGACGACAATCCGGGGGGCGACTCGGCTCGAACGAAGGCCGCCGCAAAGCCGGACGAGGGCCTGCACAACTATGCGGGCCGCGACTGGTGCGGAGAGCATGGGATTCCTGAATCGGTGTGCGCCCAGTGCGATTTCAGCCTGGTAGCCGACTTCAAGGAACAAGGCGACTGGTGCACGTCGCACGATCGGCCCCAGTCGCAGTGTTTTGTCTGCAAGCCCGAACTGAAGGACCAGTTCGCCGCCACCTACAGGGCGAAATACGGCGAAGACCCGCCCCCGATGGTGGACTAAGCGCAGATACTGCTTCAAGACAGACGCCGCTTCCGGGCCATCCAGACGGCCGCCTGGGTGCGGTCGCGGACGCCGATCTTGCGCAGCACGCGCTGGACGTGTTCCTTGACGGTTTCGGGGCTGATCGCAAGCACTTGCGCGATCTCTCGGTTGGTCAAGCCCAATGCCAGTTGACTCAGCACTTGGGTCTCGCGAGCCGTCAGGGCCGAACCGACGTCGCCGTTGGTCGGTGGCGCCGCCAGGGCCCGTCGCAACCGCCGCGCATCCCGGGCTTGCCAGGCGGTCCTTCCGCCGGCCACCAGCCGGATGGTTTCGAGCAACCGCTCGCGGCCGGCCGTCTTGAGCAGGAAGCCCGCGGCCTGGGCATCCAAGGCGCGGGCCGCATCGGCCGAATTGTCGTAGGCCGAAAAGATCAGTACCGCCGTGGCCGGCCGCCGGCACCTGATCTCCGCCAGGCAGGGTAAAACGTCGCGGCCGCCCAGGTGGGTTTCGATGAGGGCCACGTCGGCGGCCTGTTCGATCGCCAGGCGCACCAGGTCCTCGACCCGATCGGCCTGGGCGACGATCTTCAGTTCGGTGTTCGCGAACCAGCGGGCCAGTCCCGTCCGGACCAGCGGCTGATCGTCGGCGATGAGAAGCCGGATCTCCCTGGCACCCCGCGGCGCGACACTCACGGACTCAGGCCGACAGCTTTCCACCGGCCTGCCCTTTTTTCGCAAAGCTCGAGATCACCCCGAGCAGCCTCTCTCGCTCGACCGGCTTGGTGAGGTACTCATCGCAGCCGGCGCCGATGCACGCTTCGCGGTCGCCCGAGGCCGCCAGCGCGGTGAAGGCGACGATCGGTCCCCGATGGCCATCTTGACGCAGCCGCCTGGTGGCGCTGAAACCGTCCAGGACCGGCATCTGCATATCCATCAGGATCAAGTCGAAGGGCCGGCCTTCCGCGTCGGCATCGACGACGCACTGCACCGCAGCCTGGCCATCGGCGGCCACGGTGACCTCGGCGCCCGCCTTGCGCAACATGTGCGAAATCAGCCGCTGGGTGTCGGCGCAATCCTCAGCCAACAGGATCCGGCAGTCGAGTGTGGTCATGCGGTTTTCAACTCCTCAACATGGGTCACCGTTGCCGGAAGCGTGTTCCAGTGAGGCGCCGGCACCCGCGCCGCCAGCCACAACCGCACCAGGTCGGCCAAGGATCTTGCCCCGAGAACCTTCATTACCTTCGACCGCCAGGCCTCGACGCTGCGAAGGCTGTAACCCAGCCTGGCCGCAATGACCTTGTTGGGGTTGCCCGCGACCACCAGTTCCAGCACCGTTCGCTCGTGGGCCGAGAGGCCGTCGATGCGCCGCGCGATCGAAGCCGACTGGCCCGCTTGGCATTGGTTGCGACGGTCGACTTCGATTGCTTGATGGATGGCTTGCGCGACCCGCTCGGCCGCCAGCGGCCGGTCGAAGACCGCAACCGCTCCCGCCTTGGCCGCAGCCACCGCAGTGGCCACTTCGCCGTGCGCCGTGATGGCAATCACCGGAAGGCCGACTCCACGAGCCATCAGGTCGGCTTGCAGCGCGAGGCCGCGCGGGGCATCGAGCGACATGTCGAGCACGAGACAGCCCGGGGGATGGAGGCCGGCCGGCATTCGAGCGGATGGCTCTTGGTCGAGGGAGATGACGTCCAAGGGCGCGGCGAGCTGGGCCAGGTGGCGGCGGCTCAGCGGGTCGCTCGCGTGGAGATACACTGTCGGTCGGGTCATTGCCAAATTCCTCTACTCCCCTGTCAGATTCCATTCGCGGGCGGTGAATCGGTTTCGAAACGCACCGGGGTACGAAAACACCGTGACGATGCACCAGAGGGGGGGTGACGCCGACCCGCTGCAGCATACGACAAGGGCCCCACGAGGGCCGCTGCGCGCCAGGCCAGTCAAGAAGGGAAGCGAGTTCCCTGAGTGCGCGACATGCGCACGAAGCGCTATCCAAGCATGGCGGGCTGCCCGCCATGGACAAACCGCCGCAACTATATATCGGGGATCGGCCGGAGGATCAACCAGCTTTTCTTGAAAGTTGGCGGCACGGATTTCATGGTCTTTGATCGCTGAGCCGACCTTATGAATGGGGACGAAAGGAGTCGCTCAAGTGGAAACGGCTGCCGGCGCCATTCTGGTCGATCCGCGGAGCGAAATGGCATTTCGCAGCCTGGTGGAGGCGGCCCAGTGCATGATCCTGATCCTCCAAGGACGGCACATCGCCTATTTCAGCCCGTTCGCCGAGACGCTCACCGGCTACACGGCTGGCGAAGTCGAGGGACAGGATTACTGCGAGTTGTTTCTGCCCCCCGAGCATCGGCAGGCGGTCGCTGAAAAAATCAAGCTGGCACGTGCCGGCAATCCGGGCGAGGGTTTTGAGAGCCCCGTTCAATGCCGGCATGGCAGCACCCGCTGGATGGTCTTCAACGCCCGCGGATTGGAAGGCCACGATCGCGGCAACAGCTTGCTCCTGGTCGGGCAGGACATCACCAACCTCAAGGAAGCCCAGGAACTGCTGCTGCAGTCCGAACGACTGGCCGCCATCGGCCAGATGGTGGCCGGCCTGGCTCACGAAAGCCGCAATGCCTTGCAGCGAAGCCAGGCCTGCCTGAGCATGCTCGCCAAACGCATCAAGGGCCAGAGCGAAGCCGAACAACTGCTGGCCGGCATCCAGGAGGCGCAGCAGGACCTGTATCACCTGTATGATGGTGTGCGAGCCTACGCGGCCCCGATCAGGCTGAATCGGCAGCCGTGCAGCCTGGTCGACATCCTGCACGAGGCCTGGTCGCAGGTAGGCCCCGTGCGCCAGGGCCGCCAGGTGCGATTGAGTGAAGTCGGACGCGACTTGGACGCCTGTTGCGAGGTCGACCGCTTTGCCGCGGCCCAGGCGTTCCGCAACATCCTGGAGAATTCGTTGACGGCCTGCCGCGATCCGGTGTCGCTGGAGGTGATCTGGTCGTTGGATCAACTGGACCAGGCACCCGCCGTGCGCGTGTCGCTGATCGACAATGGGCCGGGTCTCAACAGCGAGCAGCGGCAGCGGATTTTCGAGCCGTTCTACACCACAAAGACTCATGGAACCGGGTTGGGAATGCCGATTACCAAGCGGATTGTGGAGGCGCATGGCGGCCGCATCTCGCTGGGAGCCGGCCGCGGGCGGGGCGCGGAAATCGTCCTGCACTGGCGGCGGAGTGCCTAGATGAGCGAGACGCTTCGAATCGCCGTGGCCGACGACGAACCCCACATGCGGGCCTACCTGAGCGAATCGCTGATGGAGTTGGGTCACGAAGTCGTGGCGGCCGTTTCGAACGGCCGTGACCTGGTCAGTTCGTGCCGCTCGCTGCAACCCGATCTCATTCTCACCGACATCAAAATGCCCGACATGGACGGGATTGAAGCGGCGGTCGAGGTTTGCCGCCAGTCGCCCGTCCCCGTCGTGCTGTTAAGCGCCTACCACGATCCGGCCACGATTCGCCGGACCGAGGCAGGCTGCGTGATGGCTTACCTGGTCAAGCCGATCGGCGATGCCGACCTGGGGCCGGCGATTACGGTCGCCATGCACCGTTTCCGCGAGTTGGATGCCGCCCGGACGGAAGCGGCCGCGCTGCGAAAGACCCTCGAGGACCGCAAGGTGATCGAGCGGGCCAAGGGCCTGTTGATGAAAATCGCGGGCCTCGACGAACACGCCGCCTACCAGCGGCTGCAGAGCCTGGCCAGCGTCAAAAGCAAAAAACTCGTCGATGTGGCGCTGATGGTGCTCGACGTCGAACCGGCGCTGGAGCCGCGGAATTCCGGAGCCAAACCAGGCCCGGCGCGGCCCGAGGAATAGACCGCAAGGATCGACCGCCGGGTCTTGTGATAAAAAAAACGGGGCACGGGCCAAACGGCGGCCCATGCCCCGGGCGCTGGATTGTTGCCGGCCTGTAGTCAACCGGCCGGGACGAGTCAGGCCTCCGAGCCCGCTTCGGCGTCGGCCGCTTCCTCGTCTACCGGTTCGGGCACGTCTTCGCCGGGATCGATCCGCGGTGCACGGAGGCCCTCGCCATTGTCTTGAGGCCGCTGATCGCCGTTCGGCCTTGCTCTTCCATTGGAAGGCGCGGCGCCCGGCGCGGGGGCCTGGCCATTGTAAGGCCGGTCGCTGGGAGAGCTGATTACCGGCGGGGCGGCGACCGGCAAAGGCACGCCGCACTCGTCGACCGGAATACGGCAGACCACGGTTCGGGGCACGCAATACGTATAGGTGACCGGGACCCGCCTCTCGACCAGCCGGGGCACGCGCACCGTCTGTTCCACGGCCACCTGGCGGCAGACGCGGACGGGCACCTGTTCGACGCGTTGTTCCTGCACCATCCGGCAGGTGGTCACCGGCACCTTGCGGACCACCTCTTGAGGCACCATGCGGCAGACTTGCACCGGTACCTTGTTCTCCACTCGCTCGGTAACCGGTTTGCAAACGGTGTACGGCACCTGCCGCACGTGCTCCTCCTGCACCATGCGGCAGACCTGCTGCGGAACGCGGCGCACGTGCTGCTCATCCACGTAGCGGCAGACCTGCACCGGTACCTTCCGCGTCATCACGCGGGCCACGAACGTGGTCTGCGGCACCTGGTGCGTGACGATGTTGGACTGCCAGACGCGCTGGGTCACCAGACGGGCGGGCGCTTGGACCGGGGTCCAATGCAGGCCGCCCCGCTGGAAGACGGTTTGTCCCGTGAGCGGATCGACCACGCAGGCCCCCGGGTGCCACGCCAGCCGGTTGCGCACGGGACCGGGAACGCAGACTTGCTGATCAACGAAGCAGCCCTGGTCGACCTGCACGGGCCGATAGGTGACCTGCGGCTCCATGACCGTGCAGCTTTCCTCGCGCTCGGTGGTTTCCCAGACCGGACGGCGGACCGTGTAGCGTTCTTCGCGCTCGGTGGTTTCCCACACGGGGCGGTGGACGGTGTATTTCTCTTCGCGCTGGTGCGTCTCGAACACGTTGCGGACCACGTCGTAGCTGCGGTCCTCGATGCGGGTCTCCCACACGGGGCGATGGACCGTGTAGCGTTCTTCCCGCTCGCTCGTCTCCCAGACGGGACGGGCGACCGTGTAGCGCCGCTCGTGCATCTGGGTCTCCCAAACCGGACGGTAGCTGATCACTTTCTGCTCGTCGTAGACCGTCTCGCACTCGACGCGGTAGGCCGTCACCTGCCGCTGTTCGAGCACCGTCTGGTACTCCAGCCGGTACGCCTGCTGGGCGTATGGCAGCCCGGCGCTGGCCGTGGCCGTCAACAACAAACTGGCAAACAAAGCGGATGCGTGTCTCATGGTTGTCCTCGTCCAAGCGTGCCCCGGCCGGCCTGCCCGGCGGGGCCAACTGCTCTCCCCCCTGCAAAAATCATCCGGCAGCCCGTCGAACGATGTCTCGTGGCGGGCAGGGCGCCAGAAGCCCCGCGAATGCGAGGCCCCGGGTCCTTCAAGAGAATGTGGCCGACAGTAAGTCAGGCTGCAAACAGAAAAGTTTACCAAGCCAGGGGGGCCGGGATGGAACTGCCATGGCGGCAATGGGTTATGGAGACCGAAAATCTCTAAAGATTTTCGAGTGCTATCGCCGACAGCGAGTGTTTTGGGGTGCTTCTGGCCCAACCCAACAGGACGCGTCTCAACCCCATGCTGAACCAGGCCGCCCGCTCATTGTCGTTCCTTAGGCCTGGGTGTATTCCTTGAGAAAACCCTTGAAGAGCACCAGGTGCTGCTCCTCGGCCGTGAGCAGTTGGATGCAAAGATCCTGCGTCACGTAGTCCTCGCCGTCGGTGGCGCGGATGATCTTCTTGTACTGGGCGCAGGCGGCTTCCTCGGCCTCGATCACCGCGCGGATCACGCCGACGACGTCGGTGGTGTTGTCGGTGGGCTGTGTCTGGTTGCCCAGCTTCAGCGCAAGCGAGCCCGGAACCAGGCCGCCGATCTGCTTGATCCGATTTCCCAACTGGGTGGCATGACCGAGCTCCTCGGTAATGTCGACGGCCAGCGATTTCTTGATCTCCTCGGCCCGCACGCCGTCCAGGTTGATGCTGTTGGCCAGGTAGTTCATCACCGTCTCCAGCTCCATGCTGTAGGCGGCTTTGAGCATCTCGATCACTTCCGCATTGCTTGCCATGTTCGGCTCCTTGATGACGCGCCCCGCTAGCCTCGCTCCCGCTAGCCTCGGTTCTTGAGTTCGATCAGCAGCTCGTCGGCCAGCACGCGGATGCCCGCGGGCAAATCGGAACGGCTCAACGTGGTGGCGGCCCGCCGCAGCTCGTCCAGATCGGCATCCGGGCTTTTGTCGGCCAGCTCGCGGCTGGCCCGCAACGCGTTCACCAGGATCAGATCGCGCTTCGATTCACGCGCGCCGGCTTCCTGCTCGTATTCAATCGCCTCGGCCTGGCCGGGTTCGAGCATCTCGGCCAGCACGTCCACCGCACGTGCGTCGCCGTGCCTGGCCAGCGTGGTGGCGGCGTTGAATCGCACGTCGGGATAACCGTCGCCGAGCATTTGCCGCAGCCGGGCCGTGGCCTGGGTGGTGCCCAGCGCGCCCAGCGCAAAGGCGGCCGTCGAACGGATCAAGGGCTGCTCATCGCGCGACGACTTCAGCAGCAGCTCCTCGATCTGGGGCCGTTCGGCCAACGCCTCGGTACGGCCGGACAGGAAGACCGCCAGCGCCTTGAGCGCCGAGAACCGCACCACGTTTTCCTCTTGGGCCCGCTGGGTGCGGGCCGCCAGCAGCAACGGATCGACGACTTCGGGCACCGTGAACTCGCCCAGTGCATGGCACAGATAGATCCGCAGCTTGAGCGACTCCTCATCCATCCGGCCGCTGTCGATCTGCCGCCTGAGGATGTCGCCCAACTGGCTTGCCAGGCGGGGATCGCGCTTCATCGGCTCGTTCTGGCTTTTACGCAGCATGTCGGCCAGGTCGTGGGCGGCCTGCCAGCGGGCGGCATTGTCACGCTCGATGGCCTCCACGTAGGCCGCCGGGTCGCTGCCGCGATCGACCAGCCACTTGATCCCCGCGCCCAGCATGAACATGATGATCACGATCAGTGCCGGGATGACGAACAACTGCACGATGAAGCCGGCGCTGGGCGGCTCGACCGGGGGCAACCGCCCCTCGGGCGGGAAGGTGTTTCGAGGGTCGGCGGGAGACGACATGGGCGGCTCGTGAAGGGTTCCTGCGGTGACGGCCGCTTTCGACGGCCCAGCCTGGAGCGTCGGTCGACGGTCGTGGCGCGCCAGGCTAACCAAAGTGTAGGAAGGCCGAAGATCGAGTCAAGCGGCCGCCGGCATACCAACCCGACGCGGGTTTCGGCGGGCTCGACCCGCCCCGAGCCCGTCGAGGGGCGCCAGCGAGTGGCACACTAACCCGACGCGCCAGCGAGAGGCATACTAACCCGACGCGCCAGCGAGAGGCGCATTCACCCCACGCGCCAGCGAGAGGCGCTTATCACCCCGACGCGCGACCCTCTTGCATGTTGCGACTGGAACTCACCTTGCCGACCGCGGAAGAGAACCTGGCGCTCGACGAGGCGTTGCTGGACCAGGCCGAGGCCGCCGGCGGCGCCGCCGAGGTATTGCGATTGTGGGAGCCGTCCGCCCCGATGGTCGTGTTGGGCCGTTCGTCGCGGGTCGCGGCCGAGGTCCATGAGACGGCGTGTCAACAGCTCGGAATTCCGATTTTCCGCCGGGCCAGCGGCGGAGCGGCCATTATCACGGGTCCGGGGTCGCTGATGTACGCGGTGGTCTTGAGCCTGCAATCCCGCCCGGCCCTGCGGTCGATCGAAACCGCCCATGCCTATGTCTTGGGGCGGTTGGCGGATTGCCTTGGGCCGCTGGTGCCCGGCGTGAGGCGGCAAGGCACCAGCGACCTGGCGCTGGCCGACGCGCGCAAGTTTTCGGGGAACAGCCTCCGCGTGAAGCGCGACCATGTGCTCTATCACGGCACGCTGTTGTACGACTTTCGATGCGAGCTGATCGAGCGTTGTCTGGCCATGCCCCCGCGGCAGCCCGGCTATCGGGCCGGCCGTTCGCACCGTGATTTCGTCGCCAACCTGCCCCTGGGCCGCGACGCCCTCTCGCGCGCGGTCATCGGCGGCTGGTGCGCCGAAGGCGTTCTCATCGACTGGCCCGAGGAGCGGACACGCCGCCTGGCCGCCGAGAAATACTCCCGTAGCGACTGGAACTACCATCATTAGGAGCCACCTGCGACGCGGTCCGCCTGCCAAGCCCATGGTTGCCAAATGAAGCTGCCCAATTTTGAACGCGCCACGGTGCCCCGGGAGAAGATCGTTAACTACTTGCTGTCCGATACACACCCACATGGCCACCACAAAGCGGCCTTCTTTAGGAGCTTCGGATTCAGTGCGGACAATTGGCTGGAATTGGCCGAGGCATTGCTGGCGCACGCCGAAAAACACGAGGGTGTACGAGCGGAAGATTCACCGTTTGGCGTGCGTTACGTCATCGACGGTATAATGGAATCACCCGATGGCAGGAATCCTTCGATTCGCGCAGTTTGGTTTATCGACACCGGTGGGGACGAGCCAAGGTTTGTGACCGCCTTCCCGCTGAAGAAGGACGCTTAATGCTGAAAGAACTCGATACCGTCGTGCTTGCAGTTGATCTTCCCGACCACGGTCTTGCGCGCGGCGATTTGGGCACGATTGTGCTTGTGCATGATACGGCCGGCTACGAGGTCGAGTTTGTCACGCTGGACGGACAGACGGTGGCCGTAGTCTCGCTGGCGACAGACCAGGTCCGACCCGTGGGGCGCGGCGAAATCGCCCATGCGCGGCCTGTTCAAACCGCTGGTCTTAATTAGCGAAGTAACCCTCTCTCCCTCCGCTGGCGCCTGGCCATGTAGCGTGGGGAACGAGCTCTTACACCAACCCCCACTTCTTCCTGAGGAACCACTCCAGGATGAGCAGGCCCATGAAGACGCCCATGAAGGGCCAGTTGTCCCACAAGGTGTCCTTCGACTCGCTTTGAACTTCGAGCTCGCGGGTTTGCTCCTGCAGCTCTTCGAACAGCGACGACAACTGCTCGGGCGCCACGGTCTTGCCGGCGGTCATGGCCGCCAGGCTCTCCAACAGCCCGCGATCGGCGGCCGGGTTGCTCAACTCCAGGTCCTCGTCGAACACCAGGAAGCGGGCCCGCGCGGCGCCGATCGACTCCGCCGCGCGGCGGGCCGTGACGGCCAGCGTGTAATCGCCGGAGGCCTGGGTACCCGCGAACGAGCCGACCATCTGCTCGCCTTGCCGCCGCAGCCGGATCGGCTCGGTCTTGCCGTCGGGCAAGGTCACGGTCGCCTCGAACAGGGCGTCGGCGATCGGCTCGCCCTCGGCCGTCTCGGCGCCCGCGGAGAACTCCACGCGCGTGCCAGGGCCGAACCGCCGTTGCTCCAGCTTGATCCAGACGTTGCCTTCCGTGCTCTCGTCCTTCCGCGCCAGCCACAAGACCACTTGCCGCCAGAACCTGCGGTGCGCCGACTCGAAGCCGTCCATCCACCAATGCCAGGTCGAGTCGACGGCCAGGGCGATGACCCGCCCGTTGCCGTGGTTGCCCGCCACCAACAACGGGTCGCCCGCCTGGCTTTCGGCCAGCACGCTGGCGCCGGGCTTCACTCCGCTGAAGCGGTTGGCGCCGCCTTCCAGCGGCGGCAGCTTCTCCCAGGCGGCCTGGTTGCCGGCCCGGTCGGCCAGCAGCATCAGGCTTTGCGTCGAGCCCAACTGCGTGGGCAACATCCGCAGCCGGCCGGCCAGGTGCAGGTCTGGCCGGGTCGGCTCGCCGAAGTTCTGCCGCTCCAGCCGGTTGATCTCGATCGGCAACACGTCGGCCAGCGGCGTGCGGCCATAGCCGCCGGCGCCAAAGCTATGGATGCCTCCCAGCATGATGAAGCCGGCCCCACGCTCGACTGCCGCCGTCAGTGCAGCCAGCTCTTCCTTGGTGAAGGCCGTCGAATCCAAGTCGCCGAGGATGTAGACGTCGTAGGCGCCCGGCTTGAAGCGGTCGATCAGGTCGGTCGGCCGGGTTTCCTTCTGCTGCGCGTCGATGCGGAAGTAATCGACTTTGATGTCGCGGGAGGCGTCCAAGCTCCAGCGCAGATACTTCTGCTCCGGCTGCAGAGCGCCGTTAAGGTACAGGACGTTCAAGCCGCCCTTGAGCACCGTGACGAACGTGCTGATCTCGTTGTTGGTGGTCACCATCTCGCCGGGGCGGGTGGCCGCCTTGAGCGTGACCTTGATCTCGCCCGGCACCTGGGGCACGTAGTCGAGATCGACCGGCAGCCGCTGGCCGTCCTCGAGGGCCTTCAGCCGCCTGGTGCCGACGGCTTCCATCTTTCCCGGTGCCGCCTCGACCAGCAACTGCACCGGGAGATCCTGGTTGACGAATCCTTCGACTCGGACCGTGCCGGTCACGTCGAGCTGGTTCTTGACGAACACCGGGGCATTGGTGAGCAGCTCTTCCAGGGCGATGTCGCGGGCCTGGCCCGGGCCGCGGGCCTGGCCGAACGGCACGGTGTAAAGCCGGGCGCCCAGATCGGCCATGCGGCGGGCGGCCGCGTGAGGCGGCATGTCGCGCGGGGCATAGGCACGCTGCGCGCCATCGCCCAGCAGCACCACGCCGGCCAGCCGCTTGCCCGCCTCGCGCTGGAGCACGTCGTCCAGGACGGCCCCGATCGCCGTTTGCATCCCCTCCGGCGGGCCGCCCGGATCGAGCTTGCCCTCGGAGAAGTCCAGCGAATGCGGCTCGGAGTCGAAGGCGTACACCTTGACCTCCACCTCCTTGGCGAGCCTGGCCATTCCCGGCAAAGCCTCCTCTAGCGCCGATCGCAGCGCGTCCCAGCGGCTCTTGCGCCCGACGGCGTCGACCACCAGCATGCTGCGCGAGCGGTCGAGCAAAACCAGCAGCGTGGCCGCCTGCTTGGTGGTCCTGGTCCAGACCAGCGTGGGCCGCAACATGGCCAGGATCAACAGCACGACCACCGCCAGGCGCACCAGCGCCAGCACGCGGCGGCGAAAGGGCGTGGTGCGGTCGCGCGACGGCCCCAACAGCAACAGAGCCAGCAGCGCCAAGGCGGCGACCACGACCACGACATAGCCCCCCACGGGGTCGGTCTTCAGCCGCATGACTTCGCCGAGAAGGTGCATCGTCTTACCGCCTGCCCGGCTGCTGGGCCCGCTCGCGATAGAACCGGTTCGACAGCACGTGCTCGGCCGACAGCACCAGCGCCACGACCGCGATCAACAACCCAAACAGTTCGCGGCCCACGCGGCCCGTGTTCACCTCGCGGTCGATCTGCTCGCGGCTGCGGGCCAGCCTGAAGTCGGCTTCGCCCCAGATCTGCTTGAGCTGCTGCTCGTCGAGCCGCGTCAGGTCGCTGGCTTCGACCGGAATATTCACGCTGAAACCGCGGTCGATCCCGCCGCTGGCTCCTCCAGCCCTGACGCGATAGTTGCCGGGCCGCTCCGTGCCGGTAATCACGATCGATTGTTCGGAGGCGTCGGCACTCTGGCGGAACGAATCGCCCCTGGGGGTAGTGACCAGGTAGGTCGAGAACTGCCGGGCGGAGGCGATCCGCAAGACGGCCGTCTCGCCCGCGGCGTAGTTGAGCCGCCCGTCGGTGCTCCCCACGAGGTACTGAAACATCTGGTCCATGAGCATCACGAACGGCCAGGGCTCGAAGCCGACCGGCAGCCGGTTCCAGCGGTTGTCGTCGGAAACGTCCCTGGCCTCGACGGGCGTCGTCATGGTGAGCACGCGGCCTTTGCCTACCACGCGCTCCAAGACGGCCGGCCGGTTGTTCGAATAATTGAGCACGGCGGCCGCCTGCTCGACCGGCTCCAATTGCCAATGCCGATAGACGGGGAAGGCATCCCAGGGGACGGACCCTCGCAACGGGCGGAAGCGTGCCAGCATCGGATGCTGCTCGTTGCCGGTCACGACGTGCAGGTTGCCGTCGGGAAAGCGAGCCTGGATGCCCAAGGCGCCGGCCAGCAGCTCTTGTCCGCCAACTCCGTTGTAAGGCGGTTGGGCGCTGGGGCCAAGAAAGATGGCCAGGCTGCCGCCGTCCTGGACGTAAACGTGCAGCTTGCTCCACATCTCTTCCGACAGCGGTGGAGGATCGACCAGGGCCACGGCGGGAAACGATTCGAGCGGCTGCTGGCCGAGCTGCTGCGGCGAAACGACCTGGCAGTCCCAGCGGGCCTGGCCGGTCCTGCGAAAGCCAGGCGGGGCCAAAGCCCGGGTAAGCGAGTCGGCACGCGCTTCGGAAGGCGATGATGCAACGACCAGCACCGGCCACGGCGGCTTGACCTCGACGGTGAACCAACGGCGGTCGTCGGCGGCCAGGCCATCCGATCCAACCAGCCGCAGGTAACCCTGGTGCGTGCCCGTCTCCAGGCCGCCAATGGCAAACTCGACCGGGCGAGGCGTTTGCGGATCGGCCTCGACCGTGTCCTCGCCCTTCTTTTGCGGCTTGCCCTCCGAGTCGACCAGGTAGGCCTGCACCACGCGCGCGCCCGGCTGCGTTGCCATCACTTCGCAGGCCAGCGTCCAGGGCCGACTGCGAGGCAGCACCTCGCTCGACAGGTGCACCTCGCCCAGCGCGAAGTTCTGGGGCTTTTCGACGCCGACGTCGATGATGTAGATTCCCATTTCGTCGAGCTTCGCCAGCCGCTGGGCCAGGGTGCTGGTGCCTTGCCTTTTCCAGGCGGCCTGAGCCAGGTCGGTAAAGACGTACAGTTCCTTCCGCTCCAGCTCGCTCTTGCGCAACTGCTCGGCCGACTGCTCGAGCGTCTCGACCAGCGGCCGGGCCACCGCGACGGTCTCCAGCCGCTTGATGCGGTCGTGGGCGGCCCCCAGGTCGACCTGGAAGGCGGCCTCGCCGTGGCGCGAATCGATGACGGCCACCTGGCTGTCGGGGGGAAGTTGCCCGGCCAGCCAGAGCCCGATGTCACGAGCCACCTCGAGCCGCGTCTGGTTTTGATGGCGGTAATCCATGCGGGGCGCGGTGTCGAACACAAGAGCGGCGGCGACGGGCGCTTCCTGGTCGCCGATCACGCCCGAGGCCTTGACGCTGGGCCGGGCCAGTGCGGCGGCCAGCAGGCAGACCGCGGCGCAACGGAGCAGGAGCAACAAGATGTGCCGCAGCTTGAGCCGCCGGCGGTTGGCATCCTGCCGCACCTGGATGAATCGCAGCGCGGGGAACTCGAGGTGCCGCGGCTGCTGCCGCATCACCAGGTGCAAAATGATCGGAGCCGCCGCGGCCGCGGCGCCGGCCAGCAGGGCGGGATTGACGAAGTCCATGGCCTAGTACCTCGCCTGCCGGTTGACCAGGTACTCCAGCAAGGCCTTGTCGAACTGCATGCTGGTATCGAGCGCGACGTAGTCGATGCCGCTTTGAAAGCATTCCCGCCGATACGTGTCGCGGAAGGAGTCCATTTCGGCCAGGTAATCGGCGCGGAAGCCGCCGGCATCGACCTGCACTTTGGCGTGGGTTTCGGGCTCCTCGAACTCGACCACGCCGTCGAAAGGAAAGCTGACTTCGGCCTCGTCCAGGATATGAAACAGGATCACGTCGTGCCCGCCGTGCCGCAGCCGCCGCAGGGCCTTGATGATCGGCTCGGGGTCGGCCAGCAGGTCCGAAAACAGCATCAGCAGGCTGCGGTGCCGCAGCATGGCGGCAATCTGCACCAGGCTCTTGGCGATGGCGGTCTCGCCGGCCGGCTTGAGCTTGCTCAACAGCGAGAGCACGTTGCCCAGTTGGGCCCGCTTCGAACGGGGCGGCAGGCTGCTCTTGATCTTTTCGTCGAAGGTGATCAGCCCCACCGGGTCCTGCTGGTGGATCATCAGGTAGCACAAGGCGGCCGCCAGGCAGATTGAGTAATCGAACTTGGTCAGCTCCTGGCGGTAGGTGTAGCCCATCGAGCGGCTGAGGTCCATGACCAGGTAGCCGGTGATGTTGGTTTCGGCCTCGAACTTCTTGATGTAGTACTTGTCGGTCTTGGCGTAGACCAGCCAGTCGATGTCCTGCGGGTTGTCGCCGGGGGTGTACTTGCGATGCTCGCTGAACTCGACGGAGAAACCATGGTAGGGGCTGGCGTGCAGCCCTTGCAGGAAGCCCTTGACGATGAACTGCGCGCGGAGGTCGAGCCTGCCTATCTGGCGGATCACTTCCGGCTTGAGGTATTTTTCCGCAGTGGCCATGGCTCAAGATCCAGCGGTGGGCGCGGCCGCCTGCCGCGGCGCGAGCGGTCGGCTTGCCCGGTGTAGCGGCCGGCGTGCGAGCGCCTGTCTTCTCGTCCCTATTATACGCGGCGCGCTGGCCGGCCGAACGGCCGCCTGCCGAGCAAGCCCCGCGCGCCTGCCTACCTCTCGAACTTCGGTATCTCGGGCGTCGGGATTTCCGCCAGCAGACGGGCGATCAGGTCCTCGTTGGTCATCCCTTCGGCCTGCGCCTGAAAGTTGGTGCTGATCCGATGCCGCAGCACGCTGACCGCTATCTTCTTGACGTCGTCGATCGCCACCGAGAACCGCCCCTCCATGGCGGCCAGGGCCTTGCCGCCGTGGATCAGGAATTGGCCGGCCCTGGGTCCGGCACCCCAATCGACCAGCTCGCGGACGAATTCGGGGGCCGATTCGTCCTTGGGCCGCGTGGCCCGCACCAGGCGGGACACGTACTTGATGATGTACTCGCTGACGGCCACGGAGCCGACCAGCTTCTGCAGGTTCAGGATGGCCCGGCCGGAGAGCACCTTGCGGACTTCGGGGCGTTCGCCGCGGGTGGTGCCGGCCAGGATCTGCTCTTCCTCGGCCAGCGTGGGATAGTTGACCTTGATGTTGAACATGAAGCGGTCCAACTGCGCCTCGGGCAACGGGTAGGTGCCTTCCTGCTCGATCGGGTTCTGCGTGGCGATGGTGAAAAACGGCTCGGGCAGCGGGTAGGTCTGCTGCCCCACCGAGACCTCGCGCTCCTGCATGGCCTGCAGCAAGGCGGCCTGGGTCTTAGGCGGGGTGCGGTTGATCTCGTCGGCCAGCAGGATGTTGGTGAAGACCGGGCCCTCGACGAAGCGGAAGCTCCGCCGGCCCTGGTCGTCTTCTTCCAGGACGTTGGTGCCGGTGATGTCGGAGGGCATCAGGTCGGGTGTGAACTGGATCCGCTTGAAGCCGACGTCGAGGATGCGGGCCAGGGTGCTGACCATCAGCGTCTTGGCCAGCCCCGGCACCCCTTCCAGCAGGCAGTGGCCGCGGGTGAAGATGGCCGCAAAGAGCTGCTCGATCACGTCCGCCTGTCCCACGATGACCTTCTGCAATTCGTCCTGCATGAGCCGCCGGTGGTGGCTGAACTCTTGGAGAACGTCGCCGAGGCTTCGGGGCTTGTTGGTGGTGGACAATGCCGTTCCTTGGTCTGGTGGGTGGCCGGCGCGAGATCCAGCCCCTCGCCCCGTGAAAAGCCGCATGCGCGGTCTACTGATTCTATAGGACACAGCGGCGGCCAGCAACGAGCCGCGGCCGCCGCCGGCACCGGCCCGGCCGGCGTAAACCCCGGCGAGCGAAGCGCTTGCACGGACGGCCGCGCGGCAGCGCCAGGCGCAACTGCATTCGCCGAAAGTCAGGCGTAGCTGAATTCGCCAGAATTCAGGCCGCCCCTTGGCACGGCACCCGAAGCTTCCCCGGGTGCCACGGTCAGGCGTAGCTGAATTCGCCAGAATTCAGGTCGAACCGCTGGCGAATGCGTTTCCTCGTCTGCGCTGCGGACTGAGAAATGCATTCGGCGTGCTACGCTTAAGCCGGCCCTTGGCGCGGATTTGCCCATTGCGAGGCTTGGCAATACGATGAGTTGCTGGGCAGGCAGGCGATCGAAATCTACGCGACGGAAAGCCGGCTTGGAGAGGCCATCATGCACTTGCGTGCTCAAGCGTTGCCGTTGCTGCTTCTCGCACTGGCCTGGCTGGCGGAGCCGCAGCGGGCGGATGGCCAGGTGGAGGCCGAGCAGGTCCGCGTGGCCATCGAGCGGGGCGTGACCTACCTGCGGCGCGAGCAGCGGGTGGACGGCTCGTGGCCGGAGCACCCGGGCGTGCCGTCCGGCATCACGTCGCTGTGTACGCTGGCGCTGTTGAACAGCGGCGTGCCTCCCGACGATCCGCAAGTGCAGAGCGCCTTGAACTACCTGCGCAAGCAGCAGTTGAGCATGACCTACGGCGTGGCCCTGCAGACCATGGTGTTCTGCGCCGCCGAGCCCAAGACCAGCCAGGCGCTGGTCCGCCGCAACGTGCTCTGGTTCGAGCAGCACCAGAACCGCGCCGGCCCCCTCAAGGGCGCCTGGGGCTATCCGCAGGCGGGCGGCGACAATTCGAATACGCAGTTCGCCCTGCTGGCACTGCACGAAGCGCAGCGGATCGGCGTGCCGGTGAACAACCAGACCTGGCAGATGGCGCTCGACTACTGGCAGCGGACGCAGAACGACGACGGCTCGTGGGGCTATAAGCCTGGCAACTCCGGCACCGGCAGCATGACCTGCGCGGGCATCGCCGCCTTGATCATTGCGGCCGACAAGCTGAACGAGGGGGACGCCCGCGTCGAGCAGGGACGCGTCGTCTGCTGCGGCGAGCAAGAGGACAACACGGCCGTCGACCGCGCGCAGGCCTGGATGGCGCGGGCCTTCACCGTCCACAGCAACCCGGGCATGCAGGGCGTCCAGCAATGGCTCTTGTACTACCTGTACGGGGTCGAGCGGGTGGGCCGGCTGACCAACCAGCGGTTCATCGGCCGCCACGATTGGTATCGCGAGGGGGCCGCCCTGCTGGTGAAAAGCCAGGACGAGCTGTCGGGGTTCTGGAAAGGCACGGGGCATGCCGAGGACGACACCCGCGTGGCGACCGCCCTGTCGCTGTTGTTCCTGTCCAAGGGGCGGCGGCCGGTGCTGGCCGCCAAGGTCAAGCATGAACCGGCCGGCGACTGGAACCACCATCGCGGCGACCTGGCCAACCTGACCAGCTACATCGAAACGCGCTGGGAGCGCGAGCTGACCTGGCAGGTGATCGACTCGGAGGTCGCCAAAACGGACGACCTGATCGAAGCGCCGGTGCTGTTCATCAGCGGCAACCTGGGGCCCCAGTTCAGCGACGAGGAAGTCCGTCACCTGCGGGAGTACGTCAACCGTGGCGGCTTCATCTTCGCCGAGAGCTGCTGCGGCGGCGAAGAGTTTGACACGGGCTTTAAGGCCGTCATCGAGCGGATGTTTCCCGAGCCGGAGTACAAGCTGCGGCAGTTGCCGCCCGAGCACCCGG
>JBBDYJ010000010.1:436363-442685 GCA_040901675.1 Pirellulales bacterium | reverse complement strand
AGGGGGGAAGGGGGGAGCGGGGGAAGGGGGGAAGGGACGACAAGGGGATAGGGAAACGGACGAAGACGGGTGCGGCGGGACGCGCTTGCTTATTCCTCCTTCTGCCTTCCTCCTTCTGCCTTTGCCCGCTCCTCCTCTTCCACTTCGCGGTGGATCAGCTTGCTCAGCCACCAGCCCCAGACGAGGTAGTGGAAGGCGGCCATGCCGAAGATCACGAAGGCGGCCGCCGCGGGCAGGGCGATGGTGCCGCCGGTGAGCATGAACAGCGCGGCAAATACCAGCACGCTGATCGCCACCGCCAGCAGGATCGACAGCCACGATCCGCGCCGAGCCGTTTCGTCCGGAGGGGGCATCTAGTCGATGAACTCCGGCCGCACCAGGTGGGGTATCACGCCGGCGGCGTGCCCGCGGGCCAGCAGCTCGCTGACTGCCTGGCGGCCCCGCGGACCGAAATCGAGCGTCCAATCGTTGACGTACATGCCCACGAACGCGTCGGCCTGGCGCCGGTCCAAGTCGCGGCCGTAGCGCAGGGCATAGTCGAGGGCCTCGTCGCGATGCGCCAGGCCATACCGAATACTCTCCTGCAGCAGGCGGTTGACGGCCTGCATGGTGTCGGTGCCCAAGTCCTTGCGGATGGCATTGGCGCCCAACGGCAAGGGGAGCCCGGTCTCGTCGAGCCACCAGCGGCCCGTGTCGACGACGAGCTTCAAGCGGCGATCGGCGTAGGTGAGTTGGCCCTCGTGGATGATCAATCCCGCATCGACGGTCTGGCCCGCGTAGGTGCCCTGCTCGACCGCGTCCAGAATCCGGTCGAAGGGAACCACGACAAAGCGGAAGTCGACGTCCAGGCAGAGCCGCAAGGCGAGATAGGCGGTCGTCAGCGTGCCCGGCACGGCGATCGAGCGAGTGCCCAGCTCGGCCAGCGGCAGTTGCTCGCGTGCCACGACCATCGGCCCGTAGCCATCGCCCATGCTGGCGCCACAGGGGCACAAGGCATAGGTGCTGGTCAGGTAGGCGTAGGCGTGCAGGCTGACGGCGGTGAGCTCGAGGTCTCCGCTGAAGGCGCGCCGATTGAGCGTTTCGATATCGACCAGCTCGTGCCGGAACTCAAAGCCGCCCGTATCGATCTTGCCGTTGGCCAAGGCATGGAACATGAAGGCGTCGTCGGGGTCGGGGCTGTGCCCCACCCTGATCAACCGCCTGTTCACCGCGGACGTGGTGTGCTGCATGGCGTCCCTCGCAATAGCCCGCTGGCCCTGCGGGTCATGATAGGGCCGGCAGGGGGAAGGGGGGAAGGGGGGGAGGAGGAACGACAAGGCGACACGGCGACAAGGCGAGACGAAGGCAGAAGGACGAAGGCAGAAGGCAGAAGGACGAAGGTCCGCCGAAGGCGGACTTTCAGCCCAGGCAGAAGGACGAAGAGCTCACGCAAAGGACTTCGGTGAGCCAGTCGAGGCGCGCCAAGGCGCAAAGAGGAGGACGCGACGCAAGGAACGATGGGGCGAGGAGGCGGTGGGGCGATGGGGCGGGACGAAGAACGCGCCGTGACAGACGAGGCCGCGGAGGTCGGCCCGCCAGGTGAATCATGCACTCCATGCCGAGCAACCTGCTCAGCCGGCAGAACCGCCTCAGCCGTCGGAACCGGATCCCGATGGCGAGCGGCCGAGGCCACGGGTGTCTTTGGGCTCGAGGCGGCTGGCCCGCAGGTTCTCGCGCTGGATCGCCTCGTACACTTCCTGGCGATGGACCGGGATCTCGGTGGGCGCATTGATGCCCAGGCGGACCTTGTCGCCGCGGATGTCCACGATCGTGATGACGATGTTGTCACCGATCATGATGCTTTCGTCGCGCTGTCTCGACAAAACCAGCATCGATGGCTCCTTAAAGTGCCAGCGGCGATTAGGCGCTCTTCTTGAGTGGGGCTTGCCGGTTGGCCAGTTCGTATTGTACGGGCTGCTCCCCGTTGGCCACGACCTGGCGGCCCAGCCGGCGTTCCAGGTTGATCACCACCGGGGCCTTCAAGTTCAAGGTGATCGAGCGCTCGTTCTTGCCCACGATCGACAGCACCTGGGCGTCTTTCACGTCGGCCAGATCCAAGGCGGCCAGCTCGCTGCGGAACACCCTGAACTGGTAATCGGGCACGAACCGCCGGGGGCAGACCACGGCCAGGGCCACTTCAGGGCGCGAAGTGCTCTGCAGCCAGCCCAGGGCGTTGTTTTGAGCGTCGGCCAGAAGCACCCAGTGCCGGCAGTCCTCCAGGCCCAGCAACCCCGCGGGGAAGCTGAGGATGTCGTCCGCCTCGATTTCCAATGGGCCGAATCGGGTCGTCCTGATTTGCATATGACAGACCTGCCTTGGGTTCGAACCGCCCACGGGCTTGCTACAGACAACCGGGCTTGGTACAGCAACCGGGGAAGCGCACACATGCTACATCGGCGCGGCAGCTTGGGCGGGAACAGAAAAAATGGCCCGAGAGCCGGGGCAAGCCCTGCCAGGCGCGTGCGTTACGGTGGGAGTTATCGTCGCGACCGACCAAGCGGTGCTTAGGCTTTTGTTCTTTGTACTTTGGGCCCGGCTCGACTGAGCTCGCGACTCGACTGAACTCGCCGAAGTCCGAAGTCCGGCTTCGGAGTCCTTCCAAGCCCCAAGTGCCAAGTACCGTCCGCCGCTCCAGGCCCGTTTGCCCCCCCGCGATGCTCGAACTAGAGTTTTGGGGACTTTTTCCGTCGGGCGGGTCGTTCAGCCTGTGTTGCCCCTGCAAAAGCTGGAGCCGGCAAATGAGTAAAGAGGGAAGCATGCCCATGGACTCGTACCGCCTCGGGCAGATGGCCGTACAAGTCCCCTGCTATATCTGCTCCACCGAGAACACCGCCAACACCGAGCTGTGCCGGCAATGCTTCGCCCCCATGGCTCTGGCCAACCAGGCCGCCAACCCCAAGGAGCAGTCGCGGATGGTGGCGGCCATCGGCGGCAGCGGTGTCGGCAAGACCGTGTACCTGGGCATGCTGATGGACATGCTCTCGCGGCAGCCCGACCGCATGCAGATCACGCCGCGCTCCGCCTTTTCGCTCAACCTGCAGCAGGCCACGGCCTCGGCCTTGTGCCGCGGCGAGTTCCCGGCCAAGACCCCGACCGAACCGGACCGCTGGAACTGGGTCCACTGCCAGGTGCGGGCCAAGGGGCACAAGCACCCGGTCGAGCTGATCATGCCCGACATGGCCGGTGAGGCCCTGCTGGAGGAGGTGGACCATCCCGACTCGTACCAGGCCATTCGCCCCTTGTTGTCGAAGTGCTCCGGCGTGCTGATCCTGATGGACACCGTGAAGCTGCAGGCCGGCTCGCTGGACGAAGACTATTTCACCATGAAGCTGCTCAGCTATTTGGCCTCGCTGGACGACCGGCCCAAGCAGGGCTGGGGAGCGAGGCCGGTCGCCTTCGTGCTGACCAAGGCCGACGAGTGCGAAGAGTGCTTTGTCGATCCGGGCGCTTTCGCGAAATCACGTGCGCCGGGACTGTGGCGGCAGTGCCAGGAGCGGTTCCACAACCATCGCTTTTTCGCCACCGGCGCCGCCGGCGGCTTCGCCTTCCGCACCGGCCGCGAAGGCCGCGTCCGCGTGCCCCTGCGGATCGAGCCCCGCGGCATCCTCGAGCCCTTCGAGTGGCTGATCAACCAGTTGAAGGGGTGAGGACAGGAGTCTGCGCCGGGTGGCTGGGGCAAAGCGTTAGCGTGCCCCAGTCTACATGCTGGGATCCTTGCTCTTTGTAAAGCACGGGGTGGCTGGGGCAAAGCGTTAGCGTGCCCCAGTCTCCCGTTTGATCCTTAAACATCTTTGTTCTTATACCTCCGTTAACGGACTTCAACGAGCGCGTGAGGGGGGCGTGAAGGATCCTTCACGTCCCCCCCATCTACCTTCTAGCTCGTCACCGGTACTCTTACTCGGTTGCCTGCCGGCGGAACAACCAGACATAGCCGTGGTAGTCGTAACGCGTCGGCTGGTACTTCTGGTACTCAGCCTGGGCGGCCCGGATCTCCTCCATCAGCTTCCGCTGCCTGGCCGAAAGCTGCTCGAGACTCTCGTCCTCGGCCGCCTCTTCGTCCGAGGCGCCTTCTTCGTCCTCATTAGGCTCGTCCTCGGCCGCCTCCTCTTCGTCAGCCTCGGCAGCTTCGTCGGCGGCCTCTTCCTGGCCCTCGTTCTGCTGGGCTTCTTCGTCCGTTGACGCCCGCTTGCCGGTGCTCAGCTCTTGCAGCAGGGCTTCGAGCTTTTTTCTGGCCTGCTCGCCGGCAGCCCGCTGTTGGTTGGTGAGATTCTGCTCGGTGCTCGCCATGGAAAAATCGCCCACCAGCAGGTCGAGGCGGCCGTCGGAATCATAGTCGGCGACGCAGACCTTGGTCCGCATGCCGCAGCGGTCGGAATCGCCCTTTTGGCCGAACTGGTTTGGGCTGTCCGGCACGAGCGCCACGCCCTTGGCCAGCTTGGGCTCGCCGCTGGCTCCTTCGTTGCGGAACCAGAGCACGCCGCCCGCGCCCGAGCCGACGATGAGATCGGCCAGCCCGTCGCCGTCCCAATCGGCCACCGCGGGGCCGGCGTCGCCGTGCGCCACCTGGATCGGCTCGCCGCCGGCGCTGAGCTTTTGCGGTGTTCCGTAGAGCGGCTCGTTGCGGCTGCCTTCGTTCGTGACCAGGTACACTTCCCCCTTGATGTTGCCTACCAACAGGTCGAGGTCTTCATCCACATCCCAGTCGGCTGCGTACACGGCCGCGGCCGAGCCGACCTTGATGGGATTGTTGTTCCGGTCGTCGATCTTCCGCGCCGCTTCGAAGCTGCCCTCGCTGTTGCGCCGGAAGAGGTACAGCTCACCCGGCCACGAGCCCGAGATAATGTCGTTGTTGCCGTCGCCGTCGAAGTCCACCAACTGTGGACCGAAGCCGATGCATCAGCCCGAGGGCACGGTGCCCGCGCTCCCTGCCGCCTCGAACCAGGTGAAGTCCTCATAGCGTGGTTCCTGGGCACTGCCCGTATTGCGGTAGATCCGCAGTTTGCCCTCGCCGAACTGGCCTACCAGCAGGTCCGCCAGGCGGTCGCCGTCGAAATCGGCGAACCAGGGCGCCGCATGGCCGATGTCGACATCGATCGGTTTGCCTCCCGCCTCCAGGCGGACCGGATCGGCCAGTTCACCCGCACGTCCCGATGCCGCCCAGGCGGCGGCCAGCGCGCACGCCAGAACACTTGGAAGTTTGGTCCACATGCCTCGACCCTCCCTGCAAAGAAGTGAAGTGCAGACACGGAGCAGAGCTGCTCCAACGCCCGTGAGTGTACCAAAGCGCTGCCGGGCAAGGCAAAAATGTTGCTCGCTTTTTGTTTCTTGTCGCCGTGTTCTTGTCGCCGTGTTCCCTGTCCTCTCTTCGTCCGCCGCGTATACTGGACGGAGCGGGCCCGTAGCTCAGCGGTTAGAGCAGGGTCAGGTCTTGCCGGGTCATCCAACCTGAAGCAGGGCGATGATGATGCCCAGGCAGACGGCGACGGAGCCGACGATGGCCCAGCCGAACGTGATCGCGTAGGCCTTCAGGATCTCTTCCATGGGGCTGGCTCCACGGCATGGGGACGGGCCACGCCGACCAGCCTATCGGGTGGGGAGGGGGAAAGCAAAGGAATTCAGGCCCCGCAGTGTGGACAGATCCCCCCGCGTCCAGTTTGCCGCCACAGATGCCGCACCAGGCGCGCTGGTCGGGCAGCGGGGGCGGTTCAGCGGTCGCCATCGGTTCTGTGCGGCTTCGGGTCCAAGCAGTTTTGTGCCCGCAATGCAGACACACGCGTTATGGCGGCGCACGGTCCAGTCAGTCGGCCACGCCACCGCCGGTCGTTCGTCCCAATCCGCCGGGCACCGCTCTTCGGGGGCTCGGCTCATCGAAGAAGTCTTCATGCATTCCCATGGGACCCCCACCTTACTACTGAAGGCACTGGCACACGCCGGCACAAGTCTGGCTCTAGTGCGGCCTTGTTCCTGCACCAATTGCGCTACGGCCCACTAGCGTCCAATCGCGCAATTGGGTAATGCCGCTTGGAGCCGGCGGTAACCGGCGTCCGTCACCTGCGTGTCGCGCAGCGACAGCAGTCGCAGGCTCGTCAGCCCGCTCAAGTGCGATAGCCCTGCATCGCTCACCCGCGTGCCTTCAAGGCCCAGCTCTCGCAGGCTCGTCAGCCCGCTCAGATGCGCCAGGCCCCCGTCGCTGACCTGCGTGCCTCCCAGCCACAACTCTTCCAGGCTCGTCAGCCCGCTCAGATGCGCCAAGCCCGCGTCGCTCACCTGCGTGCCGTCCAGG
>JBBDYJ010000010.1:436171-436263 GCA_040901675.1 Pirellulales bacterium | reverse complement strand
GGTGCAGCCATCCCAGGCTAGTCAGCCCGCTCAGGTGCGCCAGGCCCGCATCGCTGACCTGCGTGCCTCCAACGTACAGACTTTGCAGATTA
>JBBDYJ010000010.1:170598-436071 GCA_040901675.1 Pirellulales bacterium | reverse complement strand
GTGAGCTCGGTCAGATGCGCCAGCCCCGCGTCGGTCACCTGCGTGCCGTACAGGTGCAGATCTTGCAGGCTCGTCAGGCCGCTCAAGTGCGCCAGGCCCGCGTCCGTCACCTGCGTGCCTCCAACGTACAGACTTTGCAGATTAGTGAGCTCGGTCAGATGCGCCAGCCCCGCGTCGGTCACCTGCGTGCCGTACAGGTTCAGCGATTGCAGGCTAGTCAGCCGACTCAAGTGCGCCGCCGTGGCGTCAGTGGCGCTGTCGGTGAGAATGACTGTCGCGACTTCGGAAAAATAGTCCACCCCCAGGCGCCGGCACAACCAATCTGGGCCCGGCAGTTCGGGGCGCACTGCGGGCGATAAAGGATCCTCGAAGTCGTACTGCACTACGCCGCCGCCGGCTCGGACCCCCGCCACCGCCTTCCGCTGCCGCTCGGCGCGGCGCACCACCAGCCCCAGGCCGATGCCCGACAGCGTGACGATCACCAGCAGCCACCGCAGGCTGTATTGCAACCGCCGCCGCGAGCGGATGGGCTTGTCCTGGCTGGTCTGCTGGCTGGGTGCGTCCATACTGCCAGTATCAAACAGCGGGCATCCTGGGGCAATGCCCAACTGACGGGCTCTTGCGTGTCCGGGTCGTCGCTCAACCTCCTAGTATACAATCGCGCACTTGGGCAATGCCGCTCTGAGCTGCCGGCAACCTGCGTCCATCACCTGCGTATCTACCAGAAACAGCCCTTGCAGGCTCGTCAACCTACTCAGATACGGCAGGCCCGCGTCGCTCACCTGCGTGCCGTCCAGGTGCAGCCATACCAGGCTTGTCAGTCCGCTCAGGTGCGCCAGGCCCGCATCCGTCACCTGCGTGCGGCTCAACTCCACCCCTTGCAAGCTCGTCAAGCTGCTCAGATGCGCCAGGCCCGCGTCCGTGACCTGCGTGCCGCTTAGGAAGAGGCTTTGCAGGCTCGTCAAGCCGCGAAGGTGCGCCAGCCCCATGTCCGTCACCTGCGTGCCGCGCAGGTTCAGCGCTTGCAGGCTCGTCAGTCCGCTCAGGTGCGCCACACCCGCGTCGCCCACCTGCGTGCCCTGCAAGTTCAGCCCTTGCAGGCTCGTCAGCCCGCTTAGATGCACCAGGCCACCGTCCGTCACCTGCGTGCCGTTCAGCGACAGCCTTTGCAGGCTCGTCGAGCGGCTGAGGTGCGCCAGCCCCGCGTCCCTCACCTGCGTGCCGCCCAGCCTCAGCCCTTGCAGGCTCGTCAACTGGCTCAAGTGCGCCAGTCCCGCGTCGCTTACCTGCGTGCTGTATAGCGAGAGCTCTTTTAGGCTTGTCAGCCCGCTCAGGTGGGCCACCGTGGCGTCGGTGGCGCCGGGCAGAGTGGCTTTCGTCACCTCAGCAAAGTAGTCAACGCCCAGCAGGCGGCACAGCCAGTCCGGGCCCGGCAATTCTCCGCGCACCGCGGGAACAGGCGAGGTCGGATCCTCGAAGTCGTAGAACACTACGCCGCCTGCCCCACGGATCGCCGCTACCGCCTGCCGCTGCCGCTCGACGCGGCTCACCACCAGCCCCAGGCCGATGCCGGACACCGTGACGATCACCAGCAGCCACCGCAGGCTGAATTGCAACCACCGCCGCCGCGAGCGGGCCGCCTTCACCTGGCTGGTCTGCTGGGCGGGTGCCTCCATGCCCCCAGTATCACGCCCGCCGGCATTCCGGGGCAAGCGCAAATGAATATCCAGCCTCCCGCCGGCCGGATCATGTGCCGGCCGCTCGAACCATCGCCACGACGCCACCGCGGACGCGCCGGCAGCCTTGCTCCAGCCCAGTTCGACTTGATCCCCGAAGACCGTCCACCCCGGGACATGCTTGCGCCCGAACAGCTCCTGGTGCGGCCCAGGGCTGACGCTCTCGATCATCCCGCGAATCTCATCCGCCTCTGCGGTGTGCTTGCCGCGCGGCTATCCTTGTTGGCGAGCTGCCCTCCAGTCGCCCAGACTACCAGCGGTTGGGCGGCCAGGGAACTCCCGAGCAAACCGAGCATGAAACGCACCTTCACGACGAGCCGACTCTATTTCGCGGCCCTCGGTGTCATCCTCTTTTTATCGCTTGAGCGAGTAGCATTGGCGATTTGTGAGCGGCGATACTAGAATTCCCAGGCGTGTGGGCAACAGCATGACTTCCCGAACTCGCCGACGCGTTCTCACTTTCCTCATAGCCGGGCATCTGGTTGCTGGCATAGTGGCGGCAATCTTGACCGACGGCCTAGCGCCCGAGCCGGCGGCAACCGCGCTGCTGGGCCTCGTTTTTAGCGGCGGTGGTCTGGTTGGCCTTTGGGCCGGCTCGGCCTGTCTGCCCGTGCCGGTTCGTCTAGTGGGCCTTGTGGCCGGACTGTTGTACTTGGGGTGCCTTCTGGGCGTGAGGAGCGTGAGTGAGGGTCATGCTGAGCCTGATGACATGCCGTTCTACTTTCTTCTGGTCGCTTTCTCGGCGTGTCCGGCTTTCTTCGGGGGCATAGTCTTGCGGCGGTTCGGCCCCAAGCTTCGCATAACGCTCGTGGACCGCGAGCGACGAAAGGAAGCACGAATCCAGATCACCGTTCGCTTTCTTTTTGGATTGACAGCCGCCATTGCGCTGTTCCTTACAGCGTTGAGAGTTTTTGGGCAACTCAACTACATTCCAATGGTTCTCGGCATCGGACTTGGTTCGACAGCGTGGCTCGCCGCTGCGGCCGTTCTCGTTCCGCGGCGACCTTTGCTGCCCGCGCTGGCGGCGATAGGCATCTCCTCGTTGGCCGGCTTCATACCAACCCATTTTTTGGCGTGGCCCATTCAATTCCTGCGATGGTGGATCGCAGTCGCGATCTCGCAGGCCGTGATCACGGTCGCATTCTTATTCGTCGTCCGCTGGTCCGGCTATCGCCTCGCTCCTTCAAAGCTGCCGCCTGGGATGAATCGGCCGGCAGAGAGTCAAGCTGTCGAGCAGTCGAATCCGGCGGCCGGTTTCAGGCCAAGCTCGGCTGCCAATCTGAAGTCGTAGTGCCGGCGGCAGCCCAAGCCGATAGCGTCGCCGGTTAGCTCCAGGCAAGCGGCCCGCCGGCCGAGGACCTGTCGGGGATGCCACCCAAACCGCGCTTGAGTCGCAGTACGGTCCTGGTGCCTAGCCTCCGCGGCGGATTCCTTCGAGTCGCGGCTATCTCTCTGCTGTAGGGTTGGATAGACTTGGGCGAGGTCGGGGTCTCCTCAAAACGGTGTTCGATGACCAAGCTAAGCGAATACGTCAAGGTGGCAGAAGCTGCAGAGTTGCTGGGCGTGCGTCGACATGGTCAAGGAGAACCCCGACGAGTATCTGGCGAAGCTGAAGAAATAGCTCCGCCCGGTACGGATTCGAGAGAGCGTGCCGTGAGTGCATTCGTTGTTCCGTTTCCAGAGGGAGTCTAGCAATGTTCGTTCG
This sequence comes from Pirellulales bacterium, assembly GCA_040901675.1. Classification (GTDB taxonomy): domain Bacteria; phylum Planctomycetota; class Planctomycetia; order Pirellulales; family JAICIG01; genus JBBDNX01. The sequence goes on along the minus strand of JBBDYJ010000010.1, from coordinate 432,630 downwards.
CCCTTCCATTCGTCGCATGTCCGCGCTTGTAATGGGCGGGACAGTTCCCCTGTTGATCATCGGCCTGGGAATGGCTCCAGGTGCGGGAGGTACCGCTTCGGATTCCGAGAAGCTGGGAAAGTTGCTTGAGGAGCGCAAAGCAGTGTTAGGGGAGGCGGTGCGGGCTGCGGAGCGCGGATATCACGCCGGCCGGCTCGGTGTGGACTCCGTGCTTGCGTTGCAGCGGGATCTTCTAAACGCCGAACTTGAACTGGCAGCGGGTCGCAAAGAGCGGATTGAACTTTACAGTCAGCTTGTTGAGAACTCGACGGCATTGGAAAAGGCAGTCGCCGCACTCTTCAAGTCCGGCCAAGCCAGTCATGTCGATTACCTGAAGGCCAAGGCAGCTCTGCTACAGTCGCAAATCGATCTGGAGCGCGCGAAATTGAACGACAAAGCACCATGACACGGAAAGGAGGTAGCCCGCCAGAGCAACCTGAACGTCCAAGGCTTGTTTTCACGTTTCGGGAGGAGTGACCGCACGCTCACCTCACCGGATGGTCGCCGACGTAGAACCCCCACCCGTGCCAGGCAGTCATCTCCTCGACCAGCTCCGCCCCGGCCGCGGTGAGGGCAAGCCCACCGTCCTCCACCAAGCCCTGTTCGCCGAGCCGCCTGACCGCCCTGGAAAGCACCGCCCTCTGCGAGGCGGATAGTTTCAGCCCCGCCGGCTGCGCAGCCCCGCCGCGCCGCCTGGTGGAGTGGCCGAACACGGCCGCGTGCAGCTCGCTCCGCTCGCATCGCCTCGGCGGGTCAGCCTGCGCCGCCGCGTGGATCGTCAGCAGGATCCGGACCTGCTGATTGCTGAGTTGCAGGCGGCCGCCTTTTCGGTCCACGTGCAACGAGCCATCGGGGGCAAAATGGAAGTCGAGGGCGGTGGGAGCAGGGCGGCCCGGAGGGATGACGGGGCAAGTGTCGCCTCGTCGGCCGCCGCGTATACTGGAGCGGGCGGGCCCGTAGCTCAGCGGTTAGAGCAGGGGACTCATAATCCCTTGGTCCCAGGTTCGAATCCTGGCGGGCCTATTCACTCGTTCCGCCTGGCCGCGATCCTGGAAGGAAGGCACGCCGAATCGCCTCTCTGACCGCGCCGACGACGCTTTGGACATCGGACTGTTCCTTTGCCTTGTGGTCCCTGACAATTCGCCGAAACGCGGACTCGGACAGAGTGCGGATCTTTGGCAGCGCGGACCGCTGCACCGCGGTCGAGGGAACCGCAATCCCGAATTCCGCCAGCCTGGCACGGACCTGCTCTAGGTCCCAGATCGCCAGACCACCATCCGAAAGACCGACCACCAGTCGTTTGCCGTCCGGGCTCCAGTCCAAACACCACGGTCGGTTCGCCTCTTTCGGCAGTCCGAACAGCTCCCGGTCGTTCAAGAGGTCATGGATCACCACCCGGCCGGGCAACCCCTCGCCCGCGGCCCAGCGGCCGTCCGGGCTCAGCGTCAGCGAAGGGAAATCGAACGCTGCACCGGTTGTAGGGCCGGGGGCCGCTTTGTGCCAGTCCCAAGCGCCGAGCGCCCCCTCGGGTGTCACGAAACGCAGTTGATTGCCGGCAGGCTCGAAGTGCAGCGAGGAGGGGTGCAACCTGGCCCGGATGTTGAGCGAAATAGGCCCGGTGGCCTGGGCAAGGTCGTACGTGTAGATTTGCCGATCATCCCAGCGGAGAAACGCCAGTTGAGAACCGCCGGGATGCAAGGCGAGATCGATTGCACTGGAAGGGTGGGCGTCGAAGAAGCGGAGCGTGAGGAATCGCTCAAGCCTGGTCGTGTCCGGGCCCTGGTGGACGGCCCAGGCCGCAAGGCCCCCCGCGCCGGCACTTGCCAGCCACCTTCCGCTGGCATCGAAGCGGAGGCCCCAGATTTGGGCAAGCGCTCCGCCGCTGGCGAGCGCGTTGCCGGATGCGGGATCCCAGAGTCGAAGAGCGCCTTTCCAGTCGCCGGTCGCGAGAAGCTTTCCATCCGGGCTGAACGCCAGCGCCTGGATTTCGGCGTTGTGCCCCAGGCACGCGTGCACGAGGCGGCCCGACTTGGCGTCCCAAATCTTGACCGTTCGATCCTTCGAGACCGAGGCCAGGCTTCGACCGTCCGGGCTGAAAGCCACGCCGGGGATCCCTGCCCGGTGGCCTGCCAGTTGGTGCTTCTCCGGAGTGCGTTTCACGCACCAGGCGGAACTCGGCGTGCCGTCCGACAGGGTCAGCAGAAACTCTCCCTCGGCATCGAATTGAATGTCGTCATTGGATCGAGCTGGGAGGACCGCGACGAGTCGGTTGGACGCGAGCGACCAGAGTTCGATTCGCCTGCCGTGGCCTGCGGTTGCGAGCAACTGGCCCGTCTTGTCGATTGCCAGGGATCGGACCACGTCTCCCCGGAAAAACGTGCGCGTCGCCAGCCCCGGGACTGTCCAGATAATCGTTCCTTCTTCGCACCCGCCGATCAGCAGGTCTCCGTCCGGAGCAAACTTCAAGTCGTGGACCGAGCCGAGGGGCGGTCGCGCCGTCGCCAGCGGCCTGCCATCCTTTCCCCACAGAGTCACGCCGTCTTGTCGCCGAGCCGTGGCCAATGTCTCTCCGTCTTGCGTGACTGCGCTGATGACCCGTTCGCCGCCAAGTCTCTTTTGCATTGTTTCGATGAGATGCTGGAACGCTTGGGGGACCACGACCGGGTCCGGTCTCTCGACCTGGGGAGATTGAATGGCGTCTAACCCGATGGGATCGTCCAGACAAGCGAGCGCCTCCCGGCGGATGTCGTCGAGGTTTTTCGCCGGCGTGTCCAGGGCCGCGGCTTCGTGGAGGTTTTTCCACACCTGGCTGCGGTATCCCGGCTGGCGGGCCGTGCGCAGCGCGGCCGCATGGCGGAGCAGGGCGTGGTACAGGCCGGTCGCCGTCTCTTGCCGGAGGTTTTCTTTTTGCTCGGCGAGATCGCGCTGTTTAAGGCCGTAGTCGAGAGCACTGAGCGTCAAAGCCGCCGCCGTGACGAGCGCCGATATGGCCAGCACGGCCGCGGTCAGCAGCACCCTCCTGTTTCGCCTCGCAAACTTGCGGAAACGGTACCACGCCGATGGCGCATACGCCTGAACGTGCTCATCGTTCAGATAGCGCTCGACGTCGCGCGCCATCCCGTTGGCCGTCTCGTAGCGGCAGTTGCGGTCCTTCTCCAGGGCCTTCATCACGATCCAGTCGAGCTCGCCCCGGACCAGCCTGGCCAGCTTGTCCGGCTCGGTGTGGCGCCGGGCGGCGATGGTTGGCGCCGCTTGGGCGGTGCTGATCCGGGTGCTGGGCTTTGGGGGCTCGTCCTCGCGGATGATCCGGCGGACTTCGTCGAAAGGCGCCTGCTTCATCTGCTCCTTGTCCACCGGCGTCGATCCGGTGAGCAGCTCGTACAGCAAGACCCCCAGCGAATAGATATCGCTCCGCGTGTCGATATCGGTGCCGCTCAGTTCCGCCTGCTCGGGGCTCATGTACAGCGGCGTGCCGATCATCTGGGTAAAATCGGTGAACAGCGTCTTCTCGGTGAGCTGCTGTCCCATCGCCTTGGCAATTCCGAAGTCGATTACTTTCACCACCGGCTCACCATCCTGCCGCGTAACCAGGACGTTGGGGGGCTTGATGTCGCGGTGGATGATCCCCTTGGTGTGGGCGTGCTGGATTGCCCGGCAGACCGACGCAAACAGCACCAAGCGCTCGCGGACCGGCAGATTGTTCTCGTCGCAGTAGGTGGTGATCGGAGTGCCGCGGACAAGCTCCATCACGAAGTAGGGGCGACCTGACTGCGTGGCCCCCGCGTCCATCACCCGGGCAATGTTCGTATGGTCCATCACGGCCAGTGCCTGCCGTTCCGCCTCGAAGCGGGCAATCACCTGGCGGGTGTCCATTCCCGGCTTGATCACCTTGACGGCCACTTTGCGCCGTACCGGCTCGGTTTGCTCGGCCATATAGACGACGCCAAAACCGCCTTCGCCGATCTGTTGAAGCAGCTTATAGGGCCCGACCATGGTCCCGGGCTGTTCCGCCATGGGCTGATCGATCGTGACCGAGTCGTCCGCTGCTTCGAGCAACCTGTCGGGGTGGTCGTGTGCGGCAAGCATCGCTTCGACCCGGGCGCGCAACGGGGCGTCCGCCTGGCAGGCGCGGTCGAGGAAAGTCCGCCGCTCCTGGGGCGAGGGTTGTTCGAGTGCTGCGGCGAAGATCTCTTCTTCGGGAAGGACGGGCATGGAAACCTTGTAGCGGCCGCACCAATGACGGCGTGACGGGTTCAACCGCAATGAATAGTGTGCAAGGTCGGACGTAAGCGGGCACGCCCGGTGGTCCGGTGAATCCGAGCCGATTATACCCGGCGGCGGACGCTCGGACGACAGGCACAAGCGGTGGCATGAATTCCGGCGCCGGCCCCGCTGGCGGCGCCGCGACACGGGACGTACTGTGCCCGGCGCGTGAGTGCATGCGCGGCATCAGGCCGGCGCACGGTCGTTACGATCGCTAGCCGGAAGCAACGCCAGCCCCAGGTACGCCGCGAGTTTCCCCGCGGTTTCCAGCGTGATCCCCCGCTCGTTGTTCATGAACCGCTGCAGCACTCTGGACGGTCAGCCGGACAGCTTGCCCAGGATCGCCTGCATTTCCGCGGCGTTGTACGCGCGGGCGGTCTGCGTGTGGACATTGCCTAACGAGCCGAGCTGGAGCATCAGGGCCGTCGCCGTCTCGTCGTCAGGCGCATCCAGGATCATCAAGCCGTCGAAAGGCCCAAGCGTCCAGAAGATCTCCCGCACCTTGACCCCCATCTTCTTGGCCGCCCCCTTGAAGGCCTCGGCCCGCTTGCAGGTGTCCTTGACGTTCTTGATGCCCTGCTCCGAAAACTTGATCGTGCTGACGAACGTGGCCATGTCTTGTCCTCCCTTGTCTTGAGCACGGGTTGGTGCATTCATCTTATTCTACTGCCGGCGCTTCGACGGTAGAATCGCCACGCCCGTCAAATGCTGCGGCCACGCCTTGCACCAGGTTCAGCCGGGCCGCGATGGTCCAGGCCGCCAGGCCGGCTCCGGCGAATCCCAGCGCGTTGGCGGTTCCGTGAAGGGCGCGCATCAAGGGGATGTCGAGCCAGGTGAGCGGCAGGTAGAAGCGCGATCCGTAAAGGGCGGCCAGGGTCATGCTGGCTGCGAGCAAAACGGCTGACAAGACCCAGAGGCCGCGGCTGAGCGCCGGCCAACGACCCTCCAAAACCAAACGCAGGTACAGCCAGGCGGCCAGGATTCCGGCAACGGCCGTCAGCCAGGCGGCCAGGCACTCCAGCAACGGTCCCAAGCCGATTTGCGTGGCCGTGATCCCGACTGCCACCAGCGGCACGCCCGCGATCACGCCCAGGCCGGCGGCGCGGGCCACTCGTCCATGTTGCTCGCGGATGGCCAGGCCGGTCAACAGCGGCAGCACGAAACCGGCGTAGTGAAAGTGGACGCTCGTTAACATCACGATCACCGCTTCGAATCCCAGCGGGCGAAAACCGCCGCGGTCCAGGACGGCCCACGCTCCGCCGACCGCGAGATAGACCAGCCCCGCATCGAAGCACAGTTCGCCCGGCGGCAGCGGGCCGCGCCGGGCAAGCCACGAGATGCCGGCCAACGCGGCCAGGCCTGTCACCGCCAACCAGGGTAGCGTCAAGGCAGCGGCGGCGAGGCCCTGCGGCAGCAGGTACGCGCAACCGAGGAGCAATGCGGCCGGCAGTTGCAGCAGCGCCGCAGCCCGCAGGAGCCGGCCGGCACGGCCCGATGCCCTAAGGGGCACCAGCCGCAGGCCGAGCGGCAGATAGACAAGGGCCGCCAACATCAGCAGCAGGTGCGCCCAAGTAGTCTCCAGCGGGCTCGGCCGCAGTAGCGCCAGCGTGGCCAGCCACACGACTCCACCGGTCAGCACAGGGGCGTATCCGCTGGCGAGTCGGTTGGCATATTTGGCTGAGAAGGGCGCTGACACGAGGACCTCCGGGCGGTGAGGCTGGAGACTTGAGGCTGGAGACTTGAGGCCCGACAATATCCTCCGGTCTCCGGCTGCTGCTGTCAGGCAGCCCGAGGTGAGAACCGCACGCAGGGCGTCACGGTTAACATTTGGCACCACGACGCGTGAAGGTTCAAGGCGCTACTCGTAGCGCAGGGCCTCGATCGGGTCGAGGTTGGCGGCACGGCGGGGGCGACCCATAGCCCCTGGCGCAGCTTCGCCACGTCGGCCGCGCTGTCGGCAAGCATATCGAATTGCACCGCAAGAAGCGGATATCCGCGCTGCGGGCCGCCGCGGTAAGATGACCGGCGGCATTGATCTCCAGGAGACCGCTGATGCGCCGCCCCACGCCTGCCATGTTTGCCGACGACACCCGACGCTGGAACGCCGTTGCCAAGCGCAACCGCGCCGCGGACGGAGCATTTGTCTTCGGCGTTAGGACGACGGGCGTTTACTGCCGGCCGGGCTGCCCCTCGCGGCTGCCGAAGCGGGCCAACGTGCGGTTCTTCGCCGAATGGTCCGAGGCCGAGCAAGCCGGTTATCGGGCCTGCAAAAAGTGCAGGCCCAAGGCGGCCGTGACTCAGCCCGCAAACCAGGAGGCGATCGTGCGAGCGTGCCGGTTGATCGACCAGGCGGACGAAGCGCCGTCGCTGGCCGAGCTGGCCGAGGCGGCCGGGCTGAGCAGGTATTACTTTCATAGGCGGTTCAAGGCCGTAGTCGGCGTCACGCCCAAGGGGTACTGGGCCGCGCGGCAAACGAAGCGGCTACGGCAGGAGCTGTCGCGCCTCGGCGGCATCACCCAGGCCATCCTCGGCGCGGGGTTCGGCTCGAGCGGGCGGTGCTATGCCCAGGCCGGCGAGAGCTTGGGGATGACGCCGGGCCAGCTCAAAAACGGCGCGGCCGGAATGCGGATCCGCCTGGCCGTTGCGCGGTCGCCTCTGGGTTGGGTGCTGGTAGCGGCGACCGAGCGGGGCGTCTGCGCCATCGAGTTCGGCGATACGCGCCAGGCATTGCGCGAGCGGATCGCCGTGCGGTTCCCGCAGGCCGAGCTTGCTGACGGCGACCCGGAGTTTTCGGCCTGGGTCGCGCACGTCTTGTCGTCGATCGAAGCGCCCGGCGGCGGGCTGGACCTGCCCTTGGACATTCAGGGCACGGCCTTCGAGCAGCGGGTCTGGAAGGCATTGCAAGCGATCCCCGCCGGCACAACGGCCTCCTATGCGGAGGTTGCCGCGCGGATCGGCTGCCCTGGAGCCGCGCGGGCCGTGGGCCGCGCCTGTGCATCGAACCGCCTGGCGGTAGTCATTCCCTGCCACCGGGTTATCGGAAGCCGCGGCAGCCTGAACGGCTACCGCTGGGGCCTCGAGCGGAAGCATGCCCTGCTGGAGCGGGAAGCGCGGTGAGCTGCCAAACGGTACGAATCATGGTAGGATGGTAAGCGATGTACTCTGCGGAAACCGCGTCCCGCATAGCTTGCAGGAAACAATTGCAATGCCCGAAGTGACCATCCGACAGGGCGTTTGGAAGCAGCTCGTGGCGGTTGCCGCAAAGCGCCAGCGGAAGCCCGAGACGGTTGCCAACGAGGCCTTGCGCGATTTCTTGCGCCGGATCGCGGATGACGAGCTTCTCTCACTTTCAGCGGCAGCCGCCCGGCGCTCCCCTCTTCGTGCACGAGACACAGAAGAGGCCATTCGCCGCTATCGCCGGAAAAAATGACCTTTCTTGGCGTTCGCGCAGGTGCCCCGGATGGTTCCCCGCAAGCAACGCATTCGCGTGGTGCTCGATACAAACGTCTTTGTGCGGGCCCTCAAGACTCGGTCTTCCGCCAGCCCCAATCAACGTATCGTACGTCTCTGGCTGACAGAAAAGCGGCTGCAACTCGTCGTCTCCGATGGCCTCGTCGACGAGTATCTGGGCATCTTCCAAGATATCTTGGGGATGGATCCCACTTTGATTGAGAATTGGCAGCGGCGATTTTTGGCGGATTCACGCTCGTCCCTTGTTAGCCTTGGCCGTAGGTACACGGAGAGCCGTGATCCGGACGACAATCTGCTGCTAGCTACTGCGACCGCCGGCAAAGCAGCCTATCTCATTACCAACGACCTCGATCTCTTGGAATTGCCGTCCGGTTTCCAGCGAAGCTTGAGGTTTGAAGTCGTAACGCCCGGCAGATTCATTCGGGTTTGGAGCTGACCTATCGCTTGACCCGGTTGGGAAGAATGCCCGGTTATGGGCTGGCTGCTGCCCGGTAGAACCATCCGCGGCATCGTGCTTGCCTTTTTCTTTGACGCTTCCTGGCATAACTCGTAGGCTGTGGGGGGCGCGATGACCTGGAGCATGTCGACATGCTGTCGATCCTTACAAAACGCGGCCGGCTGTGCGACTCGTGGACGCGGCGCGAGCTGTTGTCGGTGGGCAGCCTCTCGCTTCTCGGCCTGGGCCTGCCGCAGTTGCTGCGCGGGCGTGCGGCCGCCGAAGTGCCCGCAAGGCCGGCGGGCGGGTTTGAACAGGCCCGGTCCGCACAAGGGCAGCTCGGGCAGGCGCAGTCGGTGATCCTGCTCTACCTGCAAGGCTCGCCCAGCCACATCGACCTCTGGGACCCCAAGCCCAACGCCCCGGCGGAAATACGCGGCGAGTTCAAACCGATCGCCACTAAGGCGCCAGGCATGTTGCTGGGCGAAGTTCTGCCGATGCTGGCCGAGCAGGCCGACAAGTTCGCCCTCGTTCGGTCGATCGGCGTCAAGCCCAAGGGGCTGCGCAACCATGGGTCGGCCATTTACATGCTGATGACCGGCCACGATCCGAGCAACTTCTCGCCCACCGGCCTGGCCGTGCCCCCTTCGCGCGAGGACCTGCCCAGCATCGGATCGGTGGCGGCCCGGTACCGCCCGGCGGCGGCCGGCACGTTGGGATACGTGGCCCTGGCCGGCCCGATCAAGGAAGGCGCGGTCCAGGGAGTCGGGCAAGGGGCCGGATTGCTGGGCGCCGGCTACGATCCATTCCAGATGTACGACGATCCCACGCGGCCCATCCGTCTGGAGGGGTTTTCGCTGCCGGCCGAAATGCCGCTGCGCCGCTTGCAGGCGCGGGTCGACCTGCGGTCGGCACTCTCCACGCCCGCCGCGCCGAACGGGCAGTTCGACACTTTTTTCAACAAGGCGGTTTCGATTATCGAGTCGAGCCAGGCGGTGCGGGCATTCGAGTTGAGCCAGGAACCGCCGGCGCTGCGCGAGCGGTACGGCCAGACGCGTTATGGTCAGAGTTGCTTGCTGGCGCGGCGGCTGATCGAAGCGGGTACGCGTTTCGTGCAGGTGAACTGGCCGAGCGGATCGGACACCGAGCCGGCGCCGGGACCTGACGGCTCGTGGGACACGCACCGCAACAACTTTCCGATGCTTCGCGATCACCGCTGCCCCGTGTTCGACCGGGCCACTAGCGCGCTGGTGGACGACCTGGCCCAGCGCGGCCTGCTGGAGACGACGCTGGTGGTGGCCGTGGGAGAGTTCGGCCGCTCGCCCCGGATTGGCGCCCCGACGACCGATAACGTAGGTCCTGGCGGGCGCGATCATTGGCCCGAGTGCTACAGCTTTTTGATAGCCGGCGGCGGCGTGCGCGGCGGGCTGGTGTACGGCGAGTCGGACCGTTACGGCGCCTTTCCCCGCCACGACCCGGTTCACCCCTACGATTTGATCGCCACGCTCTACTACGCCCTGGGGATCGATCACGCCACCGAGCTGCGCGACGCGCTTGACCGGCCCCATCGCCTGGTCGACCACGGCCATCCGATCCTGGGTCTGTTTGCGTAGAACGGAATTCATTCCGTTGCTTCGTACTGATCCGCATGCATGCGGAGCCAAACGGACTGAAATTCCGTTCTGCGGAACGGCGAGAATGCCCATTCCGGGGGTGGATGATGTGGGAGTGAAAAACGTTGCACCGGCGCTGCTGTCTGGCTACGCTCGCTGGCGGGGATGGTCGGCTGGGGCCAGCGTTTGGCTTACTTCCGCGCCCAGGCCGGGTCCCCTCGGGACGTGCGGATGTCCACCCTCGCCCAGCAGATCTTCAAACGCGTCATCCTTCACAACAAGCTGCTAGCCGAGGCCGACCTCGAAGCACTGTTGAACGAGACGCCCAACCCGGAACAGGCGGTCAAGCAACTCGTCGATCGCAAGGTTCTGGCCGCCAAGACGGCCAACCAGGTGCTCTCGGTCTATCGCCGCCAACTCGATGCCGTCATGGCCGAACAGGCGGGCCTGAGCAGCGCATCCGGGGTGCATGCCGAAAAGCCCAAGGATGACGCCGAAGCGCAGCCGACCCGGCGCCAGGCGGCCGCCGAGCCGCGCACAGCCCCCAGCCAGCCGGGCAAGCCGCCGCAGCCGGCGACGACCGCCGGGCGGGCGCCGCGGCTCGAAAGCATGCCGGCCGGCAAGGCGCTGATCGAACGGCTGCTGAAAGAAGCACGACAGGCGGGCGCCTCGGATTTGCACCTGAAGGCCGGCATGCCGCCGGTGGTGCGAGTGGCCGGCAACCTGCGCGACCTGCCGATGGATCCGCTCTCGGCCGAAGTCTGCGAGCAATCGTGCCTGGCGATCCTGGCCGATGGCGACCAGCGGCAATTTCTGGAAGCCAACGATCTGGATTTCTGCTTCGATGGCGGCCCGGAGCTGGGCCGCTTCCGCGCCAACTATCTGCGCCAGCATCGGGGCATGGACGCCGTGTTTCGCTTGATTCCGCCCCAAGTGCCGAGCTTCGAGGAGTTGAAGCTCCCCGACCAGGTCAAGAGGTTGACCAATCACCACGTGGGGATCGTGCTGGTCACCGGCCCCAAGGGGTGCGGCAAGACGACCACGCTGGCGGCCATGGTCGACCTGATCAACTCCAGCCGGGCGGCGCACATCATCACGATCGAGGACCCGATCGAGTTCGTGCATGCTTGCAAGAAGGGGCACGTGAACCAGCGTCAGGTGGGCATGCACACGCAGTCGTTCGGCAACGCGCTGCGGGCCACGCTGCGGGAAGCGCCCGACGTGATCATGGTCGGCGAGCTGCGGGACCTGGAGACGACGGCGCTGGCCATCACGGCCGCCGAGACGGGCCACCTGGTGCTGGCCACGCTGCACACGCCCGACGCGCTGCGCACGATCGGCCGGGTGCTGGACATCTTTCCGGCCAGGGAGCAGGGGCAGATCCGGGCGATGCTGTCCGAGTCGCTGCGAGGGATCGTCTCGCAACTGCTCTTGCCCAGCAGGGACGGCAAGTCGATGGTGCTGGCCCTGGAGATCCTGATCAACACGCCGGCGATCGGGCATTTGATCCGCGAGGAGCGGGTGTTCCAGATCACGGGGTTGATGCAGACGGGCAAGAAACTCGGCATGGCGCTGATGGATGAGTCGCTGATCCGGCTGGCCAGGGAAGGGCGGATCAGCAAGGAAGAGGCCATCTCCCGGGCGGCCGAAGCCGTCATGGTGGAAAAGGAGCTCATCCGGGTGTGATGCATGGCCCGTATCGACCGATTGCTGTTGGGAATGCGCGAGGCCGACGCCTCGGACCTGCACATGGTCGCCGGCCAGAAGCCCAAATACCGGGTCGATGGCGACATCCGGGTCATCGACGACCACCCGCTCTTGGACGCGGATTTGCTGGGCGAGTACCTGTTCGAGATCATCAGCCACGAGCAGCGCGACCGCTACCGGACGCATCACGATTTCGACTTCGCCTACGGCATCGGGCAGGAGGCCCGCTACCGCTGCAACTATTTTTTCCAGCGCACCGGCTACGGCGCGGTGTTCCGGCTGATCCCCACGCGGGTGCTCACCCTGGAGGATCTAAAGCTGCCGGAGATCCTGGGCCGGCTGGCCGAGCTGCGCAGCGGTCTGGTGCTGGTCACCGGCCCCACGGGCAGCGGCAAGAGTACGACGCTGGCGGCGATGGTGGACCACATCAACTCGCGTTATCGCAAGCACATCGTGACGATCGAAGATCCGGTGGAGTTCGTGCACGAGAACCGCAAATCGATCATCACGCACCGAGAGGTGGGCACGCACACGGAGTCGTTCGCCGCCGCGCTGCGGTCGATACCGCGCCAGGATGCCGACGTGGTGCTGGTGGGAGAGATGCGGGATTTGGAGACGATCGGGCTGGCGATCACCGCGGCCAGCATGGGGACGGTGGTGTTCGGCACGCTGCACACGAACAGCGCGGCCAAGACGGTGGACCGGATCATCGACGTTTTTCCCAGCGACCAGCAGGCGCAGATCCGCACGATGCTGGCCGAATCGCTGCGGGCCATCGTGGCCCAGCAGTTATTGCGTAAGAAAGGAAGCCATGGCCGCGTGGCCGCTCTGGAGGTGCTGATCTGCACGCACGCGGTGGCCAGCATCATTCGGGAGGGGAAGATCGAGAAGCTGTTCTCGATCCTGCAATCGGGCAAGCGGGAAGGGATGCAGTCGATGGACGACGCCTTGGAGTCGCTCGTCAAGCAGGGGATGATCGACGGCGCCGACGCCTACGCGAAAGCCCACGAAAAGCAGCGGTTCGAAGCGCACCTTTCAGGCGCTACGGAGCCAGCCAATCCGCCACATTGAGCGAGGGGACTCACGATGATGCAACTGCTGAAGATCGCCCTGGCGGCCATGTTGCTGGCCGTGGCAGCCGCCGGCCGCCCAGCCGCGGCGGAAGTTGTTGACGTCGAGATCACCAGCCGCGCCCCCTATGCCGACGGCCGGCCCTTCGGCGACGTTGGGCCGTACGAGCAGTTGCGGGGCACGGTGCGGCTCGCCGTCGATCCGCGGCACGAGGCCAACCGGCAGGTGATCGACCTGGAACTGGCGCCGACCAATGCCCGGGGACTGGTTGAGTTCTCGGCGGACTTCGAAATCCTGGCTCCGGCCGACGCGGACAAGAGCAACGCCGCGCTGTTGTATGAGGTGAACAACCGGGGCAACCGGACCTGCCTGGGGCAGTTCAACGGCGGGGCCGACGACTTTCTCATGCGGCAGGGTTTCACGATCGTCTGGAGCGGCTGGATCGCCGAGGTCCTGCCTGGCGACAATCGGCTGCGGTTGTCGGCGCCCGTGGCCGGCAGCCCGGACGAACCGATACGCGGCCCGGTGCGAGCCGAGATGGCCCCCGATGCGCCGGCCGAGCGGCTGAACATCGCGCACTGGGCCAATCAGGGCAGCTACCCGCCCAGCCCGGCCGGCCTGGACATGGCCACTCTCACGTGGCGGCTGCGCGAGAAAGACCCGCGCGTGCTGATTCCACGCGGCCAGTGGAACCTGGTCCAGACGGCGGTCGAGGCAGACGGCCAGCGGTCGCAGCTTCCGCGGATCGACCTGGTGCTGGCGGGCGGCTTCGAGCCGGGTTACATCTACGAGCTGGTGTACGAGGCCGAGGGGCCGATCGTCCAGGGACTCGGCCTGGCCGGCATCCGCGACCTGGTAAGCTGGCTCAAGTACGAACAGGTGGGAAACGATCTGCTTCGAACGGCCGGCGGCAAGCTGGCGATCCGCTATGCCTATGGGTTTGGCACATCGCAGAGCGGCCGGTGCCTGCGGATGTTCCTCTACGACGGCTTCAATGCCGACGAGCAGGGCAGGCAGGTCTTCGACGGCGTGATGCCGCACGTGGCGGGGGGCGGACTGGGCTTCTTCAATCACCGCTTCGCCTCGCCGACGCGGCACAACGGCCAGCACGACAACCACCTCTACCCGGCCGATATGTTCCCCTTCGCGTATGGCGACCAGATCGACCCGTTCACGGGCCGGACCGATGGCATTCTGCGGCGGGCGCGGGCCAGCGGCACGGTGCCCAAGGTGATGCACACTCAATCGTCGTCGGAGTATTGGCACCGCGCCGGCTCGCTGGTACACACCGACCCGTTGGGCGAGCACGATGCCGAGCTGCCACCCGAAGTTCGAGTGTACACGTTTGGCGGCACGCAGCACGGGCCTGGCAGCGGCGTGGCCGGGCCGCGCGGCAACGGGCAACTGCCGGCCAACCCCAGCGACTACCGGCCTCTGATCCGGGCGCTCTTGCTGGCACTCGACGCCTGGGTTCGCGATGGCCGCGAGCCGCCCGCCAGCCGTTATCCGCGGTTGTCCGACGACACGCTGCGATCGTGGCAGCAGGATCAAAGCGGTTGGCTGGCGTTGCCCGCCGTGCGCTATCCTGAAGTGATCCAGCAGCCGGAGTTTCTGGACCGCGGTCCCGAGTTCGAGCGGTATCGCCGGGCCACGATTGAGCCGCCCCTGAACCGGGGCCAGTACATCGTCAAGGTGCCCGGTTACGGAGCGGACAACAACGAGCTGGGAACGCTGCTGTTGCCGAGCATCGCCGTGCCGGTCGCAACGTATACGAGCTGGAACCTGCGGCACCGCTCGATCGGCGCCGAGCAGGAGTTGCTGGGATTGTCGGGGGGCTACATCCCGTTGGCCCGGACGGCCGGCGAGCGGCAGGCCCAGGGCGATCCGCGCGCCGCGCTGGCCCAGCGGTATCGCGATTTCGAGGATTACCGCCGGCAATTCATGGCCGCCGCCGAGCGGCTGGCGGCCGAGCGCTTTCTATTAGCCGAAGAACTGCCCCGCTTCGAGGCCGCCGCTGAGCGATTGCGGCCGCTGTTCGAGCCCTAACGGGTTTGTGGATTGCTCCGAGGGTAGCGGCACGTGCAGAAAGCTCGCTGCGCTGGTCCGCAAGGCAGCGGACCGAGGGCGAAGGAGCGGCCGAAAAACAATTTCCTCTCATCGCAACTGGGGCACGCTTATCGCTTTGCCCCAGCCACCCAACCGGGGCCTGAGCCTGGCAGAACCCAACGCCCGCATGGGGCGGGACGGCATATTTGCCCCTGGCGCATTTGTAACGTAGAAATGCAACGGGTGCCCATCGAACGGCCAAAGCAATCATGAGGCGCACGGCGGACGACAATGAGCAATCCACTTTTAGTTGACGACTCGAGGGTCATCCGGCTGATCGCCTGGCTGAGTCTCTGCCTGCTGGGCGCGGCATGGTGCCCGATGCTGGACGATGGCTGCCGGATATTCTGGGCGCACGGCGGGCTCTTCGGCCTGATTGCCGCGATCGGGCTGGAATCGGCTGAAAACAGCCGCGTCGTGCGGCGGCTGCTCTCCATGACCAACCCTTGACCTGGACGGGCATGTCCGCTTCCTCGACCAGCAGCGCCAGCTTGTATTCAAGCTCGTTCACGAGCGAGCCGCCGCTCATTTGGACGCGGCCCGGGTCGTCGGGCGACAACATCGTGGTGATGAGCCGCGATGAGATCGCAGTCGGCAAGCTGCCCGGCAAGCAGTTAGCGGCGGCGTGCGAGGAGCTGGAGTCGGGGCGGCCTGCCTACGACGTGCTGGGGCCAAAGGCGACGTATGTGCAGTTCGGCGCGGTCCGGTCCGTCAGCGCCACGCTCAACCGCAGCGACCTGGTCGTCGAGTACGACAAGGGTTCGCGCAAGTTCGTGAGCCGGAAGTTTCCGCTGCCGGACAGCGAGACCCAGATCGAGGCTTTGGACGCGGCGCACAGTCGAATGCCTGGCTCTCAAATCCAGAAGAGCAGGGCCAACCGCCTGTTCCACATGATGCTGCCGTTCAACGTGATGATGGCCATGCTGATGGCCGCCGGCGGCTTTCACCACATGGCCACCAGCATGTTCACCGTCCCGGAAGCGCGCGACGACGCGCCGGAGGAGGTTCGCTTCCAGCGGGTGCCCAGATCGAAGCTGGTGAGGGGCCCCGCCCTCGTCAAGCTCGCGATCGTTGTCGCGGCAGGAGTGACCGCGTTGTTGTTGAGCACGCTGGGCTACCAGATGACGCTCAACGTGTTCTTTACCGCCGCCGGAGCGGCGTTTTTCTGGACGGTGCTGCGGGTGGTCAAGCCTCCGGTGACGCTCAGCGCTGTGGTGGCCGAGCGCTGAGCCGTCGCAAGCGCGGGCCGCTTCAGTCGACAACCAAGGTGACGCCGGTCAAGCTGCCCTGGAGCCTTTCCAGGCCCGCACTGCTGGCGTCCGTCTCGCGGAGGTCGACTCTCTTGAGTGCCTTGAACCGCGTGATGTGCACCAGCCCGCCGTCGGTCACGCGCGTGCCGCGGAGCAAGAGTGTCTCGATCCGCCCCAGCCCGGACAGCGCGGCCAGGCCCGCGTCGGTCAGCGGCAAATCCGTGAGCACCAGGTTCTTCAAATGGCTCAAGGTCTTCAGGTGCATGACTCCCCGGTCGGTGACACGGGTGCCTCCCAGGTTGAGCGTTTCCAGGTCGCTCAGACCACCGAGGTAAGCCAGGCCGGCGTCGCCCACTTCGGTCGAGCCCAGCACCAGCGACTCCAGGCCCGTCAAACCCTGCAAGTGCACCAGCCCGGCATCGCTGATCCGGGCGCCGAACAGATCGAGCGACCGCAGGCTGGTCAACGACGCCATGTGGCGCAAGCCGTCGTCGGTGACCGGAGCGCCGTACAGGTCGAGCGAGCTCAGCCGGCCCAGGTTGACCAGGTGCGCGAGTCCCGGACCCTCGACGCTCGTGCCGCTGAGCCCCAGTGTTTCCAGGTCCGACAGGTTGGCAAGGTGTACCAGGTCCGCGTCGCCCACCTCGGGTCGGACCAGGTACACTCGCACCACGCTCACGGAATAGTCGGCGCCCGGAGAGCGGCGCCATACCGGTTCGCCCAGCACGAATCGTTGCTCGAAGCGTCCTCCCAACTGCTCGATTGCGGCCACCGCCCGCTCGCGCTGCCAGGCTCGAACTACACGAACCGAGAACAAGGCGGCGATCAAGACGAGCGGCAGCCCCACTGCAACCACCGCGATTCGCCATAGCCGCCGGCGAGGCCAGGAAGGATCGTCGAAGGTGGGTTCCAAAGGCATTGTGAGTTCGGCCCCCGCGGTGCTCTCCTGCGTGGCGAATTTTGCCGTTTCGTCCGATGCCGCAGTTCGTGACGGCCGCGGTTTCGCTGGCAGGCATTGTAGCGGCTGTACCCATGAGCCGAGGGAGGTGGCTGTCACGTAAGCCGGCTGGCTGTCGCGGCCGCAGATCGAAATGATGACAGTTCTCAACCTGCCTTGGCTCGCAGCGGCCGCTCAAATTGCCTAAATTGCCTGACAGCCAAGGCTTTAAGCCAATCCGCCGGCCAACCGCCGTATTGTGGCACGCGAATAGCACGCTTGTTTGGCTGGCGAGAGGGGCAACTTGCGGCCGGACGCCAGTTTCTTGGACGGCCGGCCGCGTTCAGACAAGAGGAGAACAAAGATGTACAAGCATGCACTGCAACTCTGTGCGGCCGCGGCTTTGGTGTTTGGCGGAATGAGCCCGGCAGCCGAGGCCCAAAGCGGACGCAGCCTCGTTCGGTACTTTGGCCAGCGGTTCCTGGACCGCGACGACTATGGCCGTGGCCGAACCACCCGCTCCTATCGCGGGTACGACTACGGCGACGGCTCCTATTATTCGCAGCCTTCGCGCAGCTACCAGACGTATCGCCAGCCGGGCGCCTACTACGGCTCCAACTACGACGACGACTTCGAACTGAGGCGTCACTACGAATCGCGATACGGCGATCTGAGCTACATGGACGACGTGCAGTTTGTCGAGCACCTGTACCGTGAAATCCTGGAGCGGGAGCCCGACGACATCGGCGTCGACCATTGGCTGCGGCAACTGCAGTGGGGCATGCCGCGGCACATCGTGATGCACCAGTTCGAGACCAGCCGCGAGCGGCGCCTGCTCGATCAGGGTTGGAACAGCCGAGGCCGCGGCTACAGCTACTGATGTGAAGGAGGAAGGAGGAAGGAGGAGGGAGGAATAGGAGCGCGGCGGGTGGCGGTTGATCACGGGTGCCGCCGCGCGCGCCCGGCCATCCGGCCAATGGCCTCTCCAAGGTCACCTCATCGGAGCACGCGCTCGATTGCGGGCAGCAGGCGGCGCAGGGCGCGGGCGCGGTGGCTGAGGCAATCCTTGACCTCCGGGCTGAGCTGGCCGAACGTCCGCTTGTATTCGACGATCTCGAACAGCGGGTCGTAGCCGAAGCCCCCGCTGCCCCGATCGTCGAACACGATCCTTCCGTGGCAGTAGTCCTCGGCTTCGGCGCGGACGGCCCCTTGCGGATCGGCCAGCGCTGCGTGGCAAACGTAGTGGGCGGCCCGCCGCCCCAGCGGCACGCCGGAGAGTTCGTCCAGCAGCCGCCGGTTGTTCGACTCGTCCGTGGCCCCCGCACCCGAGTAGCGCGCTGAGCGCACGCCGGGCCCGCCCGACAAGGCGTCAACGGCCAGCCCGCTGTCCTCGGCCAGTACCCACTGGCCGAGGTGGGCCGCCTGTTGGGCCGCCTTCAGCACGGCGTTTTCGGCAAAGGTCGAGCCTGTCTCCTCGACCGCCAGCGCATGGGGATAATCGGCCAGCGTGCGGATGGTCAGCCCCAGCGGTGCCAGCAGCCGAGTCAGCTCGTTGCGTTTTTTGCGGTTGGCCGTGCCTAGGACCAGCGTGGGCATCAAAGGGGGCAGTCGCTTGCAGAAAACCTGGCGCTAACCGGACTCTCAACGCATGCTGAAGATCGGCACGTCGTAATCGGCGCCGATCGGCCGGCGGGGGACTTCGATCGGCATGGGCTGTATGTCGAACGGAATGTGGGCCAGGTCCTTGATGTTCTCGACCCTGGGGGCCGCTTCGCCGGGCACCGCGCGGACGTCCGCCGCGAATGTCTCGATGACCGCTTGCAGCCTCGGATCCGTCTTGATTGTACCGTTGCCCAGCGGCGTGCCCAGCGACGCGAAGCTGCCGACCGTCACGATGCTGGCATACCGGTCGTGGAACTCATAGGCTTCGTATCCTTTGGACCGCAGTGCCACGGTGAGCTGGTGCGCTTTGAGGGCCGCTTGCTCGAGCCGGCTCGGCATCTGCTTGCCCCGTTCGACCGCCTCGACCAGCTTGGGATCGATCACCGCGTTACCGGTAAATGTGGCGACCCGGCAGGTGTACGGGCCCGGGCAGTCGAGCAGGCTGTATTGGACCTGCTCGTTCATCTCCAGGACCAGCTTATCCAGACCGCGGCTCGAGAAATACTCCTCGGGCATCAGCGGGTTGGTGGTGATGAAAGCGTGGCCCATCGGCCCCTTCAGCTTGTTCTTGCTGCCCGCGTATTCCTGGACCACCTGCTGGGCAAGCCGCAAGGCCGCCAGCGACCGGTTCTCCCGCTTTCCCGCCTTGGCCCGTTTCTCCAGGTTCAGGCAGTCGGGCTGAGCGTACTTGAGCCTCTCCAAAACGCGCTGGGCCTCCGGCGAGTCGACCGAGGGATAGTCGCCCACCAGCACCCCGATCTCTCGAAGGTGGTTGCCCCGGGCGTATTTCAGCCGGGCGGGACCGCCGTACTGGTCCAGGCCCCTCCCCTGGGTGCCGGCCGCGTAGTCGAAATCGACCTGGTGGGTATAGGCGGCCAGCTTGTAGCGGCTGCGGAGCTCGTAAATCAGCTCGCGCGCCTGCAGTTCCGCCTCATCGCCGGAGAAAGTGGCGGCCATAATCATCCAAGGCCCCTGCTGGTCGGTGAGCGGATATGTCTTTTCCGGGTCCGCCTCCAACCGCTTGAACAGGGCCACTTTCTGCCATGGGGGGGCTGCCAGCAGGCTTCCAACCGGGACGCCGGCCAGGCAACAAGCGATCAGAATGGCCGGCAGCAAGCAGTCGCGCTTCATGGAATCCTCCGGTATGGGGGCAACAGACGTACGGTCCACGCGTTCGGCCGCCATGGCCGCGCCGCCGGGCTGGCTTATTCGGGCTCGTTTTTCAGGGAAAGGGAGCGATCCGGCGAACGACCGGGAGCGCCAAGAATGGGGCGGGAGTCTACCGCGCGGCCGCTTGGGGTTCCAGGTCATTTGAGACCGGGGCGAACGGCTGAACCCGGGCGAACGGAGCCTTTTTCCGGCGTCCCCATCGCCCCGCTTGCAGCATGGGCAAGCGACCGGCGTGACCGGCCGCCGGCGCGGCATCAGCTCCTTCCGCTGCGCCAGCAAAATCATGGAGAAAAATTCCAGGGGAAAAAGGCGTGTAAATGCTTTGAACTGATCGGGCTGCCGGATACAATGCGGGCATGCTCTGAAAAACATCGGCGGCCCTTTCTCCGGATCGACCGAGCCACGTTCTGTGGTTCTTGAAGGGGAACGCCGAGACCGAGTTCCATGTCATGGATCATCTGGGCTGTTTGCATTCGACCGCGTCGAGTTCTCCGCACCTCGGAATCTCCGATTTCGGGAGCGCTGCACGTGCATGCACCGACAACCAAGGGAAGTCCAGCGGGCAAGGGAAGTCCAAGGGGCAGCGGGCGGCGCTTGCACACCCCGACGTGGCGCGTTGGCGACGGCCAGACAACTGTGCGCGTGGGTAGACAATACGGCGCGAGAACGCCAGGCACGGATCTGGCGCAATAACGCCCCAGCTAGCGATGGTGCCACATGTCGCGGCGGCCAAGTCCCATCCGGGCCACTCCGACTCCGGCCGTCGCGGCGAGACAAAAGAAGGAAACGATGATAAGTAAACCAGCCGATTTCAACGGGCGAAGGCCCCCCAACAAGAAGATGTCGGCAGTGCCTGACTCGTTGGTCAAAGACCTGGTCAAGGTATTCAAGCTGCTGTCCGACGAGACGCGGCTGCGGATCCTCTTGTACCTGACGCGCAACGAAGAGCTGCACGTCCGGGCCTTGTGCGAGATCCTGGGGCAAAGCCAGCCGGCGGTCAGCCATCACCTGGCCCTGTTGAGGGTGGCGGAACTGATCGAGTCGCGCCGCGAGGGCAAGCACAACTTCTACCGGATTCTGCCGCAACGTTTCGAGGACCTGCTGGACATGGTGTTTGCCACCGTCCCCAAGCACCAGCGGCTCATCCGCTTCGAAGACTACGTGCTCAGCTACGAGCCCGAAGAGGAACTGGCCGAGCCAGCAGCTCGCTGATCTGCCCGCCGATCGCCTCGATCAGGTGCTCCAGGCTGCCGGGCGCCAGCAAGGCGACCGTCTCCTGGTAGATGCCCGTGCCGTACGTTTCGCGCGTCGGCAGATAGGTCGGCAGCGAACCGTTGACCAGCGTGGCCACCACCAGCGGCGTTCCCGGAAACCTGCTCCGCAAGGCCGTCTGCAGCAGTTGGTAGTGCTCCGCTTCGATCGCCAGCCAGACCGCGTCGCCCAGCTTCAGAAGCTGGATCGGGAACGAAAACGCGGGCCCCGGCGGCAGGTTGCCCAGGCGGACCAGTTGGCGTGTCTTGACCTCGGCCTGGGCCCGATAGTCGCGGGCATGGGCGGCGTCGCCGGCCGTTCGGGCCTGCTGCTCCTCGGCCAAGAGCCGCTCGCGCTGCTGCCGCAGCTCGTCGATCGAAGGCAGGCCGGGCCGCAAAGCCAAGTCGATGCACGAGCGCCGGAACTGCCAGGCCTCCTTTGGCCGTAGCGCCTCGGTGTCGAGCGGTACGTGCTCCCAGGTGCCGATGACGGCGCCCGAGATGACGGGGCCGCCATATTCGAAGCGCGTGCCCGGCGGCGGCAGCGATTCGAGCGCCGCCAAGGCCGCATAACCCAGCTTGCGGCCGTTGGCGTCGGCCACGGCGGTGTCTCCCACGTACCCGTACTTGGGTCCTAAGTCGCCCGAAGCCCCCTGCACGAAGATGGCCGGGGCGCTGGTTGCCGACTCGATCACCTCGCGCATGGCGCCGGGATAATCGGGGCTGATCAACGTGTTTTGCCAGGCCAGCGTGGTCGGGTGGCAGGCGTAGTTGACCAGCGTGGCCAGCGTGCTGCCCGCGTGGCCGGTGATGCGGCCGACCAGCAGGGTGTCGTCGGCCGGACCCTGGGGGTTGTAGCCGCAAACCCAGCGCCCGTTGTCCGCGTCCCAGAAGTCGCGGTGGGCAGCCAGGTCGCAGCGGCCCTCGCCGTAAGTGATCGTGACCGGCTGCAGGGCGGCTCGCGCCTCTCCGACGATTGCGGCCAGCTTGCGGCCCAACTCGCCGAGATACGCCTCGATCAACTCGCCGCCGGGCAGGTCGCGGCGCTCCAGGCCCATCAGGCCGGCGGCGTGCGTGTGCGAGAAGAGCACCAGGACCTGTTCGGGAGTCAGGCCCGCGCCCTCGGCGACGGCCGATCGCAAGGCGGCCATCTCGCGGCTCCAGAGCAGGCAATGGTCGACGGCGATCAGGGCCAGCTCGTCCGTCGGGTCGGTCGAAGAGCTGCTGTCGGAGACAGGAGCGGGCGCCGGGTTGCGCAGCACAAGCGCGGTGGCGGTCAGCGGGCGGTGGACGCCCGTGGAGCGGTCGTGCGTGGCCGCGCCCCACATGCGGTGATAAATGCCGACCGGCGGCGTGATATCGCACCGCGCGACTCCGCACAAGCAGCGGCTCTGGGGCGTATCGACGTGCGGCACGATCGTGCTCCTGGAGTGTTCGAGTGGGTAACTCACGCGGTGGCCAGCCGGATCTTACTGTCGGGATCGACCAGCATCCAGCAACAAGCGGCCAGCACGTACACGCCCGCGAACACGAACAGCACGGCGTCCCAGTTGCCGGTGGCCGTGCTCAACCGGGCCGCCACGAAGGGGAAGACGGCGGCTCCAAAGTTGCCGCTCATGTTCATCATGCCGAACACGGTGGCCACGTGCCGGCCTCCCAGGTCCATCGTGACGGTGTAGCTAACCGGGCCGCCGAAGGCGGCACAGAACGAGCTCGCGGCAATCAACGACACTGCCAACAGCGGATTAGCGATCCAGTTGGCCGGCACGATCAGCGCGGCGCAAGCGAGCATGCTGGCCACGGCGAACCACTGCCGGCTGATCCGGCGGCTGCCTGTGCGGGCCAGCAGCCAGTCGGACAGCGCGCCGGCCAAGGGAGAGCCGACCACAATGGCCAGCAGCGGAAGGCTGGCCAAAGCGCCCGCCAAGCCGGTGGAGACGCCCCGCGTTTCCTTGAGATAGGTGGGGAACCAAGTGACGTAGAACACGTAGCCGGCGGCCCGAAAGAACTGCTGCCCGCAGATGAACCATAAGGCTGGAGTCGAGACGATTGCGCCCCAGGGAGTCGGCGAGTGCGGGCCGGCGGCTTCTGAAATAGCCGACTCGCCAGTGCCGATCAGGGCCAGCTCGGCATGGTTCACGCCCGGGTGCATCTCGGGGCGTTCGCGGTACCAGCGGAGGAATCCCCAGGCCCAGATCCATCCCATGAGCGCGAAGCCGGTCACGATTACCCGCCAGTCGAAGCCGGCTTCGAGCAGCAGGCCGGCGAGGAAGACCGACGCGGCGGCGCCGACGCTCATCGCCCCCCCCAAGGCGCCGCTGGCAAAGGCGCGTCCGGTAGCGGGCAGCCACTGGGTGATGGAGCGCGCCGCGCAGGGAAACAGTCCCGCCTGGGCGACGCCGCAAGCGCACCAAACGGCCAGCAGCGTCGAGTAGCCGCCCGCCATTGCCAGCATGGCGGTGGCCAGCGACCAGGCGGCGGCGAACAGCACCAGCGGCCGCCGGGCGCCCCAGCGGTCGCCGGCCCAGCCCGACGGGATCTGAAACAGCGCGTAGCCGAGGAACAAAGCGGAAAAGACCAGGCCCATGTCGTTCTTGGTCAGACCCAGGTCGTAACGCACCTCGTCTTCCATGACGCTCAGCACGTTGCGGTGCACATAGGCAATGACTGCGGCCGCGCACAACCAGGCCAACACCCAGTAGCGCACGTGCGTGGGCCGCCTGGCCGGCAAGGCTTGCTCGGCGGGAGAGCGTTCCGCGCTGGCGGGCATCGCATCCTGGTGGGAGTCCATTGCGGTATCTCGAACGTGCCTCGATCGCTCAGTTGGTCGGCAGACCCAGCCGGCGCGCCAGCGACATCAGTTGCCCGTTGAGGCGGTCGGCATGCGCGAGCGTCGCCTCGTCGGGGCGGAACGTGGCCTGGCGCACGTGGATGCTCGACTGGGGCAGGAGGCCGCGGGCGGCGAGCAGCCGCTTTTCGACCCAGTTGAACAGCTCCGAGTTCTGCAGCGAGTACATGATCTGCGGCAGCAGCACCTGGAAGATCGAAGTTGCTTCGTCATCCTGCCCGCCGTTCGCCAGTTGCCAAACGCGCTGGAGCAGGTCGGCCACGCCCAGGCCCGGCATCAGTCCGCAGATGCCCGCCGGCAAAAGGTCCAGCACGTACATGCCGCCCCAGCCTTCCAGCACGCCGATGCGGCCTTTCGTGGCCTCGATGATGCCGCGAATCTTCGGCCCCATCAGCGATTCTTCGAGCTTGAGATAGCGGAAGTTGGGGCAGGCCTCCATCAACCGGCGGGCAAACTGGCCGCCGACGGTCGGGCCGCCGGGATTGAAATCCTGCACCAGCACCGGCAACTGCACCGCGTCGCACACCCGCCGGGCGTAGTCGAACAGGTCGTCGTCCTTGAGCGGAAAGATCCGAGGCAAGGCAAACGAGATGACCGAGGCCCCCAGGCCTTCGTAACGGCGGGCCGCTTCGGCCGCGATCCGGGCCGAGGGGTGGTTGGCCTGGGCCACGACGGCCAGCGAGCCGCCAGCCGCGGCGATGGCCGACTCGACGACGGCCTGGCGCTCGGCGTCGCTGAGCTTGTAGAACTCGCTGGCATAGGCCGGCAGGCAGACGGCGGACAGCGAGCTGGCGGCGGCGAACCGAACGCAACGGGCCAGGGCTTCGAAGTCGATCTCTTCGTCCTTGGTAAAGGGAGTGGGGACGATCGGCACGACGCCGTGGAGAAGGCCGGCGGGTGATTGGGTCATCGCGTTGAGTTCCAGGGCAGGCGGGGCCGGGAGCCGCCAGTTGACTGGCTGGCCGTGGCGATGTCAACTTGGTGCGAATCGCCACCTGGCCCGGAGCACCGATGAAAATCACGGCCGTCGAAACGCACGTTTGCCATGCGCGGATGCGCAACTGGATCTTCGTCAAGGTCCGCACGGACCAGGATGGCTTGTGGGGCTGGGGCGAAGCCACGTTGGAGTGGCACACCCGCGCCGTCGTGGGGGCGGTGGAAGACGTGGCCCAACTGGTCGTCGGCGAAGACCCGACCCGCATCGAGCATCTCTGGCAGATGATGCACCGCCAGCATTTCTGGCACGCCAACGGCGTCGTGCGGGCCACGGCGGTCAGCGGCATCGACATCGCGCTGTGGGACATCTTGGGCAAGCTGCACGGCGTGCCTTGCCACAAGCTGTGGGGCGGCCCGGTCCGCGACTACGTGCGGACCTATTGCCACCTGGGCGGCGGCAAGATGGAGGAGTTCTACGAGACGACGCCCGCCGACGCCCCCCGGTTTGCCGAGATGGCGGCGCGGGCCGTGGACGAGGGCTTTACCGCTTTCAAGTCGATGGGCGTGCCGGAGACCGCGCCGATCGAAGGACTGCGGCCAATCAAGTATGCCGAGGCGTGCGTGCGGGCCATGCGCGACGCGGTTGGCGACGACATCGACATCATGATCGACTGCCACGCCCGTCCCTCGCCGCGGATGGGCCTGCGGTTTGCCAGCGCGCTGGAGCCGTACGGCCTCTACTGGTTCGAAGAGCCGTGCTGGCCGGAGAACGTCGAGGCCATGGCCGACATCCAGCGGGCCGTCACCACGCCGATCGCCAGCGGCGAGCGGCTGATCGGGCAGCACGCCTTTCGGCCCTTCCTGGAGAAGCAGGCGCTGAGCGTCCTGCAGCCCGACATCACGCACTGCGGCGGGCTGAGCGAGGTCCGCCGCATCGCCGCCATGGCCGAGGCCTATCGCGTGGCGCTTGCGCCGCACAACCCGCAGGGGCCGGTGAGCACGGCGGCCTCGCTCGAGCTGGGCTTTGCCACGCCGTCGTACATCATTTGCGAGTCGGTGCACCAAGATGTTCCATGGCGGGGCGACGTGGTCAGCGAAGGTTTTGTGGTCGAGCCGCGTGGCCGCATCGTGCGGCCCGGCACCCGTCCGGGTTTGGGCATCGAGATCAACGAGGCCCAGGTGAAGAAGCATCCTTTCCAGCAGGAGCTCTTGCAGCGTTCCTTCTACGCCGACGGCGCCGTGGGCGACTGGTAGCGGTGAAAGGCAGAAGGCAGAAGGACGAAGGCAGAAAGTCAGAGGGCAGGGAACGGACGGACGAAGAGGAATTCACCACGGGGGCACGGAGAACACGGAGACGCCACGGAAGAGGAAGACGAATGATTGTCGGCAACATTTTCACGTATTCGTTGCCCGTTCCGTGTTCTCGGTAACTCCACTCCGTGGTGCGTAATCCGTTGACGCGCGGATTCTGACGGAAGCGGCGCTTCGACGGTACAATTCGGTTGGAGGTGGTTGATGAACAAGTCAGAAGCCATTCCAGATCCACTCCATCCCAAGCCGGCTCCCATTGAATTCGCCGGTCAGTGGGTCGCGTGGAATAAGGAGCGGACCGAGATCGTCGCGCACGGCACGGACATGGCGGCGGTCCATGCTGCCGCAATGAATGCAGGATATCCTGAGGCGATTTTGCAACGGGTCCGGCGCCCCGACGTGAGCTTCATTGGCGCGACATGATCTTTGCCTACACCATGACTTCGCTGATGGGGCGGCCGTAGTCCATCTCGAGGCGCTTGCGGCCGGGGATCTCTAGGCGGCGGCTGTCGAGCCCCAGGCGGTTGAGCACCGTGGCGTGCAGGTCGGTCACGTAGTGCCGGTGCTCGACCGCGTGAAACCCCAGCTCGTCGGTGGCGCCGTGAGCAATGCCCCCCTGGATGCCGCCGCCGGCCATCCAGACCGAAAAGCCGTAAGGATGATGATCGCGGCCGTCGGAGCCCTGCGCGCCCGGCGTGCGGCCGAACTCGGTGCCCCAGACCACCAGCGTCTCGTCCAACAGGCCGCGTTGCTTGAGGTCCTTGATCAAGGCGGCGATCGGCCGATCGACCTGGGCGCAGAGCTTGCTGTGGCCGTTCTTCAAGTCGCCGTGGGCGTCCCAGGCTCCGGCGCCGCCGTTGCTGCCGTGAAAGATCTGCACGAACCGCACGCCGCGCTCGACCAGCCGGCGGGCCGCCAGGCACTGCTGGCCGAAGGGCGCCGTCACCGGATCGCCGAGGCCGTACAGCTCGTGCGTGGCGACCGTCTCCGTGTCGAAGGCCAGCACTTCGGGCACGGCCATCTGCATGCGGAAGGCCAGCTCGTAGCTCTTGATGCGGGCCTGCATGGCGGCGTCGGCCGGGTACTCGACGGCGGCCAGGCGGTTCAACGTGCCCAGCAGCTCGAACTCGCCGCGCTGCTCCTCTCGATACACGTCCGAGGCCGGCAAGGCATAAGGCAAGGGGTTCTTGGGGTCGACCTGAAGCTGCACGCCGTTGTGCTCCGGGCCCAGATAGCTGGCCCCGTGGCCAGCCATGCCGCCGCAGCAGTCGGCGATGGGGGTGCCCATCACGATGAACTGCGGCAGGTCGTCGTTGATCGAGCCCAACCCGTAGTGCACCCAGGAGCCGACGGTCGGAAAATGCCCTTCCAACACGTGGCGGCCTGTGTGGAACTGGAGCTGGGCGCCGTGGTTGTTGTCCGTGGTCCACATCGAGCGGACGATCGCCATGTCGTCGATGCAGTCGCCCAGGTGCGGCCACCAGTCGCTGATGGCGATGCCGCTCTCGCCCCGCCGGCGATAGCCGACCTGCATGGGGAAGACTTGCGGGTGCACCTTGTGCAAGCCGAGCACCACCTCCCGGAGGTTTTTCTTCAAGTGGGGCGAGTCGAGCGTGTCCTTGAAAGGCGTTTCGGCGATCGTCTTGCCCGCGTACTCGTTGAGCGCCGGCTTGGGGTCGAAGCTTTCCATCTGGCTGGTGCCGCCCACCATGAACAACCAGATCACGCTCTTGGCCCGCGGGGCAAAGTGCGGCAGGCCGGCGCCGAGCGAAGTCGACGCCGTCTCGGCCCGCGCCACGCCGTCTCCGTGCAGCATGGCGCCCAGCGCCAGGCCGGTGAACCCCATGCCGACGTCGGCCAGGAACGTCCGGCGGTGGATGCTGCATGAGCAAGGAGGAGGGGGGGAAGGGGGGAGCGGGGGAGGGGGGGAGGCACGACAAGGCGACACGGCGACACGGGGACAAGGCGAGGAGACATGGCCCCGGCTGGCCGGGAGGTCAGTTGGTTTCTCGTTCATGATCGTTCTTCTCCCGTAGCAGGACTCGCCAGAGTTCTGGCCGCCTGCTCGCACTGCTTACAGCTACGACGCCTGAATTCTGGCGAATTCAGCTACGCGTTGCCACCTGAATTCTGGCGAATTCAGCTACGCCTACTTCACCGTATCGTTACAAAGTCGTTGTGGTTCAATAATACGTGGACCAGGTTCTCGCGGGCGCGCTGGGCGGGGTCGGCGGAGGGGGGGACCTCGGCCGGCGAGCCGCCGGCGAACCCGGTCAGCTTTTCTTTATCTTCCAGCAAACGGGCCTGCCCGGCCAGGAACCGCAGGCACTCGCCGCGCTCGGCCGCACTGGGGCCGCGGCAGAGCACCTGCTCGAAGGCCGCGGAAATAAAGTCTTCGTCGGGGAGCGTGCCGGCTGACGAAAGCTGGCCCGCCAGGAGGCGGGCCTGGCTCAGCGAGAGGCCGCTGTTGGCCAGGGCCAGCGCCTGCTGCGGCACGATGCTCTCGTCGCGGCGATAACACTCGTTGACGCTGGCCGCGTCGAACAGCTTGAGCAAGACCATCTGCTTCTCGTTGGCGTGCTGGAAGTAGAGGCTGCGGCGCCGCGAGGTCTCGCCCGCCTTGTGGTCGATGTCGGGCCCGCCCATCGTCGCGTCTAACTGCCCGGCCACGTGCAACACGCTGTCGCGGACGACCTCCGCCTCCATGCGCCGCGGCCTGGTCCGCCATAGGGTGCGGTTGTCCGGGTCGATCGCCAGGTTCGAATCGTCGTGGCTCGCAGGCGACGAGCTGCGGCAATAGGCGTCGCTGGTCACGATCAGCCGGTGGATGGCCTTCATCTTCCAGCCCTGCTCCATCAGCTCGACGGCCAGCCAGTCGAGCAGCTCGGGGTGCGTGGGCGGCTGCCCGTTCAGGCCGAAGTCGAACACGGTCGGCACCAGCGGCTCGCCAAAGTGCCGCAGCCAGATCTGGTTCACGGCCACGCGGGCCGTCAGCGGGTTGGCCGGGTCGGCAATCCAGCGGGCCAGCGCCAACCGCCGGCCGGTGCTCGTGGAAGGATAGAGCTCGTCGAGTGGCGCGTAACTGGAGCCGGTGTTGGAATCAGCCGCCGCCAGGGCCGCCTCGGCCGCTTCCAACGCCTTGCCTGCCTCCGCGGCCTTGGCTTCGGCCGCGGTCAGCGTCTGCCTGGTCTTCTCGTCGGCCTTCTCGCCGGCAGCGGCGACGGCTTGACGGGCAAGCTCGGCGGCCTGCTCTTCGACCAGCAGCTTGTGCCGGGCGGCGGCGACCGTGGCCTCGCGCTCGGCCCGGCCGGCGGCCCGCGCCAGGCTTTCGGCATCGGCAGCGGGCGGATCGGAGAACCGCGATCGATCGGCGGCGACGCGGGCCTCGACGCTGCGCAGGCCGGCCGCTGCGGCCGCCACCGCGGCTTCGGCCACTGCGCTGGCGGCCTGGGCGTTTTGCTCCGCCTGGCGTGCCGCTTCGAGCGTGTTGGCGACAGGCTGGTCTGTCGCGGATTCGGCCAGAACGGCGTCGGGCGAAAGCGCAGCCACGTCGACACTGACGAACTCGGCCATGGCGTCGAAGGTCCAGAGCGCAAGACGACCCGGGCGGCGCGGGTGAGGCAGCCGGTAGACCAGCTCGAGCACGCCGTCGAGCCAGACATTCAGGAGCTGGCCGCGCACGTCGACCTTGAGCAGATAGTCGCGATTGAGCTGGACCGCGAGGGTCTTCATCGCGTCGGCCGGGTAGGCGGGCGCGCCTTGGTTGTAATAAACCTGCAGCTTGGACCCGCCGGCAACGGCACTCAGGTAGACCGCGTTGAACCGGCCGTCTTCAGTCGCGTCGAAGCTCAGGCCGACCGATCGCCACTGCTGGCCGCCGGTGATCTTGAACGCAAACGAGGCGCTGAAGTCGGCCGGGTGCTCGGCCAGCGAAAGCAGGCGGCATTCCTGGCTGCCGGTCTGCTGCTGGACCAGGCGGCCCGACTCGTAAGACCACTGGCCATCGACGGTCTGCCAGACGGCCGGGTTGGCTTCGGAAAACCGGTCGCTGATGAACGCTTGGACGGCCGGCTCATCCGGCTGGGATGCCGGCGCTGAAAGCCTCGCCACCCGCTCCCGGGCGGCCGCCACGGCCTGCTGGGCCTTTGCCAGGCCGTCGTTGGCTTGCGCAACGGCGGCCCGCGCCTGGGCCAGCGCCTCGTCTTGCACGAAGGCGTGCAGGCCGGGGTTGTAGGCCCGCGGCGGCAGCGGCACCGGCTCGATCGCCAGCTCGCCGGGCGCGAGGATCGCGGGCAGGCCGGGCGCCAGCGGGTGCTCGGTGTCGGGCTCGGCCTCGTTGCCCCGCACGAAGAGATAGGTGGGCGCCTCGGCCTTGGCGTCGTAGACGCGTGCCACGCCGTCCTTCATCAGGTCGCTTTGGCCCGGCACGCGGTCGGTGCGGACCTCGTAGGGCTCGAAGAAGGCGCGGAAGCGGTAGTAATCTTGCTGCGCCACGGGATCGTACATGTGGTCGTGGCAGCGGGCGCAGTTGAGCGTGAGGCCCAAGAAGGCCTTGGCGGTGTGCTCGACCGTGTTGTCGAGCCAGACGTTGCGGTTGAAGCTGAACCAGTTGCGGGCCAAGAAGCCGGTGGCCCGCAGCGTGTCCGGGTCGGCCGGCGCCAGCTCGTCGCCGGCCAGCATCTCCATGATCAACCGGTCGTACCCGCGGTCGGCATTGAGCGACTCGACGATCCAATCCCGCCACCGCCAGATGTGCCGCTGGCTGTCGCGGATCTCGTTGCCGAAGCCGGCCCAGTCGGCATAGCGCCACACGTCCATCCAGTGGCGGCCCCAGCGCTGGCCGTAGCGCGGGTCGGCCAGCAGGCGGTCGACGACTTTTTGGTAGGCGTCGGCCGAGTCGTCGGAGACGAAGGCCGCCAGCTCGGCCCGCGCCGGCGGCAGTCCGATCAGATCGAGATACAGCCGCCGCAGCAAAACGTTCTTATCCGCCCGCGGCAGCGGCTGGAGTCCCCGGCTGGCATGCTGGGCATTGACGAAGGCATCGACCGGATTGCCGCCTTCGCCAGCGGCTTCGGGCAATGCGGGCCGAACGGGCGGCCGGTAGGCCCAATGCTCGCTCGGATCGGCGAGCGGCTCGTCGGGCGCCACTGCCCCGGCGTCGATCCAGGCGGCCAGGACGGCAATTTCTTCATCGCTGAGTGGATCGCCTTCGGGCGGCATCCGCCAGCCGTCGGTGCCCCGCACGGCCGTCAGGATCAGGCTCTCTTGGCTTTTGCCATGGACCAGTGCCGGTCCGCTTTCGCCCCCCTTAGCCATGGCCGCGGCCGAGTCGAGCCGCAGGTCCTGCTGTTGCTTGAGCGGCCCATGGCACGCATAGCAGCGTCGTGCCAGGATCGGCTTGACGTCCCGCAGGTAGTCGACCTCGTCGGCCCGCGAGCCGGCCGCCGCGCCGAGAAGGCAGATCAGCGAGCAAGCAGCCTTGAGCATGGCGGATTCTCGCGGGGTGAGGCGTGCGGTCTTACCGGTAGGGTGTCGTGCAGGCTGGTCAGTATAGCAGGAGGAAGGGGGGAAGTGGGGAGCGGGGGATGGGGGGACACGGTGACACGGCGATGACGGAGACGGACGAAGATGGCCACGAGCAGGCACGAAAAGGCAGAGATAGGCAGAATAAAGAAGAGCCGCCGAACGCGGACTGGGGGCGGAGCGGCAGTCGTGGCCGCCGCTGGCAGTGAACTGCGCGGAAAAGGGCTTGTGGGGTTATCCGTGCCTAGCGCCCGGTGCGAGATGAGCTGTGCCATGAGTGCCATTCGAGCTGCGTCCCCTTTGTTTGCCCGAGGTTTTGAGCTGCTCGCGGCCGGCGATCGGGGCTGGAGGGGCTAATGTGGTTTGGGGTTGGTGTCGAAGCGGAGAGCGGCGAAGCGCTGGGGGAGACGAAAGGTGGGCACGATGGGGGACGATGGCTCGTGCGCGGCGTCCTCGAATACCATCAAGACCCGCGATGCCGTTTCTACCCGCTCGGCCAGCGATGCGTCGTCCGGGTGCGCATACCAGGGGATCACCACGGCCGCTTTGGGGGGGCAGATGGAAAGTGACCTTCGGCCTGATGCTGATCGAAGCGCCACGCAAGCGGGGGCCGCCGGGTCGCGCCTGCATCACCTGCCACGATCGAGACAACTCGATATGTGCCAGATAATCAGGATGGTCCACGATGCGCCACACGCCCTCGTCGTCCGGTCGAGTGAGGGCCGGTCTCACCTCGGCGGTCAGCCACCAATTGCCGTGAGCCAGGCCGGGAGCTCCCGCCTTGGGCATCTCCATCCAGGTTGACCAGCGCTGCTGGCTGCGGTTCTTGTCGGGAGTCTGCTCGACCGGCAGCTCGGCCAGCAGCCAGCCGCTTTTGCCCAGCCAGGCTTCCAAACTTGCGAAATCCTCCCTGGTGAAGATGGAACAACGGCCGGCCTCCGGAAACACAAGCCCCGGGCCTATCGGCCGGTCCGCCGCCAAATCTTCTGAATCCTTGGCATCGGACGCTCGAGCGAGCACCTGACGGATCTCATCGTGGGCCTGGTGGTTGGCGGTCACGGACCAGTCGCGCTGGATGAAGAGCAGCCGGGCTTTGAGGGGGATTCTGGACTCCGCGGCCGCAGTGGCTGTGAGCGTCCCCTCCCGCTGGGAAACGTGCGAGGCGTCTGGTTCGCTCTCTGCCGCTTGACTGCTGGTGGCGTCGGGATCGGGAACCAAGGGCTCACGCCGGGAGGCCGTCTCGGCGGGTTCTTTCGGCGTGCCGGCGGCATTCGCCTTGGCGGCATTCGGGGCCGGCGGGGCCGGATCCCATTGCAGCTTGGGATCCAGCAGCTCGGCGACGCGGCGGTCGATGATCGAGGTTTTGAGCTGCTCGCGGCCGGCGACGGTCTGCTGGATGCGAGCCAGCCGCTCGGCAAGCTGCGCCAGCTCGGCCCGCTGGAGACTCTGCCGGGCCTCAAAGGCCGCCGCCACGGTCTCCCGCAGGCGCGACTTCAACTCCCGCTGATGCTCCGCCGCTTCGAGGTCCAGCTCGGGCAAATCGAGCTTGCGCCACTCGTCGGCCAGGCGGATGGCCTCCTGCTCCAGCTCGGCACATTGCCCCGACATCGCTTGTACTCTGGCTTCCGGGTCGCTGGACCATACCCGCTCGCGGAAGGGGTTGACCTTGTAGAAAGTGAGCCGCAGCTTGCCGTCGCGCTGCCAGTCGAACTTGAGCCAACGGAAGGGCTCGCCGTAGCCGCCGATGCGGTCGCGGGCCTCGTCGCCCCAGGAATAAAACGTTTCATGCACGTCCTCACCGAGATTCAGCAGCTTGAGCTCGCCGGGACGGATGGTTGCTTCGCCGAACTTGGATCGGAGGCGAATGTCGTTTTGCGTGCTGATGCTGTCGGTGATCGTGTCGATCTCGACGACGTCTTCTCCGCGCACGATTTCTTCGATGCGCCGCGGGTCGTCGAACACCCAGGCGACAGCGGGCGGATCATCGACGGCCGAAGCCTGCCGCACCCGGGTCACGGAGAGGGACTGATCGACCTGAATGTCAAGTCGATTGCCGCCGGGCTGGATGTCGAACGTGAACTGCCGATCGGTGCTGCCTGCGGGCTTCAAAAAGCCGACCCGTTCATGCCACAGCCGGAACGGCAATTGGCCCACCGGAAGATCCGGTATCCGGGCCGTGCCGTCGCGGCCCGACACGTCGGCGTAGGGATGCGCCAGCGGCATCAAGTAGGCGCGCATCCAGGGATGGACGGTGCAGGTCACGGGCACAGGAAGCTTTTCCTGCTCGCGCTCGAAACGGTGGACAGGGTCGGCCTGCGGCGGAATCAGGACGTTCAGTTGAGGGTTCGACATCGTTGGAAAATAGAGGTTGATCGCCACGGGCGACGGGTTGCTGAGCCGCAGTGGCTGTCCAAGCACGAGCGGCAGGACGCGGGGTTGCAACAGGCCGCCTTCGACGCGGAGCACGGCCTCTTTGCTTGTCGCTTTCACCACGTCCGGGTGAATGTCTTTGCTCGCCAGGTAGACCAGCACGTTGGCCAGGCCGCCGTCTTCGCCGACGACGAGGGACTGGTCCGCAACCGTGGCGCCGAAGGCGGCCTGGTCCTTGGTGACGGCGAGAGGGAGCGGCTCGGGGCGCTTCCCCTTGTAGATAAACCGCAGGACGAGCGCCCCGGATGGCGAGGCGCCGGTGCGGCCACCGGGGGCGGCGGCCGCGGGCGCGCCCGGCTCGCCCAAGGCAGCGGCGGCCGGAGTGCCGCCGGGGACCGCGGCGGGTTCACCGTTCTGCTGGGCAGCAACCAGCCCGCCGAGCCCGAGGAGGATCACAAGCGCCGATAGGATTGGGATGCGGGCCGGGTTCATGGCGAAACCTCCTCGTTTTTAGGTCGATTGGTTTCAGAAGCGGGCTCGGCGGCAGGCGCGGCGGGGTGTTGCCAGAATCGGCTGGCCGCGGTTTCCAGCGCGTCGATGTCGCGGGCGACGCCGTCGATCTGCTCGGCGGCGCCGTCGTCCCAGGGCGTCTCGGCCGACGCGCTGGCGGCACGGGGCGTCGATCCGCCGGCCGGCTCACGCGGCGGGAGAGCCGCCTGGCCGGCCGGCGGCCCGGCCGGCGCAGCGTCGCCTTGGCGGCGGCCGCTGAGAAGTTGCCCGCCGACGATCACGATCAGCGCCAGAGAAAGAACGCTGGTGATGATCAGCGCGGGCCGAAAGAAGCGGCGGGCGGCCGGTGTAGCATAGGCTTCCAGCCTGTTCACGAGCCGGCAACACCGCGCGCCGGTGGCGTGCTGGACAGGCTGGAAGCCTAGGCTACGGATGGCGTCGGGCAGGGGGACGACGGTCGGCTGCTGGACGTGGGCCAGGCAGCGCTCCAGCAGTTCGGCCGTTTCGCCGGCCGACTGGATCCGCTGGCTGGGCTCCTTGGCTTGCAGCTTTTGGACCACCAGCGCGAGCCAGTCGGGTATGTCGGGGTTGATGTCGCGGATCGAGCGCGGCAGGGTGTCGCAAATCCGCCGCAGAACGCCGTAGCTGGTTTCGGCCCGAAAGGGAGGCCGGCCGGTGCAGGCGGCGTACATCACGCTGCCCAGGCTGAACAAGTCGGTGCGATGATCGACCGGATCGCCTCGCGACTGCTCGGGCGACATGTACCGGGGAGTGCCGGCGATGACGCCCGTCCGCGTGAGGCTGGCGTCGTCCGCCGCGCGGGCCAGGCCGAAATCGGTGAGCAGGACCCGGTCGACCCCTTTTTCCAGCAGGATGTTGGCCGGCTTGACGTCGCGGTGTACCAGGCCCTGGGCATGGGCGGCCGCCAGCCCCAGCGCCGTCTGCAAGCCGATGCGGAGTATCTGGTTGATCTCCAGCGGCCCTTCACGGTCGAGCCGTTGCTGAAGAGATTCGCAGGCCACGTAGGGCATCACCAGGTAGGGGAGGCGGGCGGAGGCATTGACGGAGTGGATGGGCATGACGTGCGGGTGCACGATGGCCGCCGCGGCCCGCGCTTCGCGGGCGAAGCGCTTTCTCGCCGGGCCGCTGGCGGCCAGGTGCGGGGCCATCACCTTGACGGCCACGTAGCGTCCCAGGTCGCGCTGGAAGCCCTTGAGCACGATGCCCATGCCGCCGCGGCCGATGGGCTCGATGATCTCGAACTCGTCGATGCGGCCGATGGTGTGGGGCTGGCCGCACGGTTCGAGGAAGTCGACGGCAAAATCGGCCGCGAAGGAATCGTCGGACTCGGGCGGATCAGAGGAAGGGGGGAAGGGGGGAGCGGGGGATGGGGCGAAGGGGGGAGTCGGGGATGGGGGGACGAAGCAGCTTGCGACTTCGGCCCACCAGGCTGCGTCGCCGGCCAGCGACTCCAGCTCCTGGCGGCAGCGCGGGCAGGAGGCGACGTGCTCGATCGCTTCGGCCTCGAGGGGCTCGGGCAACTGCTCGGCGAGCAGCAGGCGGAGGCGCTGGTGATCGCAAGTTGACGGCATCAGGGTCCCTCGATCTGGCTCACCTGGTCACGCAGGCGGGCCACGATGCGGCTTCGGGCGACATAGACATTGCCGGCCGTCGTGCCGAGCTGATCGGCGACTTCCGCGATCGGGCGGCCGGCGACGCACGTCTGCCAGAAGGCCTGCCAGGTCGACTCGCGGAATTCGCCGCGGATCCGCTCCATGGCCCGCAGCAGCAACTGCCGCCGGTACTCGTGCTCGAACTCGGCCGAGGCCGAGGCGCGGGGGTCGGTCTGGGCCTGGAGCAGGAGCTGCGCATCGGTGCCGCCGGCAGCCTGGGGCCGGCGCCGCTGGCGGTCCAAAAACTTGATAACACGGTTGCGGGCGATTTGAAACAACCAGCGGCGAAAGGAGGCCTTCGCGCCGTCGGGCTTCCACTGCTCGATGTCGCGGGCCAGGGCCTCGAACACCTGCTGGCAGACATCGCGAGCATCGCTCTCCTGCAGACCGTGGTTGTGCATCAGCCGGATGATCAAGGGCTCGTAGATCGCCACGAACTCGGTCCAGGCCTCGTCGTCGCGCGCATTCGTCAAGCGCAACACGAGGCTCGGCCTGGTTTCGGGCGGTTCTGGCATCGGTCGTCCTTATATAGTGTAAAGTCCCGCCGGAGGGAAAACCTTACAGATGGAACGGACGGACGAGGAGGAATTCACCACGGAGTTACGGAGAATACGGAGACGCCACGGAAAAAGAGAAGGATGGACGGACGAAGATGGCCACGAGAAGGGTGGGGCAACGATCCAGGGACTGAAGTCCCTGGCAACCATCGTCCGCCCTACGGGCGAGATCCCGGCGCGCCGGGATAATGGCTGCGCAACGGACGGCCTTGGGCCGTTCCGACTTCTGACTCCTGACTTCTGACTCCAGACCACTACTTGCGGCGCATCAGACGCTGGGCGCGGGAGAGTGCGGCGCCGAGATGGTCGATCTCGCTGGGAGTATTGTAAAAGTAAAAGCTGGCACGGGCGCTGGCGGTGATCCCTAAACGCTTGTGCAAGGGCATCGCACAGTGGTGGCCGGCGCGGATGGCGATCCCCTCGCGGTCCAAAAGCTGCGCGACGTCGTGGGCGTGGATGCCCGCGACCGTGAAACTGACGATGCCGCCCTTGTGCTCCGGCGAGGGGCCGAGGAAACGTACGCCGCCCAAGGCCGACAACACCTCGTGGGCCCGCTCGGTCAACAGCCGCTCGTGCTCGTGGATCGCCTGCATGCCGATGCGAGATAAATAGTCCAAGGCAGTGCCCAGGCCGATCGCCGGCACGATGGGCGGAGTGCCCGCCTCGAACTTGGCCGGCAGGTCGGCCGGCTCGAAACCGTCGAGCTTCACGCGGCGGATCATGCTGCCGCCGCCAAGGAAGGGAGGCATCGAATCGAGCAGCTCGCGGCGGCCGTACAGCACGCCGACGCCCGATGGGGCCAGGAGCTTGTGGCCGCTGAAGGCCAGGAAATCGGCCCCCAAGGCCTGGACGTCGGTCGCCAGGTGCGGAGCGCTCTGGGCCGCGTCGATCAGAACCACCGCGCCGGCGGCGTGGGCCTGGCGGACGATCTCTTCCAGCGGGTTGATGGTTCCCAGCACGTTCGAGAGCGCCGTCACCGCCACGAGCCTGGTCCGCTCGCTCAGCAGTCCGGGCAAGGCTTCGAGGTCCAAAAAGCCCTCGCCGGTGATCGGGATGTAGCGCAGCAGGCAGCCGGTGCGGGCGGCCAGTTGCTGCCAAGGGACGATGTTGGAATGGTGCTCCATCTCGGAGAGCAGGATCTCGTCGCCCGGCTTGACGTGGGCCTCGCCCCAGGCGCGGGCCACCAGGTTGATGCCTTCGGTGGTGCCGTGCGTGAAGATGATCTCTTCGCGCTGGCGGGCGTTGATGAAGGCGCGGACCTTCTCGCGGGCCTCCTCGTACAGGTCGGTGCTCTGGTCGCTCAGCCAGTGGATGCCGCGGTGGACGTTGGCGTATTGCTTCTCGTAGACGTCAACCAGCGTCTGGATCACTTGCCGCGGCCGCTGCGTCGTGGCCGCGTTGTCCAAGTAGGCCAGTGGCATGTTGCCGTGCAAGACGCTGGCCAGGATCGGGAAATCGGCCCGCAAGGCCTGGGGATCGAGCGGCCGCAGCGTGGTCGTAGCAGTCTTGCTGGCAGTCATGGCCGCCTCGGCGAATAGATGGCGGCCTGCAGCACCTTCCAGCAGAGCAGGCAGCATTTTTGGCGGTTGGGGGTCAAGCGGGCGCGGAACAGGGCGAGCATGTCGTCGGCGGAGAAGCCGCGGACCTCGTCGACGTGGCGGCCCTCGACGCGCTGGACCAGCATCGAGGCGGCGGCCTGGCTGATGCAGCAGCCGTCGCCGTCGAACCAGGCCTCGGCGATCCGCCCCTGGTCGTCGATGGCCAGGTCGATGTGGACAGAATCGCCGCAGAGCGGGTTGTCGTCCTCGTGAGCGTGCGTGGCCCCGGCCAGGCGTCCCCGGTGAAACGGGTCTTCGAAATGGTCCAGGATGTGGTCCTGGTACAACTCGTCTTCGTTCAAGGTAGTTTCCGTGCGGACATTACTTGGGCAACCGGCCGCGTTCGACCCGCGGCAAGTCGCCGGTGCAGGCCTTCATGAACTCGACCAGGTCCTTTTTGTCCTGCTCGGTGGCCTGGACGGGACGAGCGGCGGGGGGAGGGACCGCCCGGTTGCAGCCGGCGAGGACAGCCAGGCCGAGCAGGGCCGCACTTCGCAGCGTTACACGATGCATGTTGAGTTTTTCCCTTGAGGTCACATCACTGTCGATCCAGACCACTCGCGGAGCGAGTGGACCACCTTACGCCACTCGCGGAGCGGAGTGGACCACCCTGGTGGCACTGTATTGTTGCCGGGCGCCCATGAGGGTCAAGCGGGGGGGCGGGGGGGGCACGACAAGGGGACAAGGCGACAAGGGGACAAGGGGAGACGGGCGGGCGGAAAGAACGAGGGGGCGATGAGGAGAAGGGGGGAGACGGACGAGGCGACGTGTTGCTTTTCGGCCCGCAGTCTGGGAAACTCGGCTGCAGTAGCGGCCTCCGTGTCACGCCCGTTCCAAGGCTCGTCGTTCTATGTCCGTTCTGGATGAAACGATCAAGCAGCTCCTGGACGACCCGGCACTGGCCGCCGAAAGGCTCGGCTTGGCGGCTCCCTATAAGGCGGTCGTCGAAGCCACGGGCAAGCTTTTTCCCGGCGCGTGCACAGTCTCCATTGAAGACGACCCGGAAATACCGGACGACTTTCGCATCGTTTTCCGCGTGAGAGCCAGCGGATCCGATGAGGGCGTGCTCGAACGAGAGCTGGAGTGGTGCCGCCAGGTGTCCAGTCTGAATCTGCCTGGCGTTTTCCGCCTCTCCATCGAACCTCAAGCATGAACGCCGTAGACTTCCTCCAGCTCGCCAGCGAGCTGGAAACGGCGACGGATGAGGCTCGTCTCCGAACTGCCGTTAGCAGAGCGTACTACGCCTCCCTCCACCAGGCCACCGACCTGGTCATTCAATTCGGTGTGCAACTGCCTCGCGGCACCAACAAGCACGCCAAGATCCCGATTCTGCTGCAAAACGCTGGGGATCCGACAGCGGCAATCGCCGGCCAACTCTTGGACAATCTCCGCGGCGACCGTAACCACGCCGACTACGACGTGGAGGAGGCCCGATTCGGTACAGCCGCATTCGCAAGGCAGCGTGTTGCGACAGCGAAGAAGGTTTTCGCCATCCTCGCTGACTGCGACCAGGAGCCGCTTCGGTCAACCGTGAGAACCGGCATTCGCGACCACGCTGAGCGTATTGAGCGAATGCACCTCAAGCCCTGACGGCCGGAAAGGGCGAGAAAGACCGAGGGGGCGATGAGGCGATGAGGGGAAGGGGGGAAGGGACGAGACGGACGAAGACTGGGGCACGCTACGACTCGACTGAGCTCGCGACTCGACTGAGCTCGCCGAAGTCCGAAGTCCGCTTTGCCCCAGGCCCCCGGCGCCCCTCCGGGGCAGGACGGGCCGGTGGGAGCTAGGGTTTTTCCTCGTACATCAAGGCGAACAATCGCCAGCCGACGATGCCGCCGACGAGCGGGGCCGCGATAAAGATCCAGAGGGCGGCCAGCGCGTCGCCGCCCTGAAAAATCGCGGGCCCGAGGCTGCGGGCGGGGTTGAGCGACGAATCGCCGAGCTGGGCGCCGACCAGATGCGCGACAAACAAGAAACCGCCGATCGCCCAGGCCTCGAAGCCGCGGATGGCGTCTTTGCGCGTGGTGGTGAAGATGGTCATCACGAACAGCGCGGTCAACAGCACTTCCCAGATGAACAGCGACGGCACAGTCATCTGCTGGGGGTTGGCGTTGGCGCCCAGGCCATGGGTGGCCAGGTTGTAAGTGGGGAGGCCCTTGAGCAGGGCCAGCAACACGCCGCTGGCCGCCAAAGCGCCCAGGCACTGGCCGATCACGTAGCCGGGCACCTTCGACCAAGGCATCCGGCCGGAAAGGGCCATGGGGATTGTAACGGCGGGGTTGATGTGGCAGCCCGAGGCCGGGCCGATCACCCAGACCATGACCATCAGCGTGAAGCCGAAGGCAAAGGAGATTTCCAACCAGCCAATCGGGCCATGATTGTACAGCCCCTGCAGCGTGGCCACGGCCGTGCCCACGAACACCAGCGTGAACGTGCCCAGGAACTCGGCGATGTAGGCGCGGATGGTTTTGTCGTCCATATGAAAGCGTATTATTGGCCCGCCGCGGCCGTCCGCAAGTATCAGGAGGAGGAATTTGAAGGCAGAAGGCAGAAGGCAGAGGTCAGAAAGCAGAGGTCAGAGGGCAGAAGGCAGAGGGACCAAGGCAACGGAATGAATTCCGTTCTACGTCTTGTTTTCGTGCCTTATCCTGGCCAATCCTTTTTTCGTCGTCCGTCTTGAGCTTGCCCGTCTTGAGCTTGTCCCCGACTTCTGACTTCTGACTTCTGACGTGCCTGCTACTTTGCGGAACCGCGTCAGCGGCCAAGGAGCTTGGGAGTGACCAGCCAAACAAGAGTGCCGTCGCCGGGGCGCGGCGAACCAGCGAAGTCGATGGCGGCGATGGCGCCCTTGCCCAGGTCGATCCCGGCCGACCCGTCGCCGATCAACTCGGCCGCCAACCGGCCCACGTCAGGGGCATGGCCGACCCAGGCCAGGTCGATGCCGTCCTGCTGCTGGCTCCACTCGACCAGCGGACCCAATCGAGACCCCGGGGCCAGCGCTTCGAGCTCGACCACCTCAGGCCTGTCGGGGACAATGGCCTGGATCAACTCTGCCGTTTGCCGGCAACGGACCAGCGGACTGGTCGCCACGCGGGCCGGTTCAAAGCCGCGCTCGACAAGCAGCGCAAGAAAACGCCTGAAGCGCTTGCGGCCCTTCTCGGTCAGCGGGCGCAAGTCGTCGTTGGTCCACTCAGGATCGCCACGCTGACCGGCCCAGGCATGTCGGACAATGTAGAGGCGCATAGTAAAGGCAGAAGGCAGAAGGATGAAGGCAGAAGGTGGATAGCGTCAGACAGTCGGGTGACTGGCGTCGGGTGGCTGGGGCAAAGCGGTAGCGTGCCCCAGTTGCCGCATGTTACACGATACGGCTATTCTGCAGCAGAATTCGCCAGAATTCTGGCATCTCCGGCTGCTTTCTTCTTCTTCCTTCGTCCTTCTGCCTTCTTCAGCGGTTTCTCCAGAGGATTTGGTCTTCGATGCCAAGGGAGGCGCGGGCGGCGGCGATGTCGGCCATGAAACGGCCTGCATCGGTGGGATAACCGGCGGTCGGGCGAAGCTGCGGAACGTGGCGGCACCAGTAATGATTGAAGGCCCGCATCGACAGCTCGCGCAAGTACTTCGAAGCCATCGAAGCCAGGGCCGCCGGCAGAAAACGCTCGCCCTTGGCACAGAACAGCACTTCGGTGCGCTGCTGGTCAGCGCCCCAGCGGTATACGCTCTGGTTGCGGCCCTCGGCATACACCTCGACCACGCAGTCGGCCACCTGGTTTTGCAAGAGCGCGCGGTAATCGTTGCGGCCGCCATGCTTGTCGCAGATCACGGCCACCGGTTCGCCGTCGAGCATCGAGAGGACGCCGGACAAAAGGTCGAGCGTGAGCCAGGAGAGCGCGTTGGCCTTGTTGCCATGCTCGTCGGTCAGCCGGTTGAAGCGATCGGGAAACACCGCCCGGCTCCGGATGGCCAGCAGGCGAACGCCGGCCGCCTCCACTCCGCCGCCAAGCGCCTGGGCCACCGCATCGATCTGCGACAGGTCCGCTTCCAGCGGCAACGGGCAGTCGTAATCGAGATGCCAGGGAAGCGATCCGAGCGCGGCGGCCGACTGGCCGTCGAGCAGTTGCCACAGCTCGCGCCAGGTGGCCGGCCGCTGGCCCAAAAGGGCCAGGCACGAGAGCAGCCCGAGTTCCAAGGCCGCCAGGCCGCCCGGTGGTCTGTACAAGACCTTGGAATCGGCGAGGCGGGCCTTGATCGGGCGGGCCCTCGGCCGGCGGGCCGGCGCCGCCTGACCGTTCACTGCCTCTCGAACTTGCCGGGGCCGAGCGGGCGGGGTCCGCGCCACGACTTTGCGCAGCAGCTTGTAGAGGTCGACGCCGCACGGGTCGCCGGGGACGCGCCAGACGGTGGCCGAGATCACCAGCGGTCCCAAGTTGGGAGCGTAGCCGGCTTCGTCCGTTCCGACGAGATAGCCCACCGGGAGCGCTCCTTCGCGCGGTTTTACTTGGCTGAGACAAGCCACGGCGGCGGGGCGGCCGCCGCACGGCACGTCCACATAGCCTAGGCATGATCAGTCGAAGATCAAGTACCCAAATCCTTCGGGCATGACCGCCGTGGCCGCCGGCGTGGTCCAGCTCTGAAAGCCGACGCCGGGCACCGTGCGCTGCACCCCCAGCGCCCAGACCGGGCCGCCGGCGGGCGGCTCGCTGGAGAGCTCGTCGAGCGCGATGGCCGCTTCGGCCGTCCAGCGGCCATCGGCGGGCCGGGCGGCGACAAACCAGGTGGGATTCCAGGCCGCGTCGCCGACGCAGGCCTCGCCGGTCCAGCCGCGGCAGTCGATCGACAGCCGGTAGTACGTGGTCCAATCGCGGTCGAGGTCGATGAAGAAATCGACGCGGTCGTGCCGGCTCAGATCGGCGTCGTGAGGCCGCGGCCCACTGCCGGGATGGTGTTGGGCGCCGGGCGCCTGCCGGCAATCGAGGGCGAGATACAAGAACCGCTCGTCGTAGGCCACCAGCGCCACGGCAGGCCACTGGCCGTCGTCGCCCAGAGCGCTGGTGAGCTGCTGCGGCCGTGCATCGCGCCAGATCGCGTCGTCCAGAAGGCCGTCCAAGTAAGGGCGGGGCCCGGTCGTGGCTCTGGCGACGCTCTTGGGCGGTTCGCCGGTCCGTTCGAGCAGCCACTGCTCTGCGGCCGCGGCGGCCCACCAGGCATCGTGCGGGCGCGTGCGGATGACGTCGTGATAGAAGCGCTCGGCCTCGCGGTGCAAGCCTGAGCGGCGCTGAGCGGCGGCAAGCATGAACCGGAGCGAGGGCTCGGCGTAGGCGGCGGCATGCGTCTTTTGCAACACGCCGCACAGCGCCACGGCGCGGGCCGCTCGAGCGGCCGACAGTTCTTCCGGACTTCGTGCCAGCGGTTGCAATTCGAGCGCGGCTGGTTCGCCGGGAGGCCTGCCGGCGGCCTGGCCGAGAGGCGGCACCGGATCGCCGCGATTGGGAGCCGGCGGACCGTTGGCGAGCGCCGCCTGGGGGTCCGTGGCAGCTTGGGCGCGGGCGGCGCGCCAGGCCGCCTCGCCGCTGGACCAGTATTGCACCATCCACACCAGTGCGGCGGGCGTGAGCGGGTGCTGCGGCTTGCCGGCGGCGAGCAGGCCGAACGTTTCGACCGCCAGCTCGAAGCGGCCGGAGCGACAGTACTCTTGTGCCAATTGGTAGAGCAATTCGCCGGCGCGGAGGTCGTCGAGTCCATCGGTCAATTCGCCGATCTGGGCCAGGAAACGTGCCCGGTCATCTTCGCCATGCTGGTTCCAGGCAAGGATGGCCTGCACGTTGCGGTGCTTATGCGCCATGCGCCGCATCAGGTCGATGTCGTGGGACTGTGTCTGAAGCGTCGCTCGGCGGGCTTCGCCGGCCGGGTGCAGCGTGATGCCGCTGAAAAAATCGCGCTCTCCCAATCCCTGCGGCAGCGTGTCGACATACAGCCGGAAGCCGAACGTGGCGGGGGCGGGCTGGAACTCGTCGTGGATCAAGCCGCGGGGGCCGGCGGCCTGCTCGGCCAGCGAGCAGCCTAATGTGCCGGCCAACTGCGCCGTCGTGACGTTGACCTGGCCGAGCTGCCCAGCGGCAAGGCCGCCGAACACCTTCTTGACTTCCCATGGCTCCAGGCCCATCCGGCTCGATTGCGCGGGGGAGTAGTGGGGGTCGGCCGCCTGCTGAACGGCCTGGAGCACAACCTGGTTGACGAGGTGGCCCAACGGGTCGTCGCCGCGCAGACTCGCGGCGTGGGTCAAGACGACGTCGGGCCGCCAGGTGCGGATGCGGCGGACGAGGCGGTCTTTGAGCCGGTCGATCCCCTGCCCGTCATTCGCCCGGTCCCAGCCATCGGCCAGTTGCTCGGCCGACAGGGCGAGGCCCGCTTGCCGGACAGGAAAGGCCCAGGCCGTTTCGGTGGCGCTG
Organism: Pirellulales bacterium; assembly: GCA_040901675.1. Taxonomy (GTDB): domain Bacteria; phylum Planctomycetota; class Planctomycetia; order Pirellulales; family JAICIG01; genus JBBDNX01. The sequence continues at coordinate 387,883 of JBBDYJ010000010.1, read as the reverse complement.
ACGCCCACGGCCGCCAGTGCGGCGCGGGCCCGGTCGCCGGATGTTTGCCGCGACGAGGGGCCTGGCTCCTGGTCGCGGCGGACGAGAAGGTCGACGACTCCGAGGTACCCTTCGTTTCCGCACAGGCGAGCGAACAGCTCCAGCGGAACGGCATCGGCCTCGCTATAGAAGGCCAACAGGGCCGCCCGCTTGCCGCCCGCGCGCTGAAGCTTCCAGGTGCGGCCACTGTCCGACGTCGCCATCATCATGCCCAAGGCGCCGACAGCCCAGCCGTGCTGATCGTCGCAAAACGCCAGCGCGTTGATCGGCAGCGTCTGGCCCGTGGGATACGCCTGCCAGGTGCGTCCGCCGTCGGCCGAGTGCAGGACCTTGGTACCCGGCGAACCGGCGAGCCAGCAATTGGATCCGCGCACTTCGACCGCTCGCCAATCGAAGCCTTCGCCGGCAGCCAGTCGTGGATCGCCGGGCGGCGCCTGCCACGTGCGGCCCAGGTCGGCGCTGGCCAGGACGAGATCTCCGTCGCCCACCAGCCAGCCGCCCGCTTGAGCGAGCTTGACGCGTTTCGCGCCGCGCAAGCCAGGGCCGCCGCTGACCGCTTCCTCGATGGTCCGCCGGCGCACGGCCGCCAACGTGCCCGACCGGCCGGCCAAGGCGCCGCTGGCGGGATCGAGGAAGTCGCCGGCCAGCCAGCTTTGCGTTTGCAGGCCCAGGCAAGGCGACCAGGAGCGGCCGCCGTCCTGCGTGGCGGCGATTCCCTGGGGGAACAGGGCCGACGACTCGCCGAAGGCCCAGCCGGCGGCGCCGCCGAAGAACTTGACGCGTTTGAGCGCCGGCAAGAGGAGCGTCTTGTCCTGGAGCCAGGTGCGGCCGCCGTCGCGTGTGCGCAGCAGGACACCCTGGGTGGTGTGCAGGTAGGGATAGCTAAAGCCGCCGGCGGCCCAGCCGTTTTGGGCATCGAGGAACGAGACGCTTTCCAAGCGGCAGGCGACGCCTGTTGTTTGCAGCCGCCAGCGCCGTCCGCCGTCGCTGGTGGCCCAGATAGCGCCCTGGTCGCCGACGGCCCAGCCGTGCCGTGCATCGACGAACGCGACGTCGGTGAGTTCCGCGTCGTCCTGCATCGCCCGCAGCCAAGGCAAGGCGGCCGGCGTTTCATCGGCCTGGATCGGTGTGCCGGCGTGGCAGGCGGCCCAGATCAGCAGCAGGCCCTTGTAGAGCCATCGCGGTCGTCCATGACCAGACATTCGCTTTTTCCCGGTTAAAGTCGCAGGCATCCCGGCGCGCCCGTTTTGTAGCAGGTCACGCTCCGTGTGCCGTAACCGCCCCTCCCGTGCCACTGCTTGAACGACGCCGCGTTGCGGCGTCGTTCAAGCAGTGCTCGCGTCGCGTTGTCCCCCTCCCGCACCCAGTCGCGATATTCGTGGGCGAAATTGTAGCCGAGCGGCCGGCAGGCACCCAGACGAATCGAGTGCTGGGAATGCTAGCAGTCGGGGGGAACACTGCTTGAAGGCCGCCACGGGCGGCGGCCTTCAAGCAGTGGCACACGGCAGTCGCAGAAGATGCCGCTACGGCACACGGAGTGTGCCTGCTACTTTGGGGACACCAAAAAAAGACCCCGGGGAAGTTGCCTTCCCCGGGGTGGTGAGCGAGACGCTCTTCTCTGCCGGCCCCACTCTACCGCACGGCCTCGGCGAGCATCCTGGTGTTGGGAACGCTGCGACGGTTCAAGAGACCGTCCTCGTCGGTCTCAATCACCGTGGCCACCGGACCGACTTCACGCACCACGCCGTCCAGGCCGGCCACGTGGACGCGGTCGCCGGTGTGCAGCCGCTGGCGAGTGTAGTAGCCGGCCAGGATGCCGCCCATCACCTCGCGGCCGCCCAGGCCGAAGGCCAGGCCGAAGCCCAAGGCCAACGCGGCGAAGGCGATCAGGATCATCTCCTTGAGCAGGCCGAACTGGATGCCAAGCTGGTCGAAGGCGCCGATGAAAGTCATCAGGGCCAGCACGTAATAGCAGGCATTGGCCAGATTCTCGGCATAGGTCACGCCGATCCGGTCGGCGCCGGTGGCGATCACGCCCCGCAGCAGGCCGGCCACCAACAGGCCGATCACCACCACGACGGTGGCCACCAGCAGGTTGGGGATGTAAGCCACGATCCGCTCCATGGCCGTCGAGACGGTCTGGAGGCCGAGGATGTTGAAGCCCGCGGTCAGGAAGACGCACATCGTCAGCCAGAAGACGATCTGGCCCACGATGGCGGGGACCGTGCGGTGGATGCCCACCTGCTTCATCGACTGGACCAGGCCGCTCCGCTCGGCGGCGGTCTCCAGGCCGAGCGAGTGGGCCAGCGTGGCGGCGAACTTGTCGAGGACGCGTGCCACGATGTAACCGACGACCAGGACCACGAGCATGGCCACCACGTTGGGCAGCAAGCCGATGATCTGGCCGAAGGCGCGGGTGAAACTGGCCACGAGGGCCTCACCCCAAGTCTCGAAGTTGTTCGTGTTGAACGTTTGCATGTCTCTGCTCCTGTTAGACGTGATCCGAAGAATCCGCAGCCGGGTTACGCCCCGACAAAGTAAACGCGGCCAACCCCATCAAGGCCTGGACAAAATGGGCCAAGGCATAGGGCAAGACCTGAAACACCACCTCGGCCGCCTGCGAGAACACCAGCACGCGATTCAGCCGCTGGTGCACCGAGCGGTCGAAGTCCACCGGCAGGGGCGGCACTTCGCCGGTGGCCAAGTCGTCGAACAAATCAGTGTTCATCTCAAACTGCCTTCCAATAGCCCCACGCCGCCGCCAGACCGCATGAATGCGGTCACTACGAAGCAACTGGGGCACGCTACCGCTTTGCCCCAGGCACCCGATATCCCCACCCACTCTGGCGGGTTCACTCCGAGCCTTGGTGCTTTTTCTGGACTCGGTCGCGGGCCCGGCTGACGCGCATCTTGCAGGCGCTGACCGAGAGCTCGAAAATGCTCGCCAACTCCTCGTAGCTGTAGTTCTCCGCGTATTTCAGGATCACCAGGGCCCGGTCGATCTCGTCCAACTCATCGAGCATCTCCAGCAGGTCGTCGGACAGCGCCGCGCCGCCCCGCTGGGCCTCGGGCGCCTGGGCCTCGTGGATCATCGCTTCCGAACCGCCTTCCCGGCGGCGGCGCCGGCCGCGGCTGCGCCGCAGGGCCAGGCAGGTCCGCACCGCCAAGCCGTGCAGCCAGGTGGAATACTTGGAGCGGGCCTGGTACTTTCCGCGCGAGACGAACAAGCGGACGAAGACTTCCTGGGCTGCGTCGCTGGCATCGTCGGCGTTTCCCAGCAGCCGGTAGCAGATCCGCCACACGCGCTGCGAGTAACGCTCGACGAGCGCCACGAAGGCCGGGCCGTCGGAGCCCTCGCGGGCAGCCTCGGCCGCCAACTGTTCGTCGGTTCGCTCGGTAAGTTCCAATCCAATGCCCACACGTTGTCGCGTCTCTCCGGCTTTGCCTGCACGCCCCTTGACGAATTGTTAGTTGCCGCTGGAGCCGCGGCGGTCACAAACAATTCACAAAGCCGGCTGGCCGCGAGGCACAAGACATGAGTGCACTTCGGTTTGCGATTTTCCGCACGTCGCCCGCCGCTCGACCGGCGGCAGCCGACGGCAGCGTCACAACCGCTACACGTGGCCCAACTAGCCGCGGGACGAATTGCCCGTGGCGGGCCGCGGGCCGCACCAGGCTGGCAAGGGGTCGGGGCGTGCGGACCGCCCGGCAGGGTAACCTATATTTGCTTGGGACCGAATGCCGTTTTTTTGTCGCAGCAAGGAGAGCCCCATGCACAACGCCATGGCACGCAAGCTGAATCTACTGGTGATCGACGACGACCCAGCCATGGTCCGGCTGTTGACGCTGGTCATCGAGCGGAACCTGGGAGACCGGATGGTCGTGTACGGCCTGTCGGATCCCGACGAGGCGCGTCGTTGGCTCGACCAGAACTGCTGCGACATCCTGATTTCCGACCTGCAGATGCCGGGCATCGACGGACTGGACATGCTGCGGTTCGCCAAGCGGCGCAACGCCTGGACCCAGGTGATCTTTATCACGGGCCACTCGACCTGGGACAAGATCGCCGAGGCCGTCGAGTATGGCGCCAGCGACTACCTGCTGAAGCCGATCGACCACCACGACCTGGTGACGCTGCTCAACCAGCAGTACGTGCGCTGCGCACGCTGGCAGACGGCCGTGCTAGGGACGCTGCAGACGGCCGAAACGGACTGGTGATTCAGAAGGAGGAAGGAGGAAGGAGGAAGGCAGAGTAGGACGGCCGGGCCGTCTGCCGCGGTTGTGCTTCAGCCTCCAGCCTCACTGGGGCACGCTACGACTCGACTGAGCTCGCGACTCGACTGAGCTCGCCGAAGTCCGAAGTCCGCTTTGCCGCCAGCCACCCGACGCCAGGCACCGGAGCTACAGCCTAGAGCCTAGAGCTTGAGGCCGAACTGGTCGCCGCCGGAGGCGCGGCCGGTGCCGCCTTTCAAGGGAACCTGGCGCTTGGGCTGCGGACTGGCGGGCGCGGGCTCTTCGACTTCAGGTTCGGGTTTCTTGGCCGGCTCGGCCCGGGCCATCAAGGCCTTCATCGACAGGCCGATCCGCTGCTGCTCGACATCGACCGACAGCACCTTGGCTTCGACCTCTTGGCCTTCCTTGACCACGTCGCCGGCCCGCCAGACGCGGCCGTGGGCCAGCTCGGAGATGTGTACCAGGCCTTCGATGCCCGGCTCCAACTCGACAAAGGCGCCGAAGTCCATGATTTTCGTGACGGTGCCCGCCACGGTGCTGGTCACGGGATAGCGCTGGGCCGCGGTGGTCCATGGGTTCTCGGTGAGGTCGCGCAGCGCCAGGCTGATCTTGCCGGTCTCGGTATCGATCTTCTTGATCTTCACGTTGATGGTCTGGCCAAGCTGCAACACTTCGCTGGGATGCTTGACGCGCTGCCAGGCAAGCTGACTGACGTGCAACAGGCCGTCCACGCCCCCCAGGTCGACAAAGGCGCCATAGTCGCGGAGGCTGCGCACGACGCCTTCGCGGACCTGCCCCTCGGCCAGCTCGGACATCAGGCGGGTTTTGGCTTCGGCCCGGTCGCGTTCGAGGGCGGCCCGTCGGCTGAGGACCAGGTTGCGTTTTTCGGCATTGGCCTCGGTGACGACGCAGGTCATCTTCTCGCCCACGAACTGGGCGAGGTCGTCGACGCGGTACATCGAAACCTGGCTGATGGGAATAAAGCCGCGCAAGCGGTTGACTTCGCACTCCAGGCCGCCCTTGTTGTGACCGGTGATGCGGGCCTCGACCAGCATGCCTTCGGACACGTCGGACCAGTCGCCCACGTCGGCGGCCGCGCCGGGGAGCGTCAACTGGTAGAGCCCTTCTTCGGGGTCGAAGCGGCCGACGACGACCTCGATGATGGCTCCCGGCTGGGGCGGCTCGGCAAACTGCCGCAGCGACAAGAGACCCTGGTCGCGGCCCCCCAAGGTGACGAAGACGTTGTCGCGGTGCACGGACACGACTCGTGCCTGCGCGTGCTCCTCGGGCTGGTAATCCTTGGCCGCGGGCGCGGCGGCCGGGTCGAGCACTTCGTCGAGCGAGAGGCCGCCCAGCGCGGCGGCGACCTCCAACTCCAATTCCAGCGGCAGTTCACCGCGGATGTTGGGGACGGGAAACTTGCGCGGCCGCTCGACGGCTGCTTCACGTTTTTTCTTCGATCGCGGCGCGGGTTCCGTCTGGGCTTCGGCAGGCTGCTGTTCGGACTGGGTCGGCGGCGTGGCGGCGGCAGTGGAGTGGAGTGGGTGGTCCTCTCGCTCGCGCGTCGGGCTCGTGTGCGGCGGCGTGGCGGGCGGCGCTTCGCTGTGGACGGGGGGTGAAGCAGGAGATTGCGATGCGGGATGGCCGGCGGGTGGAACGGCCGACAACGGCGGTGTGGCCTTGACCGGCGGGCTGGCCGGACGTTGCGAGCCGATCTTGATCCGCTGGGGCGGTGGAATACTCACCGCCGGAGCGGGGGTCTCCGCCGGCTGGTCGGCTTGCGGCGATGCGGCTTGTTGGGCCGATTCCGGCTGGCCGGTTTGCTCCACGCCAGGCTGCCGCACCTGGGGTTTGGCGGCGCTGGGATGCGACGGCTGCTGGCTGCCGGCCGATTGGCCTGTTGGATCCGCCCCGGACACTTCGCTTCGCGACCCTTCGCTGAACACCTGAGTTGTTACCTTGCTTGGATTATGGAGGGCGGCCTTCCCAGGCCGTTTGGACGGGCGATCCCGCCGCGCCGGGACGTCCTGCTCATCGAATGCATGACTGAAGGTCCCAGTCTAACAGCCGCTCTGAAACGATGGTAGATGGGGGGCCTGCCCGGCCAAGAGCCACCGGCGGGGTCAGCCGGCTCGCTGCTGGCTGTCGGCTTGATCCAGCCGCGATCGCATGGCAGCCAGGGTCGCGGCGATGTTGAAGAGCACGGCGATGATTTCAAGGTATACGCGTAACACCACCAGGCCCAAGAATGTCATGCTGACGCTCAGCAGGAAGGCGAAGACCGTACCGAAGACTCTTTGCGCGAAGCGGATCAGCGGCGATGTGGCGGGCGGCTCGTCGCTTTCAAGCTCTGGGATGCCAAACGGGTTCTCGCGGCCGAATTGCGAAGGCTCTGGTTCGCCGCCCGCCGTGATGCCCACGTAGACGGCCAGCCCTCCGGCTACCAGGCAATACACGCAGGCCACTACGAGAGCGGCCACCCACACGGCTCGAATGATCCACGGGGTAACGTAATGCTGGAACCTCCAGTCGATGACGGATGCGGCAACGTCAACCAGCGCGACGCGGCGCCGGCGGCGCGCGAACGGGTCCTGAGCGGTTTGTGTCCGGACCAGCGGACCAGGTCCTGGCATTTGAAACTCACCGCCACAGTGAGGGCAGGCGACGGCCGCACCGGCTGTTTGTGGATCGATAGCGATCGGCTGGCTGCAATGCGGGCAGGCAGTGGTCTGGCCAGGCAGGAATGGCCCGGGCGCGGGGTCGCTGGCAGGCGGCGTCGCGTGGTCGGATGGAATCGGAGGAGGCAAAGGCGGCGCGGCAGTCGCACTGTCGGGCGCCGTCTCGGCAACCGGGGGCGCGGCGTCGGCCGACCCCTTGTCCGCGGCATTGGCGGGCAATCGGAACCGGGCGCCGCAACTGGGGCAGGCCGACATGTGTCCCAGCATCTCAGGATTGACCGCCAGCCGTTTCTCGCACTTGGGGCACCGAATGGAAAAGCCCGGCACGGGCACCTCCCCTGAAAGCAGGCCTCCAGCTCGAGGGCTGGTGTCAGGAGCAAGAGTATTCCGGCTGGAACATGGTGGCAAGGAAAAAACAGTGCGGCGGCGCCGCAACCGGCCGTTGAACCAGACAGGGCGGGGCGTTGATAATGGGTGGCGACCGTGAAAGTGCCGGTGCAAGTTGAAGGAGGAGATGGCCATGCCCGCGACCGCGCAAGATTCGTTCGACCCCACGAACTACGCACCGGCTGTCACCGAGCTGCTCGAACCGGAGCGGCTGAACGAGCTGGGGCCCGGCCAGCCGAACTTGGCCGCCCGGCGCCACCTGGTGGAACTGGCGCAGGACCCATCACGGCTGGCTCGTGACGGCCGCGTGGATGATGAATGGGCGGCGGCCTGCCTGGCGGGGCTGTGGCTGTACCACGACTTTCTGGACGAGTCGCACCGGGTCAGCCAGGAGCTCAACTCGATCGAGGGGAGCTATTGGCATGGGATCATGCACCGGCGCGAGCCGGACTACGGCAATGCCAAGTATTGGTTCCGCCGAGTCGGCGGCCATCCGATCGGCGATCGGCTGACGGAGGACGCGCGCCGCCTGGCCGGTGAGCATGCACTGGACGCGACCGCGCGGTTTCTGATCGACCAGCCGGCCTGGGACCATGCGCGGTTTGTCGATCTTTGCCAGGCGGCGGCAAGCGGGGAATCACCGCGCGACGCGCTGGTGCGGCGAGTGCAGTTGCGCGAGTGGCAATTGCTGTTCGACTACTGCTACCGGCGCGCTTGTCTGGCTAGCCCGCCCGGCTAAGCTGGACGGATGCCGTTTCAATTCTATTGCCCTCAAGGGCACCTGCTGGAAGGGCACGAGTCGCAGATGGGCCAGCAGAGCCAGTGCCCGCTCTGCGGAATCCTGTTCATCATCCCGGTGATCCAGAGCGGTGCCACGCCAGCCGGGTGGAGCCCAGCGGCACCGGGCCCCTGGCCTGAGGCGGGCGCTGCCGAGCCGGCGGCCGAAGCGCCTCCGGAGATCAACGTCGACCTGCCGCCACCCGGTTCGGAAGCCGCGGCCCCCGCCGGCCAGGAAGCCGAACCGGCGGATGTGCAAGCTGAAGTGGCGACGGAGGAACAGCAGGAACCCGCCCTCTTTCACGTACCGTGTCCGCAAGGTCACGTCTTGGAAACGCCGGCGGACATGATCGGCCAGGAGGTTCTTTGCCCGTTCTGCCAGACGCAATTCCGTCTGCGCCGCGAGGACAGCGTTGAATACCGCGAGGAGCAAGCTTTAGCGCGGCGGCTCCGCGAAGAGCGGTTCAACAAGGCCGTATTGAAGTGGTCGATCGTGGCCGCGGCGGTCGTCGTGCTGGGGATCGTGACGATGATCGTGTTGGTGGCAAGGTAGTAGAAAAGGAGGAAGGAGGAAGGAGGAAGGAGGGAGGAATAAGAGAGGAGAGCGCTGAGAATCGGTGAAGACTAAACAACAAGGAGAAAGAAAACGCAGACTGATCGGCGAGCTGGGGACCTGAAGACGCGAACAAAGGCATTTGCACTGCGCATTATCCGGTTGTTCGGGGCCCTCCCGAAGGCAGCAGTAGCCCAGGTATTGGGCAAGCAACTGCTGCGAAGCGGCACTTCCGTTGGAGCACACTATCGGGAAGCCACGCGTGCGAGATCGACGGCCGAATTCGTTAGCAAGGTCCAGGGAGGCGTGGCGGAACTGGAGGAGACCGCCTACTGGCTGGAGTTGCTGGGCGACAGCGGAACTATCCGCGCCTCGCGATTGACTGACATTTGCCTGGAAGCCGAAGAACTCACTGCTATCCTGGTCACTTGCGGAAGGAACGCCAAGCGAAAGAAGCCGAGGAAATAGTGAAGGCCGAGGCGGGCTGCGAATCGCTCCCTATTCCTCCTTCCTCCTTCCTCCTTCCTCCTTCTGCCTTCAGAAGTCGCGGAGGATCTCGCGGGCGGCGTTGCGGCCGCAGGCGCCCATCACGCCGCCGCCGGGATGGCTGGCGGCGCCGCATAGATAAAGGCCGGGCAGCGGAGTTCGATGGTCGGCCCAGCCGGCCACGGGCCGCAGCGAGAAGAGCTGGCCCAGGCTCATCGCGCCTTGAAAGATGTTCCCGCCCGTCAAGCGGAAGGTGCGTTCCAGGTCGAGCGGGCTGAGCACCTGGCGGTGCAGCACGGCGGCCGGCACGTTGGGCGCGTAGCGGGCCAGCTCATCAATGCAACGATCGGCGAAGGCCTCCTTGACCTGGTCCCAGTCGCCGTCGGCCAGCCGGTAGGGAGCGTACTGCACGAACATCGACATCAGGTGGCGCCCGGGCGGGGCAATGCTCGTGTCGACGCTGGTCGGCAACGTGATTTCGAGGATCGGGCGCTGACTGGGACGGCCATACTTGGCGTCGTCGAAGGCCCGTTCCAGATAATCCAGGCTGGGGCCGACGTGGATCGTTCCGCGATGGTGCGGCCCGATCCCTTCGCCGGGCAGGCAAGTGAACCGGGGCGGCTCGGCCAGCGCCAGGTTGATCTTGGCCGAAGCGCTGGAGTAGTCGATGCGTGCCACGGCGGCACGGAACTGTTCAGGCAAGGCGTCCGGCTCCAGCAGCCGCTCGAAGGTCCAGTGCGGGTCGACGCTGGAAGCCACCGCCCACGACTCGATCTGGCTGCCGTCGGCCAACGCTACCCCGGCGGCCCTGCCCTTGGACGTCAAGATGCGGACCACCTCGGCCTCGCGGCGGATCTCGACGCCCAGGTCCACGGCCGAGCGGGCGATCGATTCGCTCAAGGCGCCCATGCCGCCTTGCACATAGCCCCACACGCCGCGGACGCCGGTCGCCTGTCCCATCACGTGGTGCAACAGCACGTAGGCGCTGCCGGGCGACGAGATCGAGGCGAACGCGCCGATGATGGCGTCGGTGGCCAGCGTGGCCTTGAGCACGTCGGACTCGAACCAGCGGTCCAGGATGGTCCGGGCCGAGCCGGCGAGCAGCTCCAGGGCCTCGGGCAGCTCGTCACCCAACTGGCCCATGGCCCGGTACATCCGCCACAGGGCAGCCGCGTCGCGGCCGCGTTTGGCCAGTCCGATCCGCCGCCAGGACGCCGGCAGCGGCAGCGGATCGGGGGCCGATTGCGAGAGCAGCGGCTCCAGCGTTTCCGCCACGCGCTCCAGAAGGCCCTCGTAGCGGGGATAGGCGGCGGCGTCGCGCTGGTTGAACTGGGCGATCTGGCTCACGTTGAGTCCGGGCTCTGTTCCCATCAGCAGACTGCGGCCATCTTCCAGCGGCGTGAACGACGAGGGGGACCGCGGCAGGATAACCAGCCCATAGTACGCCAGCCGCAGCTCGCGAATGATCTCGGGCAAGAGCAGGCTGACGACGTAGGCCGCCGTCGACACCTTGTATCCTGGCCAGAGCTCCTCGGTGGTGGCGGCGCCGCCGAGCACGTGCCGCCGCTCGAGCACGCAAACCGTTTTGCCGGCCTTGGCCAGGTAGGCGGCGGCGACCAGTCCATTGTGCCCGCCGCCAATGATCACGCAGTCGAAACGGTTACGAGAAGTCATAATCCCAAGATCGGATAGTTAAGGCAGAAGGATGAAGCTAACAGGATAGCGAGTTCTGCCACGGGAGAGGGCGGCAGCGTAAGATGGGGGCATGAAAACATCGGACACGTCCGAACCAGTGCTGCTGCGGCCGGGAGCGGGCCGGCTGTTGATCCTGGCGGCGACGCTCTTGTGGAGCACGAACGGGCTGTTTGCCAAGTCGCCGATCTTCGACTCGTGGCCGCTCGAGGCGCGGGGCACGATGTTGGCATTCTGGCGGGCGGCGTTTGCGGGCTTGCTCATCCTGCCCGCCGTGCGGCGGCCGCGCTGGGAGCCGCGGCTGGTGCCGATGACCATCGCGTTCACCGCGATGAACGTCTGCTTCCTGAAGTCGATGACGATGACCACGGCGGCCAACGCCATTTGGCTGCAGAGCACCGCGCCGTTGTGGGTGTTCGTGTGCGGCCTGCTATTCTGGCGCAGCTCGCTCGATCGCCGCGACGCGGTCCCGCTGGCCTGCGGGCTGGCCGGCATAGCGACGATCCTTTATTTCGAGCTCGATCCGGCCGCCTTCGGAACCCAGCAGGCAGGCGTGCTGTACGGCCTGGCTTCAGGGGTGTTCTACGCGGGAGTAGTGATGTTCTTGCGGGCACTCAGCAAGCACAATTCCGCCTGGCTTGTGGCGTTGAACCACCTGGTGGCCGCGGCCGTGCTGATCCCGCTGGGTTTTGCACACCAGATCACCGGAATGCAGTTTTTGGTGCTGGCTGCCTTCGGACTGGTGCAGATGGGTTTGCCGTACTTGCTTTTTGCCCGAGGGCTGCGTGCAGTATCGAGCCAGGAGGGGGCGTTGATCGGCTTGACCGAACCGGTGATGTCGCCCTTGTGGGTCTTTCTGGCCCACGGCGAGCAGCCCGCCTGGTGGACGCTGCTCGGCGGCGGATTGATCCTGGCCGGCCTCGTGGCCCGGTACGGGCGGAGGAAGGAGGAAACGTAGAACGGAATTCATTCCGTTTCCGTGGCGTGTCAAATCAAAGAGGATACGAATTCGGAAGAAGAAAACGGAATGAAGTTCCGTTCTACGGACGGAGCACAAGCCGCGTCAGCTCGGGGGGGCAGCGGAAGCGGAAGGGGAGACGGCCGGAAAGGCCGCGGGATACGTACAAGAGCGTGGGCGGTTGCCAAAAAGCTCCAGACGCGTAGCGGCAGCCGTGGACGCTGGGGGAGTAAACGGCGCCAACCAGGGGCAGCATCACCTGGCCGCCGTGGTTGTGCCCGGAGAGCATCAGGTCGATCGACTGGCCGCGAGCCCAGGGCAGGTTGTCGGCCGTGTGGCTCAACAGCAGCCGAAAGGCTTCGGCCGGCGCGCCGGCCAGGTCCGGGTGGCGGCCCATCCAGGGCTGCTCTGTGCCGGTGATGACCAATGGATGCCCGCGGTGCTCGATCGAAAGCCATCGCCCGGCCACGTCGTGCCAGCCGAGATCGATCAGGCCGCGGCGGATCGCGTCGGCGTCAAGGTACCAGTCGTGGTTGCCCAGCACAAAATGGCAGCCCAACGGAGCATTGAGCCGGCCCAGAGTGGAGGGGAACCAGTCCATCAGCTCTTGGCTGTCGAGCAGGTCGCCCGTGAATACGAACATGTCGGGCGCAAGCTCCGCCGACAATTCGCAAACTTCTTCAAAGAAGCGGCGGTCGGGTCTGCCCGTGTAGTGCAGATCGGTCAGGTGTACGATCGAAAGGCCGTCCCAGGCGGCCGGAAGTTTCGGTAGGCGGTACGTCTTGTCGGAGACCTCGACGCGAAAGGCCTCGTTGCCGGGCATGCCGATCATCAGCCGATGCCTGCCGGCGCCGATGGGGCGATAGCCGAGCCGCTTGTCGATATCGATGGTGTGTGAATGGTTCGACACCTGTGCGGCCGGCGGGCGCTGCCGCGCCTGGGCCACGGCCGAAACCACCAGCCCAACGGCGCCCAAAGCGCACAGGCCAAGGTAGCCGGCCCAGGGGGCGGGCAAGTCGGACCAGCGGCCGCCGGTCAGCAAGCGGGGACCCGTCAGACCCACGAACCAGACCAGCACGAGCGGAAACGCCAGGATCACCAACTCGTGAAGCTGACGGCTGCGGCGCAGCAGGCCGTGCGAGAGCGGCAAGGCGTGCAGCCGGTTGATCAGCGCCACCATCAGCTCGGCGTGGCCGGCGGCTAAAGCGGCCAGGGCCGCGGCGTTCAGCCAGCTCATCGTCCCTGGACCAGGATCTCGGGCATCATCAACAACGCGCCTTCCTCGTGCAGCAACTCCAGCCGTCCGAGGGCCAAGCGGACCGCGGCAAGCCGCTTTGGATCGAGCTTGTCGAAGTAGGGCAAGGCGGCCTCGAGCAGTCCGGGCCGCCGGCCGCTGCCGGTCAGCGCTTGTGCAATCGCGAGGTGCGAGTCGTCTTTCTTTTGCCCGGCTGCGTCCTCGAGCAACCGCTCCAGGAAGTTCTTGGGTTCGGGCACGATCCGCACGTCGTAGTCGGTAACCTTGGCTTCGGCGGCCGCAAACTGGATGGCGTCGTCCAGGGTTCCCAGCTTGTCGACCAAGCCGAGATCGAGGGCCTGCCGTCCCGTGTAGACGCGGCCGCCGGCGAGGCTGTCGATATCCTTCTTCAGGCGGTCGCCCCGGATGGCGGTGACGTGTCCCTTGAAGACGCCATAGATTTCGTCCATCCAGGCCTGCATGTGCTCGCGCTGGGCGGGAGTGAAGGGCTGGGCGGTGCTCAAGAGCGAGGCATTCGCGCCGCGGCCGTAGCCTTTCCAGTTAACGCCGAGCTTGTTCCACAATCCACTGGTCGCCAGCTTGCCGCCGACGACGCCGATCGAGCCGGTAATGGTCGACTCATCGGCGAAGACCGTGTCGGCGCCGCAAGCCACGTAGTAACCGCCGCTGGCGGCCACGTCGCCCATCGAGACCACCAGGGGCTTGGCCGCCTTCACCCGCCGGGTGGCGTCGAGGATGATTTCGCTGGCCACGGCCGATCCGCCGGGCGAATTCACCCGCAACACGACGGCCTTGATCGAGTCGTCGTCGGCCGCCTTGTCGAGCGCTGCGCGGACATCGCTGCTGGAGGCCGCCGCGCTGGCAAACGGGCTGGCCTGGGTGCTGCCGAGCACGATCGGGCCCTGGACGTAGACGATGGCCACCGAGTTTTTGTAGACCTTTTGCTTCTTGCCCGCCAGCAGTTCGCTCCAGAAGTTCAGGGCGCCGAAGGGGCTGGACAGGTCGATCCGCGGCGGCGCCTTTTTGCCGTAGTCGTGGTCGAATTTGACTTCCGAGCCGAATCGCTCTTTCAGGCTCGCTTCGAACTCTCGCACGTGGTGGAGCGAATCGACAATTCCAAGCTCGCCGGCCTTGGCGGCCGTGTAGGGCCCGCCGTCGATCCAGCGCCGCACCTGGTCGGGCTGGACGCCGCGGCCATCGGCGATGAGCTTGACATGGGTTTCGTAGAGGCCGTCCAAGAGCCGGTTCTGCATCTCGTCGGCTTGGGGGCTGGGCCCGTCGCGCATGAAGATTTCGGCGGCGGTTTTGAATTCGCCGCAGGTGAGAAAGTCGGGCTCGACGCCGATTTTTGTCAGGAGGCCCTTGAGATAGGGCGACTCGGCATAAATGCCGGTCAGCCAGATGTCGGCCGTCGGCACGACGTTGACCTGGCTGGCACCGGCGACCAGGGCATAGTTGCCCATCGACAGCGCATCGGCATGGGCGAAGAGTTCCTTGCCCGACTCGCGGAACTTGGCCATCGTCTGGCGGAGCTCTTCGGCCTGGGCGATCGACACCTCGCTGCCTTCGAGCAGGAGGACCAGCGCCTTGACGGCTTCGTCGTCACGGGCCTTGGCGATCCGGGCGACCAGGTCTTTCAACGATACGGACTGCTCGGTCGAAAAGGGAAAGCCGCCGTCGCCGGGCGACTCGCTTACCGGTCCTTTCAGATGGAAGACGGCAATCGTCTGTTTGGCCGTGGCCGCCGCGGCAGGCGCCTGGGCCCGTGCCGCCACCGGTGCCAGCGCCGCCACAACGGCTACAACACGCATCAACGCGCCACGGAGTTTCATCGCAATGCCTCCAATAACTACTCAAAGCTATAGGCCACTGGGGTCTGCATTCGTCCAGGAATGTCAAAGATTGAGTTTCGCCGCAGCCGGCCGATTTGCCTAGACCGCACTGCGATTTTGCGCCAGAAAACCTAAACCATGGCTGCATAAAGGATTGCCGCCCCCCTGGTGGGGACGCGGCAGAACATCCAGGGGGGCATTGTGTTGATGGAAGAGCTTGGCGGCTGATACACTGTGCGGCGACGGACCACGGACCGTCGGCTTTGCGCGGCATCTGATCAAACCGGTCACACTCGATCAGATCCTGGGTGCGATCGGTCAACTGAGTTTCCAGGAATCGGCACCTGGATAGCTTCTCCCTCCGGCGCGAAACCATAAGTCCAAGTGCGGGCGCGGACAGTCGCGCCTGGACTCTAGCTGTCGGGCTCCCTGGGCTGCGAGGAGCGTGCCATCGCGTCCTGAACTGCCTGCCGCAGCCGCTGGAGCGTGACCGGTTTTGCCAAGAAGGCAGCGAATGGCTCGTGCCGCCGGACCACGTGGTCGAAGTCTGGATGGCCCGACACCAGAATGATCGGAAGATGTTCAGCCGCACAAATCTCCTCCGCGGCGGCCAGGCCGTCCAGGACCGGCATTTCTAGGTCGATCACGACCAGGTCCGGATGCTGCGCCCGGCATTGTGCAACGAGCTGCTCGCCATCCTCGGCCAGGCTCACCACCGAGTGTCCCAGCGACAACAGCATGTCTCGTAGAGTATTGCGGCTGCCGAGGTCGTCATCCGCGATGCCGATCCGAAGTGAACCAATCATGATGCTATCTTGTCCGCCCCGCACGTATGAGGCTCGAGCCCAGTGCCGGTCGAGCGGAAGCGAATACCGGGCCAGCAACGGCCTTTACCGGAACGAGCCACAGGGCCGCTCCTGGGGGGCGGGGTGGCACTACCTCCGCGGGCGGGAAGCACTCCTTTGCGCATGCTGGCAAGCTATAGTTCGCGAATCCAGATGTTGCGGAAGCGGACCGGGTTTCCGTGGTCCTGGATGTGCAACGGCAGCTTCTCCGCATGGGGTGAGTAGGCCGGGGCCTGGTCCCAGGAAGTCGTCCCCTCGATCTTGACGTGGTTTTGCACCAACACGCCATTGTACAGCACCGTCACGTAGCCGGGACGCTTGAGCCGGCCGGCCTCGTCGAAGCGGGGGGCCTGAAAGATGATGTCGAACGACTGCCACTCGCCCGGCTTGCGGCAGGCGTTGACCAGCGGGGGCGACTGCTTGTACAAGGCGGCGGCCTGGCCGTCGGGGTAGGTGGCGTTCTCGTACGAATCGAGCACCTGGATTTCGTACAGCCCTTGCATATAAATGCCGCTGTTGCCGCGGCCCTGGCCTTCACCTTCGATCTTTTTTGGTGCGGCCCACTCAAGGTGCAATTGGCAGTCGCCGAAGGCCTGCTTGCTGGTAATGCCGCCGCCGCGGATGGTGGCCACGCTATCCTTGATGATCCAGCTCTCGCCCCCCTCCCACTGGTTCAGATCCTTGCCGTCGAAGAGCCGGATGGCATCCGACGGCGGCGTGCCGGGGCCACCCGGGTCGACCACGGGCGGCTCGGGCCAGACTTTGCCGCTCTTGTATTCCTGTCCCCAGAGACAGCCGGCCAGGCAGAAGCAGACGAGCATCGAAGGCGACGTGATCCGTGCACGGATGGTCGAGAGCATGAGCAAAGGTTCCCTGGAACTGACGAGGCCACAACCCATCAACGCCCGATAATGTCAATTGGCCCGGCGAAAGTCAAGCTTCGCCGCAGTCTTGTAGTGACCCCATTGTTGGGGTCCAAGGAAACCCGACCGCAGAGGACGCGGAGACGCGCAGAGAGAAAGGCAACACGACCGCATGAATCCGCGCAGTACGAACACGGTGCAGATAGGCTGGAGAGCGACAGAGATCGGTCCGCTGTCCGCCTCGCCAGAACTCTGGCGAGTTCTGCTACGATCGCCTAGTATTACAACGCGGATCGCGCCTCGCTAGCACATCATCTTGTGCTAGCAAGCGTCGACCCGCCACCAGAGGTTGCGCCCGGGGAGTCGATCCGCGTTGTAGTACTAGTCGGCCTCTTCGGACTCGACGGTCTCGATGGCGCGGAGAAAGTCGCCGACGCTTTCAAACCTGGCGGCCGGATCGCGCTCGATGCAATGCGTGATGGCGCCTGCCAGGATCGGATGCATCTTGGGCCGGTAACGCCGGATATCGATAGGCGGCTGGTTGGCATGGGTCATGGCGATTTGCCCGGTGGTGCCGCGCTCCCAGGGGAGGTGGAAGGTGCAGATCTCATAGGCGCTGACGCCGAAGGCGAACACGTCGAGCCGCTTATCCGTGGCCTTGCGTTTCACCAGTTCGGGGGCCATGTAGTTCGGCGTCCCGGTGCGATTGCCCGGCTGCATGAAGTGGGCGGTCGCCGGCACCGTGAGTCCGAAGTCGATCAGCGTCAGTTCTCCGGCATCGGGCGTAACCATGAAATTGCGGGGGCAGACGTCGCGGTGGATATAACCGGCATCGTGGACCGCCTCCAGGGCCTCGGCCGCCTGACGTATGAGGTTCACTCGCCGGCCGTCCAAGAGCGGGCTGCGCCCGATGATCAGCGAGTTCAGCCCGGCGCCTTCCAGATACTCCATCACCACGAACGGCTCGCCTTCGCTCGTGGTGCCGTACTGGAGCCCTTTGACAATGCGGGGATGATCGATCGAGGAGAGGATCTCGCCTTCGCTCGGTTTCTTCAATCCCTTGAAGCGGGCCTCGAAGTCGGCCGTCTTCTTGGGATCGAGGATCTTCACTCCCACGATCCGGCTGGTCTCGCGGTCGCGGGCCTTGTAGAACTTCGACATCGTGCCGGAGATGGCCTTCTGCAGGAACTCGTAGCGGGCGCGGACGTCGACCCGCCCGCGCGTGATCATCGCCTTGAGCTGACCGAAGAGGCCCATGGAGGAACTTACTTGCCGCAATAGTCGATGGCGCGGGCAATCTCGCTCTTGAGGTCGCCTCGACGGACGATTCGGTCGATGAAACCGTGCTCCAGCAGGAACTCGCTGGTCTGAAAGCCCTTGGGCAGCTCGATGCGGATGGTCGCCTGGATGGTGCGCGGGCCGGCAAAACCAATCAAGGCCTTGGGCTCGGCGAACACCAGGTCGCCCAGCGAGGCAAAGCTGGCGGCCACGCCTCCCATCGTTGGATTGGTCAGCACCGAGATGAACAAGCCGCCCGCCTGGTCGTAGCGTGCCAACGCCGCAGAGACCTTTGCCATTTGCATCAGCGAGAGGATGCCCTCGTGCATGCGGGCTCCACCCCCGGAACCGCTGACGATGATCAAAGGCAGCCGCTGGGAGGTGGCCCGCTCGACGGTGCGGGTCAACTTTTCGCCGACCACGGCCCCCATGCTCCCCATGATGAAGGCGGAGTCGGTCACGCCGAAGGCCACGCGGCGGGCACGGATCATGCCGGTGCCCACCATGGCCGCATCCGAAAGGCCGGTGCGGGCCTGCTCCGCCTTGAGCCGCTCGCTATAGGGCTTTTTGTCGACGAAGTCGAGCGGATCGGTGGGCTCTAGTCCGCAGTCCCACTCCTCGAAGGTGCCATCGTCCAG
Source organism: Pirellulales bacterium (assembly GCA_040901675.1). GTDB lineage: Bacteria > Planctomycetota > Planctomycetia > Pirellulales > JAICIG01 > JBBDNX01. The sequence goes on along the minus strand of JBBDYJ010000010.1, from coordinate 369,369 downwards.
AAGCTGGCTGATCCGCTCGCGTGCCGACACGTACCAGTGGTAGTCGCACTCGGGACAGACGCCCAGCCGCTTCTCGGCCTCCTTGCGGAAGATGGTGGCCTGGCAGCCCGGGCAGCGTTTCCAGAGCCCCTCGGGAACACCTCGCTTGGGGCGCTTCATGCCGGGCTGCCCGAGTTGGATTTCGGATTTGCTGGCCATGATTATCCGCTATGGGCGACACTGCGAGGCTCGACGTCGATGACTTCCCAGGTGCCGTGCTGGCTGCCGGCCCGCCATAGATCGCCCAGATCCGTGTGCCGCAGGTGGGATCGCACCAGGCTGGCCAGGGGCTCGGGAACGACCAGCCCGATCACTCCTTCTTTATGTCTCTTCAACAGCCGGGCGAGCGTCGACCGCACGCGGCCGCCGGCCTGGCTGAGCATTTCGCCCTCGGGCGGGCAGATGCTCTGGGGCTGTTCCTGCCACTGCCGGTAGACCTTGGGTTGCTTGCGCCTCACGTCGTCAACGAGCATACCCTGCCACAAGCCGTGGTTCAGGTTGTGCATGTTCTCGAGCTTCTTGGCCTTCACTCCTAAAAGTGCGGCAATGGCCGAAGCGGTCTGCCAGGCCCGCTCGCAGATGGAAGAATACAGCACTTCGATGCCAATCCCCTCCAGTTCGCCGCCGACCTTGGCCACTTCGTCGGTGCCCTCGTCGCTCAGCGGCACGTCGAGGACTCCCTGGATGCGCCCCTGTTGATCGTAATGCGTTGCACCAGGACGGATCAGAACAATTTGAACCATCGCCCGTCTTGTCAACCTCCTCGGTTTGCCATGGCCGCGCCGGTCAAACTCTTCACGGCGGCCGTGTAGTCATTGGTCCGAAAAATCGCCGAGCCGACCACAAACAGTTCGGCGCCCGCGCGAGCGCACGGGGCAATGCTGGATTGGTTGATCCCCCCGTCGACCTCCAAGAGGACTCGCTCGCCGGTCTGTGCTTTCAACATCCGCAGCTTGTCGAGGGCGACGGGGTCGAATCGCTGGCCGCCGAAGCCTGGCATCACGCTCATGACCAGCACCAGGTCGCACAGCGCCAGGCAGTCCTCGATGACGGAGACCGGCGTAGGGGGATTGATGGCCAGGCCCGCTGCGGCGCCCAGGGCGCGGATCTGCTCCAGCACCCCAGCGGGATGCTCGACCGCCTCGGCATGGACCGTCAGCACGTCGGCGCCCGCCTCGAAGAACCGCTCGACCCAGCCGGCCGGATCGGAAATCATCAGGTGCACGTCCAGCGGCAGGTCGGTCAGCCGCCGCACCGCTTCGACGATGGGCAAGCCATACGTCAGGTTCGGCACAAAGTGGCCGTCCATCACGTCCAGGTGCAAGGCAGGCACGCCGGCCTCGTGCAGCTTGTCGATTTCCAGGGCCAGGTTGGCGAAATCGCACAACAGCAGCGAGGGGAGCACGGCCGGCACCGCCCCCCGCAAGGCGGCCAGTTTTTCTCGGCGTGTCGAATGACTAGCCAGCGAATCAACCAGGCGTGACATCCTGACGGAAATCGAGAAGAGAGATCCAACTCATCGGGGTGCCCTGTGGTTAAGGCATGAAACAACTATTCTACCAACGGCGGCCGGAGGAATCTGCGCATTCAGGCCATTATCCGCAACTTCTTACTGGCACAAACCTTAGGGTCGAACGGAGAATAGCTGCGGCAGATTCGAGCGAGCTGCTGGCTGGGGCAAAGCGATAAAGCGTGCCCCAGTTGCGATCTGACGAAGTGATTCTTCGGCCGATCCTCAGGGAGGCAGCTAGCGTTTGTCCAACTCTTCGCTGCGCGGCAAATCGTCCAGGCTTTCCAGGCCAAAAACCTCCAAGAAGCGGCCGGTAGTGTAGTAGTGCGGCGTGCGAGGCGACTCCTGGCGCCGTTCGATCCTCAGCAACTGCCGGCGGACCAGCAGCGAAAGGATCGAGCCGCTCGAAGTACCCCGCAGCCGGGCCACTTGCTCGGCGGTCAGCGAGCCGTTGTAAGCGATCAACGCCAGCACCTCGATGGCCGCGGGCGAAAGCCGTGCGTGGCGGACGCGGCCATAGAACTTGCCGCGAATCCGGTCAAACGTCTCGTGCAGCACCAACCGGTAGCCGGCACCCTGGCTGGCGATGTGGTAGGGGCAGCCGCACGCCTGATACTGGCGGTTCAAGTCGCGCACCAGGTCATCGATTTCGGCTGGCCGGACGCCCCGCATCAGGCTGGCCACTCGATCGCTGGTCAATGGCTCATTCGTGGGGCTGCCCACGAAGAGCATCGCCTCCAGAATGCTGCGGGGAGAGATCTCACATCCCGCCTGCCCGGCGGCCGGATCCTGCTCGCCCGCAGCCGCCGGCTCCGAGACCCGATCCGCCGCATCGGCGGCAGCCTGGACCTGGTATGGGTCGTGCCCTCCGCCGAGCATCTCGGCGAACGCCTCGCTCAACTCGTTCAGCGACAGGCCGCGGTCCCCGGGCCGCCCTTGGAAGGCATTCGGCCCCGAGTCGGCTGGTTGCTCGCCGCCGGCATCGTCCTTGGAGCTCATGGCCTGTTTGCCAGCCTACGAGCGGCTGGCCCACGCGCGCTGGATGAACTGGAGGCCGTCGCGGGCAAGCTGTTCTTCGCTCTGGAACATCCGCCGCCAGATCTTGGTGGCGGCTGCCAGGGCCGGCAGCGCCAACCCGAAAGCCTCGATGGTGAACCAACCGTCGTAGCCGGTCTGTTTGAAGGCGTCGAACGTCTCGGCCCAGGCGACCTGCCCGCTTCCCGGCGTGCCCCGATCGTTCTCCGACAGGTGCACGTGCACCGTCTGCGCAGCGCAGCCGCGGATGGCGGCCGCCACGTCCTTTTCCTCGATGTTGGCATGGAACGTGTCATACATCATCCGGCAAGCCGGATGGTCCACTTCGGTGACGAAGCGGGCCGTGTCGGCCGCGCAGTTGAGCAGGTAACACTCGAAGCGGTTCAGATACTCGACGGCCAGGGTCACTCCGCGGCTTGCCGCGTGCTCGGCCGTTTGCCGCATGCCCTCGACGCCCCATGTCCACTCGTCGGCGGTCGGCCCGCTGCCGCTGAAGACCCCCAGGGCCGAGTGGTACGGGCCGGCCAGCAGCTTGATGCCCGCCGCCTGGCAGCAATCGAGCACGCCCTTGTTCTTGGCGACCGCCTCGGCGCGGACCTTGGCATCGGAGCTGATCGGGTTGTCGTCGGCGCCGCGGCAGGTGACGGCCGTGCGCTGGAGGCCCAGGTTGTCGAGCCAGCGGCCCAGCTTGGCATACTTGTCGGTGTCCAGGTCGAAGATAGGCAGCTCGACCCCGTCGAAACCCATCTGTTTGAGCCGCTCCAGGATCGGCCGGTGGGCATCGGTTACCGTGTCGGTCCACAAGAGCAGGTTCATGCCGAACTTCATCGAGTGTCTCCCGGGGCAGGCGTTTTCAAGGATGTGGAGTCAATAGTGCGTCGGTGTGCTCGTGGACCAGCCGCCGGGCGTCGGCGAGCAGGCCGCGGAATGCCGCCGGCAGCGGTGCCAGTCCCACCCGCCGCATCACCTGGTCCAGCCGGTAACACAGTTTGCCATCGTCCGAGTAATCCCACAAGAATCGTTCCTGGCCGAATCGCGTTATTCCCGCGGCCAGCCGGTCGGTGCTGGCAGGAGCCATGCGGTTGACCGCTTGCTGGACGAGTTGAGCATCGGCCGCGGCCAGCGAGTGGTAGTAGGCCTCCAGCGCCGGCGGGTTCGTCTGAATCAGGTAGTCGTCCAGCAGGATCTCGACCAGGATATGGCCCAGAAAGCTGGGGCGCAGCCCATCATCCGGGTCCAGGGCGTCGCGCACGGTGGCAGTGAGCCGCCAGGACAGCTCGGCAAAGGCCGGCGTCTCGTGAAACCAGGCGTCGTCCCGGTGGTGTTCGACGATGCCGCGGGCCACGGCCGCCAGGCGCGCGTCGGCATCGTCGACGAACGGGGTGGCATGCTTGGAGCGGACCCGGACCCGGCGGTCGACCACATTCAACAGGTCGGGCACTGCCGTGCCGGCCAAAAAGTAGGGGTCGCCGATAAAGCGGCGACCATGGGCAAAGTAGTTCATGTCGGCGCCGCAAGGGAAAACGATGCCGCCAGCCTAGCACAGGCCGGATGGATTACGCTACCGCAGCACCGCAGGATGCCGTCGGCTGAACTGGGGCACGCTACGACTCGACTGAGCTCGCCGAAGCCCGCTTTGCCCCAGCCACCCGATAAACGACAGGCCGGATGGATTACGCTACGGTGACAGGCAAGATGCCTATCGTACGGCGACAGGCTGGAAGCCTATCCGACGTCGACCCATTGGCCGCTTTTGGCGCTGGCCAGCACGGCATCGCAGACCTTCTGGGTCTGGAGGGCGGTGCGGAAGCTCGGCTGCACCGGCTTGCCGGTCTCGAGGCCTTCCAGGAAGTCAGCCAGGGCGTTGATGAACGTGTGCTCGTAGCCGATCGTGCAACCCGGCACCCACCATTTGTTCATGTAGGGGTGCTCGAAGTTGGTGACGTGGATCTTCTGCCAGCCGGTCAGGTGGCTTTCGATCTTGGCGCCGGTGCCGGGATCGGCGTACTTGAAGTACTGCAGGATCTGCGGATCCTCCAGGTCGAAGAACACGCTCCCGGATGCGCCGTTGAGCTCGAACGTGTTGTAATTCTTGCGGCCGCGGGCGTAGCGCGTGCTCTCGAACGTGCCCATCGAGCCGTTTTCGAACTGGGCCAGGAACATGCAGGCGTCGTCGATCCCCACCGGCTCGACCTTGCCCGTCTCCTGGTGCATCCGCTGCTTGACAAACGTCTCGGTGGCGGCCGTCACCCGGCGGATGCGTCCGTTGAGCCACTCGGCCGTGTCGATGGAGTGGGCCAGCAGGTCGCCGGTCACGCCCGAGCCGGCCACGTTGACGTCCAGCCGCCAGAGCGCCGCGCCCCCCTGCGGCACCTCCTCGGCAATCGTCCAGTCCTGCAGGTACGTGGCCCGGTAGTGGAAGGGCCGGCCGATACGCCCCTCGTCCACGATCTGCCGGGCCAGGGCGATGGCCGGCACGCGGCGATAGTTGAACCAGACCATGTTGGCCACGCCGGCCCGCTCGACCGCGGTCGTCATCTCCTCCCCCTCGGCGGCGTTCATGGCCAGCGGCTTTTCGCAGAGCACCATCTTGCCGGCCTTGGCGGCGGCCAGCACGATCTCGCGGTGCGTGTTGTTGGGCGAGGCGATGTCGATCAGGTCGATGTCCTTGCGGTCGATCAGCTTGCGCCAGTCGGTCTCGAACGACTCGTACCCCCAGTTCTCGGCAAAGGCCTTGATCTTGTCCGTGTTGCGGGCGCAGCAGGCCTTGAGCACCGGCCGGTGCTCGCGCTGGAAGAACTGGCTCACTTGCCGGTAAGCGTTGGAGTGGGCCCGGCCCATGAAGCCGTACCCGATCAGGCCGACATTAAGAGGCTTGGACATCGTTGCTCCTCGGAAGTGGTCGTAGCGGATGTTGTCGAACTCAGTCACCGGCCGGCCGGCGCAGCCTTGGCAACCAGTTGTTCCTCGGCCCAGGCGGCGTCGTCGCCGGTCAGCGGTACGGCCGGATCGGCCGAATAGTCAAGGCGGTCAGGATATGGCCCCGTTTCGTAGGCACGCTCGAAAACCTGTTGAAGATCGAGGACTGCGTCGCTGTCATCCGGCTTCAAAGGAACGCGGATCCGCGGCAGCCGGTTTCGCAACGGGATGGGGTAGACTTCGTACTCCGGCTGGTTGGGACGGACGATGCCGACCAGGTAATTCCAGGGCTTTAATCCGGCGAGGAGCGCGGCTGGGACTTTGAGCAGATGCGGTCCTGAGCGCAGCAGGTCGATCTCAACCAGGTTGACGCCCGCATCCTCCATTTCCTGCCGCTTCCGCTCGTAAAGCTCTCTGCCTTTGGGATCGGTCTTGTTGGATGGACTCACGAACTCGATTCCCGTTACAAGCCGGTTTCCTTTTGTGTCGTAAATCTGCAGGAAGGCCTCGCGGACTTCGACTTGCTTGCGCCGGATGCGAACCGGCTCGTCGGCCTCGGCCACCGTGAGCCCGGCCGGCGCCTCGCGCCTCGGCCGGTTGTAAACCGCCAAGTCCGGGTAGACCGAGCGCTGCGGCTCCAGCAGCCAGACGCGCTCGTCGATATCGACGAAGTAGCCCCGGCTTTTCAGTTGCGGTTGCAGCAACTCCGCCGCGGCCGAGATCAGCCGATGATGAAAGCCGGGCCATAGGGCCGCGTCTTCCAGGTACGGATCCATGCCGGGGAATGGGCTGGCCATATCTTAAGGATACCCAATTGTCAGCCGTACTTCTTGGCCAGCCCGTCAATGGCCCGCTTGCACTTTTCGGTGGCCTTCCAGGCGTCGGGCCAGAAGCAGAGGTCGATGGTCCACCAATCGTCGGGGCTGCCGGCGGCCGCGATGGCCGGCATGAACTCGTCGAAGTCGAGGTTGCCTTCGCCGAACGGCGGGTGCGTGCTGGTGTGATTGTCGTGCAGCGAGTCGTCCGAATCGATCAGGTGCAGGCGGCCTATCTTCCCCTTCAGCTTCTGGGCCAGCTCCTTGATGCCACCCGGCAGCGTCTCGCGGCTGCCCGGCTGGCGCGAGCCGTGCTTGGCCACCATGTTGGCGTGGCAGGTGTCGAACATGATCATGAAGTTCGGATGGTTCACCGCGTCGAGCACGCGAAAGACGTCGCTCGGCTTGTTGAAGGCGAAGCCCGGCTCGAACTCCCACACCACCCGCACGCCGGCGTCGGCCGCCTCCTGGGCGCAGCGCCGCCAGGTGCCGGCCACCCGCTTCAGGGCCGCCTCGTAGTCGACCGTCTGTTCCTTCTTGGGCTCGCCCGGCACCTGGCCGAGCACGCCGGGATCCTCGGTGGTGTCGACGCGGATGACGTCGATGCCCAGGTCGTTGCAGAACTTGAGGTTCTTGCGGAAGGTCTTCATGTACGAGCTGTCGTCGGGGGCGGTGATCAGCTTTTCGCTCCACAGGTCGGCGGCCAGGCCGCTGCAGCCCATGCCGCGCGACTCCCACAGCTCGCGGACGCGGGCCCGCTCGTCGCTGGTCTTCTGCAAGTCGGGGTTGGGGTGGATGCCGAAGCCGCCCAGCTCCAGCCCGTCGAACCCCAGGGCGTCGAGCTTCGAAACCACTTCCTCGAATGGGATCGGCGAGTTGGCGTACGGCCCGATCGAATAAGCCCAGGTGCCGATTGCGATGCGTTTGCTCATGGTGTCAGGGTTCCTTCGTTGCCGGAATTGCTCGGACGATTCGGTTCAAACGGCCCGCGGGCCGAAAAGCCACTCGGTTCAGCGAACCCACCCGTTCAGCGAACCCACTCGTTCAGCGGGCCCACTCGTTCAGCGAACCCACCCGTTCAGCGAGCCCACTCGTTCAGCGGGCCCACTTTTTCAGCGGACCCACTTTTTCAGCGGACCCACTTTTTCAGCGGACCCACTTTTTCAGCGGACCTTGTCGCCCACCTTGGGTAAGCGATCGTGTACGTCGGGCCCGAAATACCGCAGCCCGACCAGCGGCTCGCTCCCCGTGTTCTCGATCTCGACGCCCTCGGCGGCCGTCTCGTGCGTGATGAAGACCTCGTCCTCGGTCTCCTGCCTGAAGCGGATCATGGCCGGAGTCTGAAGATTCAGCCTTCCCATGCGGCCGCGGCCCTGCACGGTGATCCAACTGCTGGCGCCGGGGTCCGCCAGCTTGCACTTCGCGCCCGGTTCGACGGCCAGCTCCTTGGCGCTGAACAACTGCGCGCCGTCGACGGTGCCGTAGACGATCCAGCGGTCGGTGAATCCCTTGCCGGTCTTCGCCTGGTCGACGATCGGCTCCAGGTAGTTATGCTCCTTGAAGTGCGTATCGACGTTCTTTTCCCAGTCGAGCTGCTCGATGATGAAGTCCAAGTCGCGGTGCTTCTCCTTGGGAACGTCCTTGACCAGCAGCGACCAGGGAACTTCCCGCCCCTCGACCAGCGATTGGAACATGCCGAACACGTCGGAGCCCCATTGCGGCTCGTACGTGCAGAGCGAGCCAGGGGCGTGCAACACACCGGGCGGGATCAGCCAACCGGTGCCCCGCTTCAGACGGTAGGCCCGCGAAAGGTCGAGGATGCCATTGTCGCCCCGGTCCCAGTCCTCCAGGCATTTGCGAAGCTGGGCCTTGGTCGTGCCCGGTTCCAACCCCATGAACGTGTACGCGAAGTGGTTGTCCACGTTGTTCAATTGGGGCGGAAAGTAGTAGCTCTCCGGCTTGCCCTCTTGGCCGGTCAGGGCCGCGTGCTTGAAGCCCTGGTGCATGTGGTGCGGGATCGGTCCCATGTTGTCGAAGAACTTGGAGTACACGGGCCAGCGCTGGTACTTGTCGAACATCTTGGAGCCGATCAGCCGCTTGCCCGACTCGGCCACCGCGTCGCGGAGCGTAAAGCGCTGCCGTTCGAAGCTGATATAGCTGAGCCCCTCGTCGGGCGTGCGGTTCTCGTTGGCCGCCTCGGTGGTGCTGCCGAACCAGCGTTCGTCGATGCCGCCGCGGTGCGCGCCGTAGGCGTACCAGTCGGAGGGCGCCAGCTTGATCCGCTTGCCGGGGTGCAAAAAGCTGCGCGGCACCCAAGTGGGCGTCAGCCGCAACAGCCCTTCGCCGGCCTCCAAGGCACGCTCCAAGACCTTGCCGACGTTGTCCTTGCTCAAGGGGGTGGACGTAGCCATGCTCGGATTCGATACTCCAACGGGAAATCGGCCTCGAGGGCCGCGGGGACTGGACCGAACGCTTGTTGTATTCGCTCGAAAAGCGGCTGGCAAGCAGTTCGTCGCCTGGAATTGATCGGTCCGGGAACATACAACAGGACGTGTCCGGCGGCCGAGCGCCGCGCGGGCCGCCGTCCACCAGTTGCACAAATCGCCGAACTGCTGCCCAGCCGAGGAGCTTGCCGCGATGTCCCCCAAAAACTGGGTCCTCACCGACGTGGACCGCGACATCCATCTGGACGACTGGCAAGCCTCCGCCGGCGAGCTGGGCGACGCATCCGGGGCCACGCGAGTGGCAAAGCGGACGCTGCGAGGCGGCCTGCGCGACGGCGTGGGCATTGTCGAAGTCGAGCATGGCGGGCTGAAGTTTGTGGTCCTGCCCGATCGCGGAATGGGTCTGTGGCGCGTCTGGCGGGGCGACGTCGAGCTGGGGTGGCCCTCGCCGGTGAAAGGCCCCGTGAACCCGCGGTACGTGCCGACCGACGCGGCCAGTGGCATCGGCTGGCTGACCGGGTTCGACGAGTTTTTATGCCGATGCGGGCTGGAGTACAACGGCCCGCCCGAGTGGGACGATGCGGGCCGACTGAAGCACACGCTGCACGGGCGGATCGCCAACCTGCCGGCGCACCGCCTGGAGGTGGCGGTGGAAGCCGACGGGCGGATCGCCGTGACCGGCGTGGTCGACGAGGCGCGGCTGTTCGGCAACAACCTGCGGCTGGCCTCGACCGTGCGGACGCGGATCGGCGAGCCCCGGTTGTGGATTACGGACCAGGTGACCAACCTGTCGAGCGTGCCGGCCGACCTGGAGTTGCTCTATCACATCAACATGGGCCCGCCGCTGGCCGCGCCCGGATCCAAGGTCTACCTGCCGTTGCGGAGGCTGGCGCCCCGCGACGCCGGAAGCGCCCGTGGCGTGGCCGACTGGCAGACCTACGAGGCCGAGCAACCGGGTGTGGCGGAAACGGTCCTCTACTTCGAGCTGGCGGCCGACCGTTCGGGAAACACGGCCGCGCTGATAACCGACCCGCGGCAGGCCCGCGGCGCCAGCCTGGCCTTCAATTGCAATCAGCTTCCCCGGTTCATCGTCTGGAAGAACCCGCAGCCCAGGTCGGACGGCTACTGCACTGGGTTGGAGCCGGCGATCAACTTCCCCAACGTCAAGTCGTTCGAGAAGGCGCAAGGCCGAGTGCTCGTGCTGGCGCCCGGCGAATCGCGGGTGTTCGAGATTGAGATCCGGATTCACGGCAGCGAGGGCGAAGTGCTGGAAGCCCGCCGCCGGATTGAAGCGTTGCAAGGCGGCATCGCGCCGGAGATCCATTCGGCCCCTCTGCCCGGCTGGTCGCCATAGATGCCCGGCGAGTCTACGGGACGTCTTCTTCGTCTTCCTCCGGCTCGCCATCGACGCCGGCGGCGGGCTGGGCGGGCGGTTGGTCGTCGGGGCGGCGGGCGGCGCCCTGGACCAATACCTTGGCGGCCTGGTCTTCGTCGGCAACGTGCGGCGACGTGCCGGTGTCGATCAGCATGTATCCGGCCCAGAAGAAGGGATGATCGGCCTTGGGCCGCTCAGGTGTCTCGTCGTGCTTGAGCCGCGGCTCCAGGGCCGGGTCGAGGGGCATGTCGGAAACGACCAGCACGCTGCGCTGCCAGGCGTCGGCGGCCGTGGTGTGCGGCAACTCCTGGGCAAACTCGCGGACCAAGTCGAAGCTGGTCTGGCCGCCGGTCCGCCAGCGGCTGATCAGCACCGTCCGGGCGCCGTTGGCCATCAATCCACACACTGACAGAAACATCTCGTTGCCCGCCGTTTCCGGGGCTTGCCCCTTCAGCGCGCGCTCGGCGGCCGTGTGGAAGCCGGGCAAGATCACCTCGTCCGGACCGCCCCATGGCAATGCGAACCAGTCGGCAAGCTTGCCGCCCGCCGAGTTGCCGTCGACTTCCAGCGGCGACCAGTCGTACGCCCCATCGCCGGGTGTCGTGTCGCGGTAGGCGATCAGCCGGTCGAACAGGCTGGCATAAACGGCCGCGGGAGCGGGCAGCGGCGCGCCAACGGCGACCGCGCCCGGCACGGCGGAGGCCAACCCGTCGAAGGCCCGCGCGGAGACTTCCGCGGCGTCGCGAGGAAACAGCCGGCCCAGCACGACGGCCGTGTTGCCGCTTTGCCTGCGCGGCCGTGGATCGGCAATGGCCAAGCCGAGGGTGGGAGCGTATCGCAGCCGCATCCTCGAGATGAGCGGAACCGTCGCGTCGCCGTCGCTCACCTCCAGCGCTTCGAAGGGGACGTACCACAACAGACCATCGGGCACAACCACCAACTCCCGGCAGATGTCGGGCAGGTTGGCCCGCGAATCCTTCATCAACGTCGCCAGGACCAGGCCGGCCGGCTGCCGCCAACTCTGATTTTCCAGGTCGGCCCGGACCAGCACCTTGTTCTGCTCGTAATTGCCCCAGCCCCGCAGCAGGGCCGCCACCTGGTTGGGCAACGCGCCGGCCGAGGCGACGGGCCAATAACCATAGCGGTCGTTGGTCATGAGGAAAGCGTACAGGTTGCGGGTCGTGGAAAAGAAAACCAGGATCGCCTGGCCGTCTTCCAACGCTTGCTGCACCTGGCGCGTCGTCCGCTTGGGCGGGAAGACCATCTCGCACGGCACCCGCTCAAGCGCGATCTGGCGCAGCAGCCGCTCCTGATCCTGGCCGATCGATGCCAACTCGGAAAGCAGGGCCGCCTGCCGCCGCTTTCCGTCGGCGTCGCCCGGCGCCAGCGGCATCGCGTCGAGCTGGGCCTTGATCTGCCTGGTCCGCTCGGCGAGCTGGCCGTACTGCGGAAAGTGGACGAGCAGGTCCTGCCGCTGCAGCGTGGCCTCCTGGTCGAGCATTTCGGGAGGCCCCTCCAACACCCAGCGCAGGCTGTGCACGCGCCCGCCCATTTCCAAGGTCGACAAGAAGCGGTGCCGCCGCGCCAGGTCGGCAATCTCCAGGGCCCGCTCGTGCTCGTTGCGGGCCAGGGCGACCTCGAACCAGCGCTCGAACAACAAGGGGTGCGGCGTCACCAGCGACGACAGCGATTCCAGCGGGTCGTGGGACCAGTCGGCCTTGGTCGGGTCGCGCAAGACCAGGGAGTACAGCTCCATGGCCAGGCGATCGGAGATGCCCCGGTCGCGCCACAGACCATCGGCCAGCCCCATGTGGAACAGCCAGAGCGAGCCGGACTGCTGAAACCCCAGCGCGGCCGCCAGCGCGCGGTCGCCTTCGGCCGTGCTCGCCTGTTGATACATCGTCAAGGCCGAGACATAGTTCAGCCGGGCGCCCAGCTTGCTGTTGGGCATGTCGGTGCGGCCCATGGCGGCCCGGGCGTCGGTCAGGGCGGCGGCCGCGGCCTTGGGCTGGTTCAATGCGCATTGGTTCTCGGCCAGCAGCACCAGCAGCGTGGCCTGCAACGTTTTGAGCCGCTGGGCCCGGGCCCAGGCGACCGCGGTGGCCAGCGGCGGGTACAAGCCGGGACGGTTGGCCACCAGGTGCGTTTGCAGCCCATAGGTGAAAGCCTCTTCGAGCACTCCGACGTCGCCGAAGTTGACGGCCGCATAGGTGGCCTCGCCGAAGTAGTTTTCCGCGGCGGCGAAATCGCCTGACGACAGGGCCAGCCTGCCCAGCTCCAGGAGAATCGTGGGAGTGAGAGGGTGATCGAACTGGCCGGCTGCCACCACGCCGTGCTCCAACACGGTGCGGGCCTGGGCGTCTTTTCCGGCGGCCGCGTAGGCCAGACCGAGCTGCGCGTCGATCCAGGCTTCCGACCAGTGATTGGGCCGACTGGGACGCCTGGCCAGCACGGCAATCAACTGGCCCGAGAGCGGGTCGTGCGGACCCACCGGACCCATCAACTCGCGGCGCCGCCTCAGGGCCAACGACGTGCAGCGGACGATTTCCTGGACACTGACGGAGTAGAGCACGGGAGGTTGCACGACGCCGCCGCGCTGCACCTGCTCGATGTTGTTGAGGCGCCCCTGCTCGATCAACGTGGTGTCCTGAAACTGGCCGACGCGCGCCAGCCGTTGCGACTGCCCCCACGGCACGCGCTTGACCCTGCCGAGATTCGCCGGACGAATGGCAGGCGGGAATTGAACGCGCAGCATCCACTCCGAATAAGCCACGTACAATTTCAGTGCGGCGTTGTAGTGGTCGAGCGCCAGGCCCAGTTGGCCCATCTGGTAGTAGCATTCCCCGGTCATGGCGTGAAAGCAGATCGAGTCGATCCAATGGTTGCCCGGCCCGTTTTTGATCGCCGCGCGACCCTCGGCACGGAAGGCCTTCAGAGCTTCGCGGTACTCGCCGTCGTAATAAGCGGGGAAAATGACAAAATACGAAGGCCGCGGCGCCGAGCGGGTACTAACGACTTGGGGCAAAGCGTCCTGGGACCATGCCGTCTCGGGCCGGACGAGTCCGATCAGCGATAGCAGGATCAGTCCGCGGACGATCTTCCGGTGCGACCCGTGCCGGCTGCCCGTGCCCGACCTGGTTGCCCGATTCTCCTGGCAGGTGCCAACCATTGCTCTACTCCCCGAAATGGCCGCCGGACTTTGATTGACAGCTTCATTCTAGCGAGTGGCAAGGGCTGGGGCGCGAAAATGGGGGGTTTCCGGAAGGTTTTCCCTGAAACGAATCAAGTTGCCTCGCCCCTTGGACGATAACGATGCTGTCAATTTTGCCGCTGCCAACGATCGTAACGCCTGGGTGGGCTCCAGCCGACGCGAGGCCGCCTGTCCACGGAGCGAAACAATGGAGACAGTGACCATGAGGCAATTCCCCGCTGGGCACCGGCTCAAACGGCTGTTGGGAAGCCTGGGTTGCACGGCCGCCTTGAGCTTGAGCGGTTGCCAGGTGGACATCGGCGGCCAGACGCTGCCCAGTCCCTATTGGCAGACCGACGACGTGCAGTACTTCCCGGCCGGGCCGGAGTTCAAGCTGAGCCGCGAGGCGGCCGCGATGGCCGCCTTCCAGGACGAGCAGTTACGAGCCGGCCTGGTGAACCCTGGAGGCGTGCCTGGCGGAGTTCCGGGTGGTCCGGTGCCAGCCGTTCCGGGCGACATGCCGCCGGACGTTTTGCCCTGAGATAGACCTTTCGGCGCGGGGCGAGCCGACGGCTCGCACCGCCAGCAATTTTTCGTCGAGCGCCGACCGCTGGCATCCTAGTCGGCAAGGTTCGTGGCAGGGATCCCATGGATCCAGGCCCGTGCCGGCCCTGGTGGCGCTGGGGGGGACGGCGCCCTTCGCTCCTGACGTCCAAGATGCGCCGTAACATGCGTCTCTTGGGCGTCAGGTGAGCGGAGGGATTTGAGGAAAGAGCAGAAGGCAGAAGGCAGAAGGCAGAAGGCAGAAGGCAGAAGAGAGAAGGCAGCGACGAGCCGTTGAGTTGAGGTACGGGATGCCGCCGCGCTGCCTGAACTCTGGCGAGTTCAGCTACGGGATCTAGCGGCGCCAGTAAAGTTTATGGTATTGCGGATTGTCGCATGATGTCGGTTGAGCTAACGCAGGCCTTCGAGCAGTGGTCCAACGACCTGTTGGTCTGGATCGGCTTTGGAACGCTGGCCGGGCTGCTGGCCAAAGCAATCATGCCGGGTCGCGATCCGGGCGGGGCCGTGGCGACTCTGTTGATGGGCATCGGCGGCAGCGTGATCGGCTCGGGCACGCTGATGTACTTTTCCGACGGTCAGCGCGTAACGCCGATCAGCCCGCTGGGATTCGTGGTGGCCACGGCGGGGGCATTCATCCTGCTGTTTTTCTACCGCCTGCTGGCGGGCCGCTTTTTTCATGAGGGGGCCGGTGCACACCGAGGCGAGCCGCCACGGGGTCCGTATGCTCGCCGCCGTCGCCGCGACCATGTCTATGAAGACTGACTCGCTCGAGCCAGCCGGTCAGGCAGCGCTCTAGCCATCGCAGCCGCAGCTTGGGGCCGAACCCCGCAAAGTGCGTGTAGCGATAGCTCGTTTCCAGCGCCGGCCGCCAATGGCGCTTGCAATCGACCCGCCCCGGCCCCAGATCGATCTCGGTGTCGCCCCGTTCGAAGCTGTCGTCGATGACGTGCCGCATCAGCACGCTGAGGGCATTGTCGGTTGTGGCGAGTGCGTCGCAGCCCATGCGCAATACCGAGACTCGCCCCTGGAAATGATAATTGTAGGCAAAGGCCAGGGGCCGGCCCGCCAGGAGGAGCAGGTTCAGATCGAGCCCGCCGGCGTGCACCGCCGCCCGATGGGCATCGTGCAGGAAGGCACTGATCGGCGTCCGTGCGGGAGTGATTCCACGGTACGACTCTCCCTGCCAGCTTCGCTTGGCAATTTGCCCGCAGGCGTCGTACAAGTCCCAGCGAGGATCGCGATCGTCGAAGGCGGCGCCCAGCGGGCGATAACGCACGTAGCTCAACTCTCCCGCCGCGGCCAACCGCTTTTCACCGCGGGCCAGCTTGTCGCGCCAGCGGCTGCCCAGGGCCGACCAATAGCCGTGCCGGCCGCCCGCCAGGTCGATGATGGCCGACTGGCTCCAGGGCTGTCCATGGGCGGAGAATCCGGCGGCCAGCATGGCCGACTCGGTCCGACGCGCGTCCGAGCCATCGCGGCTGGCCCAACGGAGATCGAGCAGGTCCCAGTCCCTCGTGGTCCGGCTGATGTGGCCGAGCACCGCGGCAAGGGTTGCGGCGGGCTGCGGGCCAATGGGGGAATGGAACGCGCCCCAATCGTTTGATGGGTACGTGAGCACGCGCACGCGTCGGCCGCGGGTCCACTCGGTTCGCACGGCCAGCGGCAAGATGCCCAGGTATCGGCCGGCGGAGCGGGCCACGAATACCCGCAGGCGCTGATGCTGTCCCCAGTGCCGCCACCAGGTCCTCAGCCACTCGAGCGACTGAAAAAACGAGGCCTGGCGGGTCTCGGCCAGCAGGCACTTCCAGACAAGGCCCAGGCGGTCCAGTTCTTCAAGGTCGTTGATTTCGATGACATGAGCCAATGGCATCTCCCGGTGGCGGCCAATTCATCCCGATGCGGACCGATCCAATGGATGCAAGCAGCATGCCAGAGGCTCGAACGTGGGACGCGTCGGAGCGCTAAGGTAGCGCTAAGCATTGCACCTGGGCGGTTTAGCCTCCGCGGGAGTTTTCGGCTTGCGGTGGCCGGTGTTCAGCGTGGCAGGGTCCGGATTTCAACGCGTGCGTTGCCTTTTCGCCACGCGGGGCAAGGCGATCCTCCTTCGGCGGATCGGCCTGCTCGGCGGACCTTTGGGCCGGGGCAACGATTTACGACGAAACGGCTCGCCCGATGCGCGCTGCGCGCCTGACGAATCCGCGCTGGGCGTTTTTCCTCCCTTCTCCTTCATCCTTGCTCGTTCCTCCTTTATGATGCTGCCAACTCTGTGCAATAACTCTGCGCCATAACTCTGTGCCATGCCTGTCACCTCACAGGGAGAACTTCACGGTGGGCCATCATCAAACCAAAGAGCATCGTCGCGGTAAGCATTCGTATCATCAGATCGGCCTGGTGCGCGGTCAGTTCGGCAACGTGCCCGAGGACTCCTGGCTCGATTGGATCGCCAAGACAGGCTTCGACGGCTGGGAAGAGGCCAGTTGGGAACTCGACCTGGGCCGTTGCAGCGATGACGCCGGGGCGAAGGCTTATGCCGCCGAGCGGGTGGCCAAGGCCAAGAGCCGCAACCTGGAGATCTTTTCCGTGGCCGGCCACTTGCAGGGGCAGGCCTTGGGCGACGAGCCGAGCGCCAAGACCATCCAGTTCCTGGGGGGCGAATCGGCCGAGGCGTACGGCCGCTGGCGGGCGGCGGGCAACGGGCCGCCTCGCACCGATCCGTTCTTCGTGCCGGCCGAGGTGGCCGAGGTCGTGCGGCAGCAGGCGCGAGACGCGGTGGTGAATGCGGCGCGGCTGGCCCGTTTTTTAGGCGAGTTGCAGGACCGCGTGGTGCCGGTCTCCGGGTTCGTCGGCTCGCCGGCGCACTGTTGGAGCCACTGGTTCTTGTTTCCGCCGCTGCCCAAGTCGATCGGCGGGCACGAGATTCCCGATGTTTTCCGGGTGAGCCTGGAGCTGCTGGTGGAGCGTTTCGCGCCCGTGTTCCAGGCCTGCCTGGACCATGGCACCACGTTCGACCTGGAGTGCCATCCGAGCGAGCGGGCCATGGGCGATATCGCCAGCGCGGGCGACTACCTGGCGGCGGTGGATGCGGCCGGCTTCGCCAAGGCGGCCGGTTTCAACTTCGACTGTTCGCACATGGAGTGGCAGGGCGTGTCGGGCGTCGACTTCATCCGCCACTATGGCGACCGGATCCACTGCGCGCACATCAAGGGGGTTCAGGTGGCTCGCGGCTACACGCGCAACGGCCTATTGGGGGGGCACCGCCCGATGGGCGACAAGCACAACGGCTGGAACTTTGTGACGGCAGGCACTGCCCGCGACGCGACATCGACCGAGGAGTTGATGGTTGAATTGAACCGGGCCGGCTACAGCGGCGCCGTTTCGATCGAGTGGGAAGACAACGACGTCGAGCAGCACGCTGGCGCCCGCCAGGCCTTGGCGAACGTGCACCGCGCCGACCAGCCCCCCAGCGGCATGCGCCACGACGAGCAGCTCAAGGCCTGAGGTTTCGCGGCGCGGGGAGGGCTCCAAGACGGCCAAAGGATGTGGCACCGCTTCGCGGTCCCGACCGCCGGGACCTTCAAGCAGTGGCACACGGAAGAACGGCTTACCGGCTCAGGTTGACGGGGGTCGTGTCGGGGCTTGGCCGCACCGACGCGCCGACCGCCACCGGATCGGCCGGCGCTTTGCCGGTCTGGGTCTTGAGCCAGTCCTCCAACTCAAGGCCCTTGTCCTGCACCGATTTGGCAAGATCGGTCAGGCTGAGCTTGGTGTCGCCCGAGATGGCCACCATCTCGTCGATCTTCGTCACCAGCCCGTCGATGAACGGACGGGCCGCGTCGTCGGCTGCAGCCCGCAGGCCGCGATTGGCGGCAGGCGGCTCACCGCGGCCGACCAGGGCCGACTTGACCTGGGTCAGTTGGTCGACCAGTTCCGCCGCCAAGATTTCGCGCAGCTTGGCAGGCGCGGCGGCCGTGTCGACTTCCGCGGCCGTTTGGGCATTGGCCTTGGAAATATCGACCACCAGGCTGGCCAGGTCGGCCGCCATCTTGCCGACCGCGTTGGCGGGGAAGCTCTTGGGCTCCAAGGCGCCCAGCGATTCGGCCGCCTGGCAGCGGACCCAGATCTCGCCGTTGGCTTGAGCCACCAGGCCGGCCAAGGCCTGGCAGACTTCGGGCAGATTGGCTTCCGGCCCCTGGGCGGCCAGTGTTCCGAGCACGTCGGCGGCCATCATGCACAGCCAAAGATGACCATCCTTGCTCTGACCCTCGGCTGGTTGCTTGGCCGTGACGAGCTGGACCATGGCGTCGGCCACCCCTTTGCGGACGTTCTGGGCCATATTGCTCTCGGCATGGCGGACGATGCCTCGCAGCGCCGTCACGCGAACCACGTCGTGCTGGTCTGTGTCCTGAACGGCGTCGAGCAACACCGGCAGGGCCTCGGGCAACGGCACCGCCCCCACGCCGCCCGCGCGCGGTTCCTGCTGGTTCAAGTCGGCCAGGATCAACACGCAGTTGGCGCGCACCGCCGGATGATAGGCATCATTCAGGGCGATTTTGGGCATTTCGCTGAGCAAGAGTGCATTGAGCCGGTTGTGCACATCGGGGGCTGCCCTCGGCATGAACTGTTTCCTGAGCTCGTCACGCTTGGCGGTCAGCGAAGGCAGCTTCTCCTTCCAGGTCAGCTCGGCCATCCAAAAGCTGAAGTAGTTGTTGAAGAGCGTCTGGTCCTCGGCATTATCGAATCTCCCGGATTGGAGTAACTCATAGAATTTTCTTCGGGCGGTTCGCGGCGGTTCGGTGATCTCAACCTGCTGGCCGCCCTCCTCCCGCACGCGGATTTCCTCGTATCCGCCATTGCCCGCGTCTTGGGCCGGCAGCCTCGAGCCCAGCAGCATCACGGATGCAACGGCACCCAGGGCCAGCGGCCAGCGAAACGGCGTGGAGCTGTTTGTTTTCATGGACCAAAATCCTAGCTGCCGTTGAACCGGCGGACAAGCATCCGATTGTCAAGGTACTGCTGTCAAGGTACTGCAAGCGGCCCGTGTGGCACATGGAGCCCCGCGGTGGGCTTGCGAAAACCCGCATTCCCATCCAAAGCCGGATCGGACAACCCGGAGCGGCAGGCAACTGACGTGACGGCCGTGGCGGCGCGCGCCCACCCGAAAATCAAACCGTCTCTGTTCCTTTTGTACCCGCTGTTGCCCCGCAACACTCAAGTACCGTTGCCTGCAACACTACCGCCGCCGCACCTGCGCGATGAAGTTGTCCGAATGAGGCCGGGATTGAGAGCGCAAAGCCGAACGACAACAGATGTTGAGGCAACAGCACTTACTTTGTAGGCTACCACCTGGGGTGCCGAATTGTCAAGTTGATTCGCCTCGGCGGCCTGGTCATTTTGCCCCCTTGCGGTGCCTTCTGCGCGTTGAGCGAGCTGCCCATGACGCTTCTGTACAGCGACCCGGTCTTCCTGGAACATCAAACGGGGACTCACCCGGAGCGGGCCGAACGGTTGCGGCAAGTGACTGCCGAGCTTGCCCGGACCGGGCTCGACGCCCGCTGCCGCCGCCCTGCCTGGCAGGGCGTCTCGATGGCCCGGCTGGCCCGGGTCCACGAGCCCGATTATGTCCGGCGCGTGGCCGAGTTTGCCGCCCAGGGGGGTGGGCGGATCGAGCAGGACACGGTCGTCAGCCAGGCCTCGTACAACGTGGCGCTGATGGCCGCCGGGGCGGTTGCCGATGCCGTCGAGCGAGTGGTCCGGGGTGAAGACCAACAGGCCCTGTGCCTGGTCAGGCCGCCGGGCCACCACGCCTTGAAAGACGATGCCATGGGCTTCTGCCTGTTCAACAACGTGGCCATCGGTGCTCGGCTGGCCATCGCCGAGCTGGGTCTCGACCGGGTGCTGGTGGTCGACTGGGACGTACACCATGGCAACGGCACGCAGGACGCGTTTTATCGGGATGCGCAGGTCGGATACTTTTCGATCCACCGTTGGCCCTTCTATCCGGGAACCGGCCGGGCTGAAGAGACGGGAGCCGGGCCAGGTCTGGGCACGACGCTGAACGTGCCTGTCGAAATGGGCACGCCGCGCAAGGTCTACCTGGATCGCTTCCGCGCCGCGCTGGAACAGATTGCCTCGCGGATCCGCCCCCAACTGGTGCTCGTCAGCGCGGGCTTCGACAGCCATCGCGACGATCCGGTTGGCTCGCTCGGCCTGGAGACCGAAGATTTTGGGCCTTTGACCCAGGGCGTGCTCGACGCGGCCGACGAGCACGCCGGCGGAAAAATCGTGAGCGTCCTGGAAGGCGGTTACAACCCGGGCGTGCTCGCCGGCTGCATTGAGCTGCACTTGAGCGAGATGCTGGCCCACCAAACGACCCCGAAATCGAAGGACGCCGGATGAATACCGAGAGCCGCGACCAACTGCTGGCCGACGTCGAGGCCTTTTGCACCGAGCTGCGTCCCATCGAAGAGCTGTGCTACGTCGAGCATCGCTACAACGACCAGACGGTGCCGCTGGCCAAGAAGCACGGGTTGCTGGCGATGCCGGTGAGCGAGCGGTACGGCGGGCGCGGCGCCGACGCGGTCACCTACTCGCGGGCCCTGGCTCGCATCGGCCGCGAGGGGACCGGGGTGCGGACGTTCTTCTCCGGCCATACGTCGATCGGGGAGTACCCGATTCTGCGGTACGGCAACACCGATCAGCACGCCAGATACCTGCCTCGCGCGGCGGCGGGCGAGTGCATCCTGGCTTTTGGATTGACCGAGCCGGATGCCGGCTCGAACCCGCTGGAGCTCACCAGCACCTACCGGCGGACGGCCGGCGGCTACGTCCTCAACGGGGTCAAGTATCTCATCAGCAACGGCGCGATTGCCGACGCGGTCATCGTCTTCGCCTACCCGGAGGATCGCCAGGGGAAAGCGCGGCGGATGAGCGCCTTCATTGTCGACACGGCCGGCGAAAGCTTCGAACGGGAAGACCTGCCGAGCAAGATCGGCATGTTTACGGCCAACACGGGCATGTTCCAGATGACCGACCATCCGGTGCCGGCCGAGAACCTGCTCGGCCGGGAAGGAGACGGCTTCCGCATCGCCATGGGGACGCTGGTCTCAGGCCGCTTGAGCGTGGCGGCCGGCTGCGTGGGCGTGATCGAGGACTGCCTGGCCGAAGCCCTTTCCTATGCCCGCAGCCGCCATCAGCATGGCAAGGCGATCGGCAAGCACCAGTTGATCCAGGACCATCTGGCCGCGATCGAGCAGCACCGGGTCGCGAGCGAGGCCATGGTCACGCGTGCCGCCCAGGCGAAGCACGCCAGCGACCTGGCGCCCGCGGACGAACAACTGGGCCAGCAGGCCGACCTGGCCGTGGCGCAGGCCAAGTTGTTTGCTTCCAACGCGGCCTGGGACGCCGCCGACCGGGCCGTACAAGTGTTTGGCGGGCGTGGCTTTTCCGAGCTGTATCGCGTGGGCCGGCACTTGCAGGACGTTCGCGTCTGCCGGATCTACGAAGGGACCGACGAGATTTTGAAGCTCAAGATTGCTTCCTGTCTGCTGGGCAAGGATTTTGCGGCCTTCCGCTAGGCGGCCGCTTCGCCCAGCCGCTGGCGGACCTGCTGCCAGGCATGCCGGATGGTCCGCTGGGCGGCCGCGCTGACCAGCGCGGGGCTGACGCTGGTGATCAGGCCGGTCATCTCTTCGATCCGTCCCGTCCAGAACAAGCGCGACCCGGTCCCTTCCGGCTCGATCGCCAGGTTCGAAGTCAGCCGCATGCCGACGCCGATGCCTTGCGCCGATACTTGCATGGTGGCCGATTTGGGCGGCACGAGATCGGCCAGCGAGATCGCCAGCTTCATCGTGCCGCGCAAGAAGGAGAATCCCGGCCGGACCACGCACTTGAGCGAATGTTCGCCGGTCCGCTCGGCCGACACCAGGTCGGGGATGCTGGCAGCCAGCGAGTCCAAGTCGGTGAGCAGGTCGTACACTCGCCGCGGGTCGGCCTGAAACAGTTCCTGGCCGCTGAACTCTTGGAGCGATGAAGTCATTGAGGGCCGGGTTTCTCTTCCTCGGCCGGCACGTCGTCGAATGAAGCTTTCTCGTCGCCGGGCTTCTCGTCCTCCGCGGGCTTCTGTTCCTGGGCCTCCTGGGCGTCCTTTTTCGGGCGGGCGCGCTTCTTCCCCTTTCCGACCAAGGGCTCGACCAGCTTGATTTCGACCCGATCGGCCACCACCTTGCCGGGCTGGTACTGCTTGCCATCGACCGTGATCTCGTCGCCAAGCCGCACCAGGCCGTAGTTGCTCACGTCGACCGTAATCTTCGCTTCCTCGGCCAGCTTGAGCTTCAAGGTCTTGCCGGGCACGGCGACTTGCAGGTTGTCGTTGCGAAGGCCGCGGACCTGTCCGACGACGATGTAAGGAATCGGTCCTTCCTGTTCCTTCGCGTCTTCGCCTGGCACCAAGTCGGCTTGCGCGCCGGGCTGCACCACTTCCGAGAGCTCGACGATGGTCAGCTCCGTCAGCTCGCCCTGCGGCCTGCCCTGCTTGTTCAGTTCGACCGAAAACCGCACCCAGAGCCCGTTGGTCAAAAAGCTGGGGTCGGCCGTGCCGGTCACCGTGACCCTGGTATTCATGGGATGGATGCCGATCACGTAGCGCTCGTCGGCATCGTTCTTCATCTGGATGAAGCCGCGGACGGCCTTCTCGATTTTGCCCGACCCCGAAAACGGCAGATACGGCTGCTCTTGCGCAGGCACAAGGTTTCCGGCCAGCAACATCAAGATGGCTGGCAGGGCGGCGAAGACTCGGAGAGACATTTTGCGGGCCTCCTGAATTGAACCTACAAACCGGACCGGAAAATGGCGCAGGTTGCCGCCCGTGTCGGCTTCCAATCGCCACCATAGCATGGCTTGCCGGAGCTTGCCAAGCTTTGGGCCGGAGACGACGGTTGCCAGACCTAGGCCGCACCGCGACAATAAATGCTGGAGCAACCGAGCGAGGGCGCGGTTTACCCGCTCCTCTCAATGGCCCATCAGACGCAACCTACTCGCCAGGCGGTGGCATGAGCGGCGACGACAACCGGATTACCGTTCCGAAGTTCACGGCCTTCAAGCGGTCCGGCCACAAGATCAGCATGCTGACGGCCTACGACTACACCATGGCCAGCCTGCTGGACGCGACCGGCATCGAGGGGATCCTCGTCGGCGACAGCATGTCGATGGTCGTGCAGGGACATCCGAACACCCTTCCGGTCACGCTGGACGAGATGATCTACCATGCCGAGATGGTCGGCCGGGCCGTGCGGCACGCCCTGGTGGTGGTGGACCTTCCCTTCCCCGGCGGGCACCTCGGCACGTACAAGGCCGTCGAGCAAGCGGGCCGCATCCTCAAGGAAACGCGTTGCCAGGCGGTCAAGCTGGAAGGGGGCGCCGACCAGGCCGACGTCATCCAGGCGCTGGTTGCCGCGGGCATTCCCGTGATGGCGCACTGCGGGTTGCGCCCCCAGAGCGTCCACCTGCTGGGGGGCTATCGCGTCCAGCGCGAAGCAGAGAAGCTGATGGCCGACGCCCGGGCGGCGGAGTCGGCGGGCGCTTTTGCCATCGTGCTGGAGTGCATCCCCGCCGATCTGGCCGCGAAGATCACGGCCGCCGTGTCGATCCCGACGATCGGCATCGGCGCCGGCGCCGCCTGCGACGGGCAGGTGCTGGTGATCCACGATCTGTTGGGGCTCACGTCGGGCTATGTGCCCCGGTTTGTCAAAGCATACGCCGACCTGCGGCAGACGATCACCGACGCCGTGACCCAATACCGCAACGAAGTCCGCGACGGCGCGTTCCCGGACAATCAGCGGCTGTTCAAGTAATCGGCAATTTGCAATCCGTCGGCACGACGACTGCTACCTGGTCATGTCACTGGTTGCTAGGTCGCGGCTGCCCCAGGGAGAACTGCGATGCCCAATCGACTTGCCAACGAGACCAGCCCCTACTTGCTGCAGCACGCGGACAACCCG
Source organism: Pirellulales bacterium (assembly GCA_040901675.1). Classification (GTDB taxonomy): domain Bacteria; phylum Planctomycetota; class Planctomycetia; order Pirellulales; family JAICIG01; genus JBBDNX01. The sequence continues at coordinate 345,483 of JBBDYJ010000010.1, read as the reverse complement.
GTCGACTGGTATGCCTGGGGGCCGGAGGCCATCGAGCAGGCCCGCGCCCAGGACAAGCCGATCTTTTTGTCGATCGGCTATTCGGCCTGTCACTGGTGCCACGTGATGGAGCACGAAAGCTTTGAGGACCCCTCGATCGCGGGCAAATTGAACGAAGCCTTCGTGAACGTCAAGGTCGACCGCGAGGAGCGGCCCGACCTGGACCAGATCTACATGAACGCCGTGCAGTTGATGACCGGCCGCGGCGGCTGGCCCATGTCGGTGTTTCTCACGCACGACTTGCAGCCGTTCTACGGAGGCACCTATTGGCCGCCGACGGGGCGGATGGGAATGCCCGGCTTCGACCAGGTGATCTCCGCGGTCAGCGAAGCCTGGCAAAACCGCCGCGAGCAGGTATTCGAGCAGGCACGCGAGTTGACCGAGCACGTGCGGCAGTCGGGCAGCCTGGGCTCGGCCGGCAAGGGGCTTTCGAGCGAGCCGCTCCAGGCCGCCCTGGCCATGCTCCCGCGGACCTTCGACCATCAAAACGGGGGCTTCGGCTCGGCGCCCAAGTTCCCGCATCCGATGGACCTGCGGCTGCTGTTGCGGCACTGGCGCCGCGGACCGCGCGACGAAGTGCTGCACATGGTCACACTGACGCTCGACAAGATGGCCAGGGGCGGCATCTACGACCAGCTCGGCGGTGGATTTCATCGCTATTCGGTCGATGCCCGCTGGCTGGTGCCGCACTTCGAAAAGATGCTCTACGACAATGCCTTGCTCGCCGGCTGCTACCTGGAGGCCTTTCAGGCCACCGGCCGTGAGGCTTACGCCCAAGTGGCCCGCGAGACGCTCGACTACGTGCTCCGCGAGATGACCGGCCCCCAGGGAGGTTTTTACAGCACGCTGGATGCCGACAGCGAGGGAGAGGAGGGCAAGTTCTACGTTTGGACCCCCGGCGAAGTCGACAAGGTGCTGGGGAGCCAGGCGGCCAAGACATTCTGCTACGTGTACGACGTCACCGAAGAGGGCAACTTCGAAGGCCGCAACATCCTCAATCTGCCCAAGACCATTGAGGAGTGCGCCAGGATTCTCTCGCGCGATCCGATCGAACTGGCCCAGGAATTGGCCGAGAGCCGCGCGAAGCTGCTGTCCGTGCGCAACAAGCGGGTCTGGCCTGACCTCGACGACAAGGTGCTGGTGAGCTGGAACGGCCTGATGATCGACTCGATGGCCCAGGCCGCCGGCGTGCTCGGCGAGCCGCGCTACCTGGCGGCCGCCGAGGCGGCTGCCGATTTCATACTGGCTCACATCCGCCGCGACGACGGCCGGCTGCTGCACGCCTGGCGCAGCGGCCGGGCCCGTTTCGATGCCTACCTCGATGATTACGTTTGCCTGGCCAACGCCCTGGTCACGCTCTATGAGGCGAGCTTCAACGAACGCTGGATCGACGCGGCCGTGGGGCTGGCCGACGTCGTGCTGGCACAATTCGCCGATGAAGAGGGAGGCGGCTTTTTCTACACGGCCGCGGACCACGAAGTGCTGATTGCCCGGCAGAAGGACGTCCAGGACAGCTCGGTCCCCAGCGGAAACGCCATGGCCGCCACCGCGCTGTTGCGGCTGGGCAAGCTGTGCGGCCGGTCCGATTACCTGCACGCGGCCCAGGCCACGCTGGAATCGTTCATGGAGTTGATGGGCCGGCATCCGACGGCGACGGGCCAGATGCTGATTGCGCTCGACTTTCACCTGGGCCCGACGCCCGAGCTGGTTCTGGTCCAGGCCGCGGACCGCACGGAGACCAGCCAGATTCTATCCGAGCTGCACCGCCGGTTCTGGCCCAACAAGGTGTTAGCTTGCCGTCCCGGCCGCGGCGAGTCGCGCGGGCTGGAGTCGCTGTTTGCGGGAAAAGAGGCGGGTTCGGAGCCTGCGCTCTACGTCTGCCACGACTTTGCCTGTCAGCAGCCGGCCATCGGCACGGCCGCCATTCTCGCCGCGCTCGACGAGCTGAGCCCGCCCCCCGCCGCACCGAGATAAAAAGAGTAATGGCACTGAGGACTCGACCCAAAAGGTCGCTGCCGCGAGGCGGGAGGACAAATACCTAGTGGGATTCTGTGGGGGGATCGTGTACGGATGTTTCCCATCAACGGCTTGACTGGCCGCCGGGAGTTTCTAGCGTTTCCGGAAATGCGCTCGTAAGTATTCGCTGGAATGAAGGGATTGCGTATGGCTCGGCCGAGACACTGGACCATTGATGCACTTGACCCGGACAACCCCAGTCAGATAAGGTCCTGTTGGATCAGTCAGGAGACCATTTCGTTCATTACCCGCGGAGTATTGAGTGCTCGTTGGTTCCGCATTCTTTGCGTCCGGGATGTCTTGGCTAAGCCCCTAGCCGTGTTTAGGGGTTGGAACCGCGATGGGTTCGAGGATGCCCTCTGCTACGTCGGTCGTCCGAATGACCGGCCAAAGCAGGGAATTGAACTGCCGCCACCACCCCATAGGCACTTCCTTGTCTTTGTGCTGCCATCTGGCAAAATAGAAGAATGGCGATGGGAAGAGTTTAATCCCGACAACGTCGATGACTGCCGAACACAGTTCGGCGATGGCTGGAGTCGAATATGGCCACCGAGGAAACCAATCTAGGCGATTTTCTGGAGCAAAATGCACCGACCGGTGAGTTTGCACCATGTGCCCACTACGACCGAGACGCTGATGCCTTAACGCTCTACGTAGGCAACGAACCAGAACACGGCAGGCGCCTTAATAGTCGAGTGACAATCTACATCTCGGACGAAACGGGCGAGCTCGTCGGGTGCAGAATCAAAGGCGTCCGCGCCGTGCTGGAGGACGTGGGATCGTTCGACATCGCCATATCGCTCGGCAAGGTCAAGCTGAAAATCCTCTTTGCTGCCCTTCATGGGCCGTTTTCAACAGACCCTGACTCCCGAGAAGTCTATCGGCGGCTCGGCAAGGCACTGCACGACTCCGACATCGAACTCGAAGTTCCAAGCTTGAGCGGCTAGCTTGCACGTCGCATCGAGCCGCTTCATATCCGCGCTCCCAAGGTCCTACTGCTGCGCTTCGAGGCGCTGGTCGCGCAGGCCGAGAATCAACTCGATCTCGCCGACGGGACTGCCGAGTTGCTGGGCGATGTGATCGCTGCCGTGGCCGGCGTCGGCCAGGGCATAGATCTCGTCGTAACGCCGGGCGATGCGGGCCTGCGGCCCGTCGAGAGCGGGCAAATCGACCCGCAGGCCGCCGGCTAACGCCGCCGCCTGATGCGCCTGCGGCAGGCGGCCGCGATTGCCACGGCCGGCTGGTGGGTGACGCGTGGACGAGCTGGCACTTTCCGACGTTGCCAAGCGTTCGGCGCGCTCGATGGCCGATTCCAGCCGCGTGATCTGCTGGCGGGCGTCCTGAATCAAGGAGTCGAGGATGCCAAGCTTACTATCGATCCGCGCGCACAACTCGTGGGCCAGGTCGTGCATCTCGATTTCCCATTGGCGCGGATCGCTATGGCTCGCCAATGGGACCGCGGGCCGCGCGGCTGCCTGCGGCTTGCGCCATTCGGAGCGATGCGCGGGCTGGGGCTTCGCGCCCAACTGCCGTTGCGTGCGAAACAATAGCAAGCCTGTCGTCACCGCCAGGGCGATCAGGAAAAGAACCGTTGCTCCTTCGATCTGGGCCAACGAGCACATTGAGTCTGTCCTTCCTTGGACCTCGGGGCTCCGCCGCAAATTGTCACTGGCCCGGCTGGGGCACAAACGCCTTCTGGGCCGCCTCGTAGACCGCCTTGAGAGGCAGGCCGCGCTCGGCGGCCACCCGGCTGCACGACTCGAACTCGGGCGAAAAGCTCGCCTCCTGGCCGGCGATCCAGCCCAACTTTCCCTCGATCGGACCAAACTCGGTCTGAACCTGGTGAGGCCTGCGCTCCAGCTTGTGCCGGCTGGCGGGCCAGCGGCGCACCCCCAGCGTGGCCGTTTCGCGAAACAGGATCTTCTCGACCTGCTCGATATGTTCCGCCTGGCAAAGCACGGTCAGCATCACGCCTGGCCGGTTCTTCTTCATCTGGATGGCCGTGGTGTAGACGTCCAACGCGCCGGTCTCCCAGAGCCGCGTGGTGGCGTAGCCCACCACCTCGCCCGAGACGTCGTCGAGATTCGTCTCGACCACCCACACCTGGTCGGCGGCCATCGGCTGCGACGACTCGCCCACCAACAACCGCAGCAGGTTGGCTTGCTCGGTCAGATCGCGCTGGCCGGCCCCGTAGCCGATCTGCTCGATCTTCATCGCCGGGACCGGCCCGAACGAATCGACCAGCGTGGCCAGGATGGCAGCGCCGGTCGGCGTGGTCAACTCGGCGTTCACATTCGACTCGGCCAGCGGAATGCCGCGCAACAACTCGGCGGTGGCCGGCGCCGGGATGCTGCACAGCCCGTGCGCGATGCTGACCGTGCCGCGGCCGGTGGGCACGCTGGAAGCGATGATGCGGTCGGCGGCCAACAAGTCCCAGCCCACCGCCGCGCCGACGATGTCGGCGATCGAATCGACCGCGCCCACTTCGTGAAAGTGCACCTTGCGCACGGTCGTGCCGTGGACCTTGGCTTCCGCCTCGGCCAGCCGGATGAAGATGCGGCGGGCCAGGTCCTTCTGCCGCTCGGTCAGGCGGCTGGCATCGATCATGTCGGTGATGTGGTGCAGGTGCCGGTGAGCATGTTCCGGCTCGTGCTCGACCGTGATCTGCGTGGCGCGAAAACCCTTCTTCTTGACCTCGGTGGCGACCAGCCGGCAATTGGGCAGGCCCAGCGAATCGAGCGCTTCGCTGATGGCGGCCAACTCCACTCCGGCATCCACCAGCGCGCCGAGCGTCATGTCGCCGCTGATGCCGCTCAAGCAGTCGAGATACGCTATTCTCACGGTGTTTCCATGGCTTGGGACCAAGAGTTCGCCGGAGGGTACGGGACCGGCGACGCCAAATGGCTCCAGCGGCGGTGTTGCCTTCGCCGCGGATTCTCGCGTTTCGCCGATCGGGGCTGCAAGAGCAGTTCGAGCGGCCGCCTGGCTCCAGCTTGCTTACCGGCGCTGCCGGACCGATCCAGACCATTGTGCCACGTCGGCCAGGCCGCGGCGAGACCCGGCCGGCCGGCATTGACCGGTGCTTGCGGCACGGATACAGTACCGCCCCGTGCGCGCCAGGCAAAGCCAAGAAACACCGAACCACCCCATGAGCACGGCCCTCAAAGAGTGTGCAAAGCAACCGACGGCTGCCTGGGGGAGCTTGCCGCCCCGAATGCGGGTGCTGTACATCACCACGTACCATCGCACGGGGGGATGGCTGGCCGAGGCCTTTGCCTCCGACCGGGCCGCCGAGGTGGTTCTGGAGGAGGCGGTGGGGGTGACGGCGGGCATCGCGCGGCTGCGCGACGAGGTCTTCGACGCGGTGCTGGTCAGCCACGAGCCGGGCGAGCTGGACGGGCTGGACCTGGTGGAAGGGTTGCGGGCGGGAGGTTCCGAGGAGCCGCTGGTGTTGCTCGGCGCGCAAAGCGAGCAGGAACTGACGGCTTTGTGCTTTGAGGTGGGCGCCGACGCCTACGTGTGCGTCAACACGACGACCACCCGCACCTTGATCTGGGTGGTGGCACGGGCCGTCGAACGGCACCGGCTGCGGCGCGAGAACCGCCGCCTGGCCCAGGCCGAGCGGCACCGCCTGCGGCTGGAGCATGGCGAAGCCGAGCGGCTGCTGGAGCAGCAGCGGGCGCTGATCCGCGACCTGGAAGCGCTGGACCACCCGGCCGATGAATCGCGTGAGCCGGGCGAGCACACCACGCTGGCCAAGGCGGCCATCGCCCGGCATGCGGCTGCCGGAGAGCCTTGCTCGCTGCCCGCGCCGCTGATCGACCATTACCGCGAGCTGCTGCGGGCTTACGTGATCATGGGGTCCGGGAACCTGGCCAGCGAGATGAGCCGCCTGGCCGAACTGTTGGTGTCGGCCGGCGTTTCCGCCCCGCAGACGATGCAGTTGCACCTGCACGTATTGGAGGAATTGGTTCGAGGCCTGGGCAGCCGCAGCGCCCGGCACGTCATGACGCGGGCCGATCTCTTGGTGCTGGAAGTGATGGTGCACTTGACCGAGGGCTATCGCGAGCGGTACTACGAGCGTCAGCACCCGCCGCGGCAGCTCGTGTTTACGGGCTTCGAATTGGACTCGCTCTCGCTGTTCCGGTAGCAGCGGGAAGTCCGGCGTGCACGTCCCTGGTTGCTCCTTCCTGGTTTTGTCTTCATCCTTCTTTTCGCTCCCCACTCCGGTATGATGCCGGCATGGACGACCGCGACACATCCGTGGACGAGCTGCGGCAGTTGGTCCGCCGCTTTGTCGACGAGCGCGACTGGCGGCAGTTCCATAGCCCGAAGAACCTCTCGATGGCTTTGGCTATCGAAGCGGCCGAGTTGATGGAGCATTTCCAGTGGCTCACCGCGGAAGAATCCCGCGCCGTGCCGCTCGATGCTCCACGGGCTGGCCAGGTCGCCGAGGAACTGGCCGACGTTGTCTGCTATGCCCTGGCCCTGGCAAACGAATTGCAAATCGACGTGGCCCGGGCCGTGCGGGACAAGATGATCAAGAACGCCCAGAAGTATCCGGCCGACCAGTATCGGGGCCGCTACGGCCCGGAAGACAGGGGAAAGGAGGAAGGAGGAAAGAGGAAGGAGGAATAGGAAAGACGCCCTCCCTCTCGCCGTCCCTTCCCCCATGCCTCGGATTCCTTCGCATCTTGTCGTCCGCCAAACCGCGCTGAACGACTCGCGTAGTTCCTCCTCCCTGCTTCTTCCTTCCTCCTTTGACAGCAACTGCCCTTTGACGCCGGGTGGCGTTTTGGTATTTAACCCCACGGGTAGCGGCAACATCAGCGGGCTGTTACGTCGTGCACCCATGCGGCCGGCATCTTCGGCCCGCCGCGGCTGAGTTTGCGGCACGGCTGACGCTTCCCCACTTCGAACACATCTCTTGACGGAGAAGGCCGATGAAGCGGTTGCTCGTCCGCTTGTTCACACTGACCGGCGTGGTGGTCGTGGGCATGATCGCCATTGCCCATGCGCAGCGCACCGTGCAACCCGTGGCCGCCAAGGTGAAGACGCCGCCGGTCGTTCGACCAGCGGCAACCAATGGCACCTCGGCCGCCGGCGGACCAGCGGCCCGTCATAGCGGCAATGTTGCCAAGTTTGCCTCGGGCCAGAATCCTCGTTCGCGATATCCCAATTACCGTGGCGCTACCGATTTGAACCGGGTGAAGCTAGCGCAACACGTCGAGGACCCAGACCAGGTCGAGCCGATTCCGGCCGGGGACGACGAGTTTCCGACGGCGAACGAGGCGTTCGGCCACCTCGACGGCGGCCTGGATGAAGATGACCCGGCGACGGACGATCACGAGATCGAAGCGCCTCGCGAGTTGGATGTAACGGGTCCCGCGCTGCAGGCGAGGAAGACTGCTGGCGAGCAAGCCGACCGGGCGTCCTCACCGGCCGGCTCGCATCGCTATAAGCCGCGCTCCGCCGGCAAGGGGCCGGCACGTGCCGCCGGCGGCCAAAGCCAAAACACCACGAAGCCCGGCGGGGCGGGACGGACGACCGAACCAGCGGCCGCCGGCGCCGACCCGTTCGCGGCAGACCGGCCGCAGCGATATAGCAAGCCACTTGCCGACAGGCAGGAGTCCGAGTATCAGGAGCCCGCGTTCATCGACGCCTCCGAAATGGGCGCGGAATTCGAGGACGCGGACCTTGGTGAGACGCGCATCGGCGCGGGTCCCGATGGTCAAAAGCCGGCCCGATTCCGAGACTTCGAGCCACCGACGACGATCGGCCGGCGTGCAGACCAGGGCGTAGCTTCCGGCTCGGGACTTCCCGGCGCCAGCCAGCTCGAAGGCCTGCAAACGCCGTCGTTGACCATCGAGAAAACGGCGCCCGCGGAGATCCAGGTCGGCATTGCAGCCGTCTTCCAGGTGCGGATCCGCAACACGGGCAGCATCACGGCCGAGCACGTCGAAGTCATCGACGAAGTTCCCCAAGGCGCCCGCCTGGTGAGCACCCGGCCCGAGGCTTCGCCAGGCGCCGGCAGCCAGCTCGTCTGGACGTTGGGTTCGATCAAGCCGGGCGAAGAGGTGGCCGTGGAAATGGAACTGATGCCGCTCAGCGAGGGGGAAATCGGCAGCGTGGCGACGGTCGGCTTTTCCGCGCAGGCCTCGGCCCGAACGGTGTGTACACGGCCCCAACTGGCGGTCGAGGTGACCGGTCCACGCGAGGTGTTGATCGGCGAGGAGGTGACGCTAGCCATCAAGGTCTCGAATCCCGGCAGCGGAACGGCCCGCGGCGTCGTGCTCAGCGAAAGCATTCCCGAGGCCCTGGAGCATCCGGCCGGTTCCGAACTCGAGTACGAAATCGGCGATCTCGAGCCTAACGAGACCCAGGAGTTGAGCTTGACCATGAAGGCCACGGCCGCCGGGCACGTGGTCAATCTGCTCTTGGCGCGGGGCGAAGGTCAGGTCGAGGCGGTGGGACAAGCCGACTTCGAAGTGGTGGCGCCGGCTCTGGAAGTATCGGTCGACGGACCGAAGCGGCGCTACCTCGAACGTCAGGCCACCTACACGGTGATGGTTTCCAATCCCGGCACGGCAGCAGCCAAGGAAGTGGAGCTGGTCACGCATCTGCCCAGAGGTCTGAAGTTTGTCGAGGCCAACAACTCCGGCCAGTACGATCCCCAGACCAACTCCGTCCACTGGCTGTTGGAAGAGCTGCCTCCCCGGGAAATCGGCAAGGTCACCCTGACCACGCTCCCCATCGAGGCCGGTGAGCAGACGGTGCGCGTCGAGGGGACGGCCCAGCGCGGGCTGGCGGCCGAAAAGGAAGAGGTGATCCTGATCGAAGGCGTGGCCGCCATCCTGTTCCAAGTGGTCGACGTGGCCGACCCGATCGAGGTCGGAGGTGAAACCACCTACGAGATCCGGGTCGTGAACCAGGGCTCGAAGGCAGCCAACAACGTCGAGATCGTGGCCTTCCTGCCTGCCGAGATGAAGCCGGTCGGGGCCGAAGGTCCCACGCGGCACGAGCTGGACGGCCAGGAGGTGCGTTTCGCCCCCTTGGAGCGGTTGGCTCCCAAGGCCGACACCACGTATCGAGTCAGAGTCCAGGGCCTGGAGCCGGGCGACATGCGGGTCCGCGTCCAGTTGTTGACCGACGAGATCCGAACGCCCGTGACCAAGGAAGAGAGCACCCGCTTCTATGCCGACGAGTAGCGGCAGAAGGCGGAAGGAGTCGAGAGGCGGCCGTCCTCTCCTCGCCGGGTGCCTGGCGGCAAAGCGGACTTCGGCGAGCTCAGTCGAGTCGTAGCGTGCCCCAGTCTTCGTCCGTCCTGGTTCCTATTCATCCTTCTGCCTTCCCTCCGGCACCCGCGCTTGACGCCGCCGGCGCGAGGGTTGAGACTAGAAGGCTGGTTGCCGCGGTTGCCGCCGCGGCGCTCGCTCGTCTCGTACCCGGGTCTTGGCATGTCGATCCGCTTTCTTTGTCCGCTCGGCCATCGGCTCAAGGTTCCCGATCACCGCGCGGGAAAGAAAGGCCGCTGCCCGAGATGCCATCAGCGCGTGATCGTGCCGGTGAGCGACCCGCGGCCCAGCGGCCAGGCGAAGCGATCCTGGAACGCCCGGGACGCGGCCACCGATCAACACCAACTGGGGCACGCTACGACTCGACTGAGCTCGCCGAAGTCCGCTTTGCCCCAGCCACCCGACGCTCTGCCGCAGCCGCCCGATCCGTTCGAAGTAGCGGAGATTTTTCCGGTCGCCGAGCGACATCAACTGGGGCACGCTACCGCTTTGCCCCAGCCACCCGACGTTTTGCCTCAGCCACCCGACTTGGCGCAGCCGCCCGATCAGCCTCCATGGAGCGGCAGGTCCAAGACCAAAGGTCCGCGCAAGACGAGCGGCAAGAAGCTCGGCACCAAGAGCGGCCGCGTGAAGAAGCCAAGCGGGCCCTCGGCCGGTGCAGATCCCGCCGAATCGCCGCCGGTGGCCAGGTTGGCTGGCATAGCCGCCGCCAACCCCCATACCCGCGCCAAGGCAGCCAAGCAGCCGAGGCCGGCCCATCCCGCTAGTTCCCGGCAACGGCCTCCATTGGCTTCGCTGGCGCCGGCGGTTGCCGGCGCCACACCGGCTGGGGCGACGACGACCGCCGGCGGGTCGGCGCCGCCGCGCTGGATCGGCCGGGCGCGACCCGAATTGCTGGCCCATGGTTCGCGTCCCGGCGTACGGCGGCTGGAGACGGCGTACTGGCTGGCCGCCGCCTTCACCTGCCTGGCTGTGTTCGGCTCCGCTCCGGCGCTCGAGCACCTGAACCTTGCCACGGCTCCCGGCTGGGCTCGCCTGCTGTTGCTGGCGTCGGCTGCTGAACTGATCTACGTGGCCTGGCTGGCGTCGTTGCCCGATTGGAGCACGATTCGAGTGGGCGTGGTGGTTTGGGGATTGGCCGCCATGCTCCACACTCTATGGATGGTCTCGATGGCTTTCGCCCCCGACAGCCAGAGCCTCGGCTTCCCGGCCTCTGGTTCCTCCGCACTGGCCTTCAGTGCGGCGAACCTGGTCCTGGCATCGCTGGCCAGCTACTTCTGCGGGCGTATCAGCGCCGATTGGCGGCTGAGCGAACGTACGGCAGTGGCGGCCTGATCGGTCGGTCCGTTTGTATTGATCCAACTTAGGGAGACTTCGCCGTGACACCAATCCTTGCCTTGAGTACGGCCGCGTGGGTGCTGATTGCCGGGGCCGTGGTGATCGTGCTGGTGGCGCTGTGGGTGATGGGGGCCTACAACGGGCTGGTGGCCCTGCAAAACCGCTACGAAAACGCCTTCAGCCAGATCGACGTGCAGCTCAAGCGGCGCTGGGACCTGATCCCCAACCTGGTCGAAGTCGCCAAGGGCTACATGGCCCACGAGCGCGGCACGTTGGAGGCGGTGATCGCGGCGCGCAACCAGGCGGCCACGGCCGGCCAGCAGGCGGCCGCCCATCCCGGCGATCCGCAGGCCATGCGGGCCCTGGCAGGGGCCGAAGGAAACCTGGCCGGCGCGCTGGGGCGATTGTTCGCCCTGGCGGAAAGCTACCCGGACCTCAAGGCCAACCAGAACATGCTCGCGCTGCAGGAGGAGCTGACGTCGACGGAGAACAAGATCGCCTTCGCCCGGCAGGCCTTCAACGACGCGGTAACGTCGTACAACACGCAGCGCGAATCGTTTCCGGCGATGATCGTGGCCAACGTGGCCGGCTTCGGTCCGGCCGAGCTGCTGGTGGCCGTCGAAACGCCTGCCGAGCGTGAGGTTCCGAAGGTGAAGTTCTCGTAGTGGCCGTCTCGCCGCCATGGATTTCTTCGCCCACCAGGATGCCGCACGCCGGAAGACAACGCTGCTGGTCGTCTATTTCTGCCTGGCCATCGCGCTGATCGTCGCGGCGGTTTACCCGGTAGTGGCCCTGGTTTTCGGCGCGCGCCCGCCGCACTTGTGGAATCCGATCCTGTTTCTGGCGGTCGCCGGCGCGACGTTGTTCGTGATCGCGGCGGGAAGCCTGTTCAAGATCGTCCAGCTCGGAAGCGGTGGAGAGGTGGTCGCCCAAATGCTGGGCGGCCGGCCCGTCGACCCCGCCACGCGCGACCTGGACGAGCGGGTGCTCGTCAACGTGGTCGAAGAAATGGCCATCGCTTCGGGCGTGCCGGCGCCGAGCGTGTTCGTCCTGGACGAACAGGGGATCAACGCCTTCGCGGCGGGCTGGTCGCCCAGCTCGGCCGTCATCGGAGTTACGCGCGGCGCCATCGAAACCCTCAACCGCGACGAGCTGCAAGGCGTGATCGCCCACGAGTTCAGCCACATCCTCAACGGCGACATGCGGCTCAATATCCGGCTCATCGGCCTGCTGCACGGCATCCTGCTGATCGCCCTGATCGGATACACGCTGCTGCGCAGCCTGGGGCACACGCGCCGACGCCGCAGCAGGAAGGATGGAGGAGGGGTCGTCGCGGTGCTGGCCCTGGGGGCGGCCCTGCTGGTGATCGGCTACCTTGGCGTGTTCTTCGGCCGGTTGATCAAAAGCGCGGTCTCCCGGCAGCGCGAGTTCCTGGCCGACGCCTCGGCCGTCCAGTTCACGCGGAACCCGCAGGGCATCGCCGGGGCGCTCAAGAAAATCGGCGGCCTGGTTGCCGGATCACGCGTCGAGCGAGCCGCCGCGGAAGAGGCCAGCCACCTCTTCTTCGGCAACGTGCTGGGGCAAAACCTGTTCGGCTTCCTCTCCACCCACCCGCCGCTGCCCGAGCGCATCAAGCGAATCGATCCCGCCTTCGACGGCCAGTTCCCAAAAGTCACCCACGCCCAACGTACCGCGTCCGACCTCGGCGCCGGCCCGCGGCCAGCACAAGCCGCCGCCGCGGCCATGGGGTTCAGGCCCGAAACGGCCGTGGCCAGCGTGGGGACGCCGCAAACCGAGCACGTGGCCTACGCGGCCGCGCTGGTGGCCAGCTTGCCCCAGCGGCTGGTGGAGGAAGTTCACGAGCCGCTGGGGGCCGCCGCGGCCGTGTGCGGCCTCGTGCTGGCCGGCGATTCCCAGACGCGGGCCGATCAACTGGCGATTCTCGCCAGGTCGTCGAGCCGGGTTTACGAGGAGCTGCAGCGCATCGCGCCGCTGCTGGGTGGATTGCCGGCCGAGGCGCGGCTGCCTCTGGTCGAAATGGCGATGCCCGCGCTGGCGCGGCTTTCGCCCGATCAGTACGGCAGCCTGCGGCAGGTCGTGCGGCGGCTGGTCGAAGCGGACCAGAAGATCTCCGTGTTCGAATACGCGTTGGAGCGGATGGTGCTCGACCAGCTTGGCCAGCGGTTCGAGAGGCGCCCGCCGGCGCGGGTCAAGTTCCGGTGGATCGATGCCGTGGCCGGCGACTGCAACGCCTTGCTCTCGACGCTGGCGTATGTGGGCCACCGCGACGACGCTCAGGCCGAGCGTGCATTCCGCCTGGGCGCGGTCCGGCTGGCCGCCATCCAATCCGAGCTCAAGCTTTTGCCCCGCTCGGCCGCCACGTTGAAGACGTTCGACGAGGCGGTCCACCGGCTGGCGGCCGCCGCGCCGAAGATCAAGAAGCGCGTGCTGGAAGCCTCCGCCGCCTGTATCGGCGCCGACGGACGCATCACGGTGGAGGAGGGCGAGCTGTTGCGCGTCGTCGCCGAGCTGCTCGGCTGTCCCATGCCCCCGCTGCTGCCGGCCGCCGCCGCCAGGCCAGTGACGTCTGGTTGAAGCCGTTGCCAGGTCTGTGCCAGATCCGGACGCGCCGGACGGCACACGGGAGTCTGCTGCTAGTTCGCGGCGTGGCGTCAATCGGTGGGCAGCGTGATCCAGCGGCCTTGGCGGGCGCTCTGGAGAACGGCCTCGGTCCAGTCGTGCATGGCCAGGGCATCCTCGGGCGGTGACAGCACGCGTCGGCCATCGAGAATGGTGTCCAACAGCGCGGAGTCGGGCGAGCTGCCGGGTACGAGGTCCGCAATCGGTTCAATGCGGTTGTCTTTGGCGCAAAAGAGCTGCTCGCTGCGCAAGAGGAGGTCGGCCTCGGCGCAGTGGAAGTGCAGGTCCTCGCGCCAGTGGTTGGCGTCGCCGACGAAGTGGGCCGCCAGGCCCGCGCCGCCGGTCAAGCGGGCGATGACCTGGGTGACGATCTCGACGCGGCTGCCGCGGCGGTCGCCGTGGGCCAGCACGGCCTCGGGACGCCGGCCCGTGATGAAGTGCGTGATGTCGATCTGGTGACTGCCGGCGTCGCCGAAGTAGCCGGCGGCCATCCGCGAGTCGTCGCGCCAGGTGCCGTGGATCGTCTGCTGCCAGCGCTCGCAGACATAGACGTGCACCTGCTTGAGGGGCCCGTACCAATCGGCCCGCTCGGTCAGCTCCCGCTTTGCCGTCAGATAGGGCGACTTGGAGCGCCGCTGATACGCCACGGCCAGCACGCGGCCCAAGCGCCGCCGGCGGTCGATCAGGTCGGCGATCTGCTCTCGGCGGTCGCAGAGCGGCTTTTCACAGAGCACGTCCAGGCCGCGGTCCATCGCCTGGCAGACCTGCTCATAGTGCACCGTGGTGGGGCTGGAAATGACTACGGCATCGAGGTGGTGATCGCTCAGGGCGCGAGTCAGGTCGTCCTCGACGGCCGCCGAAGGAGCGAACTCGTCGCGCAACTGCGTGGCCGACTCGCGATTGGGATCGCAGAACAGGGCCATCCGTGCGCGCGGATCGGCCTGAAGCCGCTGGGCGTGCAGCCGCGCCACCGTGCCACAGCCAATCAGTCCCACGCGAAGGGAAGTCATCAGTTTCTCGGACCGGGCGCGCGTAAAGCCCGCCGGGTTGTTGGGTTGTGTTCATCGCCACCCATAGTCTATGCCGGGGATCGGAGAGGTACATTCAGCCAATTCGCCTTTCCCGTATCGCCTCTTGAGGAACATGAAAGACCTCCGTGCCCGGAAACTCGACGTATGCTGATTCGCCAACTTCCTTAACCACCCGGCATTTAACGAAGCCTGGTGCGGCTTCGCCGGCGGTGGGGATGTTATCGCCCAAGGGATTCCCTTCCGAATCCTGGAGGTACTCGATATATGCAGTTCCGCTGATTCTCTTCCCATCGGGTAAATCAACCTCGAAACGACGTTCGCTGCTGAAGCCGCTGTTTTCAATGTTGCAGGGCATCCAGACGTATTCCATGCGAGGCTCCTTTAGTTCTGATTGGCCGGCGCCGCATTGCGCCGGCCAACGATTCTGCCTTGCCTGCTCGCGCTCCACAAGTCGCCGCGGATACTGGTAATGATCATATGTACACTATAGCCGAGCAGCGGCCCCTCGTCAAGCAACTTTCGCACGATATGGACTATGCACGCATTCTTTGGACAGGCCGATTCGGGTCCGTGCCGCAAGTAATCCGGTCGTTCGAGCGCTGTCTGGCGAGGTGAAACGGGTATGTCGCTCGCGATCCGTTAGCGGCCGTCAGGGAGCACCGGGCTGACGCGGGTGCCGTCGGTCAGGTTGGTTTCCGGCGCCAGGATGACGACGTCATTGTCGTCGAGGCCCTTGATCACTTCGGCGATCTCGTCGTTCATCAACCCGATGGTGAGCGAACGCAGCCGGGCCACACCCGATTCAACCGCGAATACCTGCCAGTCTCCCGCCGGACCGCGGAACAAGGCTGAGCGGGGGATGACCAACGCCCGTGACTTCTGGTCGGTGTAGATTCTTGCCCGCACGCGATAACCCACGCCGAGGCCCCGCTGGTCACGCAGCCGCGCCAGCTCGTTCGGCTCGAAGCCGATCAGCACCTTGACCCGCTGCTGCTCGACGCCCAACGAGCTGACCTTGGTGAACCCGGCCGGATAGACGCGGCTGACCTTGCCCGCCGCATCGCGGGGCCCGACGGCCGGACCATAAATATCGACCGGCTGCCCCGGCTTCACGTTCACCACGTCCTGGCTGAGCACGTCGACCTCTACTTCCAGGTCGTCGAGCGACCCGAGTTCCAACAGCACGGTGCCCCCTGCTACTTGCCGCTCGTTGCTCTCCAGCCGGCTGAGCACCACGCCATCGACGGGACTCGTCATCACCCCCCGCTCCCGGTTGCTCTCGGCCTGGCGGAGCCGGGCTTCGGCCTGGGCTTTCTCTTTTTCCAGCACCGCCCGGGCCAGTTGCTTGCGGTCGATGTACTGCTGGACCACCGTGGGCATCAAGCCTGTGGCCGCGTGCATGCTCTTCAGCGCGCTCAAGACCAGCAAATCCTGTTGATAGTTGACCTGTGCCTCGACCTGGGCCAGCTCGGCCCGATTCAGGTCCTCCTCTACCCTGGCCCGGGTCTCGGCCAGCGTGCGGACGCGTTTCAGATCCTTGTTGGCAAAATCGAGCCTGGCCTGGCCCGCTTTCACCCGCTCCTGGGCCGCCTCGACCGTGCGGTCCATCGACTCGACGAAGTTCAGCGCCTGCCTGAGCCCGGTGAGCTCCACGGTGGCGTCGTCGTTCTCGCGGATCGAGGCCTCCAGGCGGTCGACGGCCGACTTGGCTTCGGCGACCTCCAGTTCGAGGTCCAGCGGCACCACGCGGGCCACTACCTGACCGGCCTCGACGCGGGTGCCCTCCACCAGGTCGATCGATTCGATCCGCCCGTTGTAAGGCATGGTGATCAGGTGCGTCTTGGGCAGCCGGGTCTGGCCCTGTTCGTCCACGAATTGCCGGATCTCGCCGTAGCGGGTGAGGGCCGCTTCGGCCGGCGGGCCTTCGCGCATCTGGACGTAGATGCCCGCTGCCGCCGCCGCACCGGCCAGGCCGATCGCCGCCAATAACCAGGTCTTCATCCGTCGTACTCGCTCTCTCCGCTTGCGTGCTGCGTTCTATTCATTCTTTCGTCTTCAAGGCCTCCAGCCAATCCATGCGATGGATGGCCCTTTGCACCAGCCCGTGGGCCAGCAGCGCGAAGACGGTTCCCACGACGATTGCCGCCAGCCAGGTGCCCCACGGGTCGACCACGGGGATGCGGAACAACTCGGTGTCGTAGGCGATGGTAATCGCCACATTCAAAAGATAGCCCAACGGCAGCCCGATCAGCGTCCCGGCCATGTTCACCAGCATGCTTTCCCGCAGAAAAAGCGATCCGATCTGCCAAGGCGTATACCCCAAGACCTGCAGCGTGGCCACCTCGCGCTGCCGTTCAGCCAGGCCGATCAACGACGAATTGAGCACGCTGCCGAAGAAAATCACTCCGGCAAACAGCACCAGCAAAAAGATGAACACCTCCTGGTTCTTGACCAGCGTCTCGGTCACATTCTCGATTGTATCGGCCCGGGCCGTCACGGCCTGCAAGGCGGGCATCTGCTTCAGCTCGCGGTAGAGCGCCGCCATCGAGCGCGGTTCGGGGTTGACGGCCAGTTGAGCGCCGGAAAGGGCCAACTCCTCGTTCACCAGCCGGCTGAGATAATGGATGTCGGCATAGACGGCCAGGCCGATGTAGCTGTCGGTCACTTCGGCGACCGGCACGCTGCGAGGTTCTCGCAGTCCCTCGATCGGCTGGATGACCAGGGTGTCGCCACGGGAGACGTGCAAGAGCTGGGCCAGCTTGCGGCTCATCGACAAGCCGGCGGCGGGGATCCGCAGCGGGCGCCCCTGGTTGTCGCGGGGCACGGTCAGCCTGGCGTTCGGCAAAAGGCCGGTGATGCCCCCCTTGCGGCTGTGCGAGCCATTGACGAAGTTGCAGGCCACGTCGAGCACCGGCTCGGCATGATCCACGCCGGGCAGATGCACGAGCTCGCCGAGGGCGTCGCTTCCCAGCTCGTCCTTGAATACCAGGTCGATGTCGCTTTTTTGAATCTTCTCGAACTGGAACTCGATCATGTACGCGGTCGCCTCGACCAGCATCAGCGAGTTGACCACCAGGGCCGCTCCCATGGCCGCCGCGAAGATTCCGGCCGCGGTGCGAAAGCGGTGCCGCACCACGTTTCGCAAGGTCATTCGCCAGCCGAAGCTGAGCCGGCTCCAGAGCGGCGTGAACCGCTCCAGAAAGATCGGCCCGCCTTGGGCCGGCGGTTTTTGCCGCATCGCCTCGGCCGGCTCGAGCCGCAGCACCGCCCGGGCGCCGTTGGCCGAACCGGCCAGCGCGCAGACCAGGCTGATCAGCAGACCTTCCACGAACGTGCCGGCGTAGAAGCGGTTGACCAGCGTGGGGAACTGGAAGAACTGCCGGTACAGGGCCGTCATCGCCTCGGCCAGCCAATAGCCCAGTAGCGCTCCCAGCACTCCGCTGAGCAGTCCGATACAGAGGCCGAATTTGAGGAAATGCCCCAACACCTGGCGGTCGAGATAGCCCAGCGCCTTGAGCGTTCCCACCACGACTCGCTGCTGCTCGGTCAACCGCGTCATCAGCACGTTGAGCACCAAGGCGGCCACGGACAAAAAAATGGCCGGGTTGATCACGCCGAACGCCTCCAGCCCCTGGATCTCGTTGCCCAGGAAGCGGTGGCTGGGCTGCTCCTCCAAAGGCGTGGTGTTGAGCACGCCGTAGGGGGCCAGCAGCAGCTCGGCCCGCCGCAGCACCTCGTGGGGCCGCACGGCGGGCGCCAGGCGGCCCAGCACCTGGTTGGCGGCGCCCTCAAAGTCGAAGACTTCGTCGGCATAGGTCTGTTTCAAGTAGAAGACGCCGAAGTGCTCCGAGTCGGGCGTGATGTTGCCGGGACCGAGCAGGTAGGTGAACTCGCTGCTAATGGCCGTGCCAACGATGAACAGTTCCTGCCGCTGGTTGTTCAGGAGCAAGTGGATCCAATGTCCCGGGTGCAGGCCGTGCCGCCGGGCGAAGGCGTCGTTGACGATCACCTCGTTGGCCCGGCTGTGGGAGAAATAGCCGCCGCGCTGGAGCACGATGTCGTTGATGACTTCCTGCCGCCGGTCGGGCAGCGACAGCACCAGGCCGTTGATCGGCCCGCTCACCCGCTCCAGGTCGACGGTGGCGAAGAACTGGATTCGGGGCCGGATCTCGACCACGCCCGATATCTTTTCCAGGGCGGCCAGCTCGGCCAGCGGCACCTTGTTGACTTCGATCGAGAAGTCGGCCATCCGGCAGCGGGCGTAATACTGCCGCTGGGCGGTCGAGAGGTTCTTGTAGGCGAAGCCGAGGGCCACGTAGCAGGCAACGCCGACGGCCATGATGCTGGTGATTGCCACCAGCAGTCCGCGGGTGCTCTTGAGTTCGCGGACCAGCTTGCGGTCCAGCACGCTCACCAGATGATCTCCTCGGGCGAGGCCGGGCTGGCATTGACGGTGGTCTCGACGACCTCGCCGCTGCGGAGGCGCACGACGCGGTCGGCGATGTGGGAGATGGCCGCATTGTGAGTGATGATCAGCACGGTTTTACCCAGCCGGTCGCGGACCTCGACCAGCAGTCGCAGGACCTTTTTTCCGGTCTCGAAGTCGAGCGCTCCGGTCGGCTCGTCGCACAGCAGGAGCTCGGGGTTCTTGGCTAGCGCGCGGGCGATGGCCACTCGCTGCTGCTCGCCGCCCGACATCTGCGCGGGGAAATGTTCCGCCCGGTCGGTCAGGTCGACCAGAGCGAGCGCCTCGTCCACGCCGAGCGGATCGCGGCTGATTTCGGTCGAGACCATCACGTTCTCGCGGGCCGTGAGGTTAGGAATGAGGTTATAGAACTGGAAGACGAAGCCCACCCGATCGCGGCGGAAGCGCGTCAGCTCGCGGCGGTTCAAGGCCGACAGCTCCTGGTCGCGGTACCAGACCTGGCCCACGGTAGGCTTGTCGAGGCCGCCGATGATGTTGAGGATGGTGCTCTTCCCCGATCCGCTCGGGCCGACCATGGCCAGCAGCTCGCCCTGCCGGACTTCGAGCGAGACATTCCGCAGCACCTCGACCGACACTTCCCCCATGTGGAAAGTCCTGCCCACGTGTTCCATTCGCAGGAGAGGCATGGAAGGCAAAGGAGGAAGGACGAAGGAGGAAAGGCAGAAATCAGAGTGTCAGAAGTCAGAGGTCAGAAGGCAGGGATCGCTCTACAATCAGGTTAGCTTATGGAGGGGGGCGGCGGAAAGCGGCTGGCCGAACGTGGTGCACAGCCGATGGCTGATCCTGAGCGGCGCCAGGGTCGCCAGCTCGCCGTTGCGCTATGTTGCGTGACGAATCCTAACGCGGCCACGGGTGACCGTAAGAATTACCGGTCCGTTCAACTCGCCCGCGCGCTGGTCTAACAACTCGGCCATCGCCTGCACCTGCTCGTCAACAGTGAGCTCGACCAATCGAACAATCGGCCCATGAGGAAGATGCCGAACAAAAACCAGTTCGCCGAAGTCCTTGTCCTCGGTGACCAAGATGCGGTGCTCACGAAGTGCCAGTGCCATGAGATGCTGGTCGCTCGCCTTGGGATCAACGGACATCGCGGATACGACATCGTGCCCTTGTGCCACGAGAGATGCTTCGAGCGAACGCGACGATACGCAAACGTCGAGCAAGAACTTCACGGTGCCTTGGCCCCCGCAATCCGCTCATGCACCTGCTCACCGGCCAGCGACCGGTGGGCATAGGCCAGACACGCTTGAATGTCGGCCGGCTCCAGAAAGGGATACTCATGGAGAAGTTTATCCGTCGAGTCCCCGGCCGCGAGCATCCCGAGCACGTGTTCCACACCCATCCTCAATCCCCGGACAATGGGCTTTCCCCCAAAGATTGCTGGGTCCACGGTGATTCGGTTAAGCAATTCATCTTCGGTCACGGGTTGATCTCCTGTTCAAATGTCGTCGGCCCGCTGGCTCTGGCGCCGCACCCTTTTATCATACCGTGGCACAGCCAGTCGCATGGCGTCCAGGTCTCTTTTCGCCTCCAGTTGTGCCACAATAGGGCACGCCGCAACTTGGAAAGCTGCTTCAGGAGCAGATGGCTGTTGGCAATTACGGCTCCGAAGACGATGTGCTGCGCGATGCCCTGAGAGCCCTCTACGAGCAACGCCGCGCCGTTCTTGAGGAGGATCGCACGGTTGTCGAGGGCATCCGTCGCGGACTGGCGGACATGCAGGCCGGGCGAAGCCGGCCGTTTGAAGAACTCGACGCCGAATTCCGCGCCAAGAGGAACATCCCGCGGGATGCCTAGGTTCAACGTTCTGCTGGATGAGGAAGCCGCGCGGAATATCGACGCAATCTAGCCGGGCTTTCACCAAAAAAATCCCACTACTGAAATGGCGACGTAACCCACGGTCAGGAGAGCAACGTCCAACCAGAAGCGGATTGGCTCTCGGCCGCGAAAGTAGGTGCCGACGTTGGACGAAGAGATCCTCGAACAGATCGCCGCAAAAAGACATGTGGAAGTTGCCAAGCCAAGCAAGATAATCATGGCCGCCCCTCCGATCGGACGGCCCCGCATGAGCGAAGCGGTCGCACTGCCCACGACCGGCAGTTGCAGCAGAAGGAACCATCGCAGTGACGGCCAGGAGCGGAAGGAAGGCAGCGCGCCAGGCAGGGCGGGTATCAGCCGCGGCCGTTGCTCACAAGGTGTGTCTTCCAGGTCATCTTGCATTGTGCGGCACGCCGGGCGTTAGCGGCTCAAGGAAAGTGGTGTCGCCGCCTCGTATTGTAAGTCGGGACGGGCACTGCTTCTTCCGCCTTCGGCAACGCCGCGTCCTCCAGGCAGTGGCACCAGGTTGATTGTCGTGCTCTGTCCCCGCTGGTCCAGCACGTGAGCCGCGCTAAGTGCTTTGCCTCCCTGCGTTTGCCGCGACCATCGCCTGTAGCCTGCCGAGCCTTCGGGCTCGAATTCCTGGTGAATCCGCCCTCCAGCCGGGCGAGAGCCCCCCACCTCAGACCATCCGCCCTCGCTCCCCCAAAAAAACTTGAGCAATTCGCCAAATATTCCGCCGAGGGGGGCGAATAAAACTCGTCGGGGGCGATCCGGTCGTTCCCACCGGTGGCATTTTCCAAAACATCGGCCCAACGCGTCGGCGGGTCATCTCGAGAAGGAGGGTTAGCCATGATTAAGAAGTTGGTAATCGGCGGCGTGGCCGCCGGCCTCATCGGAGCAGTGGTCTTCGGCCGCGAGGCGGCCAGCTATGTCGGCACGACGGCCGGCTGGTTCAAAGACTCGGTCAAGGACAGCGTGCCGATCGACTTTGAGATCGATCGGGCACGCCGCATGGTCCGCGACCTGGTGCCCGACATCCGCAAGAACATGCACGTGATCGCCAAGGAGGAAGTCGAGGTCGGCCGCCTCGAAAAGCAAATCAGCGACGCCGAGGAGCGGCTGGCCAAGGACAGGTCCGAGCTAATGCGGCTCAAGGACGACCTCTCGACCGGCCAGAACGTGTTCCACTACGCGGGACGCAGGTACTCGTCCGACCAGGTCAAGATCGACCTGTCGAATCGCTTCGAGCGGTTCAAAACCAACGATGCCACGGTGGCCAGCCTGCGCGACATGCACAATGCCCGTCAGCGCAGCCTGGAAGCGGCCCGCCAGAAGCTGGAAAACATGCTGGCCGTGAAGCGGCAGCTTGAAGTGGACGTCGAGCACCTCGAAGCACGCCTGAAGATGGTCGAGGCCGCCCAGACCACCAGCGATTACCGGTTCGACGACAGCCAGCTCAGCCGGGCCAAGGAGCTGATCGGCAATCTGCGCACTCGCCTGGAGGTGGCCGAGAAGCTGGTCAACGCGGAAGGTTATTTTCACGATGAGATCCCGCTGAGCGAGCCGGCCGCCGACAACATCGTCGAGGAAGTGGCCGACTACTTCTCCGGCGACCAGCCGCGGCAGGTTGTTGCCAAGGTCGGGAGTTAGTTGGTTGCGGGTTGCGAGTAGCTAGTTGCTGGCTGGAACGGGCAGGAGGGGCAGCCCGAATTCTGGCCGGCTACCGTGAGGCGAAGGGGGCAGGATGCCCCCCCGGCCCGAATTCTGGCGAATTCGGCTACGGCCAGGCGAATTCGGCAACGGTGTACTTTCGAAGTTCCAGGTGATCGTGATGTTCCAGCCGTGGCGACTGAAAGTCAGGGAGGCCGACGAGGCCCTGCGGGCCGGACGGTTGGAAGAGGCCGGGCGGTTGTTGCGCGACAGCCAGGTCCGCGACTTCCTGCCCGCCCGGCAGTTGATGGCCAAAGTGGCCGGCCAGATGGTCGAGCGAGCCCAGCGGCGCGTGGCGGGCGGCCAAAGCGCCGCGGGCTGGCGCGACCTCGACATGGCCCAGGCCCTGGGAGCCGAAGCTGAATCGGTGGCCGAGCTGCGGCAAGCCTTTGTGGCCAGGCGTGTGGCCGAGGCGGAGGGGTACCTGGCGGCCGGCGAACCGTCGGCGGCCCTCGCTCGGCTGGACGACCTGGCACGTCGCGGGTCGGCCACGCACGCAGTGTGCCGGCTGCGGGACGCGGCGGCCAACGTCCTCGCCGCACAACGGCTGTGCCGGCGGGGCGACTTTGCCACGGCCGAACAGCAACTGGCGGCCGCCGCCGCCTTGGCACCCACCTTGCCGACGCTGGACGGACTGGCCAAAGCGTGTAGGGTGAAGGCAGCGGAAATCCGCCGCCTCGGCGAGCAGTTGCACCAGGCGCTGGCGGCCGGCAACTGGACCGAGGTGCTTACGGACGCCGACGCCATGCTCGACTTGTGTCCGGAGCATGAGCCGGCCCGCGACGCCCGCCGCCGGGCCTGGGCCGCCGTGGGGATGCGGCTCGCCGACTCGATGCGTGCGGGGGGGACCAACGCCCGGTCGGTTGGCGCCGCTCGGGCCCATGATCCGGCAGCTCACGATGAGCCGGCTGGACGGGCCGGTTTGAATCGATTGTCCGTCGCGGGCCGACCGCCGCGGCCGATTCCCGCCAATGGCCGCCATAGCAATCACATAGTACACATGCCGCCGAGCGTCCACTCGCTGTCGCGATTCCTGCTTTGGGTCGACGGGGTCGGGGGCTACCTGGTCTGCCCCTCGGACGAAGTGATCCTGGGCCAGCCGGTGGCCGGCAGCCGGGTCGATGTGCCGATCCTGGGCGACGTATCGCAGCGCCACGCCAGGATTCGCCGCGACGGCGAATCGTACCTGATCGACCCGTTGCGGCCGGTGCGCCTCGACGGGCGCCCGCTTACCGCGGTGACGTCGCTGGCCGAAGGCAGCCTGATCGAGCTGGGTAATAACGTGCGGCTGCGGTTCCGCCGGCCGCACCCGCTGTCGGCCACGGCGCGGCTGGAATTTGTCAGCCATCATCGCACCCAGCCCTCGGCCGATGCCGTGCTGTTGCTGGCCGAGTCGTGCGTGCTGGGCCCCGCGGCCAACAGCCACGTGGTCTGCCGCGACTGGTCGAGCGAGGTGGTCTTGTTCCGGCAGGCGGATGCCTTGCTATGCCGCAAGGCCGGAAATTTCGAAGTTGATGGCGTGGCGGTGGCCGACCGGGCCGCGTTGGGGCGCCGCTCGCAGGTCGTGGGGGACGATTTTTCGCTCAGCATCGAAGATGTGGCCTAAGTGGGCCCCAACCGAGTTGGTGGAGAAGCTGGACAGATGGAACTCGCAGCCGTTAGTCTAGACAAGGGCACCGACGAAGCCATGAACCTCCACGCAACACAGGCCGAAGCAGCACCTCCTCCGCGGAACGCGGCCTTGAAGTTCACTTATCCCAGCGGCTCCCGGCCGCTGGAGGGGTACACGATCAAGCGGGGGATCGGCCGGGGCGGTTTCGGGGAGGTGTATTACGCGTCGAGCGACGCCGGCAAGGAGGTGGCGCTCAAGCTGATCCGCCGCAACCTCGACGTGGAACTGCGCGGCGTGACCCAGTGCCTGAACCTCAAGCACCCGAACCTGCTGGGCCTGTTCGACATCAAGCAGGACGACCTGGGCGATAGCTGGGTGGTGATGGAGTACGTGGCCGGCGAGTGTCTCGAAGAGGCCATCTCGAGGCATGCGGCCGGCATCCCGCGCGACGAGGCTCTCTCCTGGTTCCATGGCGTGGCCGCCGGCGTAACGTACCTGCACGACCGGGGCATCGTGCACCGCGATCTGAAGCCGGGCAACATTTTTTGCGACGAAGGCCTGGTCAAGATCGGCGACTACGGGTTGTCGAAGTTCATTTCGGCCAGCCGCCGCAGCGGGCAGACGGAGAGCGTGGGCACGGTGCATTACATGGCACCGGAGATCGGCAACGGCCGCTACGGCAAAGAGATCGACATTTATGCCTTGGGCATCATCCTCTACGAGATGCTCACCGGGCGGGTGCCGTTCGACGGCGAGAGCGTGGGCGAAGTGCTGATGAAGCACCTGACCGCCGAGCCGGACCTGAGCGGCTTGGAGCCGCCGTTTCAGGCGGCCATTGCCCGCACGCTGACCAAGAATCCGGACGGGCGGATCCAATCGGTGAGCGAACTGTTGGCCATGCTGCCGGCGGCGCCGGCGGGCGCCAGCGCTGCTCCGTCGGCCTTTGCCGGCGCGCGCGGCCCGGCTCCGAGGGTCCCGCCCGTCGCCTCGCCGCCCGAGGAACAGCAACCGCAATCCCGCCGGCCCGCCGGGCGGCCGGCGGCCGAGGTGGTGTCGTCGGTTGAGCTGGTCGAAGAAGAACCGATCTGGCGGGCCGTGCGGCAGGGATGGGCGGGCTTCACGCGGGCTTGGAAGAGCGGCCAAATCAACACGCCTTCAAAAATCGCAATCGTCGTGCTGGCCATTGTGGTGCTGTTCAACCTCAACCTGGCCCTGATACCGCTGGCGATGACGACGGCCTTCTTCTACGCCGCGTATTTTGGGTTGAGGTCGATCGTGCTGGCCAAGGGTGGGCACGCTCGGCGATTTCCGCACTATGCCGGAAGGAATCAGCACGAGGTCCATCGACCTGCTGCCCCAGCCGAACCGCAGGCGGCAGCCGGGCCGCCGACTGCGCCGATCGCCCCAGCGTCCGCTCAACAGGCTCCGCTGCGCCACGCATCGACCAATCCCTATGTCCGGACCTACCCCAGGAGGTTCGCTGCTGCCCCGCCCAAGCCCGCCCGCCAGCGTGTGCAGGAGCTGTTGGGATCGTTGCTGTTGTCGGCTGGAGTCGCGGCCGCGATGTGCGTGATCATGGTCATTCTGCGCGGGGCGGCTCCGAGTCCGGAGCAGTTCGCCTGGTTGACGCTGGTCAGCACGGCTGGGGCCTGGGCCGTTCTGGTCCCGGCGAAGTTGTGGGAGGGAGCATCCGGCGATGCGGCGTTACGTCGATTCCTGCTGATGGTGCTGGGGCTTGGTCTGGGCGCGGTGGCCTGGGGCGCGAGCGATCTGCTGATGGTCCAGCTCGACTACGGCTGGGGCACGCCGAGATCCATGAATGCACCGATCATCAACTTTCCGAATTTCTACGACGAGTTGCACGGCCACCCCAGCTTGATGGGACACATGGCTTACTTTGCCTTCCTGCTTGTGGCGCTGCGCTGGTGGCGGCAAGCGGATCCGGGACGTCCGGTCCGACTGAGCCTGGGTGCCACGTTCATCGCGGCCTTGTGGTCGTGGCTGCTGTTCTTCTTCTGGCCTTTTCCTCAGCCTTGGGGCGTGATGGTGGCAACCACGATGTCGGTCGCCGTGCAACTGGCCAGCCCCTGGCAGCCGTCCGAGCGGCGTTTTACCGACATCACCGAATAGCAGGCACCGATCATGAGCGTCGAAGCACCTGTTGTGATATTTGCTCCGCTGAAGATACTGCTGTTGATTGCGGCCGTTGGCTTTCTGCTGTTGCTCCTGTCGGGCATTCGGCGGCCGCTGCTGGCGGCCGGCCTGGCGCTGCTGGGCTTACTCATGGGCCTGTTTCTGTTGGCTGGGCTGTACCTGCTGCGGAGCACCGCGTCGCATGGCCCTGCACAAGTCCACGTTGAATCGTTGGGGAGGATCGCCGAACGACCGTCCCGACTACCGGGCGGGATCGAGCTGGAAGGGGAGGAGATCGCCATCCAGCAAGCGACGGAGCAGTCGGAAGGGACCGCTCCGGCAGTCCAGGCGGAAGCGGAACAGCAACCGCGACCCGCCTGGGTGGACTCCACGGAGACCAGGGACGGCGACGCGTTTTTGATGCGGATCCAGGTCGGCCCTTATTCCTCAGTCGGCGAGTGCAACGAAGCCCTAGGCGCCGCACTGCAAGATGCGGCCGAGGTTTATGTCCGGCGGTTGTATGGCGTGGAGCGGCCGGCACCGGCGCCGGTCCGCTTATCGGCGGCAGATGTCCACCGGCTACAAGTCCTCAATCAGGAATGGATCGAGCACAGGTACGATCCGTTCGGCGTGCCTAGTACCATGCACACGCTACACGGGCTTTTGAGGTTTGACTTGCGGGTGACCCAGGAGATCGAGGAGCTTTACGCGCAGCAGCTTCGTGCCCGCCGGCTGGGCTACACGGCCAGCGGCGCCGGTCTGCTGCTGGGAGTGCTGGCCACTTTTTTCGGCTACCTGAAGCTCGACACGCTCTCGCGCGGTTATTACAGCAGACGCTTGCGGTTCGCGGCCGCGGCGATGATACTAACCCAGGCAGTCGTTGCCGCCCTGATGGTTCGTGGCCTGGCGGGTGTCTGAGTCGGGCCCCCCACGGCCCTGGCTCGATCTCGGACATCCATGCCGCCCACCAGCGAATCCGACGCCCTGTTGATCCAGCGCATCCGGGCCGGCGAGGCGGAGGCCTGGAACGAGTTGATCGCCCGCTTTGAGGGACGGCTGCTGGCCTTTGTCGAGACGCGGCTGCGGCGGCGGGCGGCCAGCGAGGACGTGGTGCAGGAAACCTTCATCGGCTTTCTGACCAGTCTGCCCAATTACGACGTGGCCCGCCCGTTGGAGAGTTACCTGTTCTCCATCGCCGCGCACAAGCTCACCGACCATCTGCGGCGTGAAGGCCGCCGCCCCACGCTGCCCCTGGCCAGCGGCGCCAGCAGCCAGGATGAATGGGACCTCCCTGGTTCGGTGCGGCCGGCGAGCAGCATCGCCCGCAGCGGCGAGCGGCGGCATCTGGAAGAGGCGGCGCTGGCCGGCGCCCTTTCAAGTCTGCTCGGCACGTGGCGCGAGCGGGCCGAGTGGGAGAAGATCGAGTGCGCCGAGTTGTTGTTCGTCCGCGGCCTGGCCAACAAGGACGTGGCCGCGGGGCTTTCGATTTCGGAGCAGGCGGTGGCGAATTACAAGTTCGACTTCCTTTCGCGGCTGCGGGCCACGGTCCGGCAGCAGGGGCTGCCCGAGGACGTGTTTCCGGAACTGTACGAAGGAGAGTAAGCAGCATGAAGACTCCCTTCAGCCTGGCCGAGCTGGAAGCGTATCTCGACGAAGCGTTGCCGGCCGAGGCGATGGCCCGCATCGAGGATGCGATGCGCAAGTCGCCGGAGCTTGCCCAGCGGCTGGTGGCGATCAACGGTCGCCGCGACGCCGGGGTGCACTCGCTGGGTGAGATCTGGCGGCGCCACCGTTTGACCTGTCCCGCCCGGGCCGAGCTGGGCAGCTACCTGTTGGGCGTGTTGCCCGAGGAGCATGCCGGCTATATCAGCTTCCATCTCGACACAATCGGCTGCCGCCGCTGCCAGGCCAACCTGGTCGATCTCAAGAGCCAGCAAGCCGAAGCGGCCGACGCCGTCGCCAGCCGCCGCCGCAAGTACTTCGAGTCCAGCGCCGGGTACTTGAGGAAGGGGGAAGGCAGAAGGTAGAAGGCAGCGGAGAAGGCAGAAGGCTGAAGGACGAAGGCAGAAGGGAAGGGCGCCGGGTGCCTGGCGGCAAAGCGGACTTCGGACTTCGGCGAGCTCAGTCGAGTCGCGAGCTCAGTCGAGTCGTAGCGTGCCCCAGGAGTTCGTAGTGACCCCATTTATGGGGTCTGCCCCGGGGCGCAGACGTCGGAAGTCAGGCGTCAGAGGTCAGAGCGCGGATGCCGCGACGGGCTCCTATTCCTCCTTCTCCCCGCCTTCATCCGCCTTCCGCCCCGCGTTGACGGCGCGGGCGGCTAGCCCTTAAACTCGGCTTCTAAATCCGCGTCCCCCGTCCACCCCTCTCCCGCCACCGCATGAGCGTCACCCAGACCGGCATCCAACAGCTCTCGATCAATACCATTCGCACGCTGGCCATGGACGCGGTGCAGGCGGCCAACAGCGGCCATCCGGGCACGCCCATGGCCATGGCGCCGGTCGCTTATGCGCTATGGAACCACGTGCTGGCGTACGA
This sequence comes from Pirellulales bacterium, assembly GCA_040901675.1. GTDB lineage: Bacteria > Planctomycetota > Planctomycetia > Pirellulales > JAICIG01 > JBBDNX01. Next base: position 316,827 of record JBBDYJ010000010.1, on the reverse strand, counting down.
TCCGGCCGATCCCAACTGGCCGGTTCGAGACCGCTTCATCCTTAGCTGCGGCCATGCCTCGATGCTGCTGTACGCCACGCTGCACCTGGCGGGCGTCAAGCAGGCCGCGGCCGACGGCACGCCCACCGACGAACTGGCCATCCCGCTGGACCACATCCGGCGGTTTCGCCAACTGCACAGCCGCTGCGCGGGCCATCCGGAGCACGGCGAAGCCAGCGGCATCGAGACCACCACCGGGCCTTTGGGACAGGGAATCGGCAACAGCCTGGGCATGGCCATCGCCCAGCGCTGGCTGGCGGCACACTTCGAGCGGCCCGGCTTCGAGATCTTTGACTACAACGTCTACGCGCTGGCAAGCGACGGCGACCTGATGGAAGGCGTCGGGTCGGAGGCGGCGTCGCTGGCCGGCCACTTGAAGCTGGCCAACCTGTGCTGGATCTACGACGACAACTCGATCACGATCGAGGGGCAGACCTCGCTGGCCTTCAGCGAGGACGTGGCGCGGCGGTTCGCCGGCTACGGCTGGCACGTGCTGCGGATCGACGACGCCAACGACGTACCGGCGATCCTCCAAGCCCTGGAGCGCTTCGCCGCCACGAACGATGCGCCCACGCTGATCATCGTCAAGAGCCACATCGCTTGGGGCTCGCCCAATAAGCAGGACACGCACGAGGCCCACGGGGCGCCGTTGGGCGAAGACGAGGTCAAAAGGACCAAGGCCGTCTACGGATGGCCGGAAGACCAGACTTTCCTGGTCCCCGCTGAAGTCCGGGCCCACTTTGCGGAGTGCCTGGGCCAGCGTGGCCGCCGCCTGCACGAAGCATGGCAGGCCCGCTTTGCCGAGTACGAACGGGCGCACCCCGATTTGGCCCGCCAGTGGAGGCTGATCCAGCGCCGCGAGCTGCCCGAAGGCTGGGACGCGGAGATCCCCACCTTTGCCGCCGACGCCAAGGGCATGGCCAGCCGCATCTCGTCGGGCAAGGTGCTCAATTCCCTGGCCGCACGGATCCCATGGCTGATCGGTGGATCGGCCGACCTGGCCCCGTCCACCATGACGCTTTTGGCCAAGAGCGACAGTTTCGCGGCTGGAAACTACGGCGGCCGCAACCTGCACTTCGGCATCCGCGAGCATGCCATGGCGGCCGCCGTCAACGGCATGGCCCTGTCGGGTCTGCGTCCCTACGGAGCGACGTTCTTTGTGTTCACCGACTACCTGCGGCCCTCGTTGCGGCTGGCCGCGATCATGAAGCTGCCGGTGATTCACGTGCTGACGCACGATTCGATCGGTCTGGGAGAGGACGGACCCACGCACCAGCCGGTCGAGCATCTGGCGGCGGTGCGGGCTATTCCCGGGCTGGTCACACTGCGGCCCGCCGATGCCAACGAGGTGGCCGAGGCCTGGCGAACCATCATGCCCTGGACGGACCGGCCCGTGGCGCTGGTGCTTACGAGGCAGAACCTGCCCACGTTCGATCGATCGCGCTATGCGGCGGCCGCCGGCCTGGCCCGCGGCGCGTACGTGCTGGCCGACGCGCCCTCCGGGCGGCCGGACGTGTTGCTGCTGGCCAGCGGGAGCGAGGTTTCGCTGTGCGTCGCGGCGCACGAGCTGCTGGCCAAGGAGGGCATTCAGGCTCGCGTGGTCAGCATGCCGTCTTGGGAGCTGTTTGAAGCTCAAGACGAGCCATATCGCCGAGCGGTCCTGCCTGCCGAGGTCGAGGCCCGCGTGGCGGTCGAAGCCGGAGTGATCCAGGGTTGGCAGAAGTATCTTGGTCCGCGAGGCCGTTTCGTGGGGATGACGCGGTTTGGCGCGTCGGCCCCCGGCGCCGAGTTGATGAGATACTTTGGCTTCACGCCTCAGAACGTGGCCGCCGAGGCCAAGAAGGCGCTGGGCCGAGGGGGGAAGGGGGGAAGGGGGGAAGGGGAGAAGGGGGGAGACGAAGATTAGGAAGGCTCCGGACCGCACGCATGCGGTCACTACGAACGGCAGACCCCATAAATGGGGTCACTACGAACGGGTTACTACGAACCCTACCGGGCTCCGTTGCCGCCTGGAGTGGCACGGCTGAAGAAATTGCCCTGGCGGAAGGCGGCGGCCATGGCCAAAGGCACCTCGGCCTCGGCCAAGACGACGCGGGCGCGGTTCTCGGCCGTCTTGGCTTTCATGTCCTGCTCGCGGGCGATCGCCACCGCGCGCCGCTCCTCGGCCTTGGCCCGGGCCACGCGGGTATCGGCCTCGGCCTGGTCGGCCTGCAAGCGGGCGCCGATGTTCTCGCCCACGTCGATGTCGGCGATGTCGATCGATACGATCTCGAAGGCCGTCTGCGCATCGAGCCCGCGGTTCAGTACCGCCTTGCTGATCAAATCGGGCGACTCCATGACCTGGAAGTGGTCTTGCGCCGAACCGATCGAGGTAATGATGCCTTCGCCGACGCGGGCAATGACGGTCTCCTCGGTGGCGCCGCCGATGAGCTGCTTCAGATTGGTCCGCACGGTCACGCGGGCGCGAATCCGCAGCTCGACGCCGTTCTTGGCGATCGCGCTCAAGGTCGACTTTTTCGACTTCTGCGGGTCGGGACAATCGATGACTTTGGGGTAGACGCTGGTCTGAACCGCTTCGAGGACGTCGCGGCCCGCCAGGTCGATGGCCGCGGCCCGGTCGAAATCGAGATCGATGTCGGCCCGCTGCGCGGCGATGATGGCCCGGATGACGCCTGGCACGTTTCCGCCCGCCAGGTAATGGGCTTCCAGCCGCCGCGTGGTGATGCCCGTCGCGGGGTCGTTGCCCACGCCGGCCTGCATGGCCATGATCTTCGACTGCACGATCACACGGGCATTGACCTGGCGGAGGCTCATGCCGATCAGGCTCAGCATGCTGACCCGCGCGTTGGACATGTAGGCCTGGAACCAGATGCTGCCGTACATCATGGCGACGATGATGAAGACCACCAGCAGGCCGATGAGCAGGGTGCCCACCAGGAACCACAACAGCGTGTTTTCCTGGCCGCCGGGCGCGGCCTCCACCTGGGCGAACAATACGGCGGGATTGAACGGCATGACGCCACCTCAACAAGCGGTCGAACGGAACGCGAGCGCAACTGGGCGGCACCAGCATAGCGGATTCCGGCCCCCCAAACCAGTGTCCCGCTCGGCAAGTTTCGGCGAGCGAGCCGCCTGCCGCGCCGGAACCCGCCCGCGGCCTCTCGCGGAGGGCAGGCCAGTATATATCGCGCCGGAAATTCCGGCGAACCTTGCACCCTGGCTTGGCTGTCTGGGGTGTGTACAATTGAAGCCGGGGTTCCTATCAACCAACTTGAGAGGTCTTGCTCGTGGCGATTTCCAGCATCGGCGCTCGTAGCTCGGCGGCACAGTCAGGTCGTTCACTCGAACTTGCGGTGGCCGCCGCCCGGACGGCCGCCGACAATCGAGGCCGCGACGTCGTGGTGCTCGATATGCGGGAGATTACGCCGGTCTTCGACTACTTCGTGCTGGCCACCGGCACCAGCCGGCGCCAGTTGCACGCCATGAGCGAGGAGATCGACCACAAGCTGGAGGATGACCTGGGCGACCGGCGGCTGGGAATCGAAGGCTACGAAGACAGCCGCTGGATCCTGCTCGATTACGGCGACGTCGTCATCCACCTGCTGGACCCCGAAGCCCGCGAGTATTACGCTCTGGAAGACCTGTGGTGTGAAGCCAAGCGGGTGCCGCTCGACCTGCCGGACGGCAGCGGCCCGGGCCGTTTGCACCTCGGCTCTTGAAGCGGCCGTCCCTCAATGAACGTCCTTTCCGAACTCAGGCGCCGGTTTAGCGCCGCGCTGGTCGAGTTGCTCGCCTCGCACGCCGCGGCGCCGGACATCGCCGAATTGGCCGAGCAGGTCCGGCCCAGCCAGGATCCACGATTCGGCGATTACCAGGCCAACTGCGCCATGCCCCTGGCCAAGCGGCTGTCGCGCGCCCCCCGCGAGGTCGCCACGCAGATCGTGGCCGCCGTCAGCCTGGACGACATCTGCCATCCGGCCCAGATCGCCGGGCCGGGGTTCATCAACCTCCGTCTGCGCGACGAGTGGCTCGAGGCGCAACTGGCCGCCGCGCTGGCCAGCCCGCGGCTGGCCGTCGAGCCGGTCGAACGGCCGCGGACGTACGTGGTCGATTATTCGGCGCCCAACGTCGCCAAGCCGATGCACGTGGGCCACATCCGCTCGACCGTCATCGGCGACAGCCTGTATCGGACCCTGAAGTTCCTGGGGCACCGGGTCATCGGCGACAACCACGTCGGCGACTGGGGCACGCAGTTCGGCATGATCCTCTATGGCTACCGCCACTTCCGCGACGAGCAGGCGTACCGCCGCCAACCCGTCGAGGAGTTGGCCAGGCTGTACCGCCTGGTGAGTCAACTCGTGCGGTACCATGAGGCGCGCGAGCGGCTGGCGGTGCTCTTGAAGGAGGTGGTCGAGCACGAGACAGCCCTGAAACGGCAGGCGGCCGTGGCAGCCCAAGGCGATCCGCAGGCGGAAAAAGCCGCGGCCCGCGTGCTCGACCGCCTGCAGGCCGCCCTGGACCGGTCGCGGGCGGAGCTGGACGAGCTGGAAGCCCGGCAGGCCTTGATCGAGGAGGATCCTGAGTTATCGAAACTGGCGGCCGAGCACGCGGACATCGGCACGGCGGTGCTGGCGGCGACCGCCCGATTGCACGCGGGAGACGAAGAAAGCCGGCAGTTGTGGCGCGACTTCATGGGCCCGTGCATGGAGGCGATCGAGCAGGTCTACCGGCGGCTGGGAGTTTCGTTCGACCACGTGCTGGGCGAGAGCTTTTACCAGGATCGATTGGAGAAGGTGGTCGAGGATCTCAAGCGGCGTGGCATCGCCCGCGAGAGCGAGGGGGCGCTGTGCGTGTTTTTCGAAGACAGCCCGACGCCCATGATCGTGCGCAAACGCGACGGCGCGTTTCTCTATTCGACCAGCGACCTGGCCACCATTCAGTACCGGATGGAAACCTGGTCGCCCGACGCGATCTTGTACGTCGTCGATCACCGCCAGAGCGAGCACTTCAAGCAGCTCTTTGCCGCCGCGAGGCAGTGGGGCTATGACCAGGTCGAGTTGCGGCACGTGAGCTTCGGCACGGTGCTGGGCGAGGACGGCCGGCCCTTCAAGACCCGCTCGGGCGACACGGTGGGACTGACGAGCCTGCTCGACGAGGCGGTGGCTCGAGCGGAGCAGGTGATCGAGCGCAACGACGAATCACGCGAGCTGCCGGCCGACCAGCGGCGGCGGATCGCCGAAGTAGTGGGGATCGCCGCGCTGAAGTACGCCGACTTGTCGCAAAACCGCACCAGCGATTACGTGTTCAGCTACGAGAAGATGCTGGCCATGAACGGTAATACGGCCACGTACATGCAATATGCCTATGCGCGGGTGCGGAGCATTTTCCGTCGCGGCGAGATCGACGTCGAAAGTCTCCGCCGGCGAGGGTCGATCCGGCTGGGCCACCCGGCCGAACGGGCCCTGGCCATGGGCCTGTTGCGGTTCGCCGAGGCGCTGGAATTCACCGTGGCCGACTACCGGCCCAACCAACTGACGACCTACCTGTTCGACCTGGCCAACGCCTACTCGACATTCTTCGAGCAGTGCCCGGTTCTCAAGGCTCCCGACGAGGCGACGCGCGACAGCCGGCTCTTGTTGTGCGACCTGGCCGCCCGCACGCTGAAGCAAGGGCTGGAGCTGCTGGGTATCGAAGTCGTGGAAAAAATGTAGAAGCCAGAAGGATGAAGGCAGAATCTGTTCTATTCCTCCTTGCTCCTTCCTCCTTCTGCCTTGCCAGCTAGGAGCCTTTGGGCCCGTCGTAGCGGCCGAAGATCATGCGGCCGGCACTGGTCTGCAGGACGCTGGTCACGGCAATTCGGACGGTCTTGCCGATGTACTCCCGCCCGCCCTCGACGACGATCATCGTGCCGTCGTCCAGGTATCCCACGCCCTGGCCGGCTTCTTCGCCCGGCTTGACGATATACACTTCCAGGCTTTCACCGGGCAGGAACACCGGTTTCAAGGCGTTGGCCAGGTCGTTCAGGTTGATGACGTCGACGCCGTGCAGCCGGGCCACCTTGTTGAGGTTGTAGTCGTTGGTGACCACTTTGCCTTCCAGGTGCTTGGCCAGCATCACCAGCTTCAGGTCGACCGGCTGCCCTTCGAACTCGGGCAGGTTGCGATCGTAGATTTCCATATCGACTGCGCTGTTGGAGCGCAGCCGGTTCAGGATGTCGAGGCCCCGCCGGCCCCGGCTGCGGCGCAGGCGGTCCGAGCTGTCCGCGATGGCCTGCAGTTCGCTCAGCACGAACCGCGGCATGATCAACTGGCTGTCCAGCACCTTGGTCTCGACCACGTCGGCAATCCGCCCGTCGATGACCACGCTGGTGTCCAGCACGTACGGCTTCAGCCCCTTGACCTCCTTGGAGAACTCGACGTAGGGGATGATGAATCGAAAGTCGTTCCGCGTCTGCATCAGCAGGCTGATGCAGGTGTAACAGAGCACCAGGGCAATCACCAGGTTCAACCCCGAGCGGCCCCAGGGATCCATCGGCAGGGGGGTCAATGCCAGGTGCACCACGTAGGCCAGGAACAAGCCCACGACCAGGCCGAAATAGACGGACGAAATGATGTCCAACTGCTTTCGGGGCACCAGGATGTCCAGGGCCACCACCGCCGCCGACAGCAGCAAAATACCGCCCAGCACGGCCCAAGGGACCCAGGCCGGTTCGCGCGGCATCGCATCGGATTGGATGAGGAATGCCCCCAGACCGATCGCCACCATGAAGAAAATACAGCGCAGGACGATGAGAGCCATCTCGTAATCTACCCCTTACTGGCCCTGCACTGAATGGTCAGCCGCGCCGAATTGGCCGGGCCCGAAACCGCCAGGTTGATGAGGGTGCATCCAATCGACTGGAGTCATGAGGCAAACGCTCATTTTAGCAGACCCCCCGCTCGGTTCCACCCGCACGACGGAAAAGGTGTGTGGCCAGGCCCAAGATGTCGTCATGGCGACGCCTCGCCGCCGGTGCCGGCCAGCGCCTCGGTCAGCAGCTCCCACAAGGCGTCGAGCGACTGCGGTATCACGTTCACCGAGCCGAGCACGGGCATGAAGTTCGTATCGCCGGCCCAGCGGGGCACGAGGTGCCAGTGCAAATGCCCCGGCACTCCGGCGCCGGCCACGCGGCCCAGGTTCAGCCCCACGTTGAAACCTTCCGCGTTCATCGACTGCTCCAGCACCTGCACCATGCGGGCGATGGTTCGAGCCGCCTCCAAGTGCACTGCGTCGCTCAATTGCTCCAGGCGGCCACAGTGCCGGCGCGAGGCGACCAGCAGATGCCCGTTGTTGTAGGGAAAGCGGTTCAGGATCACCAGCGTGTGCTCCCCTCGTGCCACGACCAGGTTCTCGCGGTCCGCCGTGCCGGCCGCGGCCCGGCAGAGAAAGCAGTCGGGGTCGGCCCCCTCGGGCAGCTTGACGTAGGGCAAACTGTCCGGCGCGGGCCGCTGGCCCTTGATGTATCCCAAGCGCCAGGGCGCCCAGAGTTGTTCGTATTTCAAAATTGCTGCTCCCATGCGGATGGTGCCCCCAGGTGGCGGCCGGCTTTGCTAAGTCCGCCCTGGCAACACTTTACGGCAACCCTTCAAGTAGGTTCAAGTCGGCAAATGGGGCAGGTCGAATCATCCATAGCGGTCATTCCGGCCTCGCGCGGCGTACCGGGTTCAAAGATCTGCCCGCTGGCCGGGGCCGCCCGCCCGCTTTAGTATGGCCTGAGCGAAGCCTGGGTGTAGCCTGCCCGCCGGATTGGCCTGGTTGGCTACGCCGACGTTTCGCTGGTCCCAAACCCTCGGCCCCCGCGTCCCGCCATGAACTTTCGCGTTGACCTGGATACATTCCGCGGCCCGTTGGACCTGCTATTGTACCTGGTGCGAAAGCATGAGCTGGAGATCGTGGAGATTCCCATCGCCGAGATCACCAGCCAGTTTCTCGACTACCTGTCGGTGATCGAGCAGCTCGACGTGAACGGCGTGGGCGATTTCCTGGAGATGGTCAGCACGCTGATCGAGATCAAGTCGCGGATGGTGCTGCCGCGAGGCGGCGAAGAGGAAGACGATCTGGACGATCCGCGGCAGGAGCTGGTGCGCCGGCTGCTGGAGTACAAGAAGTTCAAGGACGCCGCCAGCATCCTGGAAGAACGCAGCCGTGCTTGGCAAGAGCGGTTCGGCCGGATGGCCAACGACGTGCCTGGCCGCGACCGGAACCTGGCCGAGCAGCCGATTCACGAGCTGGAATTGTGGGACCTGGTCAGTGCTTTCGGCCGCGTGATCCGCGACAACCAGTCGACGGCCGCCTCGAACATCGTTTACGACGAGACGCCGATTCACGTCTACATGGCGCGGATCCACGAACGGCTCCGGGCCCGCGGCCGCCTGACTTTTTCCGAGCTTTTTCAGGCTGCCCGGCACAAATCGACGTTGATCGGCATTTTCCTGGCGGTGCTGGAGCTGGTCCGGCACCACGGTGTCAGGGCCGAGCAGAACGAGCTGTTCGGCGAGATCTGGATCTTGCCCGGGCCGGAAACCAGCCAGCCGCTGGACGTATCCGGCGTGGACAACTACGAGCACGCCGCCGGCGAGTAACCGGCCGCTCTACTTCGGCTCGATCCGCCAGGCTTCGACTCGACCGGCGGCGGAAACGATCAGCGCGGGCTGGCCATCGAGGGGCGCTACAGCCAGGCCGTTGATGATGGAACCGTAGTTGAACCGGTCGACCAAGGTCCCATGGGCGGTGAGGAAATGAATCGAGCCATCTGGGCTGGCCACCACCCAGCAAGCGGGGTCGCCATCGGCCAGTCGGCCCCAGGTCAACATTTCCAGGGCCGGATTCGGCTGAACGCCCTCGGGCAAGGGATAGCTCCAAAGCTCGGAGCCCGCCTGGCTGAGGCCGATCAATTGCTCATGGCCGGGCCCGGTAAAAGCGATCGCCGCGAGCTCCACCTGCCCGTCGCCGTCGAGGTCGGCGGCATAGATCGACCGGAGGAAGCGGTTGGGCACCTGGATGGCTTGCCCTGGCAGCCCGTCGAAGTCGATCGGCAAGAGCGAGCCCTGGATATGGGCCGCCAACAGCCGGCGACGGCCATCGGCATCGGGGCCTGTGACGGCCAACCGCAACACGCTTTCGAGCGAGCGGCGGGCGGCCCATCGCCGGCTGCCTTCGAGTGAAACGCTGTGGACGCCCACGACGCCCCAATAGCCGACCAGGATCTCGGGCTGACCATCGGCGTCCAAATCGGCAAGCTGAACATCGGAAATGCCCGCGTGCTTTCCTTCCGGCGGGAAGCTGCGGAGCAGTTTCCACTGGTCGTCAAAAACGTGGAGTTGCTGCTGGCTGGGCCCCGAGGCGACAAAGAAGCGTTTGCCGGCGCTATCGGTCGCCGTGCGTAGATAGCTCACGACCGCTTCTTCGGGACCGGCGGGCAGCGGCAGCTCCAGCGCGCGGACGACGTCGCCCCGCGCGTCCAGCTCGGACACGGCGCGCCAGCCGTCGAGCAGGACCAGCCGCGTGCCGCCATCGCCACGCTCGAGCGCCAGCACGTTGCCCGGCTTCTTCAACTTGTCGCAAGTCCACAGGGCGGCCAGCTCCAGTGCCGAGGGCTCACCGCGCTCGGCAATCTCGGCCCGCGGGATCTCGGCCTCCGAAGCCGTCGCGGTCAGGGATTCGTACTGCCTGATCGTTTCCTCAAAAAGCTCGGCGCCCGACAGCAGCTTGTCGAGCTTGCGGGGCAACTCGCTGGCAAGCTCAGGCTTGTAGCCCTTGATATAGTCCTGCACCCGCCCATCGGCACCGAGGATCACGATGGTCGGCACGCCCTGGACGTCGAAGGCGTCGCGGGCCGAGTCGCCGGCATTGCGGGCGATCGGCAGCGAGACGCCGGCGCGCCGCAACGTCTCGGTCAACTCGCGGTCGCTGACCTTGGCGTCGTCGATGCTCACGGCCAGAAAGGCGATCTTGCCGTCGCTCTTGCGATCGTTGTAGACGTGGTCCAGGTTCGGTAGATCCTTGAGGCACCATTCGGACGCGGTGTTCCAGAAGTCGATCACGGCGATCCTGCCCGACAGGCTCTGGCGCGTGATCGGCTCGCCGTCCAAGCCCGTGAAACGGAAATCGTCAACCTGCCTGCCCAACAAAGGGGAAGGCGGCTCGAGCAGGTTGAGCTGCCCGACCAGCCTTGCGTCGCGGGGCACGTCCAACGAAAAACTGCGGGCCGCCACTTCGGAGTCCAGGCGGGCGGCTTTCAAGTCGGCCACCAACGACAGCCCGGTCACGTCGCCGAATTCCTGCTTCAGGTGCCGGCGCAGGTCGTCGGTGGGATACTCCAGCCTGCGCACCACATAGGTCTTCTGATCGATCCAAAGCACCAGCACGCCTTCGGGGCGATTCACTTCCACACGGTGGCAGAGATCGCCATGGACTTCCTTGGCAGCCAAGAGCTTCGGTTTCTCGGCGTTCTGGAGCACGTGGTCCAGGGCCGCCTCGTCCAGCAGCAAAGCCACCTGCACGCTGGCGCCGGCGATGCCCTGCGTGAGCACGTCGCCCAGGATCGGCAGGTCGTACAAGTCGGAGAGGGTCAGCTCCTCCGGGGCCGGACGATCGAGGATTTGCCCAGGCAGGTCGGCCAGCTTGGCCTGCAGGCGGGTGCCGTCGCAGGCGACCTCGGCCTGGTAGACGTTCAGGCGGATCTTGTTGGGGCGGACCAGCGAGACGGCGAAATCGACCGTCTCGTCCACGCGGTTCTCGGCGCCCTTGAACTGGATGCGCAGGCGGCCGACGTCCGAGTAGCTCTTGGCGCCGCGGTAAGCGCTGACCATCCGCTTGAGCACTTCGTCGGCCGTGCGTGGAGCGTCCGCGCCGGCGGTCGTCGACTTGCTCGAAGTGCAGCCGGGCCCGGATAGCGCTACAACCGCGCAACCGGCCAGAATACAGCAGGGCAGCAGGGCGGGCCGCACTCGTTTCAACGTAGCCATCTAGGACCCCGCACACACATGGTACTTGGTACTTGGCACTTGGCACTTGGGACGGACGACGGAGGCTTGCGCGTCCAAAGTGCCAAGAACAAAGGTCCAAGGTCCTCTTCCGTCCAAGACCCTCTTCCGTCGGGGCATTATTCGATAGTTGCGGCGGGACGTAAAGCTCGGCTCCTTGACCCTGTTTGCCGGACCTGGATAAGATCCCATAGCGTGAACGTCTGGCCTCGATCCCACGGCTTTACCCCACTTGCCCAAATGCCCTCGGTTCTCCGCTATGGCGTCGAAGCTTCGCTGGCGCTGGACCTGCCGCCCGAAGTGCTGTTGTCGGCCTGCGCGGGGCAGGGGCGGCCATCGTTGGCCGATCCGGCCCAGGCGGTTGCGGAGGCGCTGACCGAGCCGCTCGACTTTCCACCGCTGGCCCGGGCCATGGTGCCGGGCGACAAGATCGTCTTGGCACTGGAACCGGGGTTGCCCCAAGCGGCGGTGATTGTCGCCGAGGTAGTGCGGCACCTGGCGGACCATGGCGCCGGCGTCGAAGACATCACGGTGCTGCGGACGGCTTTGGATGCGCGGTCGGGCGACGACCCGGCACGCGACCTCGACGATGCTCGGCGGCGGCAGATCAACGTGCTGGTTCACAATCCGGACGACAAGCGGCAGTTGGGTTTGCTGGCCACCTCCCGCAGGGGTCATGCGGTCTATTTGAACCGGGCCATCCTGGATGCGGACCTGGTGGTGCCCATCGGTTGCCTGCGCTGCGAGCCGGCAACCGGCTACTACGGCCTGTATGCGGGACTGTTCCCCAGCTACTCCGATGCGGCCACGATCCAGCGATTCGCCCGACCGGCGGCGCCCGAAAAGTCGGCGCGGTTGAGTGACGACGCCGCTGAAGCCGGCTGGCTGCTGGGAATTCAATTCACGATCCAGGTCGTTCCGGGTGAAGCGGGCGGCCTGCTGGCGGTCTTGGCGGGCGAAGCCCAGCGGGTCTATGAATCGGGCCGGCGGCAGTGCCGCGAAGCCTGGAGCTGTTCGGTGCCCAAGCGAGCCAGCCTGGTGGTGGCGGCCGTGGCCGGCGGGGCGGGCCAACAAACGTGGGACAACGTGGCTCGTGCGGCCGCCGCCGCGTCGCGGGCCGTGGTCGAGGGCGGGGCCATCGCGCTGTGCACCGAGCTGGCGATCGAGCCGGGGGCGGCCATGGAACAGTTGGCCGACACCGACGACCTGGACACCGCACTGAAACGGATCCGCCGCGAAGCCGAGCCAGACGCCATGGCTGCCACCGAGCTGGCACTGGCCCGCGAGCATGCCAAGGTATACTTGCTGAGCCGGCTGGACGAGTCGCTGGTCGAGCACCTGGGCATGGCGCCCGTTTCGCAAGCGGCCGATATCCTGCGGCTCGCCAAGCGCCATCCAACCTGCATCCTGCTTCCCGACGCGCAGCACGCCGTGGCCACGCCGAGCGACGACGCCTGAGGTCCGGTGGCCTCCCACCGCCTTCCCCCGAGGCAACACCTATGTCCGACGCCAGTGGATCAACCGAAGCGGCCGCGATCGGACCCGGCGGCGCGGCGCCGCTCGACTTCGGCGACCAGGCCGCCGAGTATGCGGCCTTGACCACCGGAGCGGGACTTGTCGACTTGCAAGGGCGGACGCGGATCGAGCTGATGGGCGAGGACCGATCGGCGTACCTTCACAATCTCAGCACCAACGAGATCCGCAAGCTGCCGGTCGGGCAGGGGTGCGAGGCGTTCTTATTGGATGCCAAGGGGCACGTGATCGGCCACGTGCTTGTGATCTGCGGCGCGGAATCGCTGGTGCTCGATACCGTGGCCGGCCAGGAGCAACGCCTGCTCGCGCACTTGGACCGCTACCTGATCCGCGAACGCGTCGAGCTGCACGGCCGCGGTGACGACTGGGCCGAATGGCTGATTGCCGGCAGCGGGGCCGCGGCCTTGCTCAGCCGCCTGGGGGCCGAGCTGCCCGGCTCGCGAGCGATGGACAACGTCGAGGCGGCGCTGGCGGGTCGGCCGGTCGGGCTGGTTCGGGTGCCGTGGACGCAGCCAGGCGGATTCCTGGTTCTCTGCCGGGCAGGCGACCGGGCGGGCGTCGAGGAGTCGCTGTGCGCCGCCGGCGCCGCAAGGTGTGGGGCGGCTGCGTTGGAGATGGCGCGGGTCGAGGCCGGCTTTCCCTGGTACGGATGGGACATCGACGACAGGAACCTGCCGCAGGAAGTGGCGCGCGACCAATTGGCGATCAGCTTTGTCAAAGGTTGTTACATCGGCCAGGAAACGGTGGCCCGCATCGACGCTCTGGGGCACGTGAACCGGACGCTGGTGGGAGTGCGGTTTTTCGAAACGCAGCTCCCGGCGGCCGGCACGCCGTTGACCCGTGAGGGCAACGACGTTGGACAGGTGACCTCGGCCGCCTTTTCGCCGCGGTTGAAGGCCCCGCTCGCCCTGGCATACGTCCGCCGCGGCAGCAATGCGCCGGGGACCCAACTGGAGTGGCCGCAGGGCCGAGCCGAGGTGGTGTCGCTGCCGCTGGTGGACAAGGAGGAAGGAGGAAGGAGGAAGGAGGAATAGGACGAAGACTGGGGCACGTGGAAGGACGAGAAGGGGAAGCAAGGGGAGTCGAGCGCATGCCAGCGAACATGATTGGGGCTTACGGACCGTGGGCGGCCTCCTTGGCCGGCGATGGACCGGCGCGGCTCTCGTTCCGGCAGGAGGCCTTCAACGACGTGGACACGTGGCGGACCAGGGCGCGGGCGCGTCTGGGCGAGTGCTTGTTGTCGCCTGAGACGGGCAGCGTGCCGAAGGCCACGGTCGAGCACCGTTTCGAGCACGACGGGCTGGACGTCGAGCACCTGCATTGGAGCTTGCCTTACGGGCCGCCGACCGAGGCCGTGTTTCTGAAACCGTCCGGCGCCCGGGGTCCGTTGCCCGCCGTGCTGGCGCTGCACGATCACGGCGGCAACAAGTACTTCGGCACGCGTAAGATTTCGCGATTGAGCGGCGACGTGCACCCGATGATGCGCGAGCACCAGGATGAGTATTACGGCGGCGTGGCCTGGGCCAATCAACTGGCCAAGCGGGGCTACGGAGTGCTGGTCCACGACGCCTTTGCATTTGCCAGCCGCCGGGTGCGGGTGGGGGACCTTCCGGACGTGATCCGGCAGGGGCTGGTCGAGGTCCATCCGGAGTCGCAGCCGGAGATCGAAGCATACAACCGCTTCGCTTCGGCGCACGAACACCTGCTGGCCAAAAGCCTGTTCTCGGCCGGCACCACCTGGCCCGGGGTGTTCACGGCCGAGGACCGGCGGGCGCTCGATTATCTCTGCTCGCGCGACGACGTCGATGTCCGGCGCGTCGGCTGCGGCGGGCTGTCGGGAGGCGGCCTGCGGACCGTGTACCTGGCCGGCCTGGACGACCGGATCCGAGCGGCGGTATGCGTGGGGATGATGACCACCTGGCGCGACTACCTGCTCAACAAGTGCCACACCCATACGTGGATGATCTATATTCCGGGTTTGCCGCTCGATCTCGATTATCCGGAGATTCTGGCATTGCGGGCGCCTTTGCCCAGCCTGGTGCTAAACTGCAATGAAGACCCGTTGTTCACGCTGAAGGAAATGCAACGGGCCGATTCGATGCTGGCCGGGACTTACCGCAAGGCCGGGGCCGGCGACCGCTACCAGGCGTCCTATTATAAAGGGGGGCACCAGTTCAACCTCGAGATGCAGGCGGAGGCTTTCGGCTTCTTCGACCGCTGGCTGAAGCCGGAAGCGAGGGATTCCTAGCTCGGGATCCGTGGCGGATTCGTAGACGCTTTTAACGGAAATGAATTCCGTTCTACTGGAACAATCGCAAACTTGACCGTAGGGGCATTGAGTGACCGGCAATCCAACGATTCGCATCGTCGATGACGACCCCCAGGTGCGCGAGTCGATCGCACTGGTGATCGAGTCGATGAACCTGCGGGTCGAAGCGTATGCTTCGGCCGCTGAGTTCCTGGCGCAAAACGATGCCTCGCAGCCCGGCTGCCTGATCCTGGATCTGAGGATGCCTGAAATTGGGGGGCTGGAGTTGTTCCACCGCCTGGCCGATGAGGGCGACTGCCTGCCGGCCATCATCATCACGGGGCACGGCGACGTGCCGACGGCCGTCGAGGCGATCAAGGCGGGCGCCGTCAATTTTATCGAGAAGCCCTATTCGCTGGACGAGTTGCGGGGCAGCATCCGTTCGGCCGTCGAGCTGGACGTCCGCCGCCGCGAGGGCGAGCTGCAACGCTCGGAGCTCACGAGCCGGTTCGAGCGGCTCAACCCGCAGGAGCGCGAGGTAGTCCAGCTTACCGCCGCCGGCAAGACCGACAAGCAGATCGCCGTCTCGTTGGGAGTCAGCCCGCGCACGGTCCAGTTGCGCCGATCGAGCATCATGAAGAAAATGCACGCCGGATCGCGGGCCGAGCTGATCGGAATGGCACAGCTCGTGCTAGGGCTGGTTCCCAATTGAGCCGGCCCGCCCCACCCCACCTCCGATGTCTCCCTACGCTCCACGCCGGGCGGCCAGGCCGCAGATCCGCTGCAATGTCTTGCGCCTTGCCGCAAAGTGCCCCCACAAGCACCCCAGGAAACCAATCTGTGGCCGGCCGCCGCACGATGAACAGATAAATGGGGCCGGCCGGCCAGGAGCACTACGGCCCAAGACGCCCGACTGCTCCAGCAGAAGCCGTTCCGCCGGCTGCCCACTTTTGACGAGCGCCCGAGAGAGAGCATGCTGTCCAGAAAGCCCGTCGCCCGATCGAATCAGCCACGCTATTGTCTGAATATGCTCGTGGCGCACGAGAACGTCGAGCAGTACACCCGCCTGCAGGCCGTGCTGGCCGCCTCGCGCCGGGTCGAGTTCAAACTCGACTGGGCGTCGACGACCGAAGCAGTCTTGACGGCCCTCGACCGCCACCAGCACGATGCGTGCCTGATTGACGAGCGGTTGGGCGGCAGTGGCCACGCCGAGTTGTACGAGGAGGCTCACCGCCGCGGTTGCCGCGCGCCCATGATCCTTTTGTGCGAGCGAGCCGGCAACCAGGCATGGCCCGACGGCTTGCGCGGGCCCGATGCAGTTCTGGACCGCGGCCAACTCGATCCCAACGCCGTCGAGCGGGCGATCCGGCAAGCTATTGAAGGCAAGCACCCGGCCTTGGGCAGGGCCGCCAGTGACGCCCGGGCGCAGGCCCTCCTGAATGCGGCCGACGGCCTGGGCGACGAAAAGGGGCTGCGTGAATCGCAGCGAACCCTGCAGGGTACGCTCGACGCGCTGTCGTCGCGGATTGCCGTCCTGGACGAAACGGGCCGGATTATCGCTGTCAATGAGGCCTGGAGCCGCTGGGCGCAATCCGGCGCTGCGGGGCCGGGGGCCACGAGCGTCGGCGCCAACTATCTCGAGAGCTGCCAATCCACCCAAGAGCGTGCCAGTGAAGGGCAGCGGATCGCTCAGGGAATCCTCGACGTGATGTCTTATGTCCGCGACGAGTTCCACCTGGCGTACCCGTACTGGAGAGCGGCGGAGGAGGAGTGGTTTGCCGTCCGTGTCACGCGGTTTCGTGGCGACGGGCCATTGCGGGTAGTTGTGGCCCATGACCGCATCGCGGCCGCCGTGCCGGCGTTCAAGGAGGCCAGATAACGCGGGCCCTTCTCCAAGAGCGCTGCTGAACGGGCGCGTCTCGATCCGAGCGTTGTCGCCGGCTCACCGCAGCCGCCAGATCGTGCGGCATGCCTGCCGTATTGGTATAGTGAGGGTGAACCGGCCGGCGCGGCCGGCAAGCGCAGATGTTGTCCACGTAAAGCCCGCCTTCGGGGGCCTGATGTCCGCCGATCGAACGCTACCGCAAACCGCGGAAGAGTTGCGGCTCGCCCAGGAGCGCAGCCTGCAGCGTGCCCGCCCGCCGCTGCAAGTGCCGGGTTACGAAATCGAGCGGTTCCTCGGCGCCGGCGCCTACGGAGAAGTCTGGGTTGCCATGGACCGCAATACGGGGCGGCGGGTGGCCATCAAGTTCTACACCCACCGGGGGGGCCTCGACTGGTCGCTGTTATCGCGCGAGGTCGAGAAGCTGGCCTTCCTGTTCACGGATCGCTACGTCGTGCAGTTGATCGACGTGGGCTGGAACGCCGATCCGCCCTACTACGTGATGGAGTTCTTGGAACAAGGCTCGCTGGCCGACCGGCTCCAGGAGGGACCGCTCGGCGTGCCGGAGGCCTTGGAGCTGTTCCGCGAGTTGGCCATCGGCCTGGTGCACTCCCACGGCAAGGGGGTGCTGCACTGCGACCTCAAGCCGGCCAACGTACTGCTGGACCACCATGGAAAACCACGGCTGGCCGACTTCGGCCAGTCGCGGCTCTCGCATGAGCAAACCCCGGCCCTGGGCACATTGTTCTACATGGCCCCCGAGCAGGCCGACTTGAAGGCGGTTCCCGACGCGCGCTGGGATGTCTACGGGCTGGGTGCCCTGTTTTACTGCATGTTGACCGGCGATCCCCCCTACCGCGATGCGCCGGGGGCGGCCGATATCCAGGACGTGTCGGGGATCGAGGAGCAGTTGTCGCGGTACCGCGAGCTGATCCGCACGTCGAGGCGCGCTCGCCGGCACCGGGCGGCGGCGGGGGTGGATGGCGAGCTGGCCGCAATCGTCGACCGTTGCCTGGCTCCCGATCCGCAAAAGCGGTTTCCCAACCCGCAGGCAGTGCTCGGCGCGCTGGAGGCGCGGGCCGCCCGACTGGCCCGCAGGCCGCTCTTGGTGCTGGGCGCCGTAGGCCCCGCCGTGCTGCTGGTGGTGATGGCCCTTTTCTTTTGGAAGCTGATCGGTACCGCGGTCGGAACGACGAACGAAGAGGTCATCGGCCGCGCCCTGCAAAGCAATCGCTTCGCCGCGCAGGCCGTGGCCGGTACCGTGGCCGAAAAGATCGCCAGCCGCTGGCACGTGCTGGAACACGAAGCGGCCGACGCCGAGCTGCGGCAGTTGTTGACCGCGGCAACCGGCAAACGGCGCGGCACGCCCGAACGGAATGCCTTGCAGGAATGGCTGGAAAGCGTGGATCGGGAGTACGACACGCTGGAGACCGCCAGTTGGGTGGTGATGGACAGTGAGGGCACCCAGTTGGCCCGCAGCCCATTCTCATCCACCGTCGACCAGAACTACGCGCACCGCGACTACTTTCACGGCTTGGGCAAGAACCTGCGCCGCGGGAGCCAAGGCATCGAGCCGATCCACGAACCGAACTTGTCGGCGGTGTACAAGAGCGACACCACGGAAAACCGCAAAGTCTCGTTCTCGGTGCCCATCTTCAGTGCAAAACGGACCGATCCCGATCGGCGGATCATCGGCGTCATCACCCACTCGGTCGAACTGGGACGATTTGCCGAATGGCGCCCGCAGGACAGTTCGCTGGCCGACCAGTTCTCGGTGCTGGTCGATTCCAAGCCGGACTGGACCGGCCGTGCCGGAGTCATCCTGGAGCATCCGCACCTGGCCGAATTGCTGCGGCGGAAGACCGGTGACTTGCCGGATTTACGTCTGGGGCCGGCTTACGTTGAACAAATCGAGAAACTCCGCGCCGCCGCAACCAACACCTCCGAGCAGGTGCGCGCGAGCAGCCAGACGGCCTCGCTCGCCCAGTACCACGATCCGGTGGGCGACAAGTATCAGGGGCGCTGGCTGGCGGCCATTCGGCCGGTCATCGTGAACGATCGACCCGCCTCGGTCGGCGACACCGGCTGGGCCGTGATTGTCCAGGAACGCTATGTGGCCGCCGTGGAGCCGATCCAGGAACTGGGATACCGACTGGTGCGTCTGGGCTTATGGGCCTTGGCGGCCATTATTGCGGTAATCACCGCGCTGTGGGGCTTTGTGATGATCGTGTTGGACGTAGCGCCCCGCATCCGGCTGGTGGCGCGCCTGCGGCGGAAGATCGGCCTGGGACGCGCCCCCGATTCTGGCGGCAGCCTCGGCAGCTCGCTCGAATCACGGCGTGCCACGGCGGGCGCCGGCGACTTCAGTCCCCGCACGGCCGATGACGACAGTTTGCAGTAAGGCCGAAAAGCAACGTGTATCTTCCAACCTCCGACCTTTGACCTCCGACTTCCGACCTCGGTGGAGTAAACCGAACGTGGCCGAGTTGATCGCCCAAGGGTCCGAACCGCAGCAGCGCTGGCGACGTCGTTTGCGCAACGACGAGCGATTCGTGCTGGGACGCGAATCGGGTGTCTGGGCCACGCCCTGGGACGGTCACATTTCGCGGCAGCACGCGGTGGCCGCCTGGATGGATGGGAAGCTCGACGTCGAGCGGCTGCCGGATGCCCGCAACCCGATTTTCGTGGAGGGCAAGGAAGTCGACCATTTCTCCGTGAAGCCGGGAGAGCACTTCGTTATCGGCCAGACCACGTTCACGCTGGCGACCGACGAAGTCAACTTCTCGTTGGAGCTGCCCCGTCCGGTGGAGGAGCAGACGTTCAGCGCGCAATACCTGCAACGCATTCGCTTCCGCAACGCCGATCAGCGGATCGAAGTGCTCAGCCGGCTGCCCGACGTGATCTCCGGTGCGGTGAACGACACCGAGCTGTTCATCCGCCTGGTCAACATGCTGCTGGCCGGCATCCCGCGGGCCAGCGCCGTGGCCCTGGTCGCCGTCGAGGATTGCGATCAGCCGCGGGTCCGCATGCTGCACTGGGACCGCCGGCTCGCCACCGGCGAAGTGTTTCAACCCAGCCAGCGGCTGATCGTCGAAGCGGTCCAGCGCAACCAGAGCGTGCTGCACGTCTGGGGCGCCGGCCGCGATCCCGGCACTCCCAGTTTCACCATCAGCGAGAACATCGACTGGGCGTTTTGCACGCCCGTGCTGGGTGAGGCTTGCCGGGGCTGGGGCGTGTACGTGGCCGGCCGGTTTGGCGTCGACGCAACCGCTACCCCCTCATCGGCCGACCCCAACGACCTCCGCGAAGACGTCAAGTTCACCGAGCTGGTGGCCGCCACCCTGACCAGCTTGCGCCAGAACCAATCGATGCAGCGCAAGCAGGCGGCCTTGCGGAATTTTTTCTCGCCGGCCGTGCTGGAGGCGATCACGGCCGAGGATCCCGATTATGTGCTGGCCCCGCGCGAGACCGACGTGTCGGTCCTGTTTTGCGACCTGCGCGGCTTCTCCAAAGAGACGGAAAGACACGCAGGCGACCTGCTGGGGCTGCTCGACCGCGTCAGCAAGGCCCTGGGCGTGATGACCCACCATATCCTGGAGCAGGGGGGCGTGTTCGGCGATTTCCAGGGAGATGCCGCCATGGGCTTCTGGGGCTGGCCCATTTTGCAGCCCGACGCCATCCAGCGGGCCTGCCTGGCCGCTTTGGCGATCCGAGTCGAATTCGAGGCGGCCGCTCGCCAGGCCGGCAACCCGCTGGCCGATTTTCGCATGGGCATCGGCCTGGCCACGGGCCGCGCGGTGGCGGGCCGCATCGGCACGGTCGACCAGGTCAAGGTGACGGTGTTCGGGCCGGTGGTGAACCGTGCCAGCCGGTTGGAAGGGATGACCAAGATTCTGCGGACGCCGATCCTGCTGGACGAAGCGACGGCCCGCGCGGTGCGCGATCAAGTGCCCAGTCGCCTGGCCCGCTGCCGCCGCCTGGCGGTGGTCATGCCGTACGGGTTCGATACGGCAATCGAAATCAGCGAGCTGTTGCCGCCCGAGGCGGCCTATCCACAGCTTACCGACGAGCACCTGAAGAGCTACGAGTCGGCCCTGGACGCCTTTCTGGCCGGCGATTGGTCGGAGGCGATCGAGCTGTTGCACCGGGTGCCGGCCCGCGACCGGGTGAAGGACTTTCTGATGGTATTCATCGCCCAGCACAATCGGACGCCGCCGCCCAACTGGAACGGCGTGATCCCGCTATCCAGCAAAGAATAGGGCAAAAGGCAGATCTTGGTCCTCAGGACTTGGTACTTGGGACCGCACGCGTGGGACGAAGGCTGGGGGGGCACGCTAACCCAGCCACCCGGTGCCGACCTCTGACCTCTGACTTCCGACCTCTGCCTTAGCCTGGCCCTTGCAGGCTCTCGGCCAGCTTGCCCAAGGCCTCGGTCTCGATCTGCCGCACGCGCTCGCGGGTCAGGCCGAGCTGCTCGCCGATTTCCTTGAGCGTCCGCGGCTCGTTGTCCGATAGGCCGAACCGCATCCGCAGGATGGTCGCCTCGCGCTGGTCCATTGTCTCCAAGAGCCGCATGACGTGCGTCATGTCGTCTCCCTCGACCATCTCGTCCTCGGGGCTCTTGACCCGTTCGTCCATGATCATCTCGCCGAGCGACCAGCCGGCTTCGGCCTGGTCGGTCTGCGGGGTCGAGTTGTAGATGCGAATGGCCTTCTTGATGATGGGCAGCTTCTTGCGCGGCAATCCCAGCACGCGTGCCACTTCCTCGGGGGTGGGCGTGCGGCCCAGCTCCTCGGCCAGCCGCGAGCTGGCCCGCCGCCATTTGCTCAACAGCTCGACCATGTAGGCGGGAATCCGGATGGTTTTGGCCGTGTTGATCAGGGCCCGCTTGATCGACTGCTTGATCCAGTAACTGGCGTAGGTGCTGAAGCGGGTGCCCATCGCCGGATCGAAGCCTTCGACGGCGCGCAACAGGCCGAGGTTGCCTTCCTCGATCAGGTCCTGCAAGCCCAGCCCCTTGCCGGTATAGCCGCGGGCGATGTTGACGACGAGCCGCAGGTTGGCCCGCACCATGCGGTCGCGGGCCTGGCTGTCGCCCTGGCCGATGGCCACGGCCAGGTCCTGCTCGTCGTGGGCGGAGAGGAGCGATGTTTCGTTGATTTCCCGCAGGTAGGTTTCCAGTGGCGACTGGACTGCGGAACTCGCTCGGCGTCGTGCTTTCGTCATCGCTATGGCTGCACCGCTTGGTGGAGGGACCGGGGCTGGACACCACAACTATCGACTTGGGGCCGGGCGTTCTCCAACCTGCCGGCCGGGCGACAAGCTGGGCCGAATGTAAGTGCCGTTCGGACCATGCCGAAAGCACCGGAAGCGAACAGCAAGGACCACTGTTTCGCGTCCGGCGGGCGTGCCAAACCGATGCGGTCGTTCCAGCCGGCACGGCCGGACCCGGGTGGGAAGAACGACAAGGCGACAAGGGGACAGGGCGACAAGGGGAGACGGACGGACGAACAGGGTTGCCACTGCTGCAAGTCCGCCGTAGGCGGAACCGTGCTGTTAAGTCCGCCTTTGGCGGAACCTCTGACCTCTGACCTCTGCCCTCTGACTTCTCTTTCATCCTGCTGACTTGCTGACGAGCATGGCGAGCTCGACGAGTGTGATCAGGTCGAGGGCGTTATGGTGCAGAATGACTTGCATCGAACGGGCGTCGCCGCTTCGAACGAAATAATGATATTCCTGGCCGATGCGGCTGCCGGAGATATCGTCGCGCCGCAGCCGCCGGCAAAGAAATCGTTCCAGTGTCTGCAGCTTGCAGTTGGGCAGCCGGCGGCGCCACCGCCGGCGGGCGTGGTGCAACAAGTCGCAATGCACCGGCCCGGCAGGCCCCGACACGGACGGTCCGTGGCCATCGCCGTTTCGGTTCGAACTTTCATCGCCGACGCCGAGGCGGTGGTAGGCGCTGCGATCGCGGACCATCGGCCAGTCGAAGCTCTTGCCGTTGAACGTGACCAGGACTGGCCGCGAGCGGGCTAGCTCCCCAAGCGCCGCCAGCAGGGCCCGCTCTTCCGTGTAGTCGCGGGCCAGCAGTTGCTCCAGCACCAGCTCCCGCTCGTCCTGGTACACCACGCCCGCTAAAAAAATCGGCGAGCCGGCAAAGCCGCACGTCTCGAGGTCCAAAAACAGCACGTCCCGCGGAAAGCCGCCGACAAAGGCGGCAATCTCCGGATGAATCGAGTCGCCCGGCATTGGATCATCGGGGCGGACGGCACACGGAGTGTGCCTGCTACTATGCCCACCGATCGCAACAGCACCGTGCCAAAGGTCCGCCACCCGGTGCCGCACCAGCCAGTGGCAGCCGGCCGGACCATATTCCACGCGGCCCGGCGCCAGGGCCGACAGCGACAGGTCCGTTTCGCCAGCTTGCGATTCCGCGGGCGACAAGAGCGCTGGTGCATGGGGCCGGTCCAGTGCGCACGGCCCGCTGTCGGCCGCGCCGTTGTGGTCGGGCAGCCGCTGGCGGTTCAGCAACTCGAGCCGGGCACGCACTTCTTCATGGAGCATAGTTGCGGTCAGCTCACTGGTGGAGCGGTTCCTCGTTGCGTCCGAGCGTCGGAGCGTCGTAGGACGGCCTTCCCAGGCCGTCTGACCGTTCCTCCCTCTCCTTCCACCTTCCACCTTCCACCTTCCACCTTCCTCCTTCTGCCGGCAGGGGCGCCAGCAGCAAGTCGAGCAGCCCCAGCGTCGCCGCCTTGTCGGGCATTGGATAGCCGCGGCTCAAATCCGGGTCCATGTGGATGCTCGGCCGCAGGTTGGCCAGGCCGACGCAGCTCGGGCAGCCGTCGCGGCACTCGCAGGCGGCCACCATCTCACGGCAGATCGGCAGCCAGCGGTCCAGGTGCTCAAAACCTCGTTCGCAGTAACCGAGCCCACCCGGATAGCGGTCGTAGAGGATCAGCGTCGAGCTGCCCAGGTTTTTGCTGTCGACGACGCCCCCCAGATCGCGGCTGTCGCACATGGCCACCATCGGCAGTGCCACCAGTGCCAGGTTGCGCAGTCCGGCCAGACCTTCGCCGACTCGCCAACCAGCCTGTTTCATCCGCATCCGCAGCCCGCCGGAGGGAACCAGCCAGAAGGCCGTCGTCGAAAGGGTCTGGCTTGGAATATCGACCGGCCCCAGGCCGATGTTCTCCCGCGTGCCGAACTTGATCTTCTTGAAAGCCACGGTTTGCCATGATACGTCGGCCTCGCCATACGCCGAGCGGACCCAGGCGGCATCGCGGCCGCTGCGCTCGCCGCTGATCCGCACGCTGCTCTCCAGCACGGCCTGCGTGTAGTAGTCGGTCTCGCGCCGTTCGACGTAGGCGACTTTTCCCTCCAGATCGAGCTGGCGGACCAGGTACGACTCGCCGTGGTGCAGGTATACCGCCTGCGGGTAGATCAATTCCGGTGCGCTGATCGCATCGACGTTGGCGATCACCTCGTGCTCGCGCGGCCCGCTGGATCCGCCAGCCCCAGGAGCGGCCGGCGTGCCCGGCTGGAGCGCGTCGCGGGCTAGCACGATGCTGAACGTGTTGTCGCTCATGTGGCGCAGGCTGATTCGGACGGCCGGGTTCTGTTCGCCGGCGAAATAAAACTTGCCGGCCACCTCGTTCAACTCGCCGTTGTCGTGCAACAGCTCGGCGATCGGACGGGTAAGCGGACCGAACCGCTCGATGTCGTCGCTGCCCAAAGGCAGCTCGAAGGCGGCCGCTTTCAAATGCCGCGTGAGCACATACGGGTTTCCGGGATCCACGACCGCGTGCTCGGGCGACTGCGCGAAGAAATAGCCGGGATGCCTGAGCAGGTAATGGTCGACCGGATCGTTGCCGGCCAGCAGGACCGCCAGGCTGTCGCTTTGCCGCCGGCCGGCCCGCCCTGCCTGCTGCCAGGTGCTGGCGATCGTGCCCGGATAGCCGGCCAGCAAGGCCACGTCGAGCGAGCCGATGTCGACCCCCAATTCCAGGGCGTTCGTGGCCGCCACCCCTCGCAGTCCGCCGTCGGCCAGCCCGGCCTCGATCGCGCGCCGCTCGTCCGGCAGATAACCGCCCCGATAGGCCCGCACCTGCCCGGCCAGCGGACTGCGGCGGGCCGCCAGCTCCTGCTGAGCATAGCGCCGCACCAGCTCGGCCGACTGCCGCGTGCGGGTGAACACCAGCGCCTGCGCGCCGGCCTGGAGCGCCTCGACCAACAACCGCGTGGCATCGTCCGAGGCGCTGGCCTGCGCCAGGCCGTCTTTGCCCGGGCATTGAGGGTTCCAGAGCGCAAAGAACTTGCGGCCTCGCGGGGCGCCGTCGTCGTCGACCAGGGTCACGTCTCGGCCGATCAGCCGCGACACCAGCTCCCGCGGGTTGGCGATTGTGGCGCTGGCCGCCAGCACCAGGGGGCGCGACCCGTAATGCTCGCAAACTCTCCACAACCGGCGCAGCACGCCCGCCACGTGCGCGCCGAGGATGCCGCGGTAGGTGTGGGCCTCGTCGAGCACCACGAATTTCAAGTCGCTGAAGAAACGGGCCCACTTGGGGTGGTACGGCAGGATCGAGGCGTGCAGCATGTCCGGGTTGGACAGCACGAGGTTGGCTTCGGCCTGGATCCGCCGCCGCTGGGCGGTCGGCGTATCGCCGTCGAAGACCCCGGGCGTTACGCGACCTTTCGTCTCGGCGGGAGCCAGCAGCTCCAGCAGTCCTTTGAACTGGTCCTGGGCCAGGGCCTTGGTGGGAAACAAATACAGGGCCCGCGACCGCGGATCGTCGAGACAGGCCTCGAGAATCGGCAGGTTGTAGCAGAGCGTTTTGCCGCTGGCCGTCCCGCTGACGACAACCCAATCGCTTGCACCGCGGGCCAGTTCCAGGCAGGCGACCTGGTGCGAGTACAGCCCCTCGATGCCACGCTTTGCCAGCAGCTCTGCCAACGCCCGGGCAAGGGGCCGCGATGGCTCGGCGAACCGCGCGGGCCGCTCGGGCAGTTGCTCGACGTGCCTCAGTTGGCCGTCGTACCAGGGGAGATGTCGAATCCGTTCCAAAAACCGGGCCACGTCCATGAGCTGGTTGCTAGTTGCTAGTTGCTGGGTTCCTGGGTACTAGACAGGCGTCTAGTATAGGGAGGCAGCGCCCGGGTGAAAAGACTACTTGACCATTCAGCCGGCGATGGTGTCAGCTTAGAATCCAACAACGCTCCACGCCCGACCCTCGCCTCATCGCCCTCTCGCCTCATCGCCAGCATGACGAATCTCTCCCCGGCGGCCCGCCCGCTCGCATCGACAATCTCATTTTGGTTCTCATTTTGGTTCCGGCCGATGGCCTGTGCCCTTGTGGCCGCCTGCGTGGCGGCGGGATCCGCGTCGGCCGAGAACTGGCCCGGATGGCGCGGGCCGCGAGGCGACGGAACCAGCGCCGAGCCGAACATTCCGATCCGCTGGAACGGCGAGACGGGCGAAAACATCGCCTGGAAAGTGCCGCTCCCGGGCAGCGGCTATGCTTCGCCGGTCATCTG
The DNA here is from genome assembly GCA_040901675.1 of Pirellulales bacterium. Lineage (GTDB taxonomy): Bacteria > Planctomycetota > Planctomycetia > Pirellulales > JAICIG01 > JBBDNX01. Next base: position 290,573 of record JBBDYJ010000010.1, on the reverse strand, counting down.
GGACGACCGGATCTTTCTGGTTGCCTGCCGGGAGGAGAAGCAGGAGCGGCTCCTGGTGTGCCTCGATCGAAACGACGGCTCGCTGCTGTGGGAGCAGACGGTGCTGCGGTCGCCCCTGGAGCAAAAGCACTCGCTGAACAGCTACGCCTCCAGCACGCCGGCCACCGACGGCCGCCTGGTCTACGTCACGTTCCTCGACCAGCGACAGATGGTGGTGGCGGCCTACGACTACGAGGGCCGGCGGAAGTGGCTGGTGCGGCCCGGTCCCTTCTCGAGCCAGCACGGCTACTGCAGTTGCCCGGTGTTGTTCGAGAACAAGGTGATCGTGAACGGCGATCACGACGGCGACGCCTACCTGGTGGCGCTCGATCGCGACAGCGGCCAGATCGTCTGGAAGGTGCCGCGCGAGAACAAGACCCGCAGCTACTCGACGCCGATCATCCGCCGGATCGACGGCCGGCCGCACATGATCCTCTGCGGCTCGATGTCGGTGGCCAGTTACGATCCGCGCGACGGCTCGCGGCACTGGATCATCGACGGGCCGACCGAGCAGTTCGTGGCTTCGATGGTCTACAACGGCGAGCTGTTGTTCATGACGGCCGGCTACCCGGACAAGCACATGCTGGCGATCCGGCCCGACGGCCGCGGCAACGTGACCAAGACCCACATTGCCTGGCGCACGAGCGAGAACTGCTCGTACGTTCCCTCGCCGATCGCGGTGGGCGGCTACTTTCTGGTCGTTTCCGACGAGGGGATCGCGAGTTGCTTCGAGGCCCGGACCGGCCGCCGCACCTGGCGGCAGCGCATCGGCCCGCACTACAGTGCCAGTCTGGTCACCGCGGGCGGCCTGGCTTATTTCCTGGCAAACAACGGCGTGATGACCATCGTGAAGCCGTCGGACGAGTTCGAGGAGGTCTCGAAGAACGCCTTAGGTGACGAGTGTTACGCCTCGCCCGCCATCAGCCGGGGCCAGATTTTCCTGCGTTCGGCCAACAGCCTCTATGCCATCGGCCAGGCACACTAACCCGACGCGCCTCCTGCGGCGGCAGGGGCGTCTTCGTAAATGTTGCCCAAATGCTCATTTACGGTCGGCACACTCACCTGGAACAGCTCCGCGATGAGCCGCTGCGGCAGCCAGACAGTCTGCCCATCGAGGCGCACCTGCAGGTGGATCGCGCCGTCGCGGTAGATCAGGATCTGCCCCTTGGGAGGGCGGTCGGCCGGCGTGGGATCGTACGTCGTCATGCCGGCTCGTTGGGCCCATCAAGCAGTGACACCGTGCTCCAAGCTCTCTTTACCTGATGTCCGGCTTGCGGGGCTCGTCGGAGGGCGCGAGCCCGAACAGAAAGTGCATCAGGTCGCGGGTCCCCAGCGTGCGGGGACTGGTGAACAACTCGCCGGCGTCGAACCCGGCGGCCTGCCCCTGCTGCAAGGCAAAGGCCTTGATCCGCTCCAGCACGTGCGCCTTGGCCGGCGGAAACTGGGTCTGGTAACAACGCACGCTGGCCAGCTTGGTCTCCAGCGTGCCGGCAATATCGACCACCAGGTGCCCGGCGCCGGCCGGCAGGCCGAGACTGCTGAAGGCCAGCGTGTAGTAAAGCTGGGCGCTCACCGTGTGGACCGGCAGGCCGTCGAAGTGCTCGTCCCACTTGGTCAGCCGCGAGTAAAAGACCGCGGCGTCGGTGATCTGCATCGCCTGCCAGTGGTCGGGCGAGGCCAAGGGCGTTTTTTCGCCGAACCCCAGCACCAGCTTGGGGCGATACTTGCGGAACTCGCGGGCCAAGGCGACGCGGGCCTCGAAGTCGTCGAACAACCGCCGATTCGTCAAACCGAGCTGGATCCGCGTCGCCACCCCCAGCACCTCCGCGGCACGTTGGGCTTCAGCCAACCGCACGGCGGGGCCGGGCGACATCGGCGTCGGTTCGCCGTCGGTCAAGTCGATGATGCCCACGCGGTAGCCCTGACGGGTCAGCCGGGCCAACGTGCCGCCGCAGGCAATCTCGACGTCGTCGGGGTGCGCGCCGACGGCGATCACGTCCAATTCCGGTTCGTCCGCCGTGGCGGGCCGCTCGGAGAGGGATGCTGGTTGAGGATTCAGAATGCCGGCGGCCGGACGTTCGATCGTCATGCTTCAGGCTTTTGGCCGGTCAGGCTTGACGGTGGCCAGCAGGAAGGTGGGATTCAGCGCATCGAAGCGCACGCGTTCGAGCTGGTACGTGCCGCGGGCCACGTTGATCATCCAGACCTTGACGTCGCCGGTCCGCCGGTAGAGCGCGGCGTGTACTTCGGCCAGGTTCTCGATGCTCCCCACGTTGGCCACCAGCCGGCCCGCGGGCCGCAGCCGCTCGTACGCCAGCTCCATCAGCCGGCTGATCTCGCGGCCGCTGCCGCCCACAAAAATGCTGTCGGGGTCGGGCAGCGCCGACCAGGCCTCGGGCGCCCGGCCCAGCACGGCCACCAGGTTGGTCACCCCGAACTTCTCGGCGTTGGCCAGGATGAGGTTATGGTCTTCGGCGTCCATTTCGATGGCGAATGTCTTGCCGGCCGGCGCGATCTGGGCCGCCTCGATGGCTACCGAGCCGCTGCCGGCGCCGATGTCCCAGACGATGCTCGTCGGTCCGAGGTCCATCTCGGCCAGTGCAATCGAGCGTACTTCGGCGGGCGTCAGCAGGCCCTTCTTCGGCTTCGACTGCAGGAAGACCTCGTCCGGATTTCCGAACAGCCGGCAGCCTGCCCGCTCGCTCGGACGATCGGGCAGCCCCGGTTTGCGGACCAGGATCATCACGTTGAGCGGCGAGAACTGCTGATCGACCAGCTCACGCAAGTCGCCCTGCGTAACGCGCTCGTCGGGCGAGCCGAGGTTCTCGCAGACGTAAGCGTGGAAATAGTCGATGCGGCGGTCGAGCAGGGACCGGGCCACCGCGGAGGGCGGGCACGATTCGCTCGTGAACAGGCCTGCTTTTTCAGCAGTGCGGATCTTCTCCACCACGTGGTCGAGCGGGTGGCTGGCCAGGTTGGTCAGGTAGGCCTCCTCCCAGCTTTCTTTCACCCGGGCAAAGGCCAACTGCATGCTGCTCACGTGCGGCACGACCTCGAAGCGGTCCTTGCCCAGCTTGTCGCACAGGTAGCGGGCCATGCCGTAGAACAACGGATCGCCCGACACCAGCACCGCCACGCGCTTGTCCTTGGCGGCCGCCAGACGCCGGACCACCGGATCGAGGTTGCCGGCGGCCGGCAGGCGCTCGGCCTTCGAGGCGGGCACCCGCGCCAGCATGTAATCGGCGCCGACCAGCAGCTCGGCCTGCTCGATCAACTGCCGCGCGGCGCTGGTGATGCCTTCGAGTCCATCGTCGCCGATGCCGATGATCTGGATTTTCGACGCCGTAGCCAAATCGATCTCCGCCGGCTCAGGCCCTATCGACCGCTGGAAAGCTGGATTCTATGTTGCCGGCCGCGGGATGGAAAGGCAAGGAGGAAGGAGGAAGGTGGAAGGTGGAAGGTGGAAGGTGGAAGGATTTACGCGTAGAAGGCCAGGCTGGCGAAGCTGACGCAGCTCGTGCCGCTCTCGTCCACCGCCTGGGAATACTTGAGCAGCTCGCCGCGCGACGGGGCGGCCACCTGCATCAGAGTGTACGTGGGCGACAACCCGCAGATCCGCCCGGCGTCGTGCTGGCGGGCGACGTGGTCGAAAAAGCCCTCGGCGTCGGCATCGCAGGCGGCGGCCAGCAAACGGTGGTCGTCGTCGGCCCGGGCGGCCAGCCGCTCTTCGTCCAGCAGCCAGTCGTCGCCGAAGCGGGGGCCCACGTGGGCCAGGTCGCCGCCGCTGATGTAGCAGACCTTTTTGGGCCAGGCCGCTTCCGTGGCCCGCAGCGCCGCCACGAAGGCGGTGAACTCGGCCGAGGCAGTGGGCCGCGTGGCCGAGGCCACAAACGGCTGGAACGATGCCGTCAGGATCGGCACGACCTTGAACGGCCGTCGGCCGGCGAGCAGGTACTGGAGGAATAGCACCTGGAACTCGATCGAGTGCTCGTGCCGGTGGACCAGCTCGTCCTGGAAGATGTCGATGGCGATGCCGGTCGAAGCCAGCTCGTGGTCCAGCCGATCGATGAACTCGCCGTCGGTCTCGACGGTGCCCAGGGGTGTGGCGAAGTGCTTGCGCGACACCGAGCAGACTTGCGCCAGCGGGCTGTGCGAGGTGCCCAGGATCACGAACACGTCGGCATCGCCGTCTTCGACCAGGCATTGGTAGGCCCAGGCGAACGCCGGACCGCCACGAGTGAGGTCGATGTGGGGGCTGAGCACGCCCCGCAACCTTCCGCTGCCGCCGCCGGCCGATGGATCCGGACCGGCAATGCCGGGTCCCTCGTCGCAGTTGAAGCACTCGGCAAGCTGCCGGCGCAGCGCATCGGGGTCGGACGGGTAGGCGGCGCCCGCGTGCGCGGCGGCCCTCACCGGTGAGTCGAGGAACGCCTGGCTGGCCGATTGCTTGAGGGCGGTAAACTGCGGGCTGTCCAACAGGTGACCGGCATCCAGCCGGGCCACGAACTGCTCCAGGTCGGCCAGCGCGACCGCCGTGCCTGCCTGCGACTGAAAATCAGACTGGATCTGGCTGAGCGTGCGGCTGCCGTCCATCAGCGTGGCCAGCATGGCCGCCGCGTAAGGCAGGGCGACTCCGTCGGCAAAGCCCTCCGGATCGCGCAGGGCGAAGAGCAATTCCTCCGGCGGGCCCAGGGGAAACAGCTCCAACGAACGCAGCCGCGGCCGCAGCAGCTCAGATGCCATTGCCTCTCCTCCTCCGTTCGTCTCTCTGTGGCCATTTTCCCCGGCTGCTGTCCGTGGTGTCAAGCCAAGTGCGCCGCCGCTGCGGGCTTTGCTGAGCCCAAGCGCTCGCCGCTTGAATGCACGCGCGCCGTCGAGTACAACCGCTGGGTTGTTCATGCACTCGAACTGCCGCTGGCTCCCGGCCCCCACGGCGTCTCCACCACCTCTCCACCCGGCCTCCAAGATGCCCCGCATTCTCGTCACGCCCTATCTTTTGCGTAACCGGCCCGGCCAATACAGCGAGATCCTGCAGCAGGCCAGTTTTGAAGTAGTCTATCCCAGCCAGCCCTTGTCCGAATCGGCGGCCGATCCCCAGCGGTTGCTGGCCGAGCTGGACGGAGTTTCGGGCGTGCTGGCCGGCAGCGAGCTGTACACCCGCGAAGTCCTGTCCCGCGCCAAGCTGCGGGCGATCGCACGCATGGGCGTGGGATACGACGCCATCGACGTGCCGGCCGCCACCGAGCTGGGCATTCCGGTTACCATTGTTCCCGGCACCAACGACCACTCGGTGGCCGAACAAACGATCGCTCTGCTGCTGGGTGTGTACCGAGGCTTTCCCGGCCGTGACCGGGAGGTGCGCAGCGGGGTCTGGGAGCGCAAGCCTCTCGCGCGGCTGGCCGGCAAGACGATCGGACTGGTCGGCCTGGGACGCATCGGCAAGGCGGTCGTGCCGCGGGCCGTGGGACTCGGCTTGCGGGTGATCGCCTGCGATCCGTATCCCGACCGACAGTTCGCCGAGCTGCACGGCGTGCGGTTGTGTCCGCTGGATGAATTGCTGGCGGAGGCCGACGTCGTCAGCCTGCACTCGCCCTGCACGCCCGAAACCACCAACCTTATCAACGACCGCACGTTGGCCCGGATGAAACCGGGCAGCGTGCTGATCAACACGGCCCGCGGCGGCCTGGTCGACGAAGACGCCTTAGTCAAGGCGCTGGCCGGCGGCCACTTGTTCGCCGCGGGGCTCGACGTCTTCAAGGTCGAGCCCTTGCCCTTGGACAGCCCGCTGCTCAAGCTGGACAATGTGCTGTTGTCTCCCCACATGGGCGGGTTGGACCACGATTCCGAGCGCGACATGGGATCGCTCGCTGCGCAGTGCCTGGTCGACCTGCATCAAGGCCGCTGGCCCGAAGTCTGCGTCGTCAACCCGCAGGTCCGATCCGGCTGGAAGTGGTGATAGGAGAAAGGCAGAAGGCAGAAGGCAGAAGGCAGAAGGCAGAAGGCAGAAGGCAGACGGAGGAAGGGGGGAAGGGGGGAAGGGGGGAAGGGGCGAGACGGAAGCTCTAAATTCAAGTTCTAAGATCCGAGTCCCGAGTTCCAAATTCCAAGATCTAAGTTCCGATGCGCGTCTGCTCCATCCTGCTGATTATCTTGTCGATCGGTGCCATGGCCGCGGGGGCCGATGGGCCGGCGGACGCTAACCGGCTGGTCTACCTGGACGAGAGCGATCCGTACTACGTTTCGCGCGACTTCGCCCGGCTGGCCACGCCGCAATGGGTGGGCGAGCCGGAGGTCGAGGCCGTCGTGGTGCTGGCCATCGACGACATGCGCGGCCACGAGCGCTGGGAAGAATACCTGCGGCCGATCCTGCAGCGCTTGAAGCAGATCGACGGCCGTGCACCGGTCAGCATCATGACCTGCCGGATCGACCCGGCCCATCCGCACCTCCGGCAGTGGCTCGACGAGGGATTGAGCCTGGAAACGCACAGCCTGGATCACCCTTGCCCGCTCCTCCAGAAAGGCGATTTCGACAAGGCCAAGGCGACATTCGATGGGTGCGTCGAACTGATGAACCGCGTGCCGGGCAGCCGGGCCGTCGCCTTTCGCGTCCCCTGCTGCGATTCGCTCAACACGCCCAGCCCGCGGTTCTACGCCGAGATATTCAACCAGGTCACGCCCGCAGGGCACTTTTTGTCGATCGACAGCTCGGTGTTCAATGTGCTCACCTCCGACGACGCGCAACTGCCGCGCGAGCTGGTGCTCGACGGCGAAGGCCGCGAGCGTTTTCGCAAGTATCTGCCCCTCGACCGCTCGTTCGTCAACACCATCGAGAACTATCCGTATCCCTACGTGATCGGCCGGCTCTGCTGGCAGTTCCCCTGTGCCACGCCCAGCGACTGGCAGGCCCAGCACCTGCAAAAACCGAACAACCCGCTGACGGTTGCCGACATGCAGGCGGCCCTGGACGCCACGGTCGTCAAGCAGGGTGTGTTCAACCTGGTGTTCCACCCCCACGGCTGGATTCGAAACGACCAGGTCATCAGCCTCATCGACCACGCCCTCGCCCGGCACGGCGGCAAGGTCAAGTTCCTCACGTTCCGCGAAGCCCAGCACCGATTGAACGCACACCTGCTGGCGGGCCAGCCGCTGCGGGCCGCCGATGGCCAGGACAATGGCGTCCGCCTCATCGACCTGGACACCGATGGCTGGCTGGACGTTGTGATCGGCAACGAGCAGTTGCGCCAGACCCGGCTCTGGTCGCCCGAGCGGCGTGAATGGATCGATGGCGACTTTCCCGCGCTGCTGACCAGGACGGCGGCGGGCGGTGCAGCCCGAGATGCAGGCGCGCGTTTCGGCGTCGTCCGTGGCGGCCAGGTGTCGCTTTGGGTCTCGAACGAGGAGGTTCGAAGTGCTTGGACGTTCGACGCCCGGGGTTGGGTGCCAGACAAGGCATTGCTGGCCGGCCTGGAGCTGGATGGCCAGCCTGTCCGCCTCGCCCACCAGGGTCGCGACCTGGGCGTCCGGCTGCGCGACGTGGATGGCGACGGTTGCGCCGAGTGCATCGTGGGCGGCCCCGATCGGCAGGGCGTGCTCGGTTGGGACGGCACGAACGAAACGTGGCGGCCCTTGCCGTTCGGCTTGCCGGCCGGAACCGCCATCGTCGATGGTCAAGGACGCGACGCCGGGCTGCGCTGGGTCGACGTGGACGAAGACGGCCACGACGACTTGATGTTTTCCGACGGATCGGGCTACTCGCTGCACCTGTTCACGTCGATCGACGAAGGCTGGCCGCGGCAGGTGCTGGCCGGCAAGCGCCCGGAGCAGAACGAGATTCCGCCCTTTGTCCTGGCGGGGACGAATCAAGGCGCCTGGTTCCACTCGCGGCACCTCTGGATTCAGAACGAGAACACCGACCGGCTGCAGGACCTGGTGTTTCGCCGATCGCTGGACGACATGCTGCGGGACGTCGAACCGCAGGCCAAGTCGCCCTCGGCGGCACTGCGTTCGTTCCGGCCCAGGCCCGGCTTCGAGATCGAGCTGGTGGCCGCCGAACCGCTGGTGATGGATCCCGTGGCCTTTGCCTGGGGCGCCGACGGCAAGCTGTGGGTGGTCGAGATGGCCGACTATCCTTTGGGCATCGACGGGCCGCTGGGCATCGACGGTCAGGGCAAGCATGGCGGACGCGTGCGCTTTCTGGAGGACACCGACCGGGATGGCCGCTACGACAAATCGACCCTGTTTCTGGACGGCCTGGGCTATCCGTCCGGAGTCATGCCATGGCGCGACGGCGTTCTGGTCTCTTGCGCTCCGGAGATTTTTTACGCGGCCGACACGGATGGCGATGGCCGGGCCGACCTGCGGCGCACGCTGTACAAGGGCTTCGGCGAGGGGAATCAGCAGCACCGCGTGAACGGGCTGCGTTGGGGGCTCGACAACTGGGTGTACTGCGCCAACGGCGACAGCGGCGGCGAGATCGAATCGGTCCAGACCGGCCGGCGGGTGGCCATCGGCGGCCGCGACTTCCGCATCCGGCCCGACGAAGGGCTGATCGACCCGCAGTCGGGGCAGACGCAGTTCATGCGCGAGCGGGACGATTGGGGCAACTGGTTCGGGTCGAACAATTCGAATCCGATGTTCCACTTCGTGCTGGCCGACCACTATCTCAGGCGAAATCCGCACCTGCCGTCACCCGGCGCCACCGTGCAGGTGTCCGAAGCGCCCGGCGCCGCCCCGGTGTTCCCCGTCAGCCGCACGCTGCCGCGTTTCAACGATTTCAACGCCGCCAACTGCTTCACCTCGGCCTGCTCATCGATCATCTACCGCGACGATCTGTTCGGCCCCGAGTTCGCGGGCAACTCGTTCGTGTGCGAGCCGGTCCACAACCTGGTCCACCGCGAAGTGGTCTCGGCCAAGGGCGTCACGTTCACCAGCCGCCGGGCGCCCGATGAACAGCAGAGCGAGTTTTTGGCCTCGACCGACCACTGGTTCAGGCCCACCATGGTCCGCGCCGGCCCTGATGGGGCGCTGTGGGTGGCCGATATGTACCGGGCCGTGATCGAGCATCCGGAGTGGATCCCGCAGGAGTGGCAAGAGCGGCTCGATCTGCGGGCGGGCCACGACAAGGGGCGGATCTATCGCGTTTATCCCTCCGGCCGGAAACCCAGAGGGTTCCCGCGGCTCGATCGGCTCGATACGGCCGGGCTGGTCGCGGCGCTCGACAGCCCCAGCGGATGGCAGCGCGACATGGCGCAGCAGTTGCTCGTCCACAAGCGCGATCGGCAGGCGGTCGCGCTGTTGGAAGCGATGCTGGCCGATGCCGGGCGGCCTCCCCAGGCGCGGCTGCACGCGCTGTGTACGCTGGACGGGCTCGACGCTCTCGCGGTGCCGCTGCTGCGTACGGCGCTGGCCGATCCTCATCCCGGTGTTCGCCGGCATGCGGTGCGGCTGAGCGAGCGGTGGCTCGATGAGTCGCCGGAGTTGGCCGGGCTGGTGGCCGGCCTGGCCGATGACGCCGACCCGCAGCTCCGCGTGCAGGTGGCCTACAGCCTGGGCGAGTGGCACGCGCCGGCAGCCGGCACGGCGCTGGCCCGGCTGGCTCTGAGCTGCCGCGGCGACGTCTATGCCACGGCTGCCGTGCTCAGCTCCGTGGGCGGGCACAACCTTGCCCAGACGCTGCGTGGCGTGCTCGCCGCCGGCGATGACAAGCAGGTTGTTGCCGGCCTCTTGGAACAATTGCTCAGCCTGGCCGCCGCTTTGGACCACCAGCAGGCGCTGAGCTTGGGCCTGGCGGCGATCGCCGAACCCGCGGATGGTGATTATGCCGCGTGGCAGTTTAGGGCCTTGAGCGGATTGCTCGACGCCCTCGATCGCCGGCAGGTTTCGCTGGCCGATCTGCGCGACCGGTCGGCCAACGAATTGCAGGCCTCGCTCGACCGCTTGAGCAACGTCTTCGCTGCCGCCAGGCGCCTGATCGCCGAGCCGGCCGCCAGCGACGAAGATCGGCTGCTGGCAATCGGCCTGCTGGGCCGCGAAAACGAACGCCGCCAGGACGATGTCGAAACGCTGGTGGCGCTCTTGAATCCGCAGACTCCCGGCCGCCTGCAGTCGGCGGCGGTGGCGGCCCTGGCGCGGCTGAACCTCGACAACGCGCCGCAACTGCTGGTGGCTGGGTGGAGCAGCTACGGCCCGGAGCTGCGCGGGCAGGTGCTCGACGTGCTGCTGGCTCGGCGGAATTGGCTCGATGCCTTGATCGAGCAACTGGCCGAGGGCCGCATTCTGGCCGCGGATCTCGATGCGGCTCGCGCTCAGCGCCTGCTCGGGCACGAAGACGAACGCATTCGCCTGCGGGCCGCCGAGCTGCTGGCCGGCACCGCCACTGATCGCCGCCACGTGTTGGAGGAATACCAGTCGGCGCTGCGAATGTCGGGGGATATCGAGCGAGGAGCGGCCGTCTTTAAGAAGAGCTGTGCGAGTTGCCATCGTTTGGGCGACGTGGGCCACCCGGTGGGGCCCGACATTTCGGCCCTCTCGGACAAGTCGCCCGAGTCGATGCTCGTCGCGATGCTCGATCCCAATCGGGCGGTCGAGGCCAAGTACGTCAGTTACACGGCCCAGACAACCGCCGGCCTGACGTACACCGGCATGCTCAAGGCCGAGAGCGGCAACAGCATCACCCTGTTGGCGGCCGACGGCAAACAGACCGAGCTGCTGCGCAGTGAGCTGGAGGAGCTGCAAGGCTCGTCCAAGTCGCTGATGCCCGAAGGTCTGGAGAAGGACGTCGGGCCGTCGGAGGTGGCCGACCTGCTTGCATACCTGGGCTCGATCCGCCCGCCCCGCCGCAGGTTCGAAGGCAACCAGCCGGAGCTGGTGCGGCCCGAATCTTTGCGAGGCGAGTTCTGGCTGTTGGCCTCGCAGGCCGAGATCTACGGCAGCACGCTGGTCTTTGAGCCGCAGTACGGCAACCTCGGTTACTGGCAGAGCGCCGACGACCATGCCGTCTGGTCGTTCGAGGTCGAGCGGCCCGGCCGCTACGCGGTCTCGATCGACTACGCCTGTGCGGACGAGACGGCCGGCAACCTGTTTGTCGTGGAGACGGCCGGCCAGCGGCTTGGCGGCAAGGCCTCCGGCACCGGCAACTGGGACACCTATCGGCAGGTCCAGCTCGGCCACGTCGAGCTGGAAGCCGGCCGCCGCCAGATCACCGTCCGCGCCGAGCCCGGCCTCGCCGGTTTTCTGTTCGACCTCAAGGCCGTGCGCCTGCAGCCGGAGGCGCGTTGACAACCGAGCCTGCGCGATTCCGCGGATCGCGGTCGACGGTCAAAACAGCGTCACGAAACCCGCAGCGCGGAAATGGGAATCGTTGGTAAACGCGTCCGTGATTCCCAGGCGCCGCATCACGACGAACGATACCAGATCGACGATCCCGGCCTGGGCCGCATCGCCACGATGATAGGCCTCCCAGGCCGACCTTTGATCATCTTCGCCTGGGACAACGATATTGCCGTGCGCTTCCATTTCCTGCCGAAGGTCGTACACGTCGGTGCGATAGGAATAGCGAGCCGCAGCGTTGCCACATTCGAGCAGTACAAACGACGTCGTGACACAGTGATAACGCTGGACCAGCAGTTGTCGGAAGACAACGTCTGCCGCTCCATGCCACTGATCGCTTGAATCCCAAAGGGCGAGCAAGCCGACGGTGTCGAGAAAGACCGTGCTCATGGCTGGTGCTCATTGTGACGCTCAGCAACATCATGCTCTCCAGAGTTATGTCGACGGGAAAGAATCGCATAGATGCGGTCGAGGTGCCCCGGGTCCTCAGGATGGCCGATGACGCGTGGCTCGAACTCCACCTCGCATCGTTCCGGCAAGTCGACAGGTTCCGTGGGGCGAAACACCCCATTCTCGTAAATGGCGTGAATTGTCATTTCTTCGTCCTCCTGGTTCTCCGGTGGCCACGGTTTTTCAACTCATTCAGTAAGTTTACTACTTGGGTTGCCACAGAGGGGTGGAACCAGCCCTCTGTACCGTAAGCTGCCGCTGAACGCTACGTCAAGCCGAGTTCGGGCGCTACTGCAGGCGAATCCCGAGCCCCTTCAGGCCGCGCTCGCCGTAGCGGGTCCAGAGCACCGTCTTGATGCCGCCCGAGCTGGCGTCGCCCAGGGCGATGTTCCCTTCGGCGGATGAGGAGGCGAGTATTTCGCCGCAGGGACTGAACGCGAGCGAGGAGATGTTCCGTTGCTCGCCCCGCGACGAGAGCGATTCGCCGCAAGCGGCGTCCCAGAGGCGCAAGCCGTCGCCGGCGCCGGAGATCACCCGCGACGAGTCGGGCGAAAACGTCACGGCGAACACCCAATCGTCGTGCCCGTGAAGTGTGCTCCGCAACGTTCCATCGGCCGTGTTCCAAAGCTTGACCGTTTTGTCGTAGCTGGCTGACGCCAACGTGCGGCCGTCGCCGCTGAAGGCGACCGACGTCACGTCGCCTGCATGACCCTGGAGCACCCGGATGAGGCGGCCGGTTGTCACGTCCCAAAGCCTGATCGTGTCGTCCCGGCTCGCGGAGGCAGCCCAAGAACCGTCAGGACTGAGCGCCAGCCCGGGGATCGTGTGGGAATGCCCCTGCAGGTTGAATCGCTCTTCCATCCGATCGAGATCCCAGATGCGCACCGTCCGGTCGTCGCTGGCCGATACCAGCGTGCCGCCGTCGGGCGTGAATGCCAGGCCGTGTACGTCGCCCCGGTGGCCGGCCAGCTCGGCCGTTTCCCGCCGCCCGGCCACGTCCCACAGCCGGATGGCGTTGTCGCCGCCACCGGTCGCCAGCCGCGCGCCGTCGGGACTGAAATCCAGCGAGAAGAGCCAATCGGTGTGGGCGGCCGCGGTCCAGATGATGCTCTGCGCCGCCACGTCCCAAAGGTGCAACGTGCCGTCGGCGCTGCCGGAGGCCAGCCAGCGGCCATTAGGGCTGAAGGCGACTACCAGAACCGCGTGGTTGTAGATGTCGCGCATGGCCATCCCGCTACCGATCGGATTGGGCAGAGTTTGTTTGATCGTCAGCTCGGGCCTGGCCTGCTGCAGCTTTTCGACGCCGGCGGCGGTGACCTGCGTATCGAGCAGGTACAGCTCTCGCAGCGTGTAGAGTCGTGCGAGGTGCATCAACCCTTTGTCGGTTACGGTGTTGTTGACCAGGTCGAGCTCTCGCAGGTGCCAGAGGTGATTCAGGTGCGGCACCAGCCGCTCGAGCTGCGGGTCGTCTATCTGCGGCCCGGCCAGGTAGACTCGATCGACCTGGCCCTCCCGATTGCGGGCGATCCACCCCTGCACTTTTTGGACTTCGGCCACCGCTTGCCGTTCGAGATAGCCGCGGTACCAGCGGACGCCGACGAATGCCAAGAAGACCGCCGCCGCGGCCACCAGTATCAAGAGCGTCCGCAGGCCGAATTGAAACCACCGCCGCCGCGGCCTTGCGCCTTGGGCGGCCTCCTCGGGACTTGACATGGCTCTGGCTCCTGGCTGAACGAAAAGCAGCGAGGCCCTGGCTGGTGTACGCGATTTGTGGCTGCACGGTTCAGAATGCATTACACTGCCTGGACGTACGTCGAGGCCATCGAGCGGGTCGACAGTCTCATCGGCAGCGTGCTGGAGGCGCTGGCCGGCCGGGCCGCCCTGGCCGAGGAGGACTGGCTGATCGTGGTCGTCACCGATCATGGCGGCAAGGGAACCGAGCACGGCAAAGGCCACCGTGAGCCCGAGATCACTAATGGTTTTCTCATCGTCCACGGCGGCGGTGTTCAACCGGGCTCGATTCGAGGAACCACCTACCTGGTCGACGTGGCCGCCACCGCGCTTTCGCACCTCGGCGTACCCCTCGACTCCGCCTGGCAACTCGACGGCAGGGTCCTGGAAAGGCAAGGAGGAAGGAGGAAGGAGGAATGAGAAGCTCTAAGTCCCAAGATCTAAGTTCCAAGTTCCAGGATTTTCTTTTTAGCGCCGCGGCGGTTCGTTCGTCTTTCTGATAGGAGCAGGGCGAACGAGTCGGCTTGCGGGACCAACACAGGCTGAACGAGAGTGGATGAGCTGCTCGAACAGTATGTGCCCCGCGTGTACCGCTTCGCCTTGCGATTGACCAACGACCGTCACCAGGCCGAGGACCTGACGCAGGAGACTTTTCTGCGGGCCTGGCGGCAGCGGGGCCGCTTGCGCGACGAGCAGTCGGCCTTGGCGTGGCTGTTTCGCATTGCGGCCAACCTGTGGCGCGACCAGGCGCGGCGAGGCCGCCTGGCGGTGGGGCGAGCGGGAAGATTGGACGAAGACGTTTCCACGAACCGTGCCGGGCCGGTGGCCGAGGCGGCCGATCGCGAGATGCTCCAGCGGGCGCTGGCGGCCATGGATTCGCTGCCGCCGCGGCAGCGCGAGGTGCTATACCTGGTGGCCGTGGAGAAGCTCGACGTGGACGAGGTGGCCGGCATCGTTCAGACCAGCCGCGAGGCGGTGCGGGCCAGCCTCTGCATCGCCCGCCGGCGGATGCGTGAGCTGTTGTCGATGTTTTGCTTGACGATCTGGTGAACGACTATCTGGTGAACTATGAATCCCCCTGACGACGAACATCTCGATTCTCTCCTAACCCGCGCCGTCGAGGCGCTGGAGCCATGCCCGCCGGGTCTGGTCGGGCGGATCGAAAGCCGACTTCGCCGCAGGCGCGCGCGGCGGGCCGCGGCCGGCGCCGCCCTTGCCGCGGCCCTGCTGTTGGCCGCAGGTTCGTATGTGTTTTGGCCGGATGCGCAACTGGCCGACAGGCAGGATGAACCGAAGAACGATTCGACAATTGCCGATGCGGCGATTGGCGAGCCCCGGATTGAACCAGATTCGCCTTCGATCGAGAACAACGGTGCTAGCCCGCCGCACAGCCGCGACACCACGGGCTCTGAACCCAAGGCGAAGGTCCGGCTGGCGGCCGGTTTCATCGGCGAGCCGCTCGAGAGCAGCAATCCTCGAATCACGATTCTATGGGTCTATCCGGCCAGCCGGACTGATGATGCGCAGGGCTTTCCTGAGTCGCGGTCGCCGAGCAACCCACCAGCACCCGAGGCCCGAGTGGCCAAGTTGGCAAGTGGTCGGGGCAGCGCCGACTCAATTGTGAATTGAACGAATCCACCTTCTTAATAGGGAGCTATCGCCAATGCGCCATTTTCTGACACACCGTGTATCAGCGTTCGTGCCGCTTTTGTGCGCGGTCCTTTGGGCAAGCGCGTCCTGTCTTGCACAAGAGCAGCCGCAGGCGGAACCGAATCTGAAGCTGGAAATAATCCCCTTGAAGCACATTACCGCTAACCAGGCGCAAGAGGCCATTTTGCAGCTTCTGGGGCATGTACCGATCGTCCCGGACCAACGGAGCAATTCTCTGCTGATCTCCGCACCTGCCGAAGTCATCGTGTCGGCCAGGCAAATTGTCGACAAACTGGAATCTGCCAGTCCACCGCTCGGCGAGGACGGGGTAATGGAGCTCGCGGTCTTCAGCTTGCGCCACATTCGCGCTAGTCAGGCTCTCGAACTGCTGAACACCATGTATCTCACTGGAGCCGCAAGACAACGTGGCGAGCGCCGCAGCTTCCCGGCATTGGCGGTCGATGAGCGCAATAATCGCCTGCTAGTCCGAGCGCCGGCCCAAGAGATAGCCGTAATGGAGAGCCTGCTAAAGACGGTTGACGTCGACGCGTCACCGCGAACCTCGGGCGACGCGCGGCTGCGGGTCGTTTGGTTGGTCGCCGGACTTCTTCAAGACGAACTGGCCGACTCGCTGCCGGATGATCTCAATGAGGTCGTCGGCGAATTGCGGAAACATGGAATCAACGACCTTAGCCTGGCTGCGCAAACCGTCGTAAACATAAGCGGAAAGCCCCAATCGCGGTTTTCAGCCCAGGGCACAGCTCCGGTCCATCATCTTGGAAACTGCCAACTGGAAATCAATGGACAAGTCCTGAACAGCGAGGCGAGCAGCCTTAACATCGCCATTGAGATCAAGGCTCAAAACATAGTTAAGCTTGGCGATCCTAGCGTGCTCGGCGTCGGCCACGTCAAAAACCAATTCCTATGTGGACTGGGTACCGAGTTGGCCTTGCCACCCGGCCACGCGGTCGTGCTGGGTGTAACGCCGTTCGAACGGATGACCTCGGTCTTCGTCGTGCAGTTGCTCGAAACGCCGGCCGGCAAAAAACCCTCAGCCGACAAGCCCTCAGCCGGCAAACCGGCTGCCGAGCCAAAGGGCCGCTAGCGGCAAGATGACCAACAGCGCGCCCAGGACGTAGCCGGTCCACTCGACCACTCGAGTCTGCCGCTGGGCGCCAAACAAAAGGGCCCAAACCAGCTTGTCGCGGACCAGGTCCTTCACGTCGGTCGCCGACATGTGCGTGGTGCCCTCGGCCAGCAGCGAGTCGAACACCGCCGAAACCTTGCGAAAGCGGATCCGCAAGCCCTGGCGGATCAGCGCACGAGCCGCGCGCGACAGCCAGCCCAGCGGGCCGCGGCGGGGCTCGGCAAGCTCGGCCTCTTCGACCAGTCGCCGGCACGACTCGCGGACTTCGGCCAGCGGCAACTGCCGATCGTGGCCGCCCAGCGAGTCGGCCAGCGGGTCGAGCAGCCGATCGATCAAGCGGCTGGCTTCCGTGCCCACGATCTCGACCGCCCGCTCAGCGCCGGCGTGCAAGGCCCGTAGCAGACCGAGCAGGAAACCACCCGCCGCGAAGCCAGTCAGCAGGGCGGCAAAGGCCGCCGCCGAGAGCCTCTCGTCGAGGCCCGCAAGGGGCACGCTGAAATGCGCCACCGCATATCCGGCCAGCAGGAAGCCGGTCGTCCAAGCCAGCACGTTCAGCGGAATCCGCTTCAGCGTCAGCCAGATCACATCGACAAAAAACGCGCGCAGCAGGCCGGCCAGCCTGGAGCGGGCCTCGACTTCCGGGGCATAGTCGGTTTGCGTCATCGGTCACCCTCGTTCAACTGGGTCAATCGGCGCTGCACAAGTATAAGTCAACGCTCGTGGTTCGTTGATAACGTGCTATTGCGTAACGACTTAGTCGCCTAACAGAACTCAGCCATCGACCGCGAGAGCGGCGGCTGGGCGACCGTGCAAGAGGGCGGCTGGGCTAGCCCGCTCCGTATCCACTCGAGTTCGAGCAAGAAGGAAACGTTCCCGAGCCGCGATTTACGCCGAAGGCGTTTCACACCACAGCCCAGGGTCGCGAGTCCGCGAGCGCACCTGGTTACAATGCCGTTGGAGTTCGAGCAAGAAGGAAAGGTTCCCGAGCCGCGATTTACGCCGAAGGCGTTTCACACCACAGCCCAGGGTCGCGAGTCCGCGAGCGCACCCTGGGTACAATGTCCGCGATATAAAGTAAACCCCGAAGGGGTTTCACAAAGGGACGTTGATCATGTCGCAGTCATTGACCCAAATCTATTTGCACATCGTCTTCTCGACGAAAGACCGCAAACCATTCTTGACCGACAAGGAGTTTCGTGGCCGCACCCACGCCTACCTCGCCGGCATCTGCAACAATCTCGACTGCCCATCGTTGATTGTCGGCGGTGTCGAGGACCATGCTCATCTCTTATGTCGCTTTGGCAAAACGATCGAGGTCGCGACGCTACTCCGCGAGTTGAAGCGCGACTCATCGAAATGGATCAAGACCGAGCAGCCCCACTTGGCGGAGTTCCATTGGCAGGCCGGCTACGGGGCATTCTCGATCAGTCCAGCGCACGTGGATGCGCTCAAGGAATACAT
Source organism: Pirellulales bacterium (assembly GCA_040901675.1). GTDB lineage: Bacteria > Planctomycetota > Planctomycetia > Pirellulales > JAICIG01 > JBBDNX01. The sequence continues at coordinate 272,767 of JBBDYJ010000010.1, read as the reverse complement.
CGGCAATCAGGAGCACCACCATCGTCGACAGAGTTTTCAGGACGAGTTTCGGAGGTTGTGTAAGAAGTATGGTATTGAGATCGATGAACGGTACGTCTGGGACTGAATGGCCGATGGAATCGCAGAACCCTTTGTGGAACCCCTTCGGGGTTCGGTAGGTAGAATAAAATTCCGAATCGTTCCCAGGGTGCGCTCGCCGACTCGCGACCCTGGGCTGTGTTGTGAAACCGCTTCGCGGTAAAGTTTGGTCTTGGCGAGATGGTTGCCTTGCTTCGGCACGGGGTTGCACCGGGGCCACGGTTCGTCTCGAGCATCTCTGGAACCGCGTGCGCGATGCTGGCACGGGAACTGGCGAGAACTAGTCGTGTCGGATTCCCGCTCTCGCGAGGGTCGGCTTCACGCAGGATACGCAGCCTCACTGCGTGACATCTGTGCTTGCCGCACACAAATCATCGCGAGTTGCATTTGCATTGCGCCGGCCGTGAGGCGAGAATCAAGCGAGGTCCGGACGGACGGCCTCCGGCCAGCGAAAAGTCTCTGTTGAAGACTCTGATTCCAAGGTGCTCGATGTTGAATTGCCGAAGCGCAGAGCAAGCAATGAACGGGGCTGACACGCGGCCGCTGCGCTGCTGGCGCCGGCCGGCGGTGTGGCTGGTGCTGGCGGGCGCGATTGCCGGCGGCGGCCCGGTGCAGGCGGACGACGGCGCCGGCGTGTTGCGGCTCAACCTGCGGACGCGGGTCGAAACCTTCAAGGGAAGCGGACAGTGGGACGAAGTGACCATCCAAAAGGAGCTGCCCGTCGACCGCACGGCCATCCTGATCTGCGACATGTGGGACGACCACTGGTGTACCGGCGCCGCCAAGCGCTGCGGAGCGCTGGCCGAAAAAATGGCGCCGATCATCGACCAGGCCCGCTCGACGGGCGTGCGGATCATACACTCTCCCAGCGATACGATGGGTTTTTACAAGGACAGCCCGGCCCGCAAGCGGCTGCTGGCGGTCGAGCTGCTCCAGGCCGAAAAGAACCTCGACCTTACCGACCCGCCGCTCCCCATCGACGACTCCGACGGCGGCTGCGACACGCCCGATTCGTTCTTCCAGGCCTGGACGCGGCAGCACCCGGCCATACGGGTCGCCGACACCGACGTGGTTGGCGACCGGGGCGACCAGATCTATAGCTACCTGCGGCGAGAAGGCGTCGAAAACATCATCTTCGTGGGCGTCCACACCAACATGTGCGTGCTGGGCCGCAGCTTCGGCATCCGGCAGATGACGCGCTGGGGGATGAACTCGGTCCTGGTCCGCGACCTGACCGACACCATGTACGATCCGGCCGATCGGCCGCACGTCGGCCACGATGAAGGCACCGAGCTGGTCGTCCAGCACATCGAGAAGTATTTTTGCCCCTCGATCGAAAGCGCCGACCTCGTCGAAAGCCTGCCGGCGCGGCAGCCATGAAGCCGGCGCGCCGCATCGCCTCGCCGCCCTGCCTGCTCGGCCTCTTCGTGGCCCTGGCCGCCGGCACCGCCGCGGCTCAGGAGGCGGACGACGACGACTTCGAGCTGCCCGACCTCGGTCCGGGACTGGTGGCCACGTACACGGCCGCCGACGGCAGGCGGGCCGTGCGGCGCGACGAGTCGCTGAACTTCGACTGGCGCGGTCGCTCGCCCGATCCACGGCTGCCCGCGGGCGACTTCTCGGTTGTCTGGCGGGGCAAACTGTTCACCCTCGAGCCGGGCCGACACCGACTGCACGTCCATGCCGAGGGGAAAGTGACGCTCCGCTTGGCCGGCCGCACACTGTTCGACGGCCCCGTGGAACCCGCCCGTTGGATCGATTGCCCGCCGGTGGAACTGGACTATGGCCACCACCCGCTCGAAGTCGCCTTTCGGGCGGCCGGCCCAGAGGCGCGATTCGGCCTCTACTGGTCCGGCCCCCGGTTTCAACTGGAGCCGGTCGGCCAGCGGCATCTGTTTCACGACCCCCAGCAAGACCCGGGCCGCCAATTCGAACAAGGCCGGCTGCTGGCCAGGCGGTTGGCGTGCGCCGCATGCCATGATGTGCCGGGCGAACCGCCGCCTCCGGCAGGACCGGCGCTGACACACCTGGCGGGCAACATCAGCCGCTCCTGGCTGGTCGACTGGATCCGAGGCGCGGGCGCCGACGGCCATGCACCGCGGCCGGCTGCAAGCGCTGAGGCGGAGACGGGCGACCGGCCCCAGCGGATCATGCCGTTGTTTGCCGTCAACGCTGCCGAGGCCGAGGCGATGGCCGATTACCTGCTCGGCTCGTCCGAGCAGCCGCGCGCCGCCCCCGGCCTGCCGCGGGGCGACGGCGACTCGGGACGGCGGCTGTTTCACACGCTCGGCTGCCTGGCCTGTCACACGTCGGCCGGCCTGGGATCAAATGGCCTGTTCGGCGGCGGCGATCTGTCGACGGTCGGCGACAAGCGGCCCGGCGACTTCTTCAAGCGCTGGCTGCCCGATCCGGCTTCCGTCAACCCGGCCCACCGCATGCCGGTGTTCAAGTTGTCGGACCTGGAGCGAGCCGACCTGGCTGCCTATCTGGCCACGCTCAAGTCGTCCGGCGATCGACGGGCGGTCAGCCGATCAGCAACAAACCGGACCGTGGCCGCCGGCGAGCAGACGATGGGCCGCCAGCTTGTCGAGCGGCACGGCTGCGGCGCCTGCCACGCCTTGCCCAACGAGCAACGGCCCCGGCCGGGCCAGTCAGCCGGCAGCCCCTCGAAGTTGCTGGCCGAGCGCGGCGCCGGCTGCCTGGGCGGCGCGGAAGCATCGGGCAGACACCCGGGCTACAACTTGCCGCCCCCGCAACAAGCTGATCTAAGGACCTATTTCGACGCGATCGCGTCGATCGATGCGCAACCGGGCGAGCCCCAACTGGACGGTCGGCTCGTGCTGGCCGAACGCAATTGTCTTGCCTGCCATCCGCGTGGCCTGGTCGAAGGCATCACCAGCCGCCTGGCGGCCGTGGTGGAAGCGCACCCCGAATTGACGCCGGTCCTGCCGGCCATGTCGCCGCCGTCGTTGAGCGGAGTTGGCGACAAGCTCGACGAGGGCGCCCTGGCCGACGCAATCGCCCTGCGCAATGGCGAGTTGCGTCCATGGCTGTCGGTGCGGATGCCGCGCTACGATCTGGCGGCCGGCGAGATGAAGGCGCTGGTCGATTACTTCGTCGAGGCCGATCGCATCCCCAGCCGGGCCGAGACCGAGCAGGCCGGCACCGGTGCCGAGGCGCTGGCGCTGGCGGGCGCCCGCCTGGTGACATCCGATGGCTTCGGCTGCACGAGCTGCCACCAGATCGGCAACCTGGTTCCCAGCGGAGTCGCTTTGGCCGCCCAGGGCACCGACCTGTCGTTGCTGGCGCGGCGGGTCCGCCAGCCCTGGTTCGATCGCTGGGTGCGCAACCCGGCCCGCATCGTGCCACGCATGGAAATGCCCGCGGTTCAGCAACCGGTCCGCGGCGTGCTCGGCGACAGCCTCGACGACCAGCTTGCGGCCATCTGGCAGGTGCTGAGCCAGCCCGGCTTCAATCCGCCGCTGCCTAACCCGATCCGGGTGGTCCGCGCGCGCAACGTGCCGGAGGCCGGCGAGCCGGCCGCGGTGCTCAGCGACGTGCTGGAGATGGACGGCGAGGTGTTCGTCAAGCCGCTGGCGATCGGACTGCCGAACCGCCATAACCTGCTCTTCGACCTGGCGAGCAACCGCCTGGCCGGCTGGTGGATCGGCGACACGGCCCGGCAGCGGACGCGCGGCAAGAGCTGGTATTGGGAGGCGGGCGGCAAGAATCTTTTGGCGGCCGAGCAGCATGGCGGCAGCGAGTTGCTGCTGGTCCATGGGGACGTGCCGGTCGAACCCGTCCGCCAGCAGCAGTTCCTGGCCCAGCTCGATTGGTACGAGCAGGTCGATCGTGGCGTCAGGTTCGGCTATCGGCTGCACTTCGCCACGCCTGGCAGCGAGGACTCCACAACCCTGTCGGTCACGCAAGCCATCACCGCCAGCCATCGGCCGGGCGAGCCGGCCGCTGCGGGCGGTTTGCGGAGGCGGATAGAAATCGAGGGATTGCCCCCGGGGACTCGCGCGCGGTTGCAGTTGGCGGTAGCGAATGACTTCGAAGTTGCGGACGATGGCTCTTCGATCCGCCTGCCGGGCCGGCCCGGGCAGGCGCAAATCCGGCTGATCGAACCCGCCGGGGAGGTGGCCATCGCCGATCACAGCCCGTGCGTCGCGCTGGCCGCCGGAGAAGGCCGGCAGGCCGTAAGCTGTGAGCTGGAATACTTGACCACGCTGCCAATCGACCAGTTTCCTTTCCAGCCGCCCGAGTTCGAGCCGCCGGCGCCGGCCAGGCTCGACGTCGTGCCCGGTTACGAGGCGATCCGCCTGCCGCTGCCGGCCGACGAGATGCCGACCGGCCTGGCGTGGCGCGACGACGGCACGCTGGTGTTTTCGTCGTTGAAGGGGGGCGTCTGGCTGGCGCGCGATACGAATGGCGACGGCCTGGAGGACCGGCAAACGCTGTTTGCCGATGGCCTGGCCGCACCCTACGGCGTGGCGGCTCATGGCAAGGCGGTGGATGTGATCACCAAGCATGGTCTCGTGCGCTTGTGGGACCGTGCCGCCGGCGGGCGGGCGGACCGAATGGAAGTGGTCGCCAGCGGCTGGGGCCACACGGCCGACTACCACGACTGGGCGGTCGGCCTGGAGCGCGACCTGGCGGGCAATTACTACATCGCCCTGCCCTGCCAGCAGGATGAGCGCAGTCGGGAGGAGGCCTATCTGCGCGGCACGGCCATCAAGCTCGTGCCGCGACAGCCGACGCCGGACGACCCGCGTTCATACGGCCTGGAGGTGCTGTGCGCTGGATTGCGGTTCCCGATGGGCCTGGCGCTGAACCGAGAAGGAGACTTGTTCGCCACGGACAACCAGGGCAACTACAACCCCTTCAACGAGCTGAATCACCTGGTGCCCGGAGCCCGTTACGGCTTTATCAACAAGGTTGAGGCGCGGACGGGTTTCAACCCGCTGTTTCGCGACCCGGCGATCGACATGCCGCACCCCTGGACGCGCAGCGTCAACGGAATCTGCTTCCTCTACACGCCGCCGGCGCTGGCCGATCAGGACTCTCCGCGGTTCGGGCCGTTCGAGGGTCATCTGATCGGCTGCGAGTACGACACGCGGCGGCTGGTGCGGATGAGCCTGGAACTTGTGGACGGCGTGTATCAAGGCGCCGTGTATCCGTTCAGCCTCGAACCGGGCGAGCTGGAAACGTTCGAAGGGCCGGTCGTCTGCCAGGTGGCGCCCGGCGGTGATCTGTACGTGGGCAACCTCCGCGACAGCGGCTGGGGCGCCGGGCAAAACACCGGTTCGATCGCGCGGTTGAAGCCGCACGGCCCGCTGCCGGCCGGGATCGCCGAAGTGCGAGCCCGGTCCCGCGGCTTCGAGCTGGTTTTCACGGCGCCCGTGCGGCGCCCGGCGGCCCAGCGCGCGGACAGCTATGCCATCTCTTCGTACAGGAAAATGCCGACCGCCGACTATGGCGGCCCCGACGTGGACCGCCGCACCGAGGTGATTGAGGCGGTTGAGTTGGCTCCGGACGGCGGCAGCGCCACGCTGCTGCTCGGCGAATTGAGAGCCGGATTTGTCTATGAGTTGCGGCTGAAGAACCTGGCGCCCAAGGGCCAAAAGTTTTTCCCCAGCGAGGCCTACTACACCATGCGCGTCGTGCCAAAGTAGAACTTAGTTCTTGGTTTTTGTGAGCAAGAAGTAAGAGGTGCGTTTGTCCGTCATTTTTCTTTTCTCCTGCGTTTTCGTGCCTTTTCGTGGCCAATCTTCTTCCTCGTCCGTCGCGTCGTCTTTGCGCCTTGGCGTGAGCGCCTCGTCCGTCCAGTTCTTCCTGCTCCCCACTGCCCACTGCCCACCGACCACCGCCCAATGACCAATGACCAATGACCAATGACCAATGACCAATGACCAATGACAAATGACCAATGACCAATGACAAATGACCAATGACCAATGACCAATGACCGCTTCATTCTCATCACGTGCCAGGTTGGGGCCGAGCGGGCGGTCAAGGATGAGCTGGCCGCTCGCTGGCCTGAGTTCCGCTTTGCCTATTCGCGGCCCGGCTTTCTCACGTTCAAGCTGCCGGATGCCGCGCGGTTGGCCGACGACTTCGACCTGGGCAGCGTGTTTGCCCGCTCTTATGCCTTTTCGCTTGGCAAGGCCAAGGCCGGCGACTCGGCGGACCTGGCCAGGCAGGTGATCGGACTGGCCGGCGGCCGGCCCTTCGAGCGGCTGCACGTCTGGCCGCGCGATAGAATGCCGCCCGGCGAACATGGCTACCAGCCGGGATTCACCCCGGAGTCGGACCAGGCCGAAGCGGCCATCCGCTCGCATTGGCCCGCCGGCGCGGCCGGGCCGAAAAAGAACCCGCTGGCCCGCGCGGGCGAGCTGGTGCTCGACTGCGTGCTGGTCGAGCCCGACGAGTGGTGGGTTGGCTACCATCGCGCGCGGGCTTGGTCCTCCAGGCGGCCGGGCGGCATGAGCCGGCTGGAGCTTCCGGACGACGCGGTGTCGCGGGCCTATCTGAAGATGGAGGAGTCGCTGCGCTGGTCGCGGCTGAACGTCGAAGCGGGCCAGCGCGCGGTGGAAATCGGCTGTGCCCCAGGCGGATCGTGCCAGGCGCTCTTGGAGCGCGGGCTGCTGGTCACGGGGATCGATCCGGCGGCCATGCACCCCGCCGTGCTCGGCCATCCCAATTTCGTGCACCTCCGCAAGCGTGGGGCCGAGGTCCGCCGCCGCGAGCTGCGCGGCACGCGCTGGCTGATGGCCGACATGAACGTGGCGCCCAACTATACGCTCGACACCGTGGAGGCGATCGTCACCCACCGGCAGATGAATGTCCGCGGCCTGCTGCTCACGCTGAAGCTCCTGGAATGGGACCTGGCCCGGCACGCGCCTGATTACATCGAGCGGATCCGCGGTTGGGGTTTTCCGTTGGTGCGTGCCCGGCAGCTCCAGCACAACCGCCAGGAGATCTGCGTAGCCGCCCTGCGCCACCGACCCAAGCGGAAGTCTGGATCTTAGGGCTTAGGACTTGGAACTTGGGACTTAGATCTTGGGACTTGGGACCCCGTTCGCCTCATCGTCCCCTGTCGAGTGCCACTGCTTGGTTAGTTGCCGGCGTGTCGGCAGCTCCAAGCAGTGTCGTCCGCGCCCCCTCGCCCCTTTCCCCCGATCGCCCCTTCCTGCTTTCTTCTGGCATGCGGCGCCTCGGAACGCGAGAATGGCGGAGTCTAGTGTTGAACCGCTTGGGGTGTAGTTGCCGAGGGCCCACACTTGTCCCGCGCAGACGACCCGTCCGTCGATCGCCCCCCGCTGGTTTTTCTCGGCGGCGAAATCGTGTTGACGGTGCTCACCGCCGCGGCCGGCCTTGCCGCGATCGCGCTGGTCGCCGTGACCGCGCCGACCGGCTGGCCGTCGCTCGCCTTGCCGTCGGCGGCGGTGGTGGCTCTCGGCGTCTTGAACGTCACACTGAACGCCCGTTATCCTGCGAAATCCATTGCCAAGAAGGCGCTGCGCCGAGTGCTGATCCTGACGCTGCCGTCGGCAGTCGTGTTGGCGATCTTTCTCCCGCTGGTGGTCACGCTCGACGCCGCGCTGTTCGCCACGGCGCCGTTTGTTGTCGTCGCCTTCTTCTTCAGGCGGCCTGTCACGAGCCACCCTATGTCTCGAGGTTGGGCGGCGACGAGCCTGCTCTTGTTGTTCGCCGTGATGTTTGCCACGCCCTGGACTGTCGGCGGCGGACCACTGTTCCTGGCCGTCTATTGCTGGTCTCTCTGCCTGGTGTACGTCGCGGTACTCGCCAGCCGGCACAACCTCCGCGCCACCGTGGCGCTGGCCGGCCTGGCCGGCGCTCTCTCAGTTGCCGCCACCACCATCGCGCAGTGGGTAGCTGCCGCCGCGGCCCCCGCGGGCCCGGCCATCGTCGTCTCGGCCGTGTTCCTCATCATGATGATGGGTGTCGCCGCCGCGCTCTTGATGGTCCTGGCATGCTTGATTGCCGGCATCTTGGAGCTGGCCACGATGGTGCGGTCCCGGCGTCCCGCATATCTCGATCGGCAGATCGAGTTGGGGCCGCATGCCAAGGCCGCCACCGGGTCCTTGGCACGCGACCTGGCCAGGAACAACGCCTACGTGGTGCGGCAATCGGGCGATGCGCTGCGGCAGGCGGAGCTCGATCCGCAGAAATCGCTGCCGGTGCTGGTCGAGGCTTTGCACGACCGCGACATCCAGGTCCGCTACTCCGCGGCCAAAGTCCTGGCCGAAATGGGAGCGGCCGCCGCCCCGGCCGCCAGCAGCCTGGCTCGACTGGTGGGCGGCGACCCGATGCCCGGCGACCGGGCGGCCGAGGCGCTGGCCCGCATCGGCGCCAGCGGCGTGGCGACGCTGGTCGAGCTGCTGGCCGCCGGCGGCGAACCCCAACGGATCGCGGCCGCCGCCGGCCTGCGGCTGGCCGGCGACCAGCAGGCGCCGCTGGCGGTGCCGGCGTTGGTGGCGGCCCTGGCCGACGCAAGCGCCTCGGTGCGGCGTCACGCGGTGGCCTCGCTCGGCGAGCTCGGCGCGGCCGCCTCGTCGGCCCAGGAAGCGATTCGGGCTCGGCTCGAAGACAGCGACCTCTTGGTGCGCCTGGCGGCCCGCAAAGCGCTGATGCGGCTCTCCGCGGCGGAGGTCGCAGGGCAGGGCGTATAGGGCAAAAGAAGTCCCATCGACGCCTCAAAGCACGAGCGACACGTCCGGGTCGGTTATTGGTTCCATTCGGAACTGCGTCCGCTTGAGTCCCAGCGCCTCGGCTTGTCGGGCGAGCTCCAATTGTGTTGCCGCGGAAGCCAGGATCCTCGCTCCGTCCCGGCTGAACGCCACCCATTTCCCCTGAAACTCCGCCAACTCCTCCAGCGTGAATCTCCGCCGGTTTGCGGCATATTGCTGGGCCAACGACACGACAGGCATACCTCCACACCCTGCCTTCACCGAGTCCTCCATTGCGAATCTCCTGGTTTCCGTGAGGCGCTTCACTTACTAGAACCTTAGCTGCTTTTCAGAAAACACAAGCGTCCTTCCCAGATACCCTTTCCATATTCTACCACGGCACACCCGAGGCCCACGCGGTTTCTTTGCCGTTCCCCCAACGGCTTTTCCTTAAGCCGACCGGGGTCGACCAGCAGCGTGCGGGCCCAGACTCCCTTCCGGTGGTCGCGGAGGTTCTGGCACGAGGTTTGACCGTGGCGCAGCCGCCTGGCCCCACGTGGCCTGGCTCGCCAAGCAGCGGCACGACCCGCCGCCGGCGGCCGGGACGTTTGACCAAATCGGGCCCGAAATACGCCCGGCAAGGCTTGCCCGCCGCGCGCCACTTGCCTAGGATTGCATTGGGGAGGTCTCGTAGCTTGCTGTTCCCGGAACAGAGGTCCAGACAGCCGGAGACACAGCAGCGGGTCAGCTTGGAAGTGGTCCGCCGGCGTTGCGGGCAAGCAGCGGCGCCGTGATGGCGGGTGATCCGTCAGGCATGGCGGCGTACAACGTCGGCCTTATCGGCTGGAGAGCGGCTTCTTTGTTCGGGCACTTTCGTGCTTGGCGGCGGGGGTTTTCTCGGCCGGCAGCTCAGTAGTGTCTTCTTTTTCTCAGGCAGTTCTTCATGGCTGTGGCCCGCCGCGCGCATGCGCAAAGGCCGCTCAGCCGTGGATTCATTCCCTTGCGTCATCGTTGGGTCCTTATTCTTGGAACGCTTTGGACGAGGAGAGTTAGATGAGTATTTCGCACCTGGAAACGGAAGGGCTGAACGCCGCCGACCCGCCCACGGCTGACATGACCCGCAAAGACGAGCAATTGCACCGCATCAAGGAAGTTCGCCGCGAACAGGGAGTCTCGCTGCGCCGCGTGGCGCTGCAGATGCGCAGCGACGTCCGCGAGTTGCGGCGGGAGGAGGAGGAAACCTCCGACCTGCCCTTGAGCCGTCTCTACCAATGGCAAAAGGCCCTGGAAGTTCCGCTGGTCGACCTGCTGGTCGACTCGCACGCCCCGCTCTCGGCCCCCGTGCTCGAGCGCGCCCGGCTGGTCCGCGTGATGAAGACCGTGGCCGCCATCGCCGAAAAGGCCGAGAACCCCGGCATCCAGCGGTTGGCCCAGACGCTGGTCGACCAGCTTGTCGAGATCATGCCGGAGCTGAAGGGGATCAACCCCTGGCACTCGGTCGGGCAGCGCCGCTCGCTCGATGAGTACGGCCGGATCGTCGAGCGCTCCTATTCCGACGAGTTTTGGCGCGACGAGCAGTAAACTCTTCGCGTGAGACCATGCCTCCCATCGCTTCAACCAGCCCCGGACGGGGCGAAAGGTACGCGCCAACGGACAGGCCTCGTAAGCCCCGAAAGGGGCGACAGTGACCATGGCGCGAAGTTAGGTCTTCTTGGGTGCTTCGAGTTCGTCCGAGCACCTGGCGTACGGCTTAGGTCGTGGCCAGACGATTCGCTGCACCACGCCTTGCTGTCGCCCGCTTCGCGGGCTGACAAACAGGTTTGTTGCTCGGCAACCGGGGGCTTACGCCGCCCGGCTATTGACTGTCGCCCACTTCGTGGGCTGGCGCAGTTTCCGGGGAAGAAAGGCTGGCCCTTTGCAGCGCCCGCCGCTCTGTCCCTCACTTCGCCGCCGTGTCGATGGCTCTGCCGGGGGCCAGCCGCTTGTATTCCCCTTTGCACCAGCGAGGGATGTCGCTCTTGTACCAGCGCGAAAACCAGCTCTCGCTGGGACCGCCGGGCAGGTTCGTCCAGGCATCGGGATGCGCCAGGTCGGCCACAAAGTGGTACGAGGGGGCGAACGTGGTTTCCCGCGTCGCCGCGCGCAGCAAGTGACCCTGAAACGGCGTCGCGTGGCAGCCGGGCATCGGCACGTCGCTGGTGTGGAGCCCCAAGGCCCGGCCGACCAAGCGGCCCTCGAAAAAGCGGTTGGTGAACTTGAAGGCGTTCACGGCGGCCCAGGGCTGCAAGTCGCCCGCATTGAGCTTTTCGGCCGCCCGGCGGATCAATTCTCCCTTCTCGCGGCCGCTCCACCAGAGCGAGTGCTCGTTCTTGAGCAGCCGGTCGATGCAGGTCACCACCATCATCGAGAAACCTGCCCGCGAACAAAGATAGAGCATCCGCCGCCAGCCGAGGCCGCCCTGTTGTTTCGGGTCGCGGCCAAAAATCTCCAACAGCACGTTGCGATACAGCCGCGTGAACAGCGCGGGCTCGACACTGGGCGGATCGTAGGCGTGCTCCCACCGCGCCAGTCGATCTTTGACGTCGCCGGGCGGCAGGTGCGGCAGAAAGATCTCCAACAGCTCGCGGGCCTGCAGGCTGACCACGTCGTACTGCAAGGCCTGCATGTCGGCCAGGGTGGCGGCCGACAACTGCGACAGCCGTTCGTCGATCCGGCGGCGGCGATAATCGGGCACCGGTTGGGTGACCAGCAACGGACCTCCCGGCGGGTTGATGTTCTCGTTGGCACTGGCCACGAAACCCTGGGGCGGATCGTAGCTGGCCGGCAGCAGGTGACTGGCCAGCCAGCCTTGCCAATGGTTGGCCGGCTCCCAGGCGGGAATCGGCAGCATGCCGTTGTGGTTCTTGGGCCGTCTCGGGATCCAACCGCTGGCCTGGCTGCCGATGTGCCCCTCGGCATCGGCAAAGATCCAGCAGAGCGTGGGCTGCGGGCAGTCGCGGACCAGTTCCATGGCCTCCGACGTGCTCTGGCAGGCTACCAGCTTCAGCCAGGTGGACATCGAACCGCCGGTGCCCTCGGCGTGCCCGGTCCAGGCCGTCGACAGCAGATATCCGGGTCCGCAGACGTCGGGATCGGCCTCCAAGGTGCCCAGCGAGTTGAAGTAAACGGGCAGGACCTCGCTTGGTCCGCCCTTGCGGCCGAGCCGCTCTTCGCGGACCTCGAAGTCGAGCCAATCGTTGCGGCGGCGGTACTGCCAGCCCCGCTGGCCGCGGCGGCAGTCTTCGATGAAGTAGTCGCTGGTATCCCCTTTCATGTAAGTCACGCCCCAGGCCAGTTGCCGGGTGCGGGCCACCGCGAACAGCGGGCAGCCGGGAAGCGTGGCGCCCAGGCAATAGCTTCCCCGGTCCCATTGCACAACCGCCTCGTACCAGATGGCCGGCAGCCGGTTGACCTCCAGGTGCGGGTCGCTGGCCAGCAAGGCGCCGCGGCCGGCGGTGCGCATGGGGCTGACGGCCCAGGCGTTGCTGCCGGCCAGCCGAGGCAGGTCGGCGATCAGCTCCAGCGCCTCGTCGGAGAGCCGGCTGGAGATCTTGATTTGGCGCAGCAGGTCGAAGTCGGCCGAGTCGAGAAGCGGCTTGAACAACTCCTGCAGTTTTTCGCGGTTGACGCCGGCCAGGATCAGCTCCAGCAACAGCCGTTCGTTCTGCTGTTGCCCGACGGCCAGGCCACCGAAGTTGAGCAAGTTGCCGATCAGCAGCACGGCGTGCTGGTTCCATGGCTCTCGTTGGAAGCCGGTGGCCCACATTGCCAGGGAGCGGCCTGACTGCTTCATGCCGTCGTTGACGCCCTCGCAGTAGGCGGTGAGGCCGGCGAAGGTCCGATCGTCGAGCCGGCTGACTTCGCGATCGAGGTTCAGGTAGAGTCCGGCCCGGCGGAAGAAGCGATCGGTTTCCAGCAGCTCCGGCTTGCCGGCGATCAGCTCGGCCGAGCGGCCGCTGGCCACGGCCCTGGAGAAGAGCATCTGCGTGGGGCGATCGACGGCGTGCAGATAGCCCAGGCCATACAAGGCACTGGGCCACGAGTCGCCGACGATGTGGGGCACGCCGTTGTCGTCGCGCGACGCGGAAAACTTGCGTCGCGGGCTCTTGATCCGCAGTGGCTTCATGGTCGGCCGACCGCTGGCGGCGCCCATGGGCACTGCGCCGCCTGCGCCCACCGCGGTGGCCGGGCCCGTCGCCGCGCTTGCGCAAGGCGCGCGCCACGACGAGGACTAACCTTTGCGGTGCCTGATCTTGGCCCGCATGCGGCGCTTCTTGCGACCAACTTTACGCCGTCCCTTGCCTGTCTTCTTAGTTCCCACACCGCTCTCCATCAACTTTCATGAGTCTTATCCGTTGGACCTGCAATACCGACCGATCGCCACACGCCGACGCACGATTGGCAGAAGCGCCCGTTGAAGGGGCCGCGAGAGCGGCCCTTGGGCAGGCTGTTGCCGAGAAGCTGTAAGGATAGCAGATGCCCGGCTATGCCGGCAATATCGCGGATCGAAAGAGCGAGCGGCGGGGCCGGTGGGCGCCTAGCGGCGACGCCAGTCGATGCCCGACAGCGATGCCAGGGCGAGCTCCAGCGCGTGGGTGCCGTCGCGGGCGTGCCCCTGGGCGGCGCAGGCGATGTACAACTGATGGGCCAGGGCCAGGCCGGGCAGGGCCAGCCCCATCCGCTTGGCTTCGGCCAGGGCGATCCCCATGTCCTTGATGAAGTGCTCGACCATGAAACCCGGCGCGAAATTGCCTTCGATGATCCTCGGCCCTAGATTCGAAAGCGACCAACTGCCGGCGGCGCCGGGCGTCACCGACTTCATCACCGTCGGCAACTCCAGGCCCGATCGGTAAGCATACAACAGCCCTTCGCAGACGCCGATCATGTTGGTCGCAATCAAGATCTGGTTGACCATCTTGGCATGCTGCCCGGCCCCCGGGCCGCCCTGGTGAACAATCGTCTTGCCCATCGCTTCCCAGCACGGCGCCAGGGCCTCGACCACCTCCTTGCCGCCGCCGATCATGATCGACAGCCGCGCCTCGCGCGCCCCCACGTCGCCGCCCGACACCGGCGCGTCGACGCTGTGTACCGCGCGCTGGGCGGCGGCCACGGCGATCTCCTCGGCCAACGAGGGTTCGCTGGTGGTCATGTCGACCAGGATGTTACCCGGCTTGCTGCCGGCCAGCGCCCCCCGCTCGCCCAGCACCACCGCCCGCACGTCGCTGGGCATCCCGACGATGGTGAACACCACGTCCGAGGCCTCGGCCACCGCCTTGGGAGTGTCCGCCCAACGGGCCCCTTTCGCCATCAGCCCCTCGGCCCGAGACCGCGTGCGGTTGTGGACCGTGACCGAAAAACCCTTGTCGATGAGATGGCCGCACATGCTCGACCCCATCACGCCGGTCCCGATCCATCCGAGCTTGGTTTTTCCCGGTTCGACTTGGGCGACGGCCATCGAGCGTGTCCTTTCTTGGAACGAGAGGCAAAGTGCGCGGCCGGCTTTCGCGCGGCGGCGACCAGGGCGAGCTCCGGCGCCGCGCGATTTACCAGCGGTGCTCGGGTCGAGTGAAGATTTCGTTGAGGACGATGGCCCCGCGCAGGGTTTGTGGGTTGGCCAGCAAGCTTGCCAGAGCCTCGGCGGTGGCCGTCGTGGGCAGGGCCTGATTGTCGGCGGATTCCGTTGTCAGCTCGGCCGGTTCGGCGGCTTGGATTCCCAGGCCCCCCAGGCTTCCCAACTGATGATCGAAGACCTGGTGCAGGTGCGAATCGAGCAGCTCGTCGGCCTGGTCGACCGGGGGCAACTGGCCGGCACGCCGCGAAAACTGCTGCGTGCCGAGGTGCTGCTGGACGTGGGCGGCGACTCGCGAGCCGCTGGGGGGCTCGTCGACGGCCTGGACGGCGACTGGTTCCACCGCTCGCTGCGCCTGGCGGGCGGCGGCCGCCGCACGTTGTTCCCGCGCCGCCTCGGCCGGCGCGGGCTGACCGCCCCGCTTTTCCGCGGCGCGGCGCAGAAATTCGCCGACCTCGTCGTTCAGTTCCTGCCGCCGGGGGTTGATAGGCGCCGGCCGCGGCCGAGGCCGCTCGGCCGGCTTGGGGGCTTTCTGACCCTTCCCCGCCGCGCTGAGCAACTGGTTGAGGATCCAAATCACGAACAGAAAGATGGGGATCAGCGCGCCCCAATTGACGTCGGCCAAGAGCGCCGCCAAGCCGATCATGCCTGCGACCTCTGCACGATCCGAGTGCTGGTGCTGCTGCCGCCGGCGATGGCCGTCCGCATGTCGGTGTCGGCCTGGACGTTGCGCAGCTTGTAGTAATCGAGGATGCCCAGCGTGCCGTCGCGGAAGGCTTCGGCAATCGCCTTGGGAACCTCGGCCTCGGCTTCGATCACGCGGGCCCGGCTCTCCTCGATCTGGGCAATCATCTCCTGCTCGCGGGCCACGGCCATGGCGCGCTGGCTTTCGGCGGCGGCGCGGGCGCGGCGGGTGTCGGCCTCGGCCTGGTCGGCTTGCAGGCGGGCGCCGATGTTGTCGCCCACCTCGATGTCCGCGATGTCGATCGACACGATCTCGAAGGCGGTCTGCGAGTCGAGCCGCCGGGCCAGCACGGCCTTGGAGATGCGATCGGGGTTTTGGAGCACCTGGGTGTGCGACTCGGACGAGCCAATGGCGCTGACGATTCCCTCACCGACCCGGGCGATGATGGTCTCCTCGGTGGCGCCTCCGATCAACTGGGCCAGGTTGGCGCGGACCGTGACGCGGGCCTTGACTTTGAGCTGGATGCCGTTTTTCGCCACGGCGTCGAGCGACTGGCGTCCGGAGCTCCGGCCGGGGCAGTCGATGACCTTGGGATATACGCTGGTCTGCACGGCCTCCAGCACGTTACGTCCGGCCAGGTCGATGGCCGTGGCCCGCTTGAACGAGAGGTCGATGATCTTGGCCTTGTTGGCGGCGATGATGGCCCGGATGACCAGCGGCACGTTGCCGCCGGCCAGGTAGTGCGCTTCCAGGGCGTTGCTGGTGATTCCCGTCTCCTCGCCCAGCCCCGCCTGCACGGCCATGATTTTGCTGCGGACGATGATCGTGGGGTTGACCTTGCGGAAAGTCATCCCCAAGAGATCGAAGATGCCGATCCCCGCTCCGGTCGTGACCGATTGGATCCAGAAGCGAAAGTAGCGGGCAAAAATGGCAAAGAACACCAACGCCACCACCAGGATGGCGAACAGCCCCACCACCCAGAAAACGTTTCCCATGTCGGCCTGTGCAAACAGGTTGTCGGCCTGTGCAAACAGGTGTCTGGCGAGTCGGTTCATTGATCGGGTCCTCCGCCACAAATCGTCCCCGGATTACCGAGGGTTGTCAAGCCGACGAACCCACCAGGGAACCAACCAGCGCGGGGGCGCGGCGGCCGGCTGTCAGGCGAGCGGATCTTCAAACGGGTTCAAACCCAGCGTGTCGATCGGCTGCGACAAGGGATCCTTCGGGTCGCTGGGCAGCGTCTGCGGGTCGGTCGGCCGGACCACTACCCGCGTGCCGCGGACCTCGATCACCCGCACCCACTGGCCCGCCTCGATCACCATTCCTTCGCTCACGGCGTCGACATTGTGTCCCTGGATCGCCACCAAACCGCTGGGCAGCATCAGCGAGCGGGCCTGGCCGACCTGGCCCACCAGCGACTTCAGGTTCAGCCGCTCGTCGTCGTCGGGCAGCACGTCGTCGGGGCTCAGAACCGGCAGCAGCACGCGGCGGCCCATGGGCGTGGCAGGCCACCAGTGCAGCGCCAATGCCAGGGCCGCCGGCAGCGCCACCACGGCGGCCCCCAAAAAGCCGAGTCCGTACCCGTACCCCTGGCGGAAAGCGAGCACGATCGCCGCCAGCGCCGCCAGGATCGACAAGAAGCCGATGATGCCGCCGGAGGGCACGAACACCTCCAGCACGGCCAACGCCAGGCCGATCAACAGCAAAACCGCCGCCCAACCCAGGGGATCCATAGCGCCGGCCTCTACGTTATCTCGCGGACGACGACCCGGCTGCCGCGGACCTCGATGACTTCAATCGGCTTGCCTCGCTCCACGAAGCCGCCGTCGGCCATCACGTCGACGAGCTGGTCGCCGATACGTGCTTTGCCCCCCGGCATCAGCGGCGTGGAGGTTTCGCCCCGGCTGCCCAGCAAATGGTCGAGCCGTGTCATCGCTTCACGCTCGGCGATAACCGAAATCTCTTCCTCGGAAGGCGGCGCCAGCAGCATGCGGTTGAACACCGGGGCGTGAGGCAGATAGCGGCGCATCAAGGCGGCGGCCGCCACCGTGCCCACCCCCGCGCCGCACAGCACGAACAGGTGGTTTCGCAACTGGGCCAGTTGGTACTCGTTGCGGGGCAGCACGAACGTCTGGCTGGCCAGAATCAACGAGCAAATCACCAACAGCCCGCCGGCCAGGCCGAACAGGCCGAAGCCGGGCAAGACGAAGATCTCCAACAACAAGCAGACCATGCCCGCCCCAAACAGCAGCACTTCCAGCCAGCCGGCCGTGCCGCCCAGGTAAGCGCTCCAGAAATAGAGCAAAAAGCAAAGTCCGGCGATCAACCCGCCCAGACCGATGCCCGGCGACTGCAGCTCCGCGTACAGGGCCGCTCCGCCCAGCAACAACAAGAACCACGAAATACCGGGCGAGTTCAGGGCGTCGATCAGGTAATCGGCCCAGCCCGGCTCGACCAGCGTGGGGTCGTCCTCCAGGCCGTAGAGGGCCTTGAACTCGTTGAAGTCGTGGACGACGTCGCGGGCCACTCCGAGTTGCTCGGCCGTGGCGCCGTCCAGCCGCAGCGGCCGGCCCGGCGTGGTGATCCGTTCCCCCCGCCGCCACTCTTTGGCATCGTCGAGGGCGGCCAGGTCGGCCTCGCTGAAGTAATCGTCCAGCCCGTCGGTCTGGCGCGTGTAACGGTGGACCGTCAGGTTCGGATCAATCATGGCGGCCGCCAGCGCCGGTGAACGGCGCTTCTGCTCGGCGATGCCCATCACCGACTGGACGATCACCTGCACGTCGGCCTTGGGGATGTCGAAGGTGCCCGGTCCGCCAAGCACGGCCCGCGGGTGCATGACAATCTGGTCGCAGGCCAGGGCCACGAAGGCGGCGTCGGCCCGCGCTTCGGACGGGATGTAAGCCACCGTGCGCCGCTGGGTCGAGTCGAGACCGGCCAGAAAGTTGGCCAGGTTGATGCTGTCCAGCGGCGAGCCGCCGGGACTATCGATCCAGACGCATATAAAGTTCACGTCGTTGTCGCGAATCTGGTTCTGGATCATGTTCTGAACCTGCCCGGCGGTCGACGCCGAGATGGGACCCTTCAGCGCGATCCGTACGGGCCGCAGCTCGCCGTCGGACACATCCTCCTCGACGGCCTTGTTCGGCAAGCCCAGCGCCTTGGCCACGTCGGTTCGTTCCGCGGCCAGGTAGCTGACAAAGCCCAGCTCCCGTGCCTGGCTGCCCGAGAAGACCCCCGGCTTGCCGGCCGGAATCAGCACCTTGGACGAAACCACCGATTTTTTCTTGCGCAGCTCCGCCAATCGCTCCGCCAGCACGTACTCGCGGCTGACGTCGGTTTCCACCACCAGCAGTTCCTTCGACGGATCGAGCATCTTGAGCGCCAGGTCCACCGGGACCGTCTTGCGGCGGTTGGCAATCTCGCGGTAGGCGCTGCGCACCGATGGCTCGATCACCGACTCCGCCTCGCCGGCGCTGCCGATCTCGGCCTCTTCGTGCATGATGATCTCGTCGCAGGCCATCGCCACCAGCACGGCGTGGCCGGTCACCGTGCCAGGCAGGTAGGCGACCGTCGTGGCGCCGTTCAAGGCGGGGCTGGAAAGGTAGCGGGCCAGGTCGACCGCCTGGCCGAACTCGCTGCGTCCCGGATGGATCTCGAAGATCAACACGGGCCATTCGCCTTTTTCCTTCGCCTGGCGGATCGTTTCGTCGACCAGCCGCTTGACGCGGGAATCGACCTTGTCGGTGATGGGCGCGGCGACGCGGATCAGCCGGCCCGCACGCCGTTCCTTGGATGCGGCCTTGGCGTTCCCCGCGGCCTTGCCCTTCTCGTCTTTGCCCGCCTGGGCGAGTGCGGCCGGCGTTACGAATTCCGCCAGAAAAAGCAGGGCCAACGGCAGCAACAGCAGGGCTTCGGCAAGGCTGCCGTGAGCCCGCCGGCAAACGCGTGTGGGCCGCCCCGATACGCTGTACCCCGATACGCTGTGCATTGAGAAGGGCTCGCGTTCCATGGAAGGTTCTTGCCTGGCGTGACACGGCGCAAGTGGTTGCACCCTTGGCCTTTCGGCCGCCTAGATTATATGGCGGTGGGGTAACGAGTCAAATTCAGCAAGGCGGCGCGCCAGGCGTCCGTAATTTAAAGTCTGGTCCGGCAAGATGATCGGAAACCGGCGGAAAGGAGGAAGGAACGCCAGACTGCGCAGCCGTTGCCGTCGGCCGCCCGCCATCGCTCGCCCAGGCCGCCGCTGGCTGCTCTTTAACGAAGCGGGACACGACGGCGGCCGGCTTGTTGCCGCGGCTGTGCCGGCGGGTCGGCCAACTGGCTCTCGTCCAGCGGCGGCCGCTCGATCACCCGCTGCCAACCCCTCGGCGCGCGCGGCTCTTTGAACAGCCCGCCCAAGACATCCAGGGGATTGTTGACCGATACGTTGCGGAACACGTACGAAGTCCGGTTGCCGTTGGGCAGCACCTGCTCGACGGCCACCGGCAGCAACTTGCGGTCGTCGAGGATGGCCGTCACCGATCGAAAATTGGCCGCATCCTGCCGGAAGCGCGGACGGGCCTCCAGCCACACCTGCCCTTCGTGTTGCTCCGGAAGCTCCCGGTCCGGGATGACCCGCATCGAATAGCGGCGGTGCAAAGCGTCGGCCGTGGTTCCAAACACAAACGGAAGCGGGCCGTTGGTGATCGCCTTGCCTTGCATTTCGGGCGGCAGCGGCCGCTCGACAAGCTGACGCTTATCGAAACTGAATTCAAAGATCGACTTGCCGTCACAGATCCAATGCTCTTCGTCCGGTATCTCGTATTCGCCCTTGTCCGGAGCAATGTAACTCAAGCGGCCTTCCGACTGCCTTTTGGGGGCCAGCGATTGTCCCTCATCGACGTTGCGGAATACGAGGTCGTATTCACGCAACGTAAAACTGCACTTGAGCGTCTTGATCCTGCCGCTTCGCTCTTCCCAGGCCCTCAGCACCAGGTCCAACGTGGCTTGTTCCTGGGGCGTAAGGCGAAACGGCTCCGGCAGATCGAGCTGCGGCGATCGTACCCCCGGCCGGGCAGGACCCGCCGCCGGGCGGGTTGGTCCTTCGCGACGCGGCTGCGGCCCGGCCGGCACCAGCTCGGCTGGCTGCCTCCCCCGCGGCGGCTGGGCGGTGCACTCGCGCTGGCCCCCGGACAGCAGCGCAAATAGTGCGACGAGGGCCGCCGAACACTTTATGAACGACCTCTTTGATAATGGCATCGAATGCGTCTCCAACCTGGCGGTCCGGCACGGTTCGTGGGGGCGGCGAAGTGTAACAAATGGCCACGTTGGCCCCTAGTCCGGTTGCTCCAACCAGGCCAGCAACCCCTCCGCGTCGGCGAAGCATTCCAGGCAGAAGTCGGCCTTCCCCCATCCTTCCACGGCCAATGGGTCGCGGCGGCCCGTATACAGCACCGTTCGCACGCCGGCCCGCCGGCCCGCCTCGATGTCGAAGTAGAAGTCGCCGATCATGGCCACCTGCTCACCCGGCAACCCCCAGGCTTCGCAGATTTTCCAAATTGCCGCCGGGTCCGGCTTTGCTGGAGCGTCTTCGCGAGCCACGATCGGATCGAAAGCCAGACCGAGGCGGCCCAGCGTGGCCAGAGCGGCTTCGCGGCTGTTGCGGGTCAGCACGGCCTGCCGCAGGCCCCGCCCCGCGATCGCGCTGAGAAACGCGTGGACGCCGGGCATCAGGGTAGCTCGCAACGACCCGTCGCGCTCGTGCCGGCTCAGGATCAGGCGGCACTCATCGGCCCTGGCGGGATCGAGCTCGGCCAGCGCTTCCAACAGCGGGCGGCCCGGTTTGAGACCCATCTCGCGCCGCATCAGCTCGAAATCGAGTCCGGAGTCGACCAGCGTGCCATCCAGGTCGAAGATCAGGCCGCGAATGGGTGGACGGCGTTGCATGGGAGTCGGTGCCACCATTCCGTTTTCACGTGTGCTGAGTCGCCTTGACGAGGATCGATCGATTGTGGGACCATCCCGCCCTCGGAAATCGTAGCAAAAAAGCCGCCTGGCGGCCGTCGCATTCCACGCCGTTGGCCGACTATGAAGATCGCGCTGGTCCACGATTGGCTGACCGGCATGCGGGGCGGCGAAAAGTGCCTCGAAGTCGCCTGCCGCCGCTATCCCGACGCCGAGCTGTTCACGCTTTTGCACAAGGCGGGCAGCGCCTCGCCGGCGATCGAGCGGATGCGAATCCGCACCAGCTTTTTGCAGCGCGTGCCGGGCATCGGCCGACATTACCGCTACTGGCTGCCGGCGATGCCGCGGGCCATCGAGAGCCTGCGGCTGCCTGGCGACGTCGACCTGGTGCTCAGTTTCAGCCATGCAGTGGCCAAGGGGATCCGCGTGCCGCCGGGTGTGCCGCACGTCTGTTACTGCTTCACCCCGATGCGTTATGCCTGGCAATTGCGAGAGGACTACTTCGGCAAAGCCACCCAGGGCCGGCTGGCTGGTTGGCTGCCGGGGCATTGGCCGGCGGCTGCGCGGGACGTCCTGCTCGAGCTGGTTCGCCGCTGGGACCTGGCGGCCAGCCAGCGCGTGACGCACTACGTGGCCATCAGCCACACGGTTGCCAGGCGGATCGCCGAGTGTTACGGCCGCTCGAGCCGCGTCATCTATCCGCCGGTCGACACCCGGTTTTATTGCCCGGCCGCCGTCCCGCGCGACGACTATTACCTTTGCGTTTCGGCCCTGGTCCCCTACAAGAAGATCGACCTGGCGGTGCGGGCCTGCCGCAGGCTGGGCCGGCGGCTGATCGTGATCGGCGCCGGACCCGAAGCCAGCCGGCTGGCGGCCCTGGCCGGCGGAGACGTGCAACTGCTCGGTTGGCGGAGCGACGAGGAGGTGCGCGAGCACATGCGCCGCTGCCGCGCTCTGGTTTTCCCCGGCCAGGAAGACTTTGGCATTGTGCCGGTCGAGGCCCAGGCCTGCGGCACGCCCGTGATCGCCTTCGACCGCGGCGGCGCGACGGAAACAATCCAACCGGCCGGCGAACTGCGGCGCGGCACCGGGTTCCTGTTCAGCCAGCAAACCGCCGAGTGCCTGTGTGAAGCGATCGAGTGGTTCGAGCGGCATCCCGACCAGTTCAGCCCCCATCTGGCCCGCGGCCAAGCCGTCTCGTTCGACACCGAGCGCTACCAGCACGAACTGCTGGCATACCTGGACGAAGTTGCCGGCGGACAGGAGCCCTCTCGCCGCCTGGCAGCGTAGTAACGCGCAATCAACTATTGCCCCTGGGACCCTCGGCATGGACCGGCTCGGGACGGGTCCAAGGGGCGGGCCGTTCGATTTCCTGCTCGGGCTGGGGCCGCCGCCGCTTCTCGAACGGCTCCAGCTCGACCGGCTGCCGCGTTTCGGCCGAGCGGTACAAGGCGCGGACCACGCGGACGTCGGCCAGTCCCTCGCGGCCGTTGGGCTCCGGCTCCTTTCCCTTGAGGATGCAGTCGGAGAAATAGGTCAGCTCCGCGGCAATCTGGTCGCGGCGGTTGAACGTCTTGCTCTTGGTCTTGCCCTCGATCGTTAGATGCTGCTTGAGCTTGCCGCGGTACTCGTAGGCCGGGTCGAGCCGCACGTCGCCCCGGGTGCCCACCACCTGGTAGCTCGAGACGTCGGCCGCGCCGAAGCTGCACGTGAAGCTGGCCAATCGCTCGCCCGGAAACCGCAGGATGCAGGTGGTCATCTCGTCGACCTCGCGGAACCGCGGCTCGCCGTTGTTGGCGCTGAAGGCGCTGACCTCGATCGGCTCGTCGCGGAACAGGTAGCGGGCCGCGTTGATGCAGTAGACGCCGATGTCGTAGAGCGTTCCGCCCCCCTTCTCGCGGTCGAGGCGGATATTGTCCTCGTCGGTGACGTTCATCGAGAACAGGGAGTTGAAGATCCGCGGCTCGCCGATCTGGCCCGACGTGACGACTTCGACCGTCTTCAGGTTCGCCTCTTCCAGGTGCAGCCGGTAGGCGATCATCAATTTGACGTTGGCTTCATCCGTGGCGCGGATCATCTCCCGGCAATCTTCCTCGGTGACGGCCATCGGCTTCTCGCACAGCACGTGTACGCCGGCCCGGGCGGCGCGGACCGTGTAATCGCGGTGCAAGTGGTTGGGCAGCACCAGGTACACGGCGTCGACTTGCCCGCTGGCCAGAAAAGGGTCGAAGTCGTCGTAGCTGGCGCGGATCTCGACGCCGTATTGCCTGCTCAGCTCGTCCAGCTTCGCCGGATCGTCGGAGACCAGCGCCGTCAGCTCGCAGCGCTTGGCGTTGGCAAAGGCCGGCAGCACGGCCACCTGGGCGAAATGTCCCAAACCCACCACGGCGTAGCGGACCTTTTTCTTCCTTGCCATGCCAGTCCCTTTCGATTGTGCGTGTGGACAAATGGAGAGCCAATGCGTTACTTCTTCTTGGCCGCTTTCTTCTTCTTTCGCGTTCGGGCGGCTTTCTTGGCCGACTTCGAGCGGGCTTGCTTGCTCCGCGCCGCCGATGCCGCTCCACCGATGCGGCCGCCTTTCTTGGCCGGCCCCTTGTTCGTTTTTTTCCCGCGGCCCGAGCCGCCTTTCTTTTTGCCCCCCTGGTCCATCTTGTTCACGGTGGCCCAGGCGCGGCGTTCGGCCTCGTCCTCGGAGACGCCTCGCTCTTTGTAGCCTTCCTCGATGTGCTCCGCTTTGCGCTGCTGTTTGTCTGTGTACTTCGACTTGTCTCCGCGAGGCATGTGCTGAGCTCCCTGGCCGATCGGAACGGGGGATGCACTGGCCGGATGAAAAAAGCCCCGTCGGCTCAGGCCGGCGGGGCTTCGAGTTCAAATAAAAAACCCCACCGTGCCGGAAGCACCGAGGGGCTGTCATAGCCGTCCGTTTTTACCCGTCTTGAGTACGACTGGCCCAATCATAGGAAATCGCCTCAGAATCGTCAATCGGCGCCGCGCGGCACGCCGGTAAGCACGTACCGGCGGAATGGCGCCCGCTGCGTTTTGCCTTTCGTCTGAACAAACGGCGGGACGACCAGGACATCTTCCGGCTCGCCCTGTGTAACCGCGCCTTGAGCACCAGCGATTCGATGATCAGGACCTCCAGGCCTTTCTCGTGTCAGTTGTCGGCATCCGATTCGTATAGAGCATGATCGATCGTGGACAGAAGTAGAAAGGCACATAATCGCCGACGTGTGTGCCCGCGTGGCAGCTCACCTCGATCTCTTGCAGTCGCCGCCGCTTGATATGCGACATGCCGACGACGTCGCATTCAAGCCCCAGTTCGATCCGATTGGCGTCCGACCAAAGCACGCCCGCCCGCACGATCTGCGGCAGGTTCCGCAAGTGCGTGAGGTGGGGTAGACCCGTCCCCGATACTGCCGCCTGGCGCGTATCCTGCCAGGCTTGTGCATCTACCGCAGCCTAGCGGGCTTCGAGCAGACCGCGCTCAAGTATCATAATGCCAACCAGTTACGAATTGCGGCCGGCGCCTGATCGATGAGGCCGCCCGCTCTTGGCACCGGAAGTGCATCTCCTTGTGCGCAAGAGCTGCACCGTCAGGCGGGGGCCGATTGGAATCCGTGTGCGACAGTGCCTTACAATAACAGTGCCCTGAAATGCGGGGCCCAGGAGCGTGCTGTGGCTGTTGCCTCGCGTTTATTGCTCAGCTTGACATGCATGCTGGCCGGTGCCCCTTTGGCTGGTGCCCAGCAATGGGCCGCCACAATGTTCGACCAGACGAGCCACGACTTTGGCGCGGTGGCCCGTGGCGCGGCCGTGGAACACCGCTTCACGCTGACGAACCTCTATCGGGACGAGATACACATCGCGGTTGTGCGGGCCAGTTGCGGCTGCGCGACACCCTCGATCAGCAGGCAGACGCTGAAGTCCGGCGAGCGGGGGCAGGTCGTCGTCCGCTACAACACCGACCGCTTTCGCGGCCAGCGCGGCGCCACGCTGACGGTGGTGATCGATCGGCCCGCCTATGCGGAAGTGCAGTTGCGCGTGGACGGCTACATCCGCACCGACGTGGTCCTCGATCCGGGGGCCGTGCGCTTTGGCGACGTCGACCAGGGCGAAGCATCCGTGCGGCGGGTGCGCGTTCGGCATGCCGGCCGCTCCGACTGGCGAATCGTGGACGTCCAGCCGAAGATCCCGTACCTCGATGTGTCCTGGGCACAGGTGTCGAGCCGGGCCGGCGAGCACGCTTACGAGTTGGCCGTGCGGCTCAGCCAGGATGCGCCGGCCGGATACCTGCGGGAACAACTGCTCCTGCTGACCAACGACCGCCGTATGTCGCGAGTGCCGCTGATGGTCGAAGGGCGGGTGGTTCCACAGCTCAGCGTCAGCCCGGCGAGCCTCTCGCTGGGAAGCGTGGCGCCGGGCCAGCGGATCACCCGTCAACTGGTCGTGCAGGGCAAGCAGCCGTTCCGCATTACCGGCGTCGAGTGCGACAACGAGCATTTCGAGTTCGAGCTGCCGGAAGGCGAAAAGAAGGTGCACCTGCTCCCCATGACGTTCGTGGCCGGCGG
This sequence comes from Pirellulales bacterium, assembly GCA_040901675.1. Classification (GTDB taxonomy): domain Bacteria; phylum Planctomycetota; class Planctomycetia; order Pirellulales; family JAICIG01; genus JBBDNX01. The sequence continues at coordinate 247,192 of JBBDYJ010000010.1, read as the reverse complement.
TGAACCGGGCAAGTTTTCGGAAGTGATCAGGATAAAAACCGATCTTGGATCCGGAGCCGTTGCCGAATTGACGGCCCAGGTTACAATCGGTTCGGTCGCCATGAGTGAGAAACCCGCTGCACCCGTGTTCTTTGCAAGGAGGATCGCACGATGAGAGTTGCCGCTTTGTTGTCCGCGCTCGTTATTTTGACCGCCGCGGCCACGGCGATGGGACAGGTGTACGTCGAAACGTACAGCCCGATTGTCGGCCCCTCGTACGTCTCGACGTACAGCGTTTCCGAGGCGCCGGTCGTCTATGAAAGCTACAGCCCCGTGGTGACCAGCTATTCTCCGGTCGTCACGTCTGCGCCGGTCACCACGTATCGGCCGGTGACTGCCTACAGCCCCGTGGTACGCAGCTATGCACCCGTGACGACGTACTATAGCCCCCCGGCGGTTACCTACAGCCCCGTGACCACCTACAGTCCCGTGACCAGCTACCGCCCGATGACCAGCTACCGCCCGATGACCAGCTACCGCCCGGTGACCAGCTACAGCCCGGTGACCAGCTACAGTCCGGTGACCAGCTACAGTCCGGTGACCAGCTACAGCCCGGTGGTGTCCTATAGCCCCGTGGTGACGTACAGCCCCGTGGTAACCAGCTATTCGCCAGTGACTGCCTTCAGCCCGGTGATGGTGGGTCGGCCGGTCATCGTGCGGCCCAAGGTGTACATACCCGGCCAACCGATCCGCAACGTGCTGCGGGCCATCACCCCGTAAGCGGGAAGAGTCGACAAGGGGACAATGCGACAAGGCGACAAGGGGAACAAAGAAGCGGAAGCATCCCCCATTGAATGCGGGTCACGAAGACCAGTGGCACGCTTAACGCTTTGCCCCAGCCACGCGACGCGGGCGGCTCAATTTACCGTGGCGTAACCCGAGGCCAGCCGAGTTCGAATCCGTCGCCAACCAAGGCCCGCTGGAAATCGGCCAGCAGGGGCGGGTGATTGCGCACGCGGCGAGGCGGCTCGCCGCGGGCGGTGCAAAAGGCGGCCAATGCGCCGGCCGCCTCACCGATGTTCCACTCGACGGGGTGCAGGCGGTAGCAGCCGTTGGTGATGTGCGTGACGCCCAGGTTCTTGGCGGCCGGCAGCAAGTTCTCCATCCGCACCGGGATCAACGACCCCAGCGGTATCTGGAAAGGCAGCGAGCTGATGTCCAGGTAATTGTCGCCGCCGCTGCTGGGGTGCAGGTCGATCCGGTAGCTGCCCACTCCCACCGAGTCGGCGAACGGCTCGGCCGACACTTCGTCGCGCCCCTTGCCGGTCGCCTGCATGCGGGCCTCGGTCCCCACCTGCTGCTCGACGACGGTGAACTCGGCCTTGATCCGCCGCGATTCGCGGATGTATGGGTACTTGGCCAGGCCGTCGCTCGAGCCGAGCAGGTCGCCCCTCAAACGCAGCCCCGGCCAGCCCGTGCCGCCGTCGGGCCGCGGCGCCTCGGTCTGCATCCAATAAAGCAGTGACAGGCTGAGCTGGGCCGCCCGCCTCCGATGCCGCTGCGCTTCGTCGGGTGCGACTGCGTGCAGGTTGCCCAGCCAGTAGTCGTTCTGCGGCCAATTCACCAGCGTGATGTCGCTGGGATACGTCCCCTCGGCAAACTGCTGGCGGGCGGCGATCCGGCGGTAGAGCCAAAGGTTGAGCCCTTTGCCGCCCGGTTTAACTGCTGGATCGAACGTGACCGCCCGCGGACCCAGGGTGACCGGGTCGCTCATCGACCAGCTCAACAGCGGGCCGGGCCAGGGCGGGCGCAAATCGGGCACGTAGCCGCGCCAGAATTCGTACTCGGCCGGCTTGTCGATCGTGTGCCCCTCGCCTTCCAGATGGTCGACGGCAAAGCACCAGGTACACGACTGGATGTTGTCCGGCTGTGCCTCGGACGGCGCGTGCGGTTCGCCTGTCTCGGACTGCGACTCGAAGCCGGTCACGTGCTCGACGCCCGCCAGCGGCAACAAGTCGCCCTGCTCGGTCGCATCGAGAAAATACTTGCCCCTCAGCGTGCGCTCGTCGCCGGTCAAAAGGCCCTGGACCCGCACGGCCCCGATCGAGTCCCCCTCGGTTTCAGCCGCGATCGCGATCGTGTTGAGCAGAATCTTCAGCCGCCCGGAACTGACGTGCGGCGCCAACAGCGATTCGATGGCGGCCAACGCGACCCGCGGCTCGTGGCACAGCCGCGACACCGAGCCGGCTCCCGGGTTCAAGTGCTGCTGCCCGCGCGCCTGGGCTGTCAGAGGGTAGTGGTCGCGATAGTATTGCCTGATTCGTTGCCTGAGCTGGCGGTAGCTGCGCGTGCAACCGAACGACTCGATCCAGGGATGCTCGTCGGGCGGCACGGCCTGTTGGGTCAACTGGCCGCCGATCCAGTCGGTCTCTTCGGTCATGACGACGCTGGCACCGCCGCGCACGGCCGCCAAGGCCGCGGCACAGCCTCCCAGGCCGCCGCCCACGATGACCACGTCGGCAGCGGCCTCCGCGCGTCCCAGCAGGCCGGCGCGTACCGGCCGGGCCAGCGTCCACGGCAGGCTGGCGGCGCCCGCGGTCCAGGCACAACGTTTCATGAATGTTCGGCGGCGCATGCGGTACCTCCAATTCAGTCCTTCAATTTCTGGTCGGTCTTGGGGGCCAGCCAGATGACGATCATGCCCACGGCATAGATCAAGCTGGTGATGGCGCCCACCCGGCCGTAATCGCCGCCGTAGTGCGACTTGATCAGTTCGCCGGCGCCCAGCACGCCGATGGCGGCGCCCACGCGCCCGGAATTGAAGGCCACCCCGGCGCCGGTGGACCGCACCCGGGTGGGAAACAGCTCGGGCAGGCACAGCGGCAGCCAGCCGAAGTACAGGCCGCTGAACACGCCCAGCATGAAGGCCCATAGCGAAAACAGGTTGACCGTTTCGATGCCGATCGCCGGGCCGGCGCCGATCAGGCCCCAAGCAAAATCGCTAAACGAGTATTCGCCCGCCGTGGCCGGGTGCAAGGAACGAAAGATGTAAGCGCTGATCGCCAGAGATGCCAGGCTGATCAAAAAGTACGAGCGCCGCCGGCCCAGGGCGCCGGCCACCCAGCCGCCGGCCAGGCTGCCCAGCGTGCCGCCAAGCGATCGCATCACCTGCGTCCAGCCTTTGAGATACGGGTCGGCCGTGCCCCCGACCTCGTCGGCCCAGGGAACGAGCCAGTTGCCGCTGCCCCAACCGCCCAACAGAGGCACCGTGCCCAGGCAGATTCCGATCAACGTCAGGTGCAACAGCGGCGGGCGAAAGATCTCCGCGACCGGCGCCGGAGGCCTGACCTGGCCGGTGCGCAGACGGCCGGCCGCCCAGCGTGGCGATTCGGGCACGGCCGCCCAGACAAAGATGCCCAGCAGGGCCGGCATCGCTCCCACCAGCATCATCCACCGCCAGCTTTCGGGCGTGATCCGGAAATAGATGCTGGCAACGCCCATCATCACGATGCCCACGTTGGCCGAGGTGCCGATGATTCCCGCCAGCGTGGGCCGCGACACCTCCGACCAGGCTTCCGAGACCAGGGCCACGCCGTTGGGCCACATGCCTCCCACGCCCAGGCAGGTGAGGAACCGCAGCACCAGAAGTTGGTGCGGATCGACGACCAGGTAGCTGAGTCCCGAGAAGCAGGAATAGCAGAGGATGCTCCAGGCCATGGCGCGGGTGCGGCCCGCGCGATCGCCGAGCCAGCCGAACAACAGTCCGCCGGCCGCCGCTCCGAACAAAAACGAGGCATTGTGCCAGGAGAACCAGAGCCCCACCAATTCCCTTTGCTCCTGCGACAGCGCCTGGCCTTGCTGATCGGGCCAGAGCAGGTCGATGGTGGCCGAACGGCTCATCAAGGGGGTGATCGACATCTGTGTGCCGGCGAACATCCAGCCGAGAAAGGCGACGGCCAGCACGAGGTATCGCGCGCGGCGGGAGAGTGGGGCGCCTTCGTCGATGTTCGGCACGGCGTGGCTCACGTGGATCTCCCGGACCCGTCGTTTATTGGATGCGACAGCGCCTGGCCGATAGTCTCCAGAGCGGCGGGCGGAAGCGGCCCCGCGGCGGCGAAGCGAACGGCCTCGTCAACTTCCTCTCCGCTGGAAAAGCCGACCAGCGCACTGGAAACGCCGGGTTGGCTCAGGACGAACCGCACGGCCGCCTCCTTGATGCGCAGGCCGGGCGGCAGCGTTTCGGCCAACTGCCGGGCCCGCTGGGCATCGCGCTCGTACAGCGCCAGCGGAAAGAACCTGGTGGTCAGCGTATGCCGGCTGGGCGGTTTGCCCGCCAGCGCTCCGCCAGCGAAAACGCGGATGGCGAGCACGCCGATGCGGGCCCGGCTGCAAAACGAAAGCAAGCTGTCGCCGTCCGCCTCCAGCGACGTGCCACTGCTTGTCCGCCTTTGGCGGACCGCCGTGTCGGGGCCGAGAAGCCGTGCTGCGCTGCCCGCGGCGCTGCCGGCGGTTGCATCGAGCAGGTTGTAGGCAAGCTGCACGCTGGCAAACGCACGCGACTCCAGCACTTCCTGCAAGGCGGCCTGCTGACCTAGCGCGGTCAAGCCGAAGTGCTCGACAAGTCCGTCGTCGCGCAGACTCTGGAAGGCATCGAGCATTCCGCCCGGCCCCAGCACGTCGCGGGGCGTGATCGAGGTGTGCAGCTCGCCCCGCCGGGCGGTGATCGAGTTATGCACTTGCAGCAGCGTGACGCGCTGGAGGCCCAGCCGCTGCAAGCTGGCGTCGACGGACTGCCGGACAGCGGCGCGGATGTCGCCGAGCTGGTCGGGCATCAGCCTGACTTTGGTTGCCACGTGGACCCGGCCGGCGCCCCCCAGCTCGCGGAGGGCCGCTCCGAGGCTGCTCTCCGAGGCACCGTCGCCATACGTGGCAGCCGTATCGAACCAATTGACGCCTGCCGCCAGCGCGCGCTCGACGGTGCTGCGTTGCTTATCGCGGCTGCCGGCAGTCATCAGGGCAGGCACCGGTCCCGCGCCGAACGAGACGGCCGAGACCTCGATGCCCGTCGAGCCCAGGTCGCGGTATTCCATGCGGCTTGATCTCCAGGGCGTGCCTAGCCAGGATAGTCGGCCGCGGACCCGGTCGCAATGGAACGGAAGGCAGGGGGGTAGACAGGAGTCAGAGGTTGGAAGTCAGAGGTCAGAAGTCAGATGTCAGAAGTCAGAGGTCAGAAGTCAGATGTCAGAGTCTGTGAATGATTCACAAACTCTCAGAAGTCAGAGGTCAGAAGTCAGAGGTGCCACTGCTTGGAGGCCCCGCCGTGTCGGGGCCGAGAAGCAGTGCTGCGACGTGTCAGTCGGTGCGCAGTTTTAGCGGTCGGGTGGCTGGGGCAAAGCGGTAGCGTGCCCCAGTGATATTAGGCAGCCCGCCGTGGGCCCTGCTAAAATGCTCGAGACGCGGCAGCCCTGCCCACGTCGGCGAAGGTCATCTGGAGGAAATGCGCATGGCGTTGCTGCGACACCTGGCTTTGCGATGCCGCGACATGGAGCGTTCGCGGCGGTTCTACGAGGAAGTGATCGGCTGGAAGTTCGTGGGCTATCGGCCCAGCCGCCAGGGGCTCGACCTGAGCGACGGCGTGAACAACATCACGTTGATCCAGCAGCCGGCGGGCCAAGAGCGGCCGGTGTTCGAGGAAGGAAGCGAGTACATCCATTTCGGCGTGATCGTCGACGACCTGCCGGCGATCTGGCGGCGGCTGCACGACTGGAAGGCGACCTTTTCGAAGGACGACGTGAAGCAGCGCAAGCCGATCGACCCCAACGGCGCGCCGCCCATCTCGTTCAAGGTGCTCGACCCCGACGGCAACGTAGTCGACATCACCTCCAACCGCGCCGAGTGGCGCGGCGTTCTGCTGGAACCCGCGGGAAAGGAGGAAGGAGGAAAGAGGAAGGAGGAGTAAGGACGGCGCGCCGCAACGTCCCATTGCACACTCCACAAAGAACGGCCCAGTCCCCACGCTGATTTACGCAGATTTGAATCGGTAGCCACCGCCCGCCGAGGCGCCGTCTTTGACCAGCGCGTCGCGGTAGGCGAACAAGGCGGGCGTGCCGCCGGTGTGAATGAAAACAACGGGGCGATCGGGAGGCAGCCGCCCTTGACGCGCGTCGTCGATCAGGGCGGCCATCGCCTTGGCCGTGTAGACCGGATCGAGCAAGATGCCCTCGGTCCGGGCCAATAGGTCGATCGCCGCCAATCCCTCCGGCGAACACACACCGTAGCCCTCGCCCAGGTAAGCATCGGTGGTGTCGACCTGGCCGGGATCGACCTCGACTTCCAAGCCGATCAGCCGGGCGGCCTGGTTCGCGGTGTCCGCCAGGTCGTGGGCGTGGTCCCAGGGCCAGCGGATGGGAGCGATGATCCGCAGCCGCGCGTCGGCTTCGAGCGCGGCCTTGCCCAACAGCAGGCCGGCGCCGGTCGAGCCGGCTGAAGAGACGTAGATCGTTCCCGGCGTCGTGTTGCGCGCGGCGAACTGCTCCAGGATCTCGGCCATGCAGAGCGCATAGCTGACCGCCGCCCGGGGCTTGACGACTTCGTTGTCCCAGCAGTAGGCGTTGCGGCCCTGGGCGCGGAACTGTGCGGCGACTTGGGCAATGCGGTCGTAGAGCGGCGCGCCCAGCGGGAGGTCGACCAGCTCGACGGACGCCCCCAGCAGGTAATCGAGCAGCAAGTTGCCTTGCACCTCGTCCGGATGGCAGCCGCGCGACAGCACCAGGTGGCAGTCGAGGCCCAGCTTGGCGCAGGCCGCGGCCGTCTGCCGGCAGTTGTTCGACTGGACTCCCGCGCCCCACACCAGGACCTCGGCCCCCAGCTCGCGGGCGTGGGCCAGCACGAGCTCGTTGTGCCTGGTCTTGTTGCCGCCGAAGGCCAGCCCCGTGCAGTCGTCGCGCTTGATGAAGATGCGCGGACCTCCCAGCGCGGCGGAAAACCTCGGCAGCTCTTCCAGCGGCGTCGGCAGATGGGCCAGTGCTACGCGCGGAAGCTTGCCGATTGCACGCCGCAGTTCCACCACCCGCCGATCCAGACCGTCCATCGTCGAAGCTCCCCGGGTTGCCCGCTTCACCGCTCGCCAGAGTAACCGGCCGCCCGCTGTTTTTCCATCTCCCGGACGACGACGTGGCCGCCTATCGCCAGGACAGCAGGGCGGCGTCGATCTGGAAGTAGTCGGCCAGGCTCCGCAACGCTTTTGAGCCCAACCGCGTCTTGCCGGCGAGAATCGACGAGAGCACGGACGTGGGAACGCCTGTCGAGCGGCTCAAGTCCGCCTGGCTGATCCGCGCGGCGTCCATCAGGTGCCGCAGCATGTCGGCGTCGCTTCCGGGCTGCATGGGATAATGTGCGTCCTCGTAAGCGGCCATCAATTCGCTCAAGGCATCGAGGTACATTTCCTCGCCGGCGTCGAGCATGCCCCTGGCCAACAGCCGGTCGGCAACAGCCTGAGCCGCCTCCAGTTGCCTGGGCGAACGAATCGAGACCAGCGGAAACTCGGCCACGAGGTCCAGATAAGTCGAAAGCTTTTTATTCAGATTCAGTTGCCTGGTCTGCATGGAAAAGTACCCTCCTTCCGCTGCTTTGAGAGCTGATACACGAACCAACGCCAAAACTCGGCCGCGCAAAGCGATAGGGGCGGCCTTTTGGGGCCGCCCCTATCCGTCCAGCCACCCACCCGACGCACGATCTAATTCGAAGCCAGCCCCTCGGTCACCACGGGGAAGCGGGCTTCGTACGCCAGGCTGTCGATGAACTTCTTGGCCTGGATGAACTCGTCGGTCGAAAGCGTCTTCACGTTGGCGTTCAACTCGGTTTGCAGCCGCCTGGCCGCTTTCTTGATCTCGCTGGCGCTCGGGCTGCCCAGGCCGCTGTTGGAAGGCGTGCGCCCGGCGTACAACTCCTCCAGAGCGGCCCGCGACGCGGCGAAGGCCTCGTCGGTCAAGGCGTGCGGCCACTGGATGCCGCCCAGGGAGGGCTCGAGCTGCTCGGGCGCCAGCCGCTGGGGCCGCCGCGAGTCGTTCCACTGGCTGACCATTTCGGGCGTGGCAGCGGGCCGCCGCTGGCTGGCCCGATAGCTCGCGTTCAAGTCACGCAGGGCAAAGTAGGTCTCGACCTTCTTTTGATGGTTGTCGATCCGCCGGCTGCGGGCCTCCTCGAAATTGACGGCCGCCTCCGACGTGTACAGGTTGTACAGACCCCGGCTGCGGTAGACATCGGCCCAGCCCCGCAGGTACGCCCCGTGATAGCCGCCGTAGACGATCGGGTAGCCGGCGTGGCCGTAATGGAGCTTGCCGCCGTAGGCGTATCCGTGGTGGCCGTGATGTCCGTGGCCGTGATGGCCATGATCGCCGTGGTGACCGTGATGGCCGTGGTGCTGGGCCTGGGCCATGGCCGGGGAGGCCAATGCCAGGGTCGAGGCGACGGCGGCGGAAAAAAGCGTGCTGAGTGGGCGTTTCATGGACCTATCCTTGATGGCGGGACGGTTTACCTGTTCGGGCTGTGCCCCGTAGCACGGCCTGTTACACTCAAAGGCGGCAGAGCCGCACATCTGTTACAGCCAGTCCAAGAGAAAACGGGCATGCCAGGCCAGTACAAATTGAGCGACGAGCCGGTTCCCGGCTACCGGCTGTCCGAGTTCCTGGGCCGGGGCGGGTTTGGCGAGGTCTGGAAAGCGACCGCGCCGGGGGGCACCGAGGCCGCGCTGAAGATCATCAGCCTCAGCGGCAAGCAGGGGCTGAAGGAGTTCCAGGCCCTGGGGCTCGTCAAGCGGATCCGGCACCCCAACCTGGTGCCGATTGTCGCTTACTGGTTGAAGGACCAGGCCGGCAACGTGCTGGACGACGCCGAGGCCGACCTGGATCAGCTCCGCAAGCTGGTCTCATCGTCCACCACGCTTAAGGGGACGATGATGCTCGACCCCAAGATGCAGGCCCGGCCGGTCGAGCTGATCATCGCCATGGGCCTGGGTGAGCAGGACCTGTACGCCCGGCTGGAGGAGTGCCAGCGCGACGGGCTCGAGGGCATACCCCAGAAGGAGCTGCTGGGGTACATGGAGGATGCGGCGCGGGCGATCGACTATCTGAACAGCCCGCGGCACAACCTGGGGGCCGGCCTGGCCGCCGTGCAGCACTGCGACATCAAGCCCTTCAACATCATGATCGTGGGGGGTGCGGCCCAGGTGTGCGATTTCGGGCTGGCGAGGATGCTGGGCGACGTGCGGAAGACCGCCACGGCGGCCGGCACGATCGCCTACGTCGCGCCGGAGTGTCTGACCAAGAACGAGCCGAGCTCGGCCACGGACCAGTATTCGCTGGCGGTGACGTACGTGGAGCTGAAGACGGGCAAGCTTCCCTACGACAGCGAGATCTATACCGAAGTGGTCAACGCGATCGTCGAGGGCAAGCTCGACCTTTCGATGCTGTCGGAGGCGGAGCGGTCGGTGATCGAGCGGGCCACGGCGGTCGATCCGGCCGAGCGCTATCGGTCAACCGTCGAGATGATCGGCGACTTGCGGCGGTCGGTGGAGAGCGGGACCATCGCGGCGGCGCGGCCGCCGCGGCGGCGCTCGCGGGCCTGGCTTCCGCTGGGCTTTGCCGTCTTTTCACTGGGGGCCCTGGCCGGCTGGTATTTCTGGCCTCCGGCTGAGACGGTCGACCCTGGCAATGGCAGCAAGGTGGTGGCGGAGAATGGTAAGGAGAAGGAGCCGCCCGACGATACCGACCCCGTGCCCGTGGACGGGACGACGACGGACGTGAAGCCGGAGGACGGGCAAGGGACGACGGGGGAGACGACCGGAGAGCCAGATGTACAGGTAGAATTGGAGAAGGCCCGGTTTGACTTTGACCTGATGAGGTACGACGAGGCAATACTTCTGTTGCATGACTTGCTGTTGGAAGGCGAACTCAATGAAGAAGAGCGCCTTGAGGCTTATCTGTTGCGAGGGGAGTGCTATTTCAAAAAGGAGCTCTACGATGAAGCAGCATCGGACTTCACCCAGGCGATCGGCCTCGATGATCGCAATGCGCGGGCTTACAGCCGACGAGGTGCCGCCCATTCTCGTGACGAGGAGTGGGTCAAGGCTATTCGCGATTTCACCGAGGCTCTAAAGATCGACCCGCAGGAGGTTGACTACATCAACCGGGGGATTGCCTATGACTTCAACGGGGAGCCGGATAAGGCGATCAAAGACTTCACGGACGCGATTACCCAGAACCCTAACTCAGCCGACGCGTTTTTTTCCAGAGGGCTATCGTACCTGGCGAAATACATCAACTCCGACCCGAAGGACGAATCGGCCCTGGCCCAGGCAAACAAAGACTTTGACAAGGTCGAGCAACTCGATCCCAAGTATCCAGGCCTCGAGAAGGCGAGGGCCGATGCAGCCAGTCTCATGGCTCAACCGTAGGGATCTCGGTCCTTAGGACTTGATACTTCTGAAGCCGGAGCCCACCCTCGAAGGCACTGCTTCTCGGGCCTCCCGGCGCGCCGGGATCGGGACCTCCAAGCAGTGGCACTTCTGACGGGGCTCCAAGTTCGCCGCAGGCGGAACCTTGCCCTGGGGCACGCTAACGCTTTGACCAGCCACCCGCCTAGCGGAGGCCCCAGGGGCCGCGGAAGAGGTTCAACTGGACCTGGACCTCATAGTCGTAGGGGTTGGGGCCGGCCATGGGCACCACCATTCCAACGGCCAAAGCGGTGCGGCGGTTGAAGAGCATCGTCAGGCCGCCGGTCATGTTGACCTGGTTGTGATACTCGACCTGGCCGGTGGCGCCCGTAAAGCCGCCGAACAAGCTCGTGGGACCCAAGTCGGAAAGCTGGTTCAGCCGCGGTGTGGGCCGGACATCGTGGACCCGGTTGCCCAGCGGCGAGTTCACGTGGAGTTCCATCGTGGGAATGATGGCATTCAACCCGCGGCGGGGATTGCGGCGCATGTAATAGCCCAGTCCCAGGTCGTTGTACCAGAGCGTCGTGTCGTCGCCGTCGAAGGGAATGTCGAGCGACGAAAAGCCGTGCAGGAACCAGCCGTCCCAGCCCCGCCGCCCCATCGAACGATAGAAACTCGCAAAGGGCTGGATCGTGCCGTCGTGATCGACGTTGTCCAATACGAACAACGGATCGACGTCGGCGTAGGTGGCCGGACCCGTGGGGGCCGTCACCGCCAGGCCGTAGCTGAATACGTCGCCGCCGCGGCGGTCCATGAAGTGTGCATACTTGAAGATGATCGTCAGATCGCCCACGTCGGACTGCGTGTTCGTGCCGGCGCCGAACGTGCCGACGCGGCCTCCTTCAAAGAAGGGGTTGGCCACGGTGCCCGGGTCGACGGTGAAAAACGGCAGCCGCATGCCGATCGAGCCGTAGCCGTCGAAGATGGTGCGCTCGAAACCGAGCACGTAGCGGGTGATCGACGTGTCGTCGCCGACGTCGTCGTAATAGTTGAAGGTGGTGAACACTCGGTCGCGCGGCCAGGGGCTCTCGTTGTCGGCGATCTTGAACTGGTGGAAGTTGAACGGAACCGCCACCGGGCCGTCGGTGTACGGCTGGCTGATCCTGAACACGTTTTCGTTGTCCGGCGAAACGAAGGCGTTGAACGAGACGCCTCCCGCAAAGGCGCCGCCGGCCAGAAAATCGCCCAGCATGTTCGGCGCGGCGCTCTCGGGACCGCGGGCGGCGCCGAATGTCCCCGCCAACGCGCCCACCGCGGGCACGGCCGGTTCCACCGCGATCGGCTCTTCACCAGGCTCCGTGGGGGGCAGGCGGCCATCCTCGACGCCAGGGGGCAGCGGGGCTTCGCCGATCCCGATAGACGGCGCGCAAGCCGGTGGCGGGCAACAGTCTCCGCCATGCGTGGGCCGCCGGTGATGCCGGTGGCCATGGCCGTGGCCCAGGAAGCCGACGGTTTCGACCCCAAAGCCGTCGGATTCGGAGAAAGCATCGGTCGCGTCAGCCCATCCCGTTTGGGCCAAGGCCGACAACTGCCACGAGAGCAGTGCCGCCGTCATGGCGATCAGCCGGCAAGTCCATTGCATTTGGGCGAGTCCCCGCCTGGTGGATTGGTACGCGCCCCGGCCAGCCCGGAATATCCGGTATGGGCGCGTATGTTTGTTCTCGGACGCGGCGGGGTGGGAAATTCAGCAAATCCGAGGGAAGATCTCTGGGGGAGATCTAAGGCAGAAGGAGGAAGGAGGAGAGACGCCGGGGGGAGACGGTTGTCGGCCGTCCTGCAGTCTCCGGCCTTCAGCCTCCAGCCTGAAATCTGGGGCACGCTAACGCTTTGCCACCAGCCACCCGGCCGGCGGCCTCCAAGCAGTGGCACATCTGACTTCTGACCACTAAACACTAATCACTAACCACTAAACACTGCTCTAGTTCGAGCCCACGGTTTCCATGTTCGTCAGCCGGATCGAGACGTAGGGCAACAGGTCGTCCGGGGCGGCCGTCGGATTCTGGCGGCCGGCGGTCAGCTCCGGCACGGAGCGCTTCACGTACTGCACCACCTCGTTCAGCGAGACGATGCCGTCGGCCGACTCGTCCGCTTTGCCAGACAGCGCCTCGAGCAGCGTCTTAGTGAACGCGCCATGGCCCCAAGACTCTTTTTCCTCGGACCGCTCGTGCCCGGCCGAGGCCGACACGGTGAAAACCACGTCCTCCTGGAAGGCGCGGATGGCCGCCTTGAGGTTGCGGCGCTGCGGCTGGATGGCCCCGGCGTGGCAGGTATCGAGAAAGGCCAGCTTGCGGCAGGGCACGTCGGCCAATAGCTCAAAATCCTTCCACGAAATCGAGCCGCTGTACACCCCGCGCACGAAGTCGTCGCGGGTGATGTCGTGGCTGGCGAAGTAGTACTGCTGGCTGGCCGGATCGACAAAGCCGTGCCCGGCTATGAAAATCACCAGCAGGTCGTCCGGGCGGGCGTCCTTCTTGAGCTGCTCGCCCAACCGCTCGAACGATTCACGCCAGGTGGTCAGCGTCACCTGGTCGTTCAAGAGTATGGTCGGCTCGGCCAGGTCGTACATGCCCGCCGTGCGGTCGCGCAGCATGGCGACGACGGCCTGGGCGTCGGCCACCGAATAGGCCAAGGGTTGCACGTCCGGATCCCGGTACGTGTCGATGCCCACCGCCAGCACGTACAGCCGGGCGGGCCGCTGGGCAACCGGTTCGAGGTCCGTCTGTTCGACCAGCACGTGGCTGAAGCCGACCGTCTGCGCGCTGGTGCCCGCCACCACCTGGATCAGGTTCCGCTCTTCGCTGGGCAAATCGGCCTGCCACTCGTAGACCAGCTCGCGCCCTCGCCTGCCGTCCCGCTCTTCGACCAGCCGCTGGCTGTGGGCCACGACGCCGTTGGCGAACACTCTGGCGCGGGCCAACTCGCCCTTGGGCGGCATCTCGATCACCGCCCGCACGGCCGTCGAGCCGCCGGCCACCTTCTCCCCGGAGCGCGGCGAGAGGATGCTGACCCAGGGCGTTACGTCGATCTGCTCCTGGACCACGCGGTCAGGCTCGGCCGGCGGCGCCTGGGCGACCCGCCGGAAGGCTTCATCCAGGCTTCCCGCCGGCAGAAGCTCTTGCATGACGTCAGGCCGCTCCAGGTTGCGGCGGAACTGGTCGGCCCGGTAGAAGTCGGGCAAGGCGTCGACGCCCCGGTTCACCTGCCAGCCGAACAAGGTGTGGCCGTTCGTCGAAGCATCGTAGTAGCCCTCGGGCGTCCAGAAGGCCCACTCTCGCTGGCCGCTGACAAACAGGCTGGCCAGCGGCTGCCAGGCCGGCACCAGTTGAAACGCCTCGCGAGCGTTGCCGCCGCGGCTGAATTCAAAAACGACTTGCGTCATCCACGGCAACCGCGAGAGCCGATCGAGGATCGCGTCGGGCCGCTGTTCGACCTGGTCGCCGGCGCCGTCGCGCCAGCGAATCCGTTCCAGCACGTCCCCCTGTCGGACGCCGTGGAAAAAGAGCGGCCCCGCCGGCCTGCTCGCTTCGACAGAGAGGCGCCCGCCGCGCACGGCGAACTGGGCGCCCCAACGGCCGGCCGGCTGGCGACCCAGGGCATAATCGGCCAGGTTCCAGAAGCGCACAGTGCCGTCGGCCGAGCCGCTGATCAGGTAGCGCATGTCGCGCGAGACGCCCAGCGAGGTGAGGTAGTCGTGATGGCCGCGAAAATGCCGCAGGATCGGGCAGGCCCCGCGATCGGCCAGCCGGCAGACGTAAATGCTGTTCTGCAAGTCGGTGCCCACGGCGATGGCAACCGGATTGCCCCGCTGGTCCGTCAGCCAGCAGTAGCACAAGATGGTGCCTTCGGTCTTCGTATCGAACAGGACGTAGCCGCGCTCGGCGCCGTCGTGGTAGAGCTGCAGCTTGCCGCCGACCTTTTTTGCGCTCCAGCGGCCTCGCGACCACTCGGTGTCGAGCCAATCGTCTTGGTTCAGCGGCCGGGGTGCGCCATCGTCCTGGAGCGCCGGGCCGGAAAGGCTCAGATCGACCGGATCGAACTCGCCTTCCAAGCCGCCGTAATCGTTCAACTCGCCCCGTTTCAAGCCCTGGTCGCTGAACGTGGTGCCGAAGGCCGCCCGGTAACTGCCTTGCTCGTCGGCAAAGGCGACTTTCACCACGCGGCGAGCAGCACTGCCCAATGTCCTGAACGCGGCCTCATCCTCCAGCGGACCGATGAACATCGTGTTGTGCTCGCCGCCGGCACAGGCCACCTGCCGGCCATTGGGACTGATCGCGCAAGCGTGTACGTGATCCGCGAGCGGGCGGCTCCAGCGCAGCTCCCGGGCGGCCGTGTCCCACACCTGCAGTTGACTGTTGTCTCCGGTCACGGCGGTTCCGGCCACCAACGTGCGGCCGTCGGGACTGAAGGCGAGCGACAGCACGACCGGCCCCCTGGCTAGCCGCACCGCCGAGGAACTCTCGACGTCCCAAAGGTAGAGGTTGCCCTGGTTGTCGGCCGACGCCATGCGCGCCCCGTCGTCGCTCGTGGCCAGAGCAGTCACCGCGTCTTGGTGTACCGTGGGCAGAGTGGCAACATCTTTGCGGTCGTCCAGCGCGATCCTCTGCAGCTTCCAGGTCAGCTTGGCCTGCTGGCTGCCGACCAGCACCGGCAACGTGACGTGGCTTCGATCGGCGGCAATCGGACGCAGCTTCACCTGGCGGGCGATCAACTCGGCCGTCGCCTCGGGATACACGCTGCCGTCCTGGGCATAAAGCCGGCTCGGCTCCCAGTCCGGCCGCTGCCAGAGCATGGCTTGCCCAGCCACGTCCAACGACGCCAGCCACTGCCCGTCGGACGAGAAGTCGAGCGAGCAAACCGTCTGCCGGTGTCCCTTGAGGACCTTGACGAGCGTGCCCTGTCGCGGGTCGACCAGCAGGATTTCACCCAGGCCGCCAGAGGCCCCGTAGCCGCCGATCGCCAGCAAGCCATCGTCGGGGGCGGCGGCCATGGCGTAGATGCTGCCTCGCAGGCCGCGCGCCACCTGCCAGCGGATGGTCCGCTCCAAGAGCCTCGTCCGCCGCAGGTCGCGGACCGCCGTGGAGGTGTCCCAGACGTGCACGACCTTATCGAGCCCCGCGGTGGCCAACCGGCGGGAGTCGGGCGTGAAGGCCAACGCCCGCACCGCGGCCGTGTGCCCGCCTCCCTGGATTGATAGCCAGGCGCGATCCTGCTCCTGGACCTTGAGACGTGCCAGGTCGCGCTGGCCGGCCTCCTGGGCAGCCAGGCCGCCCAGCACGGCGCAGGTCAACAGCAGGCCGCAGGCGGCAGCCAGGGCGCCCGGCACCGCCGCAAATCGAGCGGTTCGTCGCATCACGGCACGTCCTTAGCGCTTGCCTTTGGAGACCGAAGTCAGCGGGATCGAGACGAACAATTCGGCCGGGTTGTCTTCTTTGAAGGTGGCAGCCATGGCAAAGGTGCTGGTCTCGCCTTCGTGCATTGGCTCTTCCAGGATGGCCCGTGTCGTCCCCTGCCGGTCGATCTCCAGGGCGACCTGCTCGAGGCTGTCGTCGTCGAACAAGCCGCGATAGCGGGTTCCCTTGGCCTGTCTTTCGCGGATCGACTTGAGCACCATTTCGTTGCGCACCTTCAGCTTTTTCTGGAGCTCCTCTTGCTCCGGCGTGAGCGGCTCGTCCGGCGACTTGAAGACCACGTCGGACAGGGCCGCCAGGTCGTCGCTCGGTTCCTCGGTGGCCACGACGATCAGCTTATCTTCGCCGGCGGGAGCTTCGAAAGTGAAGGCGGTGTCGTCAGCCGGCAGCCGCAGCAGTTGGTCGCTTTTGGCCAGGGGCGACGAGTCCTTGAAATCGGGATCGGGCAAGAGGCACTTGCGCTCGCCGCCCGCCCCTTCATAGAAGATGTAAATGTACAGGTCGCTGAGCGAGCGGATCCGGACCCTGATCTGGTCGCCAAGCTGGAACTCGTGCTTGGCCGGGTCGACCGCCCTCTCCTCGCCGTTTTCCATGAGGAGCACTTCGTACTCCAGCGCCACTATCTTCTGGATGTCCTCGGGCAGGCCGGGTAAGGGCTGGGTGGGGCTGCCCACCGTCTTGAGATGGACGTACTTGCGAACCAGGTCTCGGAACGAGGGCTCCTCGGCCCGGACAGCCGCCGGCGACGTCAGCCAGGAGAGCAACACAAGGGTCGACAACACACGCTTTGTATTCATGGTCTGCGCTCCAAAGAGGGGATTGCCTGGTTCGGGAGCAACCCCGAGGGAACCAGTGGCTATCCTGATTGTCCGCCTTGTTCAGCCAAGGTTGCTACAAAAATCGCCAAAAAGCCGTTTTGCTCGACTTCGGCCCGTCCACCCTGGAAAGGTACAACGGAAATGCCGCTTCTGCGGGCCGCTAGCCAGGGCGGCACGACTGCACACCTGACCTCCCTAAACCCCGGTGGCACAAGCAAATGGGGCTGCCCAGCGCGTAGCAGGACTCGCCAGAGTTCTGGCCGCTCAACGCAAAAGTTCAGGAGTGCCACTGCTTGGAGGCCCCGACGTGTCGGGGCCGAGAAGCAGTGCTGCGCCGGGTCCGTCGGGCGCTCAGAGGTTCAGGAGTGAGAAGTCGGCGTTCAGAATGCCTGAATTCTGGCGAATTCAGCTACGGTTGCCTGAATTCTGGCGAATCCAGCTACGGCAAGTCTCACTCGTCGGTGACACAGCCTTCCGAGGCGCTCTTGACGTTCTTGATGTACTTGTAGAGCGTGCCGCGGGTGGCCTTGTAAGGGGGCGCCTTCCAACGCGTCCGCCGCGACGCCAATTCCGCCTCGCTCAACTCCACTTCCAGCAGGTTGCGACGGCCGTCGATCGTCACCCGGTCGCCGTTGGCGACCAGCGCGATCGGTCCTCCCTCCTGGGCCTCCGGCGTAATGTGCCCCACGATGAAGCCGTGCGAACCGCCCGAGAAGCGCCCATCGGTCAACAGCGCCACCTCTTTGCCCAGCCCGGCGCCCATGATGGCCGACGTGGGCGTCAACATTTCCGGCATGCCGGGCCCTCCCTTGGGCCCCTCGAAACGGATGATCACCACGTCGCCTTTGGCGATTTGCTTCTGTTCCAGGGCCGCCAGCATCGCTTCCTCGGAATCAAAAACCTTGGCCGGCCCGCTGAAGCGTTCGCCTTCCTTGCCGGTGATCTTGGCCACGGCGCCCTGCGGGGCCAGGTTGCCGCGCAGAATCTGGATATGGCCGGTGGGCTTGATCGGATCCTCGATGGGATGAAACACATCCTGGCCGGCGGTGAAACCGGGCAGATCGGCCAGGTTCTCGGCAATGGTGCGCCCGGTCACCGTGAGGCAATCGCCGTCGAGCAGGCCTTTCTCCAACAGGTACTTCATCACGGCCGGCGTGCCGCCCACGCGGTGCAGGTCCTCCTGCACGTAGCGGCCGCTGGGCTTCAAGTCGGCCAGGAAGGGGACGCGGCTGCTCACTTTCTGGAAGTCGTCGATGGAAAGTTCAACGCCCACCGCGCGGGCCATGGCGATCAAGTGCAGCACCGCGTTGGTCGAACCGCCCACCGCCATGACCACGACCATGGCATTCTCGAACGCGCGGCGCGTCATGACGTCGCGCGGCTTGATGTCCCGCTGGAGGCAGACGCGGATGGCCGCGCCGGCCCGCAGGCACTCGTCCTGCTTGGCTGGATCCTCGGCCGGAATCGAAGAGCTGTACGGCAACGTCATCCCCATGGCCTCAATGGCCGAAGCCATCGTGTTGGCCGTGTACATGCCGCCGCAGGCCCCCGCGCCCGGGCAGCTTTTGCGGACCACTTCGGCGCGCCCCGGCTCGTCCAGCTTCCCCGCCAGGTACTCGCCGTAGCACTGGAAGGCGGAGACGATGTCCAGCTTCTCCCCGTCCCTGTGCCCCGGCTTGATCGTGCCGCCGTAGACCATCAGTGCGGGGCGGTTGACGCGGCCCATGGCGATCAGGCAGCCGGGCATGTTCTTGTCGCAGCCGGGCAACGAGATATTGGCGTCGTACCACTGGGCGTGCATGACCGTCTCGATCGAGTCGGCGATCAGGTCCCGCGACTGCAGCGAGTAGCTCATCCCTTCGGTGCCCATCGAGATGCCGTCGCTGACGCCGATGGTGTTGAAGCGCATGCCCACCATGCCCGCCGCCGTCACTCCCTCCTTGACCTGGGCCGCCAGCCGGTCGAGGTGCATGTTGCAGGTGTTCCCCTCGTACCACATGCTGGCGATGCCGACCTGGGGCTTCTGCATGTCGTCGGGCGAGAGTCCGGTGCCGTAGAGCATGGCCTGGCTGGCCCCTTGGCTCTTGGGCTGGGTGATGCGTGAGCTGTACTTATTCAGCGGTTGCGGCATGGCGAGCGGGGGAGAATAGGAGAAGCTGAAATCGTCCATCTAAACAGCAGAATTCACGGGTCAGGGCAAGGGCCCGCGGCGCAGCACGTAAATCTGAGCCATCATGCTTGAGCAGTCAAGCATAGTTCCGCCCTTGACGGAAGAACTACCTGATCGTTAGCATGTTCTACACGATGCTACACGAACCCATGCCATAGCCCTTCCGACGCCCTGCCGCAGGTGTTTTTTATGGGAATGTCTTCAAGTGAGCGTGAAGAGCTTGAATTCAGCCTCGGACAATATTTCAAGCCGACGATGCCGATCAACCGCGAAGACCTGTTTTCGGGTCGTCGTGCCCAGGCTCGGGAGATATTGGATGCCATCAACCAGCCCGGACAGCACGTGATCTTGTACGGTGAGCGGGGCGTCGGGAAGACTTCGCTTGCCAATATGCTGATGTTTCGCGCGCAATGTCCGGGCGCCCATGTGTTGGCACCTCACGTTAACTGCACTGGCAAGGTCGATTCAAACGCGATCTGGACGGCGCTCCTGGACGACATTGCCTATCGGGCGGATAAGGATAAGATCGCGCTCCCAAGGTCCGTCAAGAAGGCCGTCTACGACTTCCAAAACGAACTGCGGATTGACTTCACATCGGAAATGGCGCGTCGGATCGTCACCGACCTATCCGACGCCAATATGGTCGTGATCTTGATCATCGACGAATTCGATACCATTACCGACGATGCAACACGGCAACATATGGCTGAGACGATCAAGTATTTCTCCGATCGCAATATTCCTGGCACTATTGTTTTGATTGGCGTCGCGGATGACGTCGAGACTTTGATAGCAGAGCACCGTTCAATCGAACGATGCGTCGCGCAGGTGAGGATGCCGCGGATGTCGCGAGATGAAATCGAGGCCATCGTGACGACTTCACTCGGTAAAGCCGGCATGACGATTGAGCGTGGTGGTCTTCACGAAGTGTCTCGCATTGCCATTGGCTTGCCGCAATACGCGCACCTGCTTGGGCTTCACGCCGGCCGTCTCGCAGTGGAGGAGGGATTGAAGACGATCACTCAAGGCCACGTTTCCACCGCCGCACGTACCGCGACATCACGGGCGCAAGTTACCATTCAAAGCGCCTACAGCAAAGCAACAATCAGCACAAAGAAGAACGCCCTCTACAAGCAGGTACTCTTGGCATGCGCGCTTGCACGAACTGATGAGTTCGGGTATTTCGCCCCATCAGACGTTCGCGAACCGCTTGAGCGAATTCTGAAGCGGGTATATGGAATCGAAGCGTTCGCACGACACCTTCACGCGTTCAGTGAGCCGGAAAGGGGACCGGTTTTAAAGAAGATGGACTGGGCAAACCGACCACGATTTCGTTTTGATAACCCGCTTATGCAGCCATTCGTCGTAATGAAAGGGCTAGACGAAGGCATTCTTTCAGACGACGACTTGCGCGCAACCCGTGATCCTAATGATGATCAGGGACGATTGTTTTAGCCCATCGCTTCTGAGCAGCTTTCCGTGCGATGTTGGTGCGCTGCTCGGCCGTCAGCTTCTTGGCCCTCGCCTTCCCGCCCTTGGCACCCCCGAGTCGGCCCAAGGCGACGGCGGCCGGATTCTTTGCTTTCGCTGCCGTTGCGGGCCGGACCGGGTCGGCATCGGGGACCACGGCGTTGAGCACCTGGCGGCCGAGTTGCTGCGCGTCTTTCTGCTTGCTTGAGCGTTTAGGCATGCTTACATGCTATTGATCGAGACGGGTGTCGTCTAGGGTCTAGGGAATTCTCTTTGGCAGGAGGCCCATACACCTCAGCCAGTTCAAACTGACCGACTACGGCACAGGCATGGGGGGGGCAATTGCTGGCCGGATTTTGGAATCCTGGCTATCATGTCGGCATTCTGGGTTGGCATCCGCTTGATCAATCGGGGGAGGCAAGAGGAGGCGTATCCGTGCAGCGCGGGACGATCGGGGTGGTGGGCCTCGGGTTGTTGGGCAGCGCGATTGTCGAACGTTTGGTTGCCGTGGGTTTCCTGGTCTTCGGTTACGACATCGACCCGGCGCGGATGGACTCGCTCGAAAAAGCGGGTCTGCGTCGGGCGCAATCGCCCGGCGCGCTGGCCGCCGACGTAGACCATGTTCTGCTGTGCCTCCCCGACAGCGACGTGGTTGCCGCGGTTGTCTCCCAGATGGGCCGCCTGCTCCGGCCGGGCCACGTGGTGGTCGACACGACGACGGGCGATCCGGCGGCCAGCCTTGCGGTGGCCCAGACACTAGCGCACGACGGCGTCGATTACCTCGATGCCACGGTGGGCGGCTCCAGTTCCATGGCACGCAACGGCCAGGCGATCGCCATGGTCGGTGGCCGCCGCTCGGTGTTCCAGGACTGCCAGGACCTGCTGTCGAGCTTTGCCCGCCAATCGTTCTACCTGGGCAGTTGGGGCAGCGGGGCGCGGATGAAGCTGGTCTTCAACCTGGTGCTGGGCTTGAACCGGGCGGCCCTGGCCGAAGGTCTGGCACTGGCCGGCCGCCTGGGACTCGACCAGGTTCAAGCGCTGGAGGTGCTCGCGTCGAGCGCCACCTATTCGCGTGCGATGGACAGCAAGGGGCGCAAGATGATCGACGGCGACTTCACGCCCGAAGCGCGGCTGTCGCAGCACCTGAAGGACGTGGGCTTGATTCTCGCGTCCGGCGAGCGGGACGGCGCCAAGCTGCCTTTGTCCGCGCTGCACCGCGAGCTGCTCCAGCGCCTGGCGGACGCCGGACTAGGCGATGCCGACAACTGCGCGATCATCGAGGCGTTCAAGTGAGCCTTCTCGTAGCCGGATTCGGATTCGCCAGAATTCGGGCCGCTGCTGGTAGCCGGATTTCGCCAGAAAACTCGGGCCGCTGCTGGTAGCCGGATTCGCCAGAATTCGGGCCGCTTTCGACCGAACCAAGCATTCCAGGCGCGTTCAAACGTTGGGGTACGGGGCATTCGGGTCAAACTCGCCCTCTCCTCCTCCATCCCCGTCGTCGGCGCCCGCGCCGCCTTCGCCGTCGGGCGCCAGGCTTTCTCGAAGTTCCAAGAGCGCGCGTTCCAGCTCCGGCGTGGCTTCGACTTTCCGTTGCTCGCCTCCCGCCTGAGCCGCGCTCCAGGTGGTGACGGCACTGTCGGAGCGCGATTCGTACCTGGCCGCGAAGGGACCCTTGGGGCGCTTTTCGATTGTGGCGGGACCTCCAAAGGGAGTGAACGGAGTCATCGGTATTTTTTGAGTGTCCCCCGCGCCGCCCGCTGGTCCCGTGGCGGCCACGGCCCCGCCCAGCCCGCCGCCCATTCTGACGCCGACGCCGGGCGTGCTGCGCATGGTGAACTCCAAGGGCTTGCGGTCGGCATCCGCGGTGGCAATTGCGAGGATCAAATTGCTCCCATCACGCACGCCCACAATCGGAAAACGGCGCCGCGGATCCAGGTCGGTCACCTTGCCACCCACCTGGGGCCTGAAACTGATCCAACCCAGGTCCATCTGCGGAAGATTCTCGACCTTCAGTTCGGCATCGTAGACCAGCTCGATCTCGCCTCGCGCGCTGCCCTCGCCGTCCAACACGAACCAGAACGTGAAATCCGCGCTTCGCCGCAGTTCCTTGAAGTCGTCTTTCATCGGCACTTCCACGGCGCGTCCGCTCCCCTCCCAATACCCGGTCATCGTCGGCCTGGAGCTGCAGCCGGCGAGCAATAGCCCAAAACCGCCGACAACGAAGACGCGCAATAGGGCCGAGCCGCGGCCGTGCCTCCCGCCGACGTGCGATCCGCGATTCATGATCTTCTCCACGGCAAAGATTGTTGTTCCCGCCTTGCGACCCGCGCACCAACTCGAAGGTTCGTGGTCCAACGGCACTGAAATAATAGCTCAAGCAGCACAAGAACCGCACAATATCGAAATCTTTCACTGCCGGGCGGCATCGGACGGCGATCCTGTGCGGGCCTCTTCGGTCAGTGCGTCGCCTAACAGCTCGAGGCAGCGGCGCTCCCAGACCGCGTCGCGGCGCTGGCGGGCGGCCGATCGCTCGCGGTCCAGCGCCTCGCGCTGCCCGCCTTGCCACCGTGAAATCGCATCCAGCACGGCCAGCGCCTGCGACTGACGCTGCTGGTCGTTGTCGACCAGCGCCTCGGCCAGCTCGCCCTGGAGCCCCTGCTCGGCCAGCCAGCCGAAGGTGCCGGGCGCCAGCTCTTCCGGGCGAAACGGCGGCCGCGCGGCGGGCCAAGGTAGCCTCAAAAACCCGCCGAGAGCCAACGCGGCCGTCGAGAAAGCCGTCTGGCATGCCCCTCTGGCTTCGTCCAGCTCGCGGCGCAGTCTTGGTTCGCTCTCTTGGCGTTTGTCGAGTTGCGACCGCAAGCCTGTCAGCTCTCCAGTCAGCTTGTCGAGCGCCGCCTGCGCGGCCGCCGCCTCACGTTTGGCGCTTTCGTAAGGCGCCGCGGCCTGGTTGCGCCGGGCTTCGGCGGCCGCCAGCGCCGCCTGCGCTTCGCTGTATTGCCGCCACATGGGCGAGGTCGTGTCAGCCTCGACGGCGACGGGCATGGCCTGTTCGCTCTTTTGCTGGGCCTGGTAGGCGTCGTAGGCCTGCTTGGCGCCGGCCAGCACGTGCTGCTGGCGTTTGACCGCGGCATCGGCTTCTTCCCATCGGCTCCGCCGCTCGTCGACGATGCCGCTGGCGCGGGCGCACTGCGCCGCCAGTTCGCCCCGCTTCCCCTCCTGGCGATTGATCGAATCGCGCAGCCGGTCGAGCTCATCCGGCAGGCTGGCAAGCTCGCGGGCCAGGCCGCGGACCGTGCCGGCCTGGGCCGTCAAGGCAGCAGTGGCCGTGCTGGCCTTGTCCAGGTCGGCCAACCCTGCCTCGAGGATGATCGCTTTCTCGCCGTCCTGGCGGAATTCGGGGTTGGTGACCTCGAGATCCACTCTGACGGCTCGGCCAAAGTCCGAGAAGGCTTCCTGCTTGAGTTGAGCCTCGAGGTCGATCTCGCTTTCGATTTCGGCCAATTCTCGCCTGGCCTGTGCCAGATCCGCGTCGCGCCGCTCCCGGTCGTCGGCACTCTGGAACTTGGCCTGCTCAAAGGCGTCCACCTCGCTTTTCAGCTCTTGTGAAAAGGCTCGCGAGTCGTCCTGCTCGGCCAACAGGTCCTTGATCAGGGGAGCCAACTGTTCTGGCCTGTATTTCGCCGACGCTTGTTTCAGCCGGGCCTCCCAATCGTGGGGCCGCAACCCCAACTTGCGCTCGGTTGTCGGCAGGATCCGCTCCTTGAACATTCGCAGGCGGGCAATCACCAGGCTGTCGGCCAGGATCTCGGCCTCCTGGTCGGCCACTCCGCGGCGATGCTCGATCTCCTTCCGCCGCGTGCTGGTAAATGGAAGGTGCCGCATGATCCAGCCGATCAGCCCCCGGTGTTCTTCCTTGAACGACTCGTAACGGGCCTGGATCTCGCGCAGCTCCTCCTGGTCGTCGCTGCGCTCGACTTCCAGGCGCCTGACGGCCTCGTCGATGCCGTGGGCCAGCTCCGGGTTCTCCCCGTCCCGCACGTCGGCGGTCAACTCGGCGAGAATCTCGCGGAGCTGCTGATAATTGGTTGCCTTGTTCAAGCGTTCCAGCCAATCGGGCGTGGTTGTCATGACACGGACCTCAACAGTTTGTGCACCACCTTGCCGCCCACGTCGGTCAGGCGGAAATCGCGTCCCTTGAAGCGATAAGTCAACTTCAAATGGTCGAGTCCGAACAGGTGCAGAATCGTGGCATGGAAGTCGTTGACGTGGACCGGGTCTTCCACGACGTTCCAACCGAACTCGTCGGTCTGGCCGATCACCTGGCCGCCTCGCACGCCGCCACCGGCCATCCAGACGCTGAAAGCCGAGGGATGATGGTCGCGGCCGTTGGGCATGTCGGGCTTCTGGCCGTTGTCCGAGACGGGCGTGCGGCCGAACTCCGTGCAGACCACCACCAGCGTGGTATCGAACAGACCGCGCTGCTTCAGGTCCTTCAGCAGGGCCGCGATCGGCTGGTCGACCACCAGGCAGTTGCGGGCCAGGTCCCTGTCGAGGTCTTTGTGCTGGTCCCAGTTGCTGTGGATCAGGTTCACGAAGCGCACGCCGCGCTCGACCAGGCGGCGGGCCAAGAGGCATTGCGTGGCGAACGTCTTGGCGTCAGCGTCGGGGCGGTCCGTGCCATACGAGTTGAGCGTGCCGGCGGTCTCGGCCGACAGGTCGATCAACTCCGGCGCCGCCGACTGCATCCGAAACGCCAGCTCGTAGGCCGCGATCCGCGCCGCAATCTCCGGGTCTCCCAGATGCCTATAGCTCAGCAGGTTCAGGTCGCGGATGGCGTCGAGCTGGCTGCGGTCGATCGCCGGGGTCATGCCGGCCGGCCGGTGCAGGTTGTGGACCGGCTCGCCCTGGCTGCCCAGCCGCACTCCCTGGTGGACCGAAGGCAGGAAACCATTCGACCAGGTGTAGGCCTTGATGCGCTCGCCCAGGATCAGCACCACGTAGCCCGGCAAGTCAGTCGACTCGCTGCCCAGCCCGTAGCTGAGCCAGGCCCCCACGCTGGGATGTCCGGAGGCGAGCGTGCCCGTGTTGGTCATCAGCTCGCCCGGAGCATGGTTGAACGCCTCGGTGTGCATCGAGCGGACCAGGGCGATCTCATCCACGCAGCCGGCCAGATGCGGCAGCAGCTCCGAAATCTCCATGCCGCACTGGCCGTGCCGGCTGAACTTGCGCGGGCTGGCCAGGAAGCGGGCCGTGTCCTTCTTGACGAAGGCGAACCGCACGTTGGCGGCCAGCGACTCGGGCAGCGGCTGGCCATCCAGCTCGGCCAGCTTCGGCTTCGGATCGAACAGATCGAGTTGGCTGATGCCCCCGTACAGGTAGATAAAAATGCAATGCGTCGCACTGGGCCGGAAGTGCGGCGGCCGCGGAGCAAACCGCCCATCCTCGCCGGCCGGCATTCCAGCGGCTTCGTGCTGGCTGGGCTCGCTCGCACTCAGCTCGCCGGCCAGGAGCGATGCCAGCGCCGCGCCTCCAATGCCGCCGGCCGTGCTGGTCAAGAAGCCTCTGCGCGACTGAGTAGCCAATTCCCGCCAGTCGTTCATTGTTGTTCACCGTTCAGCGCCGTGTCACCAACTCGTCCAGGTTCAACAACGTGCGGCACAGGCCGACCCAGGCGGCCGCCTCCGCCAGGCTTGCTCCTTGCAGCGTCCGATCCCCGGCCAGTGCCTGGGCCGCCTGGCTATCCGCCTGGCAGAGTTGAGTCTGCTCGACGAACAGGGTTGCCAGGCGGTCGCTCTCTTGCTGGTTTGGCGGCCGCGCGAGGCAGAGGCGAAAGGCATAGTCGATCCGCGCGCGGGTGTCGCCCGCACACTCAACCCAGACGCGCTCGGCCAGGGCCTGCGCGGACTCGAAAAACAATGGGTCGTTGAGCAGCGTCAGGGCCTGTAGCGGCGTGTTCGAGCGGTCGCGGCGCGTGCAGGCGACGTGCGAGTCGGGCGCATCGAACTGAACCAGCATTGGATAGGGAGTCGTCCGCTGGGTGAAGATGTACATGCCGCGCCGGTGCTGCTCGCCGGCCGGGCTGGCCTGCCAGCGCGGATCCTTGTCGGCCCCTTCGGGCAGCGCCGGATAGAAGCTTGGCCCGCCCACGCGCGGACTCAAAAGGCCGCTGGCCCCCAGCGCCAGATCGCGGACGACCTCCGCCTCGACCCGCCACGGATTCTGCCGGGCCAGGAGCAGGTTTTCCGGGTCGCTTGCGGCCCTGTCCGGATCTCCAGTCGATGCTTGCCGGTACGTGGCCGACATGACGATCAGCTTGATCAGTTGCTTTTGGCTCCAGCGGCGGTCGACCAGTTCACTGGCCAGCCAGTCCAACAGCTCCGGATGGGTGGGCGGCTGGCCTTGCGTGCCAAAATCGTCGACCGTCGCCACCAGGCCGCGGCCGAACAGGTGCTGCCAAATGCGGTTCGCGGCCACGCGGGCGGTCAGCGGGTTTTCCGGCGCCGTGAGCCAGCGGGCGAGCTGCCGCCGATCGCTTTGCAAAGGAAAGGGCGAAAACGAGTGCAGCACGGCCGGCGTGTGCGGCCGCACCTTGTCGCCCGGGTTGAGAAAATCGCCGCGCAGGTGAATCCGCGTGGCCCGCGGCGTAGGCGAGCGGGCCAGCACCTCCGCCTTGGCGCCGTCCGGCCCCTCGATGACGACTTCGTCCGCGCTGTTGAAGAACGTCAGCAGGCCGTAATACTCGCGCTGTGAGAGTGGATCGTACTTGTGGCTGTGGCACTCGGCGCAGCCGACCGTGAGTCCCAGCCAGACCGTGCCGGTCGTGTTCAGGCGGTCGACGACGGTCTTGACGCGAAACTCCTCGCGGTCGACGCCCCCTTCGGTATTGGTGGGCGTGTTGCGATGAAAGCCGGTGGCCAACTTCTGCTCGAACGTGGCGGCCGGCAGCAGGTCGCCCGCCAGTTGCTCGAGCGTGAAGCGGTCGAAGGGCAGATCGCGGTTGAAGGCGTCGATGACCCAATCGCGGTAGCGCCAGGCACTCGGGCGCGGCTCGTCGTTGTCGTATCCGTTGCTGTCGGCATAGCGGGCCAGGTCGAGCCAGTGCCTTCCCCAGCGCTCGCCGAAATGGGGCGACGCCAGCAAACGGTCGGCCAGCCGGTCGTAGGCGTCGCTGTGCGTGTCGGCGACAAACGCCTCGACGTCGGCCGGCGAGGGGGGCAACCCGTGCAGGTCGAGGCTCAGCCGGCGGATCAGCGTGTAGCGGTCGGCCTCGGCGGCCGGCGGCATGCCGGCCGGCTCCAGCCGCGCGAGCACGAAAGCATCGATCGAGTTGCGGACCCACCCCTCGCGCGTCACCGCCGGCGGCGAAGGGCGCCGAATGGGGCGAAACGACCAGTGGTCCGCCGCCGCGCGGACCGGGCCGCCCGCATCCTCGGACCACTGCGCGCCCTGGTCGATCCAGGCCGCGAGCAGCTCGATTTCCGAGCCACTCAGCCCGTCTCCTTCCGGCGGCATGACGAGCCTCTCTTCCAGGCCGGACACCAGGCGGACCAGGCGGCTTTTGCGGCTATTGCCCGGCAGGATCGCGGCCCCCGAATCTCCGCCTTGGCGGGCGGCCGCTTCGAAATCGAGCCGCAGGCCTCCTTCCTGCCGGTTCGTTCCGTGGCAGCCGTGACACTTGCGCGTCAGGATCGGCGCCACCTGGCGGGCGAAGTCGATCGGCTCGCCGCGTGTTGCCGAGGCCGCAACGGAGTTGCCCATCTCGCCTGCCACAACAGGCCAAGACGGCGCGAGGCAAATCAAGATGGCGGCCACAGTGGCCAGGACGAACGTGCGGTTCATGGCCCTATCTTATCTGCTTGGTAGCCGGATTCGCCAGAATGGTGGGTCTTCTTTCTGCCTTCCCGCGTCTTGTCCGCTATATGCCGCGCCGGTCTAATTGCGGTCGGCAAGGATTCACATGCGTCGGCCGGAGCGGTCGCCGGCAAAGCAGGCCGGCACGTTAAGGCCGGTGGCAAGAACGAAACGCCCCGAGTCCGGAAAGGAGCCAAGAATGCCACGGAAAAGCGAGTCGCCGGTCAAACTCCGCGAGCCTGCCGCCCAGGAAAACATGCGGATGTACACCTTGGAGGTCTTCCTGCTCACGGCGCCGATTACCAGGAAGGTCGCCAAGAAGAACCCGAAGGTCTGTCGGACCATCCAGATTCGCGGCGACCAGACCCTCGAGCAGCTTCATCAGGCCATCTTCAGCGCCTTCGACAGGTGGGACGAGCACATGTACGAGTTTCAATTCGGCGAGGGGCCGATGGACCCCAGGGCAGCGACGTACGTGCTGCCCAATGCCTTGCAGATGGACATGGGCCGCGAGAAACGGCCGGCCGGGCGGGTGGACCAGGCCACTCTCGACTCGTTGCGGCTCGAAATGGGCCGCAGTTTCCTCTACTGGTTCGACTTCGGCGACGATTGGTGGCACCAGATCGACGTCACCTCCATCGAGGAAAAGGTTCCCAGCGGGAAGTATCCCAAGGTAACGAAGAAACTCGGCAAGAGCCCGCCCCAGTATCCTGACGACGAAGAGTAGGCGGACGGTTCTTTTGCGTGAGGACCCCACCTCGACGAACCGCACGCGAAGCGGGTGCGGTCACTTCTTCTTGAGGCCGGTTCCCTGGATGGCATCTACCTCGCCTTCCTTTGTGTACCGCTCTCGGAAGGTCTTCGTGCACGACCAGGGAAGCTGACCACGCTGGAGACCGACTTGCCTCAGAATCTCTTCAAGCGAGGTGCCTTGGTCGCTGCGATTGAGCCGCCCAAGCACGCGGTACACGATGGCGTCACCGGAAGAGATCACGAATTGCTCTCGCGTTGGCGTCAAGGATGAGCAACCTCAATCTGGACATCTTCAGTGGCTTCCTGCTCGACGAGCCTCATGGCCTCCCGCCGCGTGATGCCGACGTATTCGGCGTACTTTCCAGTCGAGAGCAGCCCCTTTCGAAGGGCTTGTCGAGCGAGCGCCTCGAATCGAAGCGGCCTGCGAGGCGGCGTGTCCTTCCCGCGCACATCCCAAGAGTTGATCTGCTCCCGCAGCGCCGCCATGGTCGGCTGGAGCTTCTCGGGCCGGATGTTGTAAACGAAGCCGAGCTGCCACACAACCGCCTCGACCGACACATCGAACTCCCTGGCGACTTCAAACAGCCCGTCAAAGCCGAGCGTGCCCGTTCCGGCCCGATGTGTATCGACCGCTTCTCGGAAGACCTCTTCGGGCATCAACAGGTTGCGGGCGAAGCAGGTGGCCAGTTTCTCTTCGTGCTCCGAGGGCGTCTCCGCTTGTTGGGCGCCCTGCTGACGGAACACCTTCCACGTGAGCAGATGGAATAGCTCGTGGGCGAGGTCGAAGTTTCGTCGCCAACGGACGTTCTTCGAGTTGAGAAGGATGGCCGCTCCGAACCGCTCTGAAACCGTGCAAGCGGCACTTCCGCTGGGCTCGAAATCGAGATGGAATACCCGGACGTTCGAGACCTCTTCGAGCACTCTCAGAAGCGATTGTCCTGGCCGGTCGCCCAAACCGAGCTCGTTCCGCACTCGGCGGGCGAGAGCGGCGGCAGCCGGGTAGTCGAACCGCTCGGCGGCGGCCGACACCGACGGCAGCTCGAAGACCGTTTGCTGCTGGCAGAGCGCCTCCAGGGCGTGGTACTTCTCAGCCAGATCAAGCAGCGTAGCCTGCAGCTCCTCGGCGCTCGGCGACCCCGGGCGCTGTCGCCAGAGGACGCACTCCGACGGCTGCGGCTGGTCTTCGAGGAAGAAGGCCAGCGTGCGGTGGTAGGCATCGGCCAGTCGCTTGAGTTGGGCCAGGCGTGGCTCCCGCCGCCCGTTCTCGAACTCGGACAGCGTGGAAACGCCGATGCCCGACCGCTGGCTGACCGCTTCCAGCGTCAGCCTGAGCGCCGTCCGCGTCATTCTCAGCTTTTCAGAAAGGTCCATGTACCGAACCCAACCGGTGCCTAGTTCTTGAATACAGAAATTATATCGTCGTTAGTGCTGTATTTCCAGTGATAAATTTCTCCACTTCAAAATAGTCATCCTGGTGCTTCTGACTTGGAGTAACTCGGACTGACATGGGGCCCGTGACTCGGAAGGATTTCCAGGCACTTGGGCACGTCCCCGTGCGGACAGTCGTCTACGAGCAAAGGCGGCCGAGAATGCCGCTGACCCGCTACGCCAAAATGCCGCGGACGATCTCGCCGTGGACGTCGGTCAGACGCATGTCGCGGCCGCTGAAACGGTAGGTGAGCCGGGTGTGGTCGAGACCCAACAGGTGCAAGATCGTGGCGTGCAGGTCGTGCATGTGGACCTTGTTCTCGATCGCAAAATAGCCGTAGTCGTCGGTGGCGCCGTAAATCGTGCCACCCTTCACGCCGCCGCCGGCCAGCCAGATGCTGAAGCCGAATGGGTTGTGGTCGCGGCCGTCGCTCCCCTGGGCCATCGGCGTGCGGCCGAACTCGCCGGCCCAGACGACAAGCGTCTCTTCCAAAAGACCACGCGCCTTGAGGTCCTTCAGCAACCCTGCCACAGGCTTGTCGGTGGCGCGGGCGTTGTTCTCGTGCCCTTCCTTCAGCGCGGAGTGCTGGTCCCACCGGTCGCCGGGGACCTTGGGGCAGAGCACCTCGACGAACCGCACCCCGCGCTCCACCAGCCGCCGAGCCAGCAGGCACTGCCCGCCGAACAGCTCCGTGGCCGCGTCGTCCAGGCCGTACAAGGCACGAGTGGCCCGCGATTCGCCGCTCAGGTCGACCAGGTTCGGCACCGCCGTCTGCATGCGGGCCGCCAGCTCGTAGTTGGCAATGGCCGACTCGAGGGCGTCGTCGCCGCGCCGCCCCAGCAGCCGCTGGTCGAGCCGGCCCAACAGCGCGAGCTTGGCATCCTGCAAGTCGCGGCTCGGCTCGCTGGGAGCCACGTCGGCCACGGCGCCGGCGCCGCGCTGGAACATCGAGCCCTGGTACGTGGCAGGCAGAAAACCATTGTTGAAACAGTCGAGTCCGCCGGGCGGGATCATGCCGCTGTCGAGCACGACGAAACCGGGCAGCTCCTGGCACTCGCTGCCCAAGCCATACGTGACCCACGAACCCATGCTGGGACGCCCCTGCTGGCCGTGCCCCGAGTGCAGGAAGTAGTTGGCGTTGGTGTGCTCCGAAAAATCGGCCACCATCGAGCGCACCACCGCCATGTCGTCCACGCACGTCGCCACGTGCGGGAACAGGTCGCTGACCGGGATGCCGCTCTGGCCGTGCTGGCGGAACGCCCAGGGACTCTGCATCACGGTGCCCACGTTGTTGAACTGCGTGGGGGGCGTCTTCATCTTGATCGGCTGGCCGTGCTCTTTGGCCAACCGCGGCTTGGGATCGAAGCTGTCGACCTGGCTGGGCCCGCCGTCCATGAACAGGAAAATCACCTGCCTGGCTCGTGCCGCGAAATGGGCCGGCCGGGGAGCAAACGGACCCGCTTCCGCGGCCGCACCCGATGCGGGCGGCTGGGCCAGGGCGGCCAGCGCCACCGCGCCGAAGCCGTTGGCGCAGCGGGCCAGCATCTGGCGGCGCGACAAGGGCGGAGCAATAAAGTTGCGGCAGTGCATCCGGGGTCAATCCAACATCATGGGCGTTAGGCCGGCTCTACTCGATAAAGATAAATTCTTTGGCGTTGAATAGCACGTGGGCCAAGTCGCTCCAGGCTTTTTGCCCGGCGCCATCGTCGCCGTATCGCCGCGACTGCTCGTCGACGAACGACCGGGTCAAGTCGATCTCCGCTTCATCGGGCAACCGGCCAAAAGCCTGCTGGTACATCCTGGAAATACGGTCGGCCGGGTCGGCGGATTCCGCAATCACGCGCTGGGCCCAGGCGGCCGCCTGCTCGACGACGAAGGGGTTGTTCAACAAGCACAAGGCCTGGGCGGGCACGTTCGACGTGCTGCGGCGGCCGATTGTGGTAAAGGGCTGCGGAAAATCGAAGGCCAAAAACATCGGGGGCAAAAAGTTGCGGCGGAGATTGATGTAGATGCTGCGGCGCCCCGCGCCGTCGATCGGCCCCGACTCGTCCGGCCGGCCCCGGCCGCTCATGAATGGCGTCAAGTGCGGTGCGACGCTGGGCCCGTAGAGCGACCGGTCCAAGCGGCCGGAAACGGCCAGCATCGCGTCGCGGACCGCCTCCGCCTCCAACCGCCGGACGCGCATCGAGTGCAGCAAGCGGTTGGCCGGGTCGGCACCGATCGAGCCGGCCTCGGGCATGCTCGACATCTGGTACGTGCTGGAGAGCAGCATCAGCCGGTGCAGCTTCTTCAGCGACCAGTTATTGCTGACCAGCTCGGCGGCCAGCCAGTCCAGCAGCTCGGGGTGCGAGGGCTCCTGACCCATGCGGCCAAAATCGTCGGGCGTGGCCACCAGGCCCAGGCCGAAATGGTGTTTCCAGAGCCGGTTGACGATCACCCTGGGCAAAAGGGGATTCTTGTTCGGGTCGACCATCCGCCGCGCCAACTCCAAACGGCCGCTGCCATTGGGCGGCGGTTGCTCGTGGCCGCCCAATGCTTCGAGAAAGCGGCGCGGCACTTCCTCACCCAGCGTTCCGTGGTTGCCGCGGATGAAGACCCGCTCGTTCTCGCCGGTGCCGTCGGCCATGGCCAAGGCACGCCGCGAAACGGGGATGGCCGCCTCCAACTCGGCCCGCTCGCGGGCATAGGCGGCCAGCGCTCTGGTGCTCTCGTCGTCCTCGGCAACGGCAGCCGGATCATCGAGCTCTGCCTGGCCGAGCTCGAGCAACAAGTTCCATACGGCGGCATGCTGGCTTGCTTCGGCAAAGGCCTGCGACCGGGCCTCGCCCGAAGTCCAGCGGCGCACCGACTCGCCAAAAAGCGCCACGTAGGTGCCGGCCAGTGCATCGGGCGACGTCAGGCCCGTGTCTTCGAGCATCGACACGATGAGCGCATTAGGGCTGTCGCCGGGCGGCGTGCCGTCAGCAAACACAACCCTATCGAGAGCCGCATATCCTTCTCCCAGGTCTTGGACCTCGACGTAGGCGCGATGGTCCAGCCACATGCTGACGTCCATGGCATGCCAGGCCGACTCGTCGCCGTCCAGTGCGATCGTCAACCCGCCGTAGATCGGAGGCATGATCCGCTGGAAGCCATCGATGATCAGGTTGACTCGTGCCTGCCGGCCCACCATGCGGTACCAGACGTGGCTTTTCTCGATCGTAAACGTCGGCGACCGCAATACACCTTCGAGCTTGCCGGCCAATCGGCCGCTGTGCGCCATGCCCGGCTCGATGAAGCGAATCGCTATCCCCTCCGGCCGGCTGAAGAGGCGAGGAGACAGGATCGCGGTGCGCCTGGCCGCAAAGGCCTGCCCCGTGACAACCCAATCTTCATAGCTCGCCTGGTCGAAGTCGGCAAACACGATTGCGCCGGCCGGCAATTGATCGCCGGCGGCCCGCAACCCCCGCAATCGGGCCACCAGGTCTTCGCGCGCCTGGCTGAATTGCTGGGGCGATGCATCCGCCAGCCTGCTCAACACGGCCCAGGGGTGCAATAAGTGTGCGGGACGCGAGGCCGCTTCGTCGAGAATGGCCCGCCCGCTATTGGGCGCCGCCGGGCTGCCGGTTTCGCTGGCCGCGGACAGCGACGATGCAGTTGCCTCACGTCCCGGCGCGCCGGGATGAGGGCTACTCAACGAGGCGGACAAGAGTTCACCGGCGGCTTCGATGCCGCGGGACAGGCGGCGCGAGACGGCTTTCGCCAGAACGTCCGCATTGCGATCGTCGAGCGCTTGCAGTTGCTCCACGGCTTGAATGATCAGGGCCGGATCGTCGATGAAGGCCTGCTGAGGCCGCGAGCTCTGCAAGTAGCCGGCCAGCGCGTAGTAGTCTTTGGTCGAGATGGCGTCGAACTTGTGGTCGTGGCAGCGGGCGCAACTGACGCCCAGCCCCAGGAAGGTCTTGGAAAACACGTCGATCTGGTTGTCGATGCGGGCCGCCTCGTCTTCGCGGACGTCGACCGGAGCGTGCTTCGACTCGCCCAGAAAGAAGAACCCGGTGGCGATAATCGACTCGTTGAATCTTTCGGTGGCGTGCCGGCGCGGCTGCTCGAGCAGGTCGCCGGCCACGTGCTCGATCACGAACTGGTCATAGGGCAGATCTTCGTGGAAGGCCCGGATCACGTAATCCCGGTAGCGGTAGGCGTCGGGCAGGTCGAAATCGAACTCGTGCCCGGCCGTTTCGGCATAGCGGACCAGGTCGAGCCAGTGCCGGGCCCAACGCTCGGCGTAAGCGGGCGACGCCAACAAGCGGTCCACGGCGCGGCTGAACGCCTCGTCGGACGCATCCGCCAGGAAAGCATCGAGCTCGGCAGGTGTGGGCGGCAGACCCGTCAAGTCGTACGTCACGCGCCGCAGCAAGGTGCGCTTGTCGGCCGGCCGGGCCGGTGCAAGGCCTGCCTGCTCCAGCCGAGCCAGAATAAAACGGTCGACCGGGCTGGTGACCCAACCGCCATCGTCGCCATCGGCCTGCGGCGGCGCGTGGTGGACCAGCGGCTGGAACGACCAGTGGCGCGCCCGCTCTGCCAGGTCAAAGCCGCCCGCGGTGATCTCGTTGTCCGGTTGGTCGCCTTCGTCGGGCCACGGCGCGCCGATCTCAATCCAGCGCCGCACCAGCTCGATCGCCTCGTCCGGCAGCTTGCCCGTCGGCGGCATCTGGTAGACGTCGCCGTACGAGACGGCCCCGAACAGGTACCCTTCGTCCGGCCGGCCAGGAACGACGGCCGGTCCCGAATCGCCGCCGGCCAGAACCGCGGCCCGCGAATCGAGCCGCAGCCCTCCCTTTTGTTCATCCGGGCCGTGGCACTTGTGGCAGTTGGCGATCAGCAGCGGCCGGATGTTCCGCTCGAACCAGGCGATCTGCTCGGCCCGCTCGGCCTCTGCCTCGGGCGACGGCCGGCCCGGTGGCTCGTCGGCCCGTGCCGGCGCGGCTACCGCCCAGACGAGAGCCGCCGCCAGCCATGCGGCTGGCAGACCGCGCAGAAGGTGGGTCAGGCGGCGGGGCATGGTCGAACCCTGGCTTGGCGGCGCGTGTCTGGCGGGGCGGGAAGATCCGTATGCCTATCCTAGCCGCAAACGTCCGGTTGCTCAACGCAGCCGGCGGGTCACAGGGCCGCCGCGCCGCGTGGTTTTTCGGCGGACAGGCCCCCTTTGAGGCGAACGAGAAGGCGTGACGATGTCGATCTTGGGAGAGTGAAGGAGTATGATCAGGAAGGCCCAAGGATTATTCATCAGGAACGCAGGCAATGAACAAAGTCATGCAAGGTGTCATCCACGGCCGGACCATCGAGCTTGAGAGCGACCCGGGTATCGAAGAGGGTCGCAAGGTGGAAGTAATCGTTCGAGTGAGGCAGTTGCCCGGACCGCCGCCCGGCTGGAAACCCGGAAGCACGCAGACGGCTGCCGGAATGATGGCCGATCACTGGACCGAAGAAGACGATGCGATTATCGAGCGGATCCGTCAAGACCGAAAGTTGGATACTCGTCGAGAGATGCTCGAATGAGCCATTTACTCGACACCCCTCGGACAAACTACCTCTTCTACAGCGGTGTTGCTTCCGGCACACCGTCCTCGATTCCGGCTTCCCCTCTGGCCGCTCGGGCGGCGCCGGACTGTGCCAGCGCGACCATGACGAGAATGCCGGCCAGGGCGGCCAACTGGACGAGGCTGACCGGCTCGCGGTCGAGCCAGCCCCAGATCACGGCGCCGATCGGCACCAGGTAGGTCACCATGCCGGCGAACAAGGGGCCCTCGCTCTGAATCAAGCGGTTGAACATCACCATCGCCAACCCGGTGCCCACCACGCCGAGAATCGCCAGGCAGCCGATGGCCAAGGGCAGTGACTCGTTGGCCGAGAGTCCTTCGCCGGGCAGCGACCAGGCAAGCGGCAACAGCACGGCGGCCGCCAAGGCCAGCGAAGTGAACGACAACGCCAACGAGGGGACGTGCCGCAGGTGGCGGCGGACCACCGTGTTGGCCAGCGCGTAGCCCAGCGGCACCGTCGCGGCCAGCAGCAGGTCTGCTGGCGGGACGCGCCGCTGGAGGCCGTCGGCCATCAACGCGGCCATGCAGACAAGCGCGCCCGCCACGCCCGCCAGTTGTCTCTTGCTCGGGTAGACACCCAGCAGCGGCACCGATACCAGGATCGTCAGCACCGGCACGAAACTGATGGTCATGCCGATGAACGCGCTGCCGTACGAGGCGACAAGGTAGGGCTGCAAGGCGTACGGAAATGCGTTGCCGACCAGGGCCACGAACACGAGCGGCCACGCGTCCGCTTTCCGCCAGCCGGGTCGCATCCGGGTCAGCCACCAGGCAAGCCCCAACACGGCCGCCCCGCCGATCAGCCGCCAGGCGCCGATCGTCACGGGCGTAAACGAGAGGGCCGCCTTCTTCATCAGGATGAAACTGGCGCCCCAGATGACCGCGATCAGAACGAACAGAACGTAGGGCATGGGAGTGCTTAGATCTTGGTACTTTGTGCTTTGCTCGTTGTACTTTGAGCCCGGCCGGGTGGCTGGGGCAAAGCGTTAGCGTGCCCCAGAATGCAGTTGCCGCGCCGCCAGCGGCACGTGGAGCCGGGCTATTCTGCGGGCGGTTTATGGAAAACTCAAGCAGTGCATAACCCAGCGAAAATGGAAAAAACGGCCGGGCCAGCGGCGAAAATGGGTGCAATTCGCCCGGCAAAAAGAGTAAATTCAATCGGCCCGAAACCTTGGGGCATCGTCGAGGGTAGTTTCAGCACCATACAGGACAACACGCGAATCGGACGAGGCAGCCATGATTGGACGACGAGAGTTTCTTGCCGGCACAGCGGCGGCGGTTGGTTCTTCCTGGCTTACGGCCGGGGCGGCTGAGAACGCCAGTGGGGCGGACGATAAGGCAGCCTGCTGCGGCGCCACGTACGCCTCGCCCGCGGAGGCGATGCAGGCCGAGCGTGAGACGCTGGCCTACGTCACCACCATCCATACCCAGGCCGACAAGCCCGATTACCTGGCCACGGTGGACGTCGATCCTGCGTCCCGAAGCTATTGCCAGGTGGTTCACCGGGCGGCGATGCCCAAGGCGGGCGACGAGCTGCACCACTTCGGCTGGAACGCGTGCAGTAGCTGCCATGCTGACCCGGACAAGTCGCGGCGCTACTTGATCGTGCCGGGCTTGAAGAGCGGGCGAATCCACGTGCTCGATGCCGCCAACCCGCGATCGCCCACGATGTACAAGGTCATCGAGCCGGAGTCGATTGCCCGATCGGTCAATTTGTCCGCTCCGCACACGGTCCATTGCCTGCCCGATGGCCGGATCATGCTCTCGATGCTCGGCGATGCCCAGGGCAACGGCCCCGGCGGATTCCTGCTACTCGACCAGCAGTTCGAGATCGCCGGCCGCTGGGAGTCGGACCAGCCCGCCGCCAACGGCAGCCGCCGCTTCAACTACGACTTTTGGTACCAGCCCAGGCATAATGTCATGGTCTCCAGCGAGTGGGCCGCTCCCAAGACGTTCCAGGCGGGTTTCGACCTGGCCGACGTCAAGGCGGGCAAGTATGGCCAGCAGTTGCACTTCTGGGACTGGAAGAAGCGGCAGGTCGTGCACAGTGCCGATCTGGGCGAGGCCGGACTGATCCCGCTCGAGGTCCGCTTCCACCACAATCCCGACAGCGCCCATGGCTTTGTGGGGGCGGCCCTGGCCAGCGCCATCTGGCATTGGCACCAGGCCGGCGGAAAGTGGCAGGTCGAGAAAGTGATCCAGGTCGATCCGGTGGAGGCGGAAGGGTGGCCTTTCCCGGTGCCCGGCCTGATTACCGACCTGGTGTTGTCGCTCGACGACCGCTGGCTCTACTTTTCGGACTGGCTGCACGGGGACGTCCGCCAGTACGACGTGAGCGACCCGTCGCGTCCCAGGCTCACCGGCCGGGTTTGGTGCGGCGGCGTGCTGGGCAAGCCGCCGGTCCACAAAGAAAAGGAGCTCACCGGCGGGCCGCAGATGCTGCAGCTCAGCCTCGACGGCCGGCGGCTGTACGTGACCAACTCGCTGTACAGCACCTGGGACAACCAGTTCTATCCCCGGATGGCCGAGGCCGGCTCGTACATGATGCAGTTCGACTGCAGGACGTCGGGCGGCGGAGGCCTGTCGGCCAACGAGAAGTTTTTTGTCGATTTCGGCAGCGAACCGGGCGGGCCGGCGCGGGCACACGAGGTGCGCTTTCCCGGCGGCGACTCGACGTCCGATATCTGGGTCTGACTGGCGAAGTTACTTCTTGGGCCGCTTGGCCGGATGGACCGCCTCGTCCAACCGGCGGGCCAGCTCGCGGGCATCCGACCCGTTGTAGTCCTTGTCGATGCTGGCGACCACCTGCTTGGCCACCTGCGAGGTGAGCGCGCTGCGCAAACGGCCGAGGAACTCCGGCGCGGCGACCAGGGCCAGCGCGTCGAACTCGCGGCGATTGAAGGCATCGTCGAGAGCCTGCGCCAGTTCGCGCGCAAAACGGTCGGCCTCGACCACCTTGGGCGCCGTGGTAGGCTCCATCGCCGGCCGATTTCCGACGCCAAAGCTTTGCCGTTGCCGCCCACGGTCGTCGGTTTCGAGATCAACTCCCTTGGCCCGGCTGGGCGGATGGTCGAACTCGTTGACCAACTTCCAGCGGCTTCCGGGCGCCTCGGATGAAAAGATCCGCGCCCGGCTGCCGTCGGCCACCAGGATCCAGGTTGTCATGCGTCGTCCCACCCAGCCAGGATGCGCTCGATTTCCTCCTTGTGGCGAGTCTCGTCGCTGATCTGGTTCTCCAGCTCGACCTTGAGCCCGACGTCGCCGAACGCCTCGGCCTGCTCGGCGCGCTGCTTGTAGTCGTCGATGGCCTGCTTTTCCGCCTCGAGCACCCGTTCGAGCATTTCTTTGGGCCCGCGTGCCTCGGGAACGGCTCGCGGCGTCGTGCCAGGCTCACCGCCCAGCGCGGCGATCTTGTCGGCCAGGAACTGCGCATGGCGCTGCTCGTCGGCAATTTCGGCCTGGAACAAAGACCGCAGCTCCTTGCGGTAAGGACCGGTCAGCATGGCCGAGTACTGGGTGTACATAATCACGGCCTGCATTTCGCCTGCCAGGTCCTCGTTCAATCCGGCGATCAGGTCGTCGACCTGCTGGCGTCCGCCCTTCGGCTGTTGCTTGCTGTCGAATCGCTGTGAGCGTGCCTGTGTCGCTTGCGTAGGCATTCTTGGTTCCTCCCTGGGCCGTCATTCATTATAGACAAGCGGAGGTCTTCAGCGGTGCAAAGGCCGTGCCGTGCTAACGGAGGTTCTTGAGAATGGCTGATCGCGTCTTGTAGCGATCGCAGTGCCGGCGAAACTCATCGCGGTTCATGAGCCGGGTGACGTAAACTTCCGCCGAGACCGGATATGCCAGCGAGTGGTAGCCGGATGTAAAGAGCACCTCCGGCAGCCTGCCTGCCGCCTTTTTGCCGTCGGTGTCCAGCACCTCAAACTCCGGCTGCTTGGCAAAGTGAACCGTCACCGGCTTGGCCGACCAGCCCAAAAATACCCAGACCTTGGTCTTCTTGCGCATCTGGTCGTAGAACACCGGCACCATGGCGCGGGCATCCTGCCCCATGTCGGCGTCGGTCGCGATGTCGCGCGCCCAGGTCAACAGCGCGCCGGCGTCGGCGTCGGCTCCCTCGCCCTG
Source organism: Pirellulales bacterium (assembly GCA_040901675.1). Classification (GTDB taxonomy): domain Bacteria; phylum Planctomycetota; class Planctomycetia; order Pirellulales; family JAICIG01; genus JBBDNX01. Next base: position 207,115 of record JBBDYJ010000010.1, on the reverse strand, counting down.
GACCTCGATGCCCATCTGGCGGCTGCTGGTCACGTGGGCGCCGTGGAACAGCGCGTGCATCTGGTCCAGCTCGCTTGCCAGGTCGGGTCCCACCGGCCCACGGGCCGTCATACGGTGCATCTTCGCTAGCGCGTCGGCGCCGAACGTTTCTTCCAGAACGGCCTGCACAAAACGGTAGCCGACAGCCCTGCGCAGGTACATCGCCGGCAGCGGCTCGACGGTAAGCTGTGGGCCCACAAAGATGGTCTCCCGCGGTTCAGGATCGTCATCTCCAGGCGCCGCGGCGGCGGGCGCTGGGATTTCGAGTTGCTTGACGTGCGTCTCGCGCGTCAGCGTGAGAATCCCCTTGAACAACTCGACAAGCTGCTTTCGGTATTCGTCGTTGAGCTCGAGGTGCTCATGCTCCGGCATTCGCTCGGGCACAACCAGCGGCTCCAGCGCCCACGTCTGGTAGTCGTACCAGCCGGAGTTGTCCTTCGGCTCCAGCTCGATTTCGCCGGATCGGATCCGCTCGATCAGCGCGTCGGCCAGATTAAAACCCTCCGGGATGGGCCGGTTGCCGAACAATCGCATGACCAGTGCCCCCTCGTGCGAGACGGAAGGCGGAAAGAAGTGTACTTTGTCCTCCGGCGCTTCGAATCGGCCGGCTACCGCTCGTTCGACGAGCGCCCGCAGGTCGGGGTGAGCCAGCGGATTGGTCAGTTTCTCGGTCAGCCGCAGGTACGACTCGTATGTCGCGCGGGATTGGCTGTCGGCCGCCAGGGCCGCGACCACGGCCGCGATCCCTGTTTGGCCCTTTAGCTCGCTTTGCAGCAGCCGGTCCTGCTGGAAGATGGCCCGCAGATCGTTGGACCAGGTATAAAACCCCAGCGGCTTGGACCGCAGCTCGTCGGCCAAAAAGTCTCTCAAGGTGGCATCCATTGTGGCCTGAACCCTCCCCTTGAGCGGCAGCTCGAGTCGAGCCACCTGGCCGGCGGCCAGCACGATGCTGCCCGGCTGGCCAGGCTGGGCCGCGGGCAGCCTGGCCAACCGCGTGCCGACCTCCCGCAGCAGCAGCCTCTTGCCCGGGAACTTGCCCAACCCGTTCTGCGCCGCCAGCTCAACCGCCGCATACAAGCCGTCGTCGAACTGCTTGGCCTTCTGGGCCAGCGCCGACGCGGAAACGAAATGCTCCGAACCAAGCCCTGTCAGCGTGGGTTGAATGGGGGCTTCCACCGTCCCCAGGTCGTCGCCAAACGCCGAATCTTCCGGCAGCCCCACCGCCAGCACCTGCCCACTGCCGTCGACTCGCACCACGAATTTCTTGCCCTGGACTTCCCAGACTACCTGCGGCGCCTCGGGCGGAGGCGACTCGTCCCGCCGCGGCACTTCAGCTCCCCTGGCCGCCAGGCCGGCAGCCACCACCATCCAGGTTCCCAGGGCGACCGCCAACCGCAACTTGCCTTGCATGTGACTCTGCCTTTGAAAAATGGGCCTCTTGCATTGACGTGCGTCCGTCGTGAAAAGTTCCGCCGTCACTGCTCCTCCAGCGGCGCACCGGCCGCCTCCGCGGGCAACGGCGGCTGTTCCTTGCTGCCCAGGTAAGCCACCAGGTCGCGGATCTCCTCAGCCGTCAGCTTTTCCATCTGCCCCTCCGGCATCAGCGAGACGCTGGAAGCCTGCCGCTCGTCGATCTCCTCCTCGCGGATCAGGATCCGCTCATTCTGGCTTTGTATCGTCAGCGTGCCGTTCTCCTCGGCTGTAATGATCCCGTTGATCACGCGGCCGTCGACGGTTTGGATGATGGTCATCTGGTAGTCGCGGCCCACCAGCGCATTGGGGTCGACGAGGTTCTCCAGCACGTAGTCGAGGTTGGACCGCTGCGAGCCGGTCAGATCAGGGCCGACCTGGTGGCCTTCGTCATACAGCCGGTGACAGGCGGCACAGTGCCGCGCAAACAGCAGCCGGCCTCGTGAGAGATGGGCGCTCGCCAAAAAATCCACGCCGAGCAAGCGTTTGTAGTCGGCAATCAAGGCGCTTTTGTCCATCGGCGTCGGCCGGCTGGCGCCCCACACCTCGGTCAGTTTCGTGTCGACGGCCGGATCGTTTATGCTTTGGAGCTGCCGAACCGTGAAGGCCGAGACGTCCCGCCGCTCGACCACTCCCCCGTCCAAGGCATCCAACAGCGCCAGAGCGTAGCCACGCCGCGATGCCAACGTGGCCAGCGCGTCGTCGCGCTCGGTTGCATCAAACGTCTGGTATGCGCGCAGAATTGCCTCGGGAATGCGCGCGTCGTCGTAGGCGGCCATGGCTCGCAGGATCGGGCCGCGCAGCTCGCGGTTGGGCAGAAGCTCCAAGAGCAGAGCGGGCAGCTCGGCATCCTGCTGCTGTACCAAGGCCTCCAGCGCTCGGCGGCGGAGTGCCGGCTCGGCATGCGAGTCCTGCACAAGCACGCGGAAATGGGCAAAAGCATCCGGATCGCCAAAGACGAGCGCGAGCATACTGGCCGCCTCCAGCACGCGCGGGTCGCCCCCCGCGGCCAACGCCTTGGCCGCGTCATGCCAGCCGCCGGGGATGCCCAGCCGGCGGCGGCCGGCCAACGCCAGCCGCATGCCCTCCAGGATGTCGTGCTGGACTTCCCGACGATCGACCTGGCCGAGTATGCGGGACAGCGATTCGAGCGGCTTGACGTCGACGATGTCCTGGCCGCCGGCCACGGCCAGCGTGGCGATGCGGCGGGCCAGGTTCTGCCGCAACTGGGGCAAAGCCGCGTCGGCCGCCAGGCGAACCGACCGCTCGATGTCCAGGGCAACCAGCGGCTCGACGGCATACCAGAGCATCAAGGGCAGGTTTGCATCTTCGGCGTCTTCGCCACGCAGCGCCAGGGCCGCGGCGATCTCCCAGCGGTCGGCGGGCGGCAGTCGCTGAAGCCCGCTGGCCAGGCTGAGCCGTACGACCGCCGACGGATCGTGGCGGGCCATGTCGGCCAGGCGATTGAGCACTTGCGGCGGCGCCAGGTGGTCTTCCAGTTCCAGCCGCACGGCCCAGGCGCGCAGGTGCTCTGCTTCGCTGTCGAGCTGCCGGTTCAGCAGCGCCGGCTGCAAGCTGCCGGTAACGTGCAAGGCCCACAGGGCGCGCAGCCGCCGCGAAACGTCCGGGTGCTCGTCGAGCATTCGCAGCAGACCGGCGCGGGCTTGCGGATCGATCGGGCCCGCGGCGGCCCGCTCGGCAAGGATCCGCCGGGCGTGCGACACGAACCAGTCGTTCTTGTGCAGCATGAGCTCGACGAGCTCGAGGTCGCCGAGCCGGGCCAGGTCCACCTGGACAGCCCTGGTCTGGCCATAAGCGATCTTGTAGATCCGGCCGTTGTCGCGATGAATGTCTTCGTAATCGTGGCACTCGCCACTGTCGGTCCAGTCGCAGAGATACACCCCGCCGTCGGGCCCATACCGCAGCGCCAGCCCGCGAAACCAGGTGTCGTTGGCGAACAGAAAGTCCGGGCCATGACGGGCGACGTAACCCGACCCGGCCCGCTCGAACAGATCGCGATTCACCCGGTTGCCGTGGATGTTCACGGTGAACAGGTTGCCGCGGTGTTCGTCGGGCCAGTTGTCGCCCAAGTAAACCATGGCGCCGGAGTGAGCATGGCCGCCGCCTGTTTTGGAATGCTCGCCCTGCCCTCCGCGCGACGAATACCAGGCGCCGCCGGCCCAATGGATATGGTCGGCGCAGCTTTCCATGAGCTGGTACGAATACGGGTTGAAGTCCTGGCCGAACATGCGCTGGAACCGGGCCCCCGGCACAACGTGCCAGAGATGCCCGATCACGCAATTGGTGATGAACAGCTCGCCGGCCTCGTCGAAGTCGATGCCCCAGGCGTTGGTGGTCCCGTGGGCCACGACCTCGAACGTTTGCCCAGTGGGGTGATAGCGCCAGACGCCGCAGTTGATGGCCTGCCGCTGTTCGGAGGGCGTGCCGGGCTTGCCGACCAGCGAGTTCGAGAGGATGCCGTTGAGCCCGTACAGCCAGCCGTCCGGACCCCAGCAGAGGCCGTTGAACACGTTGTGCTTGGCCTCCAGGTCCCAGCCGTCAAGAATTACTTCCGGGGGCCCGTCCGGCCGATCGTCGCCGTCGCGATCGGGAATGAACAGCAAGTTGGGAGTCGAGCAGAGCCAGACCCCGCCGTATCCCAGCTCGATCCCCGACAGGTTGCTCCCCTGGTCGAAGAACACCGTGCGCTCGTCGAACCGGCCGTCGCCGTCGCGGTCGTCGAAGATCAGCACGCGGTCGCGGCCCTGCCCGTCACGGCTCCAGTCGGGGTACGAAAGGCACTCGACCACCCACAGCCGGCCCCGGTCGTCGAAGGCCATGGCAATCGGCTGGACCACGTCGGGCTCGCCCGCGAACAGCGTCGCCTGAAATCCCTCGGGCAGCGTCATCGACTGGGCCGCCACGTCGAGCGGCAAAGGAGCATCGTCGGCCGACGCCGATGTCACGCTGACCAGGCAGGCGAGGCAGGCCAGGAGAGGACAAACTTTCCGGGAAGGCATGGGCTATTCTTGGTTTTCGATTCTGGTTTAGCGGCGGGAGGGGAGCTTTTTGAACTCGTAGGGGTGGTCGCGCTTCCGGAGCACGCGGGCCTCGACGATCTTGTCGGGCTGGCCGCCGGCATCGCTTCGGCGCAGCTTGTCGACCGCCTCCATCCCCGTGATCACCTGCCCGAACACCGTATGCTTGCCATCGAGGTGCTGCGTGGCCTTGAACGTGATGAAGAACTGGGAGCCGCCCGAGTCCTTGCCGGCATGGGCCATGCTCAGGCTGCCGCGGGCATGCCGGCGTGCGTCCGGGCGGTAGCACTCGCAGGCGATTGAATAGCCGGGCCCGCCGGTGCCGGTCCCCTTGGGGCATCCCCCCTGGGCCATGAAGTTGTCGATCACCCGGTGAAACTTCAGACCGTCGTAGAACCCTTGCTCGACCAGGTTGATGAAGTTGGCCACAGTGCCCGGCGCCTGGTCTTCGAACAGCTCGATTACCACGTCGCCCTGCGACGTCTGGAGCGACACTTGCGGCAGGTCGTTCTCGGCCATGGGAATGCCTCCTTTCAATGCACAACGGCCGCGAGTGGATTGCACCCACTCGCGGCCTGGTTTGCTTCCTCGCTACCCGAATCGCCGAATCAGAGCGAATAACCTTCGCGGTAGGTCGTCTTGATGATCGGCTCGACCTCGGGGGCGTTGGTGGCCTTGAGGTTCTTGGCGTCCCACTCGATCTTCTTTCCCGAGGCCCAAACGGCCAGGTTGCCCAAGAGCACCGTCTCGGTGAGCGGGCCGGCGTAGTCGGGGAAGTTCGACGCGGCCGGCGATCCGCCCTTGATGGCCGCCACCCACTCGGCGAAGTGGGCCGACTCGCCGTCCAAGGGCTGAACGTAATCCACCTCAGGCTCGTCGACGTCTCCAAGCAGGTAGTATTCGGCGCCGTTATCATCGGGCGAGTAGAGCTTGCCCTTTTCGCCGATGATGATGGAGCCACTGGCTTTCGGATCGTTGCCGTTGAGCAGTTCCTTGTCGGGCAGATGGCTGCCGTCGTACCAGGTCAGGCTCAAGGCGGGCCGCTTGCCGCTGGCGGCGAACTCGAAGCGGATGATCGACTTGCTCGGATAGCTGTCCTTGTTGTGGCCGGTGGTTTCAGCCACGACCGAAACCGGATCGCGCAGGTCGAGGGCCTTGAAGGGCATGTTCATCGTGTGGCAGGCCATGTCGCCCAAAGCACCCGTGCCGAAATCCCACCAGCCGCGCCAGGCGAAGGGGTGATAGCCGGCCGCGTGCGGGCGATAGGGGGCCGGGCCGAGCCACTCCTCCCAATGCACGTAGGATGGGGCCGGTTCTTCCAAGTCGCGCTCGCCCCCCTGCGGCCAGACGGGGCGGTTCGTCCAGACATGGACTTCCTTGACCGTGCCCAGGGCGCCGGCCTGGACAATGGCCGCTGCTTTGCGCAGACCGCTCAGGGCCGTTCCCTGGTTGCCCATCTGCGTGGCCACCTGCTTCTCGCGGGCGATCCGGGCCAGCGTGCGGGCCTCGAACAGCGAGTGCGTGAGCGGCTTCTGGCAGAAGCAGTGCTTGCCCATCCGCATGGCCATGGCGGCCGCCACGGCATGCGTGTGGTCGGGCGTGCTCACGGTGACCGCGTCGATCCGATCGCCCATTTCATCCAGCAACTTGCGAAAATCAAAGTATTTCTTTGCTTGGGGGAATTTGATCGCGGCCGCGTCCAGCTTCTGCTCGTCGATATCGCAGATGGCGACCACGTCGCCGAACCGCCCGGCGTCTTCCGAGTCGCTCGATCCCTTGCCTCCCACGCCGATGCAGGCAAAGCGGATTCGCTCGTTCGGCGACTTCGATTCGTCGGCCCTGAGGCCGCCGGCGACCCAAAATCCCACTCCCGTCGCGGCGGTTGCTTTCAAGAAATGGCGACGACTGGTTTGATGCGGCATGGAAGGATCTCCTTGATTGTTTCCACGAAGGACGGTTTCCACGAAAAACTCAGCCACTTAAGTCTTTACCATACCGCAAGGCACTCCCCGCCACAAAGGTTTTTTGGCTCCCACATCGGCTTGTCCCTCGCGGCCCCGATTTGCCTTGTTCCGGCCAGCCAATTATCTTAAAAGCTCTTTCGCGGCCAAGGCCGGCCATCGGTTCAACCCCTCAGGCGGTGCATCCATGTTACGGGCGACGCTCTTCATGCTCATATCCATCCTGATGGTCGCCCCGGCCGTGCCCCAGACATCCGTCGTGGCCCAGACATCCGGCGCCGAGGCGGCCGTTCGGCGAATCGAAGAGCTGGGCGGCACGATCGCTTACGACGCCGGCAAGCAGGTCGTCGGCGTCGACCTCTTCGAGCGGCGGACCACCAACGACGACGTCAAGTTGTTGGCGGACCTCGCGCACCTGAAGCGGCTCAAGCTGTGGGGCGCCGGCATCGACGACTCCGGCCTGGCGCACATCGTGCCGCTCAAGAACCTGGAGGACCTCACGCTCGAGAATACCCAGCTCACCAGCGCCGGGCTGGCCCACCTGGTCGGGCTGGACAAGCTCAAATCGCTCAATTTGCGCCGCTCGACCGATCTGACCGACGCGGGGCTGGTCCACCTCAACGAGCTGCCGAAGCTGGAACAGTTGCACCTGTTGTACAACAACATCGGCAACCGGGGGCTGGCCAACATCAAGGGCATGACGCGGCTGCGGGTGCTCGACCTGCGGGGCTGTGTCCGCGTTTCGAACATCGGCCTGGCCCAACTGAAGGGGTTGACCAACCTCGAGCGGCTCCGGCTGCGCAACCCGGCTGTCAGCGACGAAGGCCTGGCCCACCTGGCGGGCCTGACGCGGCTGAAGGGGATCGCCCTCGAAGACGCCGCCATCACCGACGCCGGCCTGAAACACTTGAAGCATCTCACCGACCTGGACGAGCTTTTCATCTTCCGTTGCTCCGCGGTGACCGACGCCGGGCTGGTGAACCTGAAGGACTTCAGCAAGCTCAAGCGGCTGTCGCTGCGCGACATCCCGATCAGCGGCGCCGGGCTGGCCCATCTCAAGGGACTCGCGAACCTGGAGATCCTCGACCTGAGCGAAACACTTGTCGCCGACGCGGGTCTGGCGCAGTTGGCCGGATTCGGCAACCTGCGGCGGCTGAACCTGTGGCACACCCGCATCACCGACGCGGGCCTTGAGCACCTGGCCGGCCTCGACAAGCTGCAGTGGCTCAGCCTGCAGGACACCTTGATCGGCGACGAGGGACTGGTGCACCTCAAAGAGCTGTCCGGCCTCCAGGAGCTGGATCTCTCTCAAACGCGGGTGACCGATGCGGGCTTGGCGCACCTGCGCGGCCTGGCGAACTTGAAGGCGCTCGAGCTCAAGCAATCCCGCGTGACCGCCGTCGGCGCCCAGCAGCTTCAGCAGGCCCTGCCCAACGCCAAAATCGCGTCCTAACGCGACCGGCGGCGAGCCTCGCCGCAACGGGTATGGTGCAACCGAGGCGAGCGGGCTGGCTTCTGATCCGATATTGAGGTTGGCCGTCCGGGCATTCTTGCGATAGAATTCTCTTAGACCGTAAACTGCAAGGAGCCGCAATGGCGAGCGACCTCGAAAAACTGCTGGACGAAGTGCGTGCGCTTCCACCCGAGGACCAACGGCGCATCCGGACCCTTCTCGACGAGCAACTATCTGCACAACCGCTTGAGCCGCCGCGTTCGCCTGAAGAAGAGTTCCACCGGCGCTTGGTTGAGGTTGGATTGCTCAAAGAGGTCAAGCCGCCTGTCCGGGATCTGGAACCCTACAGGCACCGCAGGCCTTTTGAATTCGAAGGCAAGCCGGTGTCCGAAACCATCATCGAGGAGCGGCGGTAAGTGGCCGCCTTTTTCTTCGATAGTAGCGCTATAGTCAAACGCTACCTCAGCGAAGCTGGCACTACCCGGGTGCTCAGCCATGTTGATCCAGCGGGTGGCAATCAAGTCTACCTGGCAATGATTACTGGCGTTGAGGTGGTGGCGGCGATTTGCCGGCGAGCACGCGGCGGCACAATACCACTTCCAATCGCCTTGGCTGCCGTCACTCAGTTCCGTCATGACTTCGCGAACCAATATCAGACGGTTGAAATAACCAACGACCTCCTATCCGATGCAATGGCTCTTGCAGAGTCACACGGACTGCGCGCGTATGACGCTGTTCAACTTGCCGCGGCGCTGGAGTTGACTGACCTCCGAAAGGGAATGTCACTCGATCCGCTTACGGTGATTTCCTCCGATAAAGAGCTAAATGCGGCCGCGCTACTGGCAAGTCTGCAGGTCGAAGATCCGAGCACTTATCCTTAGATGAGCCTCTTGAGGGGGGGCATTTGGTGCTCCGTCTGAATGGAGATCACAATCTGTGATCTCCATTTGTTGTAGAATCGTCCACTGCTGGATACGGCCTTTTCTGGCCGTCGTTCTACGCTAGGCCAGAATGGCCCGCACCACTTCGCCGGCCACGTCGGTGAGGCGGAAGTCGCGGCCCTGGAAACGATACGTGAGCCGCGTGTGGTCGATGCCTAACTGGTGCAGGATCGTGGCGTGCAGGTCGTTCACGTGCACCGGGTTGTCCACGGCATGATAGCCCAACTCGTCCGTGCCGCCGTAGGTCGTGCCCCCCTGGATGCCGCCGCCGGCCAGCCACATCGAAAAACCCTTGATGTGATGGTCGCGGCCGTTCCCCTGGGCCATCGGCGTGCGGCCGAACTCGCCCCCATAGACGATCAACGTCTCGTCGAGCATCCCCCGCTGCTTGAGGTCGGTGATCAAGGCCGCCGCCCCCTGGTCGACCTCGGCTGCGGTGCCGGCCACGTGATCCTTGACGGCGCCGTGGTGGTCCCAGTCGCGGTGATAGAGCTGGATGAAGCGCACGCCCCGCTCGGCCAGCCGCCGGGCCAAGAGGCAGTTGGCGCCGAACGAGCCGTCGGCCCCCTGCGTGCCGTAAAGGTCGAGGGTGTGCGCCGGCTCGTCGGAGACGTCCATCAACCCCGGCACGCTGGCCTGCATCTTGAAAGCCATTTCGTACTGGCTGATCCGCGTGGCGATCTCTGGGTCGTCGACCACCTCGGCATGCGCCTTATTCAGCGACTCGACCGCATCGACCACGTCGCGCTGGCGCTGGGCGCTCACGCCGTCGGGGTTGCCCAGGTACAAGACGGCGTCGCCCTTCGATCGGAACTCGACGCCCTGGAAACGGCTGGGCAAAAAGCCGCTGTGCCACATGCGGGCGGCGATCGGCTGCGCCTGCCCGAACTTGCCCAGCGACGTCAGCACCACGAAGCCGGGCAGGTTCTCGGTGTCGCTCCCCAGGCCATACAGCAGCCACGAGCCGATCGAAGGCCGGCCCGAGATCGTCGTGCCGGTGTTCATGAAGGTGTGGGCCGGGTCGTGGTTGATCGCCTCGGTGTGCAGCGACCGCACGATGCACATCTCGTCGGCCACGCCGCCCAGGCGCGGGAACACGGTCGAGATTTCCTGCCCCGACTTGCCGAACCTGGCAAACGCGTGCTGCGGCGCCAGGCAGGTCAACTTGGCGCCCTGGAGCTGCGCGATCGGTTGGCCCTGGGTGACCGACTCGGGCATCGGCTCGCCGTTCATCTCGGCCAGCTTGGGCTTGTAGTCGAACGTTTCCAGGTGCGATGGCCCGCCCGCCATGTAAAGATAAATCACCCGCTTGGCCCGGGGAGCAAAGTGCAGCGGATCGACTACGCCGCGCCAGACATCGCCCGTTGCCGCCGTCTCACCGGCCGCGCCCAGCACGCGCCGGTCGACCAGCGAGGCCAGCGCCAGCGATCCCAGCCCGGCGGCCGCCCGCCCCAAGAACGCCCGCCGCTTGAGCAGTTCTTCCAGCTTGCTCCGATTCACACCGTATGAATTCAACATGACAACCCTCAATAGCGGGTAATGGTCTCGTGCAGGTTCAGGATGGCCCGGGCCACCGAGGTCCAGGCCGCCAGCTCCGACGCGTCGAGGTCCTTGGGCACCGGCCACTCGCCCACGTCGACGAGTTTTTCGGCCGCCGCCCGGTCGGCGGCGTACTGAAGCTGGTGCTCTTGATACAGCCGTTCGAGCACCGCCAGCTCCTCCGGCCGCGGCTCGCGTGCCAGGGCTCGCCGCACCGCCCAGGCCACGCGGTCGGCCGTGCTCGAACCGCCCGCCCGGACGATCTGCTCGGCGAACACGCGGGCCGCCTCGACATAGGTCGGGTCGTTCAGCAGCACCAGGGCCTGCAGCGGCGTGTTCGACCGGTTCCGGTCGGCGGTACACTCCTCGCGGCTGGGCGCGTCGAAGGCCAGCAGGCTGGGGTGCAAAAACGTGCGGCACCAGTAGGTGTACAAGCCGCGGCGATAGAGCTGGGCGCCGTGGCCCGGCTCGTATTCGCGCACGGGAAAGTTCAGGTGGCCCCAGTATCCAGCCGGCTGGTACGGCTTGACGCTCGGCCCGCCGACCGCCGGCACCAACAGGCCGCTGATGGCCAGCGCGTTGTCGCGCACCTGCTCGGCATCCAGCCGGAACCGCGACTGCCGCGCCAGGTACAGGTTGTACGGATCGCGCTGACGAACCTCGGCCGACGCCGCCGAAGTCTGCCGGTAAGTGTTCGACATCACGATCAGCTTGACCATCTGCTTGACGTCCCAGCCGCCGTCGGCGAACTCGGCGGCCAGCCAATCCAACAGCTCCAGATGCGTCGGCCAGGTGCCCTGGGCCCCGAGATCGTCAAGCGGCATGGCCAGCCCCCGGCCGAAGGCCAGCTTCCACAGCCGGTTGACGAAGCCCCGCGCCGTGAGTGGGTTGTCGCGCGAGACCAGCCAGCCGGCCAGGTCGAGCCGGTTCGCACGCCGCCCCTCGACTTCCAGCGGCTTTAAGAACGCCGGCACGGCCGGAGTCACGATCTCACCCGATTCATCCAGCCAGTTGCCACGCGGCAGGATCCGCACCACCCTGGGCTCGACCGACATCGAAACCAGCGTCCGCGGGATCAGGGCGTCCAGCGCTGCCCGGCTCTTCTCCAACTCCGCGACCTGGGCGCGCACCGGATCGAGCAATGGGGCAATGCCGCGGTGATAGCTCGCCAGTTGGGCGGCCTGCTCTTCGCTGCGCTTGTCGACCGGCGTGCCGAGGTTGCGGGCCACGTCGATGGGTAGGCCCGACTGTTCCGTGCCGAAGTAAAAAGCCGACTCACCGCCGCCGTTGACCACCTTGATCAACAGGCGGTTGTCCCCTTCGACAAGATTGACCACCACCTTTTCCTGGTCGGGGGCCGCGGCGCGGGCCACCCGGCGGGCAAACATCTCCTGACCATTGAGCCAGACCTTGAGGCTGTCGTCGCTGCCCAGCGACAACTCCGCCTGCATCGGGCGGCTGGCCAGCACCGTTCGATAGAGATAAGTCGCCGCGTTGTTGCCCGACAGCTTATGGATCTGGCCATCCGCCCAATCCGGCTGGGGCGTCCATTTGAGCTTACCCTCGCGGTACGTCTGAGCAAGGTCGACCTTGCCTTCCGGCTCGTAGGCCGTGTCGAACGCTTCGTCCAGGCTCCCCGCCATGAAAGGTCCGACCGCGTGCCAGGCCGCAAGCGTCGGAAGCCGGCCGGTCTTTTCCAATGCACCGGCTTCCCAGGCGGCCTGGGCCGAGTCGAGCTCCGGCGTCTGGGTGTTGAGCGTGTTCTTGAGCGCGGCCAGCTCATCGTCGAGCTGTTTCAGCTCGGCAGCCTGGTGCGGGGCCGGCACGGGAACCGGCGGGCCGGGCAAGGCGACTGCCTGTTCCTGCACGTCGGCAAAGAAGGCCGCGAAGCTGTAAAAGTCGCGCGTCAAAAACGGATCGAACTTGTGGTCGTGGCATTCGGCGCAGCCCAGCGTGACGCCCAGCCAGACGGTCGAGGCGTTTCGCACCCGGTCGGCCGCGTACTTGGCAATGTACTCCTTGGCCTGGGCGCCTCCCTCCGCGGTCGTCATGTTCATCCGGTTGTAGCCGGAGGCCACCTTTTGCGCCAAGGTGGCCTCGGGCAGCAGGTCGCCGGCCAGTTGCTCCACGGCGAACCGGTCGAACGGCTTGTTCTCGTTGAACGCGGCGATCACGTAATCGCGGTAGGGCGCCACGTCGCGGTGGTTGTCGCCATGGATGCCCGTGGTGTCGGCGTATCGCACCAGGTCGAGCCAGTACATGGCCATCCGCTCGCCGTAGTGCGGCGAGGCCAGCAGCGAGTCGGCCAGCCGCTCGTAGGCATCGGGTGTCGGATCGTTGACAAAGGCCGACACCTGCTCGGGCGTCGGCGGCAGCCCCACCAGATCAAAGTAAAGCCGGCGGACCAACGTGACCCGGTCGGCCGACGCGGATGGCCGCATCCCCAGCTCGTCGAGCCTGGCCAGCACGAAGCGGTCGATCGGATTGGCCACCAGGCTTTCGTCGCTGACTGCCGGCAGCTCCGGCCGCTCCAGCGGGGTGTACGACCAATGCTCCTGCCAGTCCGCACCCTCTTCGATCCAGCGGCGGATGCGCTCGATCTGGTGCTCGCTGAGCGTTTTGCCGCTCTCGGCCGGCGGCATCCGCATCGAAGGGTCGGCCTCGGTGATCCGCAGGAAGACTTCGCTTTCGTCCGGCTTGCCGGGCACGATTCCCGCCCGGCCTCCCAGGTCGGCCAGCGCCCCTTCGTGGTTGTCGAGCCGCAGGTCGCTCTCGCGCTTGTTCTCGTCGGGACCGTGACAGGCGAAGCACGTGTCCGAGAGGATCGGCAGGATGTCGCGATTGAAGCGGATCGCGCCCGCGGCCGGCGCTGCCCCCGGGAGCGGCTCTTCGGCCAATCCGCGGCCGGCCCCCAGCAGGGCGATCGCAATGCCGGGCAAGCCAACCCATATTCTCCGCCGAAGCCGCCGCGATGGTCGAAAAACCTGGCCGGGCGTCATAACAACATGCCTCGATGATTCGGGCCTTCGTGAACTTGGAAGGATTCTCGCTCTAATCGTTCAGCGGCTGGCTGCTGCGCAGATACGCCAGCAAGTCGCGCACCTGCTGGTCGTTCAGATCGCGGAGCAGACCCTCGGGCATCAGCGATTTTTGCTCGGCAGCCATCTGGTCGATCTGGTCTTGTGCCAACGTTACATTTTGCCCATCCGCGCCCCGCAATACCACCACCTGGTTGTCGCGGTCGACCAAAAAACCGCTCACCACCCGCCCATCGTCGGTTTGGACCTGGAAGCTCTCGAACCCCTCGCGGATCTCGGCGCTGGGGTTGATGATGTGGGTCAGCATGTTGGCCACCTCGTCCCGCTTGTAGCCGGTCAGATCCGGACCGATCTCGCCTCCCTGTTCGAACAACCGGTGGCACTTGCCGCAGGAGGCCGTGTACAGCTTCTTCCCCTCGTAGGGACTGCCCGAACCAGTCCCCACCACTTCCAGCAGCCGCGCGATCTCCTGCTGCATCTCGCTGGTCGTCGCGCCCTCCACCGTGCCCCAATGCTTGGCGACGAGCTGGCCGATCTGTTCGTCCCGATGCACCGTCAACTTGCGGACCGTCTCGAGCGGAATCGACTTGGGGTCGATGCGGCCGGCGTCCACGGCCGTCAGCAACTCCAGCGACCATGGCCGCCGGCTGGCCAGCAGCAATTGAGCCGCCACGCGTACCTCGTCGGTAAATGAGGCATAGAGCTCGAGCACCGCTTCGCCGGCCGGTGCTTCCGCGTAGGGCTGCAGCGCCGTCAAGGCGGCCATCCGCAGGGCGTCGTCCGGCGATTGGCGGATCACTTCCACCAGCACGCCCACGCACTCCGGGCGGCCGATCTGGCCGAAGGTCTGGATATACTCCAGCCGTTCGAGGCTGTCGGCCTTGTCGTCGGCAATCACGGCCAGCGCCTTCTCGATGGCCTCCGGCTTGCCTTGCCGCAAGCCCAAGGCCACGGAATGCCCGCTCAGCCCGGCCATGGCAGCGACCAGCTCGTCAGGCAGCCCCGACAGCGGGCGTCCCTGGAAGGCCTGTTCGAATCCGCGCATCAGCTCCTGGCTTTTCGGCTCAGCGGGCGACAAACGCAATAGCGCCGCGCAGGTGAGCAAATCTTGGCGACTGCCGGCTTGCGCATACCGCCGCATCAGCCGGTGCAGGATGTGCCGATTCACCATCGGCAGTTCCCAGGCCTGGCGATCGTCCAACAGGGCCACCACCGCCTGGCGAGCCGAGTCGGCCTTGGCTTCGATGGCCCACCAGAGCAACAGCGGGAGATGGATGTCTTCAAGGTCCTCGTCGCGGGCCAGCAACTCTCTCACGATCGGCAGGCCCTCGGCGGCCGGCAATCGCCTGGCGGTCGAGGCCAGTTGGCTGCGGACGTGAACGTGCGGCTCGGTGGCGGCCAGCGACGCCAGCCGCCGGGCGATCTCGCTCGACACATGGCCATCGTCACCCGAAAGGCGCACCGCCCAGGCGCGGACGTATGGATTGGCGTGCTCGAGCGCCGCCAAGGCCGCCGCGTCGTCGAAACCGCCGCACAAGTTCAAGGCCCACAGCGTTTCCAGCGCGAGCTGTCCCTGCTCCTGCGAAAGCTGCTTCAACAACGCCGGCGCCAGCCCGCTGTCGCGGCGGTCGCCCAGCACGCGCAGCGCCGTGTGCCGAAACCATTTGTTCTCATGCCCCAGTAGCGCCACAAGCTCGCCCGACTCCAGTACGGCCAGATCGAAGGGTTTGGCCGGCCTTGCGCCGCCGGCCTGACCGCCTGCCTTGGGCCGCAAGCGGTAAATGCGGCCCGTTGTCTTCTCGATGGTGCCTTCATGATGCCTCAGGTGCGCGATCTGCGGCTCGTGCATGTCGGCCACGTACAGCGCACCGTCGGGCCCGACCTTGATGTCGACCGGACGGAACCAGGGATCGCTGCTCGTGACGGCATGCCCCACGTCGGTCGTCTTGAACGACGAGCCGTCCGGCTCGATGTTGCTGTAGACCACGTGGTTCAAAAGCGGCGCCACGGCAAACAACCGCCCTTGGTAGCCGGCCGGCAGCAAGCCGCCTTCGTAGATCACGAAGGTATGCGTGAACCGCGGCACCGTGTGGTGCTTCATCGCGGGAAAGTAGCCGAAGGCGTATGGATTCGAGAGCGGGCCGTGCTTGCTGAAACCTTTCTGGAAATAGCCTCCCTGCACGTAGTGGAAGCCGCGCGTGTCGCCCCCGTTGTGACCCGAGTAAACGCGGCCCAGCGAGTCGATCTCGATACCAAAGGCGTTGCCTCCTCCCTCGGCGAAGATCTCGTAGCGGCGGTCCTCGGGATGATATCGCCAGATAAGCTGACCGAGCGAATGCACCGGTTTTTTGTCGAGCCCCGGCCGCACCACGTCTCCGGATACCGTGCTCCCCTGCGCCGCGTAGAGCCAGCCGTCCGGACCCCACTGCAGGCTGTTGACCACCGAGTGCGTGTCTTCCAGCCCAAATCCTCTCAGGTGGACGTCCGGGTCGCCGTCGGGAACGTCGTCGCCATTCCCGTCCGGGTAGAACAGCAGATACGGCGGGTTGAGCACCCAGACGCCGCCGCGGCCTCGCGCCACGGAGGTCACGATGTTCAGCCCTTCGAGAAACGTCTTGTGCGCGTCGAACGTGCCGTCGCCGTCGGTGTCCTCATGGATCGTGATCTTGTCCAGGCCGCGGAAGTGATTGGGTGGCGGCGGCGGAACCTTGTCGTAGGTCGAGCGGAGAAACTTGTCCTGGCTGAGGATCTTGAGGCCGGCGGGAAGCGGGTACTGCAGGTACTCGACGACCCACATCCGGCCTCGTTCGTCGAAATTGAACGACACCGGCTGGCTGATCACCGGGTCGGCCAGCACCAGCTCGATCTCCAGGTCGTCGGGCGCCGTCAGCTCGGCCAAGGCCTCCGCCGGCGGCAGGGCCGTGGTCCGCGCAGCTTTCTCACCCGCCGAGGCACCCGGCAGAGCCGTGCAAGCGCCGATAGCCGTCAACAGCACGATCGCCGCGGGTGTTCGCATGGGGCGTTTATTTCGGCAGGGGGATCAGGCGGGACGTCGTAGAACGGAGTTGATTCCGTTTCGGCTGCAAGCCAGGCGGGACATCCAACATCATAACCTGATCCAGTGCTGACTCGCCACCTCTTCGTAGTTTCATGTTCGTAGTGACCTCATTTATGGGGTCCGTCGTAGCCCTCGCGCTCCGCGTGAGGCAGCGCGTTCAAAAGAGGAGTCGGACACCCAGCCCGCTCGGATTGCGAGCGGTGTCATTGCGCGACGGTGCGGGCAATACCCGCCCCGACGAACAGCAAACAGGCCGAGATGTGCGCGCGGTCAAGATCGGTCAGCTTCTCGGCGGCGCGGCAGTAGGCCTCTATCTGGGGCCGGTAATACTCCAGCTTTTCCTCGATGGCGCCCGCCGCGCTCACCTGATCGGTTTTGAAGTCGATCAGGTGGGCCGCCACGATCCGCTGGCCGTCGTTGAACAACACCAGCCGGTCGATGGCCCCCTGCAACAGCACGTCGCCATCGCGGACCACGAACGGGCATTCGCGCTGCACCTCGCACTCGAGCGGCCGTCCGGCCAGCTCGCCGCACACATGCGGTTCGAAGCCCAGCTTGTCGAAACGGGCCGCGCCGCCGCGCCAGCCGGGATCACGCGACAACGCCTGCCGCACGGCCGGAAGCTCCAGCGCCCGGCGAAACTGCGCCAACTCCGCGGCCAGATCCAGATCCGCTGTAACCAGCTTGCGGGCGGTGGCCATGAGGACGGCGTCGGTTGGCCCGCCGTCGTCGAGCCATTCGACGCACTCGAACCAGGCGTGTACCAGGCTGCCCCGCGTCGTCGCCCGGCTGTCCAACCGCAGCCGCCTGGCCAGATCGACCCGTTTTCCACCCTGCATCGACGAGGGACTCTGCCGCTCCAAACCCCGTCGGCGAGTACCTGCCTCCGCCAACCGGATCGGGCCTGCCGTATGAATCTCTACCGCGGGACGTTCAATGGTCGGCTCGCCGTCCGCGGCATCGCCCGCCGACCATTTGGAATCGCCCCGTTCGTACAGGATGGCCTCCGCATCCGCCGTCCGATCGGGCGCCAACGCCGCGTGCAGCGCGCCGGCCATCGTCTTGGGCCAGGTCTTGCCGTTCGTCTTCGGCGGAATGATCATCACCAGCGAGTGGACCGCCCTGGTGAGCGACACGTAGAGCAGGCACAGCGACTCGTTCACCGCCTGCCGCGGCCACTCGTCGAACAGTTTTCGCCAGTCGTCCGGCAGCAGCCGTTGCACCCACTTGTTCGCGTAGCGGCACAGCCGGGTCACGGGAGCCGTCGGCCGAGCCCGCTCGACCACCACTCGCGGCACCTGCCCTTTCAGATTCACGTCGAGCTCCGGCAGCACGACGATATCGAACTCCAACCCCTTGGCCTGGTGAATGGTCATCACGCGGATCTGGGCCGGCGCCGGCTCTTCCACCCTGCGGCTCGAAACATAATCAATGAAATCGTCGGCCCGCCCCGTGGCCTGCTCCTGGTAGGCATGGCACAGATCGACGAGCTGCACCAGCCGGTTCAATTCTCTCTGGTCGCACCAGTCGGCCAGCCGCTCGACCAGGCCCTGCACGGTGCGGGCATAGCCGTCGGCCAGGAGCCGCTGGCGGACATCGAGCGAGACCCGTTCGGCCAACGGGTCATCGTCGTGCCGATCGAGGCCGACGATCCCGCCCAAAGGCGACCTGGCGACGTGAAACCGCGCCACGGTGTCTCCCGGGTGGTCGGCCAGCCTCAACAGCGACATCACAAGCTGCACGGCCGGCGAGTCCGTAAGCGGGTTGCCCCCTTCCTCGCTGGCCGGCACGTTCCGCCGGGCGCGCAGCTCGTAGATCAAGTGCGCCACCGCGCTGTTCTTTCGCACCAGCACGCCCACCGACCGCCCCGCGTGCTGGGCCGCCAGCCGGGCCACCTCGTCGGCGGCAAAGGCAAACGTTGCACTGCGCTGTTGTTCCGGCTGCCCAACCGGGGCAACCAGCAGCCGCACGTGGCCGGCGAGGCCGGTCTTCGCCGTGCTATGCGGCTGGAAGCGATCGGACCACAGGCCGGCCACCTCGGGGCAGGCCTCCATCGCGGGGTTCCCGGCGAGGCTGCCGAAGACCGAATTCACCGTATCGATGACGACCTGGCTCGAACGGAAGCTCTGGGTCAGCGAGCGGTGCGTCAACCCGTCGAACTCGTCGCACACCGCCTCAAAGATCTCCGATACGCCGCCCCGCCAGCCGTAGATCGCCTGCTTCACGTCGCCCACGCAAAACAGCGAACGGCCCGACCCCTTGGCCGTCACCAGCTCGGCCAGCGGTCGCAGAACGCTCCATTGCGAGAGCGACGTGTCCTGGAACTCGTCGAGCAGCAGGTGGGCGGCCTGGGCGTCGAGCCGGTACGACACGTCGCCGATCCGCCCGTTCGACAGGCCATCCCGCAGAATGCGGCACACGTCGTCGAACCGCACGGCCCGCTCGCGGAACTTGAGCCGCCGGTACACGGCGTCGAACTTGTCCAGTAGCCGCCAGGTGGCCTGCGTCTGGCCCGCGAGCTGCCCGATCAATACCGCCCGAGCGTGCTCGATCACGGGCTGGTAGGCTTCCTGCACCGCAGGCTCGATCGGTTTCTTCGAGTACATTCCGCCGTTGTTGAGCATGCCGGCCGCCAGCCCGTTCGACACGAAGCCCAGCCAATCTTCCCGCCGCGCCTGGGCCAAGTCGCTGGCGTGGGCATCGGCGAATCGCCGGTCGTCGAACGTTCCACCGAAGTCGGCCAGGCACGTTAAGGCATCGCCCAACGCGTCCTGCCCCAGCTTGGCCGGCTCGGGCACGGCCTGCCAGGCGGCGGGCTCGGTATCCTGGTAGAGCAGGTAGAGGTCGCGGACCACTTCGGCAATCTGGTCGGTGACCGACCGGGTGATTTCTCCCTTGCTCAGCAGCCGCATCAACGTCAAGAGCTCGCCCGCCGAGTCTTCACGCAGGATCGACTGGATTGCCTGGACCCGCAGCCGCTCTTCGATGCTCTCGTCGACGACCCGCCATCCGGCCGGCAACCCAAGCTCCAGGCTGTGGCTACCGGCCATCTGCATGAACAGGCTGTCGAGGGTGCCGATCCGCAGCCGGTGCAGCCGGTCGACGAGCTGCTTGACCAGCGCCAGGCAGCCGTCGCGATCGGGCGCGCCCGCCACGTGGAGCGCCAGCTCACTCAGCTTGCTATCGTCGAGTGCGGCCTCGGCCAGCCGGAAGAGCACCCGGTCGACGATCTCGCGGGCCGCCTTGCGGGCAAACGTGGCGGCCAGAATCTGGTCGGCCGGCTCGCCGGCGCACACCAGGCCGATGAACCGGTTCGAAAGCTGAAACGTCTTGCCGGTCCCCGCCGACGCCCGGATGATCTCGTGAGCGAATAGCCGCGCTTGGGGTACCGCCATGGCGTGCGTCATGCCGTCTCCTCCTCGTCCTCGGCCGCCGCCATGGCGGCGCTGAACTGCCCGTCGCCGCAGATCGGGGCAAAATCCTCGCAGAATGCGGGGGGCAGCGGCGCCGGGGGCCAGAAGCGCTCGGCACGAACGTCGCGGATGACCTTTTCGGCCGTGCGGTCGGCGTATGCCAGGTCCGCGTCGCTCCACTCAGCCGCGTGCAGCCCGACTCTGCTGACGTCCTTGGGCAACACCACGTAGCCCAGCCGGATGGTTCCTGAAACCGACAGCGGCCGGGCCAGGTGCCGGTACAGTGGCAGTTGCAGGTCGATCCACGTGCCGTCCTTCATGCGGTGGACTTCGTTCGGCGTCTTGGCCGCGTCGCCGCTCTTGTAATCGAGAATCTGAAACTCGCCCGTCCGCTCATGCACGTCGATCCGGTCGATGCGGCCGGTCAAGTACATGGGCTGGCCGTCAACGGTCAACCACGCCGTTTTATCCCGGATGTCCGCCTCTGTGTGCACGATGCGCCAGCCGTCGCGCCGCCAGTCGGCCTGCCACGTCGCAAAGGCCGCCAGCCGCCTCCGCGCTTGCTCCACCTGGATGCCCACGGCCGGCAGCGTCTCGCCCGCAAAGCGGCCGGCGGCGATCTCGTCGAGCACGCGGCCCAGCTCCCGGTTGATCTCGGCGGCGCTGGTCGAGCCGGCGGCCGGCCCCTGCCCGAAGACGTTCAACACGTCGTGAATCAGCGACCCGAATCCTCCCGGATCGAGCTCCACCGCCCGGTCGTCGAGTGCTCTCAGATTCAGCCGGTGCCTCAGGTAATAGCGGTACGGGCAGGCCAGGTAGTTGCAGAACTCGGTCACTCGCATCGCGGCGACCGGAGCGGGCAGCGGCAGCGGCCGGGGCACTGCAAACCCGCTCTGAGCCCGGCCCGCCCGCAAACCGCCGGGGGCCGGCCCGCGCCGGGGCTGCGGCGCCGAAAACAGCGCGAGCGCCCGCCGGGCGGTGGTTTGGGCATCGGCGCCGAACAACAGCCGGCTCGGGGTCAGCGGCTCGTTGTCGGCGGTGCGGCGGCCGGCAATCACCCGCAGGTGCTTGCGTGAGGCGGCCAGCATGGCCAGCGCATAAGCGTCGCGGGCAAAGCGGCGAAGGTTGTCTTCCAGTTTCAGCTTGCGGCGCAACTCGTTCGGCAGAAACAGGTCGCCGTTGCGGGCCGAAGGGACAATCCCTTCGTTGAAGCCGGTCACGATCAACGCCGGCGCGTCATCCATCGCCAGTTCCAGCCAGCCGGCCAGCTCGATGGCCTGCTGGTCGGCAGGCGGCGGAACCGCTTCGCTCTCCAGCGAGCGCAGCGCCAGACGCAGCGCCTCGCCGCCGGCCATTGCCGGAGCCAGCCGGGATGGGATGGTGGCACACGCTTCCAGCGCATCGTGAATCCTGTCGCAGGCGGCCAGCACCAGCCGGTCCGCCGGGCAATCGCGATCCAACGGCGCGTGAGAATACACCTCGACCAGCGCACCGAGGATTTTTTCCACCCAGTCCGCCGGCGGCCGTGGTGCGCCGCGGAATTCGGCGGCCAGGCCGTCGATCGCCGAGTAGACGCGGCGCACCGCCCCGGCCAGCCCTCCCTGCGTCCAGTTTCCGTCCAGCCGCGAAGGCAGGTGCTCGTTGTAGTACTTGTCGATGCAGGTCAGCCGCCCGGGCTCGAAGCCTCGCCTGGCAAGCCAGCCTGCCACGGCCGGGTGCCGCACCAGCGCGGCGAACGGCGCAAACCGGCCCGACTCCACGTAGTCGGCCAGGCAGGCCAGCAAGCAGTAAGGTCCGGAGCGGGAAACCGGAATGCCTGCGCCATGCCGCGCCCTCAAACCGCATTGGGCCAGCCGTTGTTCGATGTATGGCACCACCGTTTCGTCGGCCACCCCGATCGTAATCTCCGCCGCCGCGTAGCGGCCGCCGAACGACGCCAGCGCCTGCACCACCGCCTGGGCCTGGTCGGCCGGCCCGTCGACCACCTCGATCTGGTCGCCGGCCAGCGTGGAAGGCGGCTCTTGCCACTTCTCCGGCAGAAGGCAACCATGCTCGTCGAACCGGTCCGCCAGTTCCGCCGGAGCGAAAACCAGCGCCGTGACGCGATCGGCCACCTGGTCCAGCATCGCCCGCTGGGCACGGTTCAGGTCCACCGTGCCCACCAGCACGATCCGCTTGTCGGTCCGGCACTCGCGGTGCTCTATGGCAAACAGCCGCGCCGTTTGCAGGTCCCATAGACCATGCGAGTCGAGCGCACGCAGGTACGCCTCCTGGATCTCGGCCAGCAATCGCCAGCGGCCCGTTTCGTTGAACGCCGGCAGCCGGGCGCCTTGCTCGGCCACGTCCGAAAAATTGAGCGCGTCGCCCGCCAGCTCGCGGTGCAGATGCGCCAGCATCTGGCCCAGTGCCAGCCAGCCGAACAGGTCGTCGTCGTCCGGCGGCCGAGGCACCAGCGGAGCCAGCTTGTCAGCGCCCAACGACTTGAGCACTCCGACCCAGGCAAGCTGCTGCACCGTGTCGTCGGCGAACGGCTGCCGCGCCTCGTAGAGCAACTCCGGCAACTTCCCCACCGTCACCACATGTGGAGGGACCAGCGGCAGCCCGGCCGACTCCGCCCGCTCGACCAGAATCTCCACCAGCCGCCGCCCCGCCCCGCTGCCGGTCACCGCGACGATCACGCCGCCCAGGTCGAGCCGCTTGGCGCGCGACCCCAACTCGAGCAGGTAGTCGGCCGCCGCGGCCAAGGCCGGCTTCTGCCAGTCAATCCAGCGGCGCTCGATCGGCATCCTGCTCGGCCCTCACGGCCCTCATGGGGAGGTCTTCAAGAAAAAACAGGACAGGGTTCCCGTCCCGCTTGACAACTCCTTTTCAACGTGACAATTGTACAGTATAATCGGCTCTTGCCAACTAGGTTGGTGCCACCGCTTGGCGGATGCCGGTTAACGGTCCACGGAGGGGTTGCCAATGTTCAAGTTCGTTCACGCCGCCGACATCCATCTCGACAGCCCGCTGCGCGGCCTGGAGCGCTACGAAGAGGCCCCCGTCGACGAAATACGCGGCGCCACCCGGCGGGCCCTGGCCAACCTGGTTCAGTTGGCCATCGACGAGCAAGCGGCCTTCCTCCTGCTGGCCGGCGACTTGTACGACGGCGATTGGCACGACCACCAGACGGGCCTCTTCTTTGTCGGCCAGATGGCCAGGCTCCGCGAGGCCGGCATCAACGCCTACTTGATCGCCGGCAATCACGATGCGGCCAACCGCATGACCAAAAGCCTGCGGCTGCCCGACAATGTCCGCCAGCTCTCCACGGGCCAGCCGGAAACGGTGCCGCTGGACGAGTGCGGCACGATGATCCATGGCCAGGGCTTCGCCACCGCCGCGTGCAGCGACGATCTGTCCCAACGCTACCCCGCCGCAACGCCGGGATACTTCAACGTCGGCGTGCTGCACACCTCCGCCACCGGCCGGCCGGGGCACGAACCGTATGCGCCGTGTACCCTCGACGGCCTTCGCACCAGGCAATACGACTATTGGGCCCTGGGGCACGTGCACCAGCGGGAAGTGCTCAGCCATGATCCGCCGATCCATTTCCCCGGCAACATCCAAGGACGGCACATCCGCGAAACGGGCGCCAAGGGCTGCTTGCTCGTCAGCGTCGACGATCAACGGCGGGCCACTGCCGAATTCCGGCCGCTCGACGTGATTCGCTGGGAGCAACTGGCGGTCGAAGCCGGCAGCGCCGACGACGAAGGCGATGTCTTGAACCGATTTCAGGCCGCCCTGGAACAACTCCTGCGCCACGGCGACGGCCGCCCGCTGGCCTTGCGGGTCGACATTCGCGGCCCTTGCCGCGCGCACCAGCGGCTGGTCTCGCAACCCGAGCGCTGGATCAACGAAGTCCGCGCGGCGGCTTTGCACCTCGCCTGCGGCCGGGTTTGGATCGAAAAGGTGCTCCTGCGCACAGCGCCCGTTCGCCGATTGGATGGCGGGCGCGCAAGCGACGGACCGCTCGGCGAGTTGCTCCAGTATATCGACGAGGTTCGCGCCGACCCGGCGGCCTTGGCCGGCCTGGGCCAGGAGCTGGCCGACCTCGCGCGCAAGCTGCCCGCGGAGTTGAAGGAAGGCCCCGATCGGGTGCCGCTCGGCGACCCGGCCTGGCTCGGCGACGCCATGGTCCACGTCGAGGCGATGCTCGTCGACCGCCTGCTGGCGCTCACGGAGGAAACATGAAGATCGCGCGTCTCGATTTGCGGGCTTTTGGCCCCTTCACCGACCTGGTGATCGACCTGGATGCGGGGCACGAGGGCCTGCACATCATCTATGGCCCCAACGAGGCGGGCAAGACGTCGATGCTGCGGGCCTTGAAGCAGTTCCTGTACGGCATTACGGCCAGGACGCCGGACGATTTTCTGCACCCCTACGCCAGCTTGAGGATCGGCGCCGTGCTGCGCGGGGGCGACGGCTCGCTCTTGAAGTGTGTCCGCCGAAAGGCCGCCAAGAACGATCTGCGCGACGCCGATGACGACGCCGTTCTCGATCCCGCGCTGGTCGAGCGCTACCTGGGCGGCCTGGACCGCTCCGCATTCGACTGCATGTTCGGCATCGACCACCAGGCGCTGGTCGAGGGGGGCCGCGCGATCGTGGAGGGAGGAGGCGACTTGGGCCAGACGCTGTTCGCCGCCGGTTCAGGCATCGCCCGCTTGCGCACGGTTCAACAAGCCCTGCAAACAGAGTGCGAAAAGCTATTCAAACCGAGTGGCTCGACGCCTCGGATCAACAAGGGCCTGGCCGAATGGCAACAGGCCCGCCGCACAGTCCGCGAATCGCAGTTGCCCACCGCCGAGTGGGTCGGCCACGACAAGGCGCTCGACGAGGCCCGGCGGCGGCTGCGCGAGGTCGAAACGCGGCTCGCAGCGGACAACGTGGAAAAGGGCCGCCTGGAGCGGATCCGCGACGCTCTGCCCCGGCTGGCGGAGTTGAAAGCAATCCGGGCACAGCTTGGCAATCTCTCCCATGTGCGGCTCCTCTCCGAACAATTCTCCCAGCGCCGGCAGGATGCCGTGGCCGAGTGGATCGTGGCCCGGTCCGCGGCTCAACGCGCCGACGAGTCGATCCGTGACTTGGACGCCCGGCTCGAAAGGATCGGCCCCGTCGAATCGCTCGTCGAGATGTCGGCTGAAATCGAGCAGCTTCAGCAGGACCTGGGGGCTTACAAAAAAGCCCAGCGCGACCTGCCGACGATCGTGGCCGATTGCGCCGCACTCGAATCGGAGGCGCGGCGGCTCTTGCGCGACCTGCGCCCGGAGCTGCCGCTGGAGGCCGCCGCCAGTCTGCGGCTGACCAAACAACAACAGATCGAAATCCAGAACCTGGGCAGCCGCCAGGAGGCACTGGCCGGCAGCCGCCGGCAAGCCCAGGCCGAGTTCGACGAGGCCTTCGAGTTGCTTCGCCTCGCGCGCCAGCGCCTCGAGATGCTCGGACCGCCGCTCGACGTGCGGCCGCTGGCCGCCGCCCTGCGCCGCGCTCAAGGGCAGGGGCCGCTCGACGACGACCTAACCGCCGCGCGGGCCGGCCGCCAAGAAGCTCAGCAGCAGACGGCCGCCTTGCTGGCGCGGCTGCCGCTCTGGTCGCAACCGGTCGAGCAACTTGTTCAGGCCGCCGTCCCGGCGGTCGAAACGATCGACCGCTTCGACGCCCAACTGTCTGAGGCCAAACTGTGCCTTGCCGACCTGGCCGCGCGGATCGACCGCGCCCGCACTCGCCTTGCGGACGACGAACGCCGCCTCAATCAATTGCGAATGTCAGGCGCGGTGCCGACGGAAGCCGCCCTGGCCGACGTCCGCCGCCGCCGCGACGAAGGCTGGCGCCTCGTCCGCGAGCTCTGGCAGTTGGGCCAGGCCGACTCGACCGAGGGGTGGGCCTACGCGGCCGACGCCAACGCCGGCGATCTGGCCGAGGCCTATGAAGCGGCCGTCCGCGCCAGCGACGAGCTGGCCGACCGCCTCAGGCGCGAAGCCGATCGCGTGGCCTCGTTGGCCAATCTCGAATCAACCCGCCAGGCCTCGTTGGATGAGATCGCGCTGCTCGCCGCCGAGCAAGCCCACGCCGAGTCCGAGTTGAACGAGCTCCAGGCCCAGTGGTCGTCGCTCTGGGCGCCGCTGGGCATCGACTGCTTGTCGCCGCGCGAAATGCATGCCTGGCATTCCGCCCGGCAAGAAATCGTTCAACGGGCCGAGGCCGCCGCCGCTCAAAGCGCCCAGTGCCGCTCGCTCGACGAGCGGCTGGCCGCCGCGCGGGCCGAGTTGAGCCGATGCCTCGAAAATCTCGGCCAGCGGCCCGCCGATCCGGACGAATCGCTGGCCGCAATTGCCGAACGCGTCCTGGAGCTCGTCGATCGCGCCAAGGCGGTGGCGGCCGATCGCGCGCAGTTGACCGACGAGATCCGCGGACTCGAGGCGCGCCGCGAAAAATGGCAAAACATTCTGGACGACGCCGGCCGCGAGCTGGACCAGTGGACCATGCGCTGGGCCGCGGCCCTGGCACCCCTGGGGCTGCCGGCCGAGGCCACCGCCCAGCAGGCCAACGGCGTTCTCGCCAGCCTTGAGGAGCTGTTCGAAAAGTTGGACGCGGCCCAAACCTACCAGGCCCGCATCGCCGGAATCGGCCGCGAGGCCGAGCAGTTCGCCCGTTGGGTGATCGAGCTGGCCCGTGCCTGCGACGCTGGCCTCAGTCGCCATCACGCTGGGCGTGATGAGCCGCCCGGCCTCAGTAGCCGTCACGCTCCGCGTGATGAGCCCTCCAGTCCCCCGCACGAGGTGGCCCAGTTGTTGATCGACCGCTATCGCCAAGCGACCGAGGCCAGGATTCAGCGCGAGACGTTGCTCCGGGAGCGCGGGCAACTCGCCGATCAGCATGCCATGGCCCGGCAGGCCATCGAGCAATCGCAGGGCATGCTGGCCGCGCTCTGCCAGGAGGCGGGCTGTGAGGATCACGAGGCGCTGCCCGGTTTGGAACGCCTCTCGGACCAGGTGCGGCAGCTAGAGCGGGAAGCCGCCGCGTTGGAGAGGGAGCTGCTGCGGCTTGGCGGGGGAGTGCCCCTGGAGGAGTTGATCCGTTCCATCGAGCAGTCCGACGCAAGCCAGCTCGACGAGCGCATCGCCCAGCTCGAGCGCCGGATCGAGCAGGACAGGCTCGAGTACGACCAGCAGAATCGCACGATCGCCATCGAGGCCGAAGTGCTGAGAAAAATGGACTCCCGCCCGGCCGCCGCCGACGCGGCCGAGCAGGAGCAGAGCCTGCGGGCCCGGATCGAGGGGCACGTCGACGAATACGCCCGGCTGCGTTTGGCCGCGGCCGTGCTCCGCAAGGCGATCGAGCGTTACCGCGACAACAACCAGGGGCCGATCATCAAGCGGGCAGGCGAGTTGTTTGCCGAGCTGACCGCCGGCTCGTTCGCCGACCTGCGGGCCGACTTCAACGATCGGGGCGACCCGGTCCTCATGGCCGTGCGCGCGCCGGGCAGCGCGCCGGGCCCTGCCACGATCGGCGTGGAGGCGATGAGCGAAGGCACGGCCGACCAGCTTTACCTGGCGTTGCGGCTGGCCGGCATCGAGGCATATCTGGGCCGCAACGAGCCGATTCCTTTCATCGTCGACGACATTTTGATCAAGTTCGACAACGACCGCTCCGTTGCGACTCTGCAGGCCTTGGCCCGTCTTTCGCGCCGCGCCCAGGTGATCTTTTTCACGCACCACCAGCACCTCGTCGAGCTGGCCGAGGCGAACTTGCCCGAGGACGTCGTCTTCGTGCATCGCCTCGACGCCCTCTTGCCCGCCCACCTCACGCGCACCCATCTTCGGCACGCCGCCCCCGCCCCCCACTAATCCTCGTGCCACTGCCTGGAGGGCGCGTCCTCCTTCCTCCCTCTGCCTCCTGCTTGTGCCACTGCTTGGAGGAGCCGACGTGTCGGCTCCGAGAAGCAGTGTTCGTCACACATCGACGATGCCGTGCCCTACCGTCCCCGTAGCAGGACTCGCCGGGAATATGGCCGCTTCCTCCGTCCGGCTTCCCTTCCGCAAGCGACTTGTGTACCGCTCGCCACGTGTCACCGGGCGACTCGGGAAAGGGGGCCGGAGTGCCGGTAGGGATACTGCCTGGAGACGCCAGGCGCTTCATTGACAGTCGCTACCCACGGGGGTATAGATTGGGGCGCGCGAGGCGTGGATGCCGGGTTGCTAGGCGGAGGACTGACGGAACCGTGCCGTACGTCCGCCGCAGGCGGAATCCGCCCCTGGCGGAACCTCTGACTTCCGACCTCTGACTCTGAAGGCGGCAACCATGATCTTCGGAAAACTCTGGCACGCACTGGCGGCCCAGGTCAATAAACTGGCCAATTTCTTCTGGACCGCCGACCCCATCGCCCAGATGCAGTACGAGTACGACCAGGCCGTCGCACAGCTCAAAGAGGGACGGGAAGGCCTCGAACAGTATCGCGCGCTCGTCGAACGCGTCAGCCGCCAGGTGGCCGGCGACCAGGCCCACGTCAAAAGCCTGGAGGCCAAGATCAAAGCCTATTTGCAGGCCGGCGACCGCGAGACGGCCGCCCGCTTCGCCCTGGAACTGCAAAAAGCAAAAAATGAGCTGTCCGAAAACCAGGCCCAGCTCAAGATGCACGAAGAGAGCTACACCAACAACCTCACCAAGATCAAGCACGCCGGCAGCAAGCTCACGCAGGTCAGGACCAAGATCCAGAAGTACGACGCCGAGCTCAAGATGAGCCGGGCCGAGGCCGAAATGGCCAAGCTGGCCACCAGCTTCAATTTCGACGTCACTACCGATTTCGGCCAGATCGAGCAGGTCATCCAGGACAAGATCGGCTTGAACCGCGCCAAGGCACGCGTGGCGGCCGACCTGTCGAGTGAGGGCATGGTCGATCTCCAACGCGAACAAGCCATGGAGCAGGCCATGGCCGACCAGGCCTTGCGCGATTTCGAAGTCTCCATGGGCCTGGTCACCCCCGAAACCGCCGGCGTTACGGAATCGGCCAAGCAACTCGGCCCGGCCGTGGCCGCCAAACAGACGGAAGCGTCATGACCGCCGAAAGGCGACTCAGTGCTGGGCCACCCACCCCGCCGGCCTGGTACCCGGCCTGGGCCCGCGAGCTGGCCGAACTCTATTTCTCCGGCACCACCTGCCTGTTCATCCTCCACGGCAACGTGCACGACCTGGTGCACTGCCCCTCCGGCGATGCCGACTCGTACTCGAACCTGGCCGAGTTCCTCGCCTCGCAGGTCTTCGGCGAGTGGGAAGTCGTGCTGCACCACGACCTGGGCCGGGGCCTGCGGGCGCTGGCCGGCAGCGACCCGGCCCGGCTGCACGCCATGCTCCAGTACCTGTCGGGCAGGCTGGGCGAGACGTCGGCCTGGCCGCGCGATCCGGACCAGATCCTGGCGCTCGTCGACCGGTTCATCGAACGCAGCCTGGTCGACGAGGCCTCGGCGCGCAAACGGATCGCGCTGGTGTTCGAGTACGCCCAGTACCTGGTGCCCGCCGGCGATCTGGGCACCATGGCCCGCGGCGAGGCGGCCCGGTTGGTGCGCCTCTTGGGCTGGGCCCAGAACCCCTACATCAAGCGGGTCAACGTGGCATTTTGCCTGATCGCCGAGAAGCTGAGCGAGGTCAACGACCGCCTGGTGCAAAACCCGCACGTGGCGGAGATCGAGATCCCCATGCCCGGCCGCGACGAGCGCGAGCGGTTTGCCCGCTGGGTGCGTGCCGGCGGCCAGACGGCCGCGGTTCCGGACGCCGACGTGGCCGCTGACGACGACACCTCGATGCCGCCGGAGCACCTGGCCGAACTCTCCAGCGGCCTGAGCCTGGTAAGCCTCAACGTGCTCTTGGCGCAGGGCCGCCAGCCGGGCCGCAAGGCCGACGCCCAGCGGTTCCGCCAGATCAAGAAGACGCTGATCGAGCGGCAATGCCAGGGGCTGGTGGAGTTTGTCGAGCCGGGGCACACGCTCGACCTGGTCGTCGGTCACGAGGCGGCCAAGCAGCGGCTCCGCGAGGATGCCGAGTGGATCAGCCGCGGGCGGCTGGAGGCGGCGCCGATGGGGTACCTGATCAACGGGCCCGTCGGCACCGGCAAGACGTTCATGGCCGAGTGCTACGCCGGCTCGATCGGCATCCCCTGCGTGACGCTGCGGAACTTCCGATCAAAATACGTCGGCGAGACCGAAGGCAACCTGGAGCAGGTGCTGACGGTGCTCCGCTCTCTGGGGCCGGTGGTGGTAATCGTCGACGAGGCCGACGCCGCCCTGGGCAACCGCCGGGCCGAGGGCGATTCGGGCACCTCCAGCCGGGTCTTTTCGATGATCGCCAGCCAGATGGGCGACACCCGCTACCGCGGCAAGATCGTGTGGATGCTCCTGACCAGCCGGCCCGACCTGTTGCCGATCGATCTCAAGCGGCAGGGGCGCGCCGAGGTGCACATCCCGCTGTTCTATCCGCACGAGCGGGGCGAGATCGTGGCCATGTTCGCGGCCATGGCCAAGAAGAACAAGGTGAAGCTGCCCCAGGCGGCCCTGCCCGACGTCGATCCGGAGCGGCATCTGAGCGGGGCCGACATCGAGAGCATCGTGCTGGCCGCCAAGCGGCGGGCGATGTCGGCCGACCGCGTGGAGTTGACCCGCGACGACGTCGAGCGGGCCCTGGAGGAGTTCATCCCGTCGGCCCAGGGGCTGGAGAAGGAGTTGCAGGAGATCGCCGCCGTGCTGGAGTGTACGCAGCAGTCGTTCCTGACGCCGGCCTGGCGGGCCAGGTTGGGCGGCGGGCCGGGGCGGGCGGCCTTGCAGGAGCGGATGGTGGCAATCAGGCAGTTGCTCGAGGAATAACCCACCCGAACCAGAGGAACCACCGACATGGCCAAGAAGAAGACCAAACTGAAGCGCAAGATCCGCGCGCCGGCCAAGGGCAAGAAAAAGCTGGCGCGAACGAATCACAAGCCGGGCAAAAAGGCCGGCAAGAAGATCGCCCGGCGTCCGGCCGCGGCCGCCCGGCCCAAGCGGCGGTCGACGTGGCTCGACGAGCAGGCCAACAAGCCGGTAATCGAGCGGCAGGCCCGGCGGCTCGGCTCGTTCATCGAAGCCATGGCCGACGGTCAAGTGGACCAGGCGGAGTTGGCGGCCCAGGAAGGGCGGCTGGTGAAGCTGATGAAAGAGGTGGAGCCGGAGCTGCCGCCGGCGCTGCACGACAAGGTGACGCGCCTTTTGTACGAGCTGACCGCTTACGACTTGATGCAGATCCTGCACACGATGGAGCAGGCGCGTCCCAAGACGGTTTTCCACGGCTAAAGATCGACCCATTCAACACGGCTTTTCGGGAGGCAACAAGCCATGGCAGGACAACCTAAGGCTCCCTTTTTCCTCGTACTTGGCCTGGTCGTGATCGGGCTGGTGGGCTTTGCCATTTACCGCTCGGACCTGTTCGCCCCGGAAGCCGGAAGGCCGAACGGAGGCGCTGGCGGTGGACCAGGCGCTGCCGGCGGTGGCGGAGCGGGCGAAATGGAGCGAGCGGTCGAGCAGCCCGGGCCGGCCGGCGTGACCACCGTTTCGGAGTACAAGTTCAAGCCTTCCGAAAGGCTGCCCGCCATCCGCGGCGCTTCGCAGTACCAGGCGCTCGAAGACAACACCGTCCGCTTCGCCTTGAACGTCTGGGCCGGTTGGGGTCCGATCATTCTGGCCAACGAGGGCTTCAAGGCGGGACATGTCTGGAAGACTCCAGATGGAGAGGAGTTCAAGGTCGAGCTGGTCCTGATCGACAACCCGTTCCTCATGCAGGACGCCTTTGCCTCGGGCAACGTCCATATCGGCTGGGGCACGCTCGACATGCTCCCCTTGTTCCTGGAGCGGATCGTCGATGCGCAAGGCAAACCGACCGACAGCCGTGTCATGCCGCGGATCTACCAGCAGGTCGACTGGTCCAACGGCGGCGACGGGATTGTCGTGCGCGAGAGTATCAGGACCATTGCACATCTGCGGGGCAAGAAAATCGTGCTGGCCCAGAACTCTCCCTCGCATTACTTCCTCTTGAACATGCTAGTCGCTAGTGGTGTCCAGCCTGCGGAGGTAGAGATGGTCTTTACCGACGATGCCTTCCAGGCCGCGGCCGCCTTCAACCAGGATCGCAGCCTATCAGGCGTCGTTTCCTGGGCGCCCGACATTTACAATCTCGAAAAAGTGCGCGGAAATGAGTTGCGAGTTACTACCAAAGAAGCCAACAAATTGATTGCCGACGTTTGGTTCGCCCGGGCCGACTTTGCCAAGGACCACCCGGGCATCCTCGAAGGCCTGGTCCGTGGCATCTTCGACGCCATGGTGGACCTCAAGGACGAGGCGAAGAAGAAACGCTGCGCGGAGCTGATGGCCGAGGGCTATAACATCCCGGCGACCGACACGCTGGCGATGTTTGCCGACGCCCACAACACGAACTGGGCCGAAAACTACCAGTTCTTCATGAACCAGAACAACCCGGCCAATTTCGAGCGCGTCTGGAAGCAGGCCTATTCGCTCTATCGCCGCGTCGGTTCGATCACCCACCAGCCGATCCCCTTCGACCAGGTCATGGATTTCTCCCTCATCGAGAAGCTGGGCAAGGAAGAAAAGTACCAGAGCCAGCGCAACGAGTACCAGATCGCCTTCGCCCCAAGGCCGACGGAGCTGGTGGTCGAAGCGGACGAGATCCTGACCAACACGGTGATCATCCACTTCTATCCCAATAGCTGGGAGCTGGAAAAGAAGATCACCGAGGAGGTCGGCGGCAAGACGGTAGAGAAGCTCTACGATCCCAACGTGGACTTCGTTCTGGAGGAGATCGCCAAGCTGACCGGCCAGTTCGGCGGCGCCCGGGTCGTTATCTCTGGCCACACCGACGGGTCGATGAAAGGCCAGGCCCCGCCCGAACTTGTGAAGGAGCTCTCGCACAACCGGGCCAACGCGGTGAAGGAAGCGCTGGTGCAGCAGTACCAGCTCGACCCCAACCAGCTCAACGTCCGCGGGGCCGGCTGGGACGAACCGGCCGACTCGACCGACCCGGACAACCACTTCAAGAATCGCCGAGTCGAAATCAAGATCGTGACCGCCGAGAGGGAGTGATGGCTGCCCCGTCGACCGACGAGCGGCGCCTGGCCGAGCCCGGCAGCCTGGTGCGGCCCGAATCCTGGTGGACCGCCGGCGCCCGGCGTTTTTTCAGGCTGCGCGGCGAAACTCCGCTCTGGCAGGCCGTGCTATTTCCGCTCTTGTCGCTGGCGCTCTGCTTTGGCGCCTGGTGGTTCGTCACGGCCGGCGAACCGGAAGAGCGCATCCTCAGTCCCGTCAAGGTGAATAGTCCCAGCGAAACGTTCGCCACGCTCAAGAGCTTGTGGTTCGAACGGGCGCTCACGCGCAACACCTATGCCAGCTTGCGCCGCGTCGCCCTGGGATTCGGCCTGGCCGCCCTGGTCGGCGTGCCGCTGGGCGTGATCTGCGGCTGCTTCAGTTGGGCCAACGCCTTCTTCGCTCCCTTGGTCATCTTCGGCCGCAACATCCCCATGGCCGCACTCATCCCGCTTACCTTCTCGCTGTTCGGGATCGGCGAGATGCAAAAGATAATGTTCATCTTCATCGCGGCCGTGGCCTTTATCGTCTCCGACACGGCGCGGGCCATCGCCGACGTGGGAGGCGCCTACGTCGACACGGCCTTTACCCTGGGCGCCAGCCGCCGGCAGGTCGTGCTCAAGGTGCTCGTGCCGCTGGCGCTGCCCTCGATCTTCAACTCGCTGCGGCTGTTGTTCGGGCTGGCCTTCGGTTACATCATGCTGGCCGAAGTGATCAAGCTGGGCGGCGAGACGGGTGGACTGGGCGACATCATCAACACCTCGTTCAGGCGCGGGCCCAAGGCGCATATCCTGCTGGTGCTGATGATCATCCCGCTGGTGGCCCTGGCCATCGATCGGCTGCTCTTCTGGATCCAGCGCGAGCTGTTCCCCTACCGCTACGGCGGCTCGGGGATTCTCTATCACCTGGCGGCCTGGCTCTTGCACGCCTGGGAAAACGTGAAATTCCTGTTCATCCGACCCGCGGCCGCTCCCGCCGGTCCTGTGCACTCCGGTGGCCATCCGGCGGCACGCAATCACGCTGGACCATCCGGCGGGGCGGGCACCGACGCATGACGGCCAACCAGCGCAGTTCCGCCTCGGCTGCCTCGGATCAGGCCGGCACGCAGCCGGCCGGCAGTCCGCCGCACGGCGCCCACCCGGTCGGAATGGGCGAGGTGCTCGATCACGTGCGGTCGGCCGAGGAGCTCAAGCGCCCCTCGGTGGTCGAATTCCACCAGGTGGCAAAGACCTACCATGCCGGGCAGCCCAACGCCTTCACCGCCATCAAGGATGTGACGTTTGTCGTCGAGGACCTGCACGGCAAGGGGGAGTTCGTCTGCGTGCTGGGACCCAGCGGCTGCGGCAAGAGCACCATCCTGCGTCTGATCGCCGGCCTGGAGCCCCAGCACCCGGCCACGGCGGGAAAAGTGCTGGTGCTGGGCCGCCCGGTGGCCAGGCCGGCCGCCGACCGGGGCATGGTCTTCCAGGACTACACCAGCTTCGACCACCGCACCGTGCTCGACAACGTGGCCTTCGGCCTGGAGTGCCATGGGGTGCGGCGCGGCGAGCGTTACGAGCTGGCACGGCAATGGATCGACCACGTGGGGCTCGACGTTGCGGTCGACCAGCACAAGTATCCGCACCAGCTTTCCGGCGGCATGCGGCAGCGGGTGGCCATCGCGCGCACGCTGGCCCTGCGGCCGCGGATCATCTTGATGGACGAGCCATTCGGGGCCCTCGATCCCAATACGCGGATGAACATGCAGGACCTGCTGGTCCGGCTCTGGCACGAGGCCCAAGCCACGGTGTTCTTCGTGACGCACTCGATCGAGGAGGCCGTGTTCCTGGGCGATCGCGTCTACATTCTGAGCAACTCGCCCGGCACGATCCTGCAGGAGCTGCAGGTGGAGCCGGCCGACCGCCCCAGCCACGAGATGCAGCGGCTGCCTCGCTTCCAGGAAACCGTGTTCTACATCCGCGACTTGATCGCGCAACTGGAGGAAAGCCGCTCAGCCGAGCAGTGACCGTAGAACGGAATTCATTCCGTTTGCCAACCGAAACGGAATGAATTCCGTTCTACGGCGGTGGCGCTTGCCAATCAGCCGCGTGCAAGGCAGGATAATCGGCGGCCGGCGCGGCGGGCGGAGTCGTCGGGCATCATGGGTTGGAGTAGATTTCCAAAGGCGGTCGGCGTGAACCTGGGCAAGTACCTCAAGGCGGCCTTCACCAATCGCTGGAACCTGCTGGCTTTCCTGGGCGGCATGGGCTTTGCCTTTCTCAGCGTGCCCGACGTGGCCGTGCCCCTGGTGTTGGCGGCGGAGCTGACCTACCTGGGCCTGTTGGGCACGCACCCCAAGTTTCAGAGTTACGTCAATGCCCAGGAAGCCAAGAGTCAGCGGAGCCAGAGCAACGTGCAGGCCGAGGAGACGCTCCGTCAGATCATGGACGAGCTGCCCAAGCCGCTGTTGGCGCGCTACAAGAGCCTGCGCGACCGCTGCCTGGAGCTGCGGAAGATCGCCCTGGATCTCAAGAACCCGGGCCGCGGCGAGCCGCGGCTGCCGCTGGACGAGTTCCATGTCGCCGGCCTCGACCGATTGTTGTGGATCTACCTGCGGTTGCTCTACTCGCGGCACGCGCTGGGCCGGTTCCTGGAACAAACCAGCGAGAAGTCGCTCAAGTTCGATATCGAGAGCCTCACCGAGCGGCTGGCGACCATCGAGGCCTCCTATCCCGATCCCAGCCAGCGCGAACGGATCCAGCGCACGCTCGAGGACAACCTGGCGACCTGCCGCGACCGGCTGGCCAATTACCAGAAGGCGCAGGGCAATTTCGAGCTGTTGGAGCTGGAGCTGGACCGACTCGAAGCCAAGATCCAGTCCTTGAGCGAGCTGGCCGTCAATCGCCAGGAGCCGGACTTCATCTCCGGCCAGGTCGACCAGGTGGCCTCCAGCATGCTCGAGACCGAGCGGACGATGAACGAGCTGGAGTTCGCCACCGGGCTGCACGCCGTGGACGAAGAGGCCCCCCGGCTGCTCGAGCGGCCCATGCTGAAACAACGCGGCTGAGGACAGAAATCAGAAGTCAGAGGTCAGAAGTCAGAGGTCAGAAGTCAGAGGTCAGAAGTCAGAGGTCAGAAGTCAGAGGTCAGAAGTCAGAAGTCAGAGGTCAGAGGTTTTCGCCTGCGTCGGGTGGCTGGGGCAAAGCGTTAGCGTGCCCCAGTCTTCGTCCGCCTAGTCTGCCTTCCTCCTTCGCAGGGGCGTCAGGCGAGTATGTCGTGGATTGGCCGGCCGCCGTGGGCAATCGGCACGGGGCGGTTCAACTTGTCGGGCACCGTCGTCTCCGGATCGATGCCCAGCAGTTGGTAAATCGTGGTGCAGATGTCGGCGTCGGGTGGCTGGGGCAAAGCGTTAGCGTGCCCCAGTCTTCGTCCGCCTAGTC
>JBBDYJ010000010.1:156975-170498 GCA_040901675.1 Pirellulales bacterium | reverse complement strand
CGTCGTCTCCGGATCGATGCCCAGCAGTTGGTAAATCGTGGTGCAGATGTCGGCGGTGCTGACCGGCTTGTCGGCGACGTAGGCGGCCTGGCTGTCGGAGGCTCCGTAAACCGTGCCGCCGCGGATGCCGGCGCCGGCGAACAGGATCGAGTAGCAGAAAGTCCAATGGTCCCGCCCGCCATTGCCGTTGATCCGCGGCGTGCGGCCGAAGTCGCTCATCACGACGACCAGGGTTTCGTCCAGGAGGCCGCGACTGTCCAGGTCGTCCAGCAGCGCGCCGTACGTCAAGTCGAGGTAGGGCAGGTTGTATTCGCGCATGATCGGAAAGTTGCGAGTATGGGTGTCCCAGCAATCGTACTGGAGCTGCAGCCTTTCCCAGTAGCAGTCCCAAGTCACGTTGACGAAGCGCACTCCGGCCTCGACCAGCCGGCGGGCCACCAGGGCGCTTTCGCCGAACAGCGTGCGGCCATAGCGCTCGCGGAGCTTGGGATCCTCGGCATCCAAGTCGAAGGCCGCCTTCGCCTCCGGCGAAGTCAGCAGGCTGAAGGCCCGTTGCCGCTGCCGGGCATATTGATCGAGGGCCCCTTGCCCCTCGGCCAGGCGCAGTTGCTGGTCGATCTGCTCGACCAGTCCGCGCCGGGAGTTGAGCCGGTCGATGGTCAGCCCTTCCCCTAGCACGCTGTCCGGGATCCGCGGCTGCCCCCGCAGCACTTGGGGATGACCGGGCGACTCGCGCGGGGCATCCTTATCGATGTGGGGGTTGCACTCCGTGAACATCGGATCGTAGCGGCGCCCCAGAAAACCGGCGTAGGGTCCGGGCCGCACGATCGACTGGCCCCAGCCGAGGTAGCAGGGCATATAGACGTAGGCCGGCAGGACGCCGGGCTGCTGGTTCAGGTACTCGCACACCGAGCCCATGCTGGGTGGATAGGTGTCCTTGGTCGAGACGATGTTGTCCAGCGGCTCCTCGTACCCGGTATAGCTGGGCAGCGTATTATGGCAGCCGGCCTTGTGGTTCACGCTGCGGACGATGGCCGAGCGGTGCATCCAGCGAGCTGTCTGGGGCAGGTGCTCGCAGACCTGGATCCCGGGGACTGCAGTGTCGATGGGGTTGAACTCGCCGCGGACCTCGCTGGGTGCGTTGGGCTTGAGATCGTACATGTCCTGGCTGGCCGCTCCGCCCAGCAGGTAGAGCACGATCACGCTTTTGGCCTTTCCCTGCGGGGCGGTCGAGCCCAGCGCCTCGCGGGCGGCCAGGAACTGCGGCAGGCCGAAGCCGCCCAGGGCCGTCAGCGCGCCGGCCCGCAGCGTTTCGCGTCGCGTCCAGCCGTCGCAGCATCGGCGGCCGCTGCCGAGCATCGTGATCACCGTCGGCTCCTTTTCGCGTCGAGCCAGGGCCCCGCGCAGAGCTCAATGCATCAGCAGCCGTTTATACCTTTGGCGAGCGGGAAAAGCAATCGGGGCGCGCCGGGTGGCGGGACGAGGCACCAGCCTCAAATCCACGGCACTTCGAGCACGAAGGTCATCCAGCCAATGGCCATAAGGACCGCCAGGAGAACGCCGGTGAACCACGCGCTGCGAATCCAAGCCCGGCGTTGCAGCTCCAATGCGAGCAAGACGAATCCATCCACGAGCAGGAATCCGAGACCTAGCAGGTACCAATAACTGACCATCCAATTGGAAAAGTTGATTACCGCAATGGTCACCGGCGGCAATAGCGCATCCTGGTCTTCGAAGAACATGATGTATCTGGGAACAATCTTTACCGAGTAGAGCAGCAAGACCACGAAGGCAACCAAGTGCGCCAACCACTTGAGCAATGCCATGAGATACTGCGTAACCGACAGGCCGCGACGCGCGGATGTAGCAGGTTTTGCTTCCATGGCATTTTGCCGCTGATCAATTCAAATCGCGGATGCGCCTTCTCCGGAGAAACTATTGGCGAAATTGTTCGAGCGATCTCGATTGCGGTAATCCACGTCTTTGGGCCCAATTAAGCCACGCTGCGGACATCCGCTCGAGATTGCCGCGATCGGAAGGTATGACTGGATCCTCGCCGGTGATGGCCTTCAAAGCCCAAAACCATTGATCCGGCTCCCGGCGCAGCTCATCCAGGATCAGCGGGAGGGCCTCCTTACCCATCCCGATGATTTGCTGATACGCAGGATGAGTGGCAATCTCCGTGAGCGAGGAGCTGAAGGCCGTTGCCTGCTTCCATTGCGAAGCGAGTTCCCGGAAACGGCCCTGGACCGAAGACGAATCATTGGCCTCCATTCGGCACCCATTCAATCGAGCAGGTCGGCTGGCGACACCGGGCCTTGACCTGGCCCGCGGATGCGAAGAATTCGAACGTCGTTCTCGACAATTGCAAATAGAAGACGGTAGTTTCGGCCTCGACGGGTTCGAAAGAGAAGCTGGCGGATGTCAGAGTTCACTTCTGCACTTTCCGGAGCCTGGGCACAGCGGGCCGGATTACGTCGCAATGTCGCTGTCGCTCTAAGGAACGCACTATACCATTGTGTCGCTCCTTTCGGCGAACGCTCTGCGATCCAGTCAAAGATGTTATCCAAGTCCGCCTGAGCTCGACGTAGAAGCGAGACGGCATATGCGGTCATGCGTTATCGCCGATATTGCGTCTCCGGCGGAACTCTTGGTCGAATTGTTCAAGAGGCATGCCCGTGTCTCCCCGCTCCATATCTCCCAGCGCCTCTCGCAGCGCATCGACCGTGTCGGCGTATTCTTCGGGGGACGGATGCTGGGAACGCCAAAGCTCAAGAGCCTCTTCCGGCGAGAGCCGGGTATCGTCCCTCTGAAGCCGGTCACTGATGAACCGGTGAAAACTGGCAAGCTCATTGAATGTTTCGGAGACCATGCTAATCATCATCCGTTTCGGTTGTCGACATCCAAATCAGCATTCTAGCACAGCTCGCGGCGTTTTTCACGTCGCGAACGTCATCGCGGCATCGGCTGGCCGCACGACTAAAGCAGGCTTTCCAGCAGCAACCGCAGTTTCCGCATCTCGGCGGCATGGTCGATGCCGGATTCAGGCACGTCGACGATGTGCACCGAGAGGGCCCGATTGTACTTGAACTTGCCGAGCTGGCTTATCAACCGGCCGTACTCGATTTCGCCTTGCCCCACGCGGACCTGCAAGGCGCGCTTGCTCGTATCGCGAAGCTGAACGTGGCACACGTACTTGAGCAGGTGGTCGTAGCTGCCCCCGGCATGCGGCCCGCAAACATAGTGGCTTGGATCGAGCGTGATGCACAAGCCCTTGACGTTGTCGCAAAGCACCACCGCCGTGTCGGGGTCCTGCGTGATGCGGCCCACTTCGGTCTTGAGCCCCACCAGCACGCCTTCCAGCGTGGCAATCCGCACCAACTCGCGGAGCCGCTCGACCTCGGCGTTGAAAGGCGTGCCCAGCTCGGCCGCCGGCACCGTCACGGTGACCACCTTGGTGGTCTTGGCCAGCTTGCAGCAACTGGCGAACTGCGCGTAGTACTCGTCGCCGTCGGCCTGGATATCGACCGAGTAGGATACGGGCGTCAACCGCTGCGTGTCGCGGCAGGCATGGACCGCCTGTTCCAGGTTGGCATGGACGTCGGAGGGTTTGAGCTGCCTGCCGGACTCTCGGATGCCGATCTCGACGCGCGAATACTCCAGATCGACCAGTCGCTGCAGGGCAGCATCCAGGGTAAGCTCGGGGAAACACTCGGTAGAGGCCGCGACAAACACGCTCAACTCCTTCAAGCGATCGACTTTGGCCGCCCGATTGCCCAATGCCGGCGGCGTGGATTCAGCAGGGTAGCTTACCGCCCCGGGGCGTCTGGTGGCAACAGCAGCGGCCGAGTTGCCCGGCGGCGGGCCGCGGCAGTCTCTATAATGAACCAGTCTCTATAATGAACCAATGGACCGTGGAGGCAGGCCTCGTGGCCGCCCGGCGCCGGCAGCGCAAAACCACCTTTGACCAGCATACGAGGGGGGAGCCGTTCGATGGACAACCCATTTCCCGCCCAGCCGGCCGCCGGGCAAGATCCAGCAGACATTCGCTCCGGATCCGCGAAGCGGTTCAGCCCCCTGCGGCTGGTGTCGCGGCTGTTCGCGCTGTTCTCGTTGGTCATGGTGGCGGTGATCGTGGTGGGGCTGGTCGGCTTGACGCGTTCGTTATCGCTCTCGTCCGGCGAGGGGGTGCGGGAGCAGTACCATTCGCTGGCCCGCGACGGGGCCGACAAGGTGGCGATCATCACCGTGGAGGGGACGATTTTCGACGGCGAAGGGTTCGTCAAGAAGCAGATCGAACAGGTCCGCAACGATCCCGGCGTCAAGGCGATCGTGCTGCGGGTCAATTCGCCGGGGGGCACGGTGACGGCCAGCGATTACTTGTACCATCATCTGACGGAGCTCGTGCGCGAGCGGAAGCTGCCGCTGGTCGTCAGCATGGGGGGCATCGCCGCCAGCGGCGGCTACTACATGTCGATGGCCGCCGGCCCCGTCGAGGACACGATTTTTGCCGAGCCGACCACCTGGACCGGATCGATCGGCGTGGTCATTCCCCATTACAACGTCGCCGGCTTGCTGGAGAAGTGGCGGATCGAGGAAGACTCGATCAAGAGCCATCCCTTGAAGCAGATGGGCAGTCCGGCGCGGGAAATGACCGACGAGGAGCGGCGGATTTTCCAGGACCTGGTCGACGACAGCTTCAACCGCTTCAAGGAGATCGTCAAGTCGGGCCGGCCCCAGTTTGCCAAGGATCCGGAAGCACTAAAGCGCGTGGCGACCGGCCAGGTCTTCACCACCCGGCAGGCGTTGGCGAATGGACTGGTCGACCGGGAAGGCTTTGTGGAAGACGCGATCGAGCGGGTCTTGGAGCTGGCCAAGCTCGACAAGGGCACGACCCAGGTGGTCCGCTACGAGCGGCCAGGCGGGCTGTTCGACTTCGCCCTCAGCGCGCGAGGCGCGCAACGCCGCTCGGACCTGGACGCCCTCTTAGATCTCACGACGCCGAGGGCCTGGTACCTGTTCACCTGGCTGGCCCGCGATTCAGACGGCGGCTGAACTGTCGGCACGCAGCAAGATCAATCCAGCGGGGGGCGGAAACCGCGGCCAGGGCCCGGCGGCCGGCCGCGTGGCCCTTGGCGGCGCGGGCCGTCCTGGCTCTCCAGATACATTCGAAACTCGCGCCGCACCTGCTCCGCCGACCTGTTGATCAAGGCAGGACCATCCTTCTCAGCGTGCTTCTTGAACTCCCCTGACCTGTTCGTCGCTGGCAGGCGGCCGAATTGGGCCCCGCTCTGCCGGCCAGGTCTGCATCGACCAACCAAACAACAATCTCCGCAAATCGGATCTATCGAATCGGTGTCCGCCAGCCTCATCACGCTGATCTGGCGCAGCAAGCCTTTTGGCCTCTTCGATCTTCATGGCTTCATCCAAGCGGCGGCGGGGCCACTTTGAAAGCGACTCTCGCAATTTGGCAAGATGTTGCTCATTTAATACGTATTCGGCGGGATTCGGGTACCAGACGGGCCTGCGTCTCTGCCGTTGTTGCCGCTCTGGCTCGGAAATCTTGCGGATTTTCGCTTTCTCCTCGGGGGCCATGTTTTCCCAAGCCAGCCGTTCCAGATGCTCGAGCCACTTCAAGACTGCCTCGCGATCTTTTTCTCCCAGCCGCTCGCCACGCAACTGCTTGATCCGTTCGATCCGTTCGGGCCCTTCGAGAATCAACAGCTCGTGACGCTCGGCGGCGGAGAGCTCCGTTAGCCACAGGTCGTAGCGGTCGAGCACCTGGCGCAGTGCGTCGGCCTCAGGGTCGGCCCGCAAAGCGGCCTCCAGGTCGCGCATCCGCTGCTGTTCTTCGGGCGGGTAGCCCTGGAACCGGTCGAGCTTGCGGCGCAGTTGCTGCTTTTCCTGCGGGGTCATGCGCTCGACCTTCTCGCGCCGCTGGCCGATCAGTTCGCGAGGGTCCGAAAAACCAAGCGAGCAGGCGGCGGCCACCGCCAGCACGATCGACCGCCGCAGCAAGGGCCGGGCAGCCAGGCACGCACTCGGCGGCCGCCGCGGATGGGAAGGAACGTCAGGCATCGGGGTCCCCC
This sequence comes from Pirellulales bacterium, assembly GCA_040901675.1. GTDB lineage: Bacteria > Planctomycetota > Planctomycetia > Pirellulales > JAICIG01 > JBBDNX01. The sequence continues at coordinate 164,409 of JBBDYJ010000010.1, read as the reverse complement.
GGCTGGTAGTCGTTAAAAACACCCTCCTCCTTGAGCTTCTTCAGGAAATCCAAGTCGGTGGCCTGACGATAGGCTTCCAGGTCCTCGATCACCGGCAGATCGCGCAACAGCCGTTCATTCTGATTGGGCAACAGCTCACCGGCGAACCAGTAGCCGGCCAGCGCCGCCGCCAGCATGCCGCCGGCGCCCAGCAGGATGCCGCGCCGCCGGCGGCGGGGCAGAGCGGCCTCCTCCTGATCGACTTCCGCCGCCGCCGAGACGGCGATCATTTCGACCGTCGATTGGGTGAAGCTCTGGTCCACTTCGGCCCTGGGCAGCCGATCGAGCAAGTCCCAGGTGCGCTCCAACTGCGAGAGCTCTTGCCTGACGCGCGGGTCGGTCGAGAGCAGCTCGTCGATCCGCTGGCTGGCGTCGGCGTCGAGCTCGCCGTCGAGGTAAGCCACGAGTTGCTCGCGCAGGTCGGGCAGTTCTGGTTGTGGCGAGAGGGGCACGTTCATTCAGGTTGCCACTGTTTCAGGGTAGCACTGTTTCAGGGTACCACTGTTCGGGTTGTCACCGTTTCAGGTTGCCTGCGGGCGGTCTCCGCGATCCAGGTACGGCTCCAGCACTTCGCGCAGGCTCTCCCGAGCCCGCGACAACAGCGATTTAATGGCCTGCGGCGACGTCTCCATCGTCTCGGCGATATCCGCGTAGCTCATCCCCTCGAACTTGCTCAACAGCACGGCCATACGTTGCCGTTCGTTCAAGGTGTCGATGGCGCGGCGAACCTCTTCTCGCAATTCGGTCATATCCACTTGTCGAGTCGGCATTTGGCCGCTGGCGGCTTGAGCCAGGTGGTCCAAGGGGTTCGCCCCCAGCGGGCCGCTCTCGCTGGCGTCCAGGTTGACTTCCCGCCGCCGAGAGCGGGAACGCAGGGCATTGGAGGCCACGTTGTTGGCAATCGTAAACAGCCAGGTGGAAAACTTCGAACCAGGGACATAGCGCTGCCGCGCCCGGTAGACCCGCAGAAAAACCTCCTGGGCCAGATCCTCGGCCTGGCCCCTGCGGCCCACCAGGTGCTCCAGGACGGTCACCAGCCGGGTCTGGTAACGCAGCATCAGTTCCTCGAAGGCAGGCGCACTGCCATCGCGCACTTCCAGCATCAACCGCACGTCGGGGTCGCGCAGCGCATACGCTCGGGCCGATGATTCACTAACAGCCAACCCCGTCCCCATTCACCACCAAGACCTCGTTGCTCCGTAGCCAATGAGTCTAGGATAAACGAATTGCGGAGACCAGAGTCCGGCCCATGCCATGAAACCCCGGAGAGCCGCACGGGTTTTGCCCCGGCCCGCAGTCCGGCCAAAAGCGGGCCAGCGACCGCGCTTTCGGACTGCAAGTCAGCCGGCGGTGCCGGCGGCCGACGCCAGCCGGCTGCGGCGGAGCTGCCCGCAGGCGGCGTCGATCCGGTCACCCTTGCGCTGCCGCACTTGGACGCTGATTCCTTCCTCCCGCAAAATGTCCAAAAACGTTGCCAGTGCTTCGTCCGACGGGGTCTCGTAGGGGAGGCCCGCGACCGGGTTATATGGAATCACGTTCAACATCGCGGTCCGCGTCCGCAACCGCGCCGCCAGCTCGCGGGCGTGCCCCGGCTGATCGTTCAGCCCGCTCAGCAGCACGTATTCAAACGTCAGCCGCCGGCCCGTGCGGGCGAAATAGCGGTCGGCCGCCGCCAGAATCGCGTCGATGCCGATCTTGCGGTTCACCGGCACCAGGCGGTTTCGCAGCTCGTCGTTGGGGGCGTGCAGCGAAACGGCCAGGTGGTAGCGGCAGTCCGCGGCCGCCAATTGGTCCAGAGCGGCCGGCAGTCCGACGGTGGAAATCGTAATCCGCCGCGCGCTGATTCCCAGCCCAGCCGGGCTGGCGGCGACTTCCAGGGCGGGCAACAACCGGTCCAGATTAGCCAGGGGCTCGCCCATGCCCATTACAACGACGTGACTGAGCCGCTCCCGGGCACCGAGCAGCCGATCGAGCCTGAGCATCTGCTCGACGATCTCGCCCGTCGTCAGGTTGCGCACCACTCCCTCCAGCCCGCTGGCGCAAAACACGCAGCCCATCGCGCAACCCACCTGGGTGCTGATGCAGATCGTCCGCCGCTTGCCTTCCCGGATCAACACGCACTCGATGGTTTGGCCATCGGAGAGCTCCAACAGAAGCTTCTCGGTACCGTCGGCGGCCTTACTGTGGCTGGCGACGCTCGTCGTCCAGATTCGAAAGTTTTGGGCCAACAGCGCCCGCAGCGGCCTGGCGAGGTCGGTCATCTCGTCGAAATCCGCGGCACCCTTCTGGAACAGCCAGTGCCGGACCTGGTCGGCGCGATAGGCGGGCACCTGGCGCTCGCCGAGCCAGCCGCGAAATTGCTCTTGGCCAAGTTCGAGGAGATCCGGCACGTGCGGTCGTCTCAAGTCGGAGCTTTTTAAAGAAAGCGAACAGTCAAGCGAACTATTCCTATTGTGCCCCAGCGGGCAAGGGGTCGCCAGGGGCGCGAGCGGCAGGGGCCGCGGGTAAGGTTATTGACAGCGGGCATTCTCGCGCGGAGAATGCGGCCCGCTCCCAAAGGTGGGGGAGAGGGCATGGGCAACCGTTTACGCGAACCGACTTCGAGGGATGATCCGTCATGGCAATGGACCCAATGGACCCCAATTTCCCCAGCCAGGCGTACCCTCCACGGAAGCAGGGGGGCTCCGGTCTGCTCTGGGGGCTTGGGATCGGCTGCGGGCTGGTGCTGCTCTTGTGCTGCGGCGGCGGCGTAGCCTTTTTCGTATATGCCCGCAACATGATGGACATCAAGAATGACCCGGCCGAGGTTACGGCACAGGCCAAAGGAATCGTCCAGATTGACTTGCCCGACGGACTGAAGCCGCAATCATCCGTTTCAATGAAGATCCCTTTCGTCGGGGCCCGAATGATCATGGTGATGTATCAGACAGACGACGGCACTGGTCACGCCATGCTGATGGAGATGTCCGGTGGCGATGCGGCAGCCGAGGCCCAAATGCGGGCGCAGCTTGAGGCCCAGGCCCAACAGCAAGGCGCATCGCAAATGCAACTTACCGATGTCGAGTCTCGCACGATCGACTTGCAAGTGGCGGGTGAGCCGGCGACCTTTGAGATTCGCAAGGGGAAGGATTCCGCGGGGGTCGAATACATCCAGGCCAGCGGCTCCTTCAAGACGCAAGCTGGCCGAGGCACGCTGCTCCTGCAGGTGCGAGCCGACCAGTACACCGAGGAGCAGATCGAAGACAGCCTTCGCTCCATCCAGTAGCGGTCCGGCCGCCGCTCAAAACGCTTAATCAATCGGGCGGGCAGCCTTGAGCGCCCGCCCGATCGCCCTGGATCTCGCGCAGCCGCTCGGCGAAGCGGCCCGATGCCAGCTCGGCCTCGAACTCGGCGAGGTCGCCATAGCGGTGGTGGCTCAGGAACTTGACCGCCCAATTGTGCTTCAGCGGGCTGATCGAGATCACCGCCCGGCGGCTCTGGTAGGCCTGCCACATCTCGATGGCGGTGCCCATCGAGGCCTCCGGCACGAAGGCCAGCACCACGTCGACCTCGGCACACAGCCGGTTGTGGTGGAAGAACACCCGGCGGCCTGACGGTTCATCGTAGTCGAGCGAGTTGACGTGGTCGGCCAGCGGATCGTAGATCTCCGCCTGGGGAAAGTGCTCGGCCAGCAACCGCTTGATGCGTGCGCGGTAATCCTGGTTGTGCACCACCGCGCCCAGGTGCGAGCCCTGCATGATGCCGGCCAGGAAGAATCGCACGGACCTAGCTGGTTAGTTCAACTTTGCCAACTGCTCGCGGGCAGCCACGTGGACCTCGCTCTCGGAATCGGCCTTGGCCAGAATTTCCTTGAACATGTCGCGGGCCTTGATCGGATCGGTCTTGGCCAGCAATTCCGCCGTGTTGAAGATCTTGTGGCACTCCCGCAGCGCCCGGCACTGTTGGGCCGAGGCCAACAGCGCTGAATCTGCCCGCATGGTCTTGAGCCGTTCGTCAGCCCTGCGGGCGGAAGTAGCCGGCTGAAGCTTGCGGGCCTGCTCGTAGATCAAGAAGGCACAGCACATCTGGTCGTCGGCTTCCAACTCGCGGCCGACCTCCCACAGCTTGGCTGCTTCGGCTTCGTTCAGCACCGAGGCGTACTGCCGCTGGCCGCGGATGCGGTTGAGGCTCAGCTTGATCTCGGGTCCGGTGCCCGGCACGTATTCATACTCCTCGTACAGGAGCGTGAACTGCTCGTAAGCCTGGAGCACGTCGTCGTTATCGAGAAGGGCCTTCACCTCGGCCACACGGGCATTGCCCTGGGTTTCCAACTCTTTCAAGGCCGCCTTGGCCGCGGCGGTCTTGGGGTTGGCCGGCCTGGTAAGGGCAACCTTCAAGTAAAGCATGGAAGCCAGCCGGATGTCGCCTTCCTCGCGGGCCTTCTCGGCCGAGGCAAATCGGGCAGCCGCCGTCTTGGCATTGCTCATGATCCGGCGCTCGCGCATCGCCGCCTGTTTCGCGCGGGTCGCCTGCGCGGCAGCCGCGGGATTGTAACCGAAACTGGGACCAAGCAGCAGTCCGCCCCCGAAGACGCCACCACCACCACCGCCGCCACCACCCCGGGCGGAGCCACCACCGCCGCCGCCGCCACCCGAACTGGGTGGGCAAGAGCTGACGCCTCAGCCCGCCTCGATCGAGCGCGCGCTGGAAAACAACAGGGCCGCGGCGCATGCCGCTGCCCCCGTCCATCTGAATCGTGCCATACTACTGCCTCCCCATTTACGATGGTGTACGCACATTGGACGCTAACTGCAGTGCATGATTTGTCGGCGACTGTCCATGCCGAGCGGTGCAGCCGGTGCCCCCACCATTGGGGAAGCTAACATGGACGAGCCGGCAATTGCAAGAGCGCGCCAGCAAAAATGCCCCAAATGGCCTGCTTTGACCTCCGAAAGCCTGCGAACCTGCTCGATATGCATTGCTCGACGCTCGACCCCGTGTAAGCTAGTCCGGGAGAGAGACAACCGTGGGGGCGTCCCAATCGACAAGGGAAAGGAAGTGCCATGCGCCGTATCTTTGGTTCCCAACCGCACTGGCCTGCCTTTTTGGTTGCGGCGATTGCAGTCATCGCCATCAGTCTCGGCCATGCCGGCCTATCGCCCGCACAGGAGAGCAAACCCGGCACGGACCAGGAAGACGAATCGGCGGACGATGCCGGCGCCGGAACCGATGACCCGTTCGGTGCCGGCGATGATCCGTTCAGCGCGGAAACCGAGGACGAGGAAGACGACGCGCCCGATCCGGCGCCGGCCAAAAGCCCGTCGGTAGACGATTGCATCCATGAGCTGTACGGCAGCGACCACCATGGCCGCTGGCGCGCCGCCAGGCGGCTGCGCGACGTGGGTCCCAGAGCCAAGCAAGCGATACCGGCCTTGGTGGCCGTGCTTGAGGACGACGACGCCGACGTGGCTTCCATGGCTGCCGAGGCTTTGGGGGCGGTCGGGGCCGCCACCGAAGTGGTCGTGCCCTCGCTGGCAGAAGCGCTGGCGCACCCGGACTGGGTGGTTCGCTGGTCCGCGGCCGGGGCCTTGGCCCGGATCGGTCCGGATGCCCGCGCGGCCGACAAGGCGCTGATCCGAGTCATCAACAGCGACAAGGACCGCGACGTAAAGGACCAGGCCTCGCGAGCGCTGGCACGGATCAAGGGCAAGGCCCGCAAGCTCACCGCAGAGTGAGAACGCCGGCGAATCGAGTGGGCCGGCCGGGCGGCCGCGCCCAAGGAACAGCAGCGAGGCGACGATGAGCACCCGCTTGAAAACAAGGCCGGCCGGGCGTCGGCGCGGACGGCCTGTCAGCACCGAGGCGGCGGAAATCGAGCCTGACCTGGACCGAGCGCTCGATTTGGCGCTGGAGCTGATGGCCATTCCTGGCCCCAGCGGGCAGGAAGGCAAAGTGGCGCGGTTCATCGCCAAGCAATTGCGCAAGGCGGGTGCCCCTGCCTCGGCCATCCGCAGCGACGACGTGCATCGCCACACGCCGCTGGGGGGCGAAATCGGAAACCTGGTCTGCACCCTGCCGGGCACTCGCCGCGGTCCGCGGCGGTTGCTGATGGCCCACATGGACACGGTAAGCCTGTGCGTGGGGGCCAAGCCGGTGCTGCGAGGCGAGCGGGTCGAGTCGGCCGACAAGCAAACGGGACTGGGGGCCGACGACCGCGCGGGCTGCGCGGTGGTGCTCACCGGGGCGCTGGAGGTTTTGCGCCGCGGCCTGCCGCATCCTCCGCTGGTATTCTTCTGGCCCGTGCAGGAAGAGGTGGGGCTGTTCGGCGCTCATTACGGCAAGCTGGCCTGGCTCAAGAAGCCGCGGCTGGCCTTCAATTGGGACGGCGGCGCCGCGGAAAAACTGACGATCGGCGCGACCGGGGCCTACCGGATTACGATCGAAGTCCAGGGGCTCGCGAGCCACGCGGGCGGCGCGCCGGAACATGGCGTGAGCGCCATCGCCATTGCGGGGCTGGCTATCGCCGGCCTGCAGCAGAACGGCTGGCTGGGCGACGTCCGAAAACAGGACCGGCACGGCACCAGCAACATCGGCGTGATCCAGGGCGGCTCGGCGACCAACGTGGTCACCGACCGGGTGGTTCTCAAGGCCGAAGCCCGCAGCCATGATCCGGAGTTCCGCCGCGAAATCGTGGCGGCCATGGAGCAAGCTTTCGAGCAGGCAGCCGGATCGGTGCGCAACGCATCGGGGGTGGCGGGCAAGACGCAGCTCGTCAGCCGTCTGGACTACGAAGCGTTCCGGCTGGACGGCCAGGAGCCGTGCGTGCTGGCGGCCGAGGCGGCGGTGCGGGCGGTGGGGGCCGAGCCGGAGCGTGCCATCTCCAACGGCGGCCTGGACGCCAACTGGCTGACGGCGCGGGGCATACCGACGGTGACGTTGGGTTGCGGACAGCAGAACGTACATACCACCTCGGAGCGGCTCGACGTACCCGCCTTTTCCAAGGCTTGCCGCATCGGCCTGAAGCTGGCCACGGGGACGGAAGCGGCTGGATAGCGTATGATTGGGTTATGGAGCTGGACGACGAGATTTGCTTGTGCTTTCACGTTTCGAAGCGGAAGATCGTCAACTTTTTGCGCGTCGAGCGTCCGCGCCGGGCCGGCGAGCTGAGCGAGTGCTTTGGGGCCGGCACGGGCTGCGGCTGGTGCCGCCGCTACCTGGAGCGCCTGTTCCAGGAATCGGTCGGCGGCTCGCAAGCCTCGCAACAGGACGTCACGCCCGATCAGTGGGCGCGCCAGCGGGCAGAGTACCGTGCCGCACTGGATCTCGAGGACAGTTCTGACAGTTCATAGCTCTCGACCGTCCATAGCTCTCGACCGTCCATAGCTCTCGACCGTCCATAGCTCTCGACCGTCCATA
>JBBDYJ010000010.1:44210-156875 GCA_040901675.1 Pirellulales bacterium | reverse complement strand
GCTCTCGAGCCGGGCGCAATCTTTTCGCCTTTTGGGCGAAGTACCATGCGGCCGGCGGGGCGGACTCATGGCGTGGCCGCCCGCTGCCCAGGAAAACTCGGCCGGAGAAAGACCGCGGACTTGAAACCGGGCCGACCGCTGCCTGGTAATCCTGGCACAACGTGCTACCAATCGTCTCACTTCTTCACGGAGACCCAGCTATGTCCGCCCACCGACTGACCGCCACCGCCACCGTCGCCTTCGCGGCAGCTTTGATGGCTTCGGCCGCCAACGCCCAGGAAGTCTTGAAGCCCAAGTTCCAGGAAGGGGCCAAGTACAAGGTCCGGGAAACCCAGGCGCTCGACCAGACTCTCAATATCGCCGGAATGAATTCGGTCACCAAGGCATCCAACTCGACGTCGGCGCATACCGAGCATGGCCAGCGCGATGAGAAGGGGTTACTGAGCATTACAACCACGGTCGATTCAATCGTGGCCGATCTCGACATCGGCGGCACGAAGATACACTTCGATTCGGCCGATCCCAACGCCCAGGTCGAGGGGGATATCGCGCAAGTGGTCGTGCAAGCACTGAAGGCCTCGGTGGGCCTGAGACTGACACGGACCATCGACGACGGCGGCAAGGTGCAAAGCGTCGAAGGTGTCAAGGAAGGGACGGGACTCAACCCGGACGACCTCAAGATCGCCTTCCAACAAGACATCGATCAGTTTCCCGCCGATCCGGTCAAGCCAGGGGATAGTTGGGAGCGGACCGAAGAGCAGGCGCTCGGCCAGGGCCAGGTTTTTACTTTCCAGAGGCGCTACACGTACGAGGGCACCGTGGACAAGCTGCCCACCGTGAAGAACAGCCCGAAGCTCGACAAGATCACCTCCACCGACGCCAGCGTGGTCTACTCCGTCAAGCCGGGTGCGGGGCTGCCCCTTGACGTCAAGAAGAGCGACCTGAAGGTGCAATCCTCGGAGCGGACGCTGCTGTTCGACCGCGAGCTGGGCCGCGTCGTGAAGGCCAAGTCGAGCGTGCACGTGACTGGCGACCTCACGCTTTCATTGATGGGTATGGAGCTGGCCGGCAGTCTCGACCTGAAGCTGGCACAAATGAGCGAAGAGGTAGAATGACCGCCGACGACTACGCCGTCTGCATCCGCGGTGTGACCAAGACGTTCTCCGGTCACACCGCGGTGGACGACTTGAACCTCGCCATCCCGCGAGGCAGCGTATACGGCTTCATCGGACCCAATGGATCCGGCAAGACGACCACACTGCGGATGGTGATGCGCATTCTGCATCCCGATCGGGGCGAGATTGAAGTTCTCGGCCAGACCGGGCAGAAGGCCGCCAGCGACCGCGTCGGCTACCTGCCGGAAGAACGCGGACTGTACAAGGAGATGAAAGTCCGCGACATCTTGCGGTTCTATGCCGAGCTGAAAGGCATGCGCCATAGCCGGCCCACCATCGACCTATGGCTCGAGCGGATGGGCCTTTCGGACTGGCGCGACAAGAAGGTGCAGGCCTTGTCGAAGGGCATGGCGCAGAAGGTGCAATTCATCGCCGCCGTCGTGGCCAACCCGGAGCTGGTCCTGCTCGATGAGCCGTTCAGCGGCCTCGACCCCGTGAATGCCGTCGCGCTGCGCGTGGCCGTGCTCGACCTGCGCAGGCAGGGTACCACCATCATCTTCTCCACGCACGACATGGCGGTCGCCGAGCGGATGTGCGACTCGATCTTCATGATCAACCGGGGGCGCAAGGTGCTCGACGGCACGCTGGAGGCCATCCAGGCCGACTACGGCACCGATACGCTGCGGGTCCGGCTGAATGGCGCCGGCGCGCCGGGCGATTTGCCCGGCGTATTGAGAGTGACCGATTTCGGCCGCTACCAGGAGCTGCGTCTGGCCGACGGGGCCGACGCCCAGCAGGTGCTGCGGTCGCTGATGGCCCGCGGGCCCGTCCAGCACTTCGAGCTGACGCGCCCTTCGCTCCACGACATTTTCGTGCGGATTGCTGGCCCCTGTGACCAGGAGGCGGCCCATGCGTAAGATGCTGGTCATCGCCGGCCGCGAGTACAACGCGGCGGTCCGCACCAAGTCGTTTGTCATCAGCCTGCTGATCCTCCCCTTGCTGATCGGCGGCAGTGTCCTTGTTCAGTATCTGCTCAAGGACCAGGTCGACCTGGAGCCCAAGCGTTTCGGCGTCGTCGATCGCACGCCGGGCCAGCGGCTGCTGGCCGCCATCGAGGCCGCCGCTGGCGAGCGTAATTCGCAAGGGATCTTTGATCCCCAGACCAAGCGTCAGACGCTGCCGCCCTTTTTGATCGAAGGCATCGGGCCCAGCAGCGATACCCGCGCCGCCCGTGACGGCCAACGGTATGAGTTGTCCGAACGCGTCCGCAACGAAGAGTTGGTTGGTTTTCTGGAAATCGGCGGCGGGGTGTATGCTTTCGGACCGTCCTCGGCCGCGCCGGGCGCTCCAGTAGAGAACCTGGTCGTCCGCTACCAATCGAACAGTCCCACGTACGACGCTTTTTATCGTTGGGTGACGCCGGTCGTCAACCGCGCCGTCAAGTCCAGCCGCTACAAGGACGCCGGCTTACCTCCCGAAACCATCGAGGCAGTCCAGCGAGACGTCCCCCTGATCACCAAGGGACTCTCGAAGCTGAACCCCGAGACGGGCAAAATTGAGGAGGCGCGGGATGAGAACGAGGTGGCCTCCATCCTGGTGCCGGGAGGCCTGGGGATGCTCATGTTCATGCTGACCTTGATCGGCGCCACGCCATTCATGCAAGGCGTGGTGGAAGAAAAGATGCAACGCATCGCCGAGGTGTTGCTGGGCTCGGTCCGGCCCTTCGAGCTGATGATGGGCAAGCTGCTGGGGCTGGTGGGCATCTCGATTACACTGGCCGCCGTTTACCTGGGAGGGGCCTACTGGGCCGCGCTGCATTACGGATTTGACCAGTTCCTTTCTCCTTACGTGCTTTTCTGGTTTCTGGTGTATCTGGTGTTTGCCGTGCTGATGTATGGTGCGCTGTTCATCGCGGTTGGGGCCGCCTGCACCGATTTGCGCGAGACACAGAACATGCTCTGGCCCGTCATGGTTGTTGCCATGCTGCCGATGTTCGTGTGGTTGAACGTGGCCAAGGAGCCCAACAGCTCCTTTTCCACCATGGCCTCCTTTGTGCCCACCGCCACGCCGATGCTGATGCTGGTGCGGCTGGCAGTGCCGCCCGGCATCGACTGGTGGCAGCCGGCGCTAGGCGTGCTGGGCGTGCTGGCGCTCACGCTGGTCCTGGTCTATGCGGCGGGCCGGATCTTCCGCGTCGGCATCTTGCTGCAGGGAAAAGGCGCCAGCCCACGCGATCTGGTCCGATGGGTGATTCGAGGCTGACCACGGTCAGGGCTGCTGGGACCGGGGCCGCCTGTTATAGTGTGGCCGCTCGCCATGCCGCGCGAGCACCACCCGATGCCATCCCCGGCAAGCAGCATGCGCCACGAAACCGGCCAGCTCGAAACCCGCGACGGCCGGTCGCTGTTCACGCAAAGTTGGAGGGCCGAACACGTCAAAGCCCGGCTCGTGCTGGTGCATGGCTACGCCGAGCATAGCGGCCGCTATGGCCACCTGGCCGCCCGGCTGGCTGATGCCGGGTTCGACGTCGACGCCATGGACCTCCGCGGCCACGGCCTGTCGCCGGGGCGGCGGGCGGTCGTCTGGCGGATGGACGACATCCTGGACGACCTGGGGCGCCTGGTCGATCGGGTCGGTCAGCGTGAGCCCGCGCTGCCCGCTTTCATGCTCGGACACAGCCTGGGCGGGCTGATTGCCGCGCAGTTCGCCGCGCATCGTTTACGCGAGTTGGCGGGGCTGGTTGTGAGCGGGCCGGCCTTGCGCATCGGCGCCGACGTGCATCCCTTACTGATCCGCTTCTCGTCGCTGCTGGGCACTCTATTGCCGACTTTGCCCACGATCGAACTCGACGACACGGCGCTGTCGCGGGACAGCCAGGTTGTGGCGGCCTATCGCGCCGATCCGTTGGTGTACCACGGCCGCATGCCGGCCCGCACGGGGGCGGTGCTTTTGCGGGCCGCCCGGCAGCTTGCAGGAACGATGGAAGCGCTGGCACTGCCCCTGCTGATCATGCACGGCGGGCAGGACCGCCTGGCCGAGACGGCGGGCAGCCGCGAGCTGTTCGCGCGGGCCACGTCGGCCGACAAGACGCTGCGGATCTACGAGGGGTTGTATCACGAGATCTTCAACGAACCGTGCGGGGAGCGGGTGTTAGCCGACGTCGTGCGTTGGCTGACCGCCCGTGCCCCTTGTTGATCCGCCTGCGGCGGACCCAGTCGCTGGCGCTGATGCGCGAGGAGCCACTTCACGCGGAGCGTGAGGGCTACTTTTGGCAAGCAGTGGCACGATAGGGGGCCGGGTGTTAGAACAAGGGTGTTGCCGCTCACGGACGACCCTACCCCACCGTCTCCCGATTCGGTGTTCTCGCCATGCCGCTTGTGCCCAACGTCGCCCAGCGGCGGCTGCAACCCGAACTGATCGACCAGCCGGACCTGGACAGTTGGCGGCACGTGCAGGCATTGCGGGGCCTGGAGCGGATCAACTTCTTCAGCCGCAGCGCGGGTATTCTTTGGCCCCCGATCCGCGCGCTGGCGCTCGAAACGGGCGTCCGTCGCTTGACACTGCTCGACGTCGGTACGGGTGCCGGCGATCTGCCCGTGGCTTTGTGGCGCAAGGCGCGGCGCGCGGGCATCGAGCTGGCCATCGAGGCCTGCGACATCAGCAGCCGCGCCATCGACTACGCCTGCCGGCGTGCCCGCCGTGCCGGGGCTCCCGTGCGATTCTTCCAGTGCAATGCGCTGGACGGCGATCTGCCGGGTGGCTTCGACGTGGTCGCCAGCTCATTGTTTCTGCACCACCTCGACGAGGCCGCCGCCGTGCGGCTGCTGGCGCGGATGGCGGCCAGCGCCCGACGGATGGTGCTGGTGAACGACCTGCTGCGCAGCCGGGCGGGAGCCGTGCTCGCATACCTGGCCACCAGGACTCTGACCACGTGCGACGTGGTCCACGTCGATGGTCCCCGTTCGGTCGAGGGCGCGTTCAGTCTGGATGAGGTCCGCGGGCTGTGCCGCCGCGCCGGCTTGGAGCACGTCACGCTGCGGCGGCGTTGGCCCTGCCGCTATCTGCTCACCTGGCAGCGGGCCGGCCGGCCCGAGGCATCGCCATGAACGACCGTTACGATGCCCTGGTGATCGGCGGCGGCCCTGCCGGCTCGACCGCCGCGGGGCTGTTGGCACGCGCCGGCTGGTCGGTGTTGCTGGTCGAGCGCGAAGCGTTTCCTCGGCGCAAAGTATGTGGAGAATACTTGTCGAGCACCAACTGGCCATTTTTCCAACGATTGGGACTTGGCCGGGCCTTCGCCCGCATGGCCGGCCCAGAGGTGCGGCGAGTCGCCTTGTTCTGCGGCAAAGACCGTGTCGCCGCCGAGCTTCCCGGGCTGCGCGAATGTGAGCAGCCGTGGGGCCGTGCGCTCTCCCGCCAGTGCCTCGATGCCTGGCTGCTGGCCGAGGCGGTCCGGGTGGGCGTCGAGGTGCGGCAACTCGAGCAAGTCGAGGAAGTTGCCCAGGGCCCGCATGGTTTCACATGCCGACTGGCGCCGAGCCAGGCGCACCGGCGCGGAAAGCAGGCGGCATACCAGGCGCGGGCCGCCGTCGTGATTGGGGCGAATGGTTCCTGGACCCCCAGTCCGCTGGGCATTCCGAGGCCGCGATCTGGTCCGCGCGCCGGCGACCTGTTCGGCTTCAAGGCGCATTTTCTTGAAGCGCATCTCCCGTCCGGGCTGATGCCGCTGATCAGTTTTCCGGGCGGCTACGGCGGCATGGTCGAATGCGAAGGGGGCCGGGTGAGCCTCTCCTGCTGCGTCCGCCGCGATCGCCTGGCCCGGCTGCCGCGCGGCGCCGGCCAATCCGCCGGCGAAGCATTGCTCGTGTACCTGCTCGACAGTTGCTCGGCCCTGCGCGCTGTGCTAGAGCCTGCGGTGGTCGATGGACCCTGGCTCTCGGCCGGCCCGATTCGTCCCGGCATCCGCGCCTGCTACGAGCACGGCATTTTCCGCGTGGGCAACGCGGCCGGCGAAGCGCATCCGGTGGTGGCCGAGGGAATCAGCATGGCGCTGCAGTCGGCCTGGCTGCTCGCCGAGAGGCTGATTGCCGCCGGGCGTCCGGCCCGGTCGTTCTGCGACCACGACGCAGTCGGCCGCGACTACCAGGCCGCTTGGCGCCGCGCCTTCGCGCCGCGGATTCGCGCGGCGGCGGCCGTGGCGCATTGGGCCATGCACCCAGCCGCCGTCCGCTGCGCGTTGCCGCTGGTGCGCCGTTTTCCGCAACTGCTGACCTGGGGCGCCTGCCAAAGCGGCAAGGCGACCCGAATCGTTCCGGCTACCACCTGAATCAACAAAGCGAGCATCGAATGAGCTTTCGCATCTTGGGATTGGGCACGGCCCTGCCCCCGCACTCCATGACTCAGACCGAAGCGGCCGATCTGGCCCGCCAGGTCTGCTCGACGACGGAGGAACAAGCCACCTTGCTCAAGGTGCTCTATCGCCGGTCGGGCGTCGGCATGCGCTACACGGTTCTGCCGCACCGCATAGCCCTGGAGTGGGTCGAGCCCGAGGAGGAACCCGGCGGCGACGTGCAGACACTCGTGCAGCTTGGGCCGACCACCCAGGAGCGGATGCAGTTCTATGCCGAGCATGCCTCGCCGCTGGCGCTCAAGGCCTCGCGCACGGCACTGGCCGAGTCGGCCGTTGAAGCCGCCGCCGTCTCGCACCTGGTTACCGTCTCGTGTACCGGCTTCGCCGCTCCGGGCGTCGATCTGGCCTTGATCAACGAACTGGGACTGTCGCCCACGATCCTACGGACGCACGTCGGCTTTATGGGCTGTCACGGTGCCATCAACGGCCTGCGCGTGGCCCAGGCCTTTGCCGCCAGCGAACCAAGCGCCCGCATCCTGCTGTGCGCCGTGGAGCTGTGCAGCCTGCACTATCGCTTCCGCTGGGACCCGATACGGTTCATCGGCAACGCCATCTTCGCCGACGGCGCAGCGGCCATCGTCGGCGGGCCTTGCCAAGGCGACCGTGTCGGAGAGGTGTCGCATGCCAACGGCAGCCCCACGAGCGAGCCCTTTTGGACCGTTACGGCCACCGGCTCGTGCTTGCTGCCCGACTCGGCCGACGCCATGACTTGGACGATCGGCGACCACGGCTTCGAGATGGCACTTTCGCCCCGCGTGCCGGACCTGATCAAGCAGCATCTCGCTGGCTGGCTGGCCGACTGGCTCGCCGGCCAGCATCTGGCTCTGGACGACATCGGCTCCTGGGCCGTGCACCCCGGCGGACCGCGCATCCTGCTGGCGGTCCAGCAGGCGCTGGGACTCGACGCCGGTCACCTCACCACGTCGCGTGAAGTGCTGTCGGAGTTCGGCAACATGTCGTCGCCCACGGTGTTGTTCATTCTCGATCGCTTGCGGAGGCGGCAGGCCGCCCGGCCCTGCGTCGCCCTGGGGTTTGGTCCAGGCCTGGTGGCCGAGGCCGCGTTGTTGACTTAGGAGACGTCCGGCCCTACAGATCGGGTCGAACGACTGGTGGAGCTGGAGCGCCCTCGGGAGGCAATCTCCGCCTGATCTGGGCAACAACATCGTGCACAGACTGACGTTCTCTGTTCCAGAATCTCCAATTCGTTATCGGAGATTTCGTACAGCGTCAACTGATCGAAGCGAGCGCGGCGAATGGCAGGCCCAAAGTCCTGGTTTTCCATGCCGTCTCTTCAAGCTTGGGCCTTGCTAAGCTTTTCAACAGCGGCTCGGACCCTGCCGGGATATCCACCCAGATCAATTACCAGATGCCAGCGCCCCTCTCGCGGTGCCTCGAGCGTGACAGAGGTTGTCTTCGCCAGCCCACCGTAGTATTGGTGATGCTCGCCGCGGCGATATTTTTGGTAATTCACCTCATCGAGCAGCCGTACGTTCGCCTGACGATCAAGAACGACTTGAATCGCGTCGTGCGGCGAAAGATCAAACTGGTAATGCAGATAGTTCATTAGCCTTGACCACTTGCGTGGTTGCTGCACGGGCCGCCAGGTGCGAGCTTGATCCTAACTTCCTGGACAGCGCCTGCTTCAACTGGAATGTTACGGCAGCTTAGACGACGGGTCAATGTACGCCGTGACGATTGGTACGTACTTCGGTCGGGTCTGGTTGATCGCATAGCTTTCGAGTTAGACTGTCGGAGCGGGTTCTGCCTGCCGAGGCAGCAGCACCGCCGGCTTGCCCTCAATTTCGTGTTTGAGCAAACTCTGGAGATTCGCATGACCTGCAAGCAAGTCTTGACGGCCGGACTGCTCCTGGCGCTGACCGGTTCGGCCGGCGGCGGCGAATTCATGTCGTTCCGCGGCCCGGCGGGCACGGGTATCTCGGACGAAAAGGGGGTGCCGACCAGTTGGGGGCCGGACAAGAACATCAAGTGGAAGACGCCGCTGCCCGGGCCGGGTAACTCCAGCCCGATCGTGGTAGGCAAGCGGGTGTTCGTGACCTGCGCCAGCGACGGCGGCAAGGACCGCGGACTCTATTGTTTCGATCGCAACGGCGGCCGGCAGGTGTGGTCGCAAGTCGTGCGGTTCGAGAGCGAGGATCCCACTCACCAGACCAACCCCTACTGCGGCTCGTCGCCTGCCAGCGACGGCCGGCGCATCGTGGCCTGGCATGGCTCGGCCGGGCTCTTCTGCTACGACCTGGAGGGCAACGAGCTCTGGTCGCGGGACCTGGGAGCGTTCCGGCACATCTGGGGCTATGGCTCCTCGCCCGTGTTCCACGAGGCGACCGGCGCGATCTTATTGAACTGCGGCCCCGGCAAGCGGACTTTCGTCACGGCCATCGACGCCGACACGGGTGAGACGATCTGGCAAGTCGACGAGCCCGGTGGTGACGAAGGCCAGGAGACGCCGGGGGAGAAGCCGATCTGGGTCGGCTCGTGGAGCACGCCGGTGCTGGCCACGGTCGACGGGCGCGAGCAAGTGATCGTCAGCCTGCCGCGCCACGTGCAAGGCTATGACCCGCGGACCGGCGAGGTGCTCTGGAGCTGCGACGGCTTGGGCGACCTGGTCTACACGTCGTGCCTCGTCGAGGGGCCGATGGCGGTCGCCATGGGCGGCTACCACAGCCCGGCGATCGGCTTCAAGTTGGGCGGCTCCGGCAACATTACCGAGACCAATCGCTTGTGGCACGTCGCCGAGCGAAATCCCCAGCGGATCGGCTCCGGCGTGATCATCGACCGGCACGTCTACATGGCCAACGCCGATGGCGTCGCCCAGTGCCTTGAGCTCGCGACCGGCAAGGAGATCTGGAAAGACCGCCTGCCTGGTGGCGGCGTATGGGGATCGATCCTGGCTGCCGAGGACCGGTTGTACGTGACGAACCAGGCCGGCACGACGCACGTCTTCGCCCCGAACGCGGAGAAGCTGGAGCTGTTGGCCAGCAACGACCTGGGCGAGCCGAGCAACTCGACGCCCGCGCTGTCCGACGGGCAGATTTTTCTGCGGACGTTCGGTCATGTTTATTGCGTGGAGGAGAGCTCGCGCTAGCACCCCGGCGCAGCGAGTGTTCGTGCCGAGCTACTTCTAAAGAAACTCTTCTTGACTCGACGAACATGTGCGGAATTACAGGGGGAGTCTGGACGGAGGCGGGCGAGCCGCTCGCGCACGAGACGCTGCTCTCGATGACCGAGGTGCTCAGGCACCGCGGACCGGACGACCAAGGGTGCTATACCAGCGAGGTGGCGAGCCACTCGTACCCGGGATCGGTGGCCGGCGTGGCGCTGGGCTTCCGGCGCCTGTCGATTATCGACGTGGCCGGCGGCGCGCAGCCATTATCCAACGAAGACGGCAGCGTTTGGGTGGTCTTCAACGGCGAAATCTACAACTACCGCACGCTCCGCAAACGACTGGAAGGATCGGGACACACGTTCCGCACCGCCAGCGACACGGAAACGCTGGTCCACTTGTATGAGGACGAGGGGGCCGGCTTCGTCCGACACCTGGAGGGCATGTTCGCCCTGGCGATCTGGGATGCCAGGAATCGTCAACTCGTGCTGGCCCGCGACCGGCTGGGCAAGAAGCCGCTGGTCTACCGCTACGAGCCGCGCCGGCTGCTCTTTGCCAGCGAACTGAAGAGCCTGCTCGAAGTGCCCGGCCTGCCGTGCGAAGTCGACCCCAGTGCCCTGGACGAGTACCTGGCCTATCAGTACGTCCCGCACCCCCACACCATCCTGAAGGGCTTCAGGAAACTGCCGCCGGCCCACTACGCCGTCTACCGCGACGGCAGGCTGAGGGTCGAACGCTACTGGTGTCCCGAGCTGGACCGCGAGCGCCCCGCGCCCGCGGAACAATACGTGGCCGAGCTGCGCGAGGCGCTCAGGGCGGCCGTCGCCAGGCGGCTGGAAAGCGAAGTGCCGCTGGGCGCGTTTCTATCGGGCGGGGTCGACTCGTCGATTGTGGTCGGCTTGATGACCGAGCTGGCGCGGGAGCCGGTGCGGACTTTTTCCATCGGCTTCTCGGTGCCCGAGTACGACGAGACCAGCTTCGCCCGCCGCGTGGCCCAGCAACTGGGCACGGTCCACCAGGAGTTCCGCGTCGAGGCCGACTGCCTCGACGTCCTGCCCAAGCTCGTTTGGCATTTCGATGAGCCCTTTGCCGACAGCTCGGCCATTCCCACCTGGTACGTGGCGAAGCTGACCCGGCAGCATGTGACCGTGGCCCTGACGGGCGACGGCGGCGATGAGCTGTTTGCCGGATACCCGCGCTACCGGGCGGTGGAGTTGGCGAGCTGGTTCGACCGGCTGCCCGGCCCGTTCAAACACCTGCTGGCCAGCAGGCTCTGGCAGCGGCTGCCGGCCAGCCCACGGCAAAAATCGCCGCTGCGGCGGTTCAAGCGGCTGGTCGGCGCGCTCGATCAAGCCCCCGCGCGCCGGTATTTCGACTGGGTTTCGATCTTCAACGAAGGCCGCCGGGCCGAGCTGTACCACGACGACTTCATTCCTCGCTTGAGCGAGGGCGATCCGTTCGACTTTCTGCAAACCGCCTTTGCCCGCTGCGCGGGACGCGACCCGGTGACGGCCGCCAGCCTGGTCGACTTGCAGACTTACCTGCCCTGCGACATTCTGACCAAGGTCGACACGGCCTCGATGGCGCATGGCCTGGAGTGCCGGGCGCCGTTTTTGGACCACCACGTGGTCGAGCTGGCCGCCGGCATGCCGCTGGCGCTGAAGTACCGGCGGGGCCGGGGCAAGCGGATCCTGATCGAGGCCTTCGGCGGGATGCTGCCCCGGGTCGTGCGAAGGCGGGCCAAGATGGGCTTTGGGGTGCCGCTGGACCACTGGTTCCGGCACGAGCTGAAAGACTACGTCCGCGAAGTGCTGTTGGACGCCCACAGCCTGGAGCGGGGGTATTTCAGGCCTGAGTCGGTGCGGCTGCTGGTGGACGACCATCAAGCGGGGCGATTCGATCACAGCTATCGGCTCTGGTCGCTGCTGGTATTCGAGCTTTGGCAGCGCGAGTGGCTGGACGGCCGAGGCGGCCAGCGAGGCGAGGCCCCTTTAGCCGGCGGGCGGCAGGCGGTAAACTAAGCGCCGCTTGGCGGTGCGCGTGCGGGCCCGGCCGACCTTCTCCCACGTTGGCCGTGTCTTGGATTCTGGCCCCATTCAACTTGGAGGTTCTGGCATGGAAAGCGTTTTGGCCGTGGTCTTGGCGGGCGGCAAAGGAGCACGGCTGGAGCCTCTCACGCGCGACCGGGCCAAGCCGGCGGTGCCCTTCGGCGGCGCCTACCGGATCATCGACTTCACGCTGTCCAACTGCCTCAACAGCGGGCTCAGGAAGATGCTGGTGCTCACCCAGTACAAGGCGATGAGCCTGGACCGGCACATCAACATCGCCTGGCGGCGGTTTTTGTGCCGTGAATTAGGCGAGTTCATCGACGTGGTGCCGCCCCAACAGCGGATCGACGAGCACTGGTACAAGGGCACGGCCGACGCGGTGTACCAGAACATCTACACGCTGGAAAAAGAACATCCCGAATACGTGGTGATCCTGGCCGGCGACCACATCTACAAGATGGACTACCTCAAGCTGGTCGAGGCCCACAAGGCCAAGGGAGCCGACGTGACGGTAGGCGCCTTGCGGGTGCCGGTCGAGGAGGCGGTTCACTTTGGGGTGATCCAGACCGAGACGGACGGCCGGATCGCCGGCTTCCAGGAAAAGCCCGCTTCCGGCGCCAAGACCATCCCGGGCGACCAGAAGCACATCCTGGCCTCGATGGGCATTTACGTGTTTCCATCCCGCTTCCTGTTCGAGCAACTTTGCCAGGATGCCACCCGCAAGCACAGCGCGCACGACTTCGGCCGCGACATCATCCCTTCGCTGATCGCCACCCACCGGGTGTTCGTATTCCCCTTCAGGGACGAGAACCGCAAGACCGACGCCTACTGGCGCGACGTGGGCACGTTGGACGCCTACTACGAGGCCAACATGGACCTGGTCTCGGTCGATCCGCAACTCAACATGTATGACGATCGCTGGCCCGTCCGCACCTATCACCCCACGTTTGCCCCGCCGAAGTTCGTGTTCGCCGAGGCCGGGCCCAACGCCCGCCGCGGGCAGGCCCTGGACAGCATCGTCTGCCTGGGTTCGATTGTGAGCGGGGGCTCCGTCGAGCGGTCGATCCTGGGACCCAATACCCGGATCAACAGCTTCGCCCACGTCGCCGACTCGATTCTGTTCGAAGGGGTCGACATCGGCCGGCACGCCAAGGTCCGCCGCGCCATTATCGACAAGGGGGTTCACATCCCGCCGGGCACCGAGATCGGCTACGACCACGACCACGATCGGGCCCGCGGCTTCACCGTCAGCGAAGGGGGCGTCGTCGTCATCGCCAAGGCCTACGGCGTGGAGCACTTCATGGAAGTCGAGCAGGTCCATTCCTGACCAATGCCATGCCCAACGAGCGCCACCGCGCAAGGAGCAAGGGGCATCAACGCAAATGGAACCGCCAGCGGCGCTATAAAAAGCCCCCGGAAAGAACGGGTCCCAGGGGGGCAGAGGACGCCGTCCGTTTCCGGGAGCGATTGGACGCTGTCGGCCGACAGGTCAAACGCCACGGGAGCTGGCCGCCGGCCTCGATCGGGAGGCTCACTACCGCTGCCAAAACGTTCGTCCCTGTCCGCCGCCTCACACTCTATTCGAAGCGTGCCGCCCGCATCCTTGCTGGCGGCTTCGCGCTTCGCGGTCCGCGGGCAGGCTTGCGCCGGCCCCTATGCGGACCCAACCACGTGGTTCCGGATTGTTTCGTCCATGCGACGCCGGCCGCGCAAGCGGCGGCCAAATGTGCTTGTGAGGCGGGGAGAATATGGAAATCGGCCTGAGAGGTCAAGGTCGCTTCAACCGCTTTTTTCCTGAATCAGCGCCGCCGGCAAACGGGCTTTTTTCGGCTCCCCGCCACCAGACGTAAAACCGGGAAGAACATGTTTCGCATCGGGTTGATTCAAGGCGTGGTGTTCAAAACGCTCGATCGCTACTGCGACGCGCGCGGCTGGTTGATCGAGTTGTTCCGCGAGGACGAGATGGCCGCCGCCGACCGGCCCACGATGAGCTACGTGAGCGAGACGCTGCCGGGCGTGGCTCGCGGCCCGCACGAGCACGTCGAGCAGTCGGACTACTTCGCCTTCATCGGGCCGGGCGATTTCAAGCTCTACCTGTGGGACGCTCGTACCGCCTCGCCCACGTACGGATGCCGCCACGTCGCCTCCGTCGGGGAATCGAACCGCCAGGCCGTTTTGATTCCGCCCGGCGTGGTACACGCGTACAAGAATGTCAGCGATCGGCCGGGATGGGTAATCAACTGCCCAAACCGCCTCTATCGGGGTGAAGCCAAGCGGGAGGCGGTCGACGAGATCCGTCACGAAGACGTGGGTGACAGCCCGTATATGCTCGACTGAAGGCGGTGTATCGTTTTGATACAGATGTTCAAAAACGCTACAGCCTTTCTACAACAGGCGAGACGGGAACCTGGCTCAGAGCCAGGCTCCCGACCCGTCCCTGTTTGGTTGGATCAATGACTCGCTTGCCACCGCCAGGAAGCCGGCTTCCCTTGTTCCGAAAGTAGCCGTAATTTCTTTCGTTCCCAGCTTTTAGACCCAACCGAGCGTTGCAGCAGTGCCTCTTCTTCTCGCCGGCCCCGGACTTGATCGCTCCAGGCTGTCGCCAGCCGTAATTTACCGGCCCTAGAGCTAATTGCCTCCTCTGGACGCAGCCAGTCATACGCAAAGGCCGTGCCACACACCAAAGACAGACAGAAGGAAGAAGGCAGAAGGCAGAAGCAGGAAGGAGGAAGGAAGAAGGCAGAAGGCAGAAGGCAGAAGGAAGAAGGCAGAATCAGCACAACGCGGCAGACGGCGATGGCGGTCCTTACCTCACGCGATTTCCTTGAACTGAATGTCGTACAGCCGTGCGTACAGCTCGCAGCGCCGGATCAATTCTTCGTGCGCGCCGACATCCAAGATCCGGCCCAGTTGCATCACCACGATTCGGTCGGCCAAGGCGAGCGTGGCCATGCGATGGGTGATCAGCACGGTAGTGCGGTGCCGGATGAACTGCTCCAGCACTTGCTGGATGACCTGCTCGCTCTCGAGGTCCACCTGGCTGGTCGCTTCGTCGAGGATCAGCAGGGCCGGGTCGCGCAGGATGGCCCTGGCCAGCGCGATGCGCTGCCGCTGTCCGCCCGACAGCAGGCTGCCGCGAGCGCCGACCACCGTGTCGTAGCCATGTTCCAGGCGTTCCAGGATAAAGCGATGCGCGTGGGCCTGCTGGGCGGCCCGCACCACCTGGTCGCTGCTGGCATGCGGCGAGCCGTAGCGGATGTTGTTGTAAACCGTGTCGTCGAAGAGCAGCGTTTCCTGCGTGACCAGGCCGATCTGGCTGCGCAGGTCGCGGAGCCGCACGCCGCGCAGGTCGAGGCCGTCGATCAGGACCGCGCCGGCGATCGGATCGAAGAACCTGGGGATCAGATTGGCCAGCGTGCTTTTTCCGCACCCGTTGGGTCCCACGACGGCGATCGTTTCGCCGAAGCGGATCCGCAGGTTCACGTCGTGGAGCACCTTTTGTGCTGGGTGGTAATGGAAATCGACGCGATCGAAGACCAGTTCCCGCCTGTGCCGGGGCAGGGCCCGCGCCTGGGGTGGATCGACGATGGCCGGCGAGCGGTCGATGAGCTGGAAGATTCGATCGCTGGCGGCCGCCGCACGCTGCACGCGGCTGAACACCTCGGACAGCTTGCGAGCCGGGTCGCTCACGCCCGCCAGCATCCCGTAAAAAACCACCAGGGCGTTGAAACTGAGCGGCTGCGAGCACATGGGGATTCCCAGCAGGTGCGTCTCCTTGTTCAGCACCAGGTAGGCCCCGGCCAACAAGGCCATGCAGATCGTGGCGATGCCCATGATTTCGGTCATGGGCCGGGTGAGCGAGTCGTAGCGGGCGATCCGCAGCGCCTTGACCAGGAACTTCTTGCTCACCTGGTGGAACCGCCAGCGCTCGCTGCGCTCCATGGTGAAGGCCTTGACCGCCTTGATGCCCTGGAATGTCTCCTCCAGGATGCTGTAGATCTGCGACATCTCTTCCATGGCCCGGCGGTTGGCTCGTTTGAGCCGGCGGGCCAGCCAGCGGACAAGCCAGGCCGAAAGCGGCGCCAAGAGCAGCGACAAGAGCAGCAGCGGCCAGCAGATCCAGGCGGCCCCCACCAGGCAGGCGATCATTTTGAGCGGTTCGCGGACCAGCTTGCCGAAGAAGTCGCTGATGCCGTACGACAGGCTTTCGACGTCGTAGGTGAAGCGGCTCATCAGTTCGCTGGTGCCGTCCTCGCCGAAGGTGGCCAGGTCCATCCGCAGCGTGCGGCGATAGAACTGCTTGCGCAGGTTGAAAACGGTCAACTGCGCCAGCCGTCCGACCAGCACCTGGTGCAGGATGAAGAAGATGCTCTTGACGATGGTGCCGGCCAGCAGGAGTCCGACTACGACGACCAGCGTTTGGAACGGGTCGCTGGGCAGCCAGGGGTCGATCACGTACTCCAGCAGCCAGCGGCACCTCTGGAGTTCGTGGGTTTGCACTTCCAGGTCCGATTCGAGCTCGCGCCTGCTGGCAGTCAGCTTGGTCGCCTGGCCGGCAGGTGCCTGGGCCAGTCGTTGGTCGATCTCGCCAATTCGGCTCGACAGCTCCCGCGACTTTCGTTCGGCTTCGCTGATGCCGTTGCTGGCCCATACGTGCAGCGAGCGGCCCTTGACGATGATCTCGACCAGCGGGTAGACCGCCCCGATGTTGCCGCCCCACAGCACCGCCACGGCCAGTGCGCAAACAAGCGACGAGATGAACGTGAGACGGTATTTCAGGGCCATCCGCAGGGCCCTGCCGAAGTTGTTCATCCGTGAAGTCTTTTCCCGGCTCTGGACCGAATCCGTGGCTAGGCCCCAAGGGGTCGAATGGGGCCGCCTAAACTAGCACATGCCTGCCAGCGGGCCAAGAGCAGGGGCAAGGCAGAAGGAAGAAGGCAGAAGGCAGAAAAAAACGACGAACCGGAGCCCGGTGGTATCGCCGGGTCCGGTGGGAACGACGGCCAGGAGGGAGCCAGGGATCGGGGATAACCGGCTCGAACCAGGCAGGAAGGGATAGGTGGCAAGTAAAGAAAAGAGTTGTATGAAGGGCGGCGTGCCGCTCCCCGTGTCTTACTCGTCCTTCTGCCTTCTGCCTTCCGCCTTCTGCCTTTCCTCTTCCTCCTTCTGCCTTCGGTTCCGCCACCAGCGACGGATCGGTTTGACGGCGCTGACCGCGATCATGACCAGCATGGGCGAGGCAATGGCCATCACCACGAAAAACATCAGACGGGGGCTTTCCTCCGGCTTGGCCCCTTCACGCAGCAGCCCGCCCCAGACGGCAAAAGGCACCGACAGCAGGGCCATGGTGGCCAGCAGGCCGAACAGGCCGAACTGCGGACGCCACCCGCCCCGACTCTTGCCGCTCCCGCGCGGTGGACTACCGGGGCTGGACGGTTCCATCTCGCCTCTGCTAGACGCCAAACGATTGCGGCCGATGGGAGCGATCATGGAAGCTTCTGGATCCGCTCGACGATCTCCGCCTGGCTCAACTCCCCGGCGGTTGGAAGAATCACGTAGCAGGCCGGCTCGGAGCAGCAATCCAGGATGATCTGGGTGTCGTTGGGCACGCTGAAGCCGTCCGGGCACGGCTCATGTCCATGGATCAGCACCTTGGCCGACACCAGCTTGGCAAAGGCGTGGGCGTTTTCCGGCCGGTAATCGCGGCCCCAGACCAGGTCGAAGACGTCGCCGTGCTCCAGCAAGTCAACCGCGTCGAGCGGCCGCTCGAAAATGCCGCGGTCGAAGTTGCGGGTTTCCATCCGCTCGGGGAGGCTGTGACAAACGAAGACGCCGCCGGGAAGCCGCACGGCCAGCGGACAACTGCGAAGGAAGGCCGTGTAAGCCTCGCGGACCTTCTCGGCGGCCGCCCCGTACATTTCCTGCAGACCGAGCCGGAACATCAAGTTGAGCATTTTCTTCGACTTGATGATCGGATAGTCGGTCAGCTCGGCCAGCTCGTGGTTGCTCAACAGAAAGTGGACGCGCTCTGGAAAAGCGGCCTTCAGGCGGGCTACGTCCTCCAGCATCGTGTGCGACATGCAGCCGCCATTGGCCGGATAGATCGGCCCGCCATGGCAGACCTCTTGCAGCACCAGGTGCCGCCGCGGATGGTTTTCCAGCTCGGCGATCTTCTTGATCGAGTTGAAGTTCCGACGATGACCGTGCAGGTCGGCCGTGATCATCACTTCGTCCGCCTCGTCGGGCGTGATCACGATCACGTTGCCCTGCCGGCAGGCAGTCTGCTCGTTGGCCTCGGTCGCCTGCTGATACGTGGCGATCACGCCTTCGATGTATTGGATGGTGGCAACCATGCTGAACCAACGTTAACAGCTAGCCGCGATGGCGTCCAGAAGCGGCCCGGCGCTCAAGACGACGGCCAAAGCTCGCGAATTTCCCAGGTCAGGCAGGCCACGGCGAAGCCGCCGTAGAACAGCGTGGCCAGCAGCATCATGCCGATGCAAACCAGGCTGGGGCGGGCGCTTCGCGGCAGGTAGCGCAGATTGATCAACAGCGTCAGCGGGACATAAATCGCCATGGCAAAGCCTCCCATGTAGGCCGCGTTCAACAAGACGCCCAACTGCTGGCTCTGGAGTTGCATCCGCTCGAGGACGAATGTGATCAGGCAGCCGGCGGCGATCCAGACGATCGCCACGACCGCGTACCACCAGCTCAATTGGCGGCGCTGCGCCGCTTTGAAGTTGGTGTAGACGATATCGGAGATCGAACGGGAAACGCCGTCGACCACGGCCAGTTGCGTGCTGAACAGCGTGGCCACTCCCACGAGCAGGAAGACGTTTCGGCCCAACCGCCCCCAGCCCTCGCCCCATCGACCCCATACGTCGCCGAGGATTTGCGACTGGTCCCAAATGAGCGTTCCCTCCGCGGGCACGATGCGCTGGGGATGCAAGACCGCCAAGGCGCCGAAGATGAACAATAAGAGCGTCACGGTGTTCAGGAACCAGAAGAAGAGGACCTGGTCCTTCTTGACGTAGCTCCACCAGCCTCGGAAGCGGGCCCGGTTCTCGGCCGTGTCGGCATACAGGTACCCCGTCGAGGGAATGGTTTCCGTGCGGCCGCGCAGGGGATTCTCGATGTTTGGGATGCGAGCCCCCATGCCGATGTCCTTGTCCCTGAGATAGAACGTGTAAAACAGGTTGGCGGTTCCGCCGGCGCCCGCGAACACGATGGCGATGAACAGGTGACGGATCGACATCTCCGGCGGCCGGTAGCCCACGTTGACCATCCCCCGGCCAAGCTCGGCCCAGGTGTCGGCCGTGCCGACCGCGAAGGCCACCATGATCAGCCCCACCGTGACGATGATCACCAGCAATTCGATGGTCTTTTCCACCGAGCGGTAGGCGATTTTCGGTCCAAACAAGACCAGGCCCACCGCCAGGAAGGTGAGCGTGGTCCAACAGGTGTTCGAGCCCCAAAAGGTGCCCTGGCCGAACTGGGGCCCGACCAGCAGTGCTTTCAGCGCGCTGCCCGAGGCCTGGGCCCAAGCCGGCGCCAGCCAGCCCAGCACCGTCAGGATGAGAAACAACGGTCCGAAGCCCCGCCAGACCCGCGAGTATCCGGTGTAGACCGTTTCGCCCGTGACGATGGTCCAGCGGCCGATCTCGAAGTTGATCCACATCTGCAGGAACACGCCCAGCACGGCGGCCCAAATCACTCCGCCGCCGTACTGGGCCACGGTCCGGGGCCAGATGATGATCTCGCCGGCGCCGATCGACAGCCCGACCAGTACCGCGCCCGGGCCGGCCAGTTTCCAGAACGAGCGGGGGGCCGCCGGCAGGTCGGCCCGTTTAAAATCCTCCAGCGGCGCGAAGCGGAACTTCATGGGGGCCTGGCTTACTTTTCGCCGCCGGTTTCCAGGACGGCCAGGAAAGCCTTCTGCGGGATATCGACGTTGCCGACCGACTTCATCCGCTTCTTGCCTTCGCGCTGCTTGGCCCACAGTTTTCGCTTGCGGGTGATGTCGCCGCCGTAGCACTTGGCGGTGACGTTCTTGCGCAGGGCGGAGATCGTCTCGCGGGCGATGATCCGGTTGCCGACGGCCGCCTGGATGGCGACCTCGAACATGTGGCGGTCGATTTCGCCGCGGAGTTTTTTGACGATGGCCCGGCCGCGGCGGTCGGCGTCGGCCCGGTCGCAGATCACCGAAAGCGCGTCGACGCGCTTGCTGCCCACCAGAATATCGAGCCGCACCAGCTCGGCGGGGAAGTAGCCGACCAGCTCGTAATCCATCGTGCCATATCCGCGGGTGCAGCTCTTGAGCTTGTCGTGCAGGTCGTAGATCACCTCGGCCAGCGGCAGGTTGTAGACCAGCATGGCCCGGCTGGGAGAGAGGTACTCGGTCCGCACGTACTGCCCGCGGCGGTCCTCGCACAATTGCATCACGGGTCCCATCACCTCGCTGGGCAGCACGAAGCTGACCTTCACGATCGGCTGGCGGAACTCGGCAATCTGACCCGCGTCGGGCACCTTTTGCGGGTTGTAGATCCGCAGCGTCTCGCCTTGCGTCGTCACGATCTCGTAGGTGACGTTGGGCGCAGTCTGAACCAGGTCCAAGTCGGCCTCTTGCTCCAGCCGCTGTTGAATGATCTCCATGTGCAACAGGCCCAGGAACCCGCAGCGGAACCCAAAGCCCAAGGCGTCGCTGGTTTCCGGCTCGAACTCGAAGCTCGGGTCGTTGATGCTCAGGCGGGTCAGCGCCTCGCGCAGTTCCTCGAAGTTCTCGCCGTCCGAGGGATAGAGCCCGCAAAACACCATCCGCTTGGGTTCCTGGTAACCGGGCAGCGCCGCCGCCGCGTGGTCGCCCGGCACGCTCACCGTGTCGCCTACGTGCACCTGGTCGAGTGTCTTGATGTTGCAGATCAGGTAGCCCACCTGCCCGGCGATCAGCTCGTCGCAGGCCCGGCGCTGCGGGGCGAACTGGCCCAGCTCCAGCACCTCGTGCACCGAACCCGTCTTCACGAACTTGATCCGCTGGCCGCGCCGGACCGTGCCGTTCATCAACCGCACATAGGTGATGGCGCCGCGGAACTCGTCGTAATGCGAGTCGAAGACCATGGCCTGCAAGGGTGCCTGCCGATCGCCCCGGGGCGGCGGGACCCGCCGCACGATCGCCTCCAGCAGCGCATCGACTCCCAGGCCGCTCTTGGCGCTCACCGGCAGCACGTCGGCCGGGTCGATGCCCAGGCTCGACTCCATCTCTTCCATCACTTGCTCAGGCCGGGCGTGCGCCAGGTCGATCTTGTTCAGCACGGGCACGATGGTCAGGTTGCTGGCCATGGCGGCAAAAGCGTTGGCCATCGTCTGCGCCTCCACCCCCTGGAACGCGTCGACCAGCAGCAAGGCGCCCTCGCAGCAAGCCAGGCTCCGCGAAACCTCGTAGTGAAAGTCGACGTGGCCGGGCGTATCGATCAGGTTCAGCTCGTAGGGCACGCCCTCCAGCGCGTAGCGCATCGACACGGCACGCGCCTTGATCGTGATCCCGCGCGACCGCTCCAGCTCCATGTCGTCGAGCAACTGCTCGCGCAGCTCGCGGCGGCTGACCGTGCCCGTCTTTTCGATCAGCCGGTCGGCCAAGGTGCTCTTGCCATGGTCGATGTGGGCGATAATGCAGAAGTTGCGGATGTTCATGCGCTGCTTCAGACCGCCTGCCGCCTGCGGTGGTCCAATCGCGACAAACCCGCGGCGCCGATGAAACCCGCGTCCGCCCCCAGCAGGGCGTAGTCGATCGTCGTCCGCTCGGCCGGAACCGGAAACGCCCGGCGATGCACCTCCGACCGCACCCTCTCCAGAAACCGCCGGCCCAGCGGCGCATCGCGACCGCCGAACGTCATGGCGCCGCCCAGCACCACCCCACTGGGGTCGATCGTGTGCATCACGCTCACCACCCCCACCCCCAGGAACCGGGCCGTATCCAGAACAATCTCCAATGCCAGGTGGTCACCCGCCTCGGCCTCCTCGCCAACCATCAATGGGCTCAGCGCCTCCCCCGCCTCCAGCCGCGCCGCCAAGGAACTCTTCCGCCCCTCGTCCAGCGATTCCTGGGTCCGTTTGACGAGGGCCACCGCACTGGCGTACGCCTCCAGGTGACCCCTTTGGCCGCAGGAGCATATCCGGGCGTCGTCCTGGTAGTCGATGATGATATGGCCGCATTCCGAGCCATGGCTATGCTCGCCATCGATCGACAGGTCGCCGATGATGATGCCGCAGCCGATTCCCGTGCCCAGCGTGAACAGAACCATGCTGGACAACTGCCGGCCGCTCCCCACCCAAAACTCCCCGTAGGCCGCCGCCCCCGCATCGTTGGCGAAGGTCACCGGCAAGCCCACGTGCCGGCTGAGCGTATCGCGGACCGGAAAGTTGGTCCAGCCCGGAAGGTTGGGCGGATCGAGCAGCATGCCGGAGGGAATATCCATCGTGCCCGGCGTTCCCAGCCCCAGGTGGGCGATGTCGCGCGGCGTCAGCCCCGCCTGGTCGATGGCCTGCAGGGCCGCCTCGGCCATCCGTCGCGTCCCTTCTTCCGGTCCGAGTTGGGCTTCGGTGGCAACCTGGTGCCAGGAGAGGGGGCGGCCCAGATCGTCCACCACGCCGGCCTTGATACTGGTGCCTCCCAGATCCACGCCGACAAAGAAAGGCGCCTGGGCTTCGCCCAACGGGAGAAAGCGACGGGGCGTGGACATCGCGGTCGCCAGGCGGACGGGAGATGTTTAGTGGGGGCTTACCAACGCACGTGGCAAGTATAGGTCTTTGACGGGGTAGGGACAATCGCTTGGATGGGCCGCCCCCTTCAGGCTGGGCAATGGTGGGCGACCGCGGGCACGAGGCATGCCGGAAAGCCCTGGGCGGGTTGCCCCCGGGCTCTTTCCCCCCGAGCGCCGGGCGGGCGGCCAAGTTCTGATTTAAATTGGGGCGCGGAAAAACCGTTGCGGCCGATGTTGCTTTGGGTTAGTCTGCCAGAGTGGGTCAGTTAGGGGGGTGGTAATCCCGTGCGCCGGGCATAAGACTTTACCTCCTTGACTCCCGGTGCGTTCCCGCGTTTTCGATCCAATCTTTCCAGTCCCGCCAGCTCTGGTAGCTTTTCTAACAAGGCATAGTCCATGGTGTTTCGCCAACTAGTACGTCAACGATCCCGCGCGCGCCGCACCGCTGCAGGCCGCCGTTCGGCCGATAGGTCCTTGGCCAGGGGCCGCGCGCTAGGGATGGAATCGCTCGAGCAACGGACCTTATTGTCGGTCAGCCCCATCAGCGACGTTTTGGCGCATTCGCTCGCCAGCGCCACCGACTTGAGCTCGTACTCGGCGGCACAATTGGCTGCTGTCGACCGGTGGCTGATTTCTTTTGACGAAGGGCAGATGCCCGATCCGGCGGCTCTTGCCTCGCAGTTGAATGCGCGGTTCGTGGGAACGGTCGGCCTGCCCAACAGCCTGGTGCTCGAGTTCGATGCGCCGTGGCAGTTTGTGGCCGCCCAACTGGAAGGGCTTACTCACCAGGCGTTCTACTATCCGCTGGTGCGGCACGACGTGGAAAAGCTGTTCATTCCAAACGACCCCTACTTCAGCTTTCAGTGGCACCTGGAGAACACGGGCCAGACCGGCGGTCTAAACGGCCAGGATGCCAACGTGGTGCCCGCTTGGGACAAGGTCTTAGGCGAGGGCGTGGTCATAGCAATTGTCGACGACGGCCTGCAGCACGTGCACCAGGACATCCGCGACAAGTACCGCGCCGATTTGAGCTTCGACTTCAACGAGGGCGACGCCGATCCTTCGCCCGTGTTCGCCAGCGATAACCACGGGACGGCGGTCGCCGGCGTGGCCGCCGCTCACGGCAACAACGGCACGGGCCTGACGGGCAGCGCTCCGTTGGCCCAGATTGCCGGTTTGCGCTTGATCGGCGAACAGCCGACCGATTTCGACATTGCAGCCGCGCTGACCCACAGGGATCAAGAGATCCACATCTACAACAACAGTTGGGGTTTCGGCCGTGGCACGCAGGTGGCGCCGATCGACATCGGCCCGCCGGTGGCCTTTGCGCTCGAGAACGGCGCCACGTTCGGCCGCGGAGGCCTGGGGAGCATTTTCCTGTTCGCCGCCGGCAACTCGAACGAGGTCTTCGACAACACCAACTACAGCGGACTCACCAAATCGCGGTTTGTGATCACCGTGGCCGGCATCGACGACAATGGCGCACAGGCCCTGTATAGCACGCCGGGCGCTTCGATCCTGATTTCGGCCTACACCTGGTCGGGCGACGATCCGGACAGTATCACCACCACCGACCGCATCGGCGCCCAGGGTTACAACTTCTTGGCGGGGGCCGCTGACGGCGACGTCTTCCCCGATCTGGATTACACCAGCACGTTCAGCGGCACCTCGTCGGCCACGCCGCTGGCCGCCGGGGTAGTGGCATTGATGCTCGACATGAATCCGGATCTGACGTACCGCGACGTGATGAACATCCTGGCGGAGACCGCTGTCAAGAGCGATCCGTTCGACGCCGACTGGGAGACTAATGGAGCGGGCTTCCACGTGAACCACAAGTACGGTTTCGGCGCGGTCAACGCCAACGACGCCGTGGACCTGGCCGCCGTCTGGAGCCCGGTGCTGCCCGAGACCAGCTTCAGCACGCCCACGATCAACGTGAGCAGGCCCATCCCGGAAGGATTTGTCGGGGCGAAGTCGACCGCCCAGCTCGACACCGATATCACGCTGGAATGGGTGGAAGTGGTTCTGAACGTGACACACGGCAACATCGGCGATTTGCGGGTGCAGTTGACATCGCCCGACGGCACGACCAGCGTGCTCGCCGATACGCGCAACGACGCCACCGACAACTACAACAACTGGGTCTTCTCCACGACCCATTCCTGGGGCGAGTCGTCGGCGGGCACGTGGACCCTGGAAGTCGCCGACTTGAGAACCGGCGAGGTCGGCACCTTCAATTCCTGGAGCATGAACTTCTACGGTGTGACGACGCATCCGCCGCGGACCGGCAACGACAGCGTGCTCACCAACGAGAATACGCCGGTGATCATCGACGTGCTGGCCAACGACGTCGACCCCGACGGCTCGCTCGATCCGGCAAGCGTGATCATCGGCACGCCTCCGGCCAACGGCGCGGTGAGCGTGGATCCCGTCACGGGCCGGATCACCTATACCCCCGACCCCGGCTTCAACGGCGTCGACACGTTCACCTACCTGGTGCGCGACAACGAAGGGGCGCCCTCGCGCTTTACGCCCGTGACGGTCGATGTCAGCGGCGTGAACGACCCGCCCGTCGCCGAAGACGATCTGGCCTTTACGCCGCTGGGCACGGCCGTGGAAATCGACGTCCTGGCCAACGACAGCGACCCCGACGACTCGCTCAACCCATCCAGCGTCACGATCGTCTCCGGCCCCTCCCACGGCTCGGTGGCCGTGAACCTGGCCACCGGGGCCGTGACCTATACGCCCGGACCGACCTTTACCTTGTCCGACAGCTTCACCTATACGGTGGCCGATACGTTCGGCAGCGTGTCGAACATCGCGACCGTCACGGTCGAAAAGACCAACGACGCGCCGCTGGCCGAGAATGACGGCTTCAGCGTCAACAAGAACACGACCACGCTCCTCGACGTGCTGGCCAACGACGCCGATTCCGACGGGACAATCGATGTCACGACCGTGGTCGTCGTCGATCTGCCGGCCAACGGCACGGCAACCGTCGACCCGATCACCGGCCAGGTTAGCTACAAGCCCAATGTCAATTTCGTCGGCTCCGACGCCTTCACT
The DNA here is from genome assembly GCA_040901675.1 of Pirellulales bacterium. Lineage (GTDB taxonomy): Bacteria > Planctomycetota > Planctomycetia > Pirellulales > JAICIG01 > JBBDNX01. The sequence goes on along the minus strand of JBBDYJ010000010.1, from coordinate 131,358 downwards.
TACGCCGTGCGCGACAACCGAGGCGCGCTGTCGAATACCGCCCTCGTCAGCATCTCGGTGCTCGACGCGGGACCGCCCGTGGCAACGAGCAACGAGTTCGCCCTGGCTCCGGGCTTTAACAGCCTGCAGGCGAGTGTGCTCGGCCCGTCGGACGCCGGCCTGACCGCCCGGCTGGTCAATCCGCCACTGCACGGCAGCCTCGTGCTGAGTCCCAGCGGCACTTTCATGTTCACGCGGGGAGCCAGCTTTGCAGGGCTCGATCGGTTCACGTTCGTCCTCAACGACGGCGACGAGGACAGCAACGTGGCCACTATCAGGCTGGTCAGCACCGATTTCAGCTTTGTCCGCAAGCTGTACCGCGACGTGCTCAACCGGGGCGCCAGCGACAGTGAAATCCTGGGCTGGGTAGCCGCGATCAACGCGGGCGCCAGCCGCGATGCCGTCGCCCTGACGATCCTCGGTTCCGCCGAGTACCGGACGATCGTAATCAACGAGCTATACATGCAGTTCCTGGGCCGCAGCGCGGACTTCGGCGCACTGGACCACTGGCAGGCGCAGATGCGGGCCGGGCTGACCACGGAAATGGTCGCCGCCACGATCCTGTCGTCCGACGAGTACTTTGCCCGCAACGGTTTCAGCAACACCGGGATGGTGAACGGTTTCTACCGCGATTTGGTGGGGCGCACCGGCTCGTCGAGCGAGGTCTCTAACTGGACCTTGGCGATGGCGCGCGGAGCTTCTCGGTTCGATGTGGCCATGGGCTTCCTGAACAGCACCGAGCACCGCGGGCGACTGATTACCGAGTGGTACGTCGATTTCCTGGGCCACGGGCCAGACTCCAGCGGCATGAACTTCTGGCTTTTCCGTTGGGGCACCGGCAGCTCGCGCGAGCAGGTTCAGGCCGGGATCCTTGCCAGCGGCGAATACTTCGGCCGGCTCTAAGTCCGTGGTGAGCCGAGTTATCGGGGCCCGTCGTTCGTAGCGACCCGATTCATCGGGTCCGTCTGTTCGTAGTGACCCGATTCATCGGGTCCGTGGTTCCGTTCCGGTTGCTCTCAGCCGCGCGCCAGGTCAGCGACCTCCTCCTCCGCGCTCTCGATGACGGCCAGCACCTGCCCCGCCGTCAGCGGCTCGTCCTCGCCGACCAGCGTCTCGACGAGCAACCCGCTGGCCGGCGCCGGCAGGTCCACCGTCACGCCGTCGGCCGACAGCTCGACCACCCGGTCGCCGCAAACCACTTCATCTCCCACGTCGACCAGCCACAGGCTCACCGTGATCGGACGGTCGTCGAGTCCCAGATCGGGCATCGACAATTCGTGGCGGTGGACAGCCATTCGATGACCCCGCGCCCAGTGGCGTTGAGAAATGCACGCGTCTATGCCGGCTGCGAGCCGGCATGCATCTCCCGGGCATGATAGCTCGACCGGACAAAAGGCCCGCTGGCAACCTGCCGAAAGCCCATCTGCCGGGCCGCCTCGCCTAGTACCTCGAATTCTTCGGGCGGCACGTACCGCGCCACGGCCAGGTGCGCAGGCGAGGGCTGCAGGTATTGCCCCAGCGTCAGCAAATCGCAGCCGGTCTCCAACAGATCGGCCAGCGTGTCGAACAGCTCTTCCCTGGTTTCGCCCAGTCCGAGCATCAACCCGCTCTTGGTCAGGATCGCGGGCGAAAGCTGCTTGACTCGCTTGAGCAATGTAAGCGTCCAGCGATAGTCGCTCTTGCGTCCCCGCACCGCCCGGTACAACCTGGGTACCGTCTCCGTGTTGTGGTTGAAGACGTCGGGGGCCGAGGCGACCACCCGCTCGATGGCGCCGGATTTGCCCAGAAAGTCGGGCGTGAGCACCTCGACGGCCGCCCCCGTCCGGCCCCGCACCGCCGTCACGCAGCGATAGAAGTGGTCGGCGCCGCCGTCGCTCAAGTCGTCACGCGTGACCGACGTGATCACCACGTGCCGCAGGCCCAATCGCTGGCAGGCTTCAGCCAGGCGGTCCGGTTCGTCCGCGTCCACCGCCTGCGTCTTGCCTTTGGCCACCGCGCAGAAGCCGCATGGCCGCGTGCACACGTTGCCCAGAATCATGAACGTGGCCGTCTTCTGAGCATAGCACTCCATGCGGTTCGGGCAGCGGGCGTTATCGCAGACCGTCTCCAGCCCCAGCTCATCGACCAATCGGGCCGTGAAGTGGTTGGTGTTGCCCAGCGGCACGTCGCGCTTCAGCCAGCGCGGCAGCCGGCGGGTGCCGGCCTGGTGCCCGGCGACCGGCACGCTATCCAGCACGGGCAGCGGATTCATGCGTTGCTCCGCGGGGCCGGGCCAGCAGGGGGTGCCCCGTGAACAGGTGGTAGCGTGCGCAGCCAAAGGCCTCCGACAGCCGGCGCACCAGCGCCTCGCGCACGCCCGACATTCTAACCGGCTGCCCCCGCTCGGCCAGCAGCGACGTCATTTCGGTGCCCCCCTCCGGGTCGCTCTCGATCCGGCGGAACACGTGCATGGCCGGGGCCACGTTGATGTAGGCGCCGTGGTAGCTGGTCCAGTTCTTCACGGCCGCGCCGATGGCGGCCACCTGCCCCGAGCGGCCCCAGACGCCGAACCGTTGCGGGCAGGTCCGGCCCTGGAAACGCAGGTCGGCCAGGGCAGCCAGAATGCCCGCTTGCAGGCGGTCGAGGTAGTCGCCCACGCGGAAGCCGTGCCACTCCAGGGGCACAATCGGGTAGACGGCCAACTGTCCCGGGGCGTGCAACAGGCAGCCTCCCCCGCGATTCACCCACCGCAGCTCGAGCCGCCGGCTGATCAGCTCGCGGCGGCTGATGTGCACATGGCTCCGCGAGCCCTGCCGCCCGATGGTGATGATCGCCGGGTGTTCGCAGATCAACAGCGAGATCAGGCCATCGTCGCGGCCCGCCGTCTCGTACACCAGCCGCTGCTGGAGCGCGAGGCAATCGGCGTAATCGATCAAACCCAGCAGATAGGCCTGCACCGCCGCATCGCCGCCCCCTACGCGGCGGGCCGCGGCGGTCGCCTGCCGGCTGTCCCTGCGGTCGATCGACATGACGCTCCCGGTTCGTAGTGACCCGATTCATCGGGTCCGTTGTTCGTAGTGACCCGATTTATCGGGTCCGTCGTTCGTGTGACCCCATTTATGGGGTCTGTTGCCGGCGGACGGCGGCTTACCGGCAGCCATCCCAGGCGTCCACCGACCGCTTGAGCCGGACTGGCCCGCAGAGTAAAAGACTGCATGGCAGTTGATGGCAGTTTCCCCGCTGCCGTCCACGTATTTTACTCTAGCAGGTGCCGCGGGGGCGGAAAAGTCGAGTCGAAAGGAACTGAGTCGAAAGGAACAGTGCCACGGCCAAGAAGCCCAAGAGCCAACCCATTTCCGATCGGGAGCACGACAACGAACGGCTCATCGCCCAGAACCGCCGCGCGCGCCACGAGTACGAGGTGATCGAGACGCTGGAGTGCGGCATCGCCCTGGTAGGCAGCGAGGTCAAGAGTTTGCGCACCGGCAAGGTGTCGCTCGACGAGGCGTATGGGCGCGTCAAGGGGGGCGAGGTGTGGCTGGTTGGCTGCGACATACCGGAATACGTCCAGGCCAACCGCTTCAATCACGAGCCTCGCCGGCCCCGCAAGCTGCTCTTGCACCGCCGCGAGATCCGCAAGTTCGCCGGCAAGGCCTACGAGCAGGGTCTGACCCTGGTCCCCTTGAAGATGTACTTCAAGCAAGGTCGTGCCAAGGTGCTCTTGGGCGTTTGCCGGGGCCGCAAGCTTCACGACAAGCGCGAAAAGCTGAAGAAGGCCACCGTCCAGCGCGACATCCAGCGCGCCATGCAGAGAAAAGGTTGAGGGAAGGCAGAAGGACGAAGGCAGAAGGCAGAAGGACGAAGATCGTCGGGGGCTACCTTTATTCTCGCTCGGCGGGTGGCTGGCGGCAAAGCGGCAGCGTGCCCCAGTCGTTCGTGCTTTGTCGCCTCGCCCGGTCAGGGTTGATTGACGCTTGCGCGTTTTCTCCTTCTGCCTTCTGCCTTCTGCCTTCCTCCTTCTGCCTTCCTCCCTCCTCCCTCCTCCTTCATCGGTGGACGTGGCAGGCGCCGTCGGAGCAGTCGGCGGCGCGGCCCAGCCGGTACCGCCTTTGGGCTACCTGGCGATAGAGCCACTGCCACAAGGAAAGGCTGCCGGGGAGGTGCAACAAGGGCGCCAGCCACCACAACAGCGGCAATCGGCGCGACAAATACCGCACCGCCTCGGCGCCGCGGTGCCGCCTGCCCGTGCGATCGACGATGTACATCGCCTGCATCATGTCGTCGTGCGACAGGTCCGGATAGCGGGTCGCAACCTCCGGATCGTGCAGCGACAGGTAAGCGAGCCGCCCCCCACGGTCGGCCCGGGCGACCCGTCGTACCTGGCCCCTACAGATGCGGCAATTGCCGTCATAAATCAAAACGTCCGCCTCCGGCCGGTCGGATGGCCTGGGCAGAGAAGCTGCGGTGGGGGCCGTGCTCGAGCCGGACATAGGTTCGTAGTGACCCCATGGATGGGGCCCGTTGTTCGTAGTGACCCGATTCATCGGGTCCGTTGTTCGTAGTGACCCGATTTATGGGCTACCGGGCGTCACTGTAACCGGCGAACCAATCAAATTGTAACGCCCCGACCGGAGAAGGCAGAGCTTAGGACTTTGATCTTTGTTCTTTGCACTTGGTTTGTCCCCCGAAAACAAGTCCCAAGTCCCAAGTCCCAAGCCCCAAGTCAAGAAATCTCGCTTTTCAACGAAAATAGAATTGGCGGCACCCCCCCTGGATCCGCTACACTTAACGGTCGAGTGAGATCCCTCGGTCGTGACCCTCCTGGAGGCACCTGAGATGGAAGTCTTGCAGCGGCAAGTCCGGCGCGTCCGCCGGCGGCTTACCTTGCAACGTTTTCTCGGCGTCCTTTCCTGGTGCTGGTTCGCCACGCTGATGGCGGCCGCCGCCTTGATCGCCGCCGACAAGTTTTACCCGCTCGGCGTCCAGCCTTGGGCTTGGGTGGCCGGCGCGGTCGGCCTGGGCGCAATCGCCGCCCTGTTCTGGACCTTCGTCACGCGCCGCAGCTACCTGGAGGCGGCCCTGGAGATCGATCGCCGCTTCGGCCTGAAGGAGCGGGTGTCGAGCACGCTGGCCCTCGATTCGGCCGAGCGCGAGTCGCCCGCCGGACGGGCACTGACCGACGACGCGGTGCGCCGCGTCGAGCGGCTGCACATGGCCGACCAGTTCCGTCTCAAGTTCAACCGTTGGGCCCTATTGCCTCTGGCGCCCGCCGTGGCGGCCTTCCTGGTGGCCATGTTCTTGAATCCGGCGCTGGGTGACAACAAGGCCGGCGGATCGGTGCAGTCCACGGTCCAACGCAAGCAGGTCAAGAACTCGACCGCGGCCTTGCAGCGGAAGCTGATCGAACGCCGCAAGAAGGCCCGCGAGGATGGCCTCAAGGATGCCGAGTTGCTGTTCAAAAAGCTGGAGCAAGGCAGCAAGAAGCTGGCCGAGGCCAAAACGGCTGACCGCAAGCAGGCCATGATCAAGCTGAACGACCTGGCCAAGGACCTGGAGAAGCGGCGCGAGCAGCTTGGCGGCGGCGAAAAGCTCAAGAACCAGCTCAAGGGGCTCAAGGACGTTCAAAAGGGTCCCGGCGACAAGCTGGCCGAGGCCTTGCGGCAGGGCGACTTCAAGCAGGCGCAGAACGAGCTGAAGAAGCTCCGCGACCAGCTCGAGCAGGGCAAGCTCGACGAGAAGAGCAAGGCCCAGCTTTCCAAGCAGCTCCAGCAGATGGAAGAGAAGCTGCGGCAGATGGCCCGGAACCACCAGCAGAAACAATCGGAGCTGGAGAAGCAGATCGCCGAGAAGCGAGCCGCGGGCCAGTCGAAGGAAGCCGACCGCCTCCAGCGCCAGCTCGACAAGATGTCGAAGCAGTCGCAGCAGATGAAGCAACTGGAGAAGATGGCCGAGAAGCTGGGCCAGTGCTCCGAGTGCATGCAGCAGGGCGACAAGGCCGCCGCCATGGCCGCGCTGGATTCGATGAAGGCGGAGCTTTCGCAACTCCAGGAGCAATTGGACGAAATGGCCATGCTGGACGAAGCCATGGACGAGATCAACCAGGCCATGGACTCGATGAACTGCAAGCAGTGCAAAGGCATGGGGTGCAAGGCCTGCATGGGGGGCGGCGATGGGGACGGCATGGGCGACGGCCTGGGCGAGGGCCAAGGCCAGGGCGCGCGTCCGGAGGAGAAAGGCAACACGGGCTTCTACGACACCAAGGTCAAGCAGAAGCTGGGCAAGGGCGCCGCCGTGGTCACCGACTTTGTGGAAGGCCCCAACGTCAAGGGGCAGGTCGAGCAGGAGATCAAGACCCAGTTCGACTCGGCCCGCACGGGCGACGCCGATCCGCTAACCGACCAGCGGTTGCCCCGCGGCTACCGCGAGCACTCCCGCAAGTACTTCGACTCGCTACGCGAGGGACGCTAAGCCTTCGACTTGACCCGCTGGGGGATCGTGAACGAGTAGAGCATCGTCACCGCTCCGGCTGACAGCAGGCTCCAGGGGGCCCAGTCGGACGGGGTCAGGTCGCGGCCTGGTCCGCGGGCCGGATTCATACGTGCCAGCAGTCCGGGCGCCGCCTGGCGGCTCTCGGCCAGGACCGCCTTGTCGATTACCAGGCATTCGAATCCCAGCAGGCAGGCATACGCGCCCAGGGCCAGGAACAACGCGCGCCACATGACTGTCGTCCTTTTGAAGACAGGTCCGGGGATGAGAGTGTCGCTTTTAAGTCGTATCGACCGGGATCCGCGGCCCCTTGGGGCAATCGGCCGCCGTTGGTACAGGCGGCAGCCGCGCCACAGACGGCTTGATCCGTAGAGGCTTCACCTTCCTGCCAGGTGCCACGCAAGGCAGAGCAGGCAAGCTCGGAGCCGCCGGTGGCCAATTCAGCGGCCGCCGGCCCCCGAGGCGAATGTCGAAGCGGCGAACCGTCCGATGAATCAGGACGGAAGGCGCGTGGACGACGGTTGTTCGGATTTTCAAGCGATTCTATAATACCGGCGGCGACTGGCGATTTTCTGGAGCGACGCGCGCTTGTCGGAGAAACCGAAACTACTGTTTGTCGGAACTCCCCAAGAGGGGCAGGGTGCACCCATATCGTCGCTGGTCGACTCGTTCGAAGTCGTCCCCGTACACAGCCCGATCCGCGCCTTGACCCGGCTGACCCGCGAGGAATTTGCCGGCGTCTACGTGGCCGCCGAGCATCTTCGTGAGGCTTTGCGGATCGGCAAGCTCCTGCAGAACGAGCGGATCCTGCAGGGCATGCCCGACGGCGTGGTCCTGCTCGACAGCGACAACACGATCATCTGGGGCAACGGCCGCTTGCGCGAGTGGTGCAGCCGCGAGACCGTGATCGGCGAGAACTTTTACGCCGTGCTGGGCAGCCCGGAGATCCTCGGCCCCGACTTTTGCCCGTTTCACACCGCCCTGGCCACCGGCCGCGGCAGCAGCTCGACCTTGCGGTCCAGCGACAATCACTTCTACCGGGTACACGCCGCGCCCTTAATCGAGACCGAGGGCCCGCCCAGAAACCTGGTGGTTACCATCCGCGACGTGACCGCCGAAGTCCTGCAGCAGCAGAAGCTGGCGGCCATCCATCAGGCCGGCATCGAGCTGGCCAACCTGACGCCCGACGAGCTGTTCCACATGACTGTCGAGGAGCGGATCGAGCTGTTGAAGTCGAACATCCTGCACTACACGCGCGACCTGTTGAACTTCAACGTGGTCGAGATCCGCCTGCTCGACTCGAAGACCGGCCGGCTGGAGCCGCTCCTCTCGGAAGGACTCGTTCCTGAAGCCACCGATCGGGCGCTGTACGCCCAGCCGCAGAACAACGGGGTGACGGGGTTCGTGGCGGCCACGGGCAAGAGCTACCTCTGCGAGGACACCACCGAGGACCCCTTGTACCTGGAAGGCGCCAAGGGGGCCAAGAGCTCGCTGACCGTGCCGCTGGTCTTGCACGACGAGGTCATCGGCACGTTCAACGTCGAGAGCCCCGAGCCGAGGGCCTTCAGCGAGAGCGACCTGCAGTTTTTGGAGATCTTCACCCGCGACGTGGCCTTGGCCCTCAATACGCTGGAGCTGCTGGTGGCCGAAAAGGCCAGCACCGCCGCCGAAAGCGTCGAGGCCATCCACAGCGCCGTGGCGCTGCCCGTGGACGACATCCTCAACGACGCCGTGAACATCCTGGAGCGGTACATCGGCCACGAGCCCGAAGTGGCCGAGCGCTTGCAGCGCGTGCTGCGCAACGCCCGCGACATCAAGCAGGTGATCCAGAAAGTCGGGCAGCAGATGGCTCCCAGCCAGGCCCATCCGCAGGCCCTGCACTACAGCGAGCGGCCGTTGCTGCGGGGCTTGCAGGTGCTGGTGGCCGACGCCGACGAATCGGTCCGCAGCGCCGCCCACGCCCTGCTCGAGCGGTACGGCTGCGTGGTCGAGACGGCCCACGACGGAGGCGAGGCCATCTTCATGGTCCGCAATCTGAGCGCGGGCCAGAGCTACGACGTGATCATCGCCGACATCCGCCTGCCGGACATGACCGGTTACGAGGTGATGGTGAAGCTGCAGAGCATCATGGAGCACGTGCCGTTGGTGCTGATGACCGGGTTTGGCTACGATCCGGGCCATTCGATCGTCAAGGCCCGCCAGGCGGGCCTGCAGGCCGTGCTCTACAAGCCCTTCCGTCTCGATCAGTTGCTCGACACGGTCGAGCAGGTCGTCCGCTCCTCCGGCACGCTCTTGTAGCCGTCGAAGCCCGCCGGGGCGCCAGCCCCTTTAGCCCGCGGAGCGGGCGACCGCAGTGCATCACTGATCGGAGCGCGGATGCGGAATTGTCATGTCGTATCCTCGGCTTCCGTCCCCCCGTTTCTGATTGTCGCAGATTGGGTTTACGGGTTAGAATTGGGACATGGAAAACATTGTCCGCAACGTCCGGGACATCGATTCGGCTGACCGCGAGGTGCTAGAGCACGTGGTCGGACGAGAGCTGCTCGAGAATCAGCAGATCATCATCAGCGTGGTGAACCTCGACATGGCCGCGACTCCACCGGATGCGGCGCGGCAGCCGGTGGGTGGGCTTCCCGACTGGTGCAACGTCTACGAGGGACTTACGGTCGACGAGATCGACGAGATCGAGAAGTCTATTGTCCGGTCGACCACCAGCCGCTCGTTCGATTAAAGTCATGGACGCTTCGCTCCTCGATACGGACATCCTCTCGGTGCCGGTCACCGCCGTTTCCTCCAAACTTAGGAACTGAAGCGCGGCGCACCCCTTCAAGTGCAGCAGCCCAGCATCAGTGATTTGAGTCCTGGCAAGTTTTAGCCATTGCAGGCTGCTGAAGTTGGAGAGATGCACGACGCCCGAGTCGCTCACCTGCGTTCCGTCCAGGTCCAGCGAATCGATTCCGCGGTGGTCTGCCAGATGCGCGAGGCCAAAGTCGCCAGTCTGCGTATCGTCGAGGTCCAACCGACGCAGGCGGGGCAGCGCGCCAAGGTGAACCAGGTCGCCATCGCTGGCGGTGGTGGCCCATCGGTAGTTCCTTAAGAACCATCGGTCCAGTTCTCTCCGACCCGTACGCCGGCCGCGGCGTCTGCCTCGACGGCTGATTCCGCACCCGCGCCCAACCGGTTTCCGGCCACCAGGTTGCCCCGGCCGGTGCCCCGGAAACAGATCGCGGCGGTGCTCTTCTTCTCCAGCCGGCTATCCAGCACCGTGCAGCCGGTGATGCTCACGTCATCGGACTCCTCCACGTAAATGCCGTGCGGCGCTCCGTCCAGCACCTCGCAGCCGCTGACGGCCACGCGCCGGCACCGCACGATCTCCAACAGCCCTTCCCGCACCAGCTCCGGCGCGCCGGCCACCGTGTGCCGGCCGGCCTGGCAGTCGTGAACCAGGCTGCCTGACAGCACAACGTCGTGCGAATCGGCCAGGCGGACGCCGGTGCACAGCTCCTGTTCGCCGTAATCGGGATTGTGGTCGAAACAGTTGGCCGCCAGCACGATGTTTCGCGAGCCGTCGAGCTGGAGGTTGCGGACATGCCCGCTGTAGATCACGTTGCCGCTGACCGTGACGCCGCGGCAGGCCGCCAGGTGCACGTTGATCTCCTGGCTGCCGATCAGGTTGTTGGAGATCGTCCACAGGCCCGCGCGGTGGTTGACCCGGGGATGCTGGCCGATGATCCGCACGTTGGCCCCGCCGGGACTGTACTTGGCCTGGACGGTGTTGCTGACGATCGTCCCCTCGCGGACGGTGGAGCCCTCTTCGGAACAGTCGATCCAGACGTCGGCCGAGGCAGCGGCCTGCGGGTCGTAGTTGTACTCGATGTCGTTGCCGGTGATCTGCAGGTTGCGGATCTCGGAGCCAACGATCTTGATGCCGCCGCCGCGGCAGTAGCTGACGTGAGAACCGGTGATGATGGCCTGGTGCAGGTTGACGTGATCGAGGAAGATCCCGACGCCCCGGTTGTCGTAGATGTGGCAGTGAGTCACCAGCACGTTCCGGGCCCGCCGGTGGAGGCGGATTCCGTCCCGAAGCTGCCGCAAGAGCACGCCGGCAAACGTGGACTGCATCGTCCCTTCCACTAGAAAGCCGCACGCCTCCGGGTGGCGGCCCTCGATCTCCACGTTTTGGACCAGCGGCATACGTTGGCCGGCCCAGGCGGCAGGGGCGAAACCGGCCGGATCCGCCGACTTGTCGTGCGTCCCGACCAGGTGAAATGCGGGGCCCGGCCCGGCCATCAGCAGCTTGGCCGTGCCCAGCGCGCCATCCATTCCAAAGCGGCCCGTCCGGGCGAGCTCCACGACGATCGTCCGCGTGATCCGGTAGTCGCCGGGCGGAAAGTAGAGCGGGCCGTCTCCCTGCTCGATCGCGTGCTGGATGGCCTCGGTATCGTCGGTCTGGCCGTCGCCGGCGGCACCGAAATCGCGCGGGTTTGACATGGTGATTCAGCTTGTTCAAGGTTGAAGGTTGTCGGGCAGTCAGGCTAAGCTAGCTTTCTAGTCTAGTCGGCCAGCCGCACCTGGTTGCCGACCAGGCTGAGAAACTGCGTGCCGAAGTGCTCGATCTCCAGGAAGCCGGCCTGGCCGGCAACCGGCTTGTAGACGTGAAACGTCTTCAGGATGCCTAACGTGGCCGCGCTTTCCAGAGGGCCGACAAAGCTCGTGTCGCGGTCGAGAAAGTGCGGCTGCGACGCCCACTGCCGCATCTGGCGGTCGTTGAGAAAGTAACAGCCCGAGTGCGGGTTCAAAGCCGGGCTGAACTGCACGCTGGCTCCCAACGTCTCGCCCTCGACGTCGCCCGGGGCCGGCTGCCGGCGAAAGCGGCCCGCCACGTGCGGCGCCAGGTCGCCGTCCACGTAGAGCTTGTGGGCCACCACGTAGGCCGGCATCTCGTAGCGGCAGGGCTGCAGCAGGCAGTCGGCCGGTGCCAGGCGATCGAACCAGGCCAGCTTCTGGAAGAACCAGGGATCGTGCAACACCAGGTCGTCTTCCAGGTAGCAGTAATAATCATACTGCCCCAGGGCGTCGCGGAGCACCGCCTGGCACTCGAAGCCCAGCAGCAGCGGCTCGGCCTGGGTGGCATGCTGTCGGTACAGGTCGACCGCCACCGGCAACTGCCCCAGCAGGTGCCGGTCGCCCGTCGTCGCGACCACCACGTCGACCTGGTGGCTGAGGGACTGGTTGGCCGGCACGGCCAGCCGCCGGGCGATGTCCAGAATGCGTTGCCGGCCGCCGAGCACCTGGTGTACCGCCGAGATGCAGGCGGCGAGAGCTTGCAGCCGGCGCTGGGGCTTGGCCGACTGCGAGCCGTATCGGCCGCCCGGCGTCGGGTGGTAATAGTGCGCGATGGCAAACAGTATCTTCACGCCGGATGGCCTGGTTCGAGATCGCAAGACGGCCGCAGCGACAATCGCACGAATGCGGCAATATTTTAGGTGCTGCCGGTGGCCTCTGGAAGCCTGGCAGGCGCGACCGCGCTGCGGGACGCGGTCAATGTAAGGACACACCAAAAGCTATCGCCGGGCCGGCCGGGCGATTAGACTAATCGGGCATGAGCGGCTGAAAACCTTCAACTCACTTCGGGATGGGTGACTTCGATGATTGGATTGAATCGGGCGGCGTTGGCGTGGGTTCGGCTGGGCGCGGCGGCGTTGGTGCTCGGCGGTTTGACGGAGTCGGTCCGCGCGTCGGACGACGAAGGGAGCAAGAAGGCGGCCGGAATCCACTTCAAGCGCACGCAGCTCGACGCAACGTTCCGCAGCGAAGGCGTGGCGGTCGGGGACTTTAACAACGACGGCAAGCTGGACATCGCCGCCGGCAGCGTCTGGTACGAGGCCCCGGATTGGAAGATGCATTCGGTCCTCGACAAGCCCGCGCAGTACGATCCCCTGGACTACAGCAACAGCTTTTGCAACTGGGCCGAGGACCTCAATGGCGACGGCTGGACCGACCTGATCGTGGCCGATTTTCCCGGCAAGGAGACGTGGTGGTTCGAGAACCCGCAGACTGCCGGCGGGCCCTGGAAGCGGCACGTGCTGACTCCCGTGACCAACAACGAAAGCCCGACGATGCTCGACGTGGATGGGGACGGGCAGCGTGAGCTGGTGCTCGGCTTTTCGCCCAATCCCGAGGACGTCGACGGCCCGGAAAGGCGAATGGGAATCGCCAGGCGAGGGTCGGATCCGTACCAGCTCTGGTCGCTGGCGGCCATCTCGGACAAGGGCGCCCCGGGTGCGATGAAGTACTCGCACGGGCTGGGGGTGGGCGACGTGAACGGCGACGGCCGGCAGGATGTACTGGTCAGGGAAGGCTGGTGGGAGGCGCCGGCCGGCGAGGCGACCCCCTGGAAGTTCCATCCGGTCGATTTTGGCGAGAACTGCGCTCAGATGCACGTCTACGATTTCGACGGCGACGGCGACAACGACGTGCTGACTTCGGCGGCGCACCAGATTGGCATCTGGTGGCACGAGCAGACGGCCGACGGCTGGCGGACGCACCTGATCGATCGCAGCTTCTCGCAGACGCACGCGCTCTGCCTGGCGGACATCGACCAGGATGGGCTGATGGATTTTGTTACCGGCAAGCGCTGGTGGGCGCACGGCCCCAAGGGGGACGTGGCACCCGAAGCCCCGGCCGTGATGTACTGGTTCCGGCTGACGCGCGAGGACGGCAAGCCGGTTTGGACGCCGCACCAGTTCGACCACGACAGCGGCGTGGGCACTCAGTTCGAGGTGGCCGACGTCAACGGCGACGGGCTGTTGGACGTAGTGACTTCGAACAAGAAAGGGGTGAATTACTTCGAGCAGGTCAGAAAGTGATTGTTGGAGCTTGGGGCTTAGTGCGCCCAACACCAACCCGACGCGCTAGCGAGGGCGTTTGGCCGTGCTACCCCGTTTGAGGCCGACGTCTTCCTGCCCTCTGACCGCCTGATTTCCAGCCCGTCCGCGGCCCATGAAGATCTCTGCCTCCGCTGGCGTGGATCGTCCGGCGTCCTCGCTGGCGCGTCGGGTTAGTATGGGGTTTCGCTCGGATAGAACAGAGCGGGCACCCGAGTGGCTACGGGCGCCCGCCCTGCTCTAGGTCCCAGCTTTGTCTTCGAGCTTTTCGACCGCCTTGCGCAGTTGCTCTAGCTCGCGGTTGAGCCGCTCGAGCGTTTGCTCCAATCCTTCGGGCGCTTCGCCGGTGAAGGGCCGGCGGCCAGGGAACTGACCAGGGAAGCGATCGGGGGCGACGTCTGGCGGGACGACTTCGATATTGAAGTCGTTCCAGGGGTCCAGCCGCCCCGGTGGCGACCATCGATCGATCATGTCCTTCCAGGGGCCCATCGCCAGCGGCATGCGACCCAGCATCCGCTCGACGTGCCCGCGGATCTCGGCGGGAAGCTTGTCGAGGCTGTCTTCGGTCACCTCCCAGGTTTCATCGGCTTGCTTCACCGTGATCTTGGCCGGCTCGTCCCCTTTCTTGAAAACGTTCACGCTCATGTCGTCCGGCAGTGAGTTGTCCACTTTGGCGCCCGGCGGCAGGACCATGCCCGGTTGAAACGTGCGCATCCTGAAGGGAGCAAGAGGCAGCTTGAACCACTTCTCAATGGCCCGCTGGTCCTCTCCCGGCTGCGATGGCTGCCCCGGACGGTATTCGTCGGGCCGTTTCGCCGGCTTGATCATGGCGGCATGCTCCTTACCCCCTCGCAGATATCGAACCGTAAGCTCGCGCTCGCCGGCTGAGCGAACCGCTTCCAGCAGTTCCCTCGGGCTGGAAATCGGCTTATCCTCGACGGCCACGATCACGTCGTTCTTTTCCAAGCCGGCTTTGGAAGCGGGACTGTCGGCCGGCACTTCCACGATCAGGATTCCCTGCTCCTTGGGCAGATCCAGGTGCGCTCGCAGCACGTCGGGCACGTCGGTGCACATCACTCCAATCCAGTGCTCGCCCAGGACATCACCTGGGGCGGCATCGTCATCGGACTTGAGCACGTCGCTCACTTCCTCTCGAATTTCCTGGGCCAGTGCCGAGCTGCCCAGTAGCAACGCTCCGGCCGCCACGCCCAGCCAGCCCGCCCTGCACAACAGGTTGTCTGTGGATATCCGCATCACAAGCTCCTTTCCTGTTTGAACGACCGAAATGAACCCAAGATTGACCTAGAAAAAGCTGTGAACACCGACTGGGGCACGCTTATCGCTTTGCCCCAGGCACCCAGACCACTCCGATTACGCCAGTTTTTCGGCCGTCTCCAAGTCAAGGCACTTATTGAAAGGACCAGTCACCAACCGGGTGGACGTCGACCTCGTCCACCGGCACGATCAGGCGACGCCCGTCCTCCAGTTCAAAGGGGACCAACTGCCGCCGCTGCCGCACGCGGTGCCCCAGCCGCTCAAACGCTCTTTGCACCTCGGCCGGAATCGCCGAGCCCTGCCCCGCCAGCAATTCATCCAGCGAGCCGCCTTCCATCACCGGCAGCTCGAACTCCTGGGAAGCGCCTTGCGGCCCATCGACCACCAAGCGCACATTGGCCAAAGGCCGCGGGGCAGCGCCCTGGCCGCCGGCCAACTGATCGTGCGGCGTTTTTTCCGCCCGCTGGTTGGAGGCCACCTGCTCGGAACCTACTGGCCGATGATCGGCAATCGGCAGCTCGTCCTGCGGCCGGCCGCGCCACAACAGCCCGAGACTGAACGCCAGCAGAAAACTGGCTGCCATGGCCAAGGGGCCGATCCAAAACCGCAAGGGCCGGGTCTTGAGCGACTCGGTTCGCGCTGCCGGCAGTGCAACTGCCGGCACCGCAACTGCACGGGGCTGAGCGGCCGCGCCCAGTTCCTGCCGCCAGCTCTGGGCTTCCAGGAAGGCCAGGGCGCAGCGCCGCCAGCCTTCCGGATCGTGCCGGCACCAGGACAAAAGTTCGCGCCGCCGCGCCGCGTCCAGTTCGCCGTCGACCAAGAGGTCGAGCAGTTGCTGGCGGTCGAAGGGTTCGGGTTCTGAGCTCGTTCGAATAGTGTTCATGCGTCCCGCTCGCCCCGGCGCGAAGCCAGGGCCGTTCAGGTTTCTACTCCGACCATGTTCAGGGCCGCCAACTCGCACCGCAGCCGCTTGCGGGCCTTGTACAGGCGGGCCTCGACGGCGCTGTGGCCGATGCCCAGGTGGTCGGCAATCTGGTGATAGCTCCAATCCTCGGTGTACTTCAGCAGCAGGATCTCCGCGTCGCGGCGGGCCAGCCGCCCCAGGGCCGTCCGCACCAGTTTTCGCCGCTCGTCGGCCAGCAGCCAGTCGAGCGGGTCGCTGGTGCGGGAGTCGGCCTCGCTCGGCCGCACCCGCCTGGCATAACCATCGGTCAGCTTGCGCCACCGGCCTAAACGGCGCCGGTAGAGGAGTGCCTGCGTGACCGCCAGGCGGTATAACCAGGGGGCCACCTTGGCCGGGTCTGCCAGCGGCGAGCGCTGCTCGACGGCAGCCAGCGAAACTTCCTGCATGACCTCGTCGACCGCTTGCGGTTCGCCCAGCCGGGCCAGCACAACCGTGCGCAGCCACCGATCGTGACGGGCCAACGCCGCCCGCCAGTCGATCGGGGTCCTGCTCGCGGAAGCGGCGGGCTGGGCCTCGCGGATCGATTGCGTCATGACTGGAAGAGTAGTTGCCCCAAGCGGCTGAAATCTTGCTCGGCCTTCATCATCAACTTTAGCAAAGCGAGTCGCCGCAGGCACTTGGGATGGCACCTGAAACAAAGAAGCATTGGCTGTTGAAGAGCGAGCCCTCGTCGTTTTCGATCGACGACCTGGCCGCCTCGCCCAAGCAGACCACCTGCTGGAGCGGCGTACGGAATTTCCAGGCGCGGAATTATATGCGGGACGAGATGCGGGTGGGCGACCGGGTGCTGTTCTACCACTCCGGCGGCAATCCGCCGTCCGTGGCCGGCACGGCGGTCGTGGTGCGCGAGGCCTACCCCGACCCGACCGCCCGGGACCGCTCGGACGACCACTACGATCCCAAGTCCTCGCCCGACAACCCGATCTGGCAAATGGTCGATATCCGCCTGGAAAAGATCTTCGCGCAGCCGATTCCGCTCGATCGTTTGCGGAAGGTGGCGGCTTTGAAGAACATGGAGCTGCTGCGGCGGGGTTCGCGGCTCTCGGTGCAGCCGGTCCGCAAAAGCGAGTTCGAAGCGATCTTGCGGTTGGCAGGCGATGAGTGAATCCCTCGACTCGCTGGGCTGGATCGACGGCGAGCTCGAGTCGCTCGCCGCGCGCGACCTGGCGCGAAAGCTGCGCGTCCGCGGCGGCCCGCAGTCGGCACGGATCGACCTGGACGGCCGCGAGCTGATCAGTTTTGCCGCCAACGATTACCTGGGGCTGGCCGGCGACCGGCGGCTGACCGGCGCCGTCGCGGCTGCCTTGGCGGGAGGCTGGGGCGCCGGCTCCAGCCCGCTGGTATCCGGCCGCGGCAGGCTCACCGCAGAGCTGGAGCTGCGCTTGGCCCAGTTCGAAGGCACCGAGGCGGCGCTGGTGTTCTCATCGGGCTTCGCGGCCAACGCCGGCAGCATCGCCGCCTTGGCGGGGCGGGGCGATGCGGTCTACAGCGACGAGCTGAACCATGCCAGCATCGTCGACGGCTGCCGCCTCTCGCGGGCCGAGGTCCACGTTTATCCGCACGCTGACTGTGAGCGCCTCCAAGAGATACTCAGCCAGGGCCAGGCCTATCGCCGCCGGCTGATCGTCAGCGACGGCCTGTTCAGCATGGGTGGCGACCTGGCACCGCTGGGCGAGCTGGCCCGGCTGGCCAGGCGATACGGCGCGATGCTGCTGGTGGACGAGGCCCACGCCACGGGCGTCTTTGGGCGGCTGGGCCGGGGCGTGTCCGAGCACTTCGGCATTGAACACGACGTGGCCGTGCGGGTGGGCACGCTCAGCAAGGCGCTGGGAGGCATCGGAGGCTTTGTCTGCGGGAGCCGCCGCTTGATCGAATGGCTGGTGAACAAGGCTCGGCCCTACGTCTTTTCCACCGCGCCGCCCGATGCGGCCGCCGCCGCCGCGATGGCGGCCCTCCAGATCGTGCAAAACGAGCCGGAGCGGCGCTTGGCGCTGCTGGCTCAAGCAGCGAAGTGCCGCGGCCGGCTCGAAGCCCAGGGGTGGCGCGTCGGCGCTTCGGCCAGCCAGATTATTCCGCTGCTGGTGGGCGAGCCGGCCCGCGCGGTGGCCCTGAGTGAGTCGTTGATCCGCCGAGGCCTGGCGGTGCCGGCGATTCGACCTCCCACGGTGCCTGCGGGGCAGTCGCTGCTGCGGATCAGCCTGAGCTGGGTCCACACGCCCGCCATGATCGAGAGGCTGGTCGACGCGTTGGCCGCTGAAGCGGGGAAGGGGGGAAGGGGGGAAGGGGAGAAGGGGGGAAGGGAGGATGCGAGTGCAACGGGATTACCGTCTGGCGGATGAGCGCCGTTCGGCTTTCAGGTAGGCGTGTCGGATTGGACATACCCGTCGTGCAAACGGATGATCCGGCGGGTGCGTGCGGCCACGTCGGGTTCGTGGGTGACGATGATGATGGTCTTGCCGGCGGCGTTCAGCTCGTCGAGCAGGGCCAGGATCTCGCCCGTAGTGACCGAGTCGAGGTTTCCGGTCGGCTCGTCGGCCAGCATGAAGTAGGGGTTGTTGGCCAGGCTGCGGGCGATGCCGGCTCGTTGCTGCTGGCCGCCCGACAACTGCGACGGCCGGTGCGAGAGGCGGTTTCCCAGTCCCACCATTTCGGCCAGCTCGATGCAGCGGTCGCGGTCGGCCGGCGTGAGCTGCCCCAGGTAGTAGAGGGGCACTTCGATGTTTTCCAGCACGGTCAACTGGGGGATCAGGTTATACGACTGGAAGACAAAGCCGATCCTGGCGGCCCGGATTTCCGAGAGCTCGTCGTCGTCCAGTTGGGCCACGTCCTCGTCGCCCAGGTAAAAGCTCCCCGCCGTCGGCCTGTCCAGGCAGCCGATCAGATTCAACAGGGTGCTCTTGCCTGAGCCGGAAGGGCCCATGATCGCCACGTAGTCCCCTTCGGGGATGTCGAGGGTAACTCCCCGCAGCGCGTGCACGACCTCGCCTCCCAGGACGTAATCCTTGTGCAGGTCGACGATGCGGGCAGCCATCTTCATTTTTCACGCTCTCCTGGTCGGTTCAGTGCCACGCGGCACAAAAGGTCGCAAAACGCAATATTACCCTGCCGGTCCTGCACTGTCACCCACCGGACAGGCCGCAGGCGAGTCCGCCGGGCCGGCCTTGGCCTGGCGCGGTTGCAGCGATTGTGCCCTCGCGCTTCCGGGCGCAAATGCTTGACACTCCCCCCGGGGCTGCCTATTATCGACCTAAGAGGCTATTCGCAAAGACTTTTCTGTCGCGACCCACTTCGCCATGAGCATCTGGAACAAGATCCTGATCGGTCTGATTTTCGTTGCGTCGATCGGATTTTTTTACGTGGCCGCTCGAACCCTGAAGACGCACCAGGCATGGAAACAGGCGGCCAACAGCTACCAGAAGCCGCTGTTCGATGCCGAAGGACTCGCCAAGACATTGAGGGAGGGGCAAGTAACTCCCGACGGGCAATCGGTTCCGGGAATCCGCGAGCTGAAGGTTGCCTTGCACGATCTGCTGGTCGATCGGGGACGCGTCTGGTATGGGGCCAATCCACAAGAAGTCGTGGCACAGACCGGCGAGGCGGTCGTGCTGGTCCAAGAGCCCGACCCCCATCGGATCAACAGCAAATCGGTGCTCTATGTTTTCGAACAAACCCCGGACGGGCAAGCGCAGGGCGGCGCCTACCTGGGCGAGTTCGAGGTAGCCGGTGTTTCCGACAAGCAAATCCAGTTGAAGCCGGCCATGAAGCTGACGGACCGCGAGCTGAAGCGCATCGCCGGCACGCAACGAATGTTCTGGGTGCTGTACGAACGAATGCCGGGCGACCGCCACGGCACGTTTGCCGGGTTGGACCAGGCCCAACTGGCGGCCCTGATGCCCGGCGTGCCGCCCGAAGTGCTCAACGAGTACCTGCGTCACGGGCAGAACGCAACCGCTGACGATCCGCCCGACCGGGTGGCCGACGGAAAGTACGAGCGGCAGCTCCGCGACTATGCGGTCTACTTCGGCGAGCTGCACCGGCAGATGTCGGCGGAACGCGACCGCATTGCGGCCCGAACCATCGACAAGGCCTTCGCCGAAAAAACCCGCGACGACACTCAGCGGCAGGTCCAGCTCCGGCAGCAGCACATCGACAACGACTTGAAGCCCGAGTTGGCCAGAGTCGAGTCGGAACGCGACACCATCCAGGCGCACCACGAGGCCCTGGACGCCAGAATCGCCGCGCTGCGCCAGGAAGTGGCCGATTTGCTGGCCGAGACCAAGAGGCTGGCCGCCCAGTGGACCGCCATGCAGACCCAGGCGGCCGAAAGGATTAATGCGGCGGCAGGCCCTAGCCCACCGGCGGCTGGCCGGCCGGTGGCCATCGCCCGCTAAGCTGCGGGGCGTTGGCAAGCGTCGGCTCGCCGGGCGCGGTCGACGCTCGGCGACTCTCAAGGCAAGTGGGGCAATGGCAGGCGTGTCAGCACGCCGCGGACGGAACCCTTTCATAGAGCGCACCGGCCAATGGGTCTATACGATCGAGATTATGTGCGCCAAGAGCCCCAGGGATTCTTCCTGGGCGGCGACCGTACCATGGTCGCCAACCTGCTGATCATCAACATTGCGGTTTTCCTGGCTGACATGCTCTTTGGCGGCGAATTGAGCAGTCGGATGGCGCTGTACGCCGACCTGTTGCGCCATCCCTGGAAGGCCTGGCAACTGATCACGGCCGGCTTCGCTCACGATCGCCACAACGTGTTCCACCTCGGCTTCAACATGCTCGTATTGTGGTTCTTTGGCCGCGACGTGGAAGCCATTTATGGGCGCCGCGAGTTCCTGAGCATCTACATGACGTTCCTCGTGGTCAGCGGTCTGATTTGGGCGGTCACGACCGACATGGTGACGCCGCGCGATGATGTAGTTCCACAAGCGATCGGCGCTTCCGGAGCGATCTCGGGGGTTGTGGTCTTGTTCGTGATCCATTATCCGCGCCGCCTGCTCTACATTTGGGGCGTGTTTCCGGTGCCGGCCTGGGTCCTGTGCACTCTGTACATCGCGCAGGACCTTCTGGGGTACAGCCGCGGCCCGCAAGGCGATGATACCGACCGCGTGGCGTATGCGGCCCATTTAGGCGGCGTCTTGGCGGCGTTTTTGTACTACGGGACGGGCTGGAGCTTGGGCCGCCTCGTGCCGCGCCGGTTGTCGCTGCCGCGCTTCAAGCGAAGGCCCAAGCTGCGCGTGCACGAGCCACCGCAGCGCGAGCCGGACTTGGGCCTGCGGGTCGACCGGATCCTTGAGAAGATCTCGCGCGAGGGAGAAGCCAGCTTGACCGCCGACGAACGCCGCACGCTGGAGGAGGCCAGCCGCCGCTACCAGCGCCGCCGCCCGTAAAGTAGCCCTCACGCTCCGCGTGAGGAAGCTCCTTTCCCGCGGTGACGCCTGCGCCCTAGGCGACTATCCTCCTTCCTCCTTCCTCCTTCATCCCTTGCTCGGGTTCACCCGGCAGCGCAGCGGCCGCCCCTCCAGGCCGGCGATCAGGTTGTCGGCCGCGATTTCGGCCATGGCGTTGCGGCTGGAGACCGTGGCGCTGGCAATGTGCGGCACCACCACCGCGTTGGGCAATCGCAGCAGCGGATTGTCGGCGGCCGGTGGCTCCGGATCCGTGACGTCCAATCCCGCGGCAAAGATCTTCCCGCCGCGAAGTGCCTCGACCAGGTCGCGCTCCACCACCAGCGGCCCCCGCGCGGTGTTGACGAATACGGCGGTCCGCTTCATCTTGTCGAAGGCCGACGCGTCGAACATGCCACGCGTGCTCTCGTTCAAGTCGGCGTGCAGCGAAACGAAGTCCGACTCGGCCAGCAACTTGTCGAGCGGCACCTGCTCGGCCGAGAGTTCGCGCTCGGCTCGTTCGTTGCGCCGAGCATCGTGATACAGCACCTTCATCTCCCAACCGAGCCGGCAGCGCCGGGCCAAAGCGAAACCGATGCGTCCCATGCCGACCACCCCCAGCGTGCGCCCGGCCAGGTCCTGGCCGATATGGCCCAGCGGCTCCCAGGTCTTCCATTGGCCGCCGGCGGCATACTCGTGAGCCTCCACGATCCTGCGGGCCGCGGCAATCAACAGGGCGAACGCCATATCGGCGGTCGCGTCGGTCAACACGCCGGGAGTATTGCCCACCGCCACGCCACGGGCGGTGCAGGCGGCCACGTCGATGTTATTGAACCCGACGGCATAGTTGCTGACCACTTGGAGCCGCGGCGCCGCCGCCAACAGCGCCTGGTCCACCCGGTCGGTCAACAGCGACAGCAGGCCTTCGCAGTCGGCGACTTTTTGCCGCAGGATTTCGGGCGGCGGCGGAAGCTGTTCCGGCCAGATCTCGGCCTGGCAGTGCTCGGCAATCTTCTTCAGTCCGGCATCGGGGATCCGCCGGGTAACGAAGACTCTCGGTTTGCTCATCGTCCGACCTCATCGTCCGCCGGGTTGGCCTGGCCGATCACGTGCCAGATCGTGCAGGCCTGAGCCAGAGCCCGAATCCGGGGGGCCGCTCACGTCTGGCGCCGGCCGGTTTTTTCGTGATTGGCGAGATGGCACGCCATTTGCCTTCCTCATCTCGGTGGGCACGTCAACCCCCCAGGCAACGTACCTGGGGGCGCTGTCGCCATCGCAAGTCCGGCGACGGTGGAACCACGAAGGGCCGGCACGGCACGCGGCAGGCATGCCCAAGTGGACCCACCAGACACAGAAGAGGTTATCGCATGGGCCTTGGAACCATTTTGCTGATTATCCTGGTGTTGCTCCTGCTCGGTGCGGCGCCCGCCTGGCCTTACAGCCGCGAGTGGGGCTATTACCCCAGCGGCGGCATCGGGCTGGTGCTGTTGATCGTCTTGCTCTTGGTGCTTTTCGGCGTCGTGCGGTGAAGCGGGTGCAATCCCCCGCAACTGTCCGGATCAGTTGCCGCCTTCGCCTGAGACCACCAGCGGCCCCTTCAGCCGGCCGCCCGACAAAAGCGACAACAGCATCTCGCTTCGCACCGGCTTGGTCAGGTGGTGGTCGAAGCCGGCTTCGTCCGAGCGCCGGCGATCCTCTTCATGGCCATAGCCCGTCAATGCGGCCAGCATGGCCCGCTCCAAGCCGACTTCGTTGCGCAGCCGTCGCGCCAGCTCGTAGCCATCCATGCCGGGAAGTCCGATATCGACCAGCACCGTTTCGGGTTGGTAGTCGCGGGCAATCTGGATGGCTGCCGGCCCATCATGAGCCAGCCGCACGTCGTGACCGGCGTGTTTGAGCAAGGCGGCGAGAGTCCGCCCCACGTCCAGGTTGTCGTCGACCACCAGCACGCGCATCCGGACCGATCGAACGGGAGTCGAGTCATTGCCGCCGGGCGACTCGGCCGCCGGTTGGCGGGTGGACACAGGCAAGCTGACTTCGAACTGGCAGCCTCGGCCCCGCCCGTCGCTGGCCGCGGTGACGGTGCCACCGTGCAACTCGACCAGTTTGCGGACCAGCGTCAGGCCGATGCCCAGTCCGCCTTCGCTATGACGGCTGGCCGGCTGCGCCTGCATGAACAAATCGAAGATGTCGGGCAGCATTTCGGCCGGGATGCCGATGCCGTCGTCCTTCACGCGGATCACGGCGCGATCGCCGACGACTTCTCCGGAAAGCCAGATGTGCCCACTGCCGGGCGTGTACTTGACGGCATTGATCAGCAGGTTCATGAGGACCTGCTGGAGCCGGGCAGGATCGGCGTCGAGCAAGATGGGCCGGGCCGGCAGCTCCAGGTGAAGCTGGTGCCCGCGCGCCTCGGCCAGGGGCCGGGCCGCCGAATCGGCGTCTCTCATGGCGGTGGCCAGCTCGACCGGCTGCATCTTCAGTTCGATGACGCCCCGGCTGATCCGCGAAATGTCGAGCAAATCATCGACCAGGCGTTCCATCTGGTGCAACTGGCGCTTCAGGATCTCCGATGCCTGGCGGAAGTCGGGATCCTCCGGATCGAGCACGCGCGTCAGCTCCAGCGCATTGGACATCGCGCCCAGCGGATTGCGCAATTCGTGCCCGAGCAGTGCCAGGAATTCGTTCTTGTGCCGGTCGTTCTTCTTCAGCGCCTCGGCTTGCTCCAGCAGGGCCTGCTGATAACTCTCCTGCAGGGCCCGCTCCTGCTCAACGCGCCTGCGCTCGAGGTCACGGGTCTCCGCTTCGCGGTGGTCGACGTACGTCTGCACGCTGGTCCCGATTGTTTCATCGAGAGCCAGTCCAATTGCCATCCATTCGCGGACGCTCGGCGGCCGATCGAGCGACTCCTCGATAAACTCTAACAGCACGAGCCGCAGAATCTGGTAATCACGGACTAGTTCCGTCAGCGACCAGCCGGTGTCCCATCGCTGGCCGCCATGCTGACGCGCCGGACGCTCGTAAGGTTCCGCGCCGGGATCCCGCGACCGCAGGCTTTGACCGATGGCTCGCAGCAAGTCGGGCAGATGGTCCAGCACAGCTTGTTCGTGCACCCGCCGCGCGTTGGGCTGCTCGGCCACCGCTCGCCGCCGCCAGCGATCGATGATCACTCCGGCGTTTTCCTCGATCACGCGGGCGATGACCACATGGAACTCGGCTCGAATCACTTCCGGGTCGATCGACATACGGCTCCCTTAGCTGGATCAGACTAGCGAACCACGCCGTGGGCTCGCGCCCGCGTTCCTTGCTAGTTTGCTTCCCGGCATCCAATCCCGCAAGGGCCGCGGTCTTCGACTTGCTCGCCGGCATACCCCCCCGTTTGGTCTAGCCCGTTAGCCCGGTCCAACCGTTGCTCCCTGAGTCTCTTGGCACTCCGGCCGGGGTGCTGGCTGGCTTGCCCGGCAGTTGCGGTGTATATATTCGGCAGCGCCTGGATTCCGCGGGCGCCTCAGCCGCTGGGCCGCCTCGGGGAGTCGCTTCCATGAGCAGTAAACCGATGAGTGTAGCCGCCGCCCCCGACCTGGCCATGTTTGTCCGCTCGATCCCCGATTTTCCCAAGCCGGGAATCCTGTTCCGCGACATCACGCCGCTGTTGGCGCATCCAGCCGCCTTTTGCGAGGCGGTCCGCCGCCTTGCCGACCATTACCGCCAGGCCAAGGTCGACGTGGTCGCCGCCGCCGAAGCACGCGGATTCATCTTCGCCGCCCCCTTGGCTTTGGAGCTCAAGGCCGGGTTTGTCCCCGTTCGCAAGCCGGGCAAATTGCCGTTCGACACCCACGCCTTCCATTACGAGCTGGAGTACGGAACCGACACGCTCGAAGTCCACACCGACGGCATTGCCTCCGGCCAACGCGTGCTGCTGGTCGACGACCTGCTGGCCACGGGTGGAACCATGGAGGCCTGTTTGCGGCTGGTCGAGCGGGCCGGCGCCGACGTCGCCGGTTGCGCCTTTGTGATCGAACTGACCGCCCTGGGTGGAGCGAAAAAGATCGCGCCTTACGAGGCCTTCAGCCTGCTCAAGTACGAGTAGCCGGCCGCTGCCGCCCGCCAGGCTCCCCCGCCGCCCGCCAGGCCCCCTGCTGCCCGCCAGGCTCCCTGCCGCCCGCCGCGGTTCGATGCCGGCCGCCTAGGGAGCGGCGTCGGCCGGCTCGGTCTCCTCGACCTCGAGAACCTGGGCATACGCCGAAAGTTCGGAAGCCACGTCCTCGCCCAGGTCGGTTTCAATGCGGATCCGGTAAGTGACCTTGCCGGGTTTGTCACCGGCAACGAACGTCACCGGCACCAGGTGGACCGGTTTGGCCACCTCGAGTGCTTGCATCTTGAACGACTCGCTGCCGCAGGTGACTGCCGTGATCCGGAACGGCTTCTTGCACTGCACCACGAGCTGCTTGGTCACCTTCTGCCCCGGCTTCAAGGAGCCCATGAACAGCGAGGCGGGGCTAATCGTCAGCTCCGAGACGATCCGGCCTTCCACGTCGACCGGCAACTGGGTCGCCCGCCGGTCGTTGGTTACCAGCATCAATTGCTGCTTGACGAACCCCGCCGGCGCCTCGGGCTTGAGACGCACGTGCAGATCGTAGGTCACCTGGCCGTTGCCGCGTCCCGTTTCACGGACACTGGCATCCAGGAACGGGGGGGGCCTGACATCGACGATTTGCCAATCGCTGCGTCCGGCGTAGGTGATCTTGATCGTCTTCTCCGCCGTCGAGCCCTGGTCCACGCTGCCAAACTCCACCGCTCCCGGATACAACACGACGTCGCTGCGGATATAGCCCGCAACGTGCAACTGGACCTCGGCATAAAACGGCTGATCGATGGTCACCGTGACCGTGGCCTTCTTCTGCCCCAAAAAGTTTCGCGTATTGAAGGCAGCCACGATGGTGCTGGTCTCGTAGGTCTTCAGCGTGTCCTCGGTAATCGAGGGAGTCGTGCAACCGCAGCTCGAACGCACGCCGGCAATATGGATGTCTTCCTGATAGAGGTTCGATAACTTGAACTGGTATTCGACTTTAGCCCCTCGCGGCACCGCCCCGAAATCGTGGCTGGTCGTCTCGAACATCTTGCGGGCCCACTCCTGGCCCAACGCCACGGGGCCGCAGGCCGACAGCATTACCAGGGCGGCGAAGACAGTGCGCAGCACGGGAAAATCACCTCCGGGTCGTTCTCAGGTCGCTGGATCGGGGACGCGAACCATACGCCGCTGTCGAAAATGTGTCAACTTCGCTACGGCATGGCTGTTACGCGCTGGGCAGGTGGATACCATCAGAATTCGGCCGGTCCGTGGCCCAAACTCTAACCTCGTTCTGAGAGCCTGTTAACCCAGGAAGCCTGGGAAGCCTCGCTAAACCCGTTAAACGCGTTACCACTTTGCAATCTACTCCGCTTACAATTGGGGTAAACTGGCTCGCCGGCGGATTGACCGGCGGCTTCTGGCCTTTCTTCGCAGTGGGAGCTTTGGATGAGACATCCCGGATGGTCGTTGAACTTGATGGCCTTGGGCATTCTGGCGGCCATACCCGCCCCCGGCTGCACGGACGCTAGCGTCGGTCCCTCGGCCAGCCAGGCCAGGCAGCCCGAGGCCACGCCTGCACAAGCCAAAACCCCCCAGGCAGCGGCCCGGCCGGAAGCAAGCCATCAGGAAGCAGGCCGGCCGGAAACAACGCAGCCCGACCGCCGCCAGCCGGAAGCGCCCCAGGGCCCCCAGGATGACGAGCCGATGCACCAGCACCCGTTTCCCCACAGAATCAAGGCGCCGGAGCTTACAGGCGGCCTGGGATGGATCAACACGGCGGGCCCACTGGAACTGGCCGACTTGAAAGGCAAGTTCGTGCTCTTGGACTTCTGGACTTACTGCTGCATCAACTGCATGCACATCCTGCCCGAGTTGAAGAAGCTGGAGGCCGCCTATCCCAACGAGCTGGTGGTCATCGGCGTCCACTCGGCCAAGTTCGAGAACGAGCAAGACACCAAGAACATCACCGACGCCGTGCTGCGCTACGAGATCGAGCACCCGGTGGTCAACGACGCCAATCACGTCATCTGGCAGAACTACGCGGTCAACAGTTGGCCCAGCCTGAGGATCATCGATCCTGAAGGCAACCTGGTGGCCGGCGATTCGGGAGAGATACCGTTCGAAATCCTCGACCGTTTTCTGAAGCGGGCCATACCGTATTACAAGGCCAAGGGCGTGCTCGATGAAACGCCGTTGAGGTTCGACCTGGAGGCGTACCGGGCCGATAAAACGCCGCTGCGTTTTCCGGGCAAGATCCTGGCCGACGAGCAAGGCGGCCGGTTGTTCATTGCCGATTCGAACCACAACCGGATCGTGGTCACCCGGCTCGACGGCACGCTATTGGAGACGATCGGTTCCGGCCGCATGGGGGCGGACGACGGCGACTTTGCCACGGCCACGTTCAACCACCTGCAGGGCATGGCGCTGTCGGGCTCGACCCTCTACGTGGCCGACACCGAGAACCACTTGCTGCGCAAGGTGGACCTCGAGCGCAAGCAAGTGACCACGATCGCCGGCCACGGCAAGCAGGGCCGCAACCCGTGGCCGGGACTGGATGGCCAGGAGCTGCCGGAACGTTTCGTGGGCAAGCCGCTGGAAACCGGGCTCGCCAGCCCATGGGCTTTGTGGGTCCACCAGGATGCCTTGTACATTGCCATGGCCGGCCCCCACCAGATTTGGAAAATGCCGCTCGACGAGTCCGAGATCGGGCCGTATGCGGGCAACGGCCGGGAGGATATCGTCGATGGTCCGCTCTTGCCCGAGCAACCTTACCAGGAGGGCTTTTCCTCTTTCGCGCAGCCCAGCGGCCTGGCATCCGACGGCACCTGGCTGTATGTGGCCGACAGCGAGGGAAGCTCCATCCGCCGGGTTCCCTTCGATCCGGCCGGAGAAGTGGGCACGGTGGTCGGCACCTCGCATCTGCAGGCCGGCCGCCTCTTCGACTTCGGCGACGTCGACGGCCAGGGGACCGAGGTGCGGTTGCAGCACGCCCTGGGAGTGGTATTCCAGGGCGGCCTGCTGTACGTGGCCGACACCTACAACAACAAGATCAAGGTGATCGACCCGGGCACGTCCACGTCGACGACGCTGGCCGGCGACGGGCGGTCCGGCCGCGAGGACGAGCCGGCCAGGTTCGACGAGCCGGCCGGCATCAGCGCGGCGGGCGGCAAGCTCTACGTGGCCGACACGAACAATCACCTGATCCGCACGATCGACCTGGAAACCAGCCAGGTGGCCACGCTGGAAATTGCCGGGCTGGAGCCACCCAAGCTGCCCGATCCCGAGCCCCGCGACTCGCTGGTCGGCGCCACGCAAATCGAGCTGCCACCAGCCAAGGTCAGCCCCAGCGGGCAGGCGATCGAGCTTGCCGTCCAGATCGAGCTGCCCCCCGGCTACAAGATGAACCCGCTGGCGCCGATGCGCTACCGGGTTGAGGCGGCCGATGGCCAAGGGTCTGTCAGCCGCGAAGCGCTGGGCAAGCCGGTCCAGCTCGACGAGCCGGGCAAGTCGTTTACGATCAGCCTGCCCGTCACCGCCGACACCGGTCGGGAGACGCTCAAGGTCTCGTTGACTTACTACTACTGCCAGGAAGGGTCCGAGGGGCTGTGCAAGGTAGGCAGCGTAGTCTGGACTCTTCCGATCGAGCTGGACGCGAACGCGCAGCACCGCCGCATCCCGCTGGAATTAAAAGTGGAGTGATCCGCCTTTCGGCACCAGCGATCTGGGTGCCTGGGGCAAAGCGATAAGCGTGCCCCAGTTGCAATGTGAGGAAGTTGTTTTTCGGCTGATCCTCGCGGGCGGCGGGTCGCCGCCACGCGTGACGGCCAAAAACTGGGGCCTTGGGTGCCACCGCTTGACGAACGCGGCCGCGGGGGCGTTCATCAAGCACCGTCGGGTGCCTGGGGCAAAGCGATAAGCGTGCCCCAGTCTTCGTCGTCCCTCTTCCTTCAGTCTCCAGTCTTCAGCCTCCAGTCTGACTCGTGGACGACGAGGGCCAAAGGTAGCGGCGAAGGCGCCTCTCCGCCACGGGTGCCTGGGGCAAAGCGGTAAGCGTGCCCCAGTTTGCTCCGCCCCAGCGGCCGGCGGGGCAGCTCCGCGTGACGGCCAAAAAGTCGGGCCTTGGGGTGCAAATGGGTCGAGTGCGTCGAAGCTGATATTTATCGGCTGCTGCCGCCATCTGCGGCGAAGGAACGGCGGGCGTAACGACCAATCGTCCGCACGGTCATTACCAAGCCAAAAGCCGTTCCCGCGACCATGCCAAGTAGCATGGCGGGGTCAGTAATGGTATTGCCGCATCCCCGGGTTACGTGCCGTGGAATGAACGGCAGGGCGATGATCCCCCCTACCCCGCCGGCAACGCATCCGCCTACGGCGCTCACCGCAATGATGCCCAGAGCGAGAAGGAACATGCTCAAGGCGGTGCGCACAAGGTATACGGCGCGAGAGTATGATCCGGCGCTCGTTTGGTCCGCCTGCGGCGCCTTGTACGGGTTCTCGTCCATCCCGGCTGGATCGGCGTTGATGGTGTCCGTTGTCGCCATGCCTCCAGTTTAGCATGAGGTGCCGGCCGAGAAAGAAAACCCGAGTTCAGCGGCGGCCGTAGCCGCGCGCAGCTCCGAGCATCCCCCCGAAAACTGCCCCGAGCAGTGTGAAAGCTGCCACGGCCGAACCACGCTCGGACAAGGCGGACACGAAGAACACCGACGGGGATGGAAAACCGAGCGGCTCAACCAGCACCTTAGAATCATGCCATACCTTGAATAGGCCGAAGGCCAGCCCGGATAGGACAAGGCACAATCCCAAGCCGCCGCCGACGAGTGCTCCGGTTCTTGTGCCGCGCAGCGTCGCCCTGAGCAGGTCGGGTCTGAGATCCATGGGTCCAGTTTATCGGCCAGCAAGGCGAAGCACAGCCATCAGCGCCTCCTCGAGCGGTTCGCGCCACCACCAGAACATCGTCCGCAGCCGGAGTTGGAACGTGCGGGCCATGGGTTTAGCTTCGCGGGGTTTCTCGGCGTGCGCAATTCCCTGTCCACAGAAGCCACGCTCCGACTGCAACGAAAACCAGCCCAACGACAGCGCCCAGGCCCCGGTTGTCATCCTGCGGCGGCTGCGGCGGCAGCGGCATCAAGATGGCGATCAGACAGAAAGCTCCAAAGACCAAATACGCTGCGGCCGTTGCATAGCAAGCCTTTGCGAAGAACCTCCTGTTTGATGGCGACCTATGGCCGCCTTCGATTGCTTCCTCCGGCGCTCGGTACGGGTTCTCGCCCTGGCGGTCGTCGTTCTGGTCGGGCGGGGTCTGGACAGGACCGGGTTCCATATCGACTCCACTGGACAGTGCCTGGGACTCCACCCGGCACCAGAGGTTGCGGCCGGAGGGTCGGTCCGCGTTGTAGAACTAAGAGTGTGTTGCCGGGGCTTGACGCCCTACTTGCTTCGCGAAGCGAGCACGGCCGTCAACATGGTCAAGAATCGCTTGTTGACTGCGTAGAAGAGAAGGATGGGGGTGCTTCGGGCGGAATGAGCCTGGCTTGCCAGACGCCTAATCGCTGGATAAATTTGCCGTCCTCCGGCTCTCGACAAAGCGACCAGATGGCTCCGTCAATAACCTCTTTTATTCCTGGGAATTCGGCGGCTAGCTTTTCGACGGCCTTGTCAAATTGAGGATGCCGAAGCGCCCCTCTAATCATTGCCCTTGCACTCCGCAGCAAGGGCTTTCAGCTCCTCGCCCATCGACATGGCGAGGGCGAGGTCTTTTTCCGTGGGGCGTTCAAAATCCACAAGGGCTACTTCGTAGGGGATGTTCTCCCCATTCTCGGCAAGCTGCCACCCACGAAATCCGTGGGACAGGAGGCTCATCCTTGTGGCGTTGATGCCCCGGCATTCTTCGATAACCTCTTCGACAAGGGCAATTTCTTCAGCTCGAAAAACCGACAGGTCTGCATCCCTCAGGGCGAGCGTGCGCTTTTGCTTGTGGCCGTAGTAGTTGTGCTCGCCAATCGCAATTTCCTTGCGCCGTTCCATGTCCTTCGTGATCGGTAGAAGGGCGACCGGGGCAGGTCCATTTGGAAGCCTCTGGTACGTATGCCACGTGATTGCCCGCCCGAACTGCGTGTACGCGAGGAAATCGCAGTAGAAGAGAAGCTTGTTGAGTTTTGTAGCTCCAAACGTCGCGTCGCCCTCCGACCGATGGCAGATGTAGAGAATCAGCTCGCGAAGTTTCTTGTCGTCAGGTGACCTTGATGGAACCTTGACCTTCACCATATCTCACAAACCTCCCAAAGCAGGGCGAGGGACTACTCCATCTTATCGGATATCTGTACGCTTGTATACCATTTTATCGCCCTCTGAATTCTAGCCGAGCAGTCGGTCCAGGGCCAACCCTTTAGCCTCAGGCTAGCCAGTTTAAGTAGCCCCGTTGCCGGGGCCAAGAACCGCCGCGAATAGCTCATCGAAACTCCAGACTGTTAGGACACTACCGCCATTGGGCATGGCTTGCGAAAGCCGAATGGAATGGGCTAGAATGCCAGTTTTGTCGCTGGAGGGCGGACGGTTCTTGCGGGCGGTCGGGGGGATCCGCGCGCAGCCAGGCGCGCTATCGCCGACGCCGGCCCGCCGCCGTAAACCTTTGTCCGTGATTGCTTTGTACCTAATCGGCCATGTTTGAATCGCTCCAACAAGGTCTCAGCTCGGCGTTCAAGACGCTCAGCGGCAAGGCCCGCCTGACCGAGGCGAACATGCGCGACGGCCTGCAGCTCGTGCAGCAGTCGCTGCTCGAAGCCGACGTCAGCATCCAGGTCGTCAAGGACTTCATGGGCCGCGTCTCCCAGGAGGCCGTCGGCGAACGAGTGCTCAACTCGCTCAACCCCAGCCAGCAGGTCGTGGGCATCGTCTACCGCGAGCTGGTCAACCTGATGGGCCCCGTCGACCACTCGCTGCACCTGCGGGGCGACGTGACCGTGCTGATGATGTGCGGCCTGCAAGGCTCGGGCAAAACGACCACCTGCGGCAAGCTGGCCCGCCTCATCAACCAGCGGGGCCGCAAGCCCCTGCTGGTCGCCGCCGACCTGCAGCGCCCGGCCGCCGTCCACCAGCTCCAGGTGCTGGGCGAGCAGCTCGGCCTGCCGGTTTACGCCGAAGAGGGCGCGCAAGATCCGGTTGCCGTCTGCCAGAACGCGGTCAAGCACGCCCGCCAGACCGGCGCCGAGGTGGTCGTGCTCGATACGGCCGGCCGGCTGCACATCGACGAAGAGCTGATGGAACAGCTCAAGCGCATCGACCGCCGCGTCAGTCCCGAGCAGGTGTACCTGGTGGTCGACGGCATGACCGGCCAGGATGCCGTGAACAGCGCCAAGGCTTTCAACGAGGCCTTGGAGCTCGACGGCGTGATCATGACCAAGCTCGACGGCGACGCCCGCGGCGGGGCGGCCTTGAGCGTCAAGGCGGTGACCGGCGTGCCGCTGAAGTTCATCGGCACCGGCGAGCATCTCGACGCCCTGGAAGAATTCCACCCCGACCGCATGGCCGGCCGCATCCTGGGACAGGGCGACGTGCTCACGCTGGTCGAGCAAGCCCAGCAGAAGTTCGACCAGGACGAGATGCAGGTCCAGGAAGAACGGCTCCGCAAGGGCGAGTTCACCCTGGACGACTTCCGCAAGCTGATGACCCAGACGCGCAGGCTGGGGCCCTTGAACAAGATCATGGGCATGATCCCCGGGCTCAACGGCCTGGGGCAGATGATGGACAACGTCGACGCCGAGGCCGACATGAACCGGCTCTGCGGGATCGTCGACTCGATGACCGCCGACGAGCGGCGCAACCCCTCGCGCGTGATCGACCAGAGCCGCCGGCGGCGGATCGCGGCCGGCGCCGGCGTGGAGCCCTCGGAGGTCAACGCCCTGGTCAAGCAGTTCGACGGCATGGCCGACATCATGAAGCGGATGGCCGGCATGGGCGTCCGCGACCGGCTGAAGACCGTGCAGCAACTGCAGAAGGGGGGCGCGCTCGATCCGGGCGGCACGCTCACCCGGCAAAAACGCGACACGGGCAAGCGGTTGACCAGCCAGGAGCGCAAGCGGCTCAAGGAGCAGCGCGAAAAAGAAGCCCGCCGCCGCAAGCGCGAGGAAAAACGCAAGAAAGGGCCGGGCGATCCGACTCGAAACAACTAACCACCCACAGGAGGACCGATTTGGCTGTAAAAATCCGCATGAAAAAAATGGGCCGCAAGCACCGGCCGTTCTTTCGCATCTGCGCCGTCGATTCGCGCCACCCGCGCGACGGCAAAGTGCTGGAAGAGCTGGGCACCTACGACCCGATGATCGCCGACACCGACGCCCGCGTCGTGCTGGCGACCGAACGGCTCAGCTACTGGCTGTCGGTCGGCGCTCAGCCGAGCGAAAAGGTGAGCGTGTTCATCAAGAAGTATGGCCCCCAGGGCGTCCGCGTCGATGCCCAGCAGGCGGCCCGCGAACGGCTGGCCCAGCCCAAGGAAGTTCCGCCGCCGCCCGAACCGGTCTACGTGCCCCAGCCCAGGACCGAACCAGCGGCCGCCCAGCCGGTGGCCGCCGCCGAGCCGGCACCACCCGCCGAGCAGCCGGCCGAGGCGCCAGCGGGCGAGGCCGGCGAGGCACCCGCGGAGTGAAAACGGAAAACTTAAGGAGGCCACGGCACACCCAGTGTGCCTGCTACCGGGGGCACCGAGCTTTTGCGGTTGAGCCATGCGCTTCGACGTGCTGACCTTGTTTCCGGAGATGTTTCCCGGTTACCTGGGGCAAAGCCTGTTGAAGCTGGCGATCGAGCGCGGCCTGGTCGACGTGCGGTTGCACAACATCCGCGACTGGGCCGAGGGCCGGCACAAGCCGGTCGACGATCGGCCGTTCGGCGGCGGGCCCGGCATGGTGCTGATGGTCAAGCCGGTGGTCGAGTGCGTGGAGGCGGTGCAGGCCATGTGCCCCCAAGCCGGGCACCTGGTGCTGTTGTCGCCGCAAGGGCGGAGGTTGGATCAGCCGCTGGTCGAGCAACTGGCCGCCAACGACCGGTTGCTGTTGTTGTGCGGACGATATGAGGGTTTTGACGAACGAGTGATCGACATCCTGCAGCCGGACCAGGTGAGCATCGGCGACTTCGTCCTCAATGGAGGCGAAGTGGCCGCCATGGTGCTGATCGACGCGGTGATTCGCCTGGTGCCCGGAGTGCTGGGCGACGAGCGCAGCAGCAGCCAGGATTCGTTTTCGGGAGGCCGGCGATTGCTGGAGTTTTCGCAGTACACGCGGCCGCGGGAATTCCGGGGGCACGAAGTGCCGGAAGTGCTGTTGAGCGGCAACCACCAGGAGATTGCTCGCTGGCGGATGGAACAGAGCGTTTTGAGAACACAAGAGCGGAACAAGCATCGAAAGGAAGAACCCCAATGAGCCAGCGATTGCTCGACCTGGTCGAGAAACCGAACCTGAAGCCGGAGATTCCCAACTTCAAGATCGGCGACACGGTCGACGTGCACACCCGCATCCTGGAAGGCGAGAAGGAGCGGATCCAGATCTTCAACGGCGTCGTCATCGCCCGCAGCGGCTCGGGCACCCGCGAGATGTTCGTGGTCCGCCGCATCGTGCAGGGCGAAGGGGTCGAGCGCAAGTTTCCCCTGCACTCCCCGCGCATCGCCCGCATCGAAGTCAAACGATCCGGCATTGTCCGCCGGGCCAAGCTCTACTTCCTCCGCGAGCGCGTCGGCAAGGCCGTCCGACTCAAGGAGCGGCGCGGCGAACAAAAGGAGTAGCCCTAGCGCGTCGTGATCGACACCAGCCTGAGCCCCCTGGAACGCTCCTTCGAACGGGCCCGCGTTCGGCTGGGGCTCGTGCTGGCGCCGCTGGCCTTTGCCGCCGTGCTGTTCTGGCCGGCGACCGGCCTGTCGACCGAGGCCCACCGGCTGGCCGCCGTGATGGCCGCCGTCGTCGTGCTCTGGGTCACCGAGGCGCTGCCGATGCCGGTGACGGCACTGGCCGGGGCGGCGGCTTGCGTCTTGCTGCGGGTGGCGCCGGCCCGCCAGGTCTTTGCCCCCTTCGCCGATCCGCTGATGTTCCTGTTCATCGGCTCGTTCATCCTGGCGCGGGCCATCTTTCTGCACAGGCTCGATCGGCGGCTGGCCTTCGCCGTGCTCTCGCTCGGCTGGGTCGGCGCCAGTCCCGGCCGTATCCTGTTCGCCTTCGGCGCCGTGACGGCCCTCATGTCGGCCTGCATCTCCAACACCGCCACCACGGCTATGATGTTCGCCATCGGCCTGTCGATCCTCAACTTCCTGTTCGAGCAGGAGAAAGCGGGCGGCCCGGCCATCGACCGCCGCTACGCGACGGGGTTGATGCTCATGACGGCCTTTGCCGCTTCGATCGGCGGGCTGGCCACGCCGGTCGGCACCCCGCCCAACCTGATCGGACTGAGTTTTATCCGCCGGTCGCTGGACGTCGAGGTCCCGTTTCTAAAGTGGATGCTCATCGGCACGCCGATTGTCATCTGCCTCTACCTGTACCTGTTCTGCTACCTGAATTACTTCTGCCCGGCCGGCGTCAAGCGCTTCGCCGGCAGCAGCGAGCTGCTGGCTCGCCAGCGCGAGACGCTGGGGCCGTGGACCCGCGGCCAGCGCTCGGCGCTGGCGGCCTTCGCGGTGACGGCCGTGCTCTGGGTGGTGCCGGGCATCGCCGCGCTGGTCGCCGGGCAGCAGAGCGACCTGTACCGCCTGCTCTCCAGCGGCCTGCCCGAGGGGGTGGCGGCGATTATCGGCGCCGTGCTCTTGTTTCTGCTGCCGGGCGACGGCCAGCGCAAGGCCATCACCTGGCCCGAGGCGGTCCAGATCGACTGGGGAGTGGTCTTGCTCTACGGAGGCGGGCTGGCCCTCGGCGTGCTGGCCAACGATACCGGTTTGGCGCGGGCCATCGGCGAGGGGCTCACCGGGTTTCTGCCCGCGGATGACAGCCTGTGGCTTTTGATAGCCGCCACCGTGGTCGCCACGCTGGTCTCGGAATCGACGTCCAACACGGCCTCGGCCACGATCGTGGTGCCCGTGGCCATCGCGATTGCCCAGGCGGCCGGCGCCGACCCGCTCGAGCCGGCCTTGGGGGCGACCTTCGGCGCCAGCCTCGGATTCATGCTGCCGGTATCGACGCCGTGCAATGCCATCGTCTACGGGTCGGGGCACATCCCGCTGTTGCGGATGGTCCGCTACGGCATCCTCCTGGACCTGGCCGGCGTGGTCGTGGTCGTAACGCTCGTGCGGCTGGTCGTGCCGCTAATCCGCTAGGTTGCGTTCCCCATTCCAGCGGGGTTAAACTAGTCAAGGGGCACAAACTGCCTACCTGCGCGAGGCTTGCGCCGTGAGTGCCGATACGTCCGGTGATAGTGCGCCCAGGCAGGACTCCGACTCAGCAGTCGCGGCCCGGCCCGATCCGGCGGCGTCCCAGCCGGACCGTCCAGCATCCCATGGCCGTGGCTTTAGCTCACGGTTTTCCCAGACGGGACGCCGTTTTCTCCGCCGCCGCTCGCGCAACGGTCGATCCGGCGAGCAGCAAGACGAGCAGGCCGGCGACGGCCTGCCGAGCCGAGCGTTGCCGCCGAGCCACCTGCGGACGGCGATAGCCGTCTGCTCCTCGATGCTGGTCCACCTGGCGCTGATTCTCGCGCTGGGGCTGGCGATCATGCCCGAGGCCATCCGACCTGTCTTGCCGAATTTCGTGGCGACGCTCGAACGGCCGCAGGAGCTGGTCAACCAGGTGGTCGATGTGAATCTCGATCCCACCAGCGAACTGGCCCTGGTGAGCTCGTCGAGGGTATCGACCAGCAGCACGGCGGGCGGCGGCCTGGTCGGCATCTCGAAGCCAACCTACGACCACGCGCTGGGCGAGTCGCAACTGGCTCCCAAGGTAAGCGTGGGAGACCTCAGCGATTTTTCGATGCCGGGCAACCATTTCGGCATGGAGCTGCCCCAAGGCACTTTGGGCGATCCCCAGGCGGTCGTCGACGATTACCAGCAGGCGATGGACCGCATCACCCACGAAATCCTGAACATGCTGGCCAAGAACAAGGTGCTGGTCATCTGGTGCTTCGACCAGTCCGAAAGCATGAAGGACGACCAGCAGGAGATCCGCGACCGCATCGAGCGGGTCTACGCCGAGCTGGGTCTGTCGGCGGCGGCCCAGGGAGATGCGCTCTGGACCGCGGTCACCAGCTTCGGCGCCGGCTTCATGGTGCACACCAGCAAGCCGACTTCGAACCTGGATGAGATCCGTGCGGCCATCGGTTCGGTGCCGGTCGACCCCTCGGGCAAGGAAATGACCTGCCAGGCGATCGGCCAGGCGATCCATACCTTTCAGCGATTTGCCACCTCGGGCCGGCGGCAGTTGGCCCTGATCCTGGTGAGCGACGAAAGCGGCGACCCGGCCGACAACATGGCACAGTTGGAAGCCGCCATCGACCAGGCGCGGCAGGCGCGTTGCGTGGTGTACGCGCTGGGCCGCGAGGCCGTGTTTGGCTATCCCTATGCCTATATGAGCTGGGTCGATCCGGACACGCAGATCGCCTTCTGGCTGCAGATCGACCGCGGACCGGAAACGCCTTTCCCGGAGCAACTGCAGATCGACGGCTTCACGGCCCGCTGGGATGCGCACCCCAGCGGCTTCGGCCCCTATGAGCACGTGCGGATCGCCCGCCAAACCGGCGGCGTGTTCTTCATGCTGCCCAGCCCGGAGACGAACCTGGTCCGCGGCGACAACCGCAAGTACGAGCTGGAGGCGATGCGCCCCTACCTGCCCGACCTCGGTCCCAGGGCCGAGTACGCCGCCCAGCGCGATCAGAGCGAGCTGCAAAGATCGCTCTGGAAGATCATCTCTGATTTCAACCCGTACAACCCCCAGCACGCTCCGCACTGCGTGGTGCCGGTGACCTTCTCGATCCGGCCGGACGCCTTTCTGAGCGAGGCGACCGCGGCGCAAAAAACGGCCGAAGGCATGGTGCGGTACATCGACCAGGCGGAGAAGGCGTTGGAAAGGCTGCGGCCGCTGCGCGAGCGGGAGTACAGCCCTCGCTGGCGGGCCAACTACGACTTGATGGTCGCGCAGATGATCGCCTACAAGGTGCGCATCTACGAGTACGGCGCCTACCTGGAGGCCTTCAAGAAACAGCCCAAAGTCATCAAGAACCCGCTGGGACCGACCAAGAAGACCAACTACTGGGCCATCACCACCCGCGCCGAAACGCTCACCGGCGAGCTGACCAGGCACTACATCGCGCGTGCCACGCAGTTGCTCCAGGCAGTCGTGCGGGAGCACCCCGGCACTCCCTGGGCGGCGCGGGCCGAGTGGGAGCTGTCGCGCGGCTTCGGCGTCGACCTGGCCGAACACTTCTCCGATCCACGCACGTCGTCGGTCAAAGTTCCCAAGTTGTAGACCAGCATGAGCCGAATCTCGATGTCCACGATCGATGTCCGTGGCCGGCGCATGGACCGGCGAAGCATGTTGAAAGGCGCGGCAGCCGGGGCGGCTTTTGCCTGCTGGCCCGCGGTCTCGTCGGCCTTTGGCCCGCAGCCCAACGACGACTCGGACGCCCCCGCAGACGGCCAGGGCGGCTACGTCGATGCGCACGTCCACGTCTGGACGCCCGATACCCAGCAGTACCCGCTGGCGCCCGGTTTCCGCCGCGACGAAATGAAGCCCGCCAGCTTCACTCCCGAAGAGCTGCTGTCCCATGCCCGGCCTGTCGGGGTGGGGCGGGTGGTGTTGATCCAGATGAGTTTTTACGGCTTCGACAACTCGTACATGCTCGACACCATCGAGCGGTTCCAGGGCGTGTTCTCCGGTGTGGCCGTGATCGACGACACGGCCCGCGAGCCGGCCGCGCTGATGCGGTCGCTGGCCAAGCAAGGCGTGCGCGGCTTCAGGATCTATCCCCGCAAGGGGCCGGTCGACCGCTGGCTGGAAGGACCCGGCATGCAAGCCATGTGGCAGTGCGGCGCCGACGAAGGGCTGGCTATGTGCCACCTGATCAATCCCGAAGCGCTCGCGGCCGTCGACGGCATGTGCCGCAAGTTCCCCGAGACGCCGGTGGTCATCGATCACTTCGCCCGCATCGGCGTGGACGGCACCATGCGCGAGGCCGACGTGGATCGGCTCTGCCGCCTGTCCCGGCATCGCCACACGTATGTCAAGGTCTCGGCCTTTTATGCACTGGGCAAAAAGAAAGCGCCTTACCTCGATCTGGCGCCGATGATCCGCCGGCTGCTCGACGCCTACGGGCCAGAGCGGCTGATGTGGGCCACCGACTGCCCCTACCAGGTGCAAGAGGGTCACACCTACACCGACTCGATCGAGCTGGTGCGAAGCCGCCTCGACTTTCTATCCGACTCCGATCGCCAGTGGCTGCTGATCAAGACGGCCGAAAAGGTCTTCTTTTAGGTAGCCGAATTCGCCAGAATTCGGGCCGGACTTCCACCCCGCCAGAACTCTGGCGAGTCCTGCTACCGCCATTGCCGGTGGTCCGTCACTCCTCTGTAGCCGGATTCGCCAGAATTCGGGCCGGTGGCCCGTGCACCAGAACTCTGGCGAGTCCCGCTACCGCCAACCTTGTGCTGATCAAGCAGTTTGATTGACCCCGGCCGCCAAATCGCCTGTAATAATGGGTGCCATGTTCCCGTCGGCCCATCTCGTCCGGTTCTCTCTGCGGCGGAACCCGCTTGTCCGCGCCTGGGGCTGTTCGGCCGTTTGCCATGCCGTGGGTGTTCTGGCCCTGGCCCTGACGGCGGTGGCCGGCGACAGGGGCGGCGCCGATCGATCC
This sequence comes from Pirellulales bacterium, assembly GCA_040901675.1. Lineage (GTDB taxonomy): Bacteria > Planctomycetota > Planctomycetia > Pirellulales > JAICIG01 > JBBDNX01. The sequence continues at coordinate 91,464 of JBBDYJ010000010.1, read as the reverse complement.
GCGATCAAAGCCCTATTGATCAATCGGTCCGACGTGCCTCAACTCGATCGGCTGGAACAACCTGTCGCTTTGGCCAGCATGGTGCCGAACGAACCGCTGGCCGAAAGGCCGCAACCGGCCGGCCGTGGCTCGCAACGGGACGACTTCGCGCTGGCCAGGGTTGAGCTTTCGTCGCTGGCCGCCGGCGGCGGCTTCGACTCATTTGGCCCGCTGGTGGCCGACGCGACCACCTCCCAGGCCGCCGGCCGAACGTTCGGCGATTCGGCACGCTTCTACGGCATCGAGGCCGACGGGGACCACTTTGTATTCGTGGTCGACATGTCGGGCAGCATGCAGGGGGCCCGGTTTCGGCGGGCGCGCGGCGAGCTGCGCCGCTCGATCGAAGCGCTCCGGCCGCCGCAGCGGTACTTTGTGATCTTCTTCAGCGACGGGCCATACCCGATGCCCGCCAGCGGCCTGTCCGAAGCCACTCGCGAGAATGTCGGCCAGACCTTGAAGTGGATCAACGAGGTCCAGTGCAACGGCTTCACGAAGCCCTTGCCGGCGCTGATCCAGGCCCTCGACCTGGATCCCGACGCGGTATTTTTTCTCTCCGACGGCAAGTTCGATCCGCAGGTGGCCTTCGAAATCGGCCAGCACCGCACCGGTGATCCGATTCCCATCCACACCATCGGCTTCATGAACCGCGCCGGCGAGCCGATGCTCAAGGCCATTAGCGAAGTGACCGGGGGCACGTATCGTTTCGTGCGATAGGCTCGCCAACTGGCACCCGCCCCGCCCGCCTGTTATGCTTGCCCTGTTCGCGCCGGCCGGTAGGCCGCCACCAGCCGACGCGCCCTGGCGCCCAGTGCCTTGATTGACCCGCCGACCCGCCTTTTTCCCGCCGCAATCACACCTGGATACCGCCGATGAGCTCCGCCGAACCCGCCCCGCAAAAACTTACCATCACGCATTGGCTGGTGATCTTCGTGGCGGCGATCGGGTTCCTGTTCGACACCTATGAATTGTTGATGCTGCCGCTGGTGGCCGCTTCGGCCCTGGCCGAGCTGATGGACGTGTCGCCCGATGCTCCGGTGATCAGAGAGTGGATCGGCTATATCTTCTGGGCCAGCGCGCTTGCCGGCGGCGGGTTCGGACTGGTGGGCGGCTATCTCACCGACCGCTACGGACGCCGCCGCGTGCTGGTGCTCAGTATTCTCTTGTACGCGTTTTCGGCCTGCGCGGCCGCCTTCAGCACGTCGCCCATGATGTTTCTGGTGCTGCGCTGCACCACGTTCATGGGTGTCTGCATCGAGTTCGTGGCGGCGGTCGCCTGGCTGGCCGAGTTGTTTCCCAACCCGCGCCAGCGCGAGATGGTCTTGGGATCGACGCAGGTCTTTTCGTCGTTCGGCGGTCTGCTGGTGGCGATTGTCTACGGCTGGATCGTCCAGCACGCCACGGAATTGCCGCCTATTTTCGGCGGGCACTCGGCCTGGCGATACACGCTGCTGTCGGGCGTGCTGCCCGCCATTCCGCTCATGCTGATCCGGCCCTTCCTGCCCGAGTCGCCCGCCTGGCAGCGGAAAAAGGCCGCCGGTACGCTCAAGCGGCCCAGTTTCGCGGAGCTCTTCCGGCCCTCGTTGCGCCGCACCACGCTGACCACCACGGTCCTGTTCGCCTGTGGCTTCGGCGCCGCCTTCGGCGCGATCCAGCTCGTGCCGGCACAGATCGTCCAAACGCTGCCCGAGCTGCGGCCGCACGTTGAGCGCCAGGCGGAACTGAAAAAACAACTGGAGGCCGCGCTCAGCCAGCCCCAGCAACCGGCCGGCACCGCCGAGCGGACCGTCCGCGATCAGCGCATCGCCCAACTGCGCAAACAACTGGACGACGCGGGCAAGCCGATCGGCCGCGAGCGCAGCTCGGTGCAGAAGTGGCAGGAGGTCGGCGGCTTGACCGGACGATTCCTCCTGGCCGTCTTGGCGATGTGGGTCGTCAGCCGGCGGAAGCTGTTGTGGATGTTCCAACTGCCCGGCCTGGTGATTATCCCGCTGGTCTTGATCTATCCGGCCACGAGCGACCTGGGACTGTTGAAATGGGGCATTTTTCTGGCCGGCCTGTTCACCATCGCGCAGTTCAGCTTTTGGGGCAATTACCTGCCGCGCGTTTACCCGGTCTATCTGCGCGGAACGGGCGAGAGCTTTGCCGCCAACGTGGGCGGCAGGATGATCGGCACTTCGGCCGCGGTCTGGGCCACGCAGTTGGCACCGTACATGCCGGGCATGTCGGGGCACCGGCTGGCCTACGCGTGTGCGGCCGTCGCATTTGGAGTCTACCTGGTCGGATCGATCGTCACCTACTGGCTGCCCGAACCGGCGCGCGAGGAGCTGCACGAATAGGCCAAGCCGGCCAGAGGCACGTGCCGGCGCGAGTTACCGCCGCCGGCTGTACAGGTTCATTGAACATACAACCGGGGCAAAAGGGAAAGCCATGGCGGCCAACGAGCAAACACCCAAAGAAGCGGCGCCCGCCTTGCCGTCCGAACCCGGCAAACGCGAGCCGATCACCCGCGGGCAGTGGATGGCCCTCACGGCCGCCCTCTTGGGCTGGATGTTCGACGGCTTGGAGATGGGCCTGTTTCCCCTGGTCGCCAGGCCGGCCTTGCTCGACCTGTTGCCGTCTACCGCCAACGTCGGCCGGTGGATCGGCGTGATCACGGCCGGTTTTCTCGTCGGCGCCGCCACGGGCGGCGTGTTGTTCGGCTGGTTGGGCGATCGCATCGGCCGCGTCCGCGCCATGATGCTCAGCGTGTTCACGTACGCGGTCTTCACCGGCCTGTGCGGTGTGGCCGGCACGGCCGAGCAGGTGGCCATATTCCGCTTCATATCGGCGCTGGGCATGGGGGGCGAGTGGTCGCTCGGCGTGGCCCTGGTGATGGAGATCTGGCCCAACCGCTCACGCGGCTTTCTCGCGGGGCTGATCGGAGCGGCCGCTAATATCGGCTTCCTGTCGATCGCCCTGGTTGGCCTGGGCCTGGCGACGTTTCTGGACACGCTCCATGATTGGGTATCGGCTACGGGGCTGAAACAAGAATGGGTCGAGTCGCTGTTTGCCTATTCGGGATGGCGGATCCTGATGCTGTTGGGCGCGGGGCCGGCGGTGCTCACCTTCTTTATCCGGCTCTTTGTGCCCGAGTCCGAACGTTGGCAGAAGGAACACGCCCGCGGAGCCACTTCGCACTGGGCCGCCCGCGACCTGTTGGCGGTCCTGGCCGGAACCGGCGCGGCCTGCGCGATCATCTATGTCTGGTCGGGCGATCATTGGGCAACGGCGGCCTGGGCCCGCGACAACATGCTGGCAATCCAGATCGTCGTCACCGTAGCCGGGCTGGCGGCCGCCGTGGTCGGCTACACGTATCCGGTCAGCCGCTATCTCCAGCGCTCGGGCCGGGCCCATGCCAGCCTATCCGCCGAATGGGCCCCCACGCTGCGGCGGATGCTGCTGGGCGCCGGATTGGGCGGCGTGGCCCTGTTGGGCACTTGGGGCTCGCTGCAGTGGGCCACCCCCTGGGCCGACCAACTCACTGGGGGGAAGGTGCCCGAAGCCAAGGCGTACACGCAGATCTGGTCCAGCATCGGCGCCATCATCGGCACTATCGCGGCGGCCACGATGGGCAATTGGTTCGGGCGGCGGATCAGCTACTTCATTCTGTGCGTTCTCGCACTGGCTTCGTCCATGTTCCTGTTTCAGTGGAACGACCATTATGGGCCGATGTTTTTGGGCTCGGTGTTCGTGGCCGGGATGTGCACGGCTTCGTTCTACGGTTGGCTGCCCTTATACCTGCCGGAGCTGTTTCCCACGCGCATCCGGGCCACCGGGCAAGGCTTCAGCTTCAACTTCGGGCGGATCCTGGCGGCCGTCGGCGCCTTGCAGACCGGCAACCTGATGGCCAACGTCTTCCATGACAGCTATCCGAAAGCCTGTTCCGTGACCGCCCTGATTTACGTGGTAGGCATGGTGCTGATCTGGTTCGCGCCCGAGACCCGCGGCAAGCCGATGCCCGAATGACCGGAAAGCCGCGGAGAATCCGCAACTCCTGATGTCTCAGCATCGGTCCTTCTTCTGCGAGTCCGCCTGTACAGTAGCCCTCACGCTCCGCGTGAGGCAGCTCGTTCCGACCAGGGCTCGCCCGAGTTCTGCCGTCTCCCTCTCGCGGGAGGAAGGCGTCATGGGTCAGAAGGTTTGTAGTGATCCGCATTCATGCGGCCGTCTGCCCCGCAGGGGCGCAACATACCAGCCCAGGGCAACGCCCTGGGAACGGTCCCCAAAAAACTCTCGTAGACCGATGTCTCAGCATCGGTCCTTGATGGGATCCACTCGCTCCGCGAGTGGTCTGCCGCCGGCGCGTCCCGGCCGCGGGTGGCCTGGGCTCACACGTCCGGCTTTGGAACTTCCTCCGTGTCTTCATCGCCCGGAGGGCGGGCGATACTTGCCAGGGACTTCAGTCCCTGGTGACGGGTCTCATCCTATTCTTTTTCCGCCCGGAGGGCGGGCGGGGCGTTTGCAGCCCAGCCGATGTCTTGGCTCGCCGGCCCGATGAGCGCTCGATGGCAGCGGCCTATCACGCGGGAAATCGCATGACAAACGAGCAACCGACGACTACAATTCAACTTGCGACAATCGGCTCGCCCGCGTGAGGCTGCAAACTTGCTGCCTACAGTTAATTTAATACACGGATCAATCTAAAAACAAGTTCGGCTGTTGTGCGTCGTAAGTAGCATCGAAGAAAATGCGTGTTCTCGTTATTGGCGGCACGGGATTCATCGGACCGTGGGTTGTGCGACACCTCGCCGGCCAAGGGCATACCGTTGCCCTTTTCCATCGAGGTCACACCGCGGCGGATTTGTCCTCGGCTGTGTCGCACATTCATGGCGACCGCCAGAATCTGACGACTTTCACCTCAGAGTTCGCGGGCTTCGGCCCCGACGTAGTTCTGGACATGTTTCCGTATGTGGAGCAAGAGGCCGCGCTTCTCATGCAGACATTTCGCGGTATGGCGCGCCGCGTCGTGGCTGTGAGCAGCATGGATGTTTACCGCGCTTACGGGCGTTTTTCCCGTTTGGAAGATGGTCCGCCTGACCTGCACCCTTTTACTGAGGAGGCACCGCTTCGCAGCGCATTGTATCCATACCGTGCATCCGCTCAACTGGCGTCGGATTTGGCCTACAACTACGAGAAGATTTTGGTTGAGCAGACGGTGATGGGCGACGCTATGCTGCCCGGCACCGTCTTGCGGCTGCCTCAGGTGTATGGACCGGGAGACCCACAGCATCGTTTGTTCGAGTTCCTCAAACGCATGATTGACAAGCGTCCCATTATCTTGTTGGAGGAAGGGAGGGCGCGGTGGCGGTGGACACGAGGTTATGTGGAGAACGTGGCGGCGGCAGTCGCGCGGGCCGTCACGGATGACCGGGCGGAACGTCGCATCTACAACGTTGGAGACAAAGAGGCATTCACGGAGACTGAGTGGGTTGAGCGGATTGGCAACGTTGCGGGCTGGATAGGCAGCATCAGAGTGATTTCCGGGGCCGCGCTTCCGGCGCATTTGGCAGCCCCGTATGATTGGAGGCATCATTTGGTTGCCGACACAAGCCGGATACGAAAGGAACTCGCATACGAGGACAGCATTCCTATTGATGAGGCTCTGCGGCGGACAGTTGCTTGGGAGTACGCACATCTGCCGGCTCAGGTTGACCATTTCCGATTTGACTACCCTGCGGAAGACGCGGCGTGTGCGAAGACAGGAGCCGAACCAAGCGGTCCAGCGAACGGGAGCCAGCCGATTGGTTCGGAGACGAATCGAACGTCATCGGCGGCTGGCTCCCGTCGCTGACCTTTATCGTCAGGTAGCGCGCATCGGTCACATCGACCGATGCGTCGAACAGGACGTCCATGTCGATCCCGGCTTGATAGGGAGCCAGTTTCGCGGGCCAATGGGGGCCATCTATCGGCCTGCGGAATGCGGATCGAGCCGCGGAATGCCGACACTGGCGTGATGGCAGAGGGCCAGTGCCGCGTCGTACGAGGAAAGGCGCTCGACGGTTGCCCCTCATCGTTCATGCAGTCTAGCGGCGGGTTGCGTCAACACCCCTTCACCTTCCCGTCCATCCCGCCGATCCAGTCTCCTCGTTCTCTGTTTGTGCCTTTTCGTGGCCATCTTCGTCCGTCCCTGCCTTGAGCTTGTCGAAAGGTCGTGTCCTTCGTGGTTCACCTTCGTCGCGAAGCTCGACCAAGACCAAAGACCAAAGGCCCAAGACCCAAGTACCAAGACCCAAGTCCAGACAAAGAGCTTCCGATGCCCTCATCAAGGCGCCGGCCTACTCGCCAAGGTGGCCTTCGCGCGCGCCCCCATCGGCCGGGGCGTGGACGGGCGGGCGGGCGCCCGCAGGCGAGCGGTGCGGCCCATGGCCGGGGTGGCCGGCCCGGTCGAACCGCCGCCCCGCGCGGTGCCGGGGCGCGGCATGCCCCGGCGCGGCCTCGGCCGGCTCGCCGCGCCGATGCCACGACATCCAGGTCAATAGCGCGGGCAGCATGATCAGCGACGTGAACAGGCAACACGTCACCCCGATAGTCAGCACGCGGCCCAGGCTCTCAAGCCCCTGGTGGCTGGCGATCATCAGCGAACCAAAACCCACGATCGTGGTCAGGGCGTCGACCAGCACGGCAACCGCCGTCGCGGGCGACATACGGTATCGGCCCTGCTGGTCGCGGTACTCGTGGATGATGTGGACTCCGTAGTCAATGCCAATCCCCAGGATCAATGGCAAGGCGATCATGTTGGCCGGGTTGAGCGGAATGTCGAGGATGCCCAACAGCCCGAACAGTTGCAGCACGCCCAACGCCAGGGGCAGCGCGGCCAGCAATGCGTAGCGCAGACTCCGCAGGTCGATGAGCAGGACGACCACGATCACGAGCAGGGCGTATCCGGCGGCCTCCTCGAAGCTCGACTTCATGTCCAGCGAGGCTTCATACGCTTGCAGTGGATTGCCGGTGGCGCGGGGGTCGACGCTGCGGACCTCGTGGACGAATTTCGAAAGGGCCTCCATGTCCCAGATGTTGCCGCGGCCGTAGATCTTCAGCAGGTGCCGGCCGTTGTGGCCCACGAAGCGGTCGACCAGGCTGCCCGGCAGGTCGGTCAGTTGGGGCGGCTCGGGATTGGCCATGCTCCGCAGCGCGTACAGGCGGCTCAACAGGTCGCCGGCCATCTGCTGCTGGAACTGCGAGATCAGCGTGTAGCAGTCGGCCAGGCTCAGCCTCCGCAGCGCATCGCGTGTCTGCTCCAGCTCGCGCTCGGCGCGGTTGCTGGCCGCCTCGCCGGTCAACAGCTCCTGCGCCTGCCCCAGGACGCGGCCCAGGTGATCGGGCCGGTCGACGGGGATCAAGGGAGGGCGCTCGGGCAAGTCGGCCAGCCGCCGGCCGATGCGTTCGATGATCGGCCGCTTGACGGCATGGTCGACGGGCAGCAGCGAGACGATTTCCTCCGTGCGCTCGACCGACTCGAGCTGGAGCAGGGCCGCCTTGCGGGCCAGCAGCTCCTCGCGGCTGTCGGCGATCGACAGGGCATACCAGACGCTCTGATTGGCTTCAGCGAGCAGCTTGCGCTCCAGCTCGACGCTTTCCAGGCCCACCGCCTGCAAGTTCAAGAGATTGTGGTCGTACCACAAGCTGCCGGTCCCCAGCGAAACCACGACGGTGAACAGCATGGTCGAAGCCAACAACAGGCGGGGCTTCTGGAAGAGGGGAGCGATCCAGGCGTGTACGGCCAGCGGCTCGGGTATCCGCTGTGCCAGCCCGCCCTGGTCGACCAGCATGATCACGGCCGGCAACACCATCAGCTCGGCTAGCGCGCACAACAGGATGCCGCCGCCGGCAATGATGCCCAGCTCGGCGATGCCGGTGAAGTCGGTGAAGCCGGCGGCGAAAAAAGCGATGGCCGTGGTGATGGCCCCGGTAAGGATGGCTGGGCCGATGCCTGCCGTAGTGGCCAGCAGCGCTTCTTTGGTCGAGGCCGCCTGGGCGCGGACCTGCAGATAGCGGGCCACGTAGTACACGCCGTAATCGATGCCGATGCCGATCAGCGTGACCGTGAACGACATGCTGAGGATGTTCAGGTGGCCGACCGCCAAGGTCAGATATCCGAACGACCAGGCGATGCCCATCAACAGCACCAGGTTTGCCAACAGGGCATGCCGCACTCCCCCGAAGCCGGCCACGAACAGGCAGGCCACGGCGGAGAGCGACAGCAGGCTGGCCCAGTACATCGACGTCTGGCTGGACCGCATCTCGTCGTTTTCCATGATCGGCAGGCCGGTCAGGCCGACGCGGGTCTCCGGGTGCCGGGCATTCGCTTGAGCGACCAGCTCGCGCAGCGCATCGGTGGCCTGGCTATTGCGGGCGAAGCCCTCGTCGCCCGCCGCCAGCCTCAAGAGCACGAAGCCCAGCGTGCCGTCCTTGGTCAACAGGTACTCGGCGTTCAGCTCGCTGAGGGTGGCGAACGACTGCGGCATCTCCGGCCAGGGGGAGTGGTACCTGCGGCCCTGGGCCAGCGCGCCGAACAAGCTGTGGCTCAACCGCTGTGCCTGACTGCGGGCCTGCTCCAGGGCCTCGCCGCCGCCCCCGGTGTTTGCCTTTTCCAACCGCTGGCACATGGCCTGCGCCATGCGGCCCAAGTTGAGCCGCGACCAGTTGCCCTCGACGATTGGGCTCACCTCGCTGAGGAACCGCTCGATTCCCAGCAGCTCTTCGGTCGAAAGGTAGTGCAGCCCCTTGGACCGGATGGCCCCCAGATCCACGCCGTGCAGCACCGCGTGGAACAACTGGTCTTCGCGAGCCAGCAGGCCGGAGATCTCCTCCAGCACGGGCACGACCTGCTCGCGGTTGGCGCCTTCGACGACCACCACGGCGTCGTCCTGGTCGCCGAACTCGTTGATGTAGTCGATCCACAGGCGGTTGTAGTCGCTGTGCGGATTGAGCAAGTCGAGCCGGCTGGTGCGGTACGTCAGCCGGGTGCAAGTGACGACCAGCGACAGCACGGTCAGCGCCACGGCCAGGCTGAGCGTGGCCGCCGGATAGCGCAGCACCACCCTAGTGGCCAGATTCAGCGGGCCTGCCAATAGCGATGGCGCATGGCTGGGCGGTGCGGGCATCGGCGTCCTGCCAAGATGTAGCGTCCATGCCACCGCCGAAGCTGGGAGCCGGGATCCATCCCCAAGCTCGCCCTGGCCGCTCGGCGCAAAGCGGAAAAGCGGGGCATTCTAGCGGCCCCAAGCCGTCCGCGGAAGGCGGAAACCTTTTCCCCCAGCCGGGCTAGCTAGCGGGGTCCGAAGTCGGAGGATGCCCAGAATCCGGCCGGTTTCCACGCAACCAGAACTCTGGCGAGTCCTGCGACCGCCGGAGTTCGGGGCTCTCGTCCCACTGGCCGGCTTACTCGGGCAGCGGACGGCCCTTGGTCTCGGGCGCAAAGGGGAGGGCCAGCAGGCCGAGCAGGAATACGCTGCACATCGCCACCCCGGCGTAACGCATCGGTTCGTCCTTGTCGGCAAAGACCTCGCTGGTCAGGAGTCCTAAGGCGGATGGGCCGACCGCCGCGACCAAACGCCCCACGTTGTAGCAAAACGAAATGCCGGTGCTGCGCAAATGCGTGGGGAACAACTCGGGGAAATAGATCGCGTAGCCGCCAAACAACGACAACTGGCAGAATCCCATCAAGGGAACCATCCAGAACACGTCGACCACGTCCCGCAGATACCAGAACACCAGCCCCGTGCTCAGCGTGGCCAGCACAAAACAGATGGCGAACGTCGGCTTGCGGCCCAGGTGGTGCGTGACACGGCTGAAGGAGTAGATGCCAAAGAAAGCGCCGATGTTCAGCATGATCGAAGTGATGGCCGCCCAGAAGGTGAGCCGGCCGTTGATCCTCTTGGTCCGCGTGTCGATGCGGTCCGCGTGCGCTTGCAGCGATTCATTTGCCTCGGCGTCGCCGGCCAGGTACTCGGCACGGCGGCGGCGATCGGCGGCGGTTTGCGGTTCAAGCCCGGCCTGGGGGTTTCCTTCGTCCAGCCGGTCCAGCACCGCGGCGGGGCTGACAGAGCGCCCCTCGTCGGCCAGTTGCAGGGCCGCATTCAAGAGCCGTTCCGCGTCGCGGCTGCCAGGCACGGGGACGGGCAGTGGGCTCAACAGTTGGTTGGGTTCGACTTTCGACCGTAGAGCCGGCAGCTCGTCCGGCGAGGCGATGGCCAGGCGGACGAACTGGCGGTCCAGCTCCGCCTGGCCCTGCTCGCGGGCCTCGTTCTCGAACGTCTTGCGGAACACCGAGCGGTTCAAGTCGATGCTGAAAAAGCCGATGCCCCACAGTCCCACCACGCCTGAAAAGGCGAGCAGCAGACCGACGATCGCGTTGCGGCGCCAGCGGGGGTTGCCGAACAACTCGGCGTAGGAGCCGAGTTTTTTCTCCGCGCCGCTCTGGGCGGCCGTGGCTTGCCAGCGCTCGGGCTCTTTGAGCCGCCGCCGGATGAACACGGCCAGCAAAGCGGGCAGCGTGCCCACCAGGAACATCACCCGCCAGGCGCTGACGCGGCCGATTCCCGGCAGACTCAGGGCGTCGAGGGCTCCGATTTCTTCGAGGTGGCCCAGCGAGAGGCTGATCACCGCCGCGGTGACGTTGCCCACCGCCGAAAGCGCCTGCAATAGTCCCAGCGCGAAGGGCCTCGCGCGCTCGGACACCACTTCGGCCACCAGCGAGATGCCCACGGCAAACTCGCCCCCCACGCCCAGGCCGGTCAGGAAGCGGTAGATGGAAAAATCCCAGACCGTTGTGGAAAAAGCACTGAGCCCGGTGAACATCGAGTAAACCAGGATGGTCAAGATCATGGTTTTGGCACGGCCGATGCGGTCGCCCAGGACGCCGAACCCGATGCCTCCCGTGGCCCATCCCACCAGGAAGATCGAGGTCGCGTAGCCGCCGTAGCGGTCGATGTCGGGATGGTTCGGCCCCCCGCCGATCAACTCGGTCATCGCCGGCCGGCGCGCCAGGTTGAACAGTTGCTGGTCCATCGTGTCGAACAGCCAACCCAGGGCGGCCACGACGAACACGAACCAGTGATAGCGAGTCAGATCGCGGTACCAGGGTTGGCTGGGGATGCTCATCAGCAAGGCGTTTCCGGGAGGAACGTGGTGCCCCTACGGCACTGCTCCGTCCGCCTTTGGCGCGACCAAGAGCGGACTTCAAGCAGTGGCACAGGGGTTGCAAACAGTGACACGGGGGTTGCGAAGAATCTGAACACAGGGCCTGCGGCCAGTCAAGTCAGGGCCGCGTATCGGCGCCGGTTGCGCGGCACCGCTAGCGAAAAGGCCAAATCAACGGTGCGAGCACCAGAGTAATGGCTGCGACGAGCAGATCCAGCGGGATTCCGATTCGGATGTAATCGCCGAAGCGGTAGCCGCCGGGGCCGTAGACCATCAGGTTGGTCTGGTAGCCGATCGGCGTGGCGAAACCGGCCGAGGCAGCCATCATCACGGCGATCACGAAGGGCATCACGTTGACGTCGAGCCGCTGGGCGGCCGCGACCGCCATCGGAAACATCAGCGCGGCGGCGGCCGTATTGGTGATCAACTCCGTGGCAACCAGCGTCACCAGGTAGATGGCGGCCAGCGAGGCCCAGGGGCTGCCGACCGCCAGGCCGATGATCGTGCGGGCGATCTGCTCGGCGGCGCCGGTTTTTTCGAGCGCGGTCCCGATGGCCACCGAGGCGGCAATCGCCAGCAGCACTTCCCAATCGACGCTGCGGCGGGCGACGCTCACGCTCGAGCAGCGGGTCATGATCATCAGGCCGGCCGCCACCATCGCGGCCGTGAGCATGCCGATGTCGGTCAGGCTCACCACGGCCACCATGGCCGCCAGGATGAGCATGGCCAGGATGGCCCGATCGTGTCGGGGTGGATTGGAATCCTCCAGGCGGCTGACCAGAAAGAAGTCGCGGCTGTTGCGCTGGTGGTCGGCGAAGGAAGGATGCGCTTCCAACAGCAGCGTATCGCCGGCCCGCAGCACGATGTCGCCGATTTTTTTTTGGATCCGCTCGCCGTTGCGGGCCACGGCAATGATCACGGCGTTGTATACGGAGCGGAAGCGGCCGTCGCGAATCGTTTTTCCCACCAGGGGGCAACTATTCGACACCACCGCCTCGATCAGGCATCGCGTGGCGCGGGGGGCGGTGAGCTTGAACACCTGGTCGGTGGCGGGCAGCAGGCCCCGGATCTTCTGCAGGTCGACCACCGACTCCACCACGCCCACGAACACCAGGCGGTCGTTGGCGCGCAGCCGCTCGCCCGGCGACACGGCCGGCAGCACGATCCCCTCCCGGTCGATTTCGGCCAGGAAGACGCCGGGCAGGTGCCTCAAGCCCGCCTCTTCAATCGTCTTGCCCGCCAGCGGACTGTCCGGCGCCACCAGCATCTCGACGGTATACGAGCGAGGATCGCTCAGGCTGCCCATCGCCGGCTGGCGATTCGGCAACAGCCAGTTCGCCGCCAGCACGATGAACGCGCATCCGGCCAGCGCGCTGGGAAGCCCTACCCAGGTGATGTCGAACATCCACAGGCCCTCGGCCGGCAACCCCGTATCGCGTTCGAACTGGGCAAGCGCCTCCTCGGGCGTGAGCCCGGCGGCAATGCCGGATTCCAGGCCGGCCTTGGCTGCCGCCTTGACCTGTCCGTGCACGACCAGGTTCGTGCTGGTGCCCACCAGCGTGCAGGTCCCTCCCAGGATCGCGGCATAGCTGAGCGGGATCATGAGCTTCGAGACCGGAACGCGGCACAGCTTGGCCCAATCGTTGACCGCCGGGATGAGCATGGCCACCAGCGGCGTGTTGTTCATGAATGCGCTCATGCCGGCGGTGGGCAACATCAGCCGGGAAATAGCGCCGGTGGCCGACGCCGGGCGGCCGAGCAAACGATGGACGACCAGATCGACGCCCCCGGTCTGCCGCACCCCGGCGCCGACGATAAACAGCACGCCCACGGTGGCCATCGCCTCGTTGGCGAGTCCGGAGAGCGCCTCGCGGGGTTCCAGGATCCCTGCCACAAGCAACAGCGCCACGCCCCCGATCAACACGACGTCCGGGGCAATCCGCGAGCGAATCAGCAAGGCGAGAACCAGCGCTACCACGCCCAAGGTAAACCAAGCTGGCCACATGGCTTCCATGGCAGTCGATCCCGTCGTCCGGCTCAGAGCATGATTACGAAGTTGATTGTTATAGTGATATTTATCGGCTGCCGCAAGCCATCCTCTCGCTTGAATGCCCTCGAAAAGCCGAATGGTTCCCCAAGGCGGCACGCGCGGCGAAGCTGCCCTACAGCCCAGGTGAACGGCCGACCAGGTCGGCCAGCTCGGGGACCGAACGGATCGGCCACCAGTTTTCGCTGCGCCAGCTCGGATGCCTGACCGGGCAATCCGGCGTAATCTCGTTGGCCGCCAGCAGCGACCGCAGGTGGTGCTTTTGCAGGGGGGCCGAATGGATGCCGCGGACTTTCACGTACCACTCGTCCGACAGTTGCGGAGTGTGTACTACGCTTCGGGGGCGCAGACCCGATTCGGAGGCGAACACGGCGATGCCCGGATCGACCAGCTCGGCGACTTCGAAAATGGTGGGCGTGAACGGGTCATAAGGGCTGACGTCGTCGTCCAGAGCCACCGGCGGGGCGACCCGCGGCGGCGGCGCGAAAAAGTCGGCCAGTTTCATCCACGGTCCGTGCAAGGCGCACACCAGGTCGTCGCCCGTGAAGCGGCCGGCATCGATCAGCTCGGCGATCTGCTGGCGATCGAGCGAACCAAAGATGCGGTCGCCCTTCAGAACCCGCAAGGGCCCTTCCCGGCCGCCGCCTTCCCGGCCCGCCGCGGGTGACGACGCCGGCAGCGGCGTGTCCTCCCAGGCGGACGGGTTGGCCAGGTAATCGGAAACCAACAGCCAGGGCCCTTCCCGCACCGAGACCTGGTCGTCGCGGCCGATCCGGCCCTCGGCCAGCAGTTGATCGAGATCGCTCTTGGACATCGGCCCATAGATGGCCTCCCCCTTGAGCACCCGCAGATCGCCCTGCTTCTTGGCCATGGTCTTTTCGCCGGCTACCAGTCGCCGCGCTGGGCCTCGACGGCCAGACACTCCGCCCACAACATCAGGTCGTCGTCCGAAAGCTTGTTGTCCCGCACGAACTCCGTACTGACGGTGGCTTCGTGCCCGACCAGCTTGGCGGCCACCTGGAGTCGGCCATTGTCGCGATACGTGTAGCGCACCTCCACCGGCCATCCCGCCGGCAGGTTGGGAGGCAGGTCGCGGATCACACAAACGCCCACCTCGGTGCACGCCTCCGGGACCTCGCTCTCTCCCTCCAGCACGCAGATCCGCACGTTAGGCTGATTGGCCCGGAAGGTCTTGAACCGGCCGGCGGCGGAGTGCGGCAGCGGCGTGTTCTTGGCAATGATGATCCGGTTCACACGGCGGCCCGTCACGGGGTCGACGCCCACCACCCCCAGGCTGTGCGAGTTGACGTTGGTGACCGAGAACTGCGTGTGACCGCCGCCGCTGCCTTGCCGTTGCAGCATCAGGTCGGCGTACAGAGCCGCCCCGTGCGCGACCGCCTCATCGGCCGAAACCGATCGGTCCAACCGCTTGCCCGACAGCTCGGTCAGCATGCGGATCACCATCGGCATCCGCGTCGAGCCGCCCACCAGCAGCACCTTGTCGATCTGGTCCCAGGAGAAGCCGGCCTGCATCACCACGATTTCCGTGGTGGTCCTGGTCCTCATCAGCAAGGCGGCCGTCAGCTCTTCGAACTGGTCGCGGGTCACCTCCACTTTGAGCCGCGTGCCCTGGTGATTCACCACCATCGTGGCCTTGGCCCGCTCGGAGAGGGTCTTCTTCGCCAGCTCGGCAGCGCTCCATAAATCCTGGGCGCTTTCGGGGTCCGTGCGGGGGTCGACTTGGTGCTGCTGCTTGAACCGCTCGGCGGCCACATCGACCAGTTTCTCATCCCAGTCCTTGCCGCCCAGCCGCACGTCGCCGTCGGTGGCAATGGCCTTGAACGATTGCCCGCTCATCTCCACCACGGTTACGTCGAACGTCCCCCCGCCCAGATCGTAGACCAGCACCCGCATCGGCCCTTCGCCCTGCACCTGGCCCGCGCTGTCGAGAAAGCCCTCCTGGTAGCCGTAGACGATGGCCGCCGCGGTCGGCTCGTTCAAAATGTCGAGCACTTCCAGCCCGGCCAGCCGCCCGGCGTCCATGGTGGCCCGGCGGCGGGTCTCGTCGAAGTAAGCCGGCACGGTGATCACGGCCTTGGTGAGCGGGCCCAGCTTTTTTTCGGCGTCGGCCTTCAATCGCCGCAAAATGTAGGACGAGATCACTTCCGGCGGCAGGAACTCGCCGTTGATCGCTTTGCGGTACTGCTTGGCCCCCATGTCGCGTTTGACACAGTCGGCGACTTTGTGGGGCTCGAGCGGCGCCGCCAGCACCGCCTCCTTTCCAACCACCGTGCCGTCCCGATCGAAGAGCACCACGCTGGGCGTCAGGATGTCGCCGTTGGAGTTGGGAATGCTTGCCGGGCGTCCTTGGTGGTCCAGGTGGGCCACGACCGAGTAGGTCGTGCCCAAGTCGATGCCGACCGCCGGCGTCGTGCCTCGCACCTGGGCGGGGGGTGAGGGCGGCACGCTCCGGGCGGGGGACGAGGGCGAGGTCGTGGCATCGGCCCCGTCGGCGTCGGCTGAAGAGGGCAGCGCCGTGCCGTCCACCTCCACCGCCAGGCTTCGCGTTGCCATGGCCAGGGCCGGCTCCCAGCCGCTGCGCAGGGCGACGCTGGTGCCCGCCGTGTCGAACACGTCGTCGCGAAACGAGAAGCAGAACTCCTTCCAGCCCAGCAGGTCCGGTTCCAACAGACGGATCTGCAAGGGCGCGCGGCGCCAAGCCCCGGCTACCAGGTTCGTCTCGTATTGGGCATCGTCACGGATCTGCTGGCAAGGCTTGCCTTCCAGCTCTCGAATCACCTGCTCGACAAAGCCGACGCCGTGTTTTTCAAGCAACTGGTTGAGCTTGGCGCTCATGGTCGAGTGCTCGCGCCGTGGCGAATCGGATGCTCTGCCTGCCCGACGACAATCGCTTTATTCCCGCGGCGCGGGGGCTGTGGGGCGGCACCAATCAGGCCAGGAACCATACTAAGCCAACGCGAAGTCGAGGTAAACAGCCGGCTTCGTCCGCGGGCCGCCGGGCAGACTGGCCCCGGCTGCCCGGAGAAGCCCCCGAAACCGGGTTTTCGCTAGCCGAGATTCACTGGAACATTTACACTGTTTCCAAGACGTTTTTCGGCCAACGCCCCCGCGCGCTCAATAGCCGGTGCCCAATAGCCGGTGCATGGGTTCCTCCGCTCCCGCGGCGGCCCGGCAAGCGCTGGCACCACGGTGGGCCTCGACAGTTTGGGCAAGGGTTCTGGCGATGTTTGATCCGTATCGGAAGTGGCTGGGAATCCCGCAAGACAGCCGGCCTCCGACGCACTATCAGTTGTTGGGCATTTCGCCCGACGAGAACGACCGCGAAGTCATCAATGCCGCCGTCGTCCGGCAGAGCGCCTATGTCCGTAATTTCCAGAGCGGTCAATACGCGGAGGAGGCCGCCCGGATTCTAAACGAGATCGCCGCCGCCCAACTCTGCCTGATCAACCCGGCACGCCGGGCGGAATACGACGCCGCCCTTAGGAGAACTCCGGCCGCCGGGTCACCCGCAACCGCCAGCCGGTTGCCCCTACCCACGCAGCCTTACCGTCCCGGCCCCTTGCCCGGCCTTCCTGCCTCCCCGGCGGCGAGCGTGCCGCCCAGCCAGCGGCTGCCCGGAGCCAGCCGCGGCTCCTCCCTTGCTCCGGGCGAGCAGTTGTTCGACGTCTTTCCTCAACCCGCGGCACACGAAGCGGTGCGGCTCGGTCAGGATGGCCGCGGGCGCCTGCCGGCCCGCTTGCGGTCGATATCTCGCGGGAAGACGCCGGCCTATCATTGGTTGGTTCCGATCAGCATGGCGGCGGCCGGCTTGATCCTGGTCACGGTCATGCTCGCCGTCCGTGGGCGGGGCGGGGCGGACAGCGACCGGCCAGATCTGGACGAGGGCCGCACCGTCGGCCCACTGGCCTCCGCGGCGGCGACCCTCGGCGGCTCCGGGCCTGCCCCCGATCGTGAACCGCAACAGTCGACCAGGCTCGACAGCCGGCAACTCGTCAAGCCGATCGTCACCGACCGCTCGCCGAGCGGATCGAGCGGCCCGCCGGGCGTCTCGGTCGATTCGTCGCTTGGCCCGGCCGCTCCGTCTGGCCGGAGCCAGGTTTCCATCACGAGATCCGGCGCCGGCTTGCCGGAATCTGCCGGCGATGGTTCCGACGGCATTTCGCTGGGCGGCGAGGCCGGCATGGATGATGACGCGAGGGTCAGGATTCCACTGCCCCAGCGCGACACTCCCGTTGTCTTTGCCGGGGGCGTGGCCCCGTTTGTCGCGGTGGGCAACCAGGTGTGGAACCTCGAGACGGTCGACGCCTTGGGGAAGCTTGCCGGCAATTCGCCGTCCGACGCGATGCGCGCCATAGCGCCCGACGGCAAGCATTATGCCGTCGGGAATAAGGGTGAAATCCCTTGGATCGAGGTCGGTTCGTGCGAAACGGGCGAGCGGGTCCACCTGCTGCCATTCCGGCGGGCGCACCTCGAGTTGCAGTTTCTGGAGTTTGCCGGCGACGGCTGGCTGGTCAGTTCGGCCAGAACCTTGGGAGATCAGCGGGTGCAACTGTGGGACATCTCCAGCGGCAAGCTGATCAACGAGTTTCGTACCGAGGAGTTCGACTCCAAAAAGGCATCGCTCAGCAGGGACGGAAAATACCTGGCGGCCGCCACGCGCTTCGGGGCCATCGTGTACGACGTGCAAAAGGGCAAAGTGGCCGCCAGCATGACGCCTGCCGCCATGCGGCCGGGCCGCGTCGATATTGACGGTCTGGCGTTTTCACCCGATGGCCAGGAATTGGCGATGCTCACCGATCGGGGCAAGCGCATTGTGTGCTTCAACGGCCGGGCCGAGCTGGTTTTCGAGCACGACCTCAGCATCGACGGCACCGACGGCTGGTTCCCGTTTTACCGAGGGCCGGCGATCGAATGGGAGCCTGGCGGCCGTGGCTGGCTGCTCAACGGGCGTTCGCTCTTCCACCGCCCACGGCGGCAGGTGGTCTGGCGGATCAAGAACATGGACCATCAGGACGCACGCGCCCGTTTCCTCGACGAGGACCACGTGCTGGTCCCGCGCGGCGAGGGGGACAGCCGCGAACTGGTAGGACTGCTCATTCCGTGGCGCAGGATCGAAGCCGAGTTGTAAGCGCCGGTCCGCCCCGGCTTGTCCTTGCAAGCTACGGCGCAACCAGGCAAACTGAAGGCTGACGCCGAAACCTTTGCTACGCCCGCGCGCGAATCCACATGCACTCTCCGTTGGTTCATCCCAAACGGCCCTATCGCTGCCGCGGCCGCGGCACGGTATACCTGGCTCTGGCGGCCGTGGCGCTGGCTGCCTTTGCCTGCTCGGGCTGTGGCCGAGACGCCGCCGATGCTCGCACGGCGACTGCCACGGGCTCCATCGGAGACGAGCCCGATGCGGCGGTAGCGCCGGCCGACACGGGCATTCGCTTTTCGAGCGCCGCCCACCAGCGGGGTCTGAAGTTCGAATGGCCCCAGCAGCCCCGGCCCATGCGCTCTCCGGAAGCCTTTGGCTGCGGCTGCGCGCTGTTCGACTACGACAACGACGGCTGGCAGGACGTGCTGCTGGTGGCCGATCCCTACCCGCGGCTTTATCGCAACCTGGGGCAGGGGCATTTTGTCGACGTCACCAGCGAGGCGGGAATCGACACCGTCGAGGGGGACTGGACCGGCTGCGCCATCGGCGATTACGACGGCGACGGTTTCCTCGATATCCTTGTGACCGGTCTGCACCGCCTGGTCTTGTTCCAGAATATCGGCGGCTCGGTATTCCGCGAGGCAACGACACAAGCCGGCCTCGATCCGGCGAACCGGGGCCATTGGGGATCGAGTGCCGGGTTCATGGACCTCGATGGCGACGGCCATCTGGACCTCGTCATCTTGAACTACGTTGTTTTTGGTCCCGGTGAGCAGCAGTACTGCGAGCTGACCCCGGGTGTGCTGTCGGGGTGCCCACCCAGCAGGTACAAGCCCGAATTCGGCGAGATGTGGCGGAATGACGGCAGCGGGGGGTTCGGTCTCGTCGACGAAGCCGGCCTGCCCGACACCAACGGTAAGGCCCTGGTGCTGGCCTTCGCCGATCTGGACCGCGATGGGCGAATGGATTTCTACGTCGGCAACGACGGCACGGATGCCGAGTTGATGCACAACCTGGGAGGACTGAGGTTCGAAAACCTCGGCTTTCAAAGCGGCCTCGCCGTCCACAACTTCGCGGCCATGGCGGCCATGGCCGCGGATTGGGCCGACTTCGACCGCGACGGGCTGGAGGACCTGACCGTGACCGGGTTCTCCGACGAACCGTACGCGGTGTTTCGCAACTTCGACAACTTCATCTTCGATTCCGCCAGCAACCGCACGGGCCTCGCCGCCGCCACGTTCAAGCCGCTCGGCTTCGGAGCCAAGTGGCTCGACATGGACAACGACTCCTGGCCCGACGTGGCTTATGCCAACGGCCACGTCTACGACAACACAACCGATATCAACCCGTCAACATTATTCCGGCAGCCGATGATGCTTTTCCACAACCAGGCCGGCGAGAGGTTCGTCGACCTGGTTCCCATCCTGGGAGGCGACTTGGCCACGCCGCTTCTGGGCCGCGGTTCGGCCGCCGGCGATATCGACAACGATGGCCGGATCGATTTGCTGGTGGTCGACTACGAGGGCCCGGTCGTGCTGCTGTTGAACGAGTCGAAGACCGCGAACCACTGGATCAAGCTCGATCTGCGCAGTCCCGGTTCCAACCGCTTTGCCTACGGCGCCCGCCTGACGGGCCGGCGGGGCGACGAGGTCTGGATCGGCCAGGTTTCACCCGCTTCCAGCTATCTTTCCTCGAGCGATCCCCGCATCCACTGGGGCCTGGGAAAAGCCGACCGCCTCGATTCGATCACCATCCATTGGCTATCAGGCCGCGAGGAGGTCCTACACGACGTCGAGGCCGATCGGATCGTGCAGGTCATGGAAGGCGAGGGGATTGTCCGCCAGTGGCCTGAGTGACACTCTCCACACCCGTCTCAGAGCAGATCGCGCAGACTCGACAGCCCGACCGGCTCGCGGCTGGCAAACGGCTCGCCGTAGACGGCGCCGATCGACCAGCCCCAATAGGCTGCCTGGTCGCGCAACTGATCCAGAAAGCCGGGCGTTGCCGCCCCGCGCCCCTCGATGAACTGGCTGTGATAGCACTCGATTGCCGCCCGCTTCTGCTCCCAATAAGGGCTGATGTCGACGACAAACGCCGGCTGCGCGGCCAGCCGCAGGTGCACGCAGTAGTAGTAAAAGATCCGCTGCGGATGGAAAGCCTCGCCGGCCAGGTCGGTCTTGGTCAGCTTGGACCAGAAACGGGCGGCCTCGATCAGCTCGGTGGCGGCCAGGTGGTCGGGATGAGCGTCCACCCAGTAAGGGGCGAACAGCCAGCGAGGCCTCACCCGGCGAAAGACCTCCGCCAACCGGCCGCGGGCTTCCAACGTGTGTTCCAGGCGGCGGTTGGTCAGTCCCAGGTTCTCCCGCCAGGTGATGCCCAACACCCGGCTGGCCGCCTCGGTCTCGCGGGCCCGGGTTGCCGGGTCGCCGAACGGCGTCGGCTCGCCGTCGGTAAGCTCCAGGATGCCCACCGTCAGCCCCTCGGCCCGGAACTTAAGGATGGTGCCCGCCATGCCCAGTTCGGCATCGTCGGGATGCGGGGCGACAACCAGGATGTCCAGCACAGATGGGTCCTCGGGACACGGCTCGGCAAGGCTTCCATCCTGACAGGTCGGCGGCTTGGGATCAATTTGATCTGGACTCGGTTGCCCGCTTTTGGCACACTCCGGCCCCCACCCCGAAGTCGGGGCCGGTTGCTGGTCCGAAGATCCGCCGATGCACAGTCACAAGCCAAATCGACGTGGCGCTGGGTGGTCGCTGCTGGCGGCAGTCGCCGCCGTTGCGCTGGTATCGCTGGGCTGCGCTCGCCATGACCTGCGGGGGCCCGGTTTTCGCGACCAATTCGGCGATTGGGGCGCCAACTTGCGCCCCAGGGCCAACACCAGCGACCGGTTTGGCTACAGCACCAGGGCGCAGGAAATCGAGCGCAACGTCGGCTACTAACCACCGGTCGCGGCAAGGTGGACCCTCTCTGCTTGGGTCTTTGTTCTTTGGTTTCTTAGGTACGAAGTCCTGGACTTGCAAAGTTCTAAGTCCCAAGTCCTAAGACCTTCCCCGTCTGGCATCGCCGCCTGCTTGCAGGTACAAAAGGGCATGGAACGTCCGGCCCGGTGCTGCCGCGGCCGCTCCCACCTGCTATTGCCCAAGCATGCCGCCCTCAGACCCAGCACCGCTTCTCGATCAGCTCTGCCAGCACGCCCGCCAGACGGCGCTGTTGGCTTCGATCGAATCGCTGTTGAGCTGGGACGAGCGCTGCCTGATGCCCGCCGCCGGCGGCGACTATCGTGCCGAGCAGATGACGCTCTTGTCCGGCATGATCCACCAGCGGCAGACCGATCCCAAGCTGGGCGAATGGCTGACCCACCTGGCCGACAGTCCCCTGGCCAAGGATCCGGCCAGCGACGCCGGCGCGACGATCCGGCAGATCAAGCGCCAGTACGACAAGAAGCTCAAATTGCCTCGCTCGCTGGTCGAGGAGCTGACGCGGACCTCCGTGCTGGGGCAGCAGGCCTGGCAATCGGCGCGGCGCGACAACGACTTCGCCTCCTTCGCTCCCCTGCTGAAAAAAACCGTCGAGCTCAAGCGGAGCCAGGCCGAGGCGATCGGCTACGATCGCTGCGCCTACGACGCCTTGCTCGACGATTTCGAACCGGGCGAGTCGACCGAGCACGTGGCCCGCGTGCTTGGCGCGCTGCGCGAGGAGCTGGTGCCGCTGGTCGCCCGCTTGCTGGCCTCCCCGCGGCAGCCCGACTTGGCGATCCTCCACCGGCGCTACCCGGTCGATGCCCAGGAGTTCTTTGGCCGTGAGGTGGCCGGGCGGGTCGGCTTCGACTTCCACCGCGGCCGGCTGGACGTGACCGCCCACCCGTTTTGCACGGCCCCCGGCCCGCACGACTGCCGCATCACTACCCGCTACGACGAGCACTATTTCAGCACCGCACTGTTCGGCATCCTGCACGAGGCCGGGCACGGCATCTACGACCAGGGACTGCGCCCGGAGCATTTCGGCTTGCCGCCGGGTGAGGCCGTGTCGATGGGCATCCACGAGTCGCAGTCGCGGCTCTGGGAGAACCTGGTGGGACGGGGACGCCCCTTCTGGGAGCACTTCTTCCCCTCGGCCCGCCGCGCGTTTACCGAGGCCCTCGACGACGTGCGCCTGGACGACTTCCACTTCGCGGTCAACGCCGTGCGCCCCTCGCTGATTCGCGTCGAAGCCGACGAAGCGACCTACAACCTCCACATCCTGATCCGTTTCGAGCTGGAGCAGGACCTGCTCAACGGCGAGCTGGCGGTCGACGAGCTCCCCGCGGCCTGGAACGAAAAGTACCGCGCCTACCTGGGCATCGAGCCGGGCAGCGACGCCGAGGGCGTCTTGCAGGACATCCACTGGAGCGCCGGGCTCTTCGGCTATTTCGCCACCTACTCCCTGGGCAACCTGTACGCGGCCCAGTTCTTCGCCCGTGCCGAGGCCGACCTGGGCGGCCTGGCCGATCGGTTCCGGCGCGGCGAGTTCGCATTGTTGCGTGGCTGGCTGGCCGAGAAGATTCACCGCCACGGGCAATGCTACACGGCCGGCGAGCTGGTTCAGCGGATCACCGGCCAGCCGCTTTCGCACGCTCCCTTGATCGCCCATCTCACCGGCAAGCTGGGCCTGCTCTACGGAGTTAGCTAGAGCGGGCTGGAATGTCCGGCCGAATTGTGGTCGATGCCGAGCACGTTCCGTCAACGGGAGGCTGTTCGATGGACGACGCGCCAAATCCATACCAGGCGCCGGCCACCGAGTTCGAGCCGAGCGTCGAACCGCCGCCGCTGGCGGCCTTCCATGATCGGAAGCGCCGGCTGCTGTGGTGGATGGTGGTTCTGTTCGCTGCGGCTGGCTTCCTTGCTGGGATGGTCGAGTCCGACAGCCTGCAATTGCGCGGACTGAACATCGTCCACGCAGTTGCCTGGGCGGTCTTGCTGCTCAAATGGTGTGCCTACGACCGTGAGGAATTCGATGTGGAGCGATGGCGTTTGTTCGCTTTCATGATGGTGATCTGTCCCGGGCCGCTCATCATGATTCCTGCCCACCTCTTTGCCACCCGTGGCTGGGAGGGCGTCGTGGCGACACTCAAGGCCGCCGCGTTTTTAGTCCTCTTGTTGAGCATGTCCTTCGCATCCGCATTTGCCGGCTGGTGGCTGCTCGGTCCCCTGGAATAGCTGCTCGGTCTCCCTGGGATAATTGTCCACGGCTAGCAGGCGCAAGTTGAGCCACATCCGCCTGGCAAAGGGGCGGAGATTCCTGCTAAACTCAAACAGGCAAGTTCACGTCGGAGGGCATCCATGCCCAGCCTGTCCTGTTGTCCTGAGTGTCTGGGCGAAATCACGATCCCCAGCCTCCCAGATCCACTCAGGCGGTTGCGATGCCCGCTCTGCCAGGTCGAGTTTCCCGCCCACCAGGCCCTGGCCACCAGCCGCCGCCTGCCGCCCGAGGCCACGCTGGTCCAGCCCGGAACCGCCTTCGACTCCTCCTCGCCATTCGAGCTGGCAGATACACGGGTTGAGCCCTTCCGTCCGGAAACTGACGCCGCCGCCCCAGGCAGCGCCCCGCCCGACCCGGCAGCCGGCCAATCGCGGGCCGATCCGGATGGCTTCGATTTGACCCCCATCGAAATGCCGCCCGGTGGCATAACCGGCGACGTGGGCCCCGGCCTCATGCTGGCGGCCGCCATGAGCAAGCCAGCCTCCGCGGCGACTGCCACCCAGCCGAGCGACACCGCTCCCCAGACCGACGACGAGGCGGACGGCGCCGAACCCTACCGCGTGCAGTCCCAGCTTGGCTCCAGGAACAAGGGGGTGGGGGTCCTCGGTCAGTTGGTGGGCATTTTTGGTGGGGCCATCGTGGGGTCCGCTATCGGCTACTATGTCCTGCTTTGGATCGGCGGCGCCCGGGCCGACTTCCTCGATCTGCGGCACAAGCTGCCCGATTGGCTCGTGCCGGGCGGCGGCGAGGCGGTCCAGGCGGATCATGAAGCCCAAGGCGGACCGGCCTCCGAAAGTCCGGCTGAGAGTTTTTTCGGGGGCCGCCGCCAGGGCATTCCACAAGACGATCCTGACGGCCCGGCCGCCGGCCCAGGCGAACCGGAGGAACCTACCGAGATGGCCGCAGCGGGCACCCCACCGCCCGCCGGACCGCTCGGCGAATCGCCCGGGGGCGACCCGAGTGCGGCCGCCGGTTCCCCGCCGAGTGCAGAGGCCGTCCCCTTGGGGCCGCGTCATGTCACACCCTACACGCCCGACGAGCTGGCCGGCATTCTGGCCGAGACCGGCTCGAAGGTGATCTGCCCGGTTTGCGATGCGACCGGCCTTGTGCGGCGGGTCCAGGAAAGTCCGGGCAACGATGCCCAAGCCGCCAGCTCCGCGCCGGCGGCCGGCTCTAACCCGCCGCAAGTGGCATGTCCCGAGTGCATGGGCGGTGCAGCGAAAGGCCTGACGCCGGAGGCCTACGGCGAGCTTTGCCGATTGGCGGAGGCGGTGACCTTTGTGCGGATCGATGCCGTTGACCCGAGCTTCAGTAATCGGCGCAGGGCGGTGCAGAACCTGTTGCTCAAGGCGGTGGGCGACGGCGAAAAGCGGCACACCGTGGGCCGTCTGGCCGGGATGCGGCTGGAAGCCGGCAGCCGGCCGGACAGCGGCATCGCCTTGGCGGGCACCGTGCAGGATCTGGCGAAGGAAGGTTCGCTGCATCGCACCCGGCTGGTTCTGTTCGGCGCGCCGAAGTTGGTCACCGTGCTCAGCCGCGACGTGCCGCAGCCCGCGTTGAAACCGCAGGACCGGGTGCTGATCCTGGGAATCGTCATCGACAACCCCCATGAGAACCTGGCCGGCTATGCGGGCGACCTGTCGCAGGTGGTTTGGGGAGGCCTGGCCCAGAAGCTTGGCATCGCCCAGTAAGCGGCCCGTTGCTGGGTGCCTGGGGCAAAGCGATAAGCGTGCCCCAGTCTTCGTCCGTTCCCTCCGCGTTCCCCTTGTCGCCTTGTCCCCTTGTCTCCTTGTCCTCTCTCCCCGGGTGCCTGGGGCAAAGCGATAAGCGTGCCCCAGCCTTCGTCCGTCCCTGCCTTGAGCTTGTCGAAAGGTCCGTCTCCCCCGTTCCCCTTGTCGCCTTGTCCCCTTGTCTCCTTGTCCTCTTTCCCCGGGTGCCTGGGGCAAAGCGATAAGCGTGCCCCAGTTGCGATCTGAGAAAGTTGTTTTTCGGCCGATCCTTACTCGCCACTTCGCCCCGCCCCGTTGCTTAGGGCGCCAGGCCGGCTTACAATGCGGGTGAAGTTGAGACGGTGTCTCAACTGACCTCCCTGGAGCGGCCCTCCTCGTGACCAGCCCCTTCGATCTGATCCCAATGAGCCAGCTTGTCACTGGGCAGGCGGCCGTGGTCGCCCAGATCCTGGGGCCCGACGACATGGTCCACCGCCTGCACGAGCTGGGATTGAAGGGGGGCGTGGCGGTCGAGATGGTGCAGCCGGGCAGGGCCTGCATCGTGCGGATGGGTGGCCAGAAGCTCTGCTTTCGAGGTGACGACTTGCTCAGGGTGCTCGTGACGCCGGGAGGCCAGGCGTGAAGTGCCTCGCGGAACTCCCCAAGGGCGCTCGGGGGCGAGTGCAAGAAATATCCGGCGGCGACGACGTGAGCGTGCGCCTGCTCGAAATGGGGCTGACTCCGGGGGTCGAGGTTCAAGTGGTGGGCGCCGCTCCGCTCGGCGACCCCATCGAGTTGGAAGTACGCGGTTACCGTTTGAGCGTCCGAAAAAGCGAGGCCCAGCGCGTACAAGTCGTTCAGCCTCATGGCGGCCAACTGCACGGCTGATTACCGGGACAACGACTCCACCGCCGGCCATCCGGCCCCACCTCAATCACGTCCAAGCGGGTAATCATTGTCATGGCCATCGCCGCCGCGCCCAAATCGCTCACCGTGGCCCTGATCGGCAACCCGAACACGGGCAAGTCGACGCTGTTCAATGCCCTGGCGGGCGTGCGGCAGCGGGTGGGCAACTATCCGGGCGTCACGGTGGAAAAGAAGCTCGGCCAGATGACCCACGAGGGCCGGCATTTCTCGCTGGTCGATCTGCCCGGCACCTACAGCCTGGCTCCACGCTCGCCCGACGAGATGGTGGCGGTCGACGTCCTGCTGGGGCGCCGCGCCGATACGGCGCCCGCCGACGCCGTGCTGTGCATTGTCGATGCCAGTAACCTGGAGCGCAATCTATACCTCGTCAGCCAGGTGCTCGACCTTGGCCTGCCCGTCGTGCTGGCCTTGAACATGACCGACCTGGCTCGCCATCGCGGGCTGGCGATCAACGTCGAGCTGCTGGCCCGTCAGTTGGGCGTCCGCGTCGTCGAAGTCCAGGCCAATCGGCGGCGCGGCCTGAGCGAGCTCAAACGAGCGCTGGCCTCGGTGGCCGACCAGCCGCCGCGATCCCACGACAATCCCTTCCCCCAGCCCTTTCAGCAGGAGGTGGCCGCCCTGGAGCAGTCGCTCTCGACCTGGGCGAACGGCGGTGGCCTGCCGCGGTACCTGGTGGAGAGGCTGCTGCTGGACACGGGTGGATATGTCGAAGGCCGCCTCGCCGGCGCCGGAAACTCCGACCTGGCCGAGCGGCTGGCCGCGGCCCGGCAGCGGCTGGCCAAGGCCGGGTTTGCCGTGCCGGCGGTCGAAGCGATGGCCCGCTATGGCTGGGTCGGCCGCGTCCTGGAAGGCGTGGTCCAGCGGCCCCTCGAGCGGCCGGTGACGCTCGGCGACCGCATCGACCGCCTGCTCACGCACCGCGTGTGGGGCACCGCCTGCTTCGTGTTGATGATGGTGATCGTGTTTCAGTCGGTGTTTCGCTGGGCGGAACCGTTGATGGGCGCGATCGAAGCGGGCCAGGCCTTGGTGGGCGGCTGGGTCGAAGCCGCGATGGCCGAGGGCGCGCTGCGGAGCCTGCTGGTCGATGGTCTGATCGGCGGCGTGGGGGGCGTGTTGGTCTTCCTGCCGCAGATCATGATCTTGTTTTTCTTTATCGCGCTCTTGGAAGACTGCGGCTACATGGCCCGGGCCGCCTACCTGATGGACAAGCTGATGGTCCGCGTGGGCCTGTCCGGCAAGTCGTTCATCCCCATGCTGTCGTCGTTCGCCTGCGCCGTGCCGGGGATCATGGCCACCCGCGTGATCGAGAACCGCCGCGATAGGCTGACCACGATCCTCGTCGCGCCCTTGATGAGCTGCAGCGCCCGCCTGCCGGTCTATACGCTGCTGGTCGGCGCCTTCATTCCACCGCGCACCTATGCCAAGGGCCTGCTGGGTCTGCAAGGCTTGACCATGACCGCCATGTACCTGGTGGGCATCGTGACGGCGGCCGTGGTGGCGCTGGTGCTCAAGCGGACGCTCTTGCGGGGTCCCACGCCGGCCTTTGTCATGGAGCTGCCCACCTACAAGCTGCCCGCTCCCGCCACCGTGCTGTACCGGATGGTCGAGCGGGGATGGGCTTTCGTCCGCCGCGCGGGCACGCTGATCGTGGCTGTTTCGATCCTGGTCTGGGCCGCCCTCTACTATCCGCACGACTCGGCCACGGTCGAGGCGCCGTTTCAGGCCAAGCGCGCGGCGCTCCAGCGCGAGCTGGCCGCGCTGCCGGCCGGCGACCCCCGCCGCGACGACGTCGCCGGTCAGCTCGATGAGCTGGGGAACGAAATCACCGGCGCCTACAATCGCCAGAGCATCCTGGGGCGGATGGGCAATTGGATCGAGCCGGCCGTCAGGCCCCTCGGCTGGGACTGGCGGATCGGCTGCGCCGCAATCGCCTCGTTCCCCGCTCGCGAGGTGGTGGTGGCCACGCTGGGCATCATCTACAACCTGGGCGGCGAGCTCGACGTGGACGAGCAGCTTGATCGCGGCCGCCTCCAGTCGGCCTTGCAACAGGCGACCTGGGACGGCACCGACCGCCCGGTGTTCAACATTCCCGTGGCGTTGTCCTTGATGGTTTTCTTCGCGCTGTGTGCCCAATGCGCCTCGACGCTGGTGATCATCAAGCGCGAGACCAACAGTTGGGGCTGGCCCGTGTTCACCTTTGTCTACATGACCGTGCTGGCTTACGTGGCCGCCCTGTTGACTTACCAGGTCGGCATGCTGCTCGCCGCTTAGGGTTGGCCGATACAAATTGCTCCGATATGGATCGAAGCGGGGGTGGCTGGGGCAAAGCGATAGCGTGCCCCAGGTGATTTGAAGTGGTTGTTTGCCGCGGCTGGACGTCCCATGAACTCGATCGACTGGCAAAACGTGGCCGCCCTGTCCTTGGCCACCGGGGCGGGCCTCTACTTGCTGCGCCGCGCCTGGAGGTTGCTCTCGGCCAGGGGCGCCGGGTCGTGCGGCGGCTGCCCCAAATGCGGCGATTCGACCGCCGGCCCGGCCGGCGACAAGCCATTCGTCGCGATTGACGAGATCACCCGGCCCACTGCCGACGCTAACGTGCCATCAGCCAAACAATGAAGGCGAGCAGTGTGGCCAGCACGCCCCAAGCCGTAGCCGACGATGCTCGCTGGGGAAGACCGCGGCTGGCTGCCCAGGTGAACTCCGTTCGCTGGCTGTCGGAGATCCGCGTCTGGACCGTCAGGTTCCCCTCGTTGTCGTGCGTGTAGTTGTACACGCCGTCGGACAAGAGCCGGTTGCCCGTGCCGGTCGAATAACCGGTCATGGTGCGATTGCCGTTCAGGTCGTAGCCGTAGGCCTCCGACCGGGCCCCGCTGGCGCCCGTGAGCTGGTTGGTCGTGTCATAACTATAGTTGAGCGTCCCCTCGGGGCCGGTGTAGCTGGTGATCTCGGAGGCGGCGTTCCAGGTGTAGTCGAAGGCGCTCAAGGCAGGATTGCCGAACATCATCCCCTTCGCGTAGCTGGAGTGCGCGATCCGCTTGACGCGGTCCATGTTGTCCAGCGTGATGTCGGTCCAGACCTCCGACCCCATGCCGTTACGGGTAATCCTGGTCATGCGGTCGGCATTGTCGTAGGTCCAAGCCACCTGCGCGGTGTTCGCGCCCACGGTCAGCGTTGCGCCGGTCATGCGGTGCGCCTGGTCGAACGTGAAGGCGGTCGAGCCGCCCAGATTGTCCGAGCGGCTGGTCCGCTCGCCGAACGCGTTGTAGCCGTGCGTCAGGACCACGTTGGGCATCCCCGGCGTGCCGCTGTTGTTCTCGCTCGTCACCCAGCCGGCATCATTATAGCCGAAAGCGTAAGAGGAGTAGGCGTGCGACACGCTGGTCAACTGGCTGGCCGCATCGTGGACGTAGCTGACCGCGTGGATCGGATTCTGGGCCGCGTCGCGCCGCTGCTCGCCGCAGGAGATATTCCCAAGCCGAATATTGGACTTATCCCCTTATCCGGCCTGCGCCCGGGAACGGCTCAAATAAAGTGAGCTACTTCTAGAGCGTAGCCGCGCATCCCATGATCCCCCAAGAGGGATGCAAGCCGCGGGGAGATTACGAGTAAGGGCGCCGGCCGAATGTACCCTGCAAAACGCCCGGTTCGGTTAGTCGTTTTCGCGATGTCGGGCCGTTCATTTCCTTGAGCGCGTATATAAAGCTCCGAGAGCACGTCCAGGCCTGACCAGTCGTGCAGATCGCAGGCGTACTCGCCCGTCGGGTCCTCTTGAAAATAATTGATACCAAACCGTGTGGGAGGGAACGCTCGCCCAATGTACGCTGTGACGAGCAGTTGATACCATCTCGGCGTCCCGTGTCGTCCCTTTGAATCCATGACTGGCTCGACTTCGCAACCGGTTACTCGTTCCGAGTCAATGAGCGAGACCAACCGCTCCGAGACGACCCACTCATTATATGCGATAGTGATGGCGATGTCTGCCTTCTTAGGAACCTTCTTCGTGTTAAGGACGAGAGGTCCCCGTTGAACCCTGCCCGCACCACACTTAGCACACACTGCACGATCATCATATTCAGTCCCGCATTCCTCTCCATAGGTATCAATCACAAAAGGATTCACGCGGAGGCGAAATGCGCTGGCGGCGCGAAGCTCGTCGGGATCATACTGCCGGGATACAAAGACCATGGTCGTGCCGGGGCGGCGACGCTCTTCTCGCTCGATCAGGCGCCTTAAGTTGGGGAGCCGTGGGTCCGCGGCGTCTATGATAATTTGGCGAATGAATGGTGGCACAACTTCCGGTAGCGGCATCGGAAGGGGCTGGCCAATGTCACCCAACGTTTGCTGAGCCCATTCTTCGGGAACGCGGATATCGAGGAGTTCCTTCATCGCGTTAACAGCCTACAATGGCCTTCGAGAAACATGCCCACAGAGGCGACTATACGCTACTGCACCGGTTGAGGGAAGGTTTTCGTTGGAAAACCTGACAGAGGGTACTTCTGATAGATGGCCGTCAATTGTTGATAGATCTGCTGTGGCGTGAAAGTTCCGGCAAGGGCCCTCGGCAAGGCCGCCTGGATGGCTTGGTGAATAACGGTGTGATAGGCCGCAGGGATCCCCACGAGCGTGGCGCTGAGGTGGGTAAAGGCGGCGGGTGGCGGCCCGAGGTACTTTGGCCAGATATGGTGCCAGTTCACCTTCATCGCCGCGGCAAACGTTTTGTACTTCGTTTGATAGACCGCTTGAGTGACAAGGCCGCTTGACACCGCGGGCGGCTTATTCGCGTTCTGTACGGCGGTCTTCGTCTTGGTCGCCGCGCTTTTAGCAACTTGAGCAGCCTTTTGCGTTGCTTGCGCGGTTTTTGCGACGGTTGCCGCCTTTGCCATTTTGGCAACTTGTGCGGCTTTGGCAGCGTTTGCCGGCCCGGAGAGAATGCCGGAGGCTATGGTGAAGCCCAATTGACCCTGCCCCTGAGGCGTTTGCGCCTGCTGCTTCGCTTGCTGGTAGACTGCCTGACCAGTCTGAATCGGGTGGGCGACGGCATGGCCAATGCCTTTTGCTGTCTGGATTGGATGTGTCACCGCGTTCCAAGCACCAGCTCCGAGGCTTATCGGGCCATTCCAAAAATATCCCTTCGCGGTCTGACCAACGTCTCTGAAATAATTGCTCCAAGCACTATGGCCCAAAGGATCCCTGAATTGGAGCGGCGAGTTGTGGACATATCGGAAAAGATTCGCATCCCCACCCTCAAATCCGATCGGGTCTTCACCTGTAAACCGGCCGACCCTGGGATCGTACCAGCGGGCGCGATTGTGGTACTGGTCAATCGCCGCCTCCAACTCGCGGGCGGCGTACTTGAAGCGGTCGCCCGTGCCGCTCTGGCTGGCAATGTTCCCGAACGAGTCGTAGTTGGCCGTGTGCAGCGTGCTGGTGCCCATCTTGTTCACGATCTGCCGCGTCGAGCCAATGAGGTCGGGCATGTACCAGTCCACCACGCCCGACGACGACATCCGCCCCATCAGCTCGTCGATGGCCTTGTATAGGTAGCGGTTGGTCAAGGCGCCGGAGCTGTTAAAATCGGCGTAGGGGTTCGCGCCGTCGTAGGCGTGCCAGGTCTGAACCGCCGCCTGCGGCCCCGCGCCGTCCATATCGACCCAGCGGCCAATGAGCCGATCAAACACATCGTACGTGAAGCGCGCCTCGCGCAGGACGGCGCCGCCGGAGTCCTTGACCAGCACCTTGGTCAGACGGTTGCGATGGTCCCAGGTGAACTCGGTCCGCTGGCTGTCCGAGATCCGGGTCTGGACCGTGAGATTTCCCTCGTTGTCGTGCTGGTAGTTGTACACGCCGTCCGACAAGAGCCGGTTGCCCGTGCCCGTCGAATAGCCGGCCATCGTGCGGTTGCCGTTCAGATCGTACGAGTAGGCCTCCGCGCGGGCCCCGCTCACGCCGGTCAACTGGCTGGTCGTGTCATAACTATAGTTGAGCGTCCCCTCGGGGCCGGTGTAGCTGGTGATCTCGGAGGCGGCGTTCCAGGTGTAGTCGAAGGCGCTCAAGGCAGGATTGCCGAACATCATCCCCTTCGCGTAGCTGGAGTGCGCGATCCGCTTGACGCGGTCCATGTTGTCCAGCGTGATGTCGGTCCAGACCTCCGACCCCATGCCGTTACGGGTAATCCTGGTCATGCGGTCGGCATTGTCGTAGGTCCAAGCCACCTGCGCGGTGTTGCTGCCCACGGTCAGCGTGGCGCCGGTCAGGCGGTGCGCCTGGTCGAACGTGAAGGCGGTCGAGCCGCCGGAACCAACATTGTCCGAGCGGCTGGTCCGCTCGCCGAACGCGTTGTAGCCGTGCGTCAGGATCACGTTGGGCATCCCAGGCGTGCCGCTGTTGTCCTCGCTCGTCACCCAGCCGGCATCATTATAACCGAAAGCGTACGAAGAATAGGCGTCCGAGACGCTGGTCAACTGGCTGGCCACGTCATGGACGTAGTTGATCGTGTGGATCGGGTTCTGGGCCGCGTCCAGCCACTGCTCGGACGTGATCCGCCCCAGGTTGTCGCGGGCAAACGTCCGCTCGCGGCCGTTGCGGTCGGTGACGCTGGTCAGCTCGTCGGCGCCATTGTACACAAACGTTCGTGCGAAATTCAGCACGTTAGTTTCCGACACGACGCGATCGGCGTTATCATGCGACCAACTCGTGGTGTTATTGACTGGATCGGTCAATTCCGTCATGCGCCCGGCGAGGTCGAAGGTGACCCGCGTCACTCCGCCCATGGGATCAAGCGTCTCGGTCGCCCTGTCCTGGGCGTCGAAGGTTGTGGTGGTCGTTCGGTTCAGCGCATCGACCACCGAGGTTCGGTTGAGCGCCAGGTCGTAACCAAAGGTGATCACCGAAGGCAGCAGCGGATTGGAAGGCCCGTCGGGGTCAGGGGTCGTCACGGTGCGAAGCTCGTCGCGGGCGCCGTACGTGAATGACGTCTGAAAACCAAGGGCGTTCGTGGTTGAAGTGCGACGGCTAGCAGCGTCGAAGCTATGCGTGGTGGTGTGGGACAACTGGTCCGTGTACGACACATTTCTATCCAGGTCGTCGAACAGGTATCCCTGCTGGCCGGCACTCATGCCCCCCGGCCCGCTCTCCGTCCGCTGGATGACGTTGCCGTTGGCATCGTATCCCGCCCCCTGCTCGTTCCCCATGGGATCCACGACCAGCAAGACCCAGCCCCGCGGGTGATATTGGGTGGTCCAGGTGCGGTTCAACCCATCCGTGAAGGCCGTGCGCTGGGAAGCGGCATCATACGCCATCGTGATCACGGGCGCCAGCAGCGGACCGCCCAGATCCGGGTCGGGCAGCGTGATGGAGGTGTTTCGGAGGGCCGAATCCCACGCCAGCGACGTGACCCTGCCCATCGGGTCCTCCACGGCCTCGAGCTGCGAGGCCGCTCCCCACACGTATTCGGTCACGTTGTTGAGCGGATCCGCCTCGGTCAGAACGCGATTCATGGAATCATAGCTGGCCGTCTCGGTATGGTTCAGTGGGTCCGAGCGAGACGTAGTATTTCCGTACAAGTCGTAAACGGTTGTGTACTTCGGGTTGTCATTCGGGTCTCCGTTAAGGTCGGGCAGCGTGATCTGGAGAGGCCTCCCCATTTGGTCAAAGGTGGTCGTCGTCGTGAATCCCCGTTCGTTCGTGTACGAGGTCATGTCGCTGGCCGCGTTGTAAGCCATCGTCACGAACGGGTTCGGGTCCGGAGAATCGTCTGGAAATTCTATTTCCACGAGCCTGTCGCGCGCATCATACGAAAACGCGGTCGTCTCCCCCACTTCGTTCGTGGCCGTGGCAACCAGCCCATCCGTGGTGTGCGTGAACGTCTTTTCGCCGTTCAAGGCGTTGCGGATGGTGATCAGGTTGCTGCCAGTGGCCGAGTAGACGTAGGTGGTGTTCTTGCCGCGGGGGTTGGTGTACTGCGTCGGCTGCGAAAAACTGTTCCAGACAAAACTTTCCGAATTGTAGTCGGGCAGGACCACCTTGGTGGGGTTCGCGCTGGCATCAAACTCCGTGTACGTCCTGCGGTTCAACGGGTCGTTGACCAGCCAGGGAAGACCATTGGGCGTGACGTGGACCACCGCGTTGTGGGCCATCGGGTCGGCCGAGGCGGTGGCCAGGCCGAAGCCCAGCCAGTCGTGCCGGCTCTGCCAGACGTTGGCGCGCGGGTCGGTATAGCTGGCCGTGGCCTCGACCGCCAACACGGCGATTGCCGGGTTGCCCTGGGTGCCGTAGGGCGCCTGGGCCAGGCCGCGGATCACGAGCGGCGTGAGTTGCTCGGTGGTGGTGTCCGGCCGCGTGACGATGCCGACGCGCCCGGCGAAGTCCAGGCCGAACGTGGTAGTGTGACTGCGCGGGGTCGTCAGGGATGTCATGCGGCTGGAAGAATCATAGCCATGCCCCCAGACGGCCGTGTCGGGCATCGTGAGGCTGGTCAGCCGCCCCGAGGTGTGGGTCAACTGCGTGACGCGATTGGCCACGTCGATAAACGTGCTGACCATTCCGCTGGTATAGCCAAGGTTCGTCGCGACGTTGTTCTGGTCGACGATCGACACGAGCCTGTCCGGGAACGTGGCGTCCCAGTTGTAGGTCAGCGTGTTGAGGTTCCGATCGACGACCGACGTCTGCCGGCCGTCGGAGCGGAAGTTGACCTGCACCCCGTCCTTCATGGTGCGGGTCCAGGTGTTGTCGCCATTCTTCACCAGGGTGCTGAAGTCGCCGGCCGGCGTGACGTAGGTGCCGGCTTGCGCCCCGTCGGCGAACCAGAGGCTCAGGCCCCCGGCCATCTCCAGGATCACGCCGCCCGTGACCGGATGGATTCGGCTCAACCCGGCGAGAGACCAGCCGGCCCCCAGGTTGCTTGTGCTGGAGTTAATAACGTTCACGTGGCCACTGTGGGTCGTCGTGGTGGCCGTGGCATAGTGTTCGGTCACGTCGATCGAGTAGGCATACCTTCCGGTGGCCAGGCCAGCCTGCCCCTGCAGGGCGATTTGCAAAATGCCGCCAGGGTTCAAGAGCGACGTGTCGTACCAGATGTCCGAGCCGGCCACGCCGTTGAGCGTCAGCTTCGCGCTGACCCGGCTCGGGGCCGCCGCGCGCGCCGGATCCAACTGGAAGTGGTCGATGAAGATCGGCCGTGGGTCGGCGGCCAGCGAGCTGTAAACGAGCCGGATTGGCGCCACGCCCGGATTGTAGGAGGGCAGTTCATGGGCCACGTACAGCGCGCCTGTGACTGGAGAAATCGCATAGTCGGCCGCCTGGATCAACTCCTGCTCGGCCTTGATTTGATCCGGGGAGAGCACCGCGCCCCACGTGTTGGCGCTGGTCGGGGCTGGCGGAACCTGGCCCATAAAATTCGTCGGCTGCACCAAGAACGTGAGCACCTGCGATTGCACCGTGCTGTCCGTGTTGGTCGTAGTTATGGTTATGGTATTGGTCCTGGGCGAACCTTGAAAACTCGCCCAGTCGAACTGCAGCCGGTACGTGCCGGTGCCCGTGACGTTCTGGACATCCGGGGCCTGGCTCAAGTCCCAAGCGTAATCGTCGACGATGCCACCCGACACCTGGGCGCGCAGGTCCATGCTCCAAGTGCTGTACGAGTGCTGGATGACGCCCGGCACGAGCACGGCCGCCTCGTTGGCCGAGAGCACCCAGAGCGGATCCGTCCAGCCGGCCGCCAGCCCCGGCGGACTGATCGGCGGATTGGTAAAGAATTCGTCCGGCTGCGGCATCATCGTCGGGATGTCCGACGTTTCGCGCGCGAGCGGATCGGTTTCGGAACTGGAATCCGTGGTGGTCATCGTGCTGAAGCTGGAATCCGACGTTCCGTCGCCCGTCGTTGACGTGCTCTCCTCGGTTTTCAGCACCGGCTCAGACGTGCCACTTGAATCAGTGGAACCGAGCGCGCCGGCTGCCAATGCCGGATCACTCGTCGATGTTGCATCAGCGGTCGCGGAGGCCGCCGGAGCCGAGGCATCGAGCGTCACTCCTTCCGGCGAAACGGCAGCCAGGCTGCCCCCCGATGGCCCGGATGGGGCGTCCGCTTCGCTGCCGATGGCCGAGTTCAACAGGGCGAGCGAGGTCTGCGAGTTCTCGTCGTCGGCAAGCGGGTCGGACCAAAGTTCGCCCATCAAATCGGTCGACAAGGCGTTCGCCGGCGCGGCGCCCGCATGGCTCTGGGCGCCGGAATCCAGAATCTCGATCTGGTAGGCCGTTGGGACGCTGTGGATTTCGGCGGTGTTGATCGACTGGGTTGCCAGGCTGACGGACGAACTGGGCGTCTCGTTCGGCGATTCATCTTCATCGGCCGAGAGGTCGGCATAGCTCAAGTCTTCCTGGGCCACCTCCATGGTCGGCGATGCTGCTTCAAGGGCGGCGCTGACCGCGGTCGTCGTGAAGAAAACGTCGGTCACGGGCAACCGCTCTTCACACTTTTCGGGCGCCTTGGCCACGCGGTTGGCGCGGTGCCGGGGCGGCTTGCGGCGACGTTGTCGGCGAACGAGCAGATGACCGAAGAGGCGAATCACCCAGGGGCGATGAGCCATCCACGAGTGGGGAAATGTTCGCACGTAATGCCCTCCCTGATTACGTCGAAAAAAAAGCCTTTGACCGCATGGAGCGGGCAAAGGCGATCATCACCTGGTTGCGAGCCTACCCGTCGCGAGCGGCTGCAACCGCCCAGATGCTACTGCGCCCCGTCGACGTAGTCAACCATCTTTGCCCGGATTTTTTTCAGGCGCCATGATGTGCCCTAGGCTCCCGCAAGCTGCTACTGGTGCTTGCACCGTCAGTCCAGCAGCCGGCTCAGCCGGCGGCCCGTGGCGCTGAGCGGATACGACTCCAGCTCGCCGGGCCTGGTCCACTTGAGCTCGGTCCCCTCCGGCGCCCGGCCGCTCGATACGTAGTCGGCCAGGTGGCAATCGAGCGTGATCCGAAAGCGGGTCACGCTGTGCTTGAGCGTCGCCAGCAGGCCCGCGGGCCGCGCGACCACGCCGGTCAGCGAATGAAGCTGCTCGGCCAGGTCGAACTGCTCGTCGTCGCACGGCCCGTCCAGCTCGAACCGCGGAAAGTCCCACAGCCCGGCCCAGCGGGGCGCCTGGTCGCGGCGCGCCAGCAGCACTCGCCCCCGCCGCCGCACGACCAGGGCCGCTTCGCGGACAGACGTCACCGGCGGCCGCGACGCGGCTCGCGGGATCACCTGCTCCAGGCCGTCGCGATGCGTGGGGCACAAAGCCGCCACCGGACAGCGGCCGCAGTGCGGTTCGCGCGGCACGCACACCAGGCTGCCCAGCTCCATCAGCGCCTGGTTGAACCGGCCCGCCCCGCTGGCCGGCAGCAGTTGCTCGGCAAACTCCCAGAACAACCGCTGGGCGGCCGCCTGGCCCGTATCGCCCGCATAGGCCAGCAAGCGGCTGAACAGCCGCACCGTGTTGGCTTCGACGATCGCCTCGCGGGCATCGAAGGCAATCGACGCGATCGCGCCGGCCGTGTAGCGGCCGATGCCGGGCAGGGTTCGGACGGCCGCGGCATCGCGCGGGAAGCGGCCCCGGTGCTCTTCGACGATCATGCGGGCCGCCCGGTGCAACTGCCTGGCCCGGCGGTAGTAGCCCAAGCCTTCCCAGGCCAACAGCACCTGTTCCTCGGGCGCGGCGGCCAGGGCCCGCAGGCTGGGGAACTGCCGCAGAAAGCGCCGGAAATAGGGCTCGACCGTGGCCGCCTGCGTCTGCTGCAGCATGATCTCGCTGATCCACACGCGGTACGGATCGCGGCTGCGCCGCCAGGGCAGGTCCCGCGCGTGCTCGCCGAACCAGGCCAGCAGCCGGCGGCGGAACTCTCGCTTCCAAGCCGCCGTGGGCGGATGCGCCGACCCGCCGTCGAAGCGGGCCGCCACGTCCCTGGTGCAGTTCGATTTTTGCGCCACGCGGATCGGTTCTCTCTGGCGGTGCAACGTTCCACGGCGGCCACGAACTCTACCATAAGCTCTGGTCCGGACAAGCGGCCGCACCGCTTCGGTGGATTGGATTCGCCGCTGGGCGGCCGATACACTGCGGGGGCAGGCAGGTGTTCTCGTCTCGAAGCCGATTCCTTTGAAGGAGCCCGAAGTTTGGCAGCCAAACACGGACCCAAGCGGCCGGACGGCGGACCGCACCGGCGAGAACGGCCGGGGCAACCGCAAGGCCGCCGCGGCGCGCTCAAGATCCGCCGCCGGGGATCGGAGAACGCTTACGAGTTGGTCCACCCGCGCTGCGCGCAGGAACGTCTGGACGACCTGGAAGAGGTGCGGCAGATGATCGATGCGGGCGAGCTGGAGATCGCCACCGACGAGCTGCGCTGGTTGCTGAACGGCTGCAGCGACTTCGTGGCCGCCCATCGCCTGCTCGGCGAGTTGGCCATGGAGCAGCGAGACGTCAAGCTCGCCCGGGCCCACTTCGGCTACGCCTACGACATTGGCTTGTCGGCCCTTCCCCCCGCCGGCCTGCCTGGGCCCTTGCCTTATCGGGTGCCGGCCAACCAGGCCTTTCTCGAAGCTGCCAAGGGGCTCGCCTGGTGCCTGCACGAGCTGGGCCAGCACGAGCAGGCCTTGTCCGTGCTGGATCAACTGCTCTCCTGCGATCCTTCGGATCCCTTGGGCGTGCGGACCTGGCTTCAGACGTGGCAGCCGCCGCCGGGAGAGGGTGAAGGGGGAACGAGACGATGAGGCGAGGGGACCGGGGCGGAGATAGCGACCTTGAGGACCTGCACCGGGAGCGCGTATATGGCACGAAAGAAACTAAAGCCGTCGCTTCCAACTCAGGGTGCCGCGTTCGCTGTGCCGCTCGAAGACCATCGCTACTCGGTTTGCCGTGTCCTTCTCGACGCCAGCAGCGAGCAATCCAAACAATGGAAGAGCGAAACCATCCTTGTTGCCGGGTCCGCGTGGATTGGCGTGAACGTGCCAAACGCCGATGAACCAGCGCTGCGTCCGATACTTCGCCTGAATCACCACTCGTGGCGTGGTAGATCCAACGTCCTCTGGGTATCCGGCCAGCCACCTGACGACTTCATTCCGATTGGTAGTATCCAGCCCACTTCCGAGGAGCAGGCAATCCCGAGCCCGTCCTTTGGCGGCTGGGAAACGTTTGCGTTGCAACCGCTCGCGCAATGGAGATGGGACAACGAGCGCGACACGGTCCGTGCTGAGGATCTGATAAGGGAAACGAAAGATGCTGAACGTGGGGAGAACGCCCAACGAGAACGCGAAGAATACCTCAGCCGAATCACCCTCGAACAACTTCGCGATCGTCGTTTTTTCGGCCACTGGAAGGACTATCCGCCCGCCAATGCCATCCGCGCTTCCCGGGACCTCATGACAAGGACGGTCCAGCGACTCATCGAACTTGGGCCAGGTGCCTCGCCGGACGCACGAATGGCTGTCCTTCAACAATGCATCGAGTCGTTTAACCAGCTCGACGCCGAAATGTCGTTCATAGAAACGACCGAACGCGAAGATATTTGCCAAGAGTTCGAGGCAGTCGTTCACGCCTGCGGGCTGGGCGCTCACAAAGACTTGGCTGATGAATGGCGCGAATGGTAAGGGCCAGGAGCCACGGCAGTGACGACCACTCAACTACTTGCGAGCGGCACTGCTGCTGCTGGCATGCAAAGGCTTCGGCTGGTCCGGCACGGCCACTGGCCGGGACCTCGCGGCGCCGCGCATCGACCCGCTGCAGTTCGCCCTGCTTTGGCCGATCGTGTTGCTAGTCGTTGTTTCCGGCGCAGTGACTTTCGCCTGGCTCGGCTTCGCCATCTGGCTGGCACCCTTCTGCCGCTGGTTCTCAGGGTAGAGTGAAGCTGCCGATGGCTGAACCAGAGCTCCGGTGATTCTGCTACGACGGCTGCCTCACGCGGGAGAACGGGCGGCAAGCCGACGACGGAAAGCCTTAGCGTGCCCCTGTCCATTCGTCCGTTTTCTTACTCTGCCTTCCTCCTTCCTCCTTCCTCCTTTCCCCCAAGGTGCGGCATGGCGCCGCTGTACTCGACCTTGGCTTTGGCACGCAGCGGCCGGGCAAGATCGGCAAACAACTCGCGCGCCACGGCGGCCGCCAGGTCGCCGCGCACGTCCTGCCAGCTCAGCGTGCCGGGCTTGACCTCGGTGCACTGAATCAGGTGAATGCCGAACTGCGTCGTGACGGGCGGGCTGATCTCCCCCTTTTCCAGCGCAAAGGCCGCCCGCGAAAAGGCCTCCACCATCCGGTCGCGGCGGGGAATCAAGCCCAAGTCGCCCCCTTGCCGCCGGCTGGGACCGGCCGAGTGACGCTCGGCAGCCTCGGCAAACGTCAGCTTGCCCGCCAGGATCTCGCCCCGCAACTGCTCGGCCTCTCGCACCACTGCCGAGCGGCCACT
This sequence comes from Pirellulales bacterium, assembly GCA_040901675.1. Lineage (GTDB taxonomy): Bacteria > Planctomycetota > Planctomycetia > Pirellulales > JAICIG01 > JBBDNX01. The sequence goes on along the minus strand of JBBDYJ010000010.1, from coordinate 50,738 downwards.
GCTGGACGACTTGCCGGACGACTTGCCTGACGACTCGGCGCTTTCCTCCACCTTCAGCAGGATATGGCTCACCCGCAGCTCGGTGCCGTCGAAGTGCCGGCGATGGGCGTCGAAGTGCCGCTGAAGCGCTTCGTCGGTCAGTTGCCCCTCCAGGTAGCGATGCCAGGCCACGTTCCAGGCCAACTGCCGGCGCAGGGCCGACTCGCTCGTGCCGCGCTCCTTGAGGAACGCCTCGACCGCAACGTCGCCGGCGGCCAGCCGCTCGAGCAACTCGGCCCACAACGCGTCGACTTCCTCGGGACCCGCTCCATAGCCGGTTTCCACAAGATGCGCGGCCACCAGCCGGCGGTTGATCACCTGCTCTAGCGCGTGGGCCACCACCGCCGGATCGTCGCTGTTCACGGCCCTGCCGCGAAGCGCCTCGGCGAGCACCTGGTACACCTCGCCCGCCACGATCGGTTCCGCCTCACCGCCGCCGGCGGCTCCGGTTTTTGCAGGCGGCGCCGGCTGTGCCGTGCCGCCAGCGACGGTGGCCACCACGGTTTGGGGATCGAGTCGCGGGGCCGCCTGGTCGTCGCCGGCGGCCCGGGCCGTCCATGCGGCGCCCATCCAGGCTGCCAGGCAGATCGGGGCCGCCAGGCAGATCGCGGCCGCCGGCCGGCCACGCTCGGAGATTGTCGAGGGTTGGCCGCTCACGGCAGCTCCAGGTCCTTCAGCTCGTACTCGATCGGCACGGTGACGATGGCCGCCGGCGTCCGGTACACGAAGGTGTAGCCCTTCAATCCACCTGGGACATCGAACAAGTAGGCGATGCCCACGTCGGTCTCGGTCTGGCGGGTGGTTTCCAGGCTGCCGCTGGCGATGGTTTCCTTGTTCGGCGCTTCGAGGTAGGCCTCGTTGTTGAAGATCCAGCCGCGGTGCGATTCCAGGGCCCCGGAAGCCTTGTCGAACACCACCCGCACGCGCACCTCCCAGACCTCGTTGTTCTTGCGGGCCTCGTCGAGCACGACCGTCACGCCGGCCTTGCGTCGTTCGACCTTCTTGGCCTTTTCCAGGTTGCCGAAGCGGAAGGTCTCGATCCGGCCCGGCAGCACGGCCGACAGTTTCCCCTTCAGGCTGGCGATGCGCTTCACGCCGCGGTCGGGCAGCTCGAAGCTGACGAAAAGATCCGCCGAGGTCGCCCCGGGACTGACGGAGATCTCCATCTCGGTGCCGCCGCCGGCGATCGGCAGCGGCTCGCCGGCGTCGGTCATGGCTTCGATGGCGCCCGCCGGCTGGATGATGACCACCGGCTTGAGACGCGGCTCCCAGGCGGCCTCGATCCCCAACTGCATCGTGTGGCTGTTGGGGTCGCGCAGGTCGCGATGGGCGCTGAACTCGGTGGCTTCGATCCGGAACGAACCGGCGTAATTGGCCCGGCCGAAACGAGGCAACTGCGAGTTCGACCGGCCCACCACGGCCAGCCCCTCCTCGGCGCCGTAGCTGTAGATGGTCAGGTTGGCCTGGTCCAGCACCTGGTCCAGCGCCTGCCAGAACAACATGCTCTCGACGTCGAGCGCCAGCTTGAGCGGAGCCGGTTCCTGGTTGAACTGCTCGCGGAAGTCGACCAGCTTGTTGCCGGTCTGCTCTTCGATGGCCTCGAAGACTTCGGCCAGCGACAGGCCGCTCCCCTCGAGCGACACGGTCGAGCCGTTCACGGCCGCCTCGGCCTGCGTCCGCTCCAGCCGCGAGCGGATCCGTTCCAACCGCAGGGCCACCTCGGCCGGCGTGCGGTCGGTCGTTTCCGGCAACAGCGACAGCGCCGCGACGCCCAGCTCGATCAGCTTCTGCTCGGCCTCGTCGCGCAGCGCTTTTTCGGGCGCATCGAGCTGGCGGACCAGCTTGCGGACCTCGGGGGCCAGGTCCTCGCCGGCGGGCGCTTCGACCTGGCCGAACAACGCGCAACCGGCGAAGAGCAATACCTTGAGCACGCCGGACCTCCTTCCAACGAGATAGTTCTTCCCCTCACGACAGGGCAACGACGTGAGCGACGCAACCGCGCCGCGAGTTCTATTCTATTTTACGGCCTGCCGCGGCCCGGTGCCAGAAACGAGCGATTTTGGATGTCGGTTTCTTATGGAGGGCCGTTGACGCGGGAAAGGCGCCGCGGTCGGCCTGGCTGAATGGATGACGTAGACTTTTTTGGGGTTTCGGGCCCCGCGGCGGCCGAAGGCGGGCAGAGGATGAATCAGGATCAGAACAGGAGGCGGGCCATGCGATTGGGGATCTTGGCGAGCATCGTGGTGCTGGCACTGGCGGCGGCCTCGCCCGGCGAGGAACCCGCTCGCTGGACTCTCGAACTGGAGTTGAACGGCAAGCAGGTCGAGGGCTCGCCCCTGGCATGGGACGACAGCCGCGTGGAGCTGCTGCTGCGCGACGGCAAGGTCTTGACCTTCGCCCCCAGCGAAGCCAGCGGCTTCCGCAAGTCGTCGTCCTCGTTCCGCAGTTTCTCGCTGGGCGAGTTCCGCAAACGGCTGACCCAGGAGCTGGGAGCGGGCTTCGAGATCAGCGGCACCGGCCACTACATCGTGGCCCACCCCCACGGCCAGCGCGACTACTGGAGCCCCCGCTTCGAGGAGCTGTATCGCTCGTTCGTGCATTATTTTTCAGCCCGTGGCTTCCGGCTCACGGAACCCGAGTTTCCCCTGGTGGCGATCGTCTTCCGCAATCAGCACGACTTTCTGCAATATGCACGCAAAGAGGGAGCCCGCATCGGCCCGGACGCCAAGGGCTACTACTCTCCCGATACCAACCGCGTCTGCCTCTTCGACGTCAGCGGAGGAAACGCCAACGCCGACAACTGGCACGATCACGCCGAAACCATCATCCACGAGGCCACCCACCAGACCGCCTTCAATACCGGCGTTCACCGCCGGTTTTCGGCCGTGCCCGCCTGGGCCGTCGAGGGGCTGGCCACCATGTTCGAAGCGCCAGGCGTTTGGAACTCCCGGCAGCACACTGCCCGTGGCGACCGGTTGAACCAGGGCCGGCTGATCCAGTTCCAGCGGCACCTCGAGCGGCGCAAGAGCGACTCGCTCGTTGACCTGATCAGCTCCGATCGCCGTTTCGACCTGGATCCCGGCGCGGCCTACGCCGAGAGCTGGGCTTTCTCGTTCTTCCTCGCCGAGACCCAGCCCCGCAAATACACCCAATACCTGGCCCTCACCGCCAGGCGTCCCCCCTTCGCCGACTGCACGCCGGTCGAGCGGATGGCCGACTTCACCGAGGTCTTCGGCAAGGACCTCAAAATGCTCGACGCCCACTTCCTCCGCTTCATGGCCGAAATCAAGTGAGGCCGCCCGTCAGGCGGACTTCGAAGTAACGGCATGTTGCCGGGGTGCGTAAGCCCCCGGTCTGCGAACCAAGGGGCCCGTCTTCAGCCCGCGAAGCCGGGCGGCATTCAATAGCCGGGGTGCGCAAGCCCCCGGTGTGCGCCCCAACGAATCTCTTTTCAGCCCCCGAAGGGTGGCGGCATTCAATAGCCGGGCGGCGTTAAGCCCCCGGTTGCACTACGGGCCGATGCCGCGGGGGTTCTCGGCCAAAAAGTCGCGCGGACCCCGGTTCGTGTAGTAGGGGTAGGTCACCTGGCCCACGGGCGGGCCGCCCACTCCGGCCTCGGCATAGCCGCCCTCAGCGCCATCCGTGCCGCCGCGGTGGCCCAACCGGCCGCCACCATGAAACAGCCCCGCGCACCGAGCGAACAGCCCGCAGCCGTGGCCGCCGCAACGGCCGCAGCCGCGCTCGCGGCACCCATGGCCAATTTGGCACCCGGTGCTCGAGCTCACCAAGGCCGCCAGCAGAATGGCGAGAACAAGCCGCTTCATGATTTGGTCTTCCTGGGCCTTGGGTGGCGGTCTTTTCGGTTTATCGGCCCGATAACCGCCCAAATTGAACAAATCGCTATCCCAGGAGCCCTTGGCGCAGCCCCGACCTAGGGTACAGCCCTCAGGGTCAACCCGATCGGACTGGACGCCCCCGGCCCGCTTCTATTACATAATGAAGGTAGGCCCCCACTCCGGCGGCCCCACTCCAGGGAGGCGAGCCATGCGATCCATTCTTTCCGCGTCGATGCCGTGGCCGGTCCTGGCCATCCTGCTGGCGGCCCTGCCGGCACGGGCCGCCAATCACAAAATCGAGCCCGGGCCCGACGCCCAGCAACAGGCGCAGGCCGTCCTGGTCCGGGCCCGTGCGGGCGACGTAGTCGAGTTCGCGGCCGGGCGGTTCGATTTCACGGGCACGCTGTCGCTCGACGTGCCAGGGGTCACGCTGCGCGGGGCCGGCCAGGACAAGACGATCCTGAGCTTCAAGAACCTGCGGCAAGGGACGGGCGGCGAGGGGCTCTCGGTCACCGCCGGCCGCTTCACGCTGGAAGACCTGGCCGTCGAAGACGCCCGCGGCGACGCCGTCAAGATCTCAGGCGCCGACGGAGTCGTCATCCGCCGCGTACACGTGAGCTGGACCGGCGGCGCCAGCGCCGAAAACGGCAGCTACGGCCTGTATCCGGTGCTGTGCCGCAACGTGCTGGTCGAGCACTGCCTGGTCCAGGGCGCCTCGGACGCCGGCATCTACGTGGGCCAGTCGGCCGAGGTCGTGGTCCGCCACAACAAGGCGAGCCGCAACGTGGCCGGCATCGAGATCGAGAACTGCGAGCGGGCCGACGTGTACGACAACGAGCTCACCGACAATGCCGGCGGCATCCTGGTCTTCACCCTTCCCGACCTGGTGGTCAAAACCGGCAGGCACTGCCGCGTGTTCAACAACCGCGTGCTGGCCAACAACCACGCGAACTTCGCCCCCGCGGGCAACATCGTGGCGGCCGTGCCGGCCGGCACCGGCATCATGGTGGTGGCCAGCGACGAGGTCGAGATCTTCGACAACGACTTCAAGGACAACCAGACCGTGAACCTTTCGATCGTGGGCTACGGGGCCACGCAGCGGCCGTTCAGCGACCCCGGCTTCGATCCCTACTGCGAAGCGATTCACGTGCACCACAACCGCTTTTCGGGGGGCGGCGACAAGCCCGCCGGCGATCTGGCGTACCTCAAGCTGCTGATGAAAGGCCGGCTGCCGGACATCATCTGCGACTCGGCCGCCAATCCCGCCAGGCTGGTAGACGGGCAGTTGCCCGCCGAGCTGGCGTTCAGCTTCCACGACAACGGCGATGCCGACTTTACCCGGCTCGACCTGGAATCGCTGATGAAGCTCGAGCTGCCCCGCGACCTGGTCAAGCTGGCCGGACTCAAGATCAGCAAGGCCGCGGCGCCCCAGGATGCACCCCGGCAGGCCCTGGCCGCGGTGAGCCTGCCCGATCTCGACGCCGTGGCCGTGGCGGCAGCCGAGGTCGACTGGAGCAAGTTCCCCGACGACCTCGATGGCTGGCCGCTGTGGCAAGGCAAGGCCTCCGGACAGAGGCCCCGCAAAGGCGTGATCCCCTACGATCTGAACTCGGCCCTGTTTTCCGATTACACGGTCAAGCACCGGCTGGTTCGCTTGCCCAAGGCAGCGGCCGCGCGGTACGCCGCCGATGGGCGCTTCGAGTTTCCCGTCGGCACGGTGATCTCCAAGACGTTCGCGATGCCCGAGAACATGGCCGACCCGGCCGGGCCCGAGCGGCTGCTGGAAACGCGGATCCTGGTTTACGAGAGCCAGGCGCTGGGCTGGATCGGTCTGCCGTACGTCTGGAACGACGAGCAGACCGAGGCCCGGCTGCAGCTTGCCGGTGGAGTGGTCGACGTCAACTGGATCGACGGCGAGGGGCGCCGGCAGACCAACGACTACCTGGTTCCCAACGCCAACGACTGCAAAGGCTGCCACCGGCACGAAGGCCAGATGCGGCCGATCGGCCCCCAGGCGCGGCACTTGAATCGCGACTTCGACTACGCTGGCGGCCGCGAGAACCAGCTCGCTCACTGGTCGCGCACCGGCGCGCTGGCCGGCGCGCCGCCGCCCGGCAAAGCGCCGCGCTTGGCTGCCTGGGACGACGAGAGCGCCGAGCTCGACGAGCGGGCCCGCGCCTGGCTCGACATCAACTGCGCGCATTGCCACCAGCCCGGAGGGGCGGCGCAGAACTCGGGCCTGGATCTGCTCTCGACTCAAGACGTGCCCGTCAAGTTCGGCGTCAACAAGCCGCCGGTGGCGGCGGGCATCGGTTCCGGCGGCTTGCTGTACGACGTCGTGCCCGGCAAGCCCGACGAGTCGATTCTCTTCTTCCGCATCGCTTCCACGCATCCCGACGTGATGATGCCCGAGCTCGGCAAGCGGCTGGTACACGCCGAAGCAGTCGAGCTGATCCGCCGCTGGATCGCCGAAATGGACGAGGCCGGCCGGGTGCCTGGGGCAAAGCGATAAGCGTGCCCCAGTCTTCGTCCGTCCCTGCCTTGAGCTTGTCGAAAGGTCCGTCTCCTCCGTTCGCCGGGTGCCTGGGGCAAAGCGGTAGCGTGCCCCAGTCTTCGTCCGTCCCTGCCTTGAGCTTGTCGAAAGGTCCGTCTC
>JBBDYJ010000010.1:0-44110 GCA_040901675.1 Pirellulales bacterium | reverse complement strand
CCCCCTTCCCCCCGGGTGCCTGGGGCAAAGCGATAAGCGTGCCCCAGTCTTCGTCCGTCCCTCTTCGTTCCCCCGTTCTCCTTGTCGCCTTGTCCCCGATCCCCCCTTCGCTCCCCCGGGTGGCCGCAAACTCGACAGCGGCCGCCCCGTCTCGTATCCTTGAGTAACGCGGTGAATTCCGTTCTACGGGGGAAACGGAATGAATTCCGTTCTACGGGGCATCCGGGCTTGATCCTTTCTCTTCCTGCCTTGGCTGGCGAATGAATAAACGAGTTGCCGTCGTCCTGGCGGCGGGAAAGGGCACCCGAATGAAATCGGACCTGCCCAAGGTGCTGATTCCGCTGGCCGGCCGGCCGATGATCGACTACGTGCTCGACACGCTGGCGGCCACCTGCATCGACGAGGTCCTGCTGGTCGTCGGCTACCGTTCCGCCGACGTGCGGGCCGCGGTAGGCGGCCGGCCCGGCGTCCGCTTCGTCGAGCAGGCCGAGCAGCTCGGCACCGGGCACGCGGTGATGGTCTGCCGCCCGGAGCTGGCCGGGCACGAGGGCCCGGTGTTGATCGTCACCGGCGATTCGCCCATGATCCAGGCCGATTCGCTGCTGCGTTTGCTCGACGAGTTCGACCGGCGGCGGCCCGCCTGCCTGCTGGGCACCGCCCGCCGCGACGATCCGGCCGGCCTGGGCCGCATTGTCCGCGATCGCGAGGGAAACTTCCAGGACATCGTGGAAGAGAAAGACGCCACCCCCGACCAGCGGCGGATCCGCGAAGTGAACCTGAGCTGTTACGCGTTCGCCGGGCCGGACCTGCTGTACGCCCTGGATCGCATCCGCCCCGCCAATTCGCAAGCGGAGTATTATCTGACCGACTGCCCGGGCGTGCTGCGCAGGGCGGGCCGCCCCGTCGAGGCCTTGCCGCTGCTCAAGCCGGTCGAGGCCTTGAGCATCAACACTCCGGCGGAGCTGGCCGTGGTCGAGGCGGCCCTGACCGCCCAGGGGGAAAGCGCATGAACGATTTGAAGATATTCAGCGGCCGGGCCAACCGGGAGCTCACCTCCCACATCTGCGCCTACTTGGGGCTGCCGGTGGGAGCCATCTCGATCGGCAATTTTCCCGACGGCGAGATCTCCTGCAAGATCGACGAAGACGTCCGCGGCCGCGACGTGTTCCTGGTGCAGCCCACCTGCCCGCCGGTCAACGAGAACCTGATGGAGCTCTTGATCATGATCGAGAGCTGCAAGCGGGCCAGCGCCGAGCGGGTGACCGCGGTGATGCCGTACTACGGCTACGCCCGGCAGGACCGCAAGGACGAGGGGCGCGTGCCGATCACCGCCAAGCTGGTGGCCAACATCATCACCCGCGCCGGCGCCGACCGGGTGTTGACGATGGACCTGCACGCCGCCCAGATCCAGGGTTTTTTCGACGTGCCCGTGGATCACTTGTACGCGGCGCCGGTTTTGAACGAGCACTTTCTCGACATGAAGCTGGACGAGGACGACGTGGTGGTGGTCAGCCCCGACGAGGGGAGCACCAAGCGGGCCCTGGGGCACGCCAAGCGGATGGGCGGGCGGCTGGCGATCGTCGACAAGCGCCGCACGAGCGCCGAGAAGACCCGCCAGGAGTACATCATCGGCGCCCCGGTCGAGGGCAAGGTGGCCTTGATGTTCGACGACATGATCACCACCGCCGGCTCCATCTGCGGCGCCGCCCAGAAGGTGCACGAGGCCGGGGCCCGCGAGATCCACGTGGCGGCCACGCACGGCGTGCTGTGCGGCCGGGCCATCGAGAATCTTCAGCAGGCGCCGATCCAGAGCGTGGTGATCACCGACACGATCCCGCTTGGCCCGGAGAAGCTGTTGCCCAAGATCAAGGTGCTCTCGGTGGCGCCCATTCTCGGCGAGGCGATCAAGCGCATCCACCGCAACGAGTCGGTCAGCAAGCTCTTCGTTTGATCGGGCGGCGTCGCTATTCGGCCGATTGCGTTACCGGAGAAGAAACCCAGGAACTGTATGAATTCTACTCGACCAACAATACTGACGATTGGCCACACGACCCATTCGTTCGACGCGTTCGTTGGGTTTCTAAAGCGTCACGACGTCAACGCCGTGGCTGACGTGCGTTCGAATCCTTACAGCCGTCGAAGCGAACAATTCAACCGGGAGCAACTCGCTCCCGCACTGCAAGCTGCCGGCATCCGGTACGTCTTTCTTGGCGAGGAACTGGGGGCGCGGCGGGTTGAAACCGAGTGTTACGACGGCCACCGGGCGGTTTATCGGCGGATAGCCGCCTTGCCAAAATTCCAGGAAGGCCTCGCCCGGCTGCGCCTCGGCGCTACGCAGCACCGAGTTGCCCTCATGTGCGCCGAGAAAGAGCCGCTCGATTGCCATCGGACAATCCTGATTTGCCGGGCATTGCGAGACGAGTTCCACATCATGCACATTCTGGCGGACGGCGCCACGGAAGATCACGCCCAAACTGAGAAGCGGCTCGTTCGTGAGATGGAGGTTTTTGCCACGCTGTTCGAGCCGGACCTGGACCAAGAACAACTTATCGAGCAAGCATACGATAAGCGCGCCCACCAGATCGCCTACCGGATCAACGAGGAGGGAGTGCCTCAGTGAACGAAACAGCAGCGATCGAAGGAAAGAAGACCATCACATTGTTTACTATCGGGTTCACGGGAAAGTCCGCGAAGGAGTTCTTTGAGAAACTCGGCCGTGCCGGCGTCCGTCGTCTCGTGGATACACGGCTGAACAACGTGTCGCAACTCGCCGGCTTCACAAAGAAACGCGATCTTGAGTATTTCCTGCGTGCGATCGCGGACATCGACTACGTCCATGAGCCGCAATTGGCACCCACGAAGGACATTCTCGATGGCTACAAGAAGAAGCGGATTGACTGGGACGAATACGAGCGGTGTTTCCGCCAGCTCATGGAGTCGCGTCAGCCCGACAGGCGGCTGAGTCCAGATGAGCTCGACCACGCTTGCCTGCTTTGCAGCGAACCGACGCCGGATCACTGCCATCGCCGCCTGGTTGCCGAGTACCTCAAGTCGCATTGGGGAAATTTGGACATCCAACACCTGTAGCAGCCAGAGTATTCTGACCGTCAGTTTGGCGAAACCCTGGGCTCCTCGCGATGGGTCGAAGCCCGAACTTTGCTATAAGATCGTCGCCGCGGTAATCGAATTGTAGTTCGCAAAATATCAGTTCGTAACGAATCCAGTTGTGAAGTTCGGTCGGTCGGAGGTTACTTCCAATTCAGCACATCAATCTGTTCGAATCTATGCACCGGCGGACGTTCCTGGGCCGCTCGGCGGCGGTCTGCGGGGCCGCGGCCGGTTTTACCCTCGCCCCGGCGCCAGCCCGCGCGGCGGATCCCTCCGAGCCCCTCGATGTGGGGTCGGAGACGCTGTTGTTTCTCGACGACTGGATCATCGAGCATAGCGAGGGACTCACGCGCCGGCTGCACTCGCCGGCCAAGCAGGGCCTGATCAAAACGGCCGACGGCAAAGATTGGGACAGGGGCGACGTCTATCACGGCAACATCGTTTGCCGCGACAAGGCCGGACGCTTCCACATGACCTACCGCTACATCTGGTCGGACCCCTCCGTGCGCGACTTGCACCCCGGCATCGGCGACGACAAGGCGCACTGGTTCCGCGAATCGACGGCCTACGCCACCAGCGACGACGGCGTCCACTGGCACCGCCCGACGCTGGAACTGCTCGATGGCCCCGCCCGTTTCAGACCGGTCGAGGACTTCCCCTTCGAGATCCCGGCCGGACTCTCGAAACAGAACAATCTCGGCTGCCCATTCGATTTTATTTACGACCTGGCGGCCCACGGCAATCTGGCCCAACCTGACAGGCGGTTTCTGCTGCGCGTCGTGCGCCGCGAAGACACGCACCCCTTTGCCGCCGCCGTCGAGTCGCAAATGTACTACGCGGCCGATTGGCCGGACTTCGCCGGCGACCCCGACTGGCGCCAGCGGCTGACTCTCCTGCCGGGCGCCAACCTGTCGCCGCGCGGCTTCAAGGCGCTCTCCGGCTACGACCACCGCCAGCGGCTCTGGTTCGTGGTGGGACAGGATACGATCGCCAACTGGAGGACGCGCAGGGGCCGCGACATCGCGCGGTTCACTTCGCCCGACCTGGTCGACTGGCAGGGACCGGAACTGGTGCTCGGCGTGGCGGACGACGAGTCGCGCACCGCCACCGACTGGGTCGAATACATGGACATGACCGCTTATCGCGTCGGCGGCCCCCAAAGCGGCCTCTGGCTGGGACAGTTGGTCGTGTTTCATTCGGACCGCAGCAGCGAGCAGTTCATGATGCCCACCATCCCCGACATCTGGCGCAAAGGGACGACCGAGCTGCGCTTGGTCACCAGCCGCGACGCGGGCCAGACCTGGCAGCCCCTGGCGGGCAAACAAGTTTGGCTGCCCCATCATCCGGACGAGCACGGCTTTGACCGCCTGGTCTTTTCGAGCTGCCCTGTCAGGGTGGGCGACGAGTTGTGGTTCTACTATTCGGCCTGGGACGGAGACCACCTGGTGTTCAATCGCGACGGCTCGCTGTTCGAGCCGGGGTTCATCCGCCGGGGCCGCACGGCCCGCGCTACTTTGCGGCTCGACGGCTATGCGAGCCTGGAGGCCGGGCCGGCGGGCGGGCGATTGGTCACGCGGCCGCTGATCGCCAATGGCCAGGACCTGGTAGTCAACGTGGATGCGCCGCAAGGAGCGCTCCAAGTTTCGCTGGAGGACGCCGCGGGCCGGCCGTATGAGGGGTTTTCCGCCGAAGACTGCACGGCCGCCGGCGGCGACGAGGTCAGGCTGGCGGTGCGTTGGCGGGATGGGAACCGGCCAAGCGGGCTGGCCGGAAAAACGGTCCAAGTCCGCTTCCAGCTCGCCGCTGGCCGGCTCTACAGCTTCGCTTTCGCGTAAGCCCCCGGTTGCCTCCGGCGGCGCGGTGAGCGCCGATCGCGCTATGCGTCACGCACGTGGTGGCAACCTCGGCGCGACGCGCCGAACACTTGGACACCACCGTTTTTCGGGGCCGAACTTCGCGCCACAATGACTGTCGCCCCCTTCGGGGGCTTTACGACGGTGTCGGTGGCGCGTTTCCGGGGGCTTACGCAAGAGCGGCTATTGAATTTCGCCCCATCCGGGCTGCCCCCGGCCACCCGCCGTCGGTCGTAGCGTCCGTAACCCTATCGCGTCTCCGTGTCCCCCGTAGTTGATCTTCTTTGTGTCCGTCGTGTTCTTCGTGGTTTCCTCTTCGTCCGTCCGTCGTAGCGTCCGTAACCCTATCGCGTCTCCGTGTCCTCCGTGCCTCCGTGGTGAGTCTCCGTAGCGTAGCGTCCGTAACCCGATCACGTCTCCGTGTCCTCCGTGCCTCCGTGGTGAGTCTCCGTAGCGTAGCGTACCGTCCTCATTCCGGCAGGAAGCGGTGGACGATCGAGAGCTCGCGGACCTGGCGGCTGTCGGGCTCGAACACCCGGATCTTGACCTGGATTCCCCGTAGCGGCGCCCGGTACGGCGCGGGAGCCTCCAGCTCGCTGGCGTCGTCGGCCCCGCCGACCTGCGGGTGCGAAGGATCGTTTGTGTGCCGGCGGGTCGTCGGATCGGACGGATCAAAGTGGTTGTCCAATCCATCCGTCCCTTCATCGGCAATCCCGTCCAGATCCTGATCAAACCCATCGCGCTCGTAGTGCGTCGACCACGTGTCGTAGACCATCGGCAGCAGCGGGTTGTTCCCCGGCCCCGAGAACGGCGGGGAAATGCTGGCGTCGTTCATGTAGTTGAGGTCGACGTAGCCCCCCAGACTCTCGACGGTCGGGGGTGACGCGGTGTCCATCGCCACCCGCAAGTACTCCGAGTCGCCCGGTTTGTAGATGTTCGTGCCGTCGCTGATCACCGGCGCCGTCGGGTCCCAGGCCTTCACGTCGAACGAGAGCACGTTGTTCAGGATCACGTCTTCCGCGAACCGCGTGCTGAGCGTGTCGCCGTAAGGCAACAGCGTGCCGGTCGCGTCCAGCTCGGTGATCCAGGGATATGGGTCGGCCCAGAGGTCGAAGGCCCTATTGGCCGGCGGCGGCGTCAATTGCACGCGGAATTCCTGGCCCGCCGCCGGACTGTTCACCGTAACGCCCCCCGGCACGATCAACAGGCTCTTGGCATCCGCGTAGATGTTCGACTGCTGCGTGGTGGCCCCGCCAGGGAGCGTGCCGGCGCCCCAGGCCGTACCGGTCGAATCGATTTGCGGGAAAGGCCAGAGGCCGGTGGGCGTGCTGCCGGTATTCATGGCGCTCGTCTCGCGGAGCGTGGGCAGCCGCAGCACGCCCCAGAAGCGGATGTCGTGCGGGTAGACGTAGGGCTGATGGCCGTAGCGGTTCTCGCGCTTGGTCAGGTCGCCCAGCGAATTGGCCACGATCCGCACCGGGCCGGGGGCGGGGCTGCGGTCGAGATTGGGCGCGTTGGCGTCGGCCCCTTCCTGCCGGGCGGAAAGATCGTAGTTGGCGTAGAAGCCGGCCTGGGCCAATGTGGACTGAATGAACGACGTGCCCGGCTTGACCAGCAGCACCCGGCGGTAGAGCTTGTTGCCGCGCATGAACCAGGCCACTTCGGCCACCTGCGACTGGACGGGGCCGCCGTTGAAGCGGCCCACGAAAAAGTCGGTCCGGTTGCGGGTGGTGAACATCAGCACGTCGTCAAAGTCGCCGGCCGTATAGTCCGGGAACAGGTCCGGGATGCCGTCGTTGTCCTTGTCCTCTTGGCTGTTAAACGCCTCTGTCTCGGCAGAAATAAGCGGGAACGTAGCCGATAGCCCGCTGGGCCGAACAAACCGTTCGACCACCGGTCCTTCGACGTACTCGAAGTATCCTTGTCCTGATTCGGGATCGAGCGGGGGCAGCATGCTGGCGGTGGCGCCGGCCAGGTCGCTGCGCAGCGCGCGTTCGGCGGCCCGGACCTGGTCATTGACCTGGATCATGGCCCGCGTGGCGGCCACGCTCTCGCCGACGGTGGCGAACACCGTGACGACGGCTGCCATTAGGATCAGCGTAATCGCCGTGGCGATCAGCACTTCGACCAGCGTGAAGCCGCGCTGCGAGGAAGGGGGGATGGGGCGAGAGGGGGAAGGGGGGAGCGGGGGAAGGGGGGATGGGGCGATACGGTGGCCGGGGGCCCCGACAAGGCGAGACGGCAAGCTAGAACGTGTGCTGATCATCTCTTCTGCCTACAAGCCCCAAGTACCAAGTGCCAAGTACCAAGAACCAAGAACTGCCTTATTCGATGACGCGTTCGACGAGGATTCCCTTTTCGACGTTCAGGTTTTCGCCGCGTCGGAAGCCGACGGGGATCGAGCGGTCGTAGATATAAAACGCCCGGTCGCGCTTGATGTCGCCGGTGTCGATGCCCATTTCCTGCCCCAGCCGATAACCGTCCGGGTGTACTAAGTCGATCGGTCCCCGTTCCACCTCGAAGTAGCCGACCGTGATCCAGATCGCATACACGTTCGACCGCGTGGTGAACACGTTGCCCAGCTTCTGGTACGCTTGGTAGCGGAAGTATGGGTTGCGGTCAGTATCGATGTAATCTGAGACCGTGGCGGTATTCGCGGTGGTGTGCAAACCAAACAGTGGTTCCTGCGGACCCGCACTAGGCTGTAAAGGCGGAGTGACCGTGTCGGGGTCCGGCCGCATTAAGGTGGACTCGACCTGCCCGCGAAATGGGGCACTCGGGTTGGTCGAGAGACCGACGCGCCGAAGCGGCTCAATGGGCACCGCGTACCCCTGACCAAACGAACGGAACGGATTGGCAAGGAAGGTCGGCGAGTCGGGATTAAACTCATCCAAGTTGCCACTCGTCCCGTAGCCTCTTCGGCTGCGCACCACCTTCGACCAGAAACCGCCCGAGGTCCAGGCGGGATCCACCACGGTCGATTCCTGCAGCCGGTTGAGGATGCCCTGCCACGTCCTGCCGTTGTCAAAAATGGTGTTGATGTTGATGCGGCCTGGATCGCGATAACGCGATACGCGGTTGAATGGGGCATAGAAGGGCGAACCCTCACCCGGCGCCAGCGACGCCGAGCCGGCTTGGAAGATAGTCGGGTTCAAAAGCTCCTGGGTGCCGGAAAAACGCGAAGGCACGTGTACATACTCAAGAATCCGGTAGTAGTTGCCTGACCACGCCTGCGGCGTCGCTGAAGTCGGCGGCTTCGGATCCGCGCTCACAGAATGGAAGAAATTTAGCAGGTGGCCGAAGGGCGCCGGCGTTGTCCAGTCGGTATCACCATAGTGGTCATCATCCGTTAATGAAGCTGTCGGCGGCAACCGCATGTCGAACTCGTGCAACAACCGGCCCGAGCTGGTGTGGGGCACCAGCAGCAGCTCCATGTTGCTGGCCAGCGGGCGGTTGAGCCACGTCAACCAGGGAAACGGCCGCAACGGGTCGCCCACGTATTGCACGAGCTGGTTGCCGGCATCGTAAGCAGCGTTGCTATTGGCATCCCAGTACGGTTCCCCCGCGTCATATGCGTTGTTTCCGTTTGAGTCAATGTACGGTTCGCCGATCGGCACGTTGTCCGTCGTCAGCCATGCCGGCGATCCGGCTGGAACCGTGGCATCGTGGAACGGCAGGTTCAGGTAGCCGAGCGTATGGTCGAGCTGATACCCGAAGTTGGTTGTCTGCGTTGCCGTCACGATCGGTGGCCAGTTCACTTGATCGAGCCAGTCGGGCTGCTTCCAAATGTTGTAATAGTACTTGGGATCTGGAGCCGCCGCCGGATCGCGCGGGCTGCCGCGTTGCCGCGTGCCGAAGCGGATGTCCGCATCGGGAGGAATCAAGCTCGGATCCGGATACGCGGCAGCCTCCTCGCCGTTGAACACTGTGAGATCGATTGGCATCCAATCGACCGTGAGGTATGGGTTGTTCACGACATCGAAGGGGCGCGTCGGATCCGCCAAGCGCTGCAGGAAGACGGTCTTATAGTTCAGCGCGGTTCCTGTTTCAGGCAACCCGATCAGCTCCAGATTTAATGTGTTGTCAAGCGGCTCATCGAGTGTGGGCGTGTACTTGTCAAGCCAAGTGCTCGGCGACCCGTCGTAATGGGTAATGGGGGTCGGTGCCGGGTCATTGGGGAGTGGATAATAGGGATTTGGGTCCAGAGGCCCCGCGGAGAATAGTGGCTCGGAAACACTGAATCCGATGTGCTGCCCAGCCCAGATAGCATTGGCGGTCCCCGTAGGATTTCCCGCCACGGCGATCCCAAGCGGCTCCTGGATCTCGTACGTGCCCGGAGAGCCCGCGGCAGCGGCCGTCACCGGATCATCCGGGTACGTCGTGGCCGTCCCGTCGACGTCCGATACGATCACCGAGCGGCGCCCGCCCGCCCCGGTCGTAGCGGGAGCATTGCCCAGCCGGATTTCCTGGGCGTACGGGGCGACGGCCGTATAACCTATTGTGGTGATGTTGTCGTCGCCGCTTTCCGGGCGTCGATGTGGGCCGACTACCGCGTATTGGCCCGGCCCGAGCAGGACATCGCTGTTCCCGCCATAGACGTTACTCGCTGTCGAATGGACGTTATAATAGATCTTGTTGGCATCGATGACGGCCGCCGCCGGAGGCCCTGCGCCAAACCACACAATTCGATCCACCTCGACCGCTTGTGGGCCCGGGGCCAACATATCCATGTCGTCAACATCAAGCCCTAACGTCTCGTCCCGCGTATCGAGCAACGTTGCCACGTCGGCAAGAGTGCCAGGTGTATCATTGCGTTCGCCGATAACCAGCCGCCAGATCGGGTACGTTCCAGTGTTGTTGTTGTCCATCCGCCCCAAGTCCAAATGTCCGCTCGGCGTATACAGGTCGCCCGGCAGCGCCGGATTGTGAGGGTTGCGGGTGTTGTAGATCTCGAAGAAAGCAGAACCTTGCGGGATACGGCGCTGGTCAAAGTGCGGATCCATGCCGGGAGGCGTCCCCATCGCTGTTTTTTCGTAGTCATCGAGATCCTCGGACCGCCGGTCGTGCACCGCCTTTGTCTCTGACAAAGCCAGGTCCGGGTACTCGCAGCCCCACACCACGCCGCGCTGAGACGGCAGGAGAGTAGTACTGTCGTCAATGCCGGTGACCGGGTGCGGGCCGAGGAAGCCGTCCACGTCCCAGCCGTTGAATGGATTCGGGTCGTACTCGAACGGCGTACAGATCGAGTCGCGGTCGCGGAAATCGACGGCGTTGATCGCCCACTGCGCGAGTTTTCGCGACGTTAGCTCTTGCCGTTCCGCGGTCGAAAGCCCTGACTCCACGGGGGTCGGGTGGTTGTAATGGTAATCCTTGAAGAGCATTAGCAGCACATAGATGTGCTTGGCGAGCTCGTAACGGGCTAACGAATCGTTGGCATCGATCGGCGGTAGGCCGTCCGCGTTGGCGTCGAATGGAAAGTCGGGGCCGTCGTCCATCGTGCCAAACGTGCCGTCGGCTCCCGGATCACGCCAGAGGCGTTCAGCGCCACTCAGCGTCTCAAGTACTTCATCCACTACGTTATTGTTATTATTGTCCAGCCCATCGCCGAAAGGACGGTTGATGTCCATTCTCAAGCCCGCTACCAGATCTGGCGACAGAAGATTTGCAGCCTCGCGGTTCCAATCTGCGGGCGCCACCCCCCACTGGGCTAACCGGTAATGCAAGAGGTCAGTAATGTGAAGGTTCGTGGGCTGTATGCCGACCCGGTTAACGAAGTCGTTGAATCCGCCGGATGCGCTGTCCTCCTGAACGTCCTCGCCAATTACCATGTCTCGCGTCGCCACCACGTTAGGACTCGGCGGATCCCAACTATCTGTCGTGACCAAGCGAGCATTCCCGTTGAACGGGTCTGCCAGGCTCGGCGCGAGCATCCCTAAACGACCGGGCAAAGCGAGCGCATCGGCGTCGTGAATGCGCAATACGCGATCGAGTTCGGCAGCCGAGAAAGGAGTGTCTACTGATAGAGTGTCGCCGCCGGTCGCCGGGTCGCTACGCCGTTGATCGCCGAGCGTTACGTCCAGCTCATAAGCGTCGTCCACCGACTCCTGGAAGGCGCCAGTGGCCGGTGTATCAGGCGTTCCGATATAACCAGAGTTCCACCAGAATGGCTGTCCGCGCCAATCGAGCGCCACCGTCCCATTCCCCGCTAGTCCCGGGGGCGAGCCGTTGGCCCCCATCGCGATGCCCGGGAAATAGCCATCCTGGTACAGGTTGCCGTAGTACGCTGCCTGCGCGTTGCCGCCCGCTATGATCCCCATGACGCCCAGCGGCCGGTTGTCGTCGCCGTCAAAGCAATCATCGAATGCTGAACCAGGAAACCACCCTCCGTGAATTAGTGACCCCGTGCTTGTCACCCCAGGGCGCGGAATAATCCCAGAACCGGCATACAAAAGATGCTCTTCGCCATAGCGCCCGGGAATTGCCCAACCTATCGGAGCCCCAGGAGGTCGCCCTTCGAGCAATTGTCGGTATTCGTTAAGGGTTGCGGGCGTATTGGATAATGCAACCGCCAAATTGACGTCGGCGACACCATACCCGGAGCCGATCGGGAGTTGTACAGCCACCTCCTCGCCGGGATCGTATTGGCCGTTGGCATTTGCGTCGTTGTATGCCCTAGCGTACGGCCCCCGGAATAAGGGGGGAGTGTGATCCGTCGCGACGTACTCGTCGCCCGCCGAGACAGTCCGATAGTCGGACGGCTTTCCGTGGACATTCAGGTTGAGCCGGTTGTCCAAGTCAAGGCAGAGAATAGCAAAAAGCGGTTTGTACTTTCGGCCGTCCGGGGCGGTCTGCACGGGGAAGCCGAGATCAACCCAAATGCTGTCCGGCAGCCCATCGCCATCGTTGTCGACGTCCCACGGTCCGTTGATCGGATCGTAATTGGGATTGCTCCCTGTGAAGAAGGGTTCCCCCGCATCCAACCCGCCGCTGTTGTTCACATCCTTGAAGTGATCGTCAGGCAGGGGGCGCAGACTGAACTTTCGCTTCAGATCCGGGGGTACACTTCCCCAACCGCCTAGCGGCGCGCTCCAGTAATTGATCAAGGCGGGTCGATGTAACGAGGGCACCCATACGAACCATCGATCGTCAGAGCCGGGCGCAAGGAGTTCGCTGTTGTTATCAACGGTTCCGTCATTATCGTCGTCCACTCCGGCTACACCGGGCGAGCCATCCAGTCCCGACGAAACCCGCTGCCCAGCCAGAAGCATGTTCTGATAGTCCGGAGCGTCATAATCCTCGTTCGCTCCTGGCATAGCGACGGTTGAGCCAATGACGATCCCGCCTCGCATGTAGCTCCTGTAAATTGGTGATGTCGGATTAGGCAGCAATGCGAATGGCCCGCCAGTCACAGGGGTCGGGTCCGCCAAATTGAGCAAGCCAAACGCTGTGGTGCCATTGGCTCCTGTATCTGGATTGAAGCCGAAGCCGCTACCCGAAAACGCCCGCCCGTTAATGAGGAACGTATTGTCGACGCGCGGTGCACCGTGGCCTTCCCAAATCGTACCCGCTTGGTTCGTCGTCATCCCATCAAAGGGAAGTAGCCGCAGCCGCGCTCTTACCGGAGTAGCGGTCAGATCGACTTGGTAGCCGGTGATCCGCGAACTGTGGCCGCGGGCAGGTCCATCGACCATGGTGATCACCCGACCGTTGTAATAGCCGACCGTTTGACTCATCTGGATGACACCGCCCCCGGCTGTCGGGACGTTATTAATATCTGGAATCTCGATGTACAGCATCGATCCCTGTCCCATGCAGAATCTCGCGTCGCCCGAGTCCCACGTATTGTTTCCGTTTAAATCCTGATATGGTTCACCTGTATCGTAGATTCCGTTTCCGTTTGAATCGCTATACGGCTCATTCGCGCGGAAGCCCCCAAACGAGGTCGACGGCATTTCGGGCGGGATCATCGCCGCGATGTTGTCGTCACCGTACATGTCCTCGAGGAGACTGTGCGGGCCGATCACGGACCCGCTCCACTCGTCGTGTGACGCGTTCCGTACTGGGTTTTGATGACCGCGAATGATTTGCTGCAGCACGCGGCGATGCAGCAGGCGGGGCGACGTGCCCGTGCGGTTGGCGCGGCTGGCGGCCTTGGCCCCCAGGCTCCCCTGTGACGTGGCCAGCACGAACGTCAGCCCGATCAGCGTGAACAGCGTCAAGAGACCAATGATCACCAGCAGGATTACACCCCGCCGCTCGCCGCGCCTCCGCCGCCGAGTTGCCTTCCGCCTGATCCGGGCTTGAATCGTGGCGCCGTGGGCTACGTGTCGCGAATCGCTACTAGAAAGAGCCATCGACGTGTCCTTCGTTATGTTCGGAGCAGGCCGTCTTGCCACAGCCGCTTCGCCTGATTTGGTAGCGCATTCGCTGTGCACGCTCCCCGTCGCCTTCTTCTGCCTTCTGCCTTCTGCCTTCCACCTTCTGCCTTTCCCTAGGGCGCCCAGATCGAAAACCCTTCCAGCTTGATCGTCTGCTCGTGAACGGCCGCCACCCCCTCGAAGATCGTGGCGTAGACCGTGGGCAACCCATTCGTCGATGTGTCGGCATCCTCGTAGATCGTCTGGCCGTTAACCACCCGAGCGGGCCAGTCGGGGCCGGCCAGCGTCACGTAACGCGACCAGGGACCGGCCGCGCCGCCTTGGGTTCCTTCATCCACGGCGGCTATCCGATACCAGGCCAGCACCGTGCGATGGGTTACCGATCCCGATGTGGTGGCATTCAGGTACGCATCCGGGAAAGAGCCCGAGAGCATCAGCCATTGGTTCGGCTTGACGTCAAGCCATTTCGCGCCTCCCGCGGTCCGCAACTGCACGTCGCCGCCTCCGAACGCTACGCCCGTGCTCGGAAAGTCGGCAAAGACCATCCGCTCCTGGGGCGGATCGGCTATCGGCGTGTTGGGCGGCGTGATCAGGTTGCGCTTCTGGAACACGACCGCCGCCGCCGAGTAGTTCCGCAGCGCCGCCACGGCGCCGCTCCGCAGATCGTCGAGCGAAGGAGAGATCGTCACCAGCCACGAGTAGTCGCCGGCGGCGTTCACCACCGGCGAGCGGTCGTCCGAGCCGGGCCAGCCCGCCTCGCCCGGATCGTCAGTGACGGTGTCGTTGTTATCGTCCGTGCCGGCGAAGCCCCAACCGCCGTCGGCCCCGACCGTCCAGACGGCCAGGGTGGTGCGGAAATCCCGGTTGCTGGGAATGTTGTAAACCACGTCGTCCTCGGACACGAAGATCCGCTGGGCCAGGGGAAAGGAGATCGGCGTTGTATCATCCGATCCGGCTGCATCCATTTCTCCAGCGTCGTCTACGATGCCGTTTCCGTCGTCGTCTATGCCAGCTACACCCCATTCGCCATCAGGGCCCCGCAACGCGGCCCGAAGCGTAATCCTTGAAACAGGCGGTGTAGGACCAGCGGTTGTCGGGAACCAGTCAGGCACCGTTGTGTTCAGGGGATTGCTGAGCGAAAGCGGGTCGATCGCGTAAGGAGGCGCCGGCAAGTACGTCCCATCCGCCTGAAGAGTCGGCATGGCGTTGCCGTTGGCCTCCAGCCACATGTCGGGCCGCAGGTAGCCGCGGATGGCCAGGTCGTCCAGGGCCGAGCGGGCCAGCGTGCTGGCCCGGTCGTCCCGCATCGCCTGGGCCATCTTGAACGCCCCCAGCGGCAACAGCGCCAACAGCCCCAGCAGCCCCACCGACATCACGAACATCGAGATCAGCACCTCCATGAGCGTGATTCCGCTGCGCGGTGAAGGAGGAAGGAGGAAGGAGGAAGGAGGAATACGAGCCGATGAGGCGATCCTCCAGAGGCGGACTTGCAGCAGGCGATGAGGGAATGAGGCGAGACGGCAGGGCTTCCGCCAAGCACCAAGTACCAAGAACAAAGTACCAAGTACCAAGTTCTGCCTTCCTCCTTCCTCCTTCCTCCTTCTGCCTTCTGCCTTCATCACCGTCCTCCCATCGCTTGCGATTCCAGCGCGATGTCGCGGACCTGACGCATCCGCGCTAGCGCCGTGAACGGACCAGCCCCAGGCGACATGCGGGCGTTTTCCGCCGAAGTGATCAGCCCCGTCTGCGGGTTGATCGACACCCACAGGCTCGTCAGGTCCTGCAAGTTGAAGCCTGGCACGCGATCGTCCGAGCCGGACCAGCCCGCCTCCCAGATGTCGTCGGTCACCGTGTTGTTGTCGTCGTCGACCCCTGCCGCCCCCCAGGCGTTGTCCGGCCCAAGGGCGTCGGCGTTGAACGGCACGTTTTCCCGCCGACCCACCAGAAAGTGCAGCGGAGCCAGCGGCGCCTGCGGCCCCCAAAAGGGCGCTGGCGGCGGCGTTGGGTTGAACGGCAAGTTGCTCCAGCAGTAAACGCCGAAAACCGAGCCCGTGGGGTTGAACATCACGATCACCGGCGTCGGATCGCCGGCCGGGTTAGTGGCCTGTGGATAAGCGGCCACATTGGGGGCAAACCGCCAGGTGTCGAATGGCGCCCCAGAGGTGTTGGGCTGCGCCATCGAAAAGCCCGACCAGCTCAGGTCCACGACAATGCTGGGCGGCAATTGCAGGCTGTCGCCCGACGAGCGGACCGGCTGCCGGATGATCTGAAACGGCAGGCCGGGCGAGGGCGCCAGCGGCAAGTTGCCGCCGGTCAAGTTCGTGTACGTCCACGGCTGCAGCAGGTAGTCGTACTGGCCGTTTCCGTTGCTGTCGGTATACGCCTCGCCCACGTCGTAGCGCCCGTTGCCGTTGGAGTCGGTGTACGACTCGGAAGGGCCGTCGATGCGGTACAAGTGGCCCTGGTAGTTCAGCTTCAACACGTCTCCCGGCTTCAGCATGCCGATCCAGCCGCTGTCGGCCTGGGGGAAGCTGGTCTGCAGGTCGCCCGTCATCGGATCAATCTCGATGACGATGGTTGAGATGGTCGTGTCGCCGGCATAGGGGGGCGGCACTTCGGCATAGGCCAGCGTGGCCGAGGCCTCGGGCAGCCCCGGCACGCGTTCGAATATGACTCCCACCGGGCGGCCGGTCAGCGTGGCCCGGTTCCGGGCGCCGTTGACGAACACGTCGATCATGCGGGTCGCCTCGCGGACCCGCCGCCCCTTCAGCGCCGGCGCCATCACCGGGATCGTCAAGGCGGTGACCGCCAGCATCACCGTGATCACGATCAACAGCTCGATCAGCGTCAGGCCCCGGCGGCGATGGTTCGCCGCGCCGCGCCGCGCTTGCCTGGCTGAGGAAACTTGCCTTCCTGATGAAAATCGCGTGTGCCGCATCGGTCTAACCGCTCGTCAGCAGATGGTTGTGGATGTTGTCGGTGTGCCGGCCCTCGCCCGGCTGCGAGCTGGTCGGCGTCATCGGCGTGCCCGCCGGCACGGCCGGGGCCGCCGGCAAGTGATAGGGGTCGCTCAGCTCGGCAGCCGTCATTCCCGCGTTTGTGGCCCAGATGTCCTGCGCCTCATCCGGACCGGCCGAGTAGATCAGCGGGAAAAGCTGGAAGCCGCGCGGCAGCAGGTTCGTGTCGCGGCTGCCGTTGCCGTTGAAGTCGAAGAACAGCTCTCCCGTCGTGTGCGACCCGTCGCCGTTGCTGTCGACAAAGCCTTCTTCCGGATGGCGGTCGATCCTTGTCGTGTCGAATGGATCAGGGCGGCTGGCCGGATCGCGGTCGACGACAAGGGTGGCTGGAACCGCGTCGGGCTGCAAGTCCGAGTCGAAGCCGGGCGCCCAGCGCAGAAAGCTGATCGGGTTGCCCCAGGCGTCGATAAACTCCGGCATGCCGTCGTCATCGACGTCGCCGATGTCATTGAGCGACAGCTTGTCCGTCCCGAGCGAATTGTCTTCCAGGCCCATCGTCACGATCATGTACAGGCACTCGGCGCCCTGGAACTGCGGGCTGGGCGGGTCCGACGCGGTCAAGATCGAGCCGGTCGAGCGCCGCTGGTGGGCGGTGTTGTACCTCCTCAGGTACGCCAGCGAGAGGGTGGGGGTCGTGACGAGCACCGCCGGCGTTATGGCCGGGGCGTTGGGATAAGTCGACGTGTTGCTCGTTACGTCCTCGTATCGCTGCGGCATCTCCAGCCGCATCAGCTCCCGCAGGGCACGCAGCCGGATATAGGCGGTGTAGCTCGACGAATTGGCAGGGAACCCGGCGGCGGTCAACTGGGCCGAACCGATCCCCTGCGCGTCGACCGGCAGCCGCCTCGTGCGGTAGCTTTCCCAGCGGTCCATCACCTGGTTGTGAAGCTTCGTCACACGAGACCGCGTGGCCATGGTCTTGGCGCTCGTCGAGGCCCTGGCCAACGCGCCCAGCATCACCGAAGCCAGGATGGCGATCACCACGATCGTGATCAACAGCTCGACCAGCGTGAACCCGGAGCGCCTGCGGCGGAAGGAGGAAGGAGGAAGGAGGAAGGAGGAAGGACGCGCCCGGCCTTCCGTCTCTGACCACTGACCACTGACCACTGACCACTTTCTCTGTCTCATGGCATCGCGTCCTCGAGCGTGGCCGAGGTGAAGTTCGCCAGGTTGTCGTAATCCACTTCCGCGTAGTTGTCGCCCCGGGGGAACAGCTTGAACACGCCGGCGGTCGGCGTGAGCCCGTAGTTGTTGTCGACCAGCCCCGCGCAAATGATCTGGAACTTATCGGGATGGACCCACGTGACCGTCGTGCCGCTCACGGCCGAGGCGTACGGGATCGCCTGCCCCCATTCCGTCGCCGGCGGCACGTAAGGCACGCCGGCCAGCGCCGTGTACGTCTGCGCGTCGAAATACACGTAGGGGGGCATCTGCGGCTCCCCTGTAGTAGGCGACACCAGGAGCGGGTTCCCGGCGGGCACGTACTCCAGCCAGCCGTCGCCGTCGACGTCGCTGAGCCGCGACTGATCGAACTCGAACAGCCCCGGCAACCGCGAGCCCCCCACCTCGAACGGGTCGCGAACGTTGGCGCTGAAACCATACGTCTTGGTGCTTCCAATCTGCGTCGCGGGGTTCGTCGACGTGTCCCACGGCGTGGGCGGCCCCGCCAGCCAGAACACCAGGGCCTCGGCCTGGTCCAGATCGTCGATGTCGAGCGACGTGACGGTGCCGCCGTTGTCCGTCGAGTAGTTGTAAGCCGGTGTTCCGCTGAACGTCCCGGTCCCGCTGATACGCTCCTGCAGCAACAGATAACTGCCGATGACGTACTTGGGAAACGCGCTGCGCACGTGGGTGTAGATCCGGTTCTGCCGTGCCGCCGCGGTGCCCATCCCGCAGTCGGGCGGGTATGCCCCGGCTCGATCTTTATATTGCTGCATGGCCATCTCGATGCTGCCCATCTCTAGCACCACAGCCGTCTGTTTGCCCCTCCGAACGGCCGACTGGGCCGCCACGACCAAGAGCGCCGCCAGGATGCCGATGATCAGGATCACCATCAGCAGCTCCACCAGCGTGAAGCCGCTGCGCCTGCGGCGGAAGGAAGGGGGGAAGGGGCGAAGGGGCGAAGGGGGGAACGCCTCCTCGCCGACCAATGACCAATGACCAATGACCAATGACCTTTGAGTGTTCATCGTTGATCTCTCGATTTCGTTTCCTTTTTCCAGTTCGGCGCGCGGTCGCAGACAGCCGCTGCAAACGGCGCAAACCGATTCCTTTACCCCGCGGCCTCGCGAATTTTCCCTTGCGGCCCCGCAACGCTTGCGGGCCGCGGCCGCTACTTCTGACCAGTGGTCGGTGGTTAGTGGTTAGTTGCTAGCGGCTACCAATGACGAATGACAAATGACGAATGACTTCTGTCCTTAAGTCAGCTTTTCGATCAGGCTCACCAACGGCAAGAACAGGGCTACCACGATGAATCCCACCATCACCCCCAGCACCACGATCAACAGCGGCTCCAGAAGGCTCAGCAGGCTTTCGGTCAGCACGGCCACTTCCTCGTCGTAGTTGTCGGCCACCTTGTAGAGCATCGTGTCCAGCTCGCCCGTCTCCTCGCCCACGTCGACCATGTTCACTACCAGGTCGTCGACGATCCGACGGTTCATCCGCAGCAGGTAGATCAACACCCCGATCGGCCCGGCCACGAACAGGAACCAGAAGAACACGGCCACCGGGCTGAACCGGGGCCGCGAATACTCCTTCATCGGCTTGGCGATCGATTCGCCTTCGCGGATCGACTCGTAGACCTTGCTGTACATGCGTTCGAAGACGGCGTTGCCGCTGGTCTCGCGGGTGATGTTCAGGGCCTCGAGGATCGGCACGCCGCTGGCCACCAGCGTGCCCAGCGTCCGCGTGGTGCGGGCCACGATGTTCTTTTCCACGATCTGCCCGAAGATCGGCATCTTGATGACAAACGTGTCCCAGCCGATCCGCCCGTGACGGAACTTGCGGATCAGCTTGACCATCAGCCAGATGCCCAGCGGAATCAGCGGAATGGTGTACCAGTAGGTCACGCAGTAGTTCGAGATGCTGATCAGCATCACCGTCATGGGCGGCAGCGTGGCGTCGAAATCCTCGAAGATCTCGATAAAGGCCGGCACGATCTTGATCATGATGAACGTCAAAATGCTCACCGCCACCAGCACCACGACGATCGGGTAGATCATCGCCCCCTTCACCTTGCGCTTCAGCGACTGGGCCTTCTCCTGGAACTCGGCCAGCCGGCGAAGAATGATCTCCAGCGCGCCGCCGGCCTCGCCGGCCTTGATCATGTTGCAGTACAGCCGGTCGAACGCCTTGGGGCTCTTCGACATCGCCTCCGACAGCGTCGAGCCCGACTCGATGTCCTCGCACACGTCGAGCAGGCTGTTCTTGAGACGCCCCGGCCTCTGCTGCCCTTCCAGGATCCGCAAGCTCCGCAAGATCGGCAGGCCGGCGTCCTGCAGAATCGACAACTGACGCGTGAACGTCGTCAGCACCTTGCCGTTCACGCCCCCGATCGCGAAGGTCTTGCCGCCCTTGCCCTTCTTTTTCTCGGCGGCCTTGCGGCTCTTCTTGACGGAGATCTTCGTGACGAAGTACCCCATCTGCCGGATGGTCGCCTGCGCTTCTTCCTCGCTGGGCGCCTCGATCAGGTCCTTGATCTCCTGGTTGTTGGCGTCCACCGCCTCAAACTGGTAGGTCGGCATGGCTTCTTGGTAGTGGTCGGTGGTTAGTGGTTGGTGGTTAGTGGTTAGTGGTTAGTGCTTTCCAGTCCTCGCTTGCGCGTCGGGTTAGTATTACTCCGACCTCTGACTGAACTGCAAGTCCACCGCAGGCGGAACCAATGACAAATGACCAATGACAAATGACTTTATGCTTCCACAATCGTCTCCCGGACAATCTCTTCCACGGTGGTCGTGCCGCCGTACACGGCTTCCAAGCCGGCGTCGCGGAGATTGACCATCCCGTAGCTGCAGGCCTTGTCGCGCAGCTCGTCGGTCGAGGCGTTACGCATCACCATGTCGCGCAGCTCGTCGTTCATGATCATCAGCTCGAACAAGCCGACTCGGCCCTTGTAGCCGGTGTTGTTGCACGCCTCGCAGCCCCGGCCGCGATAAAACTTCTTGCCGGCCACGTCGTCGGGCGTCAGCTTCAAGTCGGCCAGCATCTCCGTGCTGGGACGCGACTCGTCGCGGCAGTGCTGGCAAATCCGCCGCACCAGCCGCTGCGCCAGGATCGCTTCCACCGTGGCCGTGATCAAAAACGGCGGCACCCCCATGTCGCGCAGCCGCGTCACCGTGCCGGGCGCGTCGTTCGTGTGCAGCGTGCTGAACACCGTGTGCCCCGTCAACGAGGCCTGCACGGCGATCTCCGCCGTCTCCGGATCGCGGATCTCGCCCACCAGGATCTTGTCCGGGTCCTGCCGCAGGATCGACCGCAGGCAGTGGGCGAACGTGTTGCCGATGTCCGGGTCGATCGGCACCTGGATGATGCCGTCCATGTCGTACTCGACCGGGTCTTCGGTGGTGATCAGCTTGTCCTGGATATGGTTCAGCTCGTTCAAGGCCGAGTAAAGCGTGGTGGTCTTGCCCGAGCCGGTCGGCCCGGTCACCAGGATGATCCCGTTGGGCCTGTTGATCACCTCGCGGAAGCCGCGGAGCGTTTCGGGGTTCATGCCCACGGCGTTCAGGTCGAGCGACACCACCGAGCGGTCCAGCACCCGCATCACCACGCTTTCGCCGAACATGGTGGGCAGCACCGCCACCCGCAGGTCGATCGGGTGCCCGCCCACGGTCAGCTCGATCCGCCCGTCCTGCGGCAGCCGCCGCTCGGCGATGTCCAGGTTCGCCATCACCTTGATGCGGGTCGTGATCGCAAAGGCCAGGTGCCGCGGCGGCGGCACCATCTCGTACAGCACGCCGTCGGCCTTGATGCGGATCTTGAACTCCTGCTCGAACGGCTCGAAGTGCAGATCGCTGGCATGGTCCTTGATCGCCAACAGCAGCACCATGTTCAACAGCTTCCGCACCGGGGCGCTGTCGGCCAGCGCCTCGACGCTGGTCAGGTCGAAGGAGCCCTCCTTGGAAGCCGCCGCGGCCGCCGCCGCCAGCTCCTTGTCTTCCGCCATGTCGCTGATGATCGACTCGACGCTGTCGCTGGTCGAATAGTAGCGGTCCAGGGCGCCCAGCACGTCGTGCTCGGTGGCCACCACGCCCCGCACGTCGTAGCCCAGGAAGTTGCGCAGCTCGTCGAGCGTCGTCAGCTTCTGCGGGTCGCACATGGCCACGGTCAGCGTGTGGTCGCGGAAGCTGATCGGCACAATCCGGTAGAGGTGCGCCATCGGCTCCGTCACGTAGTTGAGCACCTCCGGCGGGATCACGATCTCCGAGAGGTTGATGGCCTGCATCCCCATCTGCTCGGCCAACGCCTGGGCGAGCTGATCGTCGTTGATGAAGTTCATGTTCTCGGCGATGCGGCCCAGCATTTCATGCGGCCGCTGCTGCTGCTCGTCGAGCAGCATTTCGAGCTGGTCGTCGTTGATGAACCCCAGGTCGACCAGGATTTGTCCGATACGCCGAATAGCCATAAGTCAGTGGTCAGTGGTCAGTGGTCAGTGGTCAGTGGTCAGTGGTCAGTGGTCAGTGGTCCTTCTGCCTTCTGCCTTCATTTCTCGTCCTCGCCTCCGTCCTCGTCCTCGTCTTCGTCGACTTTGCCGTCGCCGTCGTCTTCGTCGAACATCCCGCGTTCTGCCCGGGCGATGCGGGCCAGCAGCTCGTCGGGCCGGTGCGACTTGAGCATGATCTCTTCCTTGGCCACCAGGCCGTCGCGCCACAGCTTGAACATATGGTCGTCCAGCAACTGCATGCCCAGCTTCTGCCCGGTCTGGATCGACGAGTTGATGCGGAACGTCTTGTTCTCGCGGATCAGGTTGGCGATGGCCGACGTCACCACCAGCATCTCGTAGGCGGCGATCCTTCCACCGGCCAGCCTGGGCAGCAGCGTCTGCGACAGGATGGCGATGATCGCCACCGACAACTGCGTGCGGATTTGCGCCTGCTGGTTGGTCGGAAACACGTCGATGATGCGGTTCACCGTCCCCTGCGCCCCGGTGGTGTGCAACGTCCCGAACACCACGTGCCCGGTTTCGGCCGCGGTGATGGCCGCCTCGATCGTCGCCAGGTCCCGCAATTCGCCCACCATGATCACGTCGGGATCCTGCCGCAACGACCGCCGGATCGCCTCCGCGAAGCTCGGCACGTCCACGCCGACTTCCCGCTGGTTGACCGTCGCAACCTTGTGGCTGTGGTAAAACTCGATCGGGTCCTCGATCGTGATGATGTGGTGGTCGACCGTCTCGTTGATGTAGTTGACCATGCTGGCCAGGCTGGTCGTCTTGCCCGAGCCGGTCGGCCCGGTCACCAGAAAAAGCCCGCGGGGCCGCATGATCAATTCCTTGCAGACCTTGGGCAGCCCGAGCTCCTCCATGGTCAGGAAGGTGTTGGGGATCTGCCGCAGCACGATCCCCACGTTCCCCTTCTGCTTGAACACCGACACGCGGAAGCGGGCCGCCGAGCCGAAGGCGAAGCCGAAGTCGGTGCCGCCCACCTCCTGCAGCTCGGTCTGGCAGCGGTCGGGCGTGACGCTCTTCATCAGCGCCACGGTGTCCTCGGCCGTGAGGACCTTGGTCTCCAGCCTCCGCATCCGCCCGTGCAGGCGGACCACCGGCGGCTGGCCCACGGAAAGGTGCAGATCGCTGGCCCCTTGGTTGACCACCGTCTGCAGCAGCTTGTCGATGAGGATTGTGCCCATGAAGCGCCGAACCGGGACCTTCACTTGCCGCGCCCCACCATTGCGATTATTCGCGGCCCTCCGCCGCTCGATCAAGCAAAAGGAGGATCCGCCACGCCCGGCAGGGCAGCGTCGCCAAAATCACCGGAGATGCCAAAAGTCCGTTCGACCGCCAGGCGGCTCCCTGCCGCGGAGGAGATATGGATGGGATATGAGAAAATGAATCAAGCCGCCAGATTACCTATCTTATCATGGCGATCGCCGAGTCGATATGCCTCTCGGCCAGGTGGCAAGTGAATCCGCGCTTTACCGATCGTCGATCCGCTTGGCCACCCGGAACACCTCTTCCAGCGTGGTGATCCCCTTCATCGCCTTGTTCAGCCCGTCCTGGTACAGCGTGTGCATGCCCTGTGCTATCGCGGCCTTACGCAATTCTTGGGTGGGCGCG
The DNA here is from genome assembly GCA_040901675.1 of Pirellulales bacterium. Lineage (GTDB taxonomy): Bacteria > Planctomycetota > Planctomycetia > Pirellulales > JAICIG01 > JBBDNX01. Next base: position 20,481 of record JBBDYJ010000010.1, on the reverse strand, counting down.
CCCTGGAAGGTGAGCTCTCGCATTCGCGAGGTCATCAGCATCAGCTCGAAGATCCCCAGCCGCCCTCGATAGCCGGTCTTGGCGCAGTTCGAGCACCCTTTGCCCTTCATAAAAGTGGCCGTTTGGGCAACCTCCGCCGGCAACCCGGTTGCTTCCAACGTGGCCGCCGACGGCCTGTACGTGTGTTTACACTTGGGGCAGATCACCCGCACCAACCGCTGCGCCAGGATGGCGATCACGCTGCTGGCCACCAGGTAAGAGGGGACACCCATGTCGACCATTCTTGTAACGGCACCGGGCGCATCGTTCGTGTGGAGCGTACTGAATACCAAGTGTCCAGTCAGAGATGCTTGAATTCCCATCTCCGCCGTCTCCGAGTCACGCATCTCACCCACCAAAATGATGTTCGGCGCCTGACGCAACATCGATCGGATGATCCGCGCAAAGTCCAGCCCGATATTGTGCCGCACCTCCACCTGGTTGATGCCCGGCAGGTAGTACTCCACCGGGTCCTCGGCCGTAATGATCTTGCGGTCGGGCCGGTTCAAGTCGTTCAAGGCCGCGTACAGCGTCGTCGTCTTCCCCGACCCGGTCGGCCCGGTGACCAGGATGATCCCGTTGGGCCGCTTGATGAGGTGCTGGAACGTTCGGAAGTCGTCCTCCGACAGGCCCAACTGGCGGACGCCGACCTTGATGCTGTCTTTGTCGAGGATCCGCATGACCACGGTCTGGCCGTGGTTGGAGGGCAGGACGCTGACCCGCAGGTCGAGCTCTTTTTCGCCCAGCGTGACCTTGATCCGCCCATCCTGGGGGCGGCGGCGTTCGGCGATGTCGATCCTGGCCAGGATCTTGATGCGCGAGAGGATAGCGCCCAGCAGACGCCGCGGTGGGCAGTCGCGCTCCTGCAGCACGCCGTCGATCCGGTAGCGGACCCGCACGCGATCCTCGAACGGCTCGATGTGGATGTCCGAGGCCCGCAATTGGACCGCTTCGGTGATCAGCAGGTGGACCAGCCGCACGATCGGGGCGCTGGTTTCGTCCACCGCTTCTTCGGTCGCCGTGACCGCTTCCTCGGTCTCGGTGAAGTCGATGGCCGTGTCGGTGAACTCCTGCAGCATCGAGTCGGCGCTTTCGCCCTCGGTCAAGCCATAGTGCCGGTTGATGGCGTCGACGATGCTCTCGCGGGGGGCCAGGGCGATTTCGACCTTGCAATTCAGAATAAACCGCAGCTTGTCGAGCGTCTCGAAGTCCATCGGGTCGCTGACGATGACCTTCAGCGCCCCATCGTGCTGCGCCATGGGAAGGATCGCGTTTTCGCGGGCCACCGATTCGGGCACCAGCTCGATCACCGAGGGGGGGATCGCCACTTCAGACAAGTTGACGAAGTCGTAGCCATGTTCCTCGGCGATCGCCCGCATCACCTCTTCGCTCGTGGCATAGCCCAGGCGGACCAGCGACTCGCCGACCTTCGTCCCCGAGCCCCGCGCCATCTGCTGGGCCTCGGCCAACTGGTTGCTGCTGATGATCTTTTGACGGATCAGGATATCGGTGAAATCACCCATGCTGGTGGCCACGGCAAGCTCCACGCTGGTCTGGATAAGGAACCCTCTTCAGCTCACGGCAGGCGAGCCAGAGGGGCGAACGCCCCGGTGCCAAATGCAATAAACCTTGTCACCATCTACGTTAACGACGGCAACACCGCCTGTCAAGGAAGCTGGGAGCGGGGGAAGGGGCGAGTGGGGGAAGGGGGGAGCGGGAGAAGGGGTGAGCGGGGGAAAGGGTGAGCGGGGGACGACCTTCTCCCCTTACATCTTACATCGCTCCGCTCTCACTTGAGAGAAGCGGACCTCTCCCTTGCGCGTTCGGCCGACAGAAAGCGGAAGGCCCGCCAGGCCGACTTGCAGCACGTCAGAAGGCAGAGGTCAGGAGGCAGAGGTCAGGAGGCAGAGGTCAAGGAGGCAGAGACCAGGAGGCCAGCGGTTCCGCCAGAGGCGGATTTACAGCGCAGGCAAAGCGTCAGAAGGCAGCGGCGGCCCGGCCGTCTTCGTCTCCCCCCATCCCCCCTTCGCCCCATCCCCCCTTCTCATCGCGCCGGCCGGCAAGAACCACCGCCCGGGCCTGGTTGCGCAGCTCGCCGGCGATGCGGTAGATCTCGTCCGCCTGATCGAACAGGTCGGCCTCTTCGAGCAGCTCGGCCGTGCGGGACAATTCGCGGCTCGACTTCCGCAAAATCTCGATCCGCAAGGCCGCCCGGTCCGCGTCCAGCTCGAGCGCCTCGCCGGTCGGCTGCGACGCCGCTGCCGCGCACAGCGACGAAGCGGCGGGACACGTGCCCCCTGGCCGGTGCGATCTGCCCTCCGCGGCGTGCTCTTCCTCCAGGGCTTGGATCCATTCAACGAACGTCTGGGACGACGGTTCGAAATCGCCCTCGTCCGCCTCGGAATCGACACCCGGCGCTCGGTCGTCAAAGCTCGTTCCGCTCAAAGCGTTGGAGCCCAGCCGCTCGCGCACTTGCACCAGGATGTTGGCCGTTTCCCCCGGCCGCAGCCGGTTGCGTTCGTGCTGCGACGGCTTGCCCGCCTCGCCGGCGGAGCGGCCCAGCAACCGGCTCGACGTCCGGCCTTGCGACTTAAGCGCCAACGAGAACAGGCCGGGCAGCTCGTCCTGTTGGTGTGTCTGGCCGCAGAGTGGGCATTGGTCCTCAGTGGCCTGGGCGGTCCAGACCGACAGCGGCCAGCTCTTCAAAACCTGGTTGAACAGTGGCAAGGCGGCTCGGCGTTCATCCTCGACGGAGGCGTGGGGCACTTTTTGGGCCCCTGGCTGCCGGGATTCGTCGAAAAACTCGAAGTCGTCGATCGTGGGCAGCCCCGGCGCTTCGACCGCCTCCTCCTGGGCCCGTGCAAGCAGCGGCGCGTTGGCCAGTGCCAGGCAACTGGCGAGCGAGAGCAGGTACCGGGTCCGATTGCCGCTGGAACGCAACATCGATCACCTCCTTGTGATGCGGACCGGCCCATGCCGGCCGGATTGGGCGGCGGATTATAGACCGGCCGCTCGAAAGCGGAAACGCCAGTTCGGTCCCTGCTAGCTATGTGGTGAACAACTCAAAAACGCAACCGCGCTGCCAGAAGCTACCAAGACCCAAGACGCAAGGACGAGGATCCCGGGCTTATTCGGCCAATGCTTCCTCGACGGCCTTCACCACTTCCTCGGACTCAGGCTCGACCTTGGGCGCGTAACGGGCGGCGACGCGGCCTTCGCGGTCGATGAGGAACTTCTCGAAGTTCCAGGTGATGTCGCCGGCGAACTTGGGATTGGTTTCCTTCGACGTCAGGAACTTGTACAGCGGGCACTGGCCCTCACCCTTGACCACCACCTTCGAGAACATGTCGAACTCCACTCCGTAGTTCTCCCGGCAGAATTCGGCGATCTGGCGGTCGCTGCCCGGCTCCTGCTTGCCGAACTCGTTGGCCGGGAATCCGAGGATCGCCAGCCCCTGCTCGGCATATTTCTCGTGCAACGCCTGCAGCCCATCGTACTGCGGCGTCAGGCCGCACTCGCTGGCCACGTTGACCATCAGCACCACTTTGCCCTTGTACTTTGCAAGCTCGACCGGCTTCCCCTGCAGGCTCTTCATCTCGAAATCGAGAACGGCGGGCACCTTTTCGTGTCTCTTTTCATCGCCCTTGGCATCCACGAACGCGGCGGTCAAAGCCAGCAGCAACGAACAGCTCAGCAGGCGATTCATTGGTCTTCTCCCAGGCAGGCAAGCATGGTTGGCATCGTAACAGGCAAGCCAGATCAGTTTAAGCAGCCGCCGGGCGAGTGGGAAGGGGCGGCTAGCCGCGATGACCTGATGCTGAACAGCCCGTTTGTCGTCGAGCAGGCCGGTTTCTTTGCCACCCGGCTGGAGGCGGAAGCGGGCCAGCGTCCCGAAGACCAGGTCCGGCGCGGCTTCTGGCTGGCCTTTGGGCGTGCTTGCGGCGACGAGGAACTGGCGGCCTCAGCGGCGCTGGTGCGCGAGCACGGGCCTGGCGGCCTTTTGCCGCGTGCTGTTCAAGAGCAACGAGTTCGGTATACGTCGAATAGAGCGCTAGCTTTCGCCGGCCAACCGCCGGCGGAGGCTTTCGACCTCGCGGCGCAGTTGTTCATTTTGAGCTTCGACTTGCTGCGAGCGGGTTTCGAGCTGCTGCGAGCGGGCTTCGACTCTGGCCAACTTCTCGTCGTGGGTTGGCAGCCACTGGCCGGCTGCCGAGTCGAAGAACCGCAACTCGTTCCCATTGGCCTCCAATGCCAGCGAAAGGATGTCGCTCGGCAGGCGGCCATCGACCGGCGTGATCCGGACGTATTGATTTTCCGTCAGCCGATAGCCTTGCAGAGGCGGCTTGAGATATTCGGCCCTGGGATCAAACAGGAAATATTCGGCCACCTTGAGAACATCGCGGTACAACGCGTGTTTCACCTTGAGGTCTTCCCGCCTGGTCGATTTGCTCGTGATCTCGAGCACCAGGTCCGGAGCCTTGCCCTCCTCCCAGGCCAGGTAGTAGTCGCGTGTTTTGTCCCGGGAGATTCCGCGCGTCACGAATACGTCAGGCGACACGTGTTTGTACTTATCCCCCGGCACGTAGTACATCATCATGTTGCCCGAGACATACGTCATCGGATCGCTGGCGTACCACTCCTTCAGCACGAGGACGGTGGTCCACAGAATACCGGCGTGCAGCGGTGTTTCGCCCATGAGGCGTCCGTCCCGTGTGGGATAATCTACTTGCGATCCAGCGGAATGCGTGCTGGCCATGACGTGACGCTCCAAAAACGCAACAGACGAAAATCAGCCGCTCTTCAAGTCTATGCCGGGTGGTTCCCCCCGTCCACACGAATGGAGCAACAAGCGTGCAGCGGCGCAGCGCGTCGGTAGCAGCACGGACGCGTCCAGCGGCCTCGTCCTCGGCGTCGAGGGTCTATTCGAGCGGCTCAAAGGCGTTTCCCAGCAGCGAGTACACGGCTTTTAATTCGGCCAGCTCGCTGCGCGCCCGCTCGCTCGGCTGGCGGAAGCGGGCGGGCCGCGGGGCCACCAGGCAAGCCAGTTGGCGAATGTCGAAATGCTCGAGCAGGCCGAAACAGAACAGCTCCGGAGTCTTGTCGACGGAGGCGTTGCGCTCGACGATTTCCTTCAGGCTACCCAACGAGCCGGACAGCTCCACGCCGCCGATCGCCTCTTGTTCCAGTCCCGCCGCCACCAGCGAGAACAAGCTCGATCGCTCGCCGAGCGCCACGATCCGCGGCGGCGAGCCCGGCTGCCGCGAGTGCAGCCAGCGGGCGATGGCCGCCAACTGGCTGGCCTGCAGGCCCAGCGGGCGATCGCCCACGGCGGCCAGCAGCAGCGGAAACAGGAAGTTGCGCTCGGCGATCCGCGACTCGCCGAAATAGAACGGGTCGACGGCCAGCACGCTGCCGCCTTCAGCCAAAAGTCGCTGGACCTCCTCGGCGGTGGCCGTTCGCCCCTCGTCGGCCACCACGATCGTGGCGGCCGCCGACGACGGCTGGTCGGGCGCCAGCTCGACCGCCGGCACGGTCCAGTCGCCCACCCGCAGCCGCCAGAACGTGGCCTTGAGTCCCCCGCGCTGTTGTTCGCCCGCCTTCTTGGCGGCAACGTCGAAGCGGGCCGCCCGCACCACGTCGTGCAGCCTGCGGCGCGACTGGACCTGCCAGCTCAAGGCGGCAGCCTGGTCCATTTCGGGACCAGCGTCGGTGGGCACGCTTGTCAGCAGACCCAGGGCGAGGCTGTGGAAGTCGGCGTTGTCCTCCGGCAACTCGACCTCGAGCTGCTCGGCCGTCTTGACTTCTCCTTCGGAATCGATTTCCCGCGGATCGAAGTCGGCCGTCGAGCCACCATAAAAGTGGTCGGCCAGCATGCGGTACAGCGCCTCGCGATTGTCGCGCTCGAAGTTGTGCGTGCCGGGCTCGGTGTTGACATGCGCCCGCAGCTTGTCCTCCTCGCCGTACAGACGGTAGATCGGACGAGCGGACTCGAGCAAGGGTGGCAGGGCATGCTCGGCCTTGAAACAGCAATCGTCCTGGGCGTTGTATGTCAACAGGGCCGGCCGGGGCGCCAGCATGGCGGTCAGGTGGTCGTAGTCGGCGAACACCGCCAGGTCGACCGGCGTCTGTTCCGAATCGCCCAGGTCGCTGAGGTGCCTGGCCCGCGTGCGAAAGCTGGAGTATCCGGCCACCGGGTTGGAGAGCGTGACCCGCGGATCGAGCGCGCTGATAAAGATGGTCTGCCAGCCGCCGCCCGACAGCCCGGCCACGCCGACGCGGGCCGGGTCGGCGTGCTCCAGCGACAGCAGCAAGTCGAGGGCGCGGCTCATCGCCAGGTAAAACGGCGCCAGGCCGCTCGTGCCGCACAGGTCGAGCTGGTTCATCCGGTAGTGGACGTAATTGTCGCCCTTAAGCTGGCCCATGCCGAGCCACTCGACGTTCAAGGCCAGCATGCCGCGTTTGGCCATGTTGATGCAGCGGATCTGCTTGTAGACGGCCGCCTTGCCGTTGCCGTCGTGGCCGTTGACGTTGAGCATCACGGGCACCTTGCCCGCCAGCTTGGCCGGCTCGTACAACAGCGCGGGGATCCACAGGCCGGGCAGGGCCTCGTAGCGGAGCTTGCGGATGTGATAGCCGGGTCCGCCCTCGACGGTTTCGAGCCACTCGACCTTTGTTTCGGCGTCGCGCCATATCTTGGCATGGCCGCGGAATACCACGCGATCGAGCACTTCCTGCCGCATGCGATCGGCCCGGCGCCGCCAATCCTCGACCGATTGCACTTCGCCGATGCGCGGCACGTGGGCTTCGGTGTAGGCCTGCGCTTCCTCGAGCGCCAATTTCGTGCCGATGATCGGCTCGGCCAGAAGCCGCTCGACGTCGGCCAGCTCGACCGCGCGCGCCTCTGCCGTCAATGAGATGACGAGAGCCAGAGCAAGCAAGATTCGCAGCATGGTTCACCTATGAGGTAGAGGGGACGCCTTTCGCTAGCGCGTCGGGTTAGTATGATCAGACCACACTCCAGTCACTGGGGCACGCTAACGCTTTGCCCCAGCCACCCGACAGCCAATTCCGTCCTACAGCCTCAGGCCTACAGCCTACAGTCTCCCCTAATCGTGCCGCAACGTCTCACGGCGGTCGGCGCGAGAGTATGCTAAAGGTCGCCGTTCCAATGGGTGCGCGACTTCCTGACCGCATGAGAATAGACATCGAGCCGCCCGCCGATCCACTGCGCCGTGCATTGCGGGCGATCCGCAACCTGGTGCGGCCTGGCCTGCCCCGGCATTTGAGCCGGCGCATGCGGCGGCTCGACGATGCCGGCCTGGCCCGCGTCCGCTCCGCGTTGGCCGAGCACCTCGGCACCGGACCGGCGGACGCCGAGCGCCAAGATGACGACTTCTTGAACCACCTGCACCGCAGGTTGGATGCGGACCGGGCCCACATTATTCCGTGGCTCGATGCCGCCCGGCCGCTGGCTGATTCGAACGTGCTGGAGATCGGCTGCGGCACGGGCAGCTCGACCGTGGCGCTGGCGGAACAGGGAGCCCGCGTGACCGCCATCGACGTCGACCCGCCATCGACCGCCGTGGCCGTCGCTCGCTGCCGCATCCATGCCGTGGAAGCGCGGATCGAGGTGGCCAACGCCACCGAAGTGCGCCAGCGGTATGGAGGTCAGGCCTTCGACTTCATCATCTTCTATGCGTCGCTGGAGCACATGCTCTATGGCGAGCGGCTGGAAGCGATGCAGGCCACCTGGCGGATGCTCTCGCCCGGCGGGCTGTGGTGCGTGATCGAAGCGCCCAACCGGCTCTGGTATCGCGACCACCACACGGCCCAGCTCGACTTCTTTCAGTGGCTGCCCGACGAGCTGGCGGTGCTTTATGCCGGGCACAGCCCGCGCGGCGACGTGCGGGCGGCGCTGGAAGGCCGCGAGGCGGGCGACGAGCAGGCGCGCCAAAAGCTCTTGCGGATGGGACGCGGCGTCAGTTTTCACGAGTTCGACCTGGCCATCAAGCCCGCCGGCGAGCTTGACGTGGTGAGCAACCTGGCCGCCTTCGAGCGCCGCCGCGACAAGGCGCTCTGGCTCCGCTGGCGCGCCTCGTTCGATTACCGATATCAGTCGTTGCTGATCCGGCTACGCCCCGATCTGGACCCGGGCTTTTTCGAAGCCAACTTGGACCTGATCATTCGCAAGAATACTGCGGGAAACAGGACTTGAACCTGCACGACCGGTAAAGGTCACCAGGCCCTCAACCTGGCGCGTCTGCCAATTCCGCCATTCCCGCGGTGATAGAGCCGAACTGCTCTTTGAGTTTAAGGCGCGGCCCCCGGACGGGCAAGACTGGCCCCCGCACCGCCGGCCGCTCATGCCCGCCGCTTGAGCACCAGAACGGTCCGATCCTGCCGGGCGGGCTGCGACGCACGCGATTCGAGCAGGTCGCGCGCCAGTTCCACCAGCGTCTCCGCCGAACTGTCGAGGTGCGGCACCAGCGCCGCGGCAAGCTGCTCTTCGCCCAGCGAGCGGCCCTGCTCGTCCCAGGTGCTGCGCACGCCCTCGCTGGTCACCAGCAACGCTTCGCCAGCCGACAATTGGCAAGTGCCGGTTGCATACCGCGTCTCCGGCCCCAGTCCCAGCGCCAGGGTCGCGGCCGTGGGCAGGTTGACCGGCGCCGCATCGGCCGCGGACCGCAGCAGGATGGCGCCGGCATGCCCCGCCGCGGTGTAGCGAATGGCCCCCTGGAATGGATCGAGCGCGGCGAAGAACAGGCTCGCCGCCTGGTCGCCGGCCGAGCTGGCCCACAGCGTGCGGTTGATCCGCTCGACCAGGTCGCCCGGATCCTTGAGATATTCGCCGTGCGCCCGCAGCGCCGCCCGCAGCGTGCAGGCCGACAGGGCCGCCTCCACCCCGCGAGCCAGGCAATCGCCCACGGCCAAGGCCAGGCTATCGTCGTCCCGCACGAACCAATCGTAAAAATCTCCTCCCAGCCCGCCGGCCTGGGCGGTCCAGCCGGCGATCTGCCAACCCTCGACCAACGGCGCGATCTTCGGCAGTTGGTTGTTCTGCAATCGTTCGGCGGCCGCCAACTGCCGCTTGACCCGGGCCGCGTCGATCCCCTCGGCCAGCAGCATCTCGCGCTCCAGATCGGCGGCCAGGCGGCCCGCCACGACTTCGGCGATGTTCACTTCCTGGTCGCTGAACGCCCGCGGCTTCCCGCTGAACAGCCACAGCGTGCCCAGCGGCACGGTGGGGCTGGAAACGGGCACGCAGACCGCGGCGGCAAAGTCTTCGGGCAGGTTCCACTCCTGGTACCGCGAGGTGTCGTCGAGCACCACGGCGTGACCCAGCAGCGCCTCGAGATCGGCCGCCGCGTCGCGCAGCGTGCGGGGCGGGGCCGTCAGCCGTTCCAGCGGCAGACCCCAACTCGAGCGCAGCTTGAGGTACGTGGTGTCGGTATCGAGCAGGTACAGCCCGGCCGCCTGGCAGCCGATCGCCTCGGCCCCGCCCTTCAGCACGTTCTCCAGCCGTTGGGCGAGCTGCCGCTGTTCTTCGCGGTGGGGCACCAGCGGCACGCCGGCAGCCAGCTCGGCCTCGCGTTGCCAGAGCGCGTGCTGCGTGCGGGCCAGCTCGACCAGCAGCTCGGTCACCGATCCGGCCAGCTCGCCCGCCAGGTTCAGTTCGATCCGAGGTCCATGTTCGGCCGACAACGCCGTACACGATTCGATCCGCAGGAGGCCGGCAGGAATTCCCACGCCCGGATCGACCGGGGCAGACCACATCGGTTCGAAGTGGCCATCCGGCCGCTGGCCTGCGGCGTCATCGGGCGGCGCGTATCGCAGAGGCCAGCCGGTGGCCCGTTCGAAGGCCCGGCACAACAGATCGAGACCCGCGAACGGCTCGGCGGCCGGCGAGGCGGGAGGGTTCAGCTCGCTATAGAGCCGCAGGTAATCGGGGATCGGCCTGGACACGGTGTCTTTTCGCGCGCTGGGTGCGGGGAGGCATCGGTTGGCGATCATCTCCCTGATCGCTGGCCGGCGCGAAGAGCTTTGGCGTTCACTGCCGCTTTCCTCCGCGCCAGGCATCCAGCATCCGTGACCGGCACAATTTAACATCGGCCTTGTCTGGCCGCCGATCTGAACCGTACTTCGAGCGTAGCGGCTGGACCGGTGTTGCGGCCCACGGAGGATGTCGCGAACAGTCCACCTGTAGCGAATCGACCGGCCCCGTCGGGGTCTATCCATTGCAGAGCGAGCACTTGTGGGATGGGGACTGGACCACACGCGGCTGACCTATCGACACTCGGGGCGGGATTACCGGCTGACCGACGTGCACGGGAACGTCGTGGCTCCGATTCTCCCGTAGAGGAGTTCAATCGCCGTCGATCAACCGCACCGTGTACTCTCCCGCCCCGCGACCCGACGAGATCCACACGGTGTACCGACCCGTCTTGGGCAGCGCGAGGGCAAACAGGCTGCCCGTTGCAGCACTGCCTTTGTTGTCGGCGGCCAGGAGCACGCCGTCGGGACTGCGGAGGCTGACCGCGGGCTCGAAGGCGGAGGAGCGGACGCTGAGAAACACGGTCTTCCCTTCCTCGCCCGGGAAGGCCCAGAAATCCATGCCGCCGGGCTCGACCGTACCCTCGCCGCGCCCGCCCACCTGCAACTCCTTGAGCTTCGTCTCCTTCAACGCCAGGCGGAAGTCGCCCCCGCCGCCGTCGCCGAGCGAGGAAACTTGCAGGCGGTACAGCCCCTCGGCAACGACCATGTGAGTGATGCGGCCCTCCAACCCGTCGGCATCCTCAACGCTGCTGCCCACGAGGCTCCCGTGCATATCGGTAAGGCGCAGCACGGGAACGAACTTCTGCGAGGCGACGCTCACCTCGAAGAGTTCGCCGGGCGCGGCCTGGAAGCTGTAGAAGGCTGCGCCGCCCACGGGTAAACTTCCCTCGAACTCCGGACCCAGTTCGATTGGCACGCTGGGGTCGCGCACGGTCAGTTTGTACGAGGCAGGCGTCTGGGCCAAGAGTTGAAGCTGGTATCTGCCTTCGCGGCCCAGGATCGCGGCGAACCGCAGGCGCGCTGCCCGGCTGGACACCGGCAGGAGCGTGACCTCAGGCCGGTCCCCCGGTCGCGAGATCCGCTGCCCGCTCTGCGTTTCCAGCGGCGCGTACAGGAGCCGCGATAGCAGCTCGCCTTTTGTCTCCATCTCCAGGAGCCGGAAAGACGCCGGCTTCCCCTCGAAGCTCCACACGGCCAACTCGCCCTGTTGAAGGCTGCCTTCCAGGTCCTTGCCCTCAGCCAGGTCCTGCTGCCCGGCCTCGCGCACCAGGAGGTCGTAGCGGTAGTCCGGGGGCCCGGAAACGACCAGGTAGCACTCGCCGTTGTCTTCGATGAGCACTGTGCCGGCCCAATCCTTCGTCTCGCGGCCTTTGAAGTCGAGCACTTTCCACGCCTCGGAGGACGCCCCCTTCAACTCGGGGACGAGGATTTGGTCCTTCGCGCCCTGGAGGTAATGAAAGCCCTTGCCCTCGCGGTCGAAGGTGCCGATCAAAGGCTCGCCCACCGCGAGCGGTTTTGCCTGAAAGCGCGACACGTGGAGCGTGTAGTTCCCGCCGCCCTGGTGCTTGAAGGCGTGGACGCGGATCTCGTAGCGGCCCTTTTCGGGCAGTCGGGTGGCGAAGCGGCTCTCGTTGCCCGGGTCGTCCACTTCCAGGAGGAGCTTGTCATCCTTTGCCCCCGCCTTTGCCAACTCCAAGACCGGGTCGAATTCCTTGCTGTCCAGGTGGGCGATGATCGTTTCGCCCTTCTCTGCCTCGAAAACCCAGCGGTCGAGTTGACCGGGCGAAAGGAACTTGCTGTACTGCCCGGGTCCGCTCAGCTCGCGCACCGACTCCTGGGCACGGGCGGGGACGGCGAACAAGGGAAGTACGACGAGCAGCGGCCACATTTTCGCGTGCATGATTGTCTCCTACGTTGGCTGGTTGACAGATGATCGGGTTCCGGCCCGCGCCGCGGGACCTATGCGGCGATGCTCACCGCGCCTCCTGTCATGATGGCCGAGCGGAGCCGCCCGGTCGAGAGTCAACGGACCTGACTCGCAAGCGGTTGCGCTGCCGGGTCAAGACCGCCGCACGCTCTCATTAGCCTGGAGGAAGCCCTGTCATGCATGCTCTGACCGCTGTTCCTGGAAAGCGCGGTTCTGTACGCCTGGACGAGGTTTCCGAACCGCCTGTCAAAAACGGGCCTGTCCTGGTTGAGGCTCTGGCCTTCGGAGTCTGTGGCACGGATCGGGAAATCATCGAGGGCCTCTATGGGCGTCCTCCGCCGGGACAAGAGCGACTGATTCTCGGACATGAGTCGCTCGGGCGGGTACTCGAATCGCCATCGAACAACGGGCTTGTGCCAGGAGATCTGGTCGTGGGGATCGTTCGTCGACCCGACCCGGTGCCCTGCCCGAATTGCGCGGTGGGGGAGTGGGACATGTGCCGCAACGGCCTGCCCTGCTGGGAAGAAGTTGTTTTCTTCTCAGTCCGACTTCGATCTTTTCCGTAGCTTGTCATGGAGAAACTGCGCTTCAGCTATGAGTTGCGGCTCCAACTCAGCCAGTCTCGTGGGAAGATCCATGCTGGTATGGAGGATGGTCAGCACGGAGATAAGCTGCCCGTCGAAATCGCAGACGAGAAAGTGTTTCCGCACTCGATAAAAGAACAGACCGGGCGCAAAGCCCGGTTCGAGACTGAGAATCGCAGGGTCTTGCTTGAGCCGGTAGAGGGCCGCGGCGATGGCGTCGAGATACTTGTCAGCCGTCTTTCGACCCCACTCCTTGATCGAGAAGCGTTCGATCTCGCGGAGGTCCGAGAGCGCACGCTCGGTCAGGACGACCGCGGCCGTCTGGGAGTGCTTCTTACGGGCACTCAATCGGCTGCTTTCTTCAACAACTGTCGCAGGTCGCCGCGATAGGGCAGGGTGCGTCCGTTGAGGACATCCTGATAGCCTTCAAGGATGGCGTCGCGGATCTGGGCGGCTTCGAGTCGCTCTTTCTTTTCCCGAAGCACGTCCCGGACAAACTCGCTCGGCGTGGCGTACAGCGTGCCATCCCCGGAGTTCTGATCGACGAAGGCCCGAAGTTCGTCTGTCAACGACAAGTTCAGCGTGGTGCCCATGAGCCGTTCTCCAATCGTTGGCCTCTGATTCCACCCATTCTATTGTGGGCTTGTTTTTTGTCAATATTTGCCATAACCGGGGCCCTCCTCCCGATGCCGACTTTCAGGGGGAAGGGGTAGGTGGTCGTGGCGTAAGCACATTGTTCCGTCGCGGGTAACGATGGCCATGATGGCGTGCATCAGGAGGTGTTTTCTCGCGGCCGAGTCGCCCCGTAAGCGGCTTGAAAGGGGCGGGCTGATCTGCGATACTCGCAGCATGCGGGGCGTGGCGCAGCCTGGCTAGCGCGCTTGACTGGGGGTCAAGAGGTCGCAGGTTCAAATCCTGTCGCCCCGACTAAAAATTGAACGGCTCGTCGCATTCGATTGCGATGAGCCGTTTCTCGTTTGGGGGCAAGGCTTTGCGCTGCTTCGCAGGCTAGCCGAAAAGTTCAACTCGCCGGGGGGCTTTGAGCTCGACGAAGGCCGTGCTGCGGTAACTCGCTTTGTCTCCTCAAGTTGGCGGGTTCAAATCCAGCCAACACTCTCACGCTGCACCCTCCGAACAACCCTCGGGAACCCTCGCCCCGAAGCAGCGCCGTCACTCGGCGATAGCCATAGCGGCCGTAGTCGCTCGCCAGTGGAACGATTCGCTTCACCAGCGGAGGTTCGTCGGCGGGGACCTGCCGCACGCGACGCTGCGTGGAACGGGACTGCCCCAGGAGACGGCACGCCCGACGCTGCGATACCCGATCACGTCCCAACCGCGAAGCGAAAGCCTCGTGTCGGCCCACTGCTATGGCTAGGTGCATCACTGCGCGGGCGGGGCTGCCGAAAAACTCGTAAACGTCTTGCCGTCATATCGCGACGCCCCGTTGGCCACGCTGCCGAACCAGATGCGCCCCTCGCGATCTTCGAGCATGCAATAGACATTACAATAGGTATGTTCCGAAGGCAGCCCTTCCTTCTGAGTGAAATGCGTGAATGCCTTGCCATCATAGCGCGTGGCGCCGCCCTGAGGGTTCGGGCCGACACCCGGATGTCCAAACCAAATGTTGCCCGCTTTGTCGACAATCATCGAACCCACGAAATCTTCGAGTAGTCCATCCTTCGCCGTCAGCATCGTTCCGGTCTTGCCATCGTAGCGATAGACGCCGAACTGCCCGCCGAACCACAAATTGCCCGCCTGATCTTCCACAATCGAGCGGATGTTCTGGAATTCGCGACCTGCGATGCCAGCGAAGTTCGTGAAGGTTTTTCCATCGTAAGACGCGATTCCTTCTTGAGTGCCGAACCAGAGCTTTCCAGAGCGGTCTTGGGGAATCACGTGGACGGAATTGTGAGGAAGGCCGTCCTTAGCGGAATAGTTGGTAAATGTCTTGCCGTCATATCGGCTCACGCCTCCGTCCGTCCCGAACCAAATGTCGCCCCGTTCGTCTTCGAAGATCCAAAAGACGCCGTCGCCGGGAAGACCCTCTTTCGTCGTGAATCGCGTGAACGATTTGCCGTCATACCTGGAAGCGCCACTTAGGACCGTGCCGAACCAAAGCGCGCCAGACTTGTCGACGAGGAGCGAAAAGACGCGCTGTCCCGCAATCCCTGCTTCCTCGGCAAAGTTGGTGAACGTTTTGCCGTCGTACCGAATCGGTCCGCCGAAACTGGCGAACCAGATGTTGCCGTCGCGATCTTCGCGGATGCTGCGCAAGATCACCGGCGGCATCAGGGGAAACGACTTGTCGGCGATCGGTTGGAAATACGGATCGGGCGCGAGATCCTGAGCCAATGTCAATTCACCGCGCGCCGCCGCTAGCAAGCACACAACCACGAGCGCCTTGCATCGTACCGGATTTTTGAATGTGCGGGTCATGTTCGGTCCTGTGAAAGTCGCCGGGTGGGCGGGGGTTATTGCGAACGCGGATAATCGGTAGAGCCGATTGCGGGATTGCGTATCTTTCATCTCAGTCATCCCGCCAATTGAGCCCGCCAAGCTGCGTTAAGAAGCGATGCTGTGGATCCCCCCGCAACCTTGGCCCGCTACAAATCGTCGCCACCCAGCAAATTGCCTGATCGACCCCGGTCATTTTTCAGCATCGCATTTCCGCAATCAAGACGCAAGTGCTCGTGCGATAGCAATTAGCGACTTCGTCCACTCGCCAAACGAGCCTGAAAAAAGTTCAATAGGCGTCCTGTCGCCCCGACTGAAAGAGACAAGAAGCCCATCGTCCATTGCGGCGGTGGGCTTTTCTCGTTGTCTGCCAACGCGTTGCGCCGATTCTCCAGCCCCCCGGTTTGGGTCCGAAAAGGCGTGACCGAAATCGGATCGACGGTGGGGCAACCATCGCAAGTTGTTTGTGACAAGAAGGTTCAGGAGTTCAAATCCAGGCACCGGTTTCGCGGAACCTCGACGTCTGAAGGAACGGTTTAAGTCCGCGAGATCTCGTCGGCGTGTCGGACCGAAGCGAAAGTCTTAGTTCCCCACGCACCCCGTCGCACAGTCGTCTCGTCGTCCGTATTGATTGCAAACTCGCGCGACGCGGGCATTCTGATCATCCAATTGCGCTGCAATTCTCTGTGTCGTGCGCCCGAGCGCTGGCCGGCCCGCCCAGTTCACTCTCCGGCGAGACGAGTCGGCGCACCCGTCCGGATGGCGGCCGCGGCCGAGCTGCGAATCCGGGTCGCGTCGACGTGGTCGGGGATGGCGCGGAGGACGGCCGCGGCGTCGGCGGCAGCTTCCTCGCCTGAAGGCATGGGGTCGGCAATTAGTACCAGGCCACGCAGCAGATGATTGCCTCAGCGACCTCCTCCAGCGTGCCGAAGCTTCCGATGAGGTGTCGCGCCGCTCTGCTCAGCCCTGCCGATGCACCATGGCCTCCACCCACACCGGCACATAGGGGGGAGTGCAGCCCTTGGACACCGGCCAGTCGCGGTACAGGCCGATCTTCTCGCCAATGGCGATTGCGCGCTTGCGGTGCTTGGGGTGGTGGATGCCAATTTCGGCAAGCGTGTTGTTCATTGTCCACTGCACCTCCGGCATCGCCTTCGGCATCTCTTTCTCGATGCGATCGAGCAGCGCAGGCAGGTCGAGGCCGTCACCGCCCTTGTTCACGCGGCTGGCGGTGAGGTTCCAGCCCGCACGGGCGGTCCAGCGATCCTTCGCCATCATCCACTTCTCACGCAGCGCTTCCTTCTCGGGATGTTGTGCGACGACATAAGCGTTGAGCCAGTCTGCCACCTGCGCGCAGGTGGTGGAGCGAGTCAACTTGTCGAGTTCGTCAGCGGAGAGCGACTTGGGCTTGATGATGAGCGTGGCGAGGAGTTGCGCTTCGACGTTGCCGGTGTCCCAGAGATTTAGCGCGAGTTCGTGATCAGTCTTGATCTTCTTGGCCATCGCGCGGCGCCAAGTTTCACGCCGAACTGGTTGTCGGGCGCGCCAGCCTTCGTGTTGTGGGCACGCCGAGCGTCGTCGCCGAGGGACTTAAGCCGGGCGAGGATTTCGTTGACGGTCATGCCGACGAGTATACGCGCAACTCTAAGCAAGTCAACGATGACCGTCGTTCCCTACAAGTCGGTTGTGTGTCGGCCTGCCCCGGTCCACTCTCCCAGCCGGACATGCGCTCGCAGTGCGGTGTCCGCGGCTGACTGGCGGCGGGCCCTGTCGGGCAATGCGCGATACAATGTGACCTGCTTTCCCATAAGGCTGATCATGACGCACGGCTTCAAGCCCTATCTACTTATTCTGTCGCTGCTGGTCGGGTCGCCCTGTGCTGCGATTTCGGCGGCCGGCGAACTGTCGTTTACCGACATTACGCGGGAGGCGGGGACCGGCGGGCCGACCGAGCGCGGCAAGACCGGCGGGCACGGCGTGATGTTCGCCGACGTCGATGGCGATGGACTGCCGGACCTCTACATCACGATGATCTTCGACGACCCGATGCCGGAGTTGTTCTACCGCAATCTCGGCGGCGGCCGCTTCCAAGAAGAAGCGGCACGGCGGGGGATCGACGACTTCGATGGCGGCTCGCACGGGGCCTGTTTTGCCGACTTGAATAACAACGGCCATTACGACCTGTTCAACGGCGCCACCTGGCACAGCCCCCAACACCCGGCAATCAACCGCATCTACAGGAACGACGGCCGGGGAATGTTCACCGATGTCACCGCCGCCAGCGGGATTCCGCCCGACCGCACCTGGCCGACACGGGCCGTGCTGGCGTTCGACATGGACGGCGACGGGCGCCTGGACCTGTTTTGCGTGACGAACTATCTGGGTTCGGACGATCCGCCCGGCGAACGCAACGAGGTCTACCGCAACCTGGGCGAGTTGCGGTTCAGCCCCGTCGAAGCGGGCGACCTGGCCACGGCCCCCTGCGGCCAGGGCGCCACCGACGCCGATTTTGACGGCGACGGACACATCGACGTGATCGCCGCCAACCGCACGGGCGACGTCAACATCCTGCGCAACGACGGCCGGGGCCGCTTCACGCGCGTCGATCCCGCCTCCATCGGCATCCGGCACCGGGCCGCCGACGGGATCACGATGGCCGACGTGAACAACGACGGTCACCTCGACATGCTGTTGGCAAGCGGGAACGCCGGCCATCTTTACACGAACAACGGCGGCGGCACGTTCACGTTCGTCCAGGATTTCTCCGAGACCAGCGGCTACATGGGCGGCTTTGCCGATCTGAACAACAACGGGCACCTGGACCTGGTTTTTGCCGGCGACGGCAACGTGTATATGAACGACGGCACCGGCCGCTTCACGCCCGGAGCCTCCGTGCCGGTCGGTGGAATCGGCGACCCGCGGGCCATCGCCTTCGCGGACATCGACGGCGACGGAGACCTCGACTTCGCTATCGGCTGCAAGCGATCGCGCAACTGGCTGGTCCGCAACGATCTGAAGGGCGGCGGCCATTGGTTGAAAGTCCGCCTCGTCTCTCCCCAGGGGCAGGCGGGCGCGTTCGGCGCCCGCGCGTCGATCTACCCCGCTAACCAGGCGGGCCGGGAGCCAGCTCGCCCGTTGGGCATGCGCGAGGCCCGCGGTAACAACGGCTATCTGGGGCAGGACGACCCCGTACTGCACTTTGGACTGGGCGAGCGCGAGGCCGTCGACCTGGTGGTG
Organism: Pirellulales bacterium; assembly: GCA_040901675.1. GTDB lineage: Bacteria > Planctomycetota > Planctomycetia > Pirellulales > JAICIG01 > JBBDNX01. The sequence goes on along the minus strand of JBBDYJ010000010.1, from coordinate 2,187 downwards.
AAGTTCGTGGATGGCAGCACGACCGTCCGCCGCAACGTATCGGCTGGTCAGACCATCCTGGTGGCCGGCCCGCGCTAAAGATATGATGTTGAGGGGGATGTTCAGGGTTGAACCGCGGTGTTTGTTCTTCGGTCTCATCGGGTGGTGAATCCATGGGTTTGACCCACGTGACGGCCAGGTTGACCAGCCTGAGCAAAGAGGGCGCGCCGTACGAGGCGGAGTTTCTGGTGGGCACGGGTGCCATTGATTGCATGGCCCCGCACGAGGCTCTGGCGGCGGCCCGCATCGAGCCCGAGGGAAGAGCGGTCTACGAGCTAGCCAACGGCGAGCCGGTGGAGTACGAGTTCGGCTTCGCGCGCATCGCGTTTATGGGCCAGGAGACGGTAGCCCAGGTTATCTTTGGGCCATCGGGCACCGAACCGATCCTCGGCGCGGGCGCCTTGGAGAACGCCGGCCTGGTCGTCGATCCCGTCACGAAGACGCTGAAACGGTTGCCCGCAAAACCGTTGAAGTTGAGCCTCTAGTTCTAGTCCAACACCGGGCCTTGGAACGGGTAGAGGATCTACATGCCGACGTCGAGGTGTTTTCGTCCGGCCCAATCGCGCACTCGGGCGGAATAATAGAGGGACGGCCATGAAATCGACTTCAACCGTGCGGCTTGCCGCGGCCTTCACCTTGCTCCTGCCGGCCATCGTGCTGGCCCTTGCAGCGTCGGCCGCCTGGTGGCCGGCGAGCGCGGGGCAGCCGGGCCAACGAGAGCCGAACCAGGCCGGCCCGCCGCGCGAAGCGCCAGGCCACGCCAGGTTCGCGCCGCGGACCAGGATCTCGATCGATGGGGGCAAGTGGCACATCAATGGCCGCCTCACCTATCCGGGCGCGAAGGCGGAAGGCTTGCTCTTGAACGTGCGGATGGTCAATGCGGTGTTCGAGGACCGCAAGCGGCCCGACTTCAACCCGCAATCCAACACCGACGAGTTCCTGGCCGCGCTGGCCGACTACCACGAACACGGCGTGCGGGCCTTCACCATCTGCCTCCAAGGCGGCATGCCGGGCTACGAAGGAGCGGTCAACTCGGCCTTCGAGCCGAGCGGAGAGCTTCGCGGCGAGTACTTGTCGCGAGTCCGCCGAGTCATCGAGGCCTGCGACCGCCAGGGTATCGCGGTCATCTTGGGCGGCTATTATCAGCGGCAGGACCAGGTGCTGGCCGACGAGGCGGCCGTGCGGCAAGGCGTGGTGAACGTCGCCCGCTGGATCCGCGAGTCGGGTTTCACCAACGTGCTGTTGGAGATTGCCAACGAGTATCCGCACGACGGTTTCGACCACCGCCTGCTCAAGACGGCCCAGGGGCAGGCGGAGCTGATCGAGCTGGCCCGGCGGGAGGCGCCGGGGCTATTGGTTTCGACCAGCGGAATTGGCGACGGCAAGCTCGATCGAGAGGTGGCCGAGGCCAGCGATTTCCTGCTGATCCATTTCAACGGCGTGAGGGTACAAGATATCCCGGATCGGATTGCCGCCGCCCGGGCGCTCGGCGGGCCGGGCAAGCCCGTGGTCTGCAACGAAGACGACAAGCTGGCCGCCGAGGCCGCCCGCGCCGCCGAAGCCTCGGTGGCCAACGGCGCCTCCTGGGGCCTGATGCTATTGAAGCACAACCAGGAGTTCCCCTTCACGTTCAAGGGGGCCGCCGACGACCCCGTGGTTTATGCCAAGCTCAAGGAGCTGTCACGCGGAAGCGGGGATGAGGGGAAGGCGGGAACGGGGGATGCACGACAGGGCGATCCTCCACGTGGGCAATTGGAACGACGGCCAGGTTGAGGGCCGCGAGCGGCAGAATCGCGCGCTGGAGCTGTTGGATGGGCCATCTCACTGTTCGTCGAACAAGTGGACTTCCGTTGCCTCGTAAAACGACCGGTCGATCTGCTCGACCTGGGGTTGCATTCCGCCTGGGCCATTCTCATTCTTCGACATGGCGGATTTCATCCTCTCCGCAAGATCTGCATCGTTCCGCATGGCTTCTAACAACCCCTGCAGCCTCTCGTAATGCTCCTTGGAGATGAGATACAAAACCCGCGAGCCGTCCGACACTTCGACCGGCGTACCTGCTCTAACCGCTTCTTGTTGCTGGTTGTTTAGTTGGGTATTCGGACTTTTGAGTGGGTTCGGTGGGGGCTTTGCCCCCATACCCCCAGG
>JBBDYJ010000009.1:0-44280 GCA_040901675.1 Pirellulales bacterium | reverse complement strand
ACGCCCGACGCCTATTGACATCAACCGTTCCATCTGTAAGGGCGAAACAAGGCGCTTCATCGTTCGGTGGTTCTTACTGGGGCACGCTACCGCTTTGCCACCAGCCACCCAACGCCGTAATCCAAGTCCCAAGATCTAAGTTCCAAGATCCAAGCTCTCATTGCAACTCAAATACTTGCTGGATGCGGGGGTGGCCGTACTCGGCGGCGCCGGTGAGAATGCGAAGGTTCGAGAGCGGGCGGCACTCGCCGGGACTGTGGGTGTGGCCGCAAAAAACGGTCAGTTGACGATCGGGATGCTCGCTCATGATCTCCAACAGCGCCTGGCCCATTGCATAACAGGTGAAGTGGGGCGCCCACTCGTCGTTCGAAGGCCGCCCCTGGTACCAACAGGCCTCGCGCAGCGGAGGCACGTGAGTCAAGAGGAGCACGTGCGGGTAGGCCTCCAGAGCGGCCGGCAAAACGGCGCGGATGTGGTCGGCCGCCTCGTCTCCAAGCGCCTTGAGCCGCTGCCAGCGATCGAGCTTGCCCAGGTGCGAAAGCTCCTCGATCAGCCGGTAATCGTTCATCAGCACGAGCGAGCGCTCGTAGTCGCCCAGCCGGCCGTCGGCCCAGCCGTCGTGACCCACCAGGCCGGTCCCGGAGGTCAACTCGACAACGCCCGCATCCGAAAGCCAGGTCAGCCGGGGATGCTCGCGGCAAAACAGGCGAACCTGTTCTCGCACGCGCCGGATCGAGCCGTGGTAGTAGTCGTGATTGCCCAGCACGAAGTAGATGGGGCAGGGGACCGCCTCGGCGATCTCGCCCAAATGATCCAGCAGGTCCAGGGCCTCGGCCACGTCGCCGCCGATCAGCAGAACGTCGGGCCGGCTTTGGGCCAGAACATGCAGGAAGTCGTGGCGCTGAAAAGCGGCCAGGAAGTTCAAGTGAATATCGGTCAGCCAGGCCACGCGCTTCATGGCCGGCGACTTTCCGTAGTCTCAATGTTCCGGGCCGGGCGGCTCATTTCTTCTCGATCGCGTACAGGAACTTCCGGCCGCGGATATAGATGCGGCCGCCCGCGACTGCCGGCGAGGCCGTGGTCTCGTCGTCGAGCTGGTTGCGGGCCAATCGCTCGAAGCGGTCGCTGGCGGAAACGACCGTGGCCAGGCCCTGCATGTTGAGAAAATAGACCCTGCCCTCGGCGGCCACGGGCGAGGCCTTGTAGCTGCCCGGCAGCCGCTGTTTCCATTTCAAGTGGCCGCGATGGGCATCGTAGCAGCAGGCAATCCCGTCGTCGCTGACGGTGAACAACAGGTCCCGCCAGACCACCGGGCAGGGAGTGTCGGGGGTGGCGGCGGCTGCTTTCCAGACGACGTCCCGCCGCGTGAGCTCGCCCTGGCCTCCCAGCGGCACCGCCACGAGGTCGCCGCGCATCCCGACGGTGGCATAGGCCATGCCCTGGGCGACGGTCGGCCCGGTAATCGTGCGCCCGCCCTTGAGCCCCGGCAGGAACCAAAGCTGCTTGCCGGTAGCGGGGTCGTAGGCATCGAGCTGGTTGCCGCCCATCACCAGCAGTTCCCAGTGGTCCCCCACGCGGCAGGGGACTGGAGTGGTATACGAGTCGCACTCTTCGCCATCGGCCTCGGTCATGCGCATGGTTTTCCACCGCTCGCGCCCCGTGCGCTTGTCGTGGGCCACCAGGTAGCTGGGCGAAAGCGGATCGGTTATCCCTTCGAGCGAATCCTGCATCGAGATCGAGATCACGAGGTCGCCGTGCAGGACCGGGCTGTTGGCGTGCCCCCACCAGATGCTGTAGGCGCCGTGTTCTTCGGCCAGGTTGTGACGCCACAGCTCGCCGCCGTCGAAGTCGTAAGCGGCCAGGTCGCCGTTGCCGAAATGGGCCACCACGATTTCGCCGTCGGTTACCGGAGACGGGCTGGCGTTGTTTTGCAGCTCATGGAATTTCTGCGCGCCGCGAGGCGGTCCGGTGCGCGGCGTCTCGGCCCTGCCGACTTCGACGGTCCAGACCACTTGGCCGGTCCTGGCATCCAGCCGCGACAGCAGCAAGCGATCGAGCTCTTGCGTGGTCACAAACAGGGCGTCGCCCCAGATAGCCGGCGTGCTGGTGCCCCACTCGGGCAGGGCGGCCTTCCACGCCAGGCCGTGCCGCTCGTTCCAGACCACGGGCAGGTCCTGTGCCTCGCTGGTTCCGTCGCCAAGGGGGCCGCGCCAGGCGGGCCAATTCTCGGCGGCTAGGGCCTGCATGGAAAGAGTCCAAGCCAGGATGCAACACGGCAGGCAGTAGAGTCCGGCGCAGGATCGCATCGGGGTGATCATCCTTCCCACTTTCATGCCAGCACTCGCTTGTGGGTTTCGCCCGCTGTTTCCTGGACGTAGCGGGGCACGGCATAACCAGGCAGCCGCTCGCGGAGCCGGGCCATCAGCTCGAGGCCCACCTGCTGGGGCACCTCGAAATGGGCGGCTCCGGCCACGCGGTCCAGTTGGTGTAGATAGTACGGGATCACCCGCAGATCGACCAGCCGCCGGCAGAGGCTGGCCAGGACGTCGGCGTCGTCGTTCACCCCCTTGAGCAGCACCGATTGGTTGAGCAGCAGCAGGCCGGCGTCGGCCAGGCGAGCCAAGGCGGCCTCGACGTCGGGCGCCAGCTCGGCTGGGTGGTTGGCGTGGACCACCACAATCGTCGTCAGCCGGCTGCCGCACAGCCAGGCCAGCAGGTCGTCGCAGACCCGCTCGGGGATGACGATCGGCAGGCGGGTGTGGATCCGCAGCCGCCGCAGGTGTCCGATGGCGGCCAGGCGGCCGACCAGGCGCCCCAGCCAGTCGTCGACCAGCGTGAGGGGATCGCCGCCGCTGAGGATGACCTCGTCGAGCGAGGGGTCGGCGGCAATCCGCTGCAGGGCGGGTTCCCACTCTGCGAGCGAGCGGGGCCCCTCGGAGTAAGGATAGTGGCGGCGAAAGCAATAACGGCAATGGACGGCGCAGGCTCCAGTTGCTACGATCAGCGCGCGAGTGGCGTATTTCTGGAGCAGACCGGCCTGAAGGGCCGCGCCGGCATCGTTGACCGGGTCGCGGACGAAGCCGGGCGCTAAAACCAGTTCCTCCTCGAGGGGTAGCACTTGGCGCAGCAGCGGATCGTCCGGGTCTCCCGGCCGCATGCGAGCGATGTATCCCCGCGGGGCGAACAGCCCGAACTGCCGGGCGGCCCGCACGGCCGCCGCCTCGCACCGCTGGGGCAGTCGCAGCAGGCGGCAGAGCTCGAGGGGGTCGCGAACGGCGTCGCGCAGCGCCTGCCGCCACCCGACCGGCTCGAACGCAGGCAGCGGTGCGGGGTTGTCCAAGGCCGGTAGAATATCGAGACGGTTCATTCCACTTAGCATAACCCGCGATTCCATGGCAGCGAAACAGGAAAAGTACCGTGGCAAGCTACTCAACGAGTGAGTTCAAGAAGGGTTTGAAGGTCCAGTTGGACGGCGATCCCTACCTGATGATCGAGTGCAATTTCGTCAAGCCGGGCAAAGGCAATGCCTTGTACAAGTGCAAGCTCAAGAACCTGCTCCGCAATACGGTGCTGGAGCGGACCTACAAGGGGGGCGATTCGCTCGAAGCGGCCGACATCACCGAGATCGCGGCCCAGTACCTGTACCGGCAAGGCGAGATGTTCGTGTTCATGGACAACACCACGTATGAACAGTACGAGCTGACGGCCGCCCAGGTCGACGACGCCTGGAAATACATCAAGGAAGGCACCATCTGCAACATGGTGCTCTTCAACAACAACCCGATCACGGTCACGCCCCCCAACCACGTAGTGCTCAGGATCGAATACTGCGAGCCGGCGGTACGCGGCAACACGGCCACCAACCTCACCAAGCCGGTCAAGCTGGAGACGGGGGCGGAAATGCTCTGCCCCGCCTTCGTCGACATCGGCGACCTGATCAAGGTCGACACTCGCACCGGCGAGTACATCGAGCGGGCCAAGGAATAGTGTGCACCGCGATGGCTGCTTTGCCGGGACGACCTGCACCCGACTGGCGTCCCACGGCGAACTGGGACAGGCTGGCTTTGCGCTCGCGGTTGCTGGGCGAGCTGCGGCGGTTTTTCCAGGAGCGGCAGTTCCTGGAGGTCGAGACGCCGCTCTTGTCGGCCGACGTGGTCGTCGACCGGCACCTGGAGCCGTTCGCGGTCGAAGCCGATTCGCCCGGCGGCGGCCGCCTCTGGCTGCAGACTTCGCCGGAGTTCGGCATGAAGCGGCTGATGGCCGCCGGCGGCCAGGCCATCTACCAGGTGACGCGCGCCTTTCGCCGCCATGAACGGGGGCCGCTTCACAATCCCGAGTTCACGCTGGTCGAGTGGTACCGCCGGGGCGACGGACTGGCCGAGGGGATGCAGTTGTTGTCCGACCTGGTGGAGAGGCTGTTGGGGCTGGGACCGGCCGCCCGGCTGAGCTATGCGCAGGCTTTCACCGAGTACGCGGGAGTCGAGCCGCACTCGGCGCCGATGGAGCGATTGGCGGAAGCGGCCAGGGCCCGCGGCCTTCGCCCGCCGGCCAGCCTGACAGCATCCGATCGCGACGGCTGGCTCGAATTCCTGCTGGTCGAGCTGGTACAGCCCCACTTGGGGCAGGCCGCCCCGGTGATTCTCTACGATTATCCGGCCAGCCAGGCGGCCTTAGCCAAGGTGCGGCAAGGGCCGCCTCCCGTGGCCGAACGTTTCGAGTTGTTCGCCCGCGGCATCGAGCTGGCGAACGGTTACCACGAGCTGTTGGATCCGTCCGAGCTGGCCGAGCGCGGCAGGCTGGCGAATCAACAGCGTGCCTTGATGGACAAGCGCGTGTTGCCGGAGGCCAGCCGCCTGCTGGAGGCGATGGAGCACGGTTTGCCGAAGTGCTCCGGGGCGGCGTTGGGTTTCGACCGGCTCGTGATGCTTGCCGCTGGCGCGTCGGCTATTGACGAAGTGCTGAGCTTTCCGATCGAGCGGGCCTGAAAAAACGTGTGGACGGAGCGATCGCGCTGCGGTCCAGCGGCCTTGACGGCATTGGCGTGCTTTCGTAGGGGTTTGCCAGGTAGCCGATCTCGATGTCGGAGTCGTGCACGTCGGCGTCCTGGGAGCCGACTCGGTTGCCGAGCGCGAACGCCTTTGCCTCGTCGCGGTGGTGTCTTTCCGATTCTCGTCGGGGTCAATTGACTGTTGGGTCCGCCGCTGCCGGCTGCGCCGGCCAGGGGCGTCCGTAGCGGGCGTAGAGGGCTGGGATCAAGAGCAGATTGAGCAGCGTTGAGCTGACCAGGCCGCCGAGAATCACCAAGGCCATCGGGTGCTCGATTTCGTGGCCGGGACGGTTGCCCGCGACGACCAACGGCACCAAAGCCAGGCCCGCGGTCAGGGCGGTCATGAGTATCGGAGAAAGCCGCTCCTGGGCACCGCGCAGCACCAGCGACGGTCCGAACGGGTGCCCTTCATGCTCTTCGAGATGGCGGAAATGACTGACGAGCATGATGCCGTTTCGAGCGGCGATGCCCAACACGGTAACGAGGCCGACCAGCGAGCCGAGCGAAATCGATCCTCCACCCACCCATGCGCCGACAACGCCTCCCACCAGAGCCAACGGCAGGCTGAACAACACCAGCAGCACGAGACGGGTCGAGCGAAAGTCCGAGTGCAACAGCAGAACGATCCCCAGCAGGGCCACCACGCTCAATTGGAGGATCTGGTCGCGAGACGCGACGCGAGCGGCATGTTCGCCCAGGAATTCCGGGTGATACCCGCGCGGAAAACGCAGCCTGCCGACACACGCCTCGATTTCCCGGCTGACACTGCCCAGGTCTCGTCCCGAAACGTTGCACGTTACGTCAATGCGCCGAGAGGCTCCCTCCCGCTTGATCTCGTTCGGAGCTGGCGCGATGGCAACGTCCGCCACGTCGCGCAACGGCACGTAGCCTCCGGCCGGCGTTTCGATCGCGAGCTCGCGAATCGCCGCCAGATCGCGCCTGAGGCCGGGAACGCCCCACACCGTCACGTCAAAGACTTTCTGGTCCTCGTACACCTCACCCACCTTGGAACCCTTCACGAGCGTTTCCACCGTCTTGCGTACGCGGCCGTGCGTAAGGCCGAACAGCGCCGCGGACTCAGGCCGCACGCGGACTTCGAGCTGCGGCACCAGCACCTGGGGCTCGACTTTGAGGTCGGCCACGCCGGGCACTCCGGCGATCGCCCGGCGAACCTCTTCGGCCTTGCCGCGGAGCACCGCGAGGTCGGCACCGTAGATCCGGACGACGATGCTCGCGCCGGCGCCGGACAGCACTTCCTTGATTCGCTCGCTCAAATACGTCAGCAGGTCGCGATAGAGTCCCGGATAGCCATCGACGACTTCCTGCACGTCGGCCACGGTGGGCTGGTAGTCGACGCGGGGATCGAGGCTGATCCATAGCTCAGTGAAGTTTGGCCCAACCACCTCGTCGGCCACCTCGGCACGCCCGATATGCGCCCCGAAGTTCCGCACGCCGGGAATTCCGCGCAGCTCACGGCTAGCTTGGATGGTGATCCGCCGCATGGCGGACAACGAGGTGCCGGGCTTCTCGACCCAATGCATCAGGAAGTCGGTCTCCTGGAACTTGGGGAGGAATTCCTCGCCCATGAACGGCAGGACCACCAGCGCGGCGGCAATGCTGGCCAGGCCGCCAGCGAGCACTCGCCGGGGACGGGCTATGAAGCTTGGCAAGATGCGGCCGTAGAGCGCTTTGAGCGGCCCCAGCAGGGGCGATTCGCGCCGCGCCCGGGAGGCACCCGGCAGCAGCAGCAGGCAAAGGGCCGGCGTCACGGTAAGCGCGACGATCAGCGATGCCAGGATCGCCAGGACGTATGCGATGGCCAAGGGCCGGAAAAAAGCGCCGGCAAGTCCCTCGAGAAAAAAAACGGGCAAGAACACCAGCATGACGATCAGGCTGGCGTAGACGACGGCGCTACGGACCTCGAGCGAGGCATCGAGGACAACGCGAAACGCCGACCGAGGTGAGCCTGCCGCCTGGTTCAGGCGCAGCCGGCGGGAAATATTCTCGACGTCGATGATCGCGTCATCGACCACTTCGCCCAGGGCAATCACCAGGCCGGCCAGCACCATCGTATTGATCGTGGCCCCCGTCCAGCGCAGCGCGACCATGGCGGCGGCCAGCGAAAGGGGTATTGCGGTGGCGCTGATCAGTGCGGTCCGCCAGTCGTAAAGGAACAGCCCGAGCACAAAGAGGACCAGGACGCACCCGATCAGGAGCGATCTCGACAGGTTCGCGAGCGATCGTTCGATAAAGGTGGCCGGCCGGAAAATCGTGGCGTCGTACTCGATCCCCTCGAGCGCCGGCCGCAGAGTCTCCAGGGCCGCTTCGACTTGTCGAGTTACCTCCAAGGTATTGCCCCACGGCTGTTTCTCGACGATCAGCAGCAATCCGGGCCGGTCGTTAATCACGGCGTCGCCGATGGGTGGCGGAAAGCCTTCGACCACTTCGGCCACGTTGCCCAAGAGGAGCGGCGGATCGCGGCCGTCGTCCAGGACGGCTTGGGCCAGGTCCGCCGGCTCGCGGATGGCGCCGGCATGCCGCAGCGGCAGCCGCTGGTTGGGCGTATCGACAAAGCCGCCCGCCGCGACGGCAACAGCCTGGCCGGCGGCTTGCACGACCGTATCCAACGTCACGCCGTGTGCCCTCAACCGTTCCGGGTCGACAAGCACTTGCAACTGCCGGTCGCGCTGTCCCCAGATGGCGACGTTGGCGACGCCCGGCACGGCCATCAGCCGGGGGCGCACGGTCCAGCGGGCCAGCTCGGTCATTTCGAGCTGCGTGAGGCGATCGGACCACATGCCGATCTTGAGAACACGACTTGTAGACGAGAGGGGCGAGAGAATGACCGGCGGACGCGCGACAACGGGCAGGCGCGAGGCCTCCACTCCCAGACGCTCCTGCACGACCTGCCGGGCGCGAGACAGGTCGGTGCCATCCTGGAAGATCAATACCACGCTCGACAGGCCCAGGACCGATTTGGAGCGGATGGTCTTGAGCCAGGGGACCCCATTGAGGGCATTTTCAAGCGGGACGGTGACCAGGCTCTCCACCTCTTCGGTCGACAGGCCAGGGGCTTCGGTCTGTATCTCCACCAGGGGAGGCGCAAACTCGGGAAACACATCGAGCGGAGTCGTGCCCAGCGAGCGAAAGCCGCCGACCAACAGCGCGGCAGCCAATCCCAGCACCAGGATCGGTTGACGCAGCGACGATGTGATCAGACCACGTAACATTATTTGCCGAAGCCGAACTCCGTTCCGAAAAGCTCGGCCGCACCATCGGTCACGATGCGCGCGCCGACGGCCGGCCCTTCCGCGAGGACGGCCTGGGCGCCAGCCACATACTTGACCGCGACGCGGCGGCGAACAAATGTCCGCGGCGACACGTTCTCGTAGACCCAAGCGCCGCCATGGATATCGTGCAGCACGGCCGCCCAGGGGACCACTTTCGCCCGCTCTTCGGCGCGGAGGGTGACCGTGGCGGCAACCTTCTGGCTGGGGCGCAGTTGGGCCCGGGCATTGTCCAGCTCATAGACCAGATCGACCGTGAGTTTCGCCGCATCGGCGGATGGAGGCGCCGCAATGGGCTCAGCCTTCCAGGCCGGAGAATCCAGGGCGGCCCCGAGCTCGCGGACCATCGCCGGGGCTTCGGAATCGATCTCGCGCCACGCTCCCGCGTAGACGGGCACACGAACCCAGACGCGGTCGTCGCGGACGATGTCGAAAAGCGGCTCGCCTGGCCCCACCGTTTCACCCGGGGCCGCATGCACGGCGAGCAGCTTGCCCGCAATCGGCGCCACAACCTGGCGGGCCGACAACGCGCCGGCCTCCACATCGAGCGAAATGCCGCTCAAGAGCTCATGCCTGGCCTGGGCCGTCAGCAGGGCCTCGCGAGCCACGCCAAAAGCTGCCTGGGCATCCTCAACGGCCTTCCGCGACCCGGCACCATCGCGTTCAAGCTGCTGGGCGCGCCCGAGGGCCGTCTCGGCTGCGCTCAATTGGACCTTTGCCGTCTCCACCTGGCGCTCGGACTCGATTTGTGATGTGGCCAGCTTCGCCCGCGCCTCGGCCAGCGTCACGCGGTCGGCAGGCGTGAGCACTTCGCGCTCCGGCGACAAGAGCGGTGTAAAGTTGAGAATGACTTGGCCCCGCATCACCGTGGCCCCGGGAGGGGGCACCATGCCGGCGTCCGGTTCGGCGACCCTCCCGGCCAGCGGGGCGGAGACAGTGATCGCACGGCCCGGTGGCACAATGACCTCGCCGCCCAGCGTCCGCCGCCGCCGGGTCGTCTTTTGCCGGACACGAGACGTGGCGACAGCAAGTCGTTTCACCGCCTGTGGTGTCAGGGTGATCGTGGCCAGCTCTTGCTCGTTGGCCGGCACAGCCACCTGGGCAGGCGACGCTTTCGTGCCGCCGGTGGGAGGAGTGTGGTTGCACCCTGACGGGGACAGCAGCAAGCAGCAGGCGGCGACGAGCCAGCGTCGAATCACAGTCGGGCCTCCGCCGGCCGGTCGCTTGCGGCCCGCTCGACCAGCCGTGGACTCGTCATGGGCGCTGCGTCGGCTTCCCGGATTTCGGTCGGCGGCGGCAGCGATTCCGGCTGGCGAGTCGCCTCCGTGGGCGACTGAAAGAGGCGCCGGCCGACTGCCCGTTCCAGTTCCGCGGCGGCACGCCGGACCTCGGCCGCCAGCTCAATCCGACGAGACCGGGCGGAGAGCACTTGCCGGCTGGTTTCGAGCACCAACAACAGCGAGACGCCGCCCGACTCATACGCCTTTTGGGCCTGCTCGCTGGCGCTGGCGCTGGCAGGCAGCAGTTGGTTTGTCCAAGCGAGCAAATCCTCACTCGCCTGCCGCAGCCGAGCGTGGCTTTGGCGGACGTCGACGGCGATCGCTTGGGAGAGGACTCGGTATTGGCGCCGTGACCGTTCCACTTCGGCCTCGGCGCGGGCGATCGCCCCCTGATTCCGGTTGAAGATCGGGACTGTGAATTGCACGCCGGGACCGGCCTCGAAACCCTTCAGGCCTGTGCCGTTTGCGTCGGGCAGCACGCCGATGACCCTCAGGTAATCATGGCGTGCCAGCCGTGCCCGCTCGCCGGCAGCCTCGATGGCCAGCCGCAGTGCCCACATATCGGGACGCGTGCGCTGCGCTTCGCAGACAACTTGCTTGACGTCGATTTGCACGGGCGGTAAATCGCGGCCGACGAGTGCCACTTGGACCGAGCCGCACGCCAGCCCCAGCAAGCCGTCCAAGCGTGCTTGGGCGATCTCGACGTCGTGCACGAGCCGGCGCGCGTCTTGGCGCGCGATCACAGCGTCGATGCCCACGGCGGCCGCCTCCAGTTCGCTGATGTCGCCGGCGCGCAGCCTTGCACGGGCCAGGCTGGCGATCCGCTCGCGAAGCATCGCGCCGTCATCAGCCAGACGCAGACGATCATGGGCCAAGACCAGATCGGCATAGGCCACGCGCACGTCGCGGACCAGATTCAGACCGTCCTGCACCAGGCGGTGGCCGATGCGGCGCGACTCGAGCCGGGCAGCGTCCAACCTGCGGGGTCGAAGCCAGATGGCCTCCAGCGGCATATTCAGAGCGAACTCGAGCTGTTTAGGGCCAACCGGAAATACGGTCCAGAACTCCGGATTGCTGAGCTGGCCGGCGGAGATCACGTCGGCGCGCGACACGTCCAGATCGACCAGCAAGTCCTGGAAAGCCGCATTGTTCCAGAGGGCAAAGGCGACGGCTTCGTCCTCGGACAACGCGCCGGCCGGGACGACGTCGACCGGCCGATGCGCCAGCACTGGCTCGTACACTGGCTCCAGGGCAGCCCGTTGCGCAAGGCTGCGGCCCACCGTGACGCGGTCGGCATGCTTGGCCGGCAGTGCACAGCCTGTCACCGCGAATGCTGTGCAAAGGAAAAGGCCACGGTTCATTCAGTGTGCCCGCGCAGCAAGATCATACCCAGTTTGCGCAGCTTACCCCTTTCTGTTGGGGACTCAAGCCTTAATCCTGAGTATCGACTGGCTATCACGGTCGAGGATAGGGATGGCAGCGATTATTCTGTTTGACAAGGGAGATCGTCGCCCCCCCGGTCGAGCGGCCAAGCTGTATGGCGCAGACGTCGTTGAGGTGTGGAGTTTCCCGATCGAGCGGGCCTGAGGAACAGCCGCGCCGTCGCTGCTAGGCGACCGGGCGGCCGGCTTGGCAGGGGCATTCTTGCCAGTCGTGTAGTTTCTTCACCGCGTGCATGCAGAGGACGCAGGGAAGCAGGGGCAGCAACAGCAGGCAGAGGGGCATGAGCAAGACTGCCTGCGCGGCTCGCAACGCCAGGCGTGCCGCGGGAGGCGGGGCCTTGAGCGGCGTCCTGGGCAGGGGAATCATCGTCGTCAGGTTGGCGGTTAACATGGTTGCCCTTCCCGGATGTGGAGTCCAGAAACGTCAGCCGCGGGACGAGCGCGAAGGCGCGGCGCCCGGCTTGGATGCCGAACAGGCTGGGAAGGAAGCGCGAGGGCGCCGCGGGGCCGGCGGGCGGCAGTAGCGGCGCTAGGAGAGTGGACCGACATCGCAACCTCCGAATCCCAGGTTGCAATTTCGGCGGCCTGGCAAGCTCAGCGGATGAGCCCCATGGCTTTGCGTCCCGGCCTCGCGGCCGGTTTGCCTTTTTCGATTTGCAGTCGAGGCTTGCCGCGGGCTGCGTCAAGCCTCTGAAGATTCTTTAGGTCGAAAAGGCCGGGATGTCAAAAAAAGGGAAGCGGTCGCTGCGGCGCAAGACGAAACCGCGGAAGCACGGCCGTTGTTGCCGTGACCCGCGGCTGTTGTGCTTGCGAAGCTGCCCGGCCGTTTCCGGCCGGGCAGCCTGCCATTGGAAACGCGCTTAGCGGACCAGCCAAACCGGCGAGTAAACGCCGTAGCTGGCCTGCGGACCGTCGTTGGGCAGAGCGCCGTGCGTCGCTATCTTGCAGGGTTGGATGATCACTTGCTTGCTGCTCATCGAGCCGGTGAGCCTGACATCCATGACCCGGATCCCGACCCAGGCGATGATCGTGTAATTGGCGTTGTTGCCATTGCCGGTCACCGATCGGAAGACGGGAATCATGCGGGGCAGCCCTTTGATGGCGGCCAGCTCGTCCTTGATGCCGGCGCTGATGCCGGTGTCGCCGTTGAGATACAGCTCGTGGGAGTCGTTGAACTTGAGCTCGCTGTCCGGAAAGTACGACATGTCGGTTGCGTTGACGCCGTTGAGCACCTGACGGGACAAGTCGGCGGTGCTGTTGTTCGGGCTGCCGATGTCCACGGTGCCGCGGTTGCCCGGCGAGCCGGTCCCCTGCGGATAGAGGTTGAGCTCCAGCACGCCGTCCTGGCCGGGAACGCAGTTGCCGTTTTCCCATTTCCAATTGTCGGGCGCGTTGCCTGCCATCAGCTCGTTCCACGAGTACTCGTCGATGGTGATCGGCAGAATGCCGAGGTTGTCTCCAGACGAAGGGGCCGTGAAGCCGTTGATGTTGTTGAGCAAGGCGGCCGTGGCCCGCAAGCTCATGGGGCGGCTTTGGTGGCCTAAGACGCGGGCGAAGTAGTAGGGCACCTCGCCGTTGCTGGCCGCGGTACGACGGATGGTGACCTGCACCGCATTGAAGCGGTTCGGGTCGGTGAACGTCATCTGGCAGTTCGGATCGCGCGGATCGGACAAATAGCCGACGACCACGTCGCCGCTGGTGTCGTTGGAGCCGTTTGGATCAACGGTCGGCCCTTGGTTGCAGATTGGGTTGGCGGCCGCGAACGTCACGGCCATGGCCCTGGCATTGGCGATCTCTTGCGACAGGTCCGGCTGCGGCTGCAGGGGACCGTTGTCGATCAGTTCCCAGGTGGCCGCCAGGGCGGCGGCGTCCGCCGTCCGCTGGAGTTCGCAATGGGCCATATTCATGTAGCCCAAATCGACCGCGAAGGCCACCATGGCGACGAACACGATCATAAAAAAGCAGGCGAGCACGGCGATGCTGCCATCGCGATTTCGCTGCAGGCGTCGTATGGTGCGTTGCATGGTTCGTTCCTCTGTTGATTTCCGATCTACGCGATCCTTCGGTCCGAAGCTATTGTTTGGGATGGGCGACGAGGCCCGGCGAGGTATCGCTGATCAGCAGGCCGGCGGCGTCGTACTTGCGGACGCGCTTGAGGACCAGCGAGCTGACGCGGTTGCCGCCGAAGCTGACGCCCGAGCTATCGACCGAGGTCTGCGGGCTATACCCGTTGAGATGCGTGATGGTGGTGCCGACGTCGGCTTCCAGGTAGCCCAAGTCGCCGAAGCTGGTCCAGGTCGTCGATTTCCCGTTGCCGACCTTGAACGATAGCACGCCCGGCGCCAACTTCATTTCCATGGTCCAGGTGACCACCTCGTTCAACGTCTTGCACACGCCCTTCCTGGACGAGTTCTTGATCAACAGCGGGCTGCTCGGGTTCCAGACGTGGATTTGCAAGCCGCCCTCGGCATACGTGCCTTCGGTCTTATAGTTGATGTTGAACGCGCAGTAGGCGTCGTTCTCAGTGAGCGGCGAAATGATCGTGGTGACCTGGGGCGAGTTGATTGCCGAATCAGGTTCGCTGATGACCAGCTCCCAATCTTCCAGGACCCGCATGACGTCCTGCGCCTGGGCCTGGGCCCCGGCTGCCGCCAGCAATACCCCCACGACTGCCAAGCAGGTCAGTTTACGCCAGCCGGTTGCTTTGCGCCGATTGCGATCGCCGTTGGTCTTCATGGTGCCCTCGCTCAAAAAAAACACAGATGTGAATCCAGACGGGTTCGTCCACCACTCACGATTGCCGGCGGACGACGCGGATCCGGCATCGCAGTGCGAGCATCGGCACCGCTGCCTTGCGTTTGCACGCCTCCGGCCGCGGGTGGGATGCCGCCTATCGGAAACCCTAGGTCGCCTTTGGTAGCCGGTCAAATCGCGGAAGAAAAAAATGGCGGCAGGATCCTTCAATCTGGGTTCAATCCGGGTGATCAGTCCGCGGCCGGCCGCTGGCCGGCCCGCCCAAGGCGGGCTAGCCTGCCGGATGGGAGCGGTGGAAGTGGACGTGACGCCAGGTCCCGGCCTGGCGATGCCAGATGCGGGTCTCCTCGGTGGCCACGGTGACCGGGGCGCCGTCGGCCTCCAGCCGCTGCACAAGCCGCACGTAACTGATCACCGCTGCGTCGTCGCCCAGCAACCGCACGTGGGGCGAAGCCATCGTGGTCTGGCGGGGACCGGCCGAACGGCCCAGGTCGAAATAAAACCGGTGAAAGGCCATCCCTTCGACCAGTTGGCCGCGGGCCTCCGGCTCGAAGGCCGTCAGCGACGGATCGCACAGCGCGTCGTACGTGGCCCAGTCGGCCTGGGCGATGCTGTCCAGCAGGCGCTGATTCAGAGCCAGCAGTTCATCGCGCACCGCGTCGGCCACTTCAAGTCACTCCACGGCAGAAGATGGAGAAGATGGTTCGGGGCTGGCCCTCAAAATCCCCAGCCGCTGGAGTTTTTGCCGGCACTCTTCCCGCTCGCGCGACCGCTTGAGCTGCGCCCAGTCGTCGGGCTGGACCGCCAGAAAATCCTCCTCCGTGGCGCTCGCCCGGCCGGCGGCGGCCAGCCGCGCCGTCAGCCGCTGGACCAGTTCGCAGTCGAGCCGGGTCAGGAACGTCCCCTCCAGCCGATAATCGACAAATGCCTCCCAAACGTAGGGGAACAGCGGGCGCACAATCCCTTGGCCAATGGCCTTGGCGTACTGCCGGATCTCGAGCTGCGCGTGGTCGTCCATCCGCAAAGCCAGAAAATGCAGCAGATTGTGCAGGTCGATCTTCCAATAGGCCTCGGTGTACGTCGACAGCGGCAGGTCCTTGCGGGCCTGCTCCCGGGCCACTCCCAACTCGATCCGCTGCTGGTAGACCTGGCGGGCCCGCTCGATCAACTCCGCCTCGGCCGCCGAGAGCTCCGCCCCAACTTCGGTGGGCAGCGGGTCGCCGCTCCCCTGGCGGTTCGTGGCGGCCTGCGTCCGCCACTCGCCGGCGGGCGTGTGCTGGGCCGCGTCGATGGCCAGCGAATAGCGCGTGCTGTATTCGTTGACACTGTTGTGGACGACAAATCCGTTAGCCACAAAGTTGTGGAACGGCCCCGTCACCGACAGGTCATACGTTTCTTCCGCGCCGACGTACTCGATACGGGCGATTTTTGACCAAGTGCGTTTGAGCCGTCGCACTGGCGGGAGGCGTTTTTTCGCGGGCCGGGGGTGCACAGCAATCCCGTTGACGGCCAGTGCGGGCGCCTGTGCGTTCCAGGTGCATCCGCCGTTCTCACGCAGTCGCAAGGCGGTGGCTTGGCGCAGGGTCAACCAGCCGTTTTCGGTGAGACAGCGGTGGTCGGCCGTCATCTTCAGTTGATATCCGTTCTCGAGGATGACTCGAAAGACGGGTCTCTTTCCAGTCGACCACACGTCCGAGACCCGTGTGTGCGAGATCTCACCTCCGGCTTCATCACACATCCGCAGCCGCATCCGCCGCAACCGGTCGCGGGCAGACACGCGGAGAGTATGTAACGAGTTCGCCCAGTTCAGATATTCGCGGCCCAGGACGTGAATTCGTCCACGCTCTCGAACTCCTTTTAATCGACCGTCGCGAACCATGTTGCGCAGGTCTTCCTCCCGGCGTTCGACAAGTCGCGCAAGTTGCGCAATCGTGTACCTTTGGTCGGCATCCACGCGTTCGCTGAACGTCGGCTTCCTCTTGGCCGAGAACTTTGAGACCGTCCCTTCGTGCCACATGCGAAAGAAGTCTTCGATCGCCACGTTATGACGCTGACGACGGCCTCGACGATTCGCTCCCGGCAGATCGAAGTACAGCACGCTGTCGCCCGCCAGACACGCCGTGCGGTGGCGGATCCATTGCCGCCAGGTGTCCATCGGCACCCGCACCAGGAACTTCAGCTCCGCCATCTCAAACGGCGTGGTGTGCCGGTGCCGCAGCAGGTAGCGGATCAGGCCGCGGTCGTCCGAGACCTGGCGGGTCCCTTCGCCGTAGCTGACCCGGGCCGCCTGCACGACCGCCTGGTCGTCGCCCATGACGTCGACCAGGCAGACGAAGCCGTCGTCCAGCACCGGCAGCTTCTTCCAGCGCAGTTGCTCGACTTCGACCTCGTTGGTGGGCATGGCAAGCCTGGACTGGAGAACCGCTCGGGGAAAAGGCCCAGTATAGCTGCGCCGGGTGCCTGGCGGCAAAGCGGACTTCGGCGAGCTCAGTCGAGTCGTAGCGTGCCCCAGTTCCTCCTTCCTCCTTCTGCCTTCCTCCTTCTGCCTTCTGCCTACCAGGCCGCCTCGAAGATGCCCAGCACGTCGTCGTACGTCACCGGGCGGGGGTTCACCCGCAAGATGCGCTTGATGCCCAGCGCCTTTTCCGCAAAGCCGGCAAGTTGCTCCCGCCGCACCCCCAGTTGCCGCAACCGCTCGGGGATGCCGATCGTGGCCTTCAGCCGCTCGACCGCGGCCACGGCCCGCCGCGACGCCTCGGCTTCGTCCAGTCCGCCGGTGTCTTCCCCCAACAGGCGGGCGATCCGGGCGAACTCGCGGTGGCGCGCGGGCCGATTGAACTCCATCACAAAGGGGAGCAACAGGCCGTTCCCCTCCCCGTGCGAGCAGTGCGTCGCCCCTCCCACCGGATACTCCATGGCATGCACGAGTGCCACGCCCACGTTCGAGAAGGCCAGCCCGGCCAGTGTCGCCCCCAGCGCCATCCCCTCGCGGGCCGCCAGGTCGCTGCCATCTTGCACTGCTGGAACCAGGTGGCGACCGACCAGCTCGATGGCCCGTTCGGCCAGGCAGTCGCCCAACGGATGCCGCCCCTGGTACACGCTCCGCTCACCAGGCGGCAGGGGAAAGTCGGCATTGTCGACGGCCGTGTAGGCCTCGATGGCGTGGGTCAAGGCATCGATGCCGCTGTCGGCGGTCACCTTGGGCGGGCAACTCAGCGTCAGGCGGGGATCGACCACCGCCAACCGCGGACGCAGGTAATTGCTGAGCACGCCGACCTTGATCTGGTTGGCCGTGTCGGTGAGGACGGCCGCGGCGGTGACCTCGCTCCCCGTGCCCGCGGTCGTCGGCACGCAGACGAGCGGCAACACGGGCCCGGGGATCCGGTCTTCTCCCACGTAATCGGCCGGCGTGCCGCCATGGACCAGCACGGCCGCGGTGATCTTGGCCAGGTCCATGTTGCTGCCGCCCCCCAGGCCGAGCACCGCCTCCGGTGAGAACGGCCGGGCCCTGGCGATGCACTGCACGGCCAGGTCGAGCGAGGGTTCCGGCTGCCCGCCATCGAACAGCTCGACCGCGATCTGCTGCCGGGCCAGCGGCCCGGTCACCTGCTCGACCAGGCCGGCGGCCGCGAGCGAACGGTCGGTGACGATGAGCACGCGCCGAACGCCGAGCCGGCCGACGAGCTCGCCCAATTGCGAGGCGGCGCCGGGGCCGAAGACCAGTTGGCCGGCGCTGTGGAATGTCCAAGTTTCTCGCAAGGCACCAGTTTCACGCAAGGCGATGCCCTCCTGTTTTGCCCCTTTTAAGTCAGATCGCGGTACTCGCGCCGCTGGAACACCAGCAGGGCCAGGGCCAATCCGCCGGCGCCAAACAGCGCCAGCACCCAGGCGGCCGTGCTGGGAGAGATCGGCTCGAACCAGCTTGGCGTGCCCAGGCCTTCGCCATGGCCCGCGGCATACATCAGCGATCGTCCATAGTAGTTCACGGCCACGCGCTTGACGATGCCCGGCATGTTTCCCAGCAGCATCTCCATGAACAGCGCGTAGATCAAGGCCACGATCGTCGAATGCCGCAGCGACACGGCGAAAAGGTGGAACAGCCCCACGTAGGCAACCGTCATGTAGAACACGGCGGGCAGGTACAGTTGGCCGGCCAACGCCCCGGCCTTGCCCGCCAGCTCGCAAAACACCAAGAAGCTGCCGACCACCAGCCCCAGCGCCAGAGGCAGCGAAGCGAAGAACTTGGCCAGCAGCACCAGCGGCCGGGGGATGGGCCGCACCAGCACGAACAACAGCGTTCGATCTTCGCGGTCGCCCCCGATGCTGGCCGTGCCGAAGGCCAACGCGCAGACCGGCACCACGAACGACACGAAGACAAGGATCAGGAAGTTGCTGAACGACTGAAAGGCGTCGGCCAGGTTGTGCATGCGGTCGTACCGCCGCCGCAAGAGAAACAGGCCGCAGCCGGCCAGCGGGAAGAGGACCATCAAGGTGTTTGCCGACCAGAGCAGCCTCCGGTACGAGAGCCAGAAGAGCATTGTCCAGGCGCGGAGCAGGTTCATCGGCCGGGCCGCTCGAGGTAGTTGAAGACCGCATCGATCCCGGCGTCGACCGCCTGCATCCTGCGCAGCGGCAGGTTGTGCTCGAGCACCAATTGGCCGACCAGCGGGAAGAAGCGGCCCGGATTGCGGGTCTCGACCCGCAGCGTTTCGTCGACGATCCGCACACTCCGCACGTCGGAGACCTCGGCCAGCAGGCTGGCCAGCCGGCGGGCTTGCCCGGTTTCGATCTCGACCGTAAGCGGGCGGTCCTCCAGCAGTCCCCGGACTTCGGCCAGCGTGCCCGAGGCCACGATGCGGCCGCGGGCGATCATGAGAATCGAGTCGGCCAGGTTCTCGACTTCGACCAGGATATGGCTGGAGAGGAGGATCGTCTTGCCGCGGGCGGCGAACCGCCGCAGCAGCTCGTTGATCTCCCGCCGGCCGCCCGGGTCGATGCCGCTCAAGGGTTCGTCCAGCAGGAGGACGTCCGGATCGTGGACGAAGGCCTGGGCCAGCTTGATCCGCTGCCGCATGCCGTGGCTGCAGCCGGCCAGCCGCCGCGAGGCGCGCTCGCGCATGCCGACCTCGGCGAGGGCTTCTTCCGCCCGCCGCCGTGCCTCGGAGCGGGGGTAGCCGTACAAGCAGGCCATGGTGTAAACGAACTCGCGGCCGGTCATGTCCTCGTAGAAGCTGTCGAGATCGGGGCTGTATCCCAGGTGCCGTTTGGCGGCGGTCGACCAGGCCCTCCGCCGGCCGATCAGCACCCGCCCCTGGTCGGGGCGCAGTTGCCCGCTGGCCAGCTTGATCAGCGTCGACTTGCCGGCCCCATTGGCGCCCAAGAGGCCGGTAATGCCGGGAGCGACGCGGCAACTGACGTTGTTGATGCCGATCACCGGCCCGTAGAACTTGGTCGCGTGGTCGAGGACGAGGTCCATGCAGTTTTACCCAGTTATTCCAGGGCCAGATTCATTCCACCACGTCGACCGAACGGACGCGGCGCACCAGCGCCACGAGCATCGCGGCCGAGATAGCCGACAGGATGGCCAGCGCCCAGAGTGCCAGCCGGCGTTCGAAAGGCGAATCGAAGTCGCCGAACGCCAGCCGGCCCACCAGGCTCATGTCGCGCCAGGGGTCGATCAGGTTCCAATAGCGGTTGTGCGTTTCCCTGACCAGCGCGGACCGCAGCAGCGGCAAGAGCACGAACAGGCTCGACCAGGTGATCGCGATGGGAGCCAGCCGCTGCAAGTAAGCCGACAACGTGACCAACAGCACGGACAGCGTCGCCGCCAGCACTGCCCCGTAGGCGATTACCTCGACGGGCAGCCGCCAGTTGTCGATCCAGTAGTCGGTGGACGACGTAAACATGCCGTACTCGATAAACAGCATCAGGGCCGGCACGGTGGTCAACAGCGATACAACCGCGCCGATGGCCAGCAACTTGCCCGCGATATAGTGCCGCCGGTCGATCCGCCGCGACAAGTAGAACGGCAGCGAGCCGAGCCGGAAATCGGAGCCCACCAGGACGCTTCCTGAAAAGGCCAGCAGGATCATGACCACCACGCTTTGCCGCTCCATGAAGAGGATGTAGCCGCTTGGGCGGCCAGGCTGCGGCTGGGCGCTGAAGCCGAAAGCTTCCAGCATTCTCTCGCGGGCGGCCGGCGGCGGATCGAGCTGCGTCACGGCGTAGATGATCGACCAGTAGAGGAAGAATTGGGCCAAGCCCAAGGCCAGCACGATCCAATACAGTTTGCGGCGCAGCACCTGCAGGAGGGCGACCCGCACCAGTGCCAGCGTCGCCAGCCAGGGCGATCTCAAGCTGCCTTGCCAGCCGTGATAATGGGCGTTGTCGATGGGCATGGGCGCTCTTTGCGGGTTCCGGAGGAGGCTACACCTGCTGGAGGCGGGCGGCGGGCGGCCCGGTGACGCGGAAGAACAGCCGTTCGAGGTTCTCTTCGTCCGGCGCCAAAAAGTCGATCACCGCGTCCGACGCGGCGGCCAGCTCGAAGAATCGGGCCGTGCTCCAGCCTTCCGGAACGCTGGCCAGAGCACGGTGATCCGCCTGGCGGGCGACGACGGCCCCCGCGTCTCGCAGAGCGGTCAGGAAGGCATCGCCCGCTCCTTGCCAGCCGAGCTGGTAGCAGTCGCCCGCCGCTGACCGCAGCTCCTGCACGGTTCCGTTGCGGACCACGCGGCCCCGATCGAGCACGACGACCTGGCGGCAGAGCCGCTCGACGTCGCCCAGCAGATGCGTGCAGAGGATGACGCTCTTGCCGGTTTCGGCGATGAGGTCCTCCAGCAGTGCCAGCATGGCGGCGCGGCCGGCCGGGTCGAGGCCGTTGGTCGGTTCGTCCAAGAGCAGCAGCCGCGGGTCGTGCACCAGCGCGGCGGCCAGCTTGAGCCGCTGCACGTTGCCGGTGGAATACTCTTCGAGCCGGCGGTAGCGCAACTCGCCCAGGCCCACGTAGTCGAGCACCTCGTGGGCCCGGCGGCGGGCGTCGCGGTGCGGCATGCCATACAGGTCGCCGGCCAGCGTGACGAACTCGACTCCCTTGAGCACCGGCACGGTGGCCGCCGACTCGCTCATGTAGCCGACCTGGCCGCGCAACTGGCGTGCCGAGCGGGTGATATCGCAGCCCAGGATCGAGCCGCCGCCGGAGTCGGGTTGGAGCAAGCCCAGCAGCAGCTTGAGGAGGGTCGACTTGCCGGCGCCGTTGTTGCCGACCAGGCCGATCGTGCCGGGCTCGAGCGAGAGCGTCACGTCGTCCAGGGCGCGGACGGTGCCGTAGCTGCGGCTGAGGTGATGGATATCGACCAGCGGCATTACTTCTTACTTCTTGGCCAGCAGCTCCTCGAGCAGTTTGGCCAAGAGCGCCGGGTTGTCCGAGCCGACGAGGTGTTCGATCCGCGAGGCGGGCACCTTGAGTTTTTCGAGCGTGGCCGCCGCCCGCTGCCACTGTTTGGCCCGCGCCTTGCCTTGGGCCAGGTAGAGGTCGGTGACCTGCTCTCCCAGGCGCTGCAGCAGGATGGCATCCTGGTTCTGGTAATAGTTGCGGATGATCTTGTCCTGGTGCTTCGAGCGTTCGGCCATCGGGGTATCCTTGCTCCGGGCTGCGGGTATTGGGTGCCTGCCGATCTCGTTGTATCGGCCGCGAGCCGGTTTCGTCCAGCGGGATTCTTCCGCCCGGCCCTGCTTTGATTCTAGCGGATCAAGGCTGGGATTGGCGCCGCGAATGAGGCGGCCGCGTTTTGTGGCGGCGAGAATCGGCAGCACTCGATTTCGCCGGGTGGCCGGGACTCCTGCGGACGCCCGGCCGTTTCGTCGGGCAGGGTGCTCCGGTATCGTCGGGCGGCCGCACCGCGCTCCAGCAATGTGGCACCGGTTGATTGGCTGGTGCCGCGGGGAGACGGCGAAGTCGGCACGTTGCTCGCCGAACGCGTCAGGCGCGGATGGCGTCGACGGGGCTCATCTCGCGGCTGGAGGGGCCGAGCCGGCGGGAGACGCCCATCGCGGCGAGCATGGTGTTGTAGACGTCGAGACCCTCGGCCCCGGCCTCGATGATCTGGCCCGTCTTGAAGCGGCCGCCGGCGCCGGTGATGGCGTGAAAGACCCCCGACAGCTCGCGCTTCACGTCGTTGTGACGGCCGTCGCCCGATTCGGTGGAGATGGTGATCAGCGAATTCTCCAGCAGCGTCTTGCCGTTGGGCTCGAGCGAGTCGGCCCCATCGAGCCGCTGGAGGAAGTACGCGACTTCCCGCATTTTCATATGGGCGTGCGCCCGGAGTTGCTCGTTCTTCTGCGACTCGTTGAAATCATGCCACCACTCGTGGCTGCAGGCCACGGAGCCGGAGGCCCGGCGCTGAGCGGCGTCGTCGAACTCGAAGACCGTTCTGCCCCCGTATTCGTACCTGCCCTTGAGGCGGATCCGCTCGCCGGCGGACAAAAAGGTGATCGAGCCGAAGCGGACGCGATCGCATTGAATCGCCAGGGCGTACAGATCGGCCAGCAACCGCCATTCGGCGGTGAGCTCGTCGAGCGTGATGTCGATCCCCTCGCCGCCGGGATCCGCCGCGGGGCCGTGGATGAGGTTCGAGTCCGGCGGACCGTCGACCGAGCGGCAACGCTGAGAAGCTTCCTCGGCCATCTGGAATGCTCGTTGTTCGTATTCACGGACGCGGTCGAGATGGTCGGCCAGACGCGCCTTGGACGCCGCCCCCAGCGGCGAACTGTCGCCGGTGTAGAACTTGGACTGGTCCACCACGGTATCGAGCACGCTGTGCTTCAGCCGCTGGCGGCGGGCACCGTCGGCCTGCTTTGCCGGGGAACCGAAAATTCGCTCGAACAGGTCTTGCGGCTTTTCCTGCATCGCTCCGGCGACCGTGCCGTCCTCGTTGAAGCTGTGCACGTACCGGGTAAGCCGATCGTCGCGTCTGAAGTAGGTGCCGGCCACGAGGGTCGGAACCATGCCGGCGGGCAATCCGTCCGGATAATGGGCCTTGCGGACCAACTGGTCCAGCGAAGGCCCGCCGGCCCTGGCCGTCCCATTGGGCGGCTCGGCGGTAAACGCGCCGGACGCCCCGTCGTAATGCGCGTTGATCCCCGACTCGTCGCAGCGCACCTGATCGACGGAGCGCATGATGAGCAGCTTGCCGGCCAGCGGCTTGAGCGGTTCGAGCACGCCGCTGAACCCTTCCGTCTGGAGCGGGGCCGGGATTCCCAGGCCAAAAAAGACGTTGAAAGCGCGCACCGGCACGATCCCCGGCTGCGCCGCACGGGCGGCCGTAAGCATCTCCTCCAGGAGCGGCAGGCCGATGGCGACGGTGCCCAGACCTTTGAGCATGGTGCGGCGGCTGATGCACGGTTTGGTCATTGGTCTGTCTCCGTTCGGGTCTTCTGCACTAAATCGCTCATGACAATGGCGGTGACCAGGCTGGCGTACGTTCCGCCCCCATCTTCCGCGGCTTCATGGATCTCGTCAAGAAAGGGCGCATCGGCGTCGACAAGCGGCCTTCCCAGTGCAAACTGAGCCACCTTGCGCGTGATGGCCATGCGAACCCGCTCGCTGCCGGCCAGCAGATTCATGAGCTCGGCGGAGGACTTGTACGCCACCGGCTCGTCCTCGTCGGGAAAGAGAATCTCGCCGTCGTCCCGCAGCTCATTTCCGTGCTCGTCCACGTCGTGATAAGCTCCCACGCCATCGAACTTTTCCAGCCCGAAAGCGAGCGGCTCGAACTTGGAATGGCAGCCGGTGCACGATTGATTGGCGAGGCGCTCCATCGCGACGGCACGCTGCGAAAGACCGGGCTTGGTCGGCACGGGCGTCGTATCCACGCATGGTGGGGGATCTTCCACCCGGCCATACAGGAGCTCGTGAAGCACAAACAGCCCCCGGGTGACCATCGAGGCCTCGTCGCCACCGATGGTCAGCACACTGGCCTGCGTCAGCAGGCCGCCGCGGCCGGGCACGCCGGTCAGATCGTACCGTACCAGCTCTCCGCCGTCGGGCCGCAGATCGCCCTGGTAGCGGATCTCTTCAGGCGAGAGCGCCCGGCTATAGATGGCGACGCGGTGCAGCACGCCGCGCCAGGGGCGATCCTTCGTCGATTCGTTGGCCAGCGCCAGGTGGAAGCCATCGTCCCAGTTTGCCAGGTTGCCGCCAAGGGCCCGCGCGGCTTGCTCCTCGCCGTCGAGATAGAGCTTGGCGTTGCCCGCCGCGTCGCGGGTGAATACCAGGTGGGTCCGCTGGGTTCGAACGGAGCCGCCGGGGCTGCTCAAGCCGGGCATGCCGTTCAGATCGGTTCCTTCCGCACGGAAGCGGACCTCGTACTTGTCGCCATCCTGGCCGATCGTGAAGTTCCGCTGGTTAGGGCCGGACGAGAGCGTGAGGATCCGCGCCGGGCCGCTCTGGGTGGTGTCGCCGGGGGTGATCCAGACTTCGAGCGTCACGGCCCGCGACTTCTTGATTTCGTCGATCAGCCTCGTCGCCGGACCGCTGGTGGTGATGAGTGTCGGGCCCTTGACGGTGATTCCCTCGGAGCCCCACTCGAGCTGCGAGGCGTCTTCGACGTTCAGGTCGAGCGGCTCGCCGGCGTCCGCGGTGTCGCGGATCACGCTGCCGCCGCCTTCGTCCAACAGGTAAAGCGCCTGCAAGCCCTGCGAAGAACGTTCCCCTTCTGGCGCCGCACTGGCCAAGGCGGGGAGGCCTTGCTTTTGCGCGCCGGCGGCCAGGTTCTGCCGCGTCTCCTCCGCCGAGAGCGCCCGGTCGTAGAGCGCCACCAGGTGCAGCGTCCCGGCCCAAGCGCGGTCCCGCGACAGCTCGTTGGCCAGCGCAAGCCGGAAGCCGCCGTCGAAGTTGGAAAAGTCGCCGCCGAGCTCGCGGGCGCCTTCCTCCGCACCGTTGACGTAGATCGTTGTCTTGCCGGCCGCATCGCGAGTGTAGACGACGTGGACCGGGACCGCCGCCGCCGTGCCCGCCGGGCTGCTGAGCGACGGTTCTCCGTTGCCGCTGGAGGCGGTTGTTCGCAGGCGGACATCGAAGCGATCGGCGAGCTGGCCGAGCGTGAAATTGCGAGAGGAGATGCCGTTGGAGAGCGTCACGATGCGGGCCGGCCCCGTTTGCGATGCGTTGGCCGGGGTGACCCAGGCTTCGAGCGTGATGGCCTTCGAATTCTTCAGGGAGTCGATCAGCCTAGCTGGTGGGCCCTCGCTGGCGATCAGCGTCGGCTCGTTGATCAAGAGCCCCTTGTCATTCCATTGGACCGCCGCTGGATCGGCGATCTTGAGGTGAATCGGTTCGCCGCTTGCGGAGACGTCGCGGACCACGTCGCCGCTCCGCTCGCCGAACGTGTAGAGCGCTTGCAGGCCGCCTGCAACACGCTCTGGGGCACGCGCCACTTCACGGCCGCCCGATGCGGCGTCGGCCGGTTTTTGCTTGAGACCGTAATGGCGAGCCAGCCGCGGAGTGGCGAACGTGACTTGGGCATTCATCAGATCCGAAAGGGGCCGGTTCTGCTCCCAGGCCACGTACTTGAAGAAGGCGAGCGTTTCTTCGCGCATGTCGGCGGCCAACTGGTTGTTCCAGCCGGCGAACCGCTCGCTTCTCGGCCGCAGATGAAACAGCCGGTCGAGGTGCATCCATTCGGAAAGGAATTGTGCGGACCTTTCGACCGCCCGAGGATCGCGGAGCATCCGTTGGACCTGGGCCGCGACACGACGGCGATCGGAAAGCTCGCCCGCGTCCGCGGCGCGCATCAGTTCCTTGTCCGGAGGTCCGCCCCACAGGATATAACTCAACCGCGAAGCGAGCTCGTACTCGCCCAACGGCCGCACCGTCCCATCGCCCCGCTGGTCCTCGATCCGATAGACGAAGCGAGGCGACTGCAGCATGGCCTCGACGATATATCCCACCGCCTCGGCATAATCTCCTCCTTCGTCGGCGACCGCTTTCGACAGGGCGAGGTAAGTGTCGATCTCCCGTTCATCGAGAGGTCCGCGCAGCAGCCACTTTCCCATCCGGGAAATGAGCTCGCGCATGCCGGCGTCGGTGCGGTCCTGACTCTGAGAGTACTGCCCGGCGAACTTCGCGAGGTCCATCCGCCCCACGACGATCTCCGCCAGCGTGGCGTACGCTTCCACGTGCGCCAGGTCCACGTTGAGGTTGTAGGCCGTGTTGCTGAATCCGTCGGCCCTCATGTCGGGGGGCAAGATGCGGCGGGCGTCCTGGGCCACATCGACGCCGACGGCGGCTTTCACGGTCTCGATATACTCCGGCACGGTGAGCCTGCGGACCCAGTTGGAACCGCCGCCGCGGGTTTTGGGGGCTGCCGGCAACTCGATCGCATCCAGAGTCCAGACCGCGCCGGCCTCGATCCACGCGCGCAAGAGGCGTTTTTCCCTGTCCGGCAGGGCCGGCCGGTCTTTTGGCATCTCGTCCGACTCGACGTATTGCCAGAGCAGGCTATCGGCCGGCTCGCCGGGGGCGATCGCGGCTCCGCTTTTGCCGCCCGCCAGTGCCGCGTCTTTGCGCGACAAGTCCAATCCGCCCTTCTTGGCCGCCGAAGCGTGACACTCCAAGCAGTGCCGCGCCAAGAGCGGCGCGATTTGCGTCTCGAAGTGGCGTTCGCTATCCGCTTCCGACGGTGGGGCGGACGCGTCGGACTCGTCGGCGCCGTGCGCCGATAGCAACCCTGCCGGCGGGCAGCAGACGAGCGCCAGGATGAAGCAGAGTTGAGCCGTGGGACTGGGCGTCATCCGATTCATGGCTAAGTCGCCTCCGCTCGCCTTTTATTGCGGGGGTGGTCAGCCCCCAGGGTCGACTCTCTTTCCTGGCAGGTCTACGGTGTTGAGCAGGCGGGATTCGCCCCGGGCACCGTTCATGGTAGTCGGAGGGAGCCTGCCTCGGCCATTGTCAAATTGCGTCAATCATGTATCATTTTGCGACAGGCCGGGAGAGCACCGTGGTGATGAATCCAGCGGCGATGAATCCAGGGGCCAGGCCCACCCACGTCGGTCTGGCGTTCGTGCACAGCTTTGCCTACTACCGCCGCATCCTGCGGGGAATCTGGCGGTACGTGGAGGCCCGGCCACAGTGGCAGTTGACTTCGATCGCCCCCGAGCAGCAGCCCGCCCGGCTGCGGGGCCGATTCCGTCCGGACGGGTTGATTGTGGCGTTGAACACGACCGCGCTGGAGCGGGCGCTCGCCACGTGGCGGCGGCCGGCGGTGAATATCTCGGCGGTTTTCTCCAGGCAACGGTTTGCTCGCGTGGGCGTGGACAACGTCCAAGTGGGACGGCTGGCGGCGAATCATTTCCTGGAGCGCGGCCTGCGCCATTTTGCCTTCGTCGGCCCGCCGCGCCACCTGTTTTCGACCCAGCGGAGAGAGGCATTCTGCCAGGCCCTGCAGGAGATGGGACATACGGCGGCCTGCTATGACGGCGCCGCGAAGCTGGAGTTTGACCCGCTGGGCCACCTGTGGGACTTGGGGCCTCACGTTCTTCGCTGGCTGCGGAAGCTGCCCACCCCCGTGGGGGTGTTCACTCCGAACGACCTGTGGGGGGTGCAGGTAGTGTTAGCGTGCCGGCGCGCGGACCTGCGGGTGCCGGAAGACGTGGCTGTGCTGGGCGTGGACGACGACGACCTGTACTGCGAGCTGACGCGGCCTCGGCTGTCGAGCATCATCGTGCCGGCGGAGCAGATCGGCTACGAGGCGGTGGCGCTTTTGGAGCGTCTGCTGGCGGGCGAAAAGCCGCCGTGCGAGCCGGTCTTGCTGCCTCCGGCGGGGATCAACGCCCGCCGCTCGTCCGAGGTTTTGGCGATCGAGGATGAGGACGTCGTCGCGGCGGTTCGATTCATCCGCGAGCACGCTCACCGCCCGCTGCGCGTGGCCGACGTCCTCGAGCACGTGCCGTTGGGGCGCAGGACGCTGGAGCGACGTTGCCGTGCGGCGTTGGGGTGGGGAGTGGCGGAGGAAATCCGGCGGACGCACGTCGAGCGCGCCTGCCGCCTGCTGGCCGGGACGAACCTCTCGATGCGAGCGGTGGCGAGCCACGCGGGCTTTTTCGACTACCGGCACCTGGCGGTGGTGTTCCGCAAGCAACTGCGAACGACGCCCACCGCCTACCGGCGCCAGATGCGAAGCCCGATCGGGGCAGAGGATACGTCGGGCTGATTGCCTGGGCCAGAACGGCATTCCCGACGCGTGGGCTTCGCGTGTCGAAGGCCGCTCCGAACTGCTGGCATTGGCCGATGCTTTACTGGAACAAGCGGTGCAGCGTTAGACTCGGACAGCCGGCGATCCTGGACGGCGGATCTGAGTACGGCACCTTCCTGCTTAAGCGCAGCATCGTCATACTCTCAGTTTGCCCACCCGTTGCCTCCCTGCCACCAGCCACATGTTGTCACTCAACGGCAACTTGTCATGCCAGGCAAATCGCAATATTGTTAAGCCTGCCCGCAGGACGAGCCGAGAGAGCGTTGGCGGTGTGAAATAGTTGACATGGTCTGGAAAACGAAACCCTGGCCATTCCTTGCCTTGCCAACGCCGATTCCAACAAGCGAAGTTTGGAACCTTGATGATGATCGCGCCGTCACTGCGCAATACGCGCTGGGATTCCCGAAGCACCACTAGCGGCTCAATCTCGTGCTCCAAGAAAGAGTGCATGACAATTCCCGACATCTCTGTCGCCGCCATCATGCTCAGACCGCGCAGCGCGTCCGCGTGAACGACGCGTCCGCCCCGCTCTGCAGCCCGAGCTTCTGCAAGCTCAATCACGGCGGGGTCAATCTCGATTCCGTGCGGCACGATTGGGCCCGGCAGGCGCAAGAACAGAGAGCCCCTCCCGCAACCAACATCGAGCAAGTTGCCGGCGACCACGTAGCGACGAATCAGTGCTTCAGCTTTTCGATGCGGCAGCCATTGCCGCCGCCATCGCTTCCACAAAGCGCGCACTCGCCCTGATACTGGCCGAGAACGCAGGCGACGCTCATTTTCGATCCTTGAAGACATTCTCCAACTGTATTCGCCCGCCAAGGCAACGACCGGCGGAGCATTTTCCAGATACAGCAGCCCACACTGCCGGCAGTGCTTTAATCGCCATCCCACTCGTGAATAGCGGGAACATGGCAGGCGGCGATTGTCCTGGCCGCACAACGGGCATTTCCGATGCACCCCTGTTCTCTTGCCGTCGGCTTCGCTAGGCTGGTACATGTACAGGTTCTCCGATCGTCACGAAACTGGATGCCTCTGGCCATCGCGTTTCCTTTCATGCTTGTGCGCCGTCGCCAGAAGGATGTACTTGGTTTCCGGCTGTCGCAGGCACGGATTCTCGAAATGAATCTCGACCAACTCGGTCGCCGCGAAGATGGTTTTCGCCGCGTCG
The DNA here is from genome assembly GCA_040901675.1 of Pirellulales bacterium. GTDB lineage: Bacteria > Planctomycetota > Planctomycetia > Pirellulales > JAICIG01 > JBBDNX01. Next base: position 15,053 of record JBBDYJ010000009.1, on the reverse strand, counting down.
ACGAACGCTTCGCCCGGAGGCGCCGCGCACCAAAGTCCGAGAGCTCCTCCCGGGAGCAGACGTTCTTGGATTGCCTCGAGTCCCTGCAATCCGTAGAAGGCCGCGTGGCTCTTGTGCCAGAGCAGGCCCGGTGAATCGTCGATGTCGATTAGGATGGCGTCGTAATATGACTCTGCCTCGCGTGCAAGGAATGCAAAGAAGTCGTCCATCACGACGCCCAATCGGGGATCGGAAATGAACTCTGCGGACCAGGGCAAGATGCCGGCGCGATGCCACGTGATCACCGGAGCAAGTCGCTCGATCACGGTCAGTTTGCCGACGCGCTGGTCTGCCAAGGCCGCCTGAGCCGTGAAGCCAAACCCCAAACCGCCGATCAGCACTTGCAGGCGCTGATTCGGCAGCAAGGCAAGCGCCCGTTGGGCGAGGGCGCGTTCCGATACGACAACCGCGCTGGACATCATCAGCTTTCCGTCCACCGTCATTTCAAATATGTCGCGCTCCAAACCAATGGACCATCGCTTGCGGAGCATCAACGGCCCCATGTCGGTGTCCGAATCGTGAAGGATGCACAAGCTATTAGCCACGTTCATCTTTCGCTCGCCGTCAGTCATGAACGAGTTCCTGTCTGGGTCAAACGTCGTCGAATCGAAATCTGCGGTTCAACCGACTGATGGCAGGGAGCCGAGGACCGCTGCGCCAGGCAGGGGTTGTGCCGGCGACATGCGGACCGTTGCCGTTGAATTCCTTGCCCACGGCCCGAGAACTGAGCGGATCGGACCGCGGCGGTGCATTTGGCAGTCCGTACCGTGCCGCCACCGATTCCAGAAGTTGCCAGTCCATCTCCACGCGACTTAAGCCTGCGGCACGGCGGGCATGAAAGGCGGTCAACAGCAGCGGCAGGCTCTCGTCTGCCTCTCGTACTGCCCGGACGGAGGCGATAAACGCTTGAAGTGAAAGGTGGTGCTGAAGCGCAAACCATCCCGCGGCCTCCAGGCCGCGGCGCCCGCGAATGTCCTGGATCAATAGCGCGAGCATGTGAGGCGACCCATTCGCCCATAAGATGAGGTGAAGCCAACGCGGATCCTCAAGGTGCAGATCGACGTGCAATTGCGAAGGTGCTCCTTCCAGCGGATCCAGTGCGAGGCTGCTGAAGGGCGAATCGAGTCGTCGTACCACCGGTGAGCCCCGCCAGTGTGCGAGCCGCGTGCTCTCCTGAACCCTCACGAGCGTCAGATTCCCCTCCAGCGACAGGCAGCAACTGGTAAATCTCTTGGGCGAATCGTCGGTGGTGGCAGGCCCAACGCCATTGAAGCGAAGTGCATCGAATGTCATGAAATGTCTCATTACGCGATGGAGGGATCGGCCGTGGTTAAGTCCGACGCATCGGGGAAAGGCTCACGCGCTGGAGGCGCGACCAGCAGCGAAAGAGCCGCGATCGGCAGGGGAGCAACCGCGAACGCTGCCAGGGCCAAGGTGAAGTCTCCTTGCCAGTCGCGAGTCAGGCCGGCAAACAAGGGACCCAGGCTGGAGAAGCCGACGTTGATCGTGATCAACAGTCCGCGAATCTTCCCCAAGTGACGGCGGCCGAAGTAACGCGCCCACAGTGGGTGCGTTGCCCCGAAGAATATCCCCTGCGACACGCCGAGCGCTGCCCCGGCGGCAATTGCCATCGCCGTGGCGTCGGCGAGCAATAGCAACAGGATTGCCATCCCCAAGCCGGCCATTCCCGCGAACAGCAGATAGGGTGCTCGCACGCGATCGGCCAGCATTCCACCGGCAAGCTGCATGACCGCCAGGCATCCGGCGAATGCCGTGAGCGTGGCCGCCGCGTCGCCGGCCGACAGGCCGCGTTCCTGAAAGATCGGCACCATGCAGAAGAAGACGGCCGTGTGGATAAGACCAAAGACCGCCGTTCCGCTGGTTACGATCCAAAAGGCCGCCGTCTGCATCGCCTCGGCTAATGTGAGACCCCAGTACGCGTCCGTATCGCCGGGCTTCAAGGGCGATTCCGGATCGGGTTTGTCTCCACCGTCGATCTCTTGGCCCACGTCGGCCGGACGATTGCGAAACAGCAGTGCGACCAGGGGGACCAGCAGCAGCCAGATGCAGACGCCTAACATTCCGTAGGCGCCTCGCCACCCCCAATGGGAAACCAGCCAAAGATTGATCGCGGGAATCGAGGCCATTGCCGCCGCCATTCCCAGTTGACGGAGCCCCTCGACCATTCCGAGCCGCCGTTCGAACCAAAACGCCAGCGTGTTCCCGCTGAGAAGGCCGAGCGCGCCCGGCCCCAACATGCGCAGGAAACAAAACGCCACGACCAACGACAGCCACCCCTGCACGAATGACGTCAACACGCAGGCAAGGCTAAACAGGCTCACCACCGCAAGCATCGTGCGCCGCAGACCGTGCCGATCCATTTGGCGGCCGATGTACGTGATGGGAGTCGCACCCAGCAGCGTTCCCAGCATATATGCGGCCGCCAACTGCCAGTGACTCAAACCGAGGGACAATCTCATCGGTTCATTGAAAACCGAGACTCCAAACGTCTGCCCTGGCGAGCTGGCAATCAGCGTTGCCATGGACAGGGGCAACATCACCCATCCGTAGTAGATCGAGCGACCCGCCGCAGGGGGCGCGGCGGCAAGGTCCACGTCTACCGGCGGCTCTTCCATCACAAATTGGCTCATCGAGTCGATCTCATTCCCAGTCAAGTTGTTTTAATGGCCGGCCGCGGCGCCGCTGCCCACGTCTGCGGGCGGCAGCCCCGATACGGGCGACTCCTCCACCACGCCAGAACCGGTCGCCGCCGGTCGCCGGTCGGCAAAGGAAGATACACGCACCGTGGAGAACCGGAGGGCCGGGTTCTCCCGCTCCGCATACTGGGCATCCCATTCGGACCGAAGCAAGACAGCTCGATGACCCAACTGGTCGCGCACCAGCTTCGATGAATAGGGGAGGCGAAGCGCTCGCAAGCCCTCGGGATCATCGTCGACCCATCGCGCTAGTTTGTACGGCAACCAATCAATCTCCGTGGACGTGTCGTACTCGGTCTCCAGCCGAAAGCGCACGACATCGAACTGCAACTCGCCGACCGCCGCGAGGATCGGCTCGCGACGGGATGCACCAGGATCCGAGAACATTTGAATGGCCCCCTCCTCCAACAACTGCTCCAGGCCGCGTTGAAACTGCTTGCGCCGCTCGGAATCGCGGCATCGCAGGATGGCGAAGTGTTCGGGTGAGAATTGCGGCAGGGGGGCGAAGTTGACCGAGCGGCCTTCGCAGATTGTGTCGCCCAGGTGGAATTCGCCGGGATTGACCAGCCCGATGATGTCGCCCGGAAAGGCCTCGTCCATTGTTTCGCGTCCTTGACCGAAAACGCGATGCGCCCGTGGCAGGCGGATCTTTTTGCCGGAACGGACGTGCAAAACTTCCATGTCGCGTCGAAACCGCCCGGAGCACACGCGGACAAAGGCAATCCGGTCCCGATGGCGAGGGTCGAGGTTGGCTTGGATCTTGAACACGAAGCCCGCGAACTCCTGGCGCGCAGCGCTGATCTGCCCAATGTCGCTCTGGCGGTCATGCGGTGGCGGGCACAAGGCGAGAAATCCCCGCAAAAAGTGTTCGACTCCGTAATTCGTCAACGCGCTGCCGAAGAATACAGGCGACAGTTCGCCCGCCAGGAACCTTTCACGATCGAAAGGCACTCCGGCAGCCGCCAGCAATTCAGTTTCGTCGACTGCACCGGCCACAACATCGGCGCGGATGCCGGTCACGGTCGCGAGCCCGGCGAGCTCAACCGACCGGTAGCTGATTCGGCGGTCTGCGTCGCGCCCGTCGAACAGGTGGGCGGTGCCCGTGCCAACGTCAATAACTCCCACAAAGTCCCGACCCGTGCCGAGAGGCCAATTCTGGGGAACCGCATCAATGCCGAGTTTCGACTCGATCTCCGCCAGAATCGCCAAGGGAGCTCGCCCCGGACGGTCCACCTTGTTGACGAACGTGATCACCGGGATTCGCCGCAGAGCGCAGACACGGAACAGCTTCTCGGTCTGGCTTTCGATCCCTTTCGCCAGATCGATCACCATCACGGCACAATCGGCCGCCATCAGCGTGCGGTAGGTATCCTCGCTGAAGTCGTGGTGCCCCGGCGTGTCCAGCAGATTGACCCGGTGCCCTTCAAACTCGAAGGTCAGCACGGTTGAGCTCACGGAGATTCCGCGCTGCTTCTCCAGTTCCATCCAGTCCGACGTGGCGGCACGCTGCGTTTTTCGACCGCGGACCGCTCCGGCCACGTCGATGCAGCCGCCAAACAGCAGCAGTTTCTCGGTGAGCGTTGTCTTGCCGGCGTCCGGGTGAGAGATGATGGCAAAGGTTCGCCGCCGCGATACTTCGCGTTGAACCTGGGAATCGAAATCCGACATACTCGCGTTCCGGGTGATTGGGGTTGAATGCATGGGGTATTTCGGGGTGCAGGCAATGCCTTGTGAACCGCGTTCTTACCGGTCGCGGTCCTTCGGACCACCGACGCCAGGCGCCTCGCCAGAGTCTTGGCGGCGCAGCGCGGGCCAAAACCAGGCCAGCCGCGGATCAAGCCGAGAGAAGTCGGCGGATTAAGCGTCGAGCATCAGAGGGGCACGAGGTCCGAGCATCGACGCAGCCGCGCAGGCTTGACGCTCTTAGGGCGGCGTGCTTCGCGCGGAACCTTGTGTGAAGTACACTCGCGTTTGCTCGGGAGCGTCAGCCGGTTCGAGGCGCAGGTCGGGATCCGTTTGCAGGGCGAGAACTGCGTCCGCAACCGTCCCCTCGAACCCGAACTTGCTCTCGGCAATTCGGTGGATGTCGCCAAGCAGCGCGGACACAGCATGGCCATGCATGCTGTCCATCGCCTGCCGCAGTGCATTTCGCGCGGCGGGGTACTGCGAAATGCTCGAAGTCTCCGAGCACGGCTTCCCGGCCGGGGGGCGGGCCACCGCATCGGCGTCGTCACGCTGGTCCTTGGCACTCGCGGGCATCCTTTGCAACTCTTGGAGTTCTCGCATGACCTCAATTCGCTTTTTCGTCTTCTTATCCATTTTTGCAGCCGACAAGAGTGGATACGGTTGGGGTCCAGCGCCATGCTTCTAACTCGGCAGTCGAAGCGGCGGCACCGAGACCGGCTTGTCGCACGGTTGCCAGCGATGCGCGCTAGGCAACACCTGGCGGGGAAGAGCACCGCGGGCACGACCACGGAAAGGATTCAAGCGGTCTGACCAGCGTGGCGCTTCGTGCGGAGAGAAGGGGCCGAGCCGCCCATGCGGCGTCAGCGGAAGCGGCCTGGACCGAGCGTGCGGCGGCACCGCGCTCCGCAAAGAGATTCAACTGCTGCCTACGGTGGAGTCATCACGTATAACTCTATCCTATCGTTTCCCGACGGTCAATCGGAAGTCTGGCAATCGGAAGTCTGGAGCGGCGGATCAGGGATCGCCGCGCGGCTGTCCGGGGCATTTTTCGTGCCCGGTTCTTCCAGCCTGGGCGGCCAGACACTAAAATCCGTGTTTCGGCCGCCCGGCGGGGCGGACGGATCCAGAAAGCACGGGCTTTTTCGATGCCGATCGTCCACTTCGTCAAAGAGAAAAAACAGGTCCAGGTCCCCGAGGGAGCGAACCTGCGGGCCGAAGCGCTCAAGGCGGGCGTCCAGCTCTACAACGGCATCAATGGCCACGGCGCCCGGCTGAACGCCATCTTCAACTGCCATGGGCTGGGCACCTGCGGCACCTGCCGCGTGCTGATCACCAAGGGCATGGAAAACGCCAGCTCCATGGGACTGCTGGAGCGGGCCAACTTCAAGGCCGGCCCGGCCCTGTTCGCCTACATCGGCAACGAGGAGACGATGCGGCTGGCCTGCCGGACGCGCGTGATGGGCGACATGGAGGTGGTCACGGGACCCGAGATGAACCTGACGGGCGAGAAGTTTTTTAGCTGAGGCGGTCAGGTCCTCGCTGGCGCCCCTCGACGGGCTCGGGGCGGGTCGAGCCCGCCGAGACCCGCGTCGGGGTTAGTGTGGGGACGGGAGTTGTCTGCCGTGAAACAAGTGGTCGCTATCGTCAAGCCTTACCTGGCCGAGAAAGTGCTGGACGGGCTCAAGCGAGCGCCGCTGGAGGCAGTGAGCGTGCGCGAGGTCAAGGGTTACGGCCGGCAGAAGAACTACCTCGACCAGTACGCCGGCAGTGAATACTCGCTGGCCTTTTTGCCCAAGGTGCAGATCACCATCTGGGCCGACGACGCCCGGGTGGAGGAGATCGTCCGCAAGATCGTCGAAGTGGCCCGCACCGGGCGGATGGGCGACGGCAAGATCATGGTCCTGCCCGCCGTCGCCTGCGAACGCGTGATCGACGTTTAAAGGCAGAAGGGATGAAGGCAGAAGGCAGAAGGACGAATAAGGAACAGGACACGCGATGTTCTGACCACTGTCCACTGACCACCGACCACTGTTCTGGGGCACGCTAGCGCTTTGCCCCAGGCACCCGGCGCTTTGCCCCAGGCACCCGGCGCTTTGCCCCAGGCACCCGGCGTTCCGGTTCGTCCCTCTGCCTTCGTCCTTCTGCCTTCTGCCTTCAGCTAGTCGAGCCAGTCGCGCTCGCGGAGGCGCTGGGGGACGTACTCTTCGGTCACGTAGCTGATGTCCTTGGAAACCAGCGACTCGACTTCCAGCTTGAAGCCGTTCGATAGCATCTGCTGGATCTCTTTTTGCCATGCCTTGTGATGCGCGAACCAGGGGTAGCCGGCAATCTGCCTGGCACGCTTGGCATCGGTCTCGTTGAGCGCGATCTTCACGCTGTTCGACAGGCCGCAGCGGACGAAGTCGATCGAGCGCAGCCCCAGGTATTTTGCGTCGGGGATCGCCATCCGCTTGGATTCGAAGGCCAGGTTGATCGAGCCCTGCTTGAGCACACTGTAGATGTAGTACCCCCAGGGATCGTTGTCCAACAGGCAGTAGACCGGCAGCTTCAGCTCGTTGTGCAGGCGGTACAGCAGCCGGCGCACGCCGCGAGGCGGCTGCCCCTTTCCGTGCGTCAGCAGGCAATCGTGCTTGCGCCAGAACTTATCTTCGTTGAACCGCCGCCAGACCGTGTCTTTTTCGACGTGCAGGATGAACCTGGCGTCGCACTTGCGGAACTGGATCACTTCGGGCTCGACGATCGAGGGGATGCTGTAGCCGGCCGAACCCATCCGCGTGCAGTCGATCTCGTCGCCGCTGTCGACCAGCGTCAGCGGCCCCACAAGGTTTCCGGTGTTCGAGGCGTAGACGTGCAACTCCTCGCGCAGACTGTTCAGCGTGACCTCGACGTCCTCGATGACCGGGTCGCACTCGGCCTGTTCCGCGAACGTCTCTTCCTTGGTGTCCTCGATCGTGTGCTTGAGCAGGTAGTAGAGACCTCGAATGCTGGTCGTCTTGCCCTGGTCGATCAGCTTCTTGCAACCGCTGGCCACCAGCAGCGTCTGCATGTAGGCCTTGGCCTGCGAGGCGTTGAACAACTGCCGCTTGTTGCGGTTGGAGCCCATCTCGATGAAGCGCTTGGTCTTGTTGTACTTGACGTTCGACAGCGCCCGGGCCGGGATCTCCAGGTGCGGCTCGCGCTTCCGCTCGGCGGCCGTCACCACGCCGTCGGCCAGGCCGCGCAGGTCCGAGAGCGTCTTCTTGTCGCGGCCGCTCAGCGCGACCGCCGGCTTATTGTTCGCGGCCGCCGCGCCGGCTGCCGTCTTCGTTCGTCTTCTCTTGGCCATAGGTAGTTTTCTATTGCTGGGTGCAGGTTTTTCCGAGCGCGCTAGCTTGCCCCCTCGGTCGTGTCGCGCACGGCGGCGCCGGGACCGCCGGCGGTTGGAGTGAGCGTTTCTGATTGCCCCACGATCAGCACGTTGTCGCCAAAATCTTCCTGTTCCTCTTCCAGAATGGGCCGCCCGCGCTTGTCCAGCTTGACGTCGGCCTGGGCGGTCTTGCGCTTGGCGACTTCCTTGAGCTGCTCGTAGAGCGCGTCGCGGTCGACGTGGTTGATCTCGCTGACGGCGGTGGCCACTTCTCCCAGGTAACGCATGAACAACGTGCGCCGCTCGCCTTCCTGCCTTACCTTCAGCCGCCGCCGCAGGTACATGCTCAGCTTGCGGCCCACCGACTGCAGGGCCAGCCGCAGCTCGCGCTGGATTTCCGGGTAGGCCGCCACCGCTTCCTTCGATTCGCTGGTGAATGGCACCCAGACGCTGGCCATGTGCACCATGATGGTCACCGGGCCGGCGGGCATCGAGCCTCGCGACTGGCTGAGCCCGTAGGCGCGCCAGTTGGTGGCGGTGATGCTCTGCGTGATGGCGCAGGCACCTTGCTGAAACTGCAGCGGTACGCGGTTGGCGTACCGCATCAGGGTCATGGTCTGGCCTTCATCCAGGCTGACTGAACGCATCGCGGCGTGCAGGCGGGCCACGTCGGCCGGCTTGAGCCGGGCGGGAGTGACCCGCAGCCCGAGGCCCGCCTCCTTGACGATTTTTTCGGCCGCGTCGGGACCCAGGCCGTTGAACGTGTTCACCAGGAACTGCCGCAGCGTGCGGGCGTCGCTTTCGCCCAACAGTTCGGTCAGCGCTTCGAGCGAGACCTTCTGGGCCGTGCTGGCGCCGCCGTAGGCCAGGGCCACCTCGATCGCAAAGGGGTTGCCGCGGTACACGGCCGGGGGGCGGGTGGCGGCCACGTAGAATTCGCCCGGCACCACGTGGTGCAGCCCCTTGAGGAGCAACTGCTCGCCGATCGGCGAGATGCAGTCGGTGGCGGGCGGGGCGATGCGGGTCTTCTGGATCGCCTGGTAGAGTGCGTCGGCCTCGTGGCGTCCGATCTTGTGCGGGTTGGCGCGCGTGCTCAAGCCGGCCGCCGCGCAGATCCGCTTCGCCGCGCCCGAACTGACCCGCGAAAAACTGCCGGAGAGAAACTGCGAAAGGGTCGGCGCCTTGGTGTCCTTGAGCATGGTCACCAGCATTCCCAGCTCGATGCCGTAGGGATGGGGCTTGATCTCCGTTGGCTCGGGCGGCAGCGACTCGCTGGCCCGCTCGTAGAGCGTTTCGTTGCCGTCGGGGTCGATGTAGTGCATGCGGACGTGCGGGTTGGCAATCGCGGTCTGCTGGAGGTAGTCGTCCACGCTGCCGCGGCCGCGCGTGTAGCGGGCCTCCAAGGCGATCGTCACCCGGGTGCCATGGTCCGACTCGATCCACTCGATGCCGTGCTTCTCGATGACCTTGCGGCCCTCTTGTCCGGGCGGAATGTCGACCCCCTCGCCGCGGCCGTTGAGGATCTCCGGCTTGTTCTTCTTGGTGTCGATCTGGATTTCGTAGTAATGGGCCGGTTTGCGGGGCGAGACCTTGGAGATGATCTTCACCGGCTGCCCGGTGGTGAGCACTCCGTACATGCCGGCCGCGCTGATGCCGATGCCCTGCTGGCCGCGGCTCATTCGCAAGCGGTGAAACTTCGATCCGTACAAGAGCTTGCCGAAGATGTTGGGGATCTGCGATTTCAGGATCCCCGGACCGTTGTCCTGCACCCCCACCTTGTAGCGGTTGGGCGACGTCTGCTCGACGTGGACCCAGACCTCGGGCAGGATGCCCGCTTCTTCGCAAGCGTCCAGCGAGTTGTCGACCGCTTCCTTGATCGTGGTCAAGAGCGCCTTGCGCGGGTTGTCGAAGCCCAGCAGGTGCCGGTTCTTGGCAAAGAACTCGCTGACCGAGATATCGCGCTGGCTGGCGGCCATCGACTCGGCCGTGGCCCGCCTGCGCTTGGGAGCCGCACCGTTGGTCGGCGCGGCGGCCGTTGCCGGCGGCGCGCCGGAGCCGTTGGCAAACAGGACCGGTCCGGCCGGCTGTTGCGAAGGGTTGTTGTTGGACGGGACTTGCGTGGGACTCTTTTTCACGCTTGCCAATGCGTGCCTCCGTGTCGGGCGAGAGCGAAAGCTGACGAGAGAATGCTGATTATAACGACTATAGCGGAGGCCTCCCAGGCGGCTTTGCGGCCAGCGAGCCAAAGCTCGCCGCCATGTCCGTTCGGGCGCACAAAGATTCACCCCCGGCACGGCCGCTAGCCGAGATTCACTCTGGGTGCCCCGCCGGAGCCCCCGAAAAGCCTGCTTTCCTAGGAGGATCCCCGATGGCGCAGAGAGCAATCAAGTGGACCCTGGTCGTGGCGGCCGTGCTGGCGCTCGGGCCGCTGGGCGCAAGCCACCAGACCGCCCGGGGCGCCGACTTGTTCTACAATTACTATGCACCGAGCTACGCGGGCGGACCGCCCGCCCAGTTATACGTGTCGCCCCGGCCGACGCCGCCGCTGGTGGGGCACACCTACATCACTTACCAGCCGCTGATGCCGCACGAGTTTTTGTACCGGCACCGCCGCGTCTACTACCGCTGGGATGGCAGCCCCATCCCCGCCAACCGGACCCGAGTCCTTTGGTGGTAGCCGGACCGGGCCTTGCCCCGCGGCAAGAGCTCGATCGGACCAGCGACCCAGAAAAGGACGACGTAAGAATGAGAATTTGCTCGCTCGTGTTCCTGGCCGCTCTGACCGTCGCCTGGCTGCTGCCCGACGACGAGGCCCAGGCCTTCCATCCACCACGCCGGGTTTCCAACAACTCGGCGGTCACCTGGCACGGCGGATACTACCACACGATGTGGGGTCAGCCCGTGGCCCTGGTGGTTCCACCCACTGCGGAGTACCAAACCAAGTGGTCTTGGGGCGTTGCTCAGACCAGCGTCGAGCCGATCTGGCCGCAGTTCCAGCGTGGTTGGCCGGGACCTTACGAAGGTGGGATGGGGTTTTTGCCCACGCCGTTGTGGCCCAGCCACACCGATCAGTTTGGCGTGTACTACGTCCGCGGCCCCTGGTAAATCGGGTCTGGCGAGTGGAGCGAGGGAAATACCGAGCAGGATGCCGTCGTCCACGAGCATGAGAGCTTGGACGGCGGCGACGTGCTTCCGTCTTCGGCGCCGCGGTCCGGACCAAAGACCGTGGTGTTCCATCGCGGGACCATTCGTCCAGAATGGAGGGAGAAGCCGCGCGGAGAAAAAATCGCCGCGGTTCGTCCCCTTCTTTACAGCCGTTTTGTAGTTTTTGCGTGAAGTCCGCATCTTATTTGCGACATCGCTTGTACTCTCTCGGCTCATCCGCCAAACGGTTTACGCTGCCGGCGCGCAAGCCGCTGTCCGCGCTGGCACGCCGATTGCGGTAGCGGTGGCGACTTGCGGTAGGCGCACCAATCGCAGCAAGCAAAGACGCCGCACTTTCCCACATTTCTCTGGAATTCTCCACATTTCTTGGAAGAAATCTTGCTAGCAGTGGCACTTACTAATAGGGAAACAGCTCGACGCCCTTTTGGAGCGTGAGTCGTCGGCATCCGCCCAATTTGGGTTGCGTGCCGCGTAGCACCGGACGGCGATTGCCCCCTTCCCACGGGTGGAAGCAATGCGCACCGGCGCGAGGAGGTGTTGTAATGGCACCCGATGCGGCCGTGGTCGAGAGACTCTACAAGGCGTTTGCTGGGCGGCTTCAGCGTGCCGCGGCGGTGTTGCTGCCCGACGGAATGAAGCATGACAACGAGGACGTAGTCCAGGAGACCTTTGTCAGGTTCCTGCGGCGGCCCAAGATGAAATGCCTCGCGGGAGGGGACCTAAGTAATCCCGATGTCGAGAAGCAGTGTTTCGCGTTCCTGCATGAAATCATGCAGCGGACGTGTTACCGGTTGGTGAAGCGAGCTGCGCGCGAGGCCCGACCGATGTCGGATGCGCCACGGGAACGGTCGGCGGACGAAATCGTCGCCAAGCCGCCCGCGGATCATGCCGCCACGGACGCCGTGCTGCGCTCGATTTTCGATCTTTCCGAGCCCGACAGGGAAATCATTGTCCTGTACTATTTTGAGAACTTCAGCTACCGGACAATCGGGAGGATCATGCGGATTCCCGAGGGCACGGTCGCCTCGCGACTGCACCGAATCAAGGCCGAATTGAAGGACGTCTTGCGGCCATACCTCTAAGCGGCTACTCTCGATCAGGAGCAGATGAATCTTTCAGACTCAAAGAAGCGGAGGACCGTAATGAGCGGCAAGGCTTGCGAGGGCAATCAGGAGGGTCCGGACTGCTCCGCCGACGACCTTGCGTTGGAACGATTGCTTCGAGCATGCGCCGATTCCTTTCCCGACCCGGCCAGGGACCCCGATACTACCGCGAAGCGCGTCGCGGACATCATCCGCCGTCTCGAGCAGTACGAACAGAAGCGATCTTCGGGTCCCGCTCCGATCCCCGATGAGGCAAGGCGAATCGCGGACATCGTGCGCCGAGCCGAAGAACGCACACAGCAGCAAGGTACCCGCGATGCCCGCAAGATCCACGGCGGGCGCCGCCTGGTCGATTGATCCTGACGGGCGTCAAGATCTCAAAGCTCTCTCGCACCCTCCTCTCCGGCTCTCGGACGACTCTCTTCGCACCATGCGCCAACCGTCATAGGCTCGCGCCAACCGGCACTCTGAGGGCCGGCTCTCCGCGCGGCGCGTCATTGCCCCTCGAAGACGCTCCCTGCGTAGCGGGCGTTGAGCAAGGCCTCCTAGTCTAAAAGCTTTCCGGATCAGCACCCGTGCTCTCGCTGTCTGGCCATGCTGCGCCGCTTGGCTCCGCTCGGGCATCTCCTAGGCGCGAGTCCAAGAAATCTTGAAGAATCTTTTCATTTCTTGGAAGAAATCGTGCTAGCAGTGGCACTTTACTAATAGGGACGCAACATCGGGCGCGTCTTCGGACCGCGCTGGATGGCACGGGTGCCCCTCTGAATGTGAAGCGGCGATCAAGAGGAGCTTGGACTATGCCTACGACGACATACGGCACCCTGCAGCCCCAGCAGTTGAACCGCATGCGCGAGCTGCTGCGGTTGATCGCCGGCTCTTGGAAGATCCGCGAGCCGCTCAAATTCCCCGAACGTTTGGGGCAGACGATCAACCGGCCTCCGCGGGACATGGTCGCAAACGCGCAACATCTATGCCAAGGCGAGCATTGCGATGGACCAAATCCGAGAAGATCTGTCGTTAATCCGGGCGAAGCTGGAACAGATGGAGCAGTGCGACCATGCACTGGCGACGCACGTCGAGGTGTTGCGCAGCCATGTGACCCGCCTCGAACAGGAGTTGCGGGGCGACATCAAGCACCTGGAGTCGCTGTTTTTGGGAAACGGGCACGCCGGTTTGCGGCTGCGCATCGATCGGCTGGAGCGCGGCGCCAACCGGCGGCGCAAACAGGCGGCGCTGCTTTGGGGCGCGATCATCGCCGCGGTGCTCAATGCGGCCGTTTCATGGCTCGTCCGATGACTAATTTGCCAAAAAATCACGATTCTTTCGGTTTTGTTCCCAACGGCGGCGGTCTCGCGGGATAGGTGATTACAGAAAGCAACGATGGGCAAGAGTCCAATCGAGACTAGCCCGAGTGAAAACCAACCAACCAGGGAGTGGCCATCATGGCGCCGATCCAAAGACCTGTCCTGCCGCCTTCACTGTTCGAAAAACTTCGCGAGCTGCTGCGGCTGATCGCCGCCATCGGCGCGATCGATGAGCCGCTGACCACGCCCGAGGGCCTGAAGAAGGCGATCGCCGTGGTGCTGGAGCTGGCCGCCTTCCTGGGACTGGATGACGAGCTGGTCCGGCGGATTGGCCTGGTCCTCACCGACGAAACGGTCTTCCAGATCGTGCTGGCGATTGTCCGCTACCTGGCCGGAATGCTGGTGGTCGAGGGCCAGCCGCATGACGGCCGGCTGCGGCTGACCGCGGTGGAAGGCTCGGACAGCGTGGAAGTCGACGTGGCCGGCTTCCTCGACTGGCTGCCGATCGTGCTGGAACTGATCGAGCTGATCCGGAGATTGCGCGGCCTGGCTTGAATCGAGGCCATGGCACGAAAGAGCCGTCATGAAACGAGAACCGATTTACCGCCTGCCGCCATACCGCACCGAGCTGGTGCTGTCGGCGCTGGCCGAGACGATCGACTGGGGCCTCGTCCTGTTCGGCGTGCCCGACGTCTGGACCATCACGCGCGGCAGCGGAATACGCGTGGCGGTGCTCGATACGGGCATCGACGACGACCACCCCGATTTGCAAAACACTCTGCTGGCGGCCCGCGACTTTACCGGCTCGCCCCTGGCGTGGCGCGACGGCGTGGGGCACGGCACGCACGTGGCAGGCGTGGTGGCCGCCCGGCAGAACGATACGGGAGTTGTCGGCATCTGCCCCGGCCTGGCCGAAAACGGCGGCGGCCTGCTGGCGGCCAAGGTGCTGGCCGACGACGGCGCGGGGCTGGAGAGCTGGGTGGCCGACGGCGTCGACTGGGCGATAGCCAACAAGGCCGACGTGATCAGCATGAGCCTGGGCAGCCCGTCGCCCGGTCCGCGGATGCACTCGGCAATCCGCCGCGCACTGGCCGAAGGGATTTTTGTCGTCTGTGCTGCTGGGAACAACGGGGCCGCTGGAAACAACGGGGCGGACGACTCGGTCGATTATCCGGGCCGCTACAGCGAGACCATCGCCGTGGCGGCCGTCGACCGGCATGGGCGGGTGGCGCCGTTCTCGAGCCGAGGGGAAGAAGTAGACATCGCGGCGCCCGGCCAGGATGTGCTCTCGACGTACCCGGGCGGCAGGTACGCGAAGCTGAGCGGCACGAGCATGGCCACGCCGTTTGTGACGGGCGTGGTGGCGCTGATGCTCTCGAAGCACCGCGCCGCGGGCGGCGCAACACCGATCAACTCCGTCGAGCAGTTGCGGGAGCACCTGGCCCGCACGGCCGACGACGCCGGCTCGCCCGGCAAGGACCCGGCCTACGGCTACGGCCTCATCAATCCAGGCAGCATGCTGAACGAAGTCAGCCCGCCGGAGCCGCCCCCCTGGGCCGGACTCCGCTGGGATGTGGAAATCGGCGGCCAGCCGGCGGCGTTTGTGCTGGTGCCCAGGGACAAATAGGTCGGCGGAATTTCATGGACGCGAAAAAAATCATCCTGCGAACGTTCCAGAGCCCGGGCGACGTGC
>JBBDYJ010000008.1:38131-45698 GCA_040901675.1 Pirellulales bacterium | reverse complement strand
CACGCTACGACTCGACTGAGCTCGCCGAAGTCCGCTTTGCCCCAGCCACCCGGGGGGAAGACGACAAGGGAAACGCGGGGGGAAGCGACGAAGACTGGGGCACGCTACGACTCGACTGAACTCGCCGAAGTCCGCTTTGCCCCAGCCACCCACCGCATTGAAGGCAGAAGGAGGAAGGAGGAAGGAGGAATAGGAACACGGACGAAGACTGGGGCACGCTACGACTCGACTGAGCTCGCCGAAGTCCGCTTTGCCACCAGCCACCCACGGGGGGAGGCAGAAGGAAGAAGAACTGGGGATTCCAGGTGATGAACATGAACATCAGTACGAGCGACATCCTGGCCAGGTTGGGGCAAGGCGAATCGATCGAGGCCGTCTGCGCGGCGGCCGGCATGTCGCCGGGCGAGTTCGACGGGTGGTGGAAGGCCGAAAGCCGGCGCCGCGTGCCAGCGATGTCCGGCCAGGTCAAAGCCGAGTTGCAAACCGGTGCGGAAATCGTCCGCGACGATCGCGGCATCCCGCATGTTCTGGCCGACAATAATCATGATCTGTTCGTCGCCTTCGGTTATGCGATGGCGCAGGACCGGCTGTTCCAGCTCGACTACCTGCGGCGCCGGGCTTGGGGGCGGTTGTCCGAAGTGCTGGGCGGCGAGAGCCTGGAGCTCGACCTGGTGGCGCGGACGGTCAGCCTGGGCCGGATTGCCGAGGCCGAGCTGCCCACGCTGCCGGAGGAAACGCGCGAGTTGCTCGCGGCGTTCTCGGCCGGCATCAATGCCTGCATCGAGCAGTGCGGCGAGTGCCTGCCGATCGAGTTCGATCTGCTGGGCTACCGGGCGGAGCCGTGGAGGCCGCTCGACTCGCTGGCCATCGCCGGCGAGCTCCGCTGGTATCTGACCGGGCGTTTCCCGGTGATCGTCATTCCGGAGCTGGCCCGCCGGGCACTTGGGCAGCCCGCATTGTTCAAGGCGTTTTTGGAGTGCGAGGCCGACGACGAGAGCATTCTGCCGCCGGGCTCCTATCCGACCCGCGCCGCCGGCATCCAGCCGATCGGCGCCGCGGCCGGCTATCCGGGCGAAGGGCTGGGAAGCAACAACTGGGTGCTGTCGGGCAAGCGGACCAAATCGGGCAAGCCGCTGTTGGCCAGCGATCCGCACATCGCCTTCGCCGCCGTCTCATGCTGGTACGAAGTCCACCTGTGCGGCGGATCGTTCAACGTGGCGGGCATGACCTACGCCGGCATGCCCGCCGTGATGTTCGGCCGCAACGCGCAGGTGGCCTGGGGCTGCACCAACAACATCTGCTCGCAGCGCGACTTGTACCAGGAGCGGACCGACCCTGCGCACCCCGATTGTTTTCTCTATGACGGCCGCTGGGAGCCCGCTCGGAAGATCGAGGAAGTGATTCGCGTCAAGGGCGGGCCAAGCGTCACGAAGACGATCCGCTTTTCGCGCAACGGGCCGATCGTCGACGAAATCCTGCCGCCGGCCGCCAGAAACACCGGCCCCGTGAGCTTGCGCTGGCTGGGCCGAGAGCCATGCGGCTGGCTGCCCGCCCTGTTGGCCATAGACCGCGCAGGCTCAGCGGACGAGTTTCGCGAAGCCGCGCGGCCTTGGCTGGTGCCCACGTTCAGCCTCGTCTTCTGCGATGCCCGGGGGCACATCGGCTATCAATGCGTGGGCCGCATCCCGGTGCGGCGCATGGCGGAGCGAGGCTACCGGCCGGGCTGGGACCCCGAGCACCAGTGGGAGGGCCTGATCCCGTTCGAAGGGCTGCCCCGGCTGGCCGACCCGGATCGCGGCTTCGCCGTGACGGCGAACAACCGCCCGGCGGCGGACGACTTCGCCTATCCGCTGTCGGGCACCTGGGTCAGCGGCTACCGGGCCCGGCGGATCCGGGAAATGATTGCCGAGCGCGACGAGCTGGACCTGGCCGACATGGCCCGCATGCAGCAGGACAGTCTTTCGCTGCGAGCGGTCGTATGCGTGCCGCGGCTGGTCGAGCTGCGGGCCGACGGCGGCGATGCCCGCCAGAAACAAGCGCTCGAATACCTGGCCGGCTGGGATTGCCGCATGGAGCCCGACCGGGTCGCCGCCACGATCTTCGACGTGTTCTTCAGCCGTTGGAGCCAGGCCGTCGCCGACCAGCGGTTCGACGGTGCTTTCTCGTCGATAGCGGCTGAAGCGTTGGGCGGCCTGGCGGCACGCTTGCTGTTTGAAGATCCGTGGAATTGGTTCGAGAGCGCCGACCGACCGCGGGCGATCCGCTCGGCCATGGATGCGGCCCTGGACGCGCTGGCCCAGCGGTTCGGCGCCGAGATGTCGGGTTGGACATGGGGCCGGCTGCACCGGTTGAGGCCGCGGCACGTGCTTTCGGGCCGGGGTGATCTGGGCTTGCTCCTGGATCACCCATCGCGGCCGGTCCGCGGCGACATGCTCACCGTCTGCAACACGGGCAACGACGCCGATTGGCAGGCGACGACTGGCGCCGGTTATCGCATGGCGGCCGACATGGCCGACCCGCGGCCGGCCTTGCTGGCGGTGGACTTGGGCAGCCAGTCGGGCCATCCCGGCAGCCCGCACTACGACGACCAGGTCGCCGATTGGCTGGCCGGCAAGTACCACCGTCTGCCGCTGGATCGGGACGAGATTGTGGCGAGGGAGCGACTGGAGCTTAGAACTTAGATCTTGGATCTTAGAACTTGGGACGAAAGAACAAAGACCAAAACGCATGCTCGTTGGATACGTAAGTGACGAGCGGTACGTGGCGATGCCGCTGGTGCTGTTGGAATTCACCCGCGAGGGCGAGTCGATTGAGGCCCGGTCGCGGGCTACGGGCGCTGTTTACGCCGATCTTGCCCCCGGGGCGACCTACGATGTCGCGCTGTACAAACAGGGCTACGGCTCGAAACGGGCGCGGTTGACGGTCGAGCCGGGCAAGCTGCACCACTTCCGCTTGTTGTCCGATTGCCTGCTGGGCTACGTCTGGCCCAAGTGGGTCAAGGCGGGCCAGGAATCGGAGTTTCGAGTACACAGCGTCGAGGCATACAAGCTGGAGTTGTGGCGATACGGCTGGCAGAAGGAGTTCGTCCGCAACCTGGGCTGGCACGACGAGCACGGCCCGCGGGCCACGATGCAGGTCACGCCCGACGGCGACTACACGCAAACCGGCGTCGAGTGGAACCGCGAGGGCTACAACATCGCGGTGCACCGGCAGTTTGTCCTAGCGCCCGCGCGCAGCGGCCTGTACTACTTTCAGGCCAGCACGGCCACGGGCAGCCGGTTTGCATTCCCATGGGTGGTCGCACCCGAGCGGCCCACCTGTCCCTTGGCGGTGCTGGCATCGAACATCACTTGGAACGCGTACAACGCGTTTGGCGGGCGCAGCAACTACATCCATCCCGAGGGGTTCCCTCGCACGCCCACGGTGAACTCGCGGCAGGAGCTGGAGCGCTACACCGACCCGGACCACATCCAATACCACTGGGACGAGTATCCGCCCCTGTCGTTCGACCGGCCCGAGCCGATTAACCACATCGATCCGGGGGAAGAGGCCACCGATCCAATCGAGGGGCGTGCCGCTTGCCACCTGGCGCCGGCCGAGTGGCGGCTGCTGGCCTGGCTGGAGCGCGAAAAATTCGCCTACGACTATCATGCCGAGACGCAACTCGAATCGGGCGAGCTCAAACTGGAAGACTACCGCGTGCTGATCCTTAGCACGCATCCCGAGTACTGGTCGCGGCGGATGTACGAGCGGGTGAAGCGGTGGGTGTTCGAGCAGGGGGGCAGGCTGATGTACCTGGGCGGCAACGGCATCAACTGCGACGTGAAATTCCTGGACGAGTCGACGATCACCTGCCTCAACGGCGACAAGCGCGAAATCGACCGCCGCGGCCTGGACAGCCGCTTTCATCTTTCGCACGAATCGGAGGCCAACCTGCTGGGCGTGGTCTACAGCGACCCGGGCGCGATGACGGCCGCTCCGTTCCGCGTGGTCGATGCGGCGCACTGGGCGTTTGCCGGAACCGTTTTGGCGAACGGCGCTCTGTTCGGCCAGGCCAGCCTGCACCGCCGCTGCTCCGGGGGCGCCAGCGGCCACGAGACCGACAAGGTCTCGGCCAGCTCGCCGGCCAATGTGCAGCGACTGGCCAAAGGTGAGAATTGCGATCAAGGCGGGGCCGACATGGTCTATTACGACACGCCGAGCGGCGGCGAAGTTTTTTCGGCCGGATCGATCACCTGGCCGAGCTGCTTGCTGGTCGACGACGCCGTGTCGAAAATCACCGCCAACGTGCTCGGCCGCTTTCTGGGATAATCTCCAGCCGGGACTCGCGAGTATTTCAGCCAGTGAGTGAAGCCGCGGCGCGCCGGAATGGCCCAGCCCACCAAGAAGAGACGGACGAAGAGGGATAGCCACAAAAAACACGAAAAGGCACGAAAACATGAAGACGGCAAAAGAGAAGAGCCTCGTAGTGCAGTGCGGCGGTTATCTTTTGTCTGTCGCTCGCCGCTCATCTCGTCGATTCAACTCTCCCCCTGTTTTTTGTGCCTTTTTGTGTTTTTTGTGGCTATCTTCTTCGTGTGATCAGGCGGACCATGGCGGCTGCTCAGCGGCCTGGCTCGAAGAAGGTCTGATAAGCGTTCTTGGCGGTCTCGATCCCGCGGCGCAGGGCGAGCACGTCGCCGCTGATCGATAGCATGCGGCAACCCTTCTCATAGGCCCGCTCGGCGAAGGCGGGGTCGGATGGCACCGTGCCCCAGTGCTTGCCATGGCGGCGGCAGGCGGCAGCAACCCGGTCGATTGCCTCCCAGACCTTCGCATGGTCGGGCTGGCCCAGCACGCCCAGTGCCTGGGAAAGATCGGCCGGACCCACGAACAACACGTCGACGCCGTCCAAGGCCGCGATCTGCTCGGCTTCTTCCAAAGCGCCCGTTGTCTCAACCTGGATGGCCACCAGGTGGTCGCGATTGGCGTCCCGCGCGAACTCGGCCATCGGCTTGAGCGTGTAATGGGCATCGCGGCCGGAGGTGTTCATGCCGCGCATGCCGCGGGGAGCGAACTTGCACCAGCGGACGAACTCCTCCGCCTGCGCGGCCGAGTGAATCTGGGCCGCCATCACGCCGCCGGCGCCCGCCTCCAGGTTCTGCGTGACCTGCGCATAGTTTGTAGGAGCCATCCGCACGAAGCTGTCCAGGCCGTTGGCCCGGGCGGCCGCGGTGGCGATCTGGATGTCGCGGTACGTGAGGCCGACGTGCTCCTGGTCGAGCCAGAGGCCATGAAAGCCGCCCGAAAAGCCGTACATGTCGATGGCGACCGGCCCCAGCAGCCGGCCGATCGAAAAGAGCCGCGCCAACTGCTGATTAGCCAGGATCTCTTTGAGCCGCATTGGTTTACGTGCGTTGGGTTGGGGGGATTCCGGCAAGGGGTAGCAGGACTCGCCAGAGTTCTGGGTGGATGCGGGCCAGGGGCCCGAATTCGGGCGAATTCGGCTACCAAAGGGCGGGCCAGGGGCCCGAATTCGGGCGAATTCGGCTACCAAAGGGCGGGCCGCAGGCCCGAATTCTGGCGAATCCGGCTAGGCTGGGGCGCTGTAGGCGCTACGGGCGGAAGTCTGACAGCCGCGCCGGCGGGCGTCAAGCCGCGGTTTTTTATGACGGCCGCGAACCTTTTCGCCGATCAGGCGTCCATAGGGTGGAGCCTGCCGCCTCATGTTCCTTCGCAAGGACCATGATCGGCCGCCCAGTCGGGCCAGATCGGCTTGACATCCGCGGCGAAGCGTGACAGGCTTACAGGATGGGACAAATCGCCTCGCAAGCGGTTGTCCCGCGAGCGGAAACCTTTTTTTTCTCTCCAGAAGCGCGTAGCGCAGGAAGATTGCCATGCGTAGCTTTCTCTTGAACCGCACGACCAAGAACGTCCTCGGTGACCGCCAGGATCGTATCGTCGCGGCCGGTAAAGAGAAGCTATGCGCCATCCTGCGCGCGGGCTCCTTCTTTTCCAGGCAAGCCCGGCGGGCCGGCCAACGGTATCTGACGCCAGTGTCTCTGACGGCACGGTTGCGTTCGATATCAACGGCCATCGCCCGCGCGGCCCGGCAGACCCAGGCGGCAGGCTTACTGCCCGCCCAGGCCAGTTATGGGCCGCATCGGTGCTGGCACTCCATGCACGGAGTGCCGCACGCTTCCGCCGGCACACGCTAACCGGTCGCCCTGGGGCGACAGTTGGGCGTTGAGGTCGGAAGCCGGCAAGCGAGGCCTGGTCCCGCGGTGAGGGTGTTTTCGCCTTCGCATTTTCCGCGGTTCCGGGCGCAAGATCCCGCACTGTGTGCCAGGCCCGGCATGAATGGGCCAGGAGAGAACCATGACCACGCTGACGCATGAAGCCACTGACGAAAAGACCGCACTGATCGAGCTGGTTCTGGCCGCGCGCGACGGCGACCGGGAGGCCTTTGGCCAACTGGTCGAGCGGTTCGAGCGGACGGTGTACGCCGTGGCCCTGCGCCGGCTGGGCAACCACGTCGATGCCCAGGAGCTGACGCAGGAAGTGTTCGTGCAGGCCTTCCGCAAGATCGGGCAGTTGCGGCAGGCGGAGTGCTTCGTGGGATGGCTGCGCTCGATCACCAACCGGCTGGCAATCAACCGGGTGGTCCGCAGCGGCCCTGTTGTGCCGACCGACCGCGAGGCGCTGGAGGCGGTGTGCCTGGAGCACCAGACGCCGCTGGCCGACGCGCTGGCCCGCGAGCGCCGGTTGCAGGTGCGGGCCGGCCTGGACCGGCTGCGCGCGTTGGACCGCGCCACGCTGGTGGCGTTTTATGTCGAGGGGCAGTCGTTGATCGAGATGAGCACGGCCTTCGATTCGCCGGTCGGCACGATCAAGCGCCGGTTGCACGTGGCGCGGAAGCGGCTGGCCCGCGAGCTGGAGGAGCTGGCTCCGGCTTAGTCAGTGCCCGGCGGACGCTCTGGGCGTCCGCCGGGCTGGCAAGGGAGAAGGGGGGGATGAGGGGAAGGGGGGCGGACGACACGGCGACAAGGGGACAAGGCGACAAGGGGAGGGAGGGCCGTTCCGGCGCCGAACACTGAGAACTGCTGTCTGGCTTGTCGTTTCTACGGACGGCCACGGTCCACTCGCCGTGTCCCCTTGTCGCCGTGTCCCATGTCGTATCTACTCGGCTTGCTTTCCGGCGGCGAAACACATCGAAAGCCAGCCGAGAATAAAGGCCGCGCCGCCCAGCGGGACGACGGCGCCGAGCCAACGCGGGCCATCGAACACCAGGACGTAGAGGCAGCCGCTGAACAGGACCAAGCCGGTCAGAAAACTCCAGCCCGAGACCGCCAACAACTTCGACCGGTCGTGGTAGCCGCCCAGCCCCACGAGCACCAACGCCATCGCATGAACCATGTGATAGTGGACGGCCGTCTCATAGGTATCCAGCCGCTCGGCCACCTGGTCAGGCTTGAGCTTTTGCTTGTCCAAGCGGTCCTGAAGGCCGTGGGCGCCGAAGGCGCCCGTGATTACCGCCAGCGCCGCCAGCAGCGCGCCGCAAACGATCCAATTGCTTGGTTTCACTGAC
>JBBDYJ010000008.1:0-38031 GCA_040901675.1 Pirellulales bacterium | reverse complement strand
CGGAGCGCTCGATCAGCTACTGGGGCACGCTGACGCTTTGCCCCAGCCACCCGGCGCCAGCGCCGCCAGCAGCGCGCCGCAAACGATCCAATTGCTTGGTTTCACTGACACACCTCTTGGATGTCCCGTGATGTCGCCCCGCGGGCCAGTCACAAGCGCCCACCGTCGTCGGAGCGCTCGATCAGCTACTGGGGCACGCTGACGCTTTGCCCCAGCCACCCGGCTGGTCAGCTTAACAGCGCGTTTCAGGGCGTGCCATGGCCGGCGCACGGGATTGCGAAGAAGCGCAAACAGAACCGCCGCGGTGACGCATCACCGCGGCGGCTGATCGCAATTGGCACGCTTTGCAGGCCGGGAAGTTGAAGTTCAGAAGTTCGAGCGGGACATCACGGCGTGGCCGGGACCCCGATATTCTCTTCTTCCTCTTCCTGGATGATGATCCGCGGCGTGACCATCATCATCAAGCTTTGCGTCTCGCGCCCGATGCCCACGTTGCGGAACAGCCGGTTGATGTAGGGAATCTTGTTGAGCATCGGCACGCCGAACTCGTTGCGTCCCTCGCTCAAGCGCTTGATGCCGCCCAAGAGCACGGTGCCGCCGTCGGGCACGCTGACCGTGGTGTTCACCGTGACGAAGGAGAAGGTGGGCAACTGCACGGTCGTGCCTTCCGAGGAGGTGGTCTTTGTGGTATCGCGGCCCGTCGTGTCGTCGTCGGGGCCTTCGGAGCTACTCTCTTCGGTGGTGGTGCTCGATCCGGAAAAAGTAAACGTATCCACGTCGCCGATTCGGCTGAAGAAAGGCACTACGGTCAAGCGGACGAAGCGGCGGTCGCTGGAGACGACCGCCTGCACGGTCAGGTGCGTGCCCTCGTTCAGGACCACGATCACCGGTTGCTGAGCGACCGCAAAGTCGCCCACGACCGGGATGACGCTGATCACAAACGGGCTTTGCGAGACGTCGGCCACGAACGCCGTCTGGCCATTGAACATTGTGACCTTGGGAGCTTGCAGCACGTTGCTGCGCCGGTCGCCTTGCGTGGCGGTAATGAAGAAGTACGCCTCCAGGTCGCTCAGGATGGCAAAGCCCATTGAGGCGGCCGAGCCGGGATCGAAACCGCCGAATTGAGGCACCGCGATATCGAGGCTGTTCTGCGAGAAGGGAATATCCAGATCCGCGCTGAACACGCCCGGCGTCTCCAGACCGACCGTAACGGACTGGCCGCCCCGCAGGTCGCGGTCTTCCACGTTGCGGCCCGGACCCGTGTTGGCGGCGCCTCCCTCGAAGACATCGACGTCGGCCGCGTTGCCGAAGATCTGGAAGGGACGGTCGATGTTGTCGTTGATGTCGAAGTCGAAGTCGATGCCGATCCGCTCGAAGAAGTTGTCGTTGAGCGTGATGAAGCGGACTTCGATGGTGACCTGCAGGTCCTGCAGGCGGCGGAGCTGCGCCAACAGCTCGGCGATTTCTTCATGGACTTCCTGGGTCTGGCTGACGACCAGCGTCAGGTTGCCCTCGAACTCCTGGATGGCGCCCGGGCCGCCCACGTCGTCCCAGGTCGTGGGAGCGATGGTCGACGTGATCAGCTCGATGAGGCTGTCGAAGTCGGGCTCGACGGCGCCGCCCAGGCCGCCCGGCCCCATAACCCCCGGATGGCTGGTGCTGACCGAAGGCGATCCCGTGCCGGTGACCGAGCTGACATTGGCCAGCAAGTTGGCGTCCATGACGCCGTCCTTGGCGTTGGACTTGCCGGCGAGCACCGGCAGGGGAGAACTGCCGCCGAACCCGCCCCAGTTCATGGGGACGTTGCCGTGGGCGTCGCGCAGCGCGCCGGCCAGGCCCATGTACCCGTTGGGCAGGAAGTTCGGGATCGGGTTGACCAGGTCGCCCACGTAGTAGGCTTCCTTGTAGGTCTCGCCGTCGCGCAAGTGCTCGCTGGTGATCTTGAGCACTTCGTCCTTGATCACAAAGCTCAGGTGCAAAGGATCAAGGATCAGGTGCAAGGCGCTTTTAAGCGATATGTCCTGGCTCAGGTCGATGGTCACCGGAGTGTCGGTGAGCACGCCTTCCTCGGACAGTCCCCGCTGGTCCAGGTAGGTGTTGATCCGGGCCAGCTTGCCCAGGCTGTCGATCACCTGGCTCAAAGGCGCATCGTGGAAGCGGCAGGAGACGGGTGTCCGCAGACGCCGCTCGATCTCCAGATCTTTTTCCGAGCGCTTGCGGCGGCCCTCGCGATCCAGGGCCAAACGGGTCTTCGTCAGTCCCGCCCAGTGGGTGACGTCGGGGAACTGATAGGGAATGTTGTCGTCGAAGGGACGCGACGAATCTTCGACGTTGGTCATCGCCGTGTTGAAGCCCTCTTCTTTCAGCTCGTTTATCCGAGCGCTGTTGTAGGCGCGGCTGGCCATCTTGGATGTGACCTTGAGCTGCTGGACCACCGGCTCGTGGGGCGCCAGCTCGGCGGCCCGCTTGGCCACGACCTCCGCCTCGGCGAACCGCTGCTCGTGCATCAGCTTGTTGAATTCGTTCACCAACAGGGCCAGCTTCTCATCGACGTGGACCTTGAGCTTCTGCCCACGGTCGATCTCGTCCTTGACCGACTGGTTGCGTTCGGCCAGGTCGATCTTGGCCCGATTGGCGTCGATGTAGTCCCGGATCTCCGCAAGGCCCCGGTCCACGCGCCGCAGCAGAATGTCGCGGGCCGCCGTCTCCAGCCCCGACCGCTCCACGTTGACCCGGGCCTGCTCCAAGAGCAGTAAGGCCTGTTTCGGCTCGGTGGCCTGCAACTGGCGGGCCGACTGTTCCTGTTTGGCCAGCTCGGCCGACACCTGCCGGTATTGCAGTTGCTGGTTGTCGGCCGCCTGGTTCAACAGCGAGCCGCGGGGGTTGCGAGCCATCTCCGTCGATTGCGACGCCAGTTGCAGATGATCCTGCAATCGCCGCTGCAAGGCCGGATCGAGCTCGTCGCGCCGCGCGTGGGCCTGGCGGAAAAAGCTCAGAGCCGCCTGGGTATCGTGGTTCTTCAGCGCTTCTTCACCTTGCACGAACAGCGTCATGCCGTCGTCGCCGCCGATCGGCTGGTCGGCGCGGGCCGGCACGTTGCGCGTGGGATCGTTCGATCGGTCGTACATGGCCTGGCGGCCGGAATAGCGCGCGTCGTCGCCTTCGGTGGCGATCGGGGTAACCGCCCCCGCTTGCATCACCCCGCTGCGCTGCTTTTGCAGGTCGTACAGCACCAGCGAGGGCCGGTCGTCGTGGGGAGCCAAGGCCGAGTCGGGCACTCTCAACCGTTCAGCCCGCCGGGCCAGTTCTTCGGCCTGGTTCAGATCGCCCGAGTCCAGCGCCGATCGCGCCTGCTCGACAAGGCGTACCATCTGCTCCTTGTTGGGCGTGCCGGCGCCAACTGCATAGTCGAGGGGCGAACCCGCCTCGTTGCCGACCGGCGGCAGCGGTTCGAGCCTGGTCCGGCGGCCTGCCCGTGCCGTCGCGATCCGGTCGAGCATGGCCCGCGGTTGCATGTCGAAGGGACCGTAGACCACTTTCAAGCGACTCGCATCAGCGGCCAGCCGCTCGGCCTCGTCGAGCTCTTTCCAGTTCAAGAGCGCCTCGGCCTGGTCCATCATGAGCGCGGCCTGCTGGCGGCGATGGCTTTCGCTGGCTCGATCCGGCTCGGGGCGGTTCATCAACGCCGTGTGACGCTGGATGACGGCCTCGACCTTGTCCGGGGAATCGTCGTGGAAATCGTAGTCGACGCGCAGGGCCTTCGCCTGCGCCGCAAGCTCGGCCGCCTGGCGCGCGTCGCCTACGGCCAGGGCCTTGCGCGCCGCGATCAGCAGCCGGTCGCTTTCGGCGCGGCCGGCGGAAGCCGGAGAACGGCCGGGCGGGGACGGCTCGGTCGCTCGCCGGTAATCCTGGCCGGCATAGCGTGGACCGACATCCGGCCCAGCCGGCGGCATTTCGACGTCCCTCTTGCCGAACGGAGACTGTGAGGGGAACGGTTGCCGGGCAGCCAAGCCGCTGGCGGGGTCGGCTTCGTTGCCCGGCGGCGAACCCGCGGCGGCCGCGGCACCGGAAGCCTTGGCGTTAGCGCCGGCCATGGACCGGTTGCGGCTCAAGAAGGGATCGGGCGAGGCCGACGGCTTCGACGGTTGATCACCGGTCTGGTTGCCCGGAGCAAACAACTGGCTGGGGCGTTTGGACGACCGAGCCTGGACCTTGCGCAGCTTGTCGAGATCGCGGCGGGCCTTCTTTGGTGTATCGCCCACGTGGAACAGGCCGAAACTGGCGTTCATTGCCTCGGCGCGCGACAGGAAGGATTCGGCCGTTTCCAGGTTGCCGTCGCGCATCGCCTGCCGAGCTCGTTCGAGCAGGTCGGCGACCTCGCGTTGGGTTTCCTTGGCGCTGTCGTCAGCGGCGAGGGCCGTGGAGAGCGGCATCTGGTGGATGCCGACTGTTGGTCCGGCAAAGTAGAGTGCCGCGAGAAGGGTCAAGCCAACGGCCGTACAAGGGGTGAATATCCGAGACGTCGTCTTCAACACGATCTCCTTTCGAGATTCGCAAGTCACCACCGCCAGGCGGGGGACCAACCCAGGCGACTATTCGCTGTCCGCGCGCACGCGCAACCGAGCCGACGATAGCTTTTTCGCTGGCATCGGGCGATTCCGGCGACGGGCCGCTTCAACACAAGAAGCGGACCATCACCCTCGTCGAGCCAGGCGCTCAACCGCAATGAATTACAAGAATTTGGCAGAAGAGAGGCGGTTAAATACCCGCGGGCCAAACGGGGGTCAAGGGCAGTTTCCGACGGGCGAAAGAAATTTCGCGCTCTCGGACCTGGAAGTTCCCGGCGATTCGAGCAGGGCCGTCACGGAGCCCGCCATGGTTCGACAGAAAAATGGTTCGCCAGAAAAAATGCCGCGGATCCTCCCCTCGGAGGTGGTGAGGAGGAGGACCCGCGGCTGGCAAGCTTTGTTTAGACGACTTCGGTGTGGCCGGGTACGGCCACGCCGGGGGTGGGCGGCGCCGCGTCGAAGGCGTAGGCGCTGGGCGCCAGGCTCAGCTCGGATTCGAGCGCCTGCTCCCAGGTGATCATCTTGCCTGAATAGGTGGCCATCCGCCCCAGGATGGCGGTCATCGAACTCAGCGCGCCGAACTCGCCCTCGTTCAGCGGGCTCGCCGAGCGGATGCTGGCGAACAGGTCGTCGTGCTCCGTCTGGTAGGGGTTGTTTCTTTCGCCGCGATAACGCCATCCGTCGCTGCCGTTGGCCTGGATCAGCGCGCGGGTGATGTCGGCCGTTCCCTTGGTGCCGTGGGCGTGCTCGCTCTGGCTGTCCCAGCAGTTCGCGATGTGCCGGCAATAGCTGAACATCCGCGACCCGTCGGCGTACTCGAACTCGACCGCGTGATGGTCGAAGATCTCGCCGTATTCGGGCCCGGTCCGCACCTGGCGGCCCCCCATCCCCTGGGCCTGCACCGGGTATCCGCGCTTCAGCCAGTTGATCACGTCCAGGTTGTGGATGTGCTGCTCGACAATGTGGTCGCCGCACAGCCAGTTGAAGTAGTACCAGTTGCGCATCTGGTACTCCATGTCGGTCTGGTCCGGCTTGCGCGGGCGGACCCACACGCCGGCCCCGTTCCAATAGGCGCGGGTCGCGATGATGTCGCCGATCGCCCCGTCGTGCAGCCGCTTCATCGTCTCCAGGTAGCTGTTCTCATGATGCCTCTGCAAGCCCACGCCGATCGCCAGGTTCTTCTGCTTGGCCGCCTCGGTCGCCGCCAGCACGGCCCGCACTCCCGGAGCGTCCACGGCCACCGGCTTTTCCATGAACACGTGCTTGCCCGCCTCGACCGCGGCCGCCAGGTGGATCGGCCGGAACCCCGGCGGCGTGGCCAGGATCACCAGGTCCACGTCGCTGGCGATCACCTTCTCGTAAGCGTCGAAGCCGACAAACCGGTTCTCCGAGGGCACTTCGACCCGGTCGGGGGCCTCTTTTTGGATCTCACGCAGGCTTTGTTCCAAGCGGTCGGCAAAGGCATCGCCCATCGCCACCAGTTTTACGCTGCCGGGCGTGTGCAGGGCGTTTGCCGCAGCCCCCGTGCCGCGCCCGCCGCAGCCGATCAGGCCAACGCGGATCGTGTCGCTGCCGGCCGCGTGGGCCGAGCGGGCAATCCCCAGGCTGCCGACCAGGCCGCCGCCAACGATGGCCGCGGTCGAGCTCTTGATAAAGTCACGTCGCGACGGCACGCTTCGAGTGGGCTGGAAATGCTCGCTCATGGTTTCAGTTCTCCTTTGCGGGGTGGGTTCGATCGCCCGGCCGGGCTCAGGGCCGCTCCAGGTCGATCTCGTACTTGACCTTGTCCTCGGCCGAGGGTTCTTCCAAGGGACGCACGATGCGGAAGCCCGCGAACAGGGCGTCCGTATAATACCAGATGCTCTGCGGAATCTGCGGATCCTGCTGTTTCCAGTCTTTGTGGCTGCCGCGGCGGGCGGCGCTGCGCAGCGACTCAGGATCGTCGTCCCAGGAGCCGCCACGCACCACGCACGGTTCGACCTTCAGCGGCACCGCCAGCGGGTTGATCGCCGCAGTCGAGGCGAACTGCTGGTAAAAATCGCTCACGTATTGGTCCGCGCACCATTCCGACACGTTGCCGTGCATGTCGAACAGGCCCCAGGGGTTGGGTTTCTTGCGGCCCACGGGGCGGTAGGCGTCCTCGCTGTTGTCGAAGTGCCAGGCATACTCGTCCAGCTCGCCCGGATCGTCGCCGAAGTGATAGGCCGTGGTCGTGCCGGCCCGGCAGGCGTATTCCCACTCGGCCTCGGTGGGCAGCCGGTAGTACCGCCCGGTCTTGGCGCTAAGCCACTGGCAATACTTCTTGGCCGCCAGTTGGGTCATGCAGATCGCCGGATAGCCCTCCTTGCCCATGCCAAAGGTCATGTCGGTGTAGGGCTTGGTGGGCCGCGTCACGGCGTCGGCCAGCTTGTCCAGCTCGGTCGGTTCGGCAGCGGCCAACTTCCGCCGGGCGATATCGAGGCTGAACATGAAGATCTCGTATTCGTCCCAGGTTACCTCGCACTTGCCCATCCAGAAGGGCGACACGGTGACTTCGTGCCGGGGACTTTCGTCCGGCTTGCGATCCGGCTCGTCTTCGGGGCTGCCCATCTGGAAAGTGCCGCCTGGAATCGGCACCAGGTCGAACGTCACGTTGCTCCCCTCGATCCGGTCGGTATAGGGCTTCATCTCGCCGGGG
Source organism: Pirellulales bacterium (assembly GCA_040901675.1). Lineage (GTDB taxonomy): Bacteria > Planctomycetota > Planctomycetia > Pirellulales > JAICIG01 > JBBDNX01. The sequence continues at coordinate 30,786 of JBBDYJ010000008.1, read as the reverse complement.
GCGGCGGCCGTCGCATTGGGCACTTCGAGCACCGGCCGGGCCGCTGCGCCGCCGGCCCGTTCATCGGCACCGGTCGGGGCGGCGCTCCAGACCGCGAAGGCCGCAGCCATGAGCCCCGCCCCCGCCAGGCTCGGCCCCGTCCAGCTCGGCCCCGTCCAGTTCCGCCACGGTTGCCCCGCGGCACTGTGGCGACTTACGCTATACATTGGATTGGTTGGCCTCGGTTTTGCGAAGGACGGCTGGAATGAGTTGTGCGGCTCGCGGCTGGTGGGGGTTTTCGATTTTGATTTTGATTCTGTCCGCTTGGCTCGCCGGACCGTGGCAGGCGGTCCTGCGCGGCGTTGAACCGTGCGGCGCGGCCGCGGTGGAACCGGCCCCGGGCCGCTACGAGTTCCAAGAAGTCCACATGGGCGCGCCGATCAAGATCGTATTGTATGCTGCCGACGAAGCGTCCGCAAACACGGCGGCGGCCAAGGCTTTTGCTCGCATCGGCCAGCTCGACGAGCTGTTGAGCGACTACGACCCCGATAGCGAGCTCTCGCGGCTCAGCCGCACCGCCGGTTCGGGCCAGGCGGTCGAAGTCAGCCGCGAGCTGTGGTTCGTGCTGTCGCGGGCGCAGAAGCTGGCCGAGGCCACCGGGGGGGCTTTCGACGTCACGGTGGGGCCGTACGTGCGGCTTTGGCGGCGGGCGCGGCGCCAAAGCGAACTGCCCGATCCCGCCCGCCTGGCGCAGGCCCGCCAGGCGGTCGGCTACCGGAACCTGGAACTCGATCCCGGACGGCGCACGGCAAAGCTGCTGGCGCCGGCAATGACGCTCGACCTGGGAGGCATTGCCATGGGCTACGCGGCCGACGAAGCGCTCGGGGTGCTGGCTCGCCAGGGCGTCCACCGGGCGCTGATCGACGCCAGCGGCGACATTGTTGCGGGCGAGGCGCCGCCGGGCCGCGACGGCTGGTCGATCGGCGTCGCCGCGCTGGGCAAGCCGGACAGCCCCCCCAACCGTTACGTGCTTTTGCGCCACGCCGCCGTGACCACGTCGGGCGATGCGTTTCAATTTGTCGAGATCGACGGCGTGCGATACTCGCACATCGTCGACCCCCGCACGGGGCTGGGACTGACCGAGCCGATGAGCGTTACGGTGGTGGCGGCCGACTGCATCACGGCCGACAGCCTCGCCACGGCGGTGTGCGTGCTGGGGCCCGAGAAAGGCCTCGAGCTGATCGAGGATACGGCCGGGGCGGCTGGGCTGATCGTGCGGCGGGCGGGGGAGCGGGTCGAGACCGTGGAGTCGAGGTGGTTCGACCGGTTCGAGATGGAACCGATGGCATCGCCGGCCGGGCCGTAGTACCCTGGCGGTCGATGGACACCAGGCCGGACGAATTGATCGAGCGGTTGCGGCGGGGCGACGCGGAGGCGTTGGCCGAATTCATCACCTCGCGGCACGGCCAACTGCTGGCTTACGTCGAGCGGAATCTGGGCGCGGCCCTGCGCCGCAAGATCGAGCCGGAAGACATCCTGCAGGAGCTGAGCGCCGACGCGATCCGGGCCTTGAGCGGCATCGACCTGGCGGGCCGCGACCCGCTGGGTTGGCTGTGCCAGATTGCCGAGCGGCGGATCATCGACGCCCACCGCCGTTTCTACGGCAGCCAGAAGCGCAACGCCGGCCGCGAGGTGGCCATCGACGCGCCGCGCGGCGACGACCAGCGGGGCTTGATCGACTTGCTGGTGGCCAGCATGACCTCGGCCAGCCAGGCATTTTCGCGCAACCAGCGCGAGCAGCGGCTGCTGGAGGCGCTGGCGAGCTTGAAGGAGGAGCAGCGCGAGGCGTTGCGCTTGCGTTACGTGGAGAACCTGCCCTCGAAAGAGATTGCCCAGCGGCTCGGCAAGACCGACGGCTCGGTCCGCGTGCTCTTGACGCGGTCGCTGCACCGCTTGCACGAATTGCTGGGGCCCGAAAACAGTCCATAAACAACCCCGTCTGTTTCAGCGACAACTTGGGAGAGACTTCAATGACACGACGACTCATGGCCAGGGCCAGCGCTTGCCCAGCGCGCGGCGCTGGGCGTCGATCAAGCGGGCGATGCCGCCGCGGGCGAGCTTGAGCATCGCGGCCAACTCCTGCTCGCTGAACGTTGCTTCCTCCCCTGTCCCCTGCACCTCGACAAACGAACCCTGCCCGGTCATCACCACGTTCATGTCGACCGTGGCGGCAAAATCCTCCTGGTAATCCAGATCGAGCAGCGGCTTGCCATCCACCAGGCCGACGCTCACCGCCGCCACACTGTCGCGCAAGGCGCCCGACGCAGTGCCGGCCTTCGGTAAAGCGGCCTTCAGAGCTGCTTTCGGAAGACCGGCCAGCGCATCGACCAAGGCCACGAAGGCGCCGGTGATGCTAAGCGTGCGCGTGCCGCCGTCGGCCTCCAGCACGTCGCAGTCGACCGTGATGGTCCGTTCGCCCAGCATGCCCAGATCGACGACCGCCCGCAGGCTGCGGCCGATCAAACGCTGGATCTCGGTGGTCCGCCCGTCGACCTTGCCGCCCCGCTCCCGCGGCTTGCGCGGGCTGGTGCTGCCCGGCAGCATGTTGTACTCGGCCGTCAGCCAGCCGCGCCCCTGCCCCTTCATCCAGGGCGGCACCTGCTCCTCGACGCTGGCCGTGCACAACACGGTAGTGCGGCCCGCTTGGATCAACACGCTGCCCGGCACAGGCCGCGTGAAATGCCGCTTGATCTTCACGCTGCGCAGTTCATCGGGACGGCGGCCGTCGTGTCGCATGCTCTATGCCTGGGCACCCAGCAGCCAGGCCAAAATGCCTTTTTGAACGTGCAACCGGTTGGCCGCCTGCTGGACCACGATGCTCCGCGGTCCGTCCATGACTTCGTCGGTCACCTCCTGTCCGCGGTGGGCGGGCAGGCAGTGCATGAAGTAAACGCCCTTGGGGGCGTGGCTCAACAACTCCTCGTTGACCTGGTAGCCGGCGAAGGCCTTGGCCCGCGCCTGCGCCTCCGACTCCTGGCCCATGCTGGCCCAGACGTCGGTATAGACGACCACGGCGTCGCGGACCGCCTGGCGGGGATTGGTGCTCACCGAGAGCTTGAGATCGGGGACCTCGCGCTTAAGATCGGAGACGAACCGCGGATCGAATTGGTAAGCTTTCGGGGCCGCCATCGCGAACTTCAGGCCCACTTTGCCGCAGCCGGCCGCCAGGCTGCGGGCCACGTTGTTGCCGTCGCCCACGTAGGCCAGCGTCTGCCCCTTGAGCGGGCCGACCAGCTCCTTGAGCGTGAACAGGTCGGCCAAGGCCTGGCAGGGGTGCGCAAAGTCGGTCAGCCCGTTGATCACGGAGCAGGCGCAATGCTCGGCCAGCTCGACGACCTTCTGGTGCGACTGGGCCCGCACCACGATCACGTCGACGTAGGCACTGAGCACCCGCCCGAAGTCGGCGATCGACTCCCGCGAGCCCCAGCCCACGTCGGAACCCAGAAACAGGCTGCTGCCGCCCAAATGACTCATGCCCGCCTCGAAGCTGACGCGCGTCCGCAGCGACGGCTTTTCGAACAACAGCGCCATCACGCGGCCCGGCAGCAAGGCCTCGCGCAGCCCCTGGGCGTGCTTGCTCTTCAAATCCTCGCTGATGGCGAAGATCCGCTCGATCTCGCCGCTGGACAGGTCCGTGAGCGTGATGAGGTTTCGCATGCCGCGCTCACCTGCTCTGATCTTTCAGCACGGCGGCCAGGATGTCGCACGCCTGGTGGGCCTGCTCGGCCGACAGGTTCAAGGCCGGCAACAGCCGCAGCACGTTGCCCTGCGTGCAGTTGATCAGCAGCTTGCGCTCCAGGGCGGCCTTGACCAGCGGGGCACCCTCGATCGACAACTCGATGCCGATCATCATTCCCAGGATGCGGACCTCCTCGATCAGCTCGCACTCGGCCCGCAGTTGGGCGAGGCGGGTTTGAAAGACCTTGCTGACGCGCTGGGCGTTCTCGAGCAGGTCTTCCTGCTCGATCATCTCAATCGCGGCGATCCCGGCCCGGGCCGCGATAGGGTTGCCGCCGAACGTGGCCGCGTGCATGCCGGGCCGCAGGCTGGGGGCGATTTCGGCGGTGGTCAACAGCGCGCCGCCGGCAATGCCGCCGCAGAGCGCCTTGGCCAGCGTCATGACGTCCGGCGTGACGTCGAAGTGCTGGTAGGCGAACCATTTTCCGGTCCGGCCGCAGCCGCTTTGAACTTCGTCGAAGATCAACAGCAGGCCCCGCTCGTCGGCAAGCTGCCGCAGGCCCCGGAGGAATTCGACCGGGGGGATGTTGATGCCTCCCTCGCCTTGCACCGGCTCGACCATGATGGCCGCCGTTTCGTTGTCGACCAGGCGCGTCACCGCGTCCAGGTCGCCATAGGGCGCATAGACGAAACCGGCCATCAGCGGCCCCAGGCCCTCGTGGTACTTGGGCTGGGCGGTGGCTGCCGTCGAGCCCAGTGTGCGGCCGTGAAAGCCGCCGGTGAAGGTGATGATCTTGTAGCGCTCGGGGGGCGTGTGCAGCCGGGCCAGCTTGATGGCCGCCTCATTGGCTTCCGTGCCCGAATTGCAGAAAAAAGCCTGTCCGCCGAAGCTTCGCTCGCTGAGCGCCTTGGCCCACAAGCCTTGGGCCTCGGTGTACCAGGTGTTGGGCACGTGGATCAGCGTGGCCACTTGTTCCTGCACGGCCCGGACGACCGGCTCGGGACAGTGGCCCAGCAGGTTGCAGCCCCAGCCGGGAAACAGATCGAGGTAGCGGTTGCCCTCGCTGTCCCAGACGTACGATCCTTCGCCGCGGACCAGGCAAATTGGATAACGCCCGTAGTTGGGTACCACGTATCGCTTGAACAATTCGATCGCTTCGGCCGAACTCATTGCGCTGGCGGTTGCCACGGCGGGTCTCCTCAGACAAGTAAGTTGGGTAATGGCACCTCGAACCCATGCCGGACCCCGCGGCCGGTGTGGAGGTTCGCGCCGGCGCGCGTCAGCGGGCCTTGACGATCTCGGTGCCGACTCCGCTGCTGGTGTAGACTTCGAGCAATAAAGAGTGCCGCAAGCGGCCGTCGATGATATGGATCTTGCTGACTCCCTTGTCGAGAGTCTCGAGGCAGGCCTCGACCTTGGGGATCATGCCCGACTCGATGGCTCCCGAGGCGATCAGTTGCCGCGCCTCGTCGGCGGTGAGCGAGTGAATGAGCGAAGCCGCGTCGTCCTTGCGGCGCCGCACCCCGTTGACGTCGCTGAGAAAGACCAGCTTCTCGGCGCTCATCGCCTGGGCCACCGCGGTCGCGGCCGTGTCGGCGTTGACGTTCAGCTTCTGCTTGTCGGCATCGAGGCACATCGAAGGGATCACCGGCACAATCCCCGCATAGCAGAGGTTTTCGATGGTGGTCCGGTCGATCCGGTTGACCTGCCCCACGTACCCCAAGTCGATCGGCTCGCCGTTGTCGCCCGCCAGGTGCATCCGCTCGCCGAACAGCACGTTGGTGGTGCGGAAGTTCAAGGGGGCTGCCCGGCCTTCCAGATCTTCAATCCGCTTGGAGATGAGCTCGTTGGTCTCGTAAGCCAGCACCCGCTCGACGATGTCGCGGGCCCGGCCGTCGGTGTAACGCCGCCCCTGGATGAATCGCGGCTCAAGGCCGGCTTCGGTCATGGCCCGGCTGATGGCCGCCCCGCCTCCGTGCACCACCACGGGCCGCATGCCGACGGTCCGCATGAAGATGATGTCCAACAGCAGGTGCCGCAGCGCGTCGGGATCCTCCATGACGCTTCCGCCCAGCTTGATGACCGTGATCTTGTCGCGGAAGCGGCGGATCCACTCCAGCGCCTCGATCAAGACGTCGGCTTTCTCGATGGCCGCGTGCAAAGGACGGCCTTCCCCGGCGGAAGCCGGGCTCGCCGCGTCGACGGCCAAGCTGTCGGGCATCGAGCGCCTCCTTCCGGGCCAGCGCGCTTGAGTTAAGGGAAAACGGTTTATTTTAGACGCCAGCAGGGGGGTGTCAACTGAAGGCAGAAGGAGGAAGGAGGAAGGCAGAAGGACGAAGGAGGATCGTGGATCGTGGGAAAGCCTTTCCTGGACCGGGGGCGACGCTCAGGAAAAATAAGTCATTTCGGCCCGCTATGCGAGATCAGACGGATCGGTGAAGTTTGACGGCGCCAACCGGCCGCTTCCGATTGCCTAACGCCCCCAGCTTGGCGGCTCCGATAAGCGTTATGGTCCAGGTACCCATTCTGCTCGTTTGCTCGGCCAGGAGTAACTGAACATGGGACGTGCGCGGCTGACTCTGTTGGTATTGGTGTCGAGCTTGGGTCTGTCGCTGTCGGCGGTTGCTTCGCAAGCCGCACCGCCGCGCCGGAGTTGCCAGCGGGGCCGGCCCGTCTATCGGCTGGCGCGCCTGGAGGTCGAGCCGCTGACGCCCGACAGCTTACCAGTGCTCCCGGCCGAGACGACGATGAGCTCCAGCTTGAGCCAGTTGGCCGCGGATGACCGTCACAGCACCGGTCTGGAACTAGTCTATTCGCTCAACGACCAGAACGACGGTCTCTCCGGATCCCAGAACCATCGTCGGTTGCCCGTCAGCGGAGCCAGGCTGGCCGCTGATCTGCGCCACAGCAGCGGCACCGAGCTAGCCACGCGTTTGAACGCCGAGAACGACGGACTGGGTGAGCTGCTCATGCCCAAATGGTCCGCTCAGCGTGCGGCCCTGAGCAGTTCCACGTTGGCGTGGTGTGCTCAACTGCAACTGGCGCTCCGGGAGCTTGGCCCTGCGCGCCGGCCGGCCGCTTCGCTGAACGCCTGGACCGGCTGTGGAGCCCAGGCGGGGATCGCGGTCGGCTTGGATCGAAGCGCCGACGAAGCGGCCGCCTTGGCCCGCTTCGAGCGCGTGTGGAGCCCGGCTCGCACCGCCGTCACGGCCATCACACGCCAGTCGGGGCTGCTCGTCGGCACGTTCGGCCGAAGGCTGGCTGAAGCGGCGACAACCTTGAGTGCACTTTCACCGCTGGCGGCCGGCAGCCAGTGGGCTGCCGGCCCTGGCGGACGGTTCGGCGGAGCGGGCCGCGAACTGTAACGGCAGACCGCTCATAACTGTATATCGCCAGGCGGTTTAGGACCCGGCGCCCTCATGGCGGACCGGGTTCTTTCTTTTCATGCCGTCGACGTCGGTTTTCTGCGCGGCGCGCGGGCGAGCGTCGGGCCGACTCGACAGCGTCAAAAAACGCAACTTTTTATTGGCATAAAGCCATCTGGCCGAATAAACTAAGCCTATTCGCCGCTCGGCATATCCCGGCGAATGCATGCGTAGCCGGGCCATCGCTACGGAACACGCTGGCCTTCGCGCTCGCGCTTCTCATTTGTGGGAGTTCGCAGACATGTCGAAGAATCATTGGTCTTGGTTGACCTGCCTGGCCATCGCCGGCATCGGCGTGTGCACGTTGTCCATGGGGGTAGGGGCCCCGTCCATCGGGGCCGAAGCGCCGGCGACCGACTCGCAGACGGCCGCGATGGATCTGTTCTCTGAGGCCGATGGCGAGACATCTTTTGCCTTGAAGCTGATGCCGGGCATTGAAGCGCCGCCGGCAAGGGCCCACGACGTAGTGATTCTGTTCGACACGTCGGCCAGCCAGACGGGCGTCTATCGAAGCGACGCCCTGAAGGCGCTGGAAGTGCTGCTGGCCGGTTTGGGACCGAACGACCGCGCGGCGCTGCTGGCGGTGGATCTGAAGGCCGTGGCGCTGACGGACTCCATGCTCGCCCCGAACAGCGAGGCCATGCAGCAGGCATTGAGCGACTTGCGGCGGCGGGTGCCGCTCGGCTCGACCGATATGGCGGCGGCGCTGTCGGCGGTGGTCGAAAGTTTTGGCGACGAGGCGTCGGCGCGGGGACGCTCGGCGGTGTACATCGGCGACGGCATGAGCACTGCCAACCTGATCGCCAGCGGCCGGATGCAAGAGCTGGTCGACGAACTGGTCGAGAAGCGGGTTTCGGTGAGCAGCTACGCGATCGGCCCGCGGTTGGATAACCAGGTGCTCGGGGCCTTGGCCAATCACACCGGGGGCATGCTGGCCATCGACGGCGACTCGGTGAACAGCACCGAGGTCGGCAATTGGCTGGCCGAGGCGGCCCGCGGCGCCGTAGTCTGGCCCACGGCGGTGGAGTATCCCGAATCGCTGGCCGAAGTGTATCCCCGCAACACCCCACCGCTGCGTTTCGATCGCGATACCGTGGTGATCGGAAAGCTGGCTGCGCACGATGGCTCGCCCAGCGAGATCCGGATGCGGGCCGAAGTCGCGGGCAAGCCCGTGGAAATGAGCTGGCAGGTTCGATCCGGCCGGCCCAGCGACGACCACGCCTACCTGGACTCGTTGGTCCGGGCGGCGAAGCGCGATGGAGGGGTCGGTCTGCCGACGGTCGGCACGGCGGGTCTCAAGGAGCTGCGCTGGCTGGTGAACACCGGTTCGCAGAACCTGACGCGTCTGAGCCAGCAGGCCCTGGCGACCGGCAATCTCGAGCAAGCCGAGCAGCTCGTGGCCGAAGCGACCCGCCTCGATCCGCTCAACGCCAACGCCCAGACCACGCAGGAAGCCGTGCGCAAAGCCCGCGAAAACGGCGGCCCTGCGACGCCGCGGGACTTGAGGTTGGCCAATTTCCAAGATCAAACAGCGCCGCTGGGCACCGCCGAGCCCGTGCCGCCGCCCGCCGAGCGGGGCCTTCCAGCCGACGAAGGCGGCCTGCTTGACGAGATCGAGCGGCAGCAGCGGCTATTCACCGGGTTCATCACGGCCGAGGTTCGCAATGCCATCAACCAGGCGCGGGGGACGATGGGAACCGCACCCGAACAGGCGGCCAACATACTCAAGGTAGTGCTGGAGCGGGTCGAGCAGGCTCCGGAACTCAATCCCGACGTGCGCAACACGCTGGTCGAGCAGATCCGCACGGCGCTGCGTGAAGCGAGCCAGCAAGCGGAAATCAAGGCCCAGAGGGATATCGAGCGGCAGCAGCGTGCGGCGGAAGCCGAAGCCCGCGCGCGGATGCACCGCGATTTGTTCGTTACGGAGCTGAAGGTGGACCAGTTGATGAACCGCTTCAGCGCCCTCTTGGATGAGGAGCGCTATCGCGACGCCGAGGCGGTGGCCCAGATAGCCGAAGAGATGGATCCGGGAACGCCGGGGCTGCGGTCGGCGGAGTTGACGGCCCGCATGGTCGGGTATCGGGCCAATATGGATGCCGTTCGCGATGCACGGCACATGGGAGTGGTCGACGCGATGTACGCGATCGAGTTGTCGCACGTTCCCACGCCGGACGAACCGCCGATCCTCTATCCTGACCCGGAAGTATGGCAGTTGCTCACCGAGCGGCGCAAGAAGTACAAGTCGGTCGATTTGACCGAGAGCAACCCGGCCGAGGCCCGCATCCTCGCCGAGTTGGACGAGATGACTGAACTGGACTTCATCGATACGCCGCTGAACGACGCCATCGACATTCTGAAGGCCAGGCATGGCATCGAGATCCAGTTGGACGCCACGGCCCTGACCGACGCCGGAGTCGGCTCGGACACGCCGCTTACGATGAGCGTCAGGGGTATCACTCTGCGGTCGGCTCTGCGGCTGCTGCTCAATCAACATGAGTTGACCTATGTCATCCGCGACGAAGTGTTGATGATCACCAGCAAGACCGAGGCCGAGGGCCTGCTGACGACGCGGGTCTACCCCGTTGCCGACCTGGTCATCCCGATTCCCGTGGGCGGCATGGGCGGCGGCATGGGCGGCGGCATGATGGGGGGCGGCGGCATGGGCGGCGGCGGCGGCGGCATGGGTGGTGGGGGCATGGGCGGCGGCGGCGGTGGCATGGGTGGTGGTGGCGGTGGCGGCGGGTTCTTCGCCGTCAAGGACGACCTGAAGCTGTCCGGCAAAAAAACCCCAGCGGTCCAGCCCGCCAGACCAGGCAAGAGCCCGGCCGCCGGCAAGCCGTCTTCCGCGAAAAAGCCGTCGGCTGGCCCGCAAGCGGCGACCGTCGACAAGCCCAGTGCCAAGGTTCGCCCCGTCCAGATCGAGTTCAACGAGGGAGACGATCCCCAGGCCGCCTGGAACGACTATTTCGCCACGCATGAGAACGTTTCGGGGGCGGCAATCCGCGAGTCGGCGCGCGAGCTGATGGCGGCCCGCCGCTTCGACCACGTGGCGGCGCTGATCCAGGCGGCCCTGGCTAACCAGCATGGTCAGCCCTGGATGTATGAAGCTTTGGGCCTGGCCCTGCGGGCGCAGGGCAGCCCGGCGGACCAGATCGAGCGGGCGTTGATGTCGGCCCTGGACTTCACCACGAATCCGACCGACGTCATGTTTATCGCGCACTACATGGCGCGCATCGACCTGGAGGAGCGGGCCCTGAAGCTGTTCCAGCAGGTTTCTGAAATCCAACCGACTTCTCCCGAGCCGTTCGTTCATGGCTTACGGCTGGCTCAACGCCTGGACGACTTGGACGGCATTCGCTGGGCCACGGTCGGCGTGCTGAGCCAGGCATGGCCGAATGACCAGGTGGGCATCTGGCAATCGGCCTATCACCAAGCCTCCGCCACGCTCCAGCGGCTGCGTTCGGAGAACCCCCAGCAAGCCGACTCGTACAAGGCCGACCTGGACAACGCACTGATGCGCGATTGTGTGGTGGTTGTTTCGTGGACCGGTGACGCCGACGTGGACCTGCTGGTCGAAGAGCCATCGGGCACGGTCTGCTCGTTCCGCAATCCGCGGACCGCTTCGGGCGGCGTCATGCTGGGCGATACGTCGATGCAGGCCTCCGGAGACGTTTCGGACGCATCGTCGGAAGTATACGTGTGCCCGCAGGGTTTTGACGGCACGTACCGATTGCTCCTGCGTCGGGTATGGGGCAAGCTGACCAACGACAAGGTCACGGTCGATATCCATTGGCACTACAACTCGAAGGAGCACCGGACGCTGCGCAAGCGAATCGACCTGGGCGATGACCAGGCCGTGGCGGTCTTCGACCTGAAGAACGGCCGCCGCAGCGAGCCGCTCGCCGAAGAGCAGATCGCCAATGCGGTGGCCGGCCAGATGGAAGTAGGCCGACAGATTCTGGCGCAGCAGCTCGGTTTGCTGAACGATCCCCGGGCCTTAGGAAGTTTCCTGTCGGGCGCCGGGCGCCTGGCTGCGCAGGACGGCAACGGCGTCAATCCGTTTATTCAGGGCGCGGTGGGCTACCAGCCGGTGATCATTGTCTTGCCGAAGGGCGCTTTCATGTCGGCCATCGCGGTGATTTCGGCCGATCGCCGCTACGTGCGCATCACGCCCCAGCCAAATTTCACTGGCGTATCCGAAGTGAACACGTTCAACTTCGCCACCGGTTCCAGCGGCACCAGCGGCGGCGCCGGTGGCGGCGGCTTCGGCGGCGGTGGCGGTGGCCAGGGCGGCTTGGGCGGCTTCTAAGACATCCGGCACGCCCCGGCCCGGCAAAAACTGCCCCCACTGCTAACGCATCAGCCCCGGCTGGATGTCCAGGTCCAGTTCCTCGACCAGGCCGGCCTTGAGCCGCTCGATCGCAATGGCTCCCATCGCCGCGTTGTCCGTGCACAGCTCGTGCGGGGCGATAAACACGCGAAAGCCGGTCTGCCGGGCTGCCGCTTCCAGTTCGCTCCGCAACAAGGCATTGGCCGCCACGCCGCCTCCGACGCAAAGGTTGTGGCCGCCGAACTGCTCAAGCGCCTGGGTGCACTTGGTTACCAGCACGTCGACCACTGCCTGCTGGAAGCTGGCTGCCAGATCGGCCACCTGCTGCCGGCTGACTTTCGCCGGATCGAACCCGGGCGAAGCCGCGGCCAACTGGTGGCGGACCGCGGTCTTCAGGCCGCTGAAGCTGAACTCTAGCCGGCTGGCATCATCGGTGAACGAGCGCGGGAACCGGTACGCCCGACGATCGCCACCCCGGGCCGCCCGCTCGACGGCCGGACCCCCCGGATAGCCAAGACCCAGCAGGCTGGCCACCTTGTCAAAAGCCTCGCCCGCGGCATCGTCGATCGTGCCGCCCAGCAGCGCAAACTCGAGCGGCCCCAGGCAGTGAAACAGGCTGGTGTGGCCTCCGCTGGCCACCAGCCCGACCGCCGGAAACACAGCTTCGCCGTAAGCCAGGCGGCAGGCATACAGGTGCGCGTGCAAATGGTGCACGGCCACCAGTGGCACGTCGAGGGCCAGCGCCAGGGCCTTGGCAGCCGCCAATCCGACCAACAGCGAGCCGGCCAGACCAGGCCTGTTCGCGACGGCCACTGCGTCCAGATCAGCCGCCGCCAGCTTCGCCTGGCGGAGCGTCTCGTCGATGACCGGCAAGATGCGCTCGACGTGCGCTCTGGACGCGATCTCCGGGACGACGCCGCGGAACCGCTCGTGCAGGGCGTCTTGCGAGGCGACCGTCGAAGCCAGCACTTCCAGGCGATCGGTGATCACGGCCGCGGCGGTTTCGTCGCAGGTGGTCTCCAGCGCGAGGATCTTCATGGTGGCCCGGCGACGCCGCGTTGGACCAGTCAATTCGCCTTGGCCAGCTCGGTGGTCAAATAGTCGATGGCCTTCTGCAACTGGCGGTCGACAAATGGCTTGGACGGCGGGTTCTCGGGGGACTCTCGCTGGGCCGCATCTTCCCCGGCCGGTTTGCCGGCAGGCTTGCCGCCGTCGTTGTTCGACTCGGCGCCGCCAGGCTGCTCGCGGCCATCACCCGCATCGCTCTTGGCCCCTGGCTGGGGTTCTTTCGCCTTGGAGCTTTCGTCCGACTGGGATCCGCCCTCGTCCTTGGAGAGGCCGTTACGCTCGTCGGCCGGCACCGAGTGGTTGATGAGCAGCACATCGCGGTCGCGCCGATAGCGCAGCAAGGCGATCAGCTCCTCGTCTTCGAGCTTGACTTCGAAGCCGGGATCCGGCACGACGCCCCACTCGTCCGTCTCCTTGGCATCGGGGAAGCGGTGGATGTTGTGCCCGTTAGGCCGTTGATAGCTGGCCGTGGTCAGCTTCAGCGCGCTCTTGCCGTTCTCCAGCTCGATCACGTTCTGCACGCTTCCCTTGCCCCAGGTGCGCTCGCCGATCACGACCGCCCGCTTATGGTCCTGCAGCGCCGCGGAGACAATCTCGCTGGCGCTGGCGCTGTAGCGGTTGACGAGCACCGCCATGGGGAAACCCGTGAATGTGCCGGGCTTGCGGGCGTCCCAGGAACGCTTGGCGCTGTTGCGGCCCGACGTGCTGACGATCACTCCTTCCTCGAGGAACAGGTCGGCAATCTCGATGGCCGAAGTCAACAGGCCGCCCGGATTGCCCCGCAAGTCGAGAATCAAGCCCCGCAGCTTCTGCGACTGCAGCTCTTCCAATGCCTTCTGGAGCTCGCGGCGTGTTTCGCGGCTGAAGGCGCTGACGCGGACATATCCGATGCCCTTGGCGCGGTCGAGCGCGAAATCCCAGCGGTCCTGCTCGTTCCGCTGGTCGCCCATCACCGTGTCGACGCGGATAATCTCGCGTTGGATGGTGACGGTTTTCCGGCTGCCGGTCGAGCCGGCGCCGCGCTGGGGATGAAACACGGTAATCGTCACGCTGGTGCCGGCCTCACCCTTGAGCCGGCGGATCGCCTCGTCCAGGTCGATGCCCTCCGTCGATTGGCCTTCGATCTCGACAATCGTGTCGCCGGCCTGCAAGCCGGCTCGATAGGCGGGGCTGCCCACCAGCGGGCTGACCACGAGCAACCGGCCGTCGCGCATGTCGACCTGGATGCCGATCCCACCGAACTGGCTCTCGACGCTGGTCCTGAAACGGCTCAGCTCATCGGGGCTGATATAGTTGGAATACGGGTCGAGCTGTTCCAGCACTCCGCGGATGGCCGCTTCCATCAGCTCCCGGCGGCTGACGTCCTTGACGTAGTTCCGCTCGACCTGGTCCATGGTGTCGGCAAAGATCTTGAACAGCTCGTAGTACTCGGCGTCCTGCTCCAGCCGTTTGCGCGACTGCTCGAGCTGGTTGTCCTTGGCTTCATCTTCGTCGCCCTTGTCACCTTGTGCCGGGTCCGGGGTGAGGGTTTCGGGCCGGTCGGCCGGTTCCGCCGGCGCGGGTGGTTCTCCCGATTCGGCCGGCGGACTGGCCGGAGGCTCCCAGGCGGTCACCGGCAAAACCCCGGCGGCCAACGCCACCCCAACCAGCGACCAGGCGAACACCGAGCGATAAGTCATAAACCAGACTCCTCATGCCAGCGCTGCGAGACACAAACTCTCATGCAGACCTAGGTTACCAAGTATACGACCCATAGCGTCCGCCGACAAGAACAGCCTCGAGAACACCCCTGGAGGGGCGAATCTTGTGGCCGGCACCGAACGATTCGGTCCTGCCACCGGTTAATGGGGGAGGTTGTTACCCTGGCCGCGGCGGCTGGCTGTCGAGACGCAGGTGGTGCACCCAGGCGGGCGGCAGGTTAGTCCACACGCACTCGCGGCGAAACTCGCCGCGGCGCAGGGTTTCGGCCAGGGCGGCTGCGATGCCCCGCAGCCGCCGCCGATCGGCTTTGCCGCTGACCAGCGCCCGGGCGGGCCTGACTGCGATGTACTCGAAAAACGACAGGGTCCCTCCCGGCGCCAATAAGCCGGCCAGTACGTTGAGGATCCGCTCGACGGCGGCCACCGAGAAGTTGTTCAAAGGCAAACCCGAGATAATCACGTCGTAGCTGGCCTCGGCGGGCAGTTCCTCGATGGGCCGGTGGATGATCCGCGCGCGGTCCGCCACGGCGGCAAAGACGGGCTCCGACGCGAAGCGGCATTGCAGACGCTCGACGAAGCGGTCGTTCAGTTCCACCAGGTCGAGCGAGTCGGCCGGCCCCAGACGAGGGACGATATGGCGCGTGACGGCCCCCGTGCCGGGCCCGACCTCGAGTATCCGAAGGGGCTTCTCGCCGGGCTGGACGTACCGCGCCAAGGCGGCCGCCAACCACCGGCTGCTGGGAGCGATGGCCCCGGTGTTGTGGAAGTGCCGCAGGTATTCGCGGAAGAATAAGCGGTAGTCGTGGAGCATGATGCGACTCGCTTCGGCACGTTCGGCCCTTCTGGCGGCCGCGGACCGCAACATTATAATCAGGTCATGCCGCCAGCCCATGGCTGCCAGTGCCCCAAATGCGGGGCCTGCTTCCGCGGGCTTTGGACCCCCGCTGTCCACCGGGTGCAGCTTGCCCCTGGCGCGTGAGCGCCGCCAGTCCCCTGTTTAACCGAACCCTGTTGAACCGCCCGAGAGTCGTTGATGATTGCCTCGAGTCTTGCCACGCTCGCCGACGAGTTCCGCTCCGTGGCAGGCCCCGACGCGGTGCTCACGGCCCACAGCGACCTGTTGGTCTACGAGTGCGACGGGTTCGTGATCGAAAAAAACTCGCCTGACGTGGCGGTCTTTCCGCGCACGACGGGGCAGGTGCAGGCCATCGTCAGGCTGTGCAACCAGCACGGTGTCCCGTTTCTTCCCAGGGGGGCCGGCACCAGCCTGGCCGGCGGCTGCCTGAGCGTGGGCGGGGGCGTCATGATCGTCCTGACCAGGATGAAGCAGATCTTGGAGATCAACCTCCGCGACCGCTACGCGGTTGTCCAGCCGGGCGTGGTCAACGTCTGGCTCACCCAGGCGCTCAAGGGCACCGGGTACCATTATGCACCCGATCCATCGAGCCAGGGCGCCTGCACCATCGGCGGCAACGTGGCGACGAACTCGGGAGGCCCGCACACGCTTAAATACGGCGTCACGGTGAACCACGTCCTGGGCGTCGAGGCCGTCCTCAGCGATGGGTCGGTGGCGCAGTTGGGCGGCCCCAGTGAAGACAACCCGGGGCTGGATCTCACCGGCACGATCGTGGGCAGCGAGGGGACGCTGGCCGTGGTCACGAAGGTCTGGGTCCGGCTGACCCGCGACCCGCAGGGCGTGCGGACCATGCTGGGCATCTTCGAGTCGTGCGACGACGCCACCAACGCCATCAGCGAGATCATCGCCGCGGGGATCATTCCCGCCGCCCTCGAAATGATGGACCAGGGGATCCTGGTGGCCGTCGAACAGGCCTTTCACTTCGGTTTCCCGCTCGATGCACAAGCGATCCTGCTGATCGAGGTCGACGGCCTGGAGGCCGGGTTGGACCTGCAGCGCGACCGGATCATCGAAATCTGCAACCGCTGCGCGGCGCGTGAAGTGCGCCAGGCCCGCGATGCGAAGGAGCGCCTGCTGTTGTGGAAGTGCCGCAAGCAGGCCTTCGGCGCCGTGGGCCGCTTGAGCCCCAGCTACTGCACGCAGGACGGCGTGGTGCCGCGGACGCGGCTGCCCCACATCCTGCGGCGGATCCAGGAGATCGGAGCCAGGCATGGCGTGCGGACCGTGAACGTGTTCCATGCCGGCGACGGCAACATCCATCCGATCCTGCTGTTCGACGAGCGCCAACCGGACGAGATCGACCGCGTGCTGGCCGCCAGCGGCGAAATCCTCGACGAGTGCATCGCCTGCGGCGGCAGCGTGACCGGCGAGCACGGCATCGGCGTGGAAAAGATCAACTTCATGCACAAGATGTTCACCGCCGACGACCTGGAGGTCATGGACCGGCTCCGTCAGGCCTTCAACCCCCGGGGACTCCTGAGTCCGGGAAAAATGCTTCCCACGGCCGGCGCCTGCGGCCTGGAAAAGAAGCACCCCGGCCGCCGGGCGGCCTTGTGAGCCCGCGGCGCGAAGCCGGACGATAACCGCCAAAAACTTCATCTTGGGTCTTCGCCATGATCCTGGAAAAACTCGAGCGGAGATTCGGCCGGTTCGCAGTCTCAAACCTGACGCTCCTGATCATCTTCGGCCAGATCATGGGGTTCGTGCTGGGCATCGCCAAGCCCGAGTCGGTTGAGAAAATGCAACTGGTGATGTCGCGCGTGGCCGAAGGCGAGGTGTGGCGGCTGCTCACGTTCGCCTTCACGACGCCGGCCGGCGACTTATTGAATCCCGCCGGCTTTTCGCTGAACGTGATCTTTTTGTTCTTTGCCTGGTACCTGTTCTACCTGATGGGTACCGCGCTGGAAGGCCATTGGGGCACCTTCCGCTACAACATCTACATCGCCATCGCCTACGTGGCGACTCTGCTTGGCGCCTGCCTTGTTCCGGACGCCCCGGCCGACAACGGCTACATCGGTGTCTCCGTGTTCCTGGCGTTTGCCTACCTTTACCCCAATTTCTCAATCTTGCTGTTCTTTTTGCTGCCGGTGAAGATCAAGTACCTGGCCGCCCTCACCTGGATCGGATACGCCTTCACAATCATCGTGGGCGACTGGATGGCTCGGGTGCTGGTGCTCGCCTCGGTCAGCAACTTTCTCCTTTTCTTCGGCCGCAGCCTGCTGGGCCGTGCTTACGACGGCAAGCGGCGGATGGAGTGGCAGGCCCGCATGGCCGCCCGCCGAGACAAACCGTTTCACACCTGTACGGTCTGCGGCGCCACCGAGCGGACGCATCCCAAGATCGACTTCCGCTACTGTTCGAAGTGCCACGGCAGTTACGAGTATTGCGCCGACCATCTGAAGGCGCACGAGCACGTCACCGCCGAAGCGGCCCATGCGGCAGGCCCGGACGGCGAACCTCGAGCCGGCCAGGCTGACATTTCGAAGAGTCGCAAGTCCGGCCGCTGACGCCCTGTTTTCGCCATCGCGAGGTCTGCATTGCCCGCGCCATCCCCAGTACCCTCGAAGACCAGCGCCGCCGGCCCCCTTCCCATTGCCCAGCAGGCCGCGCCGGTTGACCAGGCGGAGCTGGCATTGCTGGTCCGCAAAGCATACGACGAATCGATGCCGATCTATCCGATCGGAGGCAGTACCAGCCTGGATTTCGGCCTGGCGCCCAAGCTGCCTGGCCTGGGCCTGTCGCTGGCCGGCCTGGACCGCGTGGTCGATTATCCCTGGCAGGACATGACCGTCACCCTCGAAGCCGGGGTGACCATGGAGACGCTGGCCCGGACGTTGGCCGCCGAGCGGCAGTGCTTGCCGATCGACGCCGCCCAGCCGGCCGAAGCCACGATCGGCGGAATGGTGGCGACCAACTTCAGTGGTCCTCGCCGCTACGGCTGCGGAACGTTGCGCGACTACGTGATCGGCATCAGTGCCGTCGATGGCCGCGGCACGGCGTTCAAAGGCGGCGGGCGGGTCGTGAAGAACGTGGCCGGATACGACTTCTGCCGTCTGCTGACCGGTTCGCTCGGCTCGCTGGCGGTCATCAGCCAGGTCACCCTCAAGGTGAAGCCGCTGCCCGAGGCTTCGGCCTTTCTGACCTGCGAGGTTGCCGATCTCGACCGGGCCGAGCAGTTGCTGGCCGCCCTGGTCCAGTCCTCGACCACTCCCACGGCCATCGAGCTGGTGTGCGGGCCCGCCTGGCAGGAGAGCGAGGAGCTTCGGGTCAACGGCGCTGCTGCAGCCCGGCTGCTGGTGGGGCTCCAAGGCACGCGGGCCGAAGTCGACTGGATGCTCGAGCAACTGAGCCACGAGTGGCACTCGGCCGGTGTCGAAGCATTCCAGACGCTGCGCGACGAGGCCGCCGGCCGCGCCTGGCGCCGCTTGATCGACTTTGCGGCGCCCGGCGACTCGCCGCTGGTCGTCAAGGCCAACGTCATGCCAAGCGCCGTGACGGCGATGATCGGACTGTTTCGCGGCGTCGATCCGGGCTGCTCGATCCAGGCGCACGCCGGCAACGGCATCGTGCTGGCCCGCTTTGCCGAGTTTTCATCCGGCGATGTCTCCCGCGTGCTGATCGGGCGGCTGCGGCCCGCCGCGGTGGCCGCCGGCGGCAACCTGGTCGTCTGGTCGGCCCAAGGACTGGGAGAGCTCACCCGGCAGGCGGTCTGGGGCCCGATTTCCGAAGCGGCGGTCGTCGAGGCGGTCAAGCGTCAATTCGACCCGCGGGGCCTGCTCAATCCGGGCCGCTTTGTGTATGGTACGAATTGATGACCCAGACTCTCCCCAACCACATCGAGGCCGCCAGGTCCGACGCAGCAGGCCTGGCGGATCAGCATCTCCCGACCGAGACTGGTCCCCGGCAGGCGGCCGTCGACGTGGCGGTCAATCCGGGGGCGGGCATCGACTACCGCTTGTTTCTGGATTGCGTGCACTGTGGCCTGTGTACGGCCGCTTGCCCCACGTACGTCGAGCTGGGCGACGAGAACGACAGCCCGCGGGGCCGCATCTACCTGATGCGGGCCGTGACCGACGGGCGGCTGGAGCTGAACCACGAGGTGCGCCGCCACCTGGAGCTGTGCCTCGACTGCCGGGCCTGCGAGACCGCCTGCCCCTCGGGCGTGCAATACGGCAAGCTGATCGAACCGTTCCGCGTGGCGATGGAGCAGACCCCCGACGGGCCAAAGAAGTCGGCCGACTGGTTCCATCGCTGGATTCTGTTCGGCGTGTTTCCGCACCCCCGGCGGATGCGCCGGCTGTTGTGGCCCGCCAGAATCGCGCAGCGCCTGGGCCTGCTGAGCCTGGCCGAGACGCTGGGAATCACCCGCTTGCTGCCGGCGCGGCTGCGGCAGCTTGTGAACATGCTGCCGCCGCTGGGCAAGGCACTGCCCGCCCTGCCGGAATTCATCCCAGCAGTGGGACGGCGGCGGGCGCGAGTCGTCTTGTTCACCGGCTGCGTATCGGACGTGATGTTCCGCCATACCAACTGGGCCACCGCCCGCGTGCTGGCCCAAAACGGCTGCGACGTGCTCGTGCCGCGAAACCAGGTCTGCTGCGGCGCGATCCACTTCCACGCCGGAGCGGCCGAGCCGGCCCGCGAGCTGGCCGACGCCAACGTGGCGGCCTTGGAGGCGGATAAGATCGACGCGGTGATCGTCAATGTGGCAGGCTGTGGCGCGATGCTCAAGGATTACGGCCACCACTGGCACGGCGAGCAGCAGGACGACCGGCGCCGGCTGGCGGGCAAAGTCCGGGACGTCAGCGAGTTTCTGGACCAGCTTGGGTTGGTTCCGCCTGAAGGCCGCATCGAGCTCAAGGCCACGTACCAGGATGCCTGCCACCTGGGCCATGCCCAGAAGATTCGCGAAGCGCCCCGCCGCTTGCTGGCGCAGATACCGGGCCTGGAGCTGGTGGACCTGCCCGAGAGCGAGTTGTGCTGCGGTGCGGCGGGCACGTACAACCTGACCGAGCCGGAGATGGCCGGGCGTCTGAGCCGGCGGAAGCTGGACAACATTGCCCGCACGGGGGCCCAGGCGGTGCTAACCGGGAACGCCGGCTGCTTGCTGCAGATCGGCCGCGAGGCACGCCAGCAGGGACTGCGGATCTGGGTGGCCCATCCGGTCGACCTGCTCGACATGAGCTACCGCGGGGGGAAGGAGGAAGGAGGAAGGGGGAAGGAGGAAGGAGGAAGGAGGAAGGAGGAATCATGAGAGGTGCCGTTGTCATAAAGTTGTGAACGGCGCTACAAGGGCGTGGCGCGCGGTCTATGTGGTTGCGGCCCGGAAGGTTCGGCGTTTCACGCGTCTCGGCTGCATCTGGGGCGTGTCATATGCAGAGCAAAGTGTTTCGCGCTTCGCCGCGATCGCTCGGCCGCGCAATTAAGCTGTAATTGCCCCTCCTGCATCAAGTTGCGCCTGGCATCGCTTTTCTTAGCGGCCTCAACGGCTCGGTGGCACGCTCATTGCTTAAGCAGACCTCCGGCTGTGCAGGCGGGCACGGGCCAAGAACATTCCGTATTGGGTTTTTGCGAAAGGGATCCGCCATGAAGAAGATCGAAGCCATCATCCGCCATTTCAAGCTGGAGGAAGTCAAGAATGCCTTGAGCGAGAAGGGCGTGAAGGGGATGACGGTGACCGAGGTCCGCGGTTTCGGACGCCAGAAGGGGCACACCGAAACGTACCGGGGCGCCGAGTACGAGGTCGATTTCATCCCCAAAGTCAAGCTCGAGATCGTGGTGGGCGACGAAGACAGCCGGACGGTGATCGACACGATTTTGAAGACTGCCCGCACGGGCCAGGTGGGCGACGGCAAGATCTTTGTCACCGAGCTGCTCGACGTCATCCGCATCCGCACCGGCGAGACCGCTGAAGTGGCCGTGTAGCGGCTCTGGCAAGCAGTTCGAATCGCCGCCAATGGGGCAGGGCGGGCCCCGAGGCGGCGGTTAATGCGGCCGTTGCAAGTACGACCAGGCCGCGTCCTCCTCTGGCCGACTCCAATCCTCCGCCAGGGCTGCCTCGCTCAGCAGGGCCGTCTCGTGGGGCAGCTCGGGGGGCGCTTCTTCCAAGATCGTGACCAGCGCCCGACGTGGGGCGCTCAAGTTTACTGGACCTAAGAGTCGCACTTGGCCCCGCTCGTCAATAACTGCTTCGACTGTTTGGATCATAGTCACCTCCAGCCTCTATTATAGATGGAAGATGCCGTCAAGTCGCCTGGAACTGGAAGCGGCGGCGCGGATATCATCCCGGGCAATAACCTGACCCTATCGATTCTCGACGGCCGCTATCCTGCCGTCTTTTGTCCTGATGACCCCGATGGCCAGACCATGATGTTTCCGAAGGATTTGAAGCGTTGGCACGAGTGCCCGATGCGCCACCCCCTCCAGCGCGATGAACAGTCGGACCTGGTAAGGCTTGAGAAGAGTGCCTTGGCTCAACAGCTTCCAGGCGTCCCCTGGTGGACTGACACCGCAGGTGATTGATTTGGGCGAGACCCAGCTAGTACACCTTGCCCTTTCCGGCTCACGGCAGGCAAACTCCCGAAGATAGCGGATACCGACGGATCCGAGGCACAACGCTCCAGCGTAGTACATCAGCAACTGACCAATTACCTTGGAGGCCGCATCAGGGGCCGTTGCCACCTTGGTCTCGACCAGGACTACCTTGACGCGACTCTTCGCAGGGAGCAGCAGCACATCGACCCGGCCGGCAACCATCGCAACGCGGCAGTTCCGGATCGCCGCTGCGCCGGGATATCCTAGCCGCTCGGGATGAGCCATCACTGCATCTTCAATTGCCGTTTCGCGACGCGCCCGCCGAGTGGTCTGCGGATCATTCTTCATCGCGGATTCCCTGGCCAGAATTAGGATCACTGGAAAAATCCGATCTCC
Source organism: Pirellulales bacterium (assembly GCA_040901675.1). Lineage (GTDB taxonomy): Bacteria > Planctomycetota > Planctomycetia > Pirellulales > JAICIG01 > JBBDNX01. The sequence goes on along the minus strand of JBBDYJ010000008.1, from coordinate 8,702 downwards.
ACGACTGGGGCACGCTACGACTCGACTGAGCTCGCCGAAGTCCGCTTTGCCACCAGCCACCCACCACCAGCCACCCACTGCCACAGGCCGCACACATCAGCCAGTGCGCATTAGTCCTTCAGCCGGGGGCCGGCGGCCTCTGACTGCTGACCTCTGACTTCTCACCTCCGATACTGGGGCACGCTACGACTCGACTGAGCTCGCCGAAGTCCGCTTTGCCGCCAGCCACCCGCCACCAGCCACCCGCCGCTTTGCCGCCAGCCACCCACCACCAACCACGCACCACCACCAGCCACCCACCAGGCATCAGCCGTCCAGCCGGGGGCCGGCGGCGCGGGTCTGGGGGCTGGCGGCCTCGGCGTACCGCGCAAAGTGCGCCTCGAACAGGCCGGCCAGCTTGCGGGCCGCCTGGCGATACGCCTGCTGGTCCTTCCAGGTCTTGCTCGGCTCGAGGATCGATTCAGGCACGGCCGGGCAACGCGTCGGAATGGCCAGGCCGAAGACCGGATCCTCAATCGTGGGCACGTCGGTGAGCTTGCCGGCGTGGATGCAGTCGATCATGGCCCGCGTGTGGGCCAGCCGAATCCGCGAGCCGGTCCCATACGCGCCGCCCGTCCAACCGGTGTTGACCAGCCAGGCTTGCGAGTCGTGCTGTTGCATCTTCTCGGCCAGCAGCTCGGCATACTTGGTTGGATGCCAGACGAGAAACGCCGCTCCAAAGCAGGCCGAGAATGTGGCCTCGGGCTCCTTCACTCCCACCTCGGTGCCGGCCACCTTGGCCGTGTAGCCGTTGATGAAGTGATACATGGCTTGCTCCCGCGTCAGCTTGCTGACCGGCGGCAGCACGCCGAACGCGTCGCAGGTCAAAAGGATGATGTTCTTGGGATGGCCGCCCAGGCAGGGGATCTTGGCTTGCGCCATGTGCTCGATCGGATAGCTGGCCCGCGTGTTCTCCGTCAGTGAGGCGTCGCTGTAATCCACTTCGCGGCTGATCGGGTCGTAGACCACGTTCTCCAGCAGCGCGCCGAAGCGGATCGCGTTGAAAATGTCCGGCTCCTTCTCGGCCGAGAGGTTGATGCACTTGGCGTAACAGCCCCCTTCGATGTTGAAGATGCCCTCGTCGGTCCAGCAATGCTCGTCGTCGCCGATCAGTTTCCGCCGCGGGTCGGCCGAGAGGGTCGTCTTGCCCGTGCCCGACAGGCCGAAGAACAAGGTCACGTCCCCCTCGCCGCCTTCGTTGGCCGAACAGTGCATCGACAGCACTCCCTGCTTGGGCATCAGGTAGTTCATCAGCGTGAAGACGCCTTTTTTCATCTCGCCCGCGTACTGCGTTCCCAGAATCACCAGTTCCTTGAACTCGAAGCTCAGATCGACGCTCGTGTCGGAGGTCATTTGGCGCGTGTGCAGGTTGGCCGGGAACTGCCCGGCGTTGTAGATCACGTAGTCCGGCCCGCCGAACGCCGCCAGCTCCTCCGCCGCCGGCCGGATCAGCATGTTGTGCATGAACAGCGCGTGGTAGGGCCGGGCGCAGATCACCCGCACCTTGAGCCGGTGCCTCGGCTCCCACCCTGCAAATCCGTCGAAAACGTACAGCCGCTGCCGCGTGTTCAAGAAGTCGACCGCCCGCTGGCGATTGGTGACAAACGTCTGCTCGTCCAGCCGAATGTTGACGTCGCCCCACCAGATGTCGCCGCTGCTGGCCGGGTGGTCCACGATCCGCTTGTCCCTGGGACTGCGGCCGGTCTTCGACCCCGAGCGGGCCATCAGCGCCCCCGCCGAGCTGATGGCCGACTTGTCCCCCCGGATTCCCTCTTCGTACAGCACGGCCGGCACGGCGTTGCGCAGCACCTCGCTGATCGTGATTCCGTGCTCTGACAGGTCAAAGTGCGGCTCGGTGGTGGATGGCATGGCGAGTGTGATTCCGTTTCCGCTTGCCAGGGAATTTGTGCCAGCCGCAAGTTTACCATAGCCGGCCAACTCCGGCCGCCCTATCGTCGGGTGGGGCGCTGGCACGGCCGCCAGTTTGCACCGGCTGCCCAGCCTTACTAGACTCGCAACGGCGGGTTGGGCGCGGACACGTTTCTTTGGAGGGATGCATGCACCGGTTTCTGCTGGGTTTGATCCTGCTGGGCGGGCCGGCCACCGCCGGCGGCCTGGAACTGCCGGCGGCGGCCGACCGGCGGCTGACCGTCGAGCTGTTCGCGGCCGAGCCCGACCTGGTCACGCCCACCGGCATCGCCGTGGACGCCAAGGGGCGCGTGCTGGTGGTCGAGAGCCACACGCATTTTCGTCCTGACGATTATCAAGGCCCGCCGGCCGACCGGATCCGCATCTTCGAAGATACCGACGGCGACGGCCGGGCCGACCGGATCGGCACCTTCTTCGAGGGGAGCCGCTTTACGATGAACCTGGCGGTCTACCACGACGGCACGGTCTACGTCGCCACGCGCGACGAGATCTTCTGGCTGCGCGATAACGACGGGGACGGCAAGGCGGACCAACGGACTACGATCGCCCGGTTGGACACCCGGGGCGACTACCCGCACAATGGCCTTTCGGGTTTCGCCTTCGATTTCGCCGGCAACGTCTACTTTGGCCTGGGAGAGAACCTGGGGGCCAAGTACCGCCTGGTGGGGAGCGACGGCACCCAGCTCGTCGGCGGCGGCGAAGGGGGCAGCATCTATCGCATGGCCGCCGACGGCAGCGGCCTGGTGCGCGTGGCCACCGGTTTCTGGAATCCGTTTCACGTCGCGCTCGACGCCTACGATCGCTTGTTCGCCGTCGACAACGATCCCGATTCTCGCCCTCCCTGCCGGTTGCTGCACATCGTGCCGGACGGCGACTACGGCTACCGCTTTCGCAATGGACGCAAGGGGCTGCACCCGTTCACCGCCTGGGACGGCGAGCTGCCCGGCACGCTGCCCATGGTGGCCGGCACCGGCGAGGCCCCGTCGGGAGTCGTGGCCTACGAGTCGGCTGGTTTGCCCGGCGATTATCGCGGCAACTTGCTGTGCACTTCCTGGGGCGACCACCGGCTCGAGCGGTACCGGCTTGTGCCGCGCGGAGCATCGTTTCAGGCGGCTGCCGAGCCCTTCGTCACCGGCGGCGAAGATTTTCGCCCGGTCGGCATCGCCGTCGCGCCGGACGGGTCGTTGTTCGTCAGCGATTGGGTCGACAAGTCGTACACGCTGCACGGCAAGGGACGCATCTGGAAAGTCAGAAGCGCCGCGCCCGGACCCGCTCGGCGACCGCAGGAGCCGGGCGAGGCAGTCCGATCGGCCGACCGCCAGCTCGGCGAGCGGGCGGCCCGGCAATTGATGGCCCAAGGAAAATCGGGCAAAGAAATCCTACGCGAAGTGGCCGCCGAGCCGGACCAGCCTGCAATCCAGGCCCGCGCCATCTCCGCCCTGGCCGCTATCGGCGACCATCGCTGGCTGGCCGAGCGGCTGGCATCGCTGGAGCCCGCGACTCCGGACGATCCGGCGGCACCTGACCAGTCGGCCATGGCCGCGTTGCTGGTGCGATTACTGGATCGTGAGCACTTGGACTTGAATGCCTTGGCGGCGCCTGCTTCTCCGCCCGCGGTGCGGGCCGAGGCCTTGCGGCGAATAGCGGGCCGCTCGTCGGTCCACCTGGTCCGGCAGGGACTGGCCGACGACGACCCATTCATCCGCCAGGCGGCCCTGGCCGGTTTGCGGCAGTCGGCCGGTCTGGCTGATTTGCTCGACCACGCAGCATCCGAAGACAAGGCGGTCCGGTTGGGCGCCTTGCTCCTGTTGCGCCAAAGCGACGATGATCAGGCACGGGCGACCGTGTCACGCTTTCTGGAAGATGCCGACCCGGACATTCTCTTTTCAGCCGTGCAGTGGGTTGGCGAAGGCCGGTTGAATGAGCATCGAGCCCTGGTCGAGTCGCTCTTGGCCCGCGCTGCGACGCGGCAACTGTTCGAGGCCTGCCTGGCCACGCTCGAATTGCTCGACCGGCCGAAGGACAGCCTGGCCGCCGAGGAGGAGGTGGCGGGCGAGGAATACGTGGCGCGGCTGTTCGCGGACAGCGCCCTGCCGATCGACCTGCGCCGCCGCGCGCTGCGAATGCTGCGGCCCGATCACCCGGTCTTGACGTTGGCGTTGCTCGAAGATTTTCTTCAGTCCGATGACCTGGCAACGCAGCTTGAGGCGGTCCGGACGTTGCGCGGCAGCCCGCTGGCCGAAGCACCGCAACGATTGCAGGCGATCGGCTGCGATCCGCGCCGTGACGCCGCCCTGCGGGCCGAAGCCGTCGTCGGCCTGTCGCCAAACAATCCCAGCCACCGCACGGCATTGCTGGAACTCTTGAAAGCCGACGACCGCCTGCTCGTCGAGCAGGCCTTGCGGTCGTTGTGGGGCACGGAGTTGGACGAGCGGCAGCGCGTGGCTGTGCGCCAGGCAGGCCGTCTCGGCGATGAGGCGGCCGCGTTGGCCGCTCGCATCCTGGAACCCGACAAGCGCGATTCGCGCCCCGATCAAACCGACCTCGCCGGCTGGCTCGAGCTGCTCGACGGGCCTGCCGATCCACGGGCTGGAGAGCGGATTTTCTTTCAGTCCGAGCTGGCTGGTTGCCATCGTTGCCACCAGGTTGAAGGCCGCGGCGGCCGCATCGGGCCCGATTTGACGGCGGTCGGCCGGCAACTCCAGCGCAAGCGGCTGGTGGAGTCGATCATCCAGCCGAGCAAGGAGATTGCGCCGCAGTTCGTCACCTGGTCCATCACCAGGACCGACGGCACGGTTGCCGTAGGCATGCTGGTCGGCAAGACTGCCGACGGCCGTGAGAGCTACGCCGATGCCGAAGGCCGGATTTTTGTGGTCGGATCCAGCGAGCTCGACCAGCGGCACCCGCAGCCGTTGTCGATCATGCCCGACAACGTGGCCCGCGCGCTGACGCCGCGCGAGTTTCGCGACTTGCTGGCCTACCTGCTCGAGGCGCGCTAGGCCAAGCCGCGCGCCTGCCGCATTCTGGCTGCTTGGCGTGCAGCCATTTTCGAAATCAGCCCAAGCCCTTCTGGCGGGATGGCATGAATCCCGGTAAGCTGAGAGATCGTCGTAAAGTGCGTTGCTTGCGACGAGGTCGCTTTAGACGGCCGCGATCAGCGGCCGAGGACTGCTGACAACAGACCAGGAAGGATCGCCATGAACACCGATCTCCGTGGGCAACTGCTCGCACTTTTGCAAGACCGGGCAGTTCTTCATCGCGATGTAGTTCTGTCATCGGGTGAGAAAAGTACTTTCTACATTGACGGAAAGATGGTGGAAGTGTCGCCATTGGGCGCCTTCCTTATTGGCGAGGTTCTTTACGAATCGTTAGACGGAGAGGCATTCGACGCCGTCGGGGGACTCGCCGTAGGTGCTGTTCCATTGGTGACCAGTCTTGCCATCAGTTGCCATCACCACCATCGGAAGGACGTCGAGGGATTCTGGGTGCGAGAAGAAGCCAAGGCTCACGGGACGCAGAAGCTGATTGAAGGCAACCTGCCGGACAATGCGAAGGTTGTTATCGTTGACGACGTGGTTACCTCGGGAAAATCAGTGATGAAGGCCATCGACGCTGTCGAGGCCCGTGGAGCCAAGGTAATCCGCATCTTATCGATCGTCGATCGAGATCGTGGCGCCCGGGAGCTGTTTACCCAACGCGGTTACGAATACCGGTCCATCTTCACTAAGGATGAGCTCCTTGCCAACACACAGGTTTGATGAAGTACGGGCGATCATCGACTCCGGCCCGTTGACCGCCGATGTGATCAGCCGGCTGGCGGCCGACTTGAGAAACGAATACATCGAAACGCAAAGCCTCTCCGCTTTCGTTTCGTGGTGTGTGTTCCGCACGTTATCCAGCACATTCGACGATCCGCAAGCGGTGAAGTCGTCTGAGATTGACTCGTATAACGCCCAGCTTCTGCCTCGTCTTCGCGACTGGTTGGCATCTCCCGAGTCATTCAACAGCCCAGAACAGATGGGTCTGGTTGTTCAAGCCTTGGCGCGTTGCGAATTGCAGGGTGGGCAGCCGGGCTGAGTGCAGACCGCCTCTGGCCGTGCCCGGGTGATTGACGCGGCCATCGCCTCTTCCTTCACCAACGGCTGTATCCGATGCCTGAAACGAAGGTTCCGCCCGAACGGTTTTCGCTCGAGCTCGACTATCGGCCCAAGCTGCCGAAGCACAAGCAGGTAGGCATCGGCTGCATCGGGGCCGGGTTCATCATGGCCGACTGCCACCTGGTGGCCTACCGGCAGGCGGGTTTTAATCCGATTGCCATTGCCTCGCGCACTCCGGCACGGGCCCAGGCGGTGGCCGAGCGGCATGCGATCGGCAAGGTGTATGGCACCTACCAGGAATTGCTCGCCGACCCGAAGGTCCAAGTGGTCGATATCGCGGTCCCTCCGGACGTGCAGCTCGCCGTAGTGAAGGAAGCGGTCAAGCACAAGTCGCACATCCGGGGCATCCTGGCCCAGAAGCCACTGGGCATCCACTATGCGCAAGCGAAGCAGATCGTGTCTCTCTGCCGCCGCGCCGGGATCAAGCTTGCCGTCAACCAGAACATGCGCTACGACCAGTCGGTGCGGGCCTGCAAGCGGCTGATCGAGCGCGGTTACCTGGGTGAGGCGGTCTTCGCCAGCATCGACATGCGGGCCATTCCGCATTGGATGCCCTGGCAGCAGCGGCTCGGTTGGGTCACGCTGCGGATCATGAGCATTCATCATCTCGATACGTTCCGCTTCTGGTTCGGCGATCCGCAACGCGTCTTCGCCAGCGTCCGCAGCGACCCCCGCACGGCCCGCAAGTTCAAGCACACCGACGGCATCTGCCTCTACATCCTCGAATACGCCAACGGGTTTCGGGCGGCCGCCTGGGACGACGTCTGGGCCGGACCTGCCCTGGAAGGCGCCGAGGCCGACATCGCCATCCGCTGGCGCGTGGAGGGGACCGAAGGCATGGCCCGCGGCACGATCGGCTGGCCCGATTACCCGCGGCGGACCCCCAGCACGCTCGACTTCACCACCCGCCGGCAGCCTGGCTACTGGTTTCAGCCCAGGTGGAAGGAGGTCTGGTTTCCCGATGCCTTTGCCGGCCCCATGGCGCAATTGCTCTGTGCCTTGGAGGACGGCAGCGAGCCGGAAATCAGCGGCCGCGACAATCTCAAGACGATGGCCCTGGTCGACGCCTGCTATCTCTCGGCCGCCGAGCATCGAGCCGTCGCCCTCTCGGAAATCAAGTAGCGCGTGGCTGGCGGCTCGCAATTGGGTGGCTGGCGGCAAAGCGGACTTCGGACTTCGGCGAGCTCAGTCGAGTCGCGAGCTCAGTCGAGTCGTAGCGTGCCCCAGAGCAGTGGCCAGTGGTCGGTGGTCAGTGGACAGTGGTCAGAAGGCCGGGTGCCTGGCGGCAAAGCGGACTTCGGCGAGCTCAGTCGAGTCGTAGCGTGCCCCAGCCTTCCTCCTTTTAGAGATCCACGTCAGGCGTTAAACTTCATCCATGTCGCGCGTTGTGCTGGCCATGTCGGGTGGGGTCGATAGCAGCGTCGCCGCGCACCTGCTGCGCGCGGCGGGGCACGAGGTGATCGGCCTGTTCATGCGGCATGGGCACCAGGAACCGGCCTGCGATTCCGAGCCGACGCGGCAGCCGGCGCTCTTGCCGGTTCTGAGCGCCGAGGCCGCCCACAAGCAGGGTTGCTGTACGGCCAGCGACGCGGCCGATGCCCGCCGGGTGGCCGACCGGCTCGACATTCCGTTTTACGCGCTGAACTTCGAGGACGAGTTCGGCCGGATCATGGACTACTTTGTCGATGAGTACAGCGCCGGCCGCACGCCGAACCCCTGCGTGATGTGCAACAACTGGCTCAAGTTCGGCAAGCTCTGCGAGTACGCCGATAGCGTGGAGGCCGACTACGTGGCTACCGGCCACTACGCGCGGCTCCAGCCGCCCGCCGCCGACAGCCGCTCGCCGGCGCTGTTGCGAGGCCTGGACGACTCCAAGGACCAGTCGTACGTCTTGTTCGGCATCGACCGCAGGGTGCTGCCCCGGCTGATGTTCCCGGTGGGCGAACATCGCAAGGAAACGATCCGCGGCATCGCCCGCGAGCTGGGCCTGCGGGTGGCGGACAAAAAAGACAGCCAGGAGATCTGCTTCGTGCCCGCCGGCGATTACTCGAGCTTCGTGCGCCGTCGGCGCGGGAAGCTCGACCTGTCGGGCGAGATCGTCACCACCGAGGGAGAGCTTGTGGGCCGGCACGAGGGGATCGAGAACTACACTATCGGCCAGCGGAAGGGACTGGGCCTGGCCTTCGGCCAGCCACGGTACGTGGTGCGCCTGGAGCGCGAAACACGCCGCGTGGTGATCGGCACGCGGAGCGAGCTGGCCCGCCGGCAGTTCACGGCCGGCCGAGTCAACTGGCTAGTCGACCCGCCCGCCGGCCCGTTCCAGTGCACCGTCAAGATCCGCTACAAGGCCCAGCCGGTGCAGGCCACCATCCGCGCCCTGGAGGGCGAGCGGCTGGACGTGGTGCTCGACGAGCCGCGCGACGGAGTCGCCCCCGGCCAGGCCGTGGTCTGCTACGACGGCGACCGCGTGCTGGGCGGCGGCTGGATCGAGTGAAGGCAGAAGGATAAGGCGGAAAAACGCGCCGGGTGGCTGGCGGCAAAGCGGACTTCGGACTTCGGCGAGCTCAGTCGAGTCGC
>JBBDYJ010000007.1:11828-45847 GCA_040901675.1 Pirellulales bacterium | reverse complement strand
GCGACCTCGAGGTTATGAGCCTCGCGAGCTACCGGGCTGCTCCACCCCGCGTCATGTTGTGTCGCCCGTTCAAGGGCGGCAAAAAGAATTATACCGCCCGCTTTCGGGCGGTCCAGAAGGGTTTTCGGTTTTTGGCGGGGCCACCGAGCGCGAGGAATCCGGCTACAGACGGCCCGAATTCTGGCGAATTCGGCTACAGGAGGGTGGCGGGGTAGTTCACGGCGGCACTGCTTCTCGGACCCCGGAACGCCGGGGTCCCCCAAGCAGTGGCATCGGGGATTCCGGCGAATCCGGCTGCAGTTTGCCCGAAGGTGGCCGCTGGCTTGCACTTCTTGCTTGCCGCTCGTGCTTCCGGCAGGTAGACTCACCTTGGGCGCGGGTGGAGTCGCCGGGGAAGCAAGAAGAGGCCCCGGCCGCTATCTTGGATTCAATTCGTGCGGGGCACGCCCGAGCTCGCGGGACGGGAGAAGTTTTGCGATGGCGCATCCTCCGGATCGCTGGCAGTCCGGCGAAATGTCGCCCGCTGCGCCCCCCATGACGCCGCCACCAGCGCCCATACCCTTGGGTGGATCCGCGCAAGGTGGATCCGTGCCAGAAAGCGGCCTGCCGCAAGTCAATGGTCCCGCACAGCCTGGCGGCGAACAGGCGCCGAGCCCGAAAGGTGCCGCCGAACGCTCACCTGGCCCCGCCCGTACGCCTGGCGCCAAGCCAAAGAGCGACCAGAACTCGGTCCGATGGGCGGCACAGGTCGGACCCGTCGGCGTGCAAGGCTCACCTGCCCCGGCAGCCAACCCGCCTCGGCCAGCCGTGCAGCCGGCGCCCGCCGATGAGGCCGGGGCAGGGCAGCCGGCTGCACCGCTTGCCGCCGCTGGCAAGACGGCCCCACCCCCGTTGCCCGCCCGGCCGATCCTGGTGAGCCAAGCGGCGCGGCACGGCCGAGTGGTGCTGCGCGAGACTCCCCTCGAGCCTGAAGACGAGCTCAAGCGGCTGGCCTTGAAGCAAGCGCCCCCCTGGCTGATCAGCTTCGTCCTGCACATGCTGCTGGTGATCGTACTGGGCATGTGGATGGTCGCCGGCGAGCGAAGCTACCAGGGCGTTTTCCTGGACGTGTTTTCGGACGAGCTGGGAGAACAACTGGACGATCCGTGGGTCTCGCTGCCGAACACCGACGACGTCGCGGCGGAAGAAAGCCAGGTGATCACCCCCAGCGACCTGGCAACGGTGGACGATCCGTTCGCCGCGCCGCCGCAGATGGACCTGGCCCTCGACGGCCAGCCAAGGCAAATCGACATCGCCGCGCCGCAGATCGGGCTGGCGCTTCGCGGCCGCAACGAGGGCATGAAGGAAACCTTGTTAAAAGCCTACGGCGGCACCGCCCAGGGCGAGGAAGCCGTGATGCTCGGCCTGGAATGGCTGGCCCGCCAGCAGCGCAAGGACGGCAGTTGGAGCCTCCGCGGGCCTTACAGCTCCGGTGCCGGGGACACACTAGACAACCCTCAGGCCGCCACCGCCATGGCCCTGTTGGCCTTCCAGGGCGCCGGGCACACGCACCAGTCGGGCAAGTTCCAGGAGCAAGTCAACGACGGCTTTTACGCGCTCCTACGTTGGCAGGACCGTGAAGGCAATTTCTTTCCGATGAAGGAAGTGCGCCGCGACCACAACTGGATGTACACGCAGGCCCAGTGCACCATCGCCCTGTGCGAGCTGTACGGCATGACCAAGGACCCGGCCCTGGCGGCGCCGGCCCAACTAGCCGTCGACTTCTGCGTGGCGGCCCAGGATCCGGAGCTGGGAGGCTGGCGCTACACGCCTCGCCAGCAGAGCGACGTGTCGGTGACCGGCTGGGTGGTGATGGCCCTGCAAAGCGCGCGGATGGCGGGACTCAACGTGCCCAGCACCACGCTGGAAAGGGTGAGCGAGTTTCTGGACAAGGTGACCGACGATGGCAGCCGCTACGGCTACATGCTCGGCAACCTGCCGACATTGCCGATGACCGCCGAAGCGCTCTTGTGCCGCCAGTACCTGGGCTGGAAGCGCGACGACCAGCGGATGCTGGTTGGGGCCGACTACCTGCTCGATAACCTGCCTCGCTGGGAGGACCGCGACGTCTACTACTGGTACTACGGAACGCAGGTGATGCACCACCTGGAAGGGGACCAGTGGAAACGGTGGAACGGCGCCATGCGCGACATGCTGATCGAGCACCAGGAGAAGAGCGGCCGCGAGAAAGGAAGCTGGGACCCGCTGGGCAAGAGCCCCGACATCTGGGCGTTCCGCGGCCAGGGCGGCCGGTTATACACCACCTGCCTGTCGCTATACATGCTCGAGGTCTATTACCGGCACCTGCCGATCTATTCGAACCTCCACGAGTTCATCGGACGTTAGGAAGCCCCGAAGAATAACTTCGACCGAGCTGGGTGGCTGGGGCAAAGCGATAAGCGTGCCCCAGTTGCGATGTGAGAAAGTTGTTTTTCGGCCGATCGTTAGCGGCCTTCGTGGTAGCTGAAGTCGCCAGACTTCAAGCCCGAACAGTGCTCGCACTCTCCACTGTCCCCTAGAACTCGCGCGGACCGCCGGGCAGCGGCTGATCGTGCAGTGGCCCGTCTAGTTGTGGGACCGGCGGCGCGGCATCGTCCAATTGGCCAAGATCGTCCAACTGGCCCTGCAGGTTCCGCGAGCGCCGATCGACGGCTTCAACGGCGGCCTCGAGCTGGCGCACGCCGTCCAGCCGCCTTCCCAGGTGCAGATAGTGATAGGCCAACAGCAGCCTGCCTTCGGGCCGGGAAGGGTCCTCTCGCACAAACCGCTCCAGAGCCCTTAAGTGGCTGGCATACCGGTCGGCCGAGGGAAAGAACTCGTCGCGCCGCACGATGTAAAAGCCCCAGTCGCCCTTCGGCACGATCGACAGCGCATGCTCCAGCGCCGAGGCCGCGTGCAGGTACTCCCCGCGAGCGAACAGCACCTGGGCCCGCAGCAGCTCGGCGAACCCGTGATCGGGTTCGATCTCGAGCAGGCGATCGAGCCGGTCGAGGGCCGATTCATACCGGCCCGCGCGGAATGCGCCGGTAGCTTGCGAAAAAAGTTCTTCGGTCCCCGGCTCGGCCGCGGCGGCGTCGGCAGGCGGTTCGGATGGGAACCAATCAGGCTCGCTGGACCAGGCCGGCACCTGGCCCTCGGCATAGATGGGCCGGTAGACATAGCCGTTGGGAGAAGTGCGGATGATCTCGTGGCCCAGCGGCTGCGGGACGGCCAAAGGATCGGGCGGGTAGTCGAAGACCCATTCGTACTCCCAGGCCTCCCAGGCAGACACGGGCCCGGCGGGAACCGCGATGCGGAAAGGCACCAAGGGTTCAAGCGGCACTTGCGCCCGGGCCCCGCGGCCAGGGACGACTGCCGACGCCAGCAGAATCAGCAGGCCGAAACGTTTCATGACCACCGGCGACCCATCGAGACGCGGCACGGGTCAAAGGGAAACCGGCAGGGGCGAGCCCCTGCCGGTTTCACGAAACAGCAAATCCATGCGGCTGCGAGACGCGTCTGGCCCAAGGCCAAAACCTTCGGGCGAGACAGCAGCCCGTCGGCTGCTCGTCAGACGAGCCACCTCTGGAAACTACTACACATATAGAATCACCTCCTTCCTCTAGGGCCAACCCTCAGACCACCACTCCAGTCGCGGGGTCGTCTGGGCACCTAGTCCGGCCGGAGCCACGTTAGCCCCGACACGCGCAACACCGAAATGGTATGCCTGACAGCGTCCGCAGGTCAAGGCGACCGGCCAGCCGGACACCCGGAAAACCCAAAAACGCCCAGGCAGGCTGCTTGCGCTGAGAACGCCGGCAGCCATCCAAAAGACACTCCGCAAATGAACCGGTTCGGACTATTTTCCCCCGGATGCGGCGCCGGCAGGCGGCTCCTCGATGCGGTACAGATGCGTTTCGGTCCGCACCAGCAGCGCGTTGCCGGCCACGGCGGGCGAGGCCAGGATGCGGCCATCGAGCCGATTCTTGGCCAGCTCGTTCGGCTCGGTGCCCGCCTCCAGGACCGTCGTGACCCCATCCTCGCTCAAGAAATAAATCCGGCCGGCCGCGTGCAGCGGGGAGGCCGTATAGTTGCCGCCCAGCCGCGCCTGCCAGAGCAGGCGACCGTCCTCGGCAGCCAGGCAACTGGCCACGCCGCCATCGGACGTCATGTAGATGCGGCCGGCGACCCAAAGAGGCGAAGAGTTGGCGGGCACTTGCCTGCTGGTGCCCCAGGCGACGTGCGTCGAAGTGACGTCGCCGCGGCCGCCGGGGCGGATGGCCCATAGCTCGGGCTTCATGTAGCCGGTGCAGACAAACACGAGGCCGCCGCCGTAAACGGGCCGCGGCACGTTGGAGAAACCAGGGTAGTCGACCGACCAAAGCTCGCCGCCCGTGGCCGGATCGTAGGAAAAGACGCGTCCCGCGCCGGGACTGACGAGCTGGTCCTTGCCGTCGACGCTGACCACCAGCGGCGTGGAGTAGGCCTTGCGGAAATCGGGGTTGTCGCTCATCTTCCCCGATCGGTTCGTTTTCCAGGCGATCCGGCCGGACCGTTTGTCGAGAGCCACCACGTACTGCACGTCCATGCCGTCGCAATGGATCACCAGCAGCTTGCCCCACGAGACCGGCGAGCTGCCCGGTCCTTCCTTGTGGTCCAGTTCGAGTTCGTTGTTGGTCCAGAGCACCTCGCCGCTGCGCGTATCGAGGCAAGCGGTGCCCAGCGTTCCGAAGTGCGCGTAGAGGCGGCCCGACTCGAGCACGGGCGTGGGCGAGGCGTAGCTATTCTTGTTGTTGATGGCGGGCGGGTTGTCGGGACGAAAGACCTCGACGTCGTGCACCACGCTGCCGGTGGACAAGTCGAGGGACACCGCCCGCAATGACGTGCCGCCTTCAAGTGCCGTGGTAAGCCAAATCTGCCGGCCCTCGACGACAGGCGACGACCAGCCGCGGCCCGGCAGGGCAACTTTCCAGGCGATGTTGCTGGTCTCGCTCCAGGTGAGCGGCAGGCGGCGGGCGGCGGCGTGCCCCTGGCCGCCGGGGCCGCGAAACTGCGGCCAGGCGTCGGCCGCCGCCACGGCGCGCACCAGGCCGGCAAGGGCGCAGATTGTCAGAAAAGCATGTCGCAACGGAGTGCTCCTTCGTTCCTGGTAGGCCAAGTTGGGGGACGTCGGAACCCCTCGTTTTCGTTTCCTTTTGGATGGCCCGATGGCTTTGGCTAGCGTACACGGCGGAAACGGGCTTGCAAGAAAGGCTGTGGAGATTTCCAAAGCTTCGGGGCGATGTCAAAGCGAGCTTGACCCGCCTGGCGGATTGGCCTAGTTTCTTTGCCCTTTCCGTGGCAGCGGACGCTCTTTCGGTGGCCGGAGGCAAGCCGCGGCGGAGGTTGGACTTACGGTTCAGTTCAGTTCAAGTTCCCATTGGCCACTCGGGGCACGCAGATGTCAATTCACGTAAAATGCGGTGGTGGGCATGTCTTGAACGTCGGCCGGCGACTGGCCGGTCAGACCGTGCGCTGTCCGAAATGCCAGGCCGAGGTGTCTGTGCCTGGCGAGGCCGGTCTTTCGGATCAGGCGGTCCTCGATTTTTTGGGGCCACCGTCCGCTAGTGCCGGCGGCGCGTCGGCCACGACGGGTGCTTCCGCCGACGAGCGCTCCAGTGTGCTCAGCCTTTCGGGGCTGACGCGCGAGATGAAGCTGTGTCCCAAGTGCAAGCGGGAGGTGCGGGCCTGCTACGACCTGTGCCCCCACTGCAAGACCTACTTCACCGACCTGGCCGAGATCCGCCGCCGGCTGGCCAGCGCCTAGCGGCGGGCGGAAGGGACTCAAAAACCTCTCGCGACGACCAGCTTGGCCGCTGCAGCTCGGCTTGGCTTTTTGCATCCCGTCCGATGGCCCCACGGATAGGCGAATCGAGCCGCCTGGCAACGATGCCGTCCAGACCCCGCGCGGTGCGCGCCAAATAGAAAGTCGTGCTTGGGTCTGGATTTGCGCCTGTCCGGCAGACCAGCGCCTGCACAAGGAAGAAAATCGTTCCGCATCTCCGGGCTCGTGGACCAGGAAATATAGGCAAGTTCTGCTGGTAAACTACTTTCGGCGGTTGTAATCCGTGACTAAACTAGAATCCATTGGAACGAGCAGCCTTGAGATAGCTTTTGCTTTGGAGGGGCAACGGTATGATCGAAGCGGCGCTGTTGTCGCGGCCTACGCTGTGGTGCGCCAGACCGATTGTGGTGACCGTGCGAGGCCCCGATGGCACGCCCGTTATCACGCATGTCGACAAACCATTCGCCCGCGTAGGCAGCCATCCCGACTGCGAAGTGGTGCTCCGCGGGGACGACGTGCCGCCACGGTGCCTCTACCTGCACGCTACGGAGCATGGCATCTATTGCCTGGGGCTGAAGTCCGGCGAACTGGCGGCGGCCCCTCCCAATGGCTGGCTACGGCCCAAAGTCCACGCCAGGCTCGGACCGTATCGAATCAACGCCAGCTTTGATGACGATGGTCCACCCCCGCGCCACCTGGATTTGGATCCCCGCGCGCGGGACAGTGCGGCGGACGGCACGTTGCGGCTGCGGATCGAATCGCAGGCCGAACAGCGGCCGCTGGTCCAAAAGAGTTGGCGCCGTCAGTTGACGCTGGTGGGCCGCCTGTCGCCCAGCACGCTCCGCCTGGTTCACCCCAAGGTTTCGAAAACCCATTGCGTGCTGTTTTACGATCGGGACATGCTCTGGGCCGTGGATCTTTTGAGCAGCCGCGGCACGCGGGTCGACGGCCGGCGGATCGAGGCGACCCAAGTGCTGCCCGGCCAGGTGCTGGAAGTGGGCGGTATCCGCTTGACCTATCTGGCCGACAACCAGCCGCTGGACTTTTTGCCGGACGCCGACTCGGCCCGGATCTTCACCGCGCACGAGTTTGGCCCGGCGAGCTTGGATGAAATTCGCGACTCGGTAGATCAGGTCACGTTGCGGCCGGGACACGCAAGCGAGGAAGCCGCGTTCTTCCGCAAGAGAATCGCCCTCGTGGAAGCAGAATTGGGCCAAGCCCGCCGAGCACTGGCCGACAGCCGGCAGGATGCCCAGGTTCGCACGGGCCTGTCCGAGCAACTGGCGAACGACCTGGAGGCGACGCGCGCCCGGCTGGCGGCCGTGGAAGAGCAACTCGAAGAGGCTCGCCGGTGGAACCAGGAGCAGCAATCGCAGTGGGAGTTGGAAGAAGCGGACCTGCGGGAAGCAGGCGGCCGAGTGGCGGCTGAACTGGAATCGCTGCGCGCACGGCTTGCCCAGGACGAGGAGGAACGCGCGCGGCTGGCGGCCGACGCGTCGGCGCGCGCGACCCTCGCCGCGGAGGTCGACCGGCTGACGGCCGGGCTTTCAGAAGCCCGCGAGCGGCTCGAGCAGGCCCAGGCTCGTCACCAGCAAGAAACGGAGCAGTTCGAGGCACAGCGCGGCGAGCGCCAAGAACGTTCGCGCGACCTGGAACAGCAATTGGCCGGCGTCGAAGAGGCGCGTCGGGAAATGGAGAACGCTCTCGCCGCCGAGCGGACCCGCAACGCCGAGATGGAACAGAACCTGGCCGATGCCGACCTGCGGCGCATCGAGCTCGAGCGGCAGTTCGACGGGGCACGGGCCGGCGTGGCCAAGATCGAGCGGGAGCTGGCCGGTCTCGACAAGCGGCACGCCCAATTGGAGCAGCAGCTCGACGCCGAGCGTGTCCGCAGCGCGAAACTGGGGCAAGAGCTGCTCCAGGAGCGGACCCGTCAGGCGGCTGAGACGGGCCATGCCGAGCCCAGCGGGCTGCTGGCGGAGCAACTGGGCCGTTCCGAGCGGCAATTGGCCGAGGCCGAGCAGAAACTGGCTGCCACCATCGAGCAATTGGCCGCCGTCGGGCAGCGGTTAGACGCCGTCGAGCATCAGTGGGCCGATGCCGAGCAACAGCGGGCCGATCTGGAGAAGCAATGGACCCTGGCCCAGCGGCAGGCGGCCGATGCCGAAGAGCAGCGGGCCGACGTCGAGCGGCAACTGAAAGCGGCCGGCCAACAATTGCTGATCCAGCAGGCCGAGAATCAAAAGCAAGCGCTGGAACTGGCCGGGCAAATCGAGCGGGCCACCGCCGAGCGGGCCGCGGTCGAGATCGAGTTCGATGGCTACCAGCGTGAGACGGCCGAGCGGCAGGCGGAAACAGGCCGCCGGCTGGCCGAAGTCGAAGCGATTTGCGCCCGTCTGCGGGAGGAGCTGGAGCAGGCCACCGCCCGCCGCGACGAATTGGAGAGCAGCAGTCCAGCCCTCGCCGCGCGGCTCAATCAGGAGCAGGCACGGCAAGCCGAACTGGAGCAGGCGCTGGGCGAGCAGCGGGTGGCGGCCCAGCAGCTCGACCGGATCTTATCCGAAGAGCGAGAGGCGCTCCGGCGGGCCGAACAGTCCGCGAGCGAGGCGGCACGGGCCGCCGAGCGGCAGCGCGTATCGCTGGAACAAGACTGGGGCAGGCGCTACGAGGCACTTCTCGCCCAGCAGGAGCTGGAGCGGGCCGAGACCGAGCGGCTGCGGTTGCAAGTCGAAGAACTGATCCAGGAGCGTCAATCGCTTGAACGAGCGCGCAGCGGACTGGCCGAGCGGTTGGAGGCCACCGAGGCCAGCCGGGCGCAGAGCGAGCAAGCGATTGAACATGAGCGCCGGTCCGCCGAGCTGGGGCGCCGGCAACTCGAAGATCAACTTGCAAGCGAGCGCGCGGCCAGCGAGCATCTCGTCGCCGGTGCTCACGACAGCCAAGAGGAGTGGAGCCGCAAGCATCAGGCCCTGGACCAGGAATTGAGGCGGCAGCAGGCGGTAGCCAGCCAACTGCGGGTGCAGCTTGAAGGTGCGACCGCGGAGCGCCACGAAGCGGAGACTGCCCGCGAGGCGCTCGCCGGGCGGCTGGCCGACGCGGCGTCGCATGGTGAGGCGCTCCAGGAGGAATTGGACCTGCTGCGGCGCTCGGCCGACGAGCAGGGGCAGCGGATCGGCGAGTTAGAGGCCGCCTTGAAGGACTTGGCAGACGAGGCGCGACAGCAGGTCGCGCGGGTCGAAGAGCGATGCCATCTGCTTCAATCCCGTTGCCGGCGGACCATCCAACTCGCCAGCCGGTTCCGCGTCCAGCTCGAAGAGCAAAACCGGATTGCCGCCGCGGCCGCGGGCGCTTCGCGATCCCCCGAACAGTTCCAGCCCTCGGCCAGCAGGGCGGGAACAGCGCCGACGCCGGCGGCCCAGCGCGATGAACCCCGACGCGGGCCGGCCCAGCCGGGGGTGGAAAGGGCGCGCGCCAGCCGGCCGGCCGAACCCGTTTTCGCGCCAGCCGAGGTGGAAGCCGACGAGCTGTTCCTCGACCAGTTGCTCGATCTGCACGCCGGAAACGGGTATGGAAAGCGCCGACTGGTTTGGATTGCATTGGGCGGCGCCGCGCTCGCCGCAGCCGCGGCCGCCGTCGTGTACGGCAACCAACTTTTCGGCGGTTGACGGGTAGCCGAACTTGGAGGCCGAACATGGCCGAGCGCTGCCGCGTGGCACTGCTGATCCCCTGGATCTGGCTGGCTGCCGGCGCTGTCTCGGCCGACGTGGTGGTGATTGCCAACCGGGCGCCCGAGCGGGTCGTGTTCGCCATCCAGGTGGAGGGGCAACCCGATCAGAACTTTTCCTTGCCTTCCGGGGAGATCGTTTCGATCCGGCTCTCCGGCGAGGGGTTGCTGCGATTCGGCTCGGCCGATCAACGGACTGAGTACGCGCTCGATCCCGACTCGGCCTATTTCTTTTATCGCGGGCCTGAGGCCGAGGACGGGGCCGATCGAAGACCCGCTTTAAGCCTCGAGCAGATCGGACTGGCCGAGGCCGCCGGATCGCTCGACGAGCGTCCGGCCGGGCGAGGGCAATCTTCCAGGCCGGCGCCCGTCCGCGGCGGCGACGGGATTCTGCGGATACCGGTCAAGCTGCTGGTCGACGACGACGAGCGCGCCGCGGTCCAGCGCTGGAAGCAGCGGCTTGGCAAGCGGCTGGAGGCGGCCTCGCTCGTCTTCGAACGGTACTGCCGCGTCGGTTTCGAGGCGGTCGCCTTGGAGACCTGGGACTCCAACGACGAGTTGGATGTGTTCGAGAAGTCGTTCGTGGAGTTCGAGTCCCGGGTGAGAACCGAGCCGGCCCGGTTGGCCATCGGCTTCACCAGCCAATACCAGGTGCCCGTAGGCCGCACCAACCTGGGAGGCACGCGCGGCCCGTTGGGCACGCACATCCTGATCGGCGAATGGTCGCAAACCATCTCCGAGGCCGAGCGGCTGGAACTATTGGTCCACGAGTTGGGTCACTACCTGGGTGCGGCCCACAGCCCGGAACGGCAATCGGTGATGCGGCCCCTTTTAACCGATCGGCTGCCGGGCACGATCGGCGAGCGGCTCGTGCTCGATCCGCTCAATGCCCTGGCAGTCTGCCTGGTGGGCGAAGAGATGGGCGAACGTCGGTTGGAGAGTCTCGACGGCATGAGCATGCCACGGCGGAAGCGTTTGGCCGAGATCTATGCCACGCTGTCGCGCGCCTTGCCCGACGATCCGGCCGCGCCGCAGTTGTCCACCCTGGTGGCGGCGGGGAGAGAGACGGGAGGAAAGGGGAAAGGCGAGAAGGGGCCTGAGAAGGAAGGGGAGCCGGAGGCCCAGGGGACGCTGGAGGAGGCGAGGCAGGCCGTGGTGGCTGCGATTCTGGCTAGCGCGCGTGACAACGCTGGAAAGCAGACTGGTAAGAACGCCAAGGGAAAGCCTCGGCTCGAGGGGGACCGCCTCACGGAACTTTACGTAAGGGCTGCCGCCGCGGCGGCCGCCGGGATGGACGAAGCACACCGCGAAAAGGCATTCTTGTTGGCGCTGGCGACGGCACTGGATCGCTCGGACCTGATTGGAAAATACAGCACGGCCTGGAACCTGGGCCGCACGGGCGAATCGGATGTTGAGCGAAAAGAGCGGCTGGCGGTGATCGGCCGTCCCGCCATGCGGGGCCGCGAGGATCTGGCGGCGCACTTTGGAGTATCAGCGGCCTTGACGGTGCTGACGGGTCCGCCTTGGGCGGAGTCGCTGGGAGTCGGCAAGGAGCTTCGCGACGCCGAGACCGAGAGCGGTTTCAGTTTCAGCGACTTGTGCGCCAACCTGGCGGGCATTCGCTTTGCCCAGCGGGTGCAGGCGGGCGAGTTGCCGCTGGGCGAGCTGGCGAAGGGATTCCGGGTCGATGCACATCTTCCGGATGTGAGCGGCCTGCCCGATGGCTTGAGCGAGGAGGACTTTCGCAGCCGGTATGGCTCGATCGGCGACGGCCGCTTCACCGAAGTGCTCGGGGAAATCCGCGGGCGGATCGCCGAACTTGAAGAAGGCGGCAGATAAAGGAGGGATGAATCCGCAGGGTCGAATCGAGAGGCAAGACACTGCTGGGCAAGCCCGCAGCACCCGGCGTGGGGGCACGGGGGAGACGGACGGACGAAGACTGGGGCACGCTGACGCTTTGCCCCAGCCACCCGGCGGCGTCTCTGATTCCTCCCCCTTCTGCCGTCACCCCTTCTTCGCGTGGCGGCGGCGGAAGACGCGGCGGGGGGGGCGGCGATGGTGGGTAGCCTGGTAGCCGTAGTGCACGGCGAACCATTCGGCAAAGCGCTCGCGGTCGATCTGCCGGCTGTTGCGCTCGTCGAGCAGGTGCCCCAGCTCGTGGATCAGGATGTTGTTGAGGTAGAAATCCTGGATGGCCTGCTCGGTCCAGATCAGCGACCAGGTGCCGGGAGACTCCTCGACCCAGCGGCCGCCGTACATGCGGGCCTCGTTTACCTGGTTCGGCTTGGGCGACTGGTGGTAGCACTCGACCAGCGTCTCTTCGATCGGGTACAAATAGATGGCCGATCCCCATTGCATGCCGTAACAGGGAAAGCCTTGCTTCTTGTGGGTCATGCGGCTGAACTGCACGACCTCCAGCGGCTTGACGAAATCGCTCGGCAGTTGGCTCAACCGTTGGCGAACCTGCTGGGGCGTAACGACGTGACGGTAGCCCTTGCCCGGCGGCTGAACAATAAACCGGTATCCGCTGTGCGTTTCGGCCGGCTCATGCCAGTCTTCCGGCGGGACAAAGGGAAGCCGCTCGTTGGCCTGGCCGCCGCGGGCTCGCTTGCTGAGCGGCGCGCGGCGGGCCACCGACCGGCCCGGTGCAACCGGACCCGTCTGGCGCGGATTAATGCCGCCGATGTTGAGCTGCCGAGTGCGACGCATCGCAGACACGCCTCGAACGAACTTTCAGGCTCTGGAGCCTGCATAAAACCACCCGATCCATGGTAAGCGGCATATCAGGGCCGCCCTTCCCGTCCAATCCCTCGCACGATTACCGGCCCACGGCCGCGGGCCTCGACATGGCTGAACAGCCAGTAATCCCATACTAGGAAGCGGCCGGATCATAAAACAAGTGAACACCGTAAATACATGCCCAGCAATGCTTTGTGGCTTCAAGATCCGGACTTGCGTCAAGCGCCGAAAGCGGTTCCGGAGGGCTTCGAAGCGGTTCGGACGACGGGTATAACGGGGCAAAGCTCGAATGGCATTTGGCGCGCCTGCAAGCCTTGCAAACTCGGGCGGCTTCCGGGCGACTGCGAGGAGCTCCAGCGGGTTGAAAAAAACCAAGCGAGCGCATGGATAACAACATCGCCGTCAAACGCTCGGTGTGGCAGTTCAGGCTCCGCGATTTGTTCGCGCTGTTGTCCGCCGTGGCCGTGCTGCTCGGCATAGGCGGCGTGATCGGTTACCGGCGCGCGATGGGGCTGGGGCTGATTGCGATCGCGGCCGCGGCGAATTTCTGGCTGGTGCGGAAATTGGTGGCGCGGCGCCCGCCGCTGCTCGATGCGCCGCCGCCGAGGGCGGCCGGATGGCTCCCGGTTATGCTCTACTCGCTCACGGCCGCCTCGCTGGCCATGGTGCCGGCTCTGCCGGAAATGCTGACCAGCTCGATCCTGGCCTGGTCCGTCATGGCGGCGATAGGGGGCGGAGCAGGCGTGCTGGTGGTTGCCGCGGCGACTCGGGCTGGCCTGACGACGACATCTCTATCGCGAGTGGCCATGGCCGTCGGCCTGGTGGCCGCGTCGATCGAGACGGTCGCGGCAGCCGACGCGGTCAACGGCCTGTTGGCCGGTTGGATTGCCGACACGGTTGCCGGGCGGATCGGGCTGCAGTTTTCGCCCTTGTGGGAGGTCGGCTTTCTAGGCTGGTTCGCCTGGAAGCGGCTCTTGCCGGACCCGGAAACGCACGGCGGCGGCCCGGCGATCGGCTACATGCTGGCCGTTTTGGCCACGTTGTCGCTGGTGCAGGTGGAACTTACCGCCCTGGCGCTGGTGGCCAACGGCATCACATCGTGGTTTTTATTAGTCGAAGCTATCCGCATGACAGCCACGGGCATCGCCATTCTCGTGGGCCTGCCGTTGGCCTTATGGGCCGCCGCCTGCCTGGCAGGGTGCAGGGTGGCGGGAAGAGAGAAGGGGGGAAGGGGACGAGGCGACAAGGGGAGACGATTGGCACTCAGATGATTGCCATCACAATTGCCATCACGATGAGGCACACGGCCACGATGATGGCCACCGTGGCGCTGCCGACGATAAGCCAGGTCGATTTTTCCCAATCCTTCCAAGGCAGGCGGCGGCTTGACTTGCGAGCGGACTTGCGACCCGACTTGGATGGCTTCTTCTTGATGTCAGACGTTTCGCCGGCGGTGGCCCGCAACTTGGCAGCAGCGCTGGGTGGCTCGTCTTCGATCTTGATGGTGTATTCGTCGACCGGACCGAGTGGTTTGGCGACGGGCAGCTTTTGGCGGCGGGCTTCGGAACCGCCGGGGCCTCGCTTCAAGCTCGAGTCACCGGCGCCCGACGGGGGACCTTTGACCGTGGGCCGGTCGTGGATGCGGCCCGTGTCGGTCAGGGCGCTGGTGTCCGGGGCGGGCGAGTGGCCTGGCAGCGACTTGGAAACCTCGGCCGCCGGACCGGTGGCGGCTTGGCGGCGGGCGTGGTCCAGCCGCAAGGCGTCGTTGCCCCTGGAGATGAGCCACTCGGTCAGGGCCTCGCCGACGTCGCCGGCCGTCTGGTAGCGCTCGTCGCGCGACTTGGCCATCATCCGCGCGCAGATGGCGACCAACTCCGCCGGCGCGTCGGGCCGATCGATCAGGATGCTGGAGGGTTGCTCCACCTGGTGCTTCATCAGCCGTTGCGAAAGCGTCCCCTCGGGGAATGGCGGGTGCCCAGTGAGCAGGAAGTAGAGCGTGCAGCCCAGGCTGTAGATGTCTACCCGGCTGTCGACGTTGTGGCTGTTCAGCGCCTGCTCCGGGGCCAGGTAATCGGCCGTGCCCAGCACGGTTTCGTCATGGGCGACGGTGAGCGAGGCTTGGGACTGGTCGGAAAAGCGGGCCAGGCCCATGTCGAGGATCTTGACCGTGCCGTCCGGATCGACCAGCAGGTTGGCCGGCTTGATGTCGCGGTGGATCAAGCCCACCCGATGTGCATGGACCAACCCCAAGGAGGCCTGGCGGATGTAGTCGGCGGCCCGCTCGAATCCCAAGGGTCCCTCGACCTTGACGAGCTGCTGCAGGTCCTGCCCCTGCGCGAACTCCATCACCAGGTAGTGCTGGTCTCCTTCGTTATCGACGTCGTAGGCCCTGACGATGTTGGGATGATCCAGGGCCGCGGCCGCCCGCGCCTCGAGGTAGAAACGAGCCAGATACGAGGAGTCGTTCACGCGGTACTTGGGGAGCACCTTGATGGCCACCCGGCGGTGCATGTTCACGTGTTCGGCCAGGTAGACGGCGCTCATGCCGCCGGTGCCCAGGTGATCGAGCAGCTTATACTTGCCCAGGAAGAAACCGCGGTGCCGCCCGTCGAGCAGCGTGGCAGACTGCCAGCCCGTCAGCAGTCCCGCTGCACGGAGATGCTCTGACAATACCTGGGCGTCGTCCAGGGCCGCTTTGCCCAGGCGGGTCTCCAACTCAGCGACGGTCTTGGCGAGCCGGTCCTTTTCCACCAGGCCGCTGCGCCGCACCAGATCGAGAAACGTGTCGGCTTTGAGCTTGGTCATGCCGCCTGGGCGAGTGTTCGCCGCGACGAATCAGCCGGGCGAGTATGAATCCACCCGCGTTCTTAGAAGTTAAGATCGGCCCAGCCGGCGTTGGGAGACGCACTGGTCTTCGGGACACTGGCCTTCGGGACAGGCACACCGCCCGCCGGCACGAAGGCGGCCACCAGCCTGACCCAGTTGAAAGCTATCACAGACGCCCCGAGAATGCTAGATGGGCGAACCATTCCTGAGCGGGAAATCCGGTCGATGCGCGACGTGGTGCTGTATACCCGGCAAGGCTGCCATCTGTGCGACGACGCCAAGGGCCTCCTGGAGGCAAGCGGTCTGGAGCCTCGCGAGGTCGATATCGATCAGGACGACCAGTTGCGCATCCGCTACAACCATTGCGTCCCGGTGGTGGTCATCGACGGGGTCGAGCGGTTCCGGGGGCGGATCGATCCAGTCCTGCTGGGCCGCCTGTTGAGCGCCGGCAAGCAATGAACCATCGCCGTCCGCAATCCACCGGCCCGCGGCAGTTGGGCATCTTTGCCAGGTTTTGGGAACCGGGGAAGGTCAAGACCCGCCTGGCCGCCGGCCTGGGCGACGACGCGGCCGCAGCGCTCTACCGGCGGTTTGTCGAGACGTTGGCCGAGCGGTTTGGCGACATGCCCAGCCGGCGGGTGCTGGCCGTGACGCCCGACGATCGAGCCGGCGAGTTCGGCGAAGTGGCGGGCTCGCAATGGGGAGTCGAACCGCAAGGCCCGGGCGAGCTGGCCCCGCGGATGCGGTGCTATTTCGAAAAGGCTTTCGCGGCAGGCATGCGCGAGGTCGTGCTGATCGGGTCGGACAGTCCCTCGCTGCCCAGGCGGCACGTCGAGCTGGCCTTCGAGTTGTTGAACGAGCACGAGGTGGTGCTCGGGCCCTCGGCCGATGGAGGTTATCACCTCGTCGGCGCCGCGTGCCGCGTGCCGCCGATCTTTGACGGCATCGCCATGAGCACGCCGGCCGTCTGGCAGCAGACAGTCGATCGCTTGAACGCGGCTGCGTGCAGCTTCGGCCAACTGCCCGATTGGTACGACGTCGACACGCTGGACGATCTGCGGCGGCTGCGGGCCGAGCTCCACTCGTTGAACGATGAATCGGCCGAGTTGGGCGGGTTGGCCCTGGCCGTCGATGAAGCCTGGCAGGCGAGCGGCGGATTTGCGTGCTGAAGGAGAAGCCGCAGTGCCGGCTCGCCACTCGACGCTCGGGGCCGGCGATATAGAATGAGTGGTCTGCGAAGTTTTTCTTCTTCCCCTGGATCGAGCCGTGACCCAGCTTGCCGATTGTGTGATTGTCGGCGGCGGCGTGATCGGCCTTTCGCTGGCGTATGAACTGGCGCGAAACGGGGTGCGGGTGCGGGTCGTCGAGCGGGGCCTGCCCGGCCGTGAAGCCTCCTGGGCCGGCGCGGGCATCCTGCCGCCCGTCGGACCGGCCGGCGGCAACCATCCATACCAGCAGTTGGCCCGCTTGAGCCACGAGCTGCACCCTGGCTGGGCCAGGCAGTTGCGTGAAGAGACCGGCATCGACAACGGTTATCTCCGCTCGGGTGCCATTTACCTGGCGGAACCGGGAGGCGAATCGGCACTGCGGGAGGCGGTACGCGACTGGCACGAAGAGGGGCTGGCGACCGAGGTTCTCGATAACCGGTGCCTGATCGAGCTCGAACCGGAACTGACGACCGCCGCCGACGGCCGCCTGGCCTGCTGGCTGCCGGACGAAGCGCAGATCCGAAATCCCCGGCACCTGAAGGCCCTGGCGGCGGCCTGCCGTTTACTTGGAGTCGAAATCGAGTCGGGCCTGGCGGTCGAGGATTTTGACGTCCAGGCCGGCCGCGCCGTTGCCCTGCGGACGGCTAGCGGCCGCCTCGTGGCCGGGCAGTTCTGCATTGCCACTGGAGCCTGGACCCGAACGCTCTTGTCGCGGATCGGGTTCGAGCCGGCCGTCAAACCGGTGCGGGGGCAGATCGTGCTCTTGTCGGGTGGATGCGGCCTGCGGCGGATCGTCAACGAGGGCTCGCGGTACCTGGTGCCCCGCGGCGACGGCCGCGTGCTGGTGGGCTCGACGGAAGAGGACGCCGGTTTTGACAAGCGGACGACCGCCGAAGCGGTGGGCTCGTTGATCCGCTTTGCCTTGGACCTGGTGCCTGCCCTGGGCGGCGCGCAACTGGAGCAGTGCTGGGCGGGGCTGCGTCCCGGCACGCTCGACGGGTTGCCGTACCTGGGCCGCGTACCCGGCCTGGACAACGCCTTCGTGGCGGCGGGCCATTTTCGCAGCGGGCTGCGGTTGTCGTGCGCCACGGCGGTAGTGATGGGCCGGCTGATGCGCGGCGAGCCGCCTGGCATCGATCTGGCCCCATTCCGGCTTGATCGGGGGTAGGAAAACAGAAGGCAGAGGCAGAAGGAGGAAGGCAGAAGGAGGAAGATGGCCGCGACACAACCGTCCGATCAATCCGCGATGGGCGGCACTGGGGCTCATGGGTCGCGTGTGCGGGCCTATCTGGAGCTGTTCCGGCTGCCGAACGTCTTCACGGCCATGGCCGACGTGTTCATGGGCTACCTGTTCACGCATTCGGACCTGGCGAACTGGCCCGTGTTTGTTCTGCTGCTGGCCTCCTCCTCGGGACTCTACGCGGCCGGCATGGTCCTCAACGACGTGTTCGACTTCGACGTGGACGCCCGCGACCGACCGCAACGCCCGCTCCCCTCCGGCCGCATTGCCCTGGCGAGGGCGCGGCGGCTCGGCATGGCCCTGCTCATCGCCGGGGTGGCCGCCGGCTGGCTGGCCGCCGCGCTGGCCGGTCAATGGTGGCCAGGCCTGGTGGCCACGCTGTTGGCGCTGGCCGTGCTGGCTTACGACGGCGGAGTCAAACAAACGCCGGCGGCGCCGCTGGTCATGGGCGGGTGCCGGTTTTTGAACGTCTTGTTGGGAATGAGCGCGATGGCCGGCGCCTGGCATGCGGTGCACTGGGTCGTCGCCGGCGGCATCGGACTGTATATCGCCGGCGTCACCTGGTTTGCCCGCACCGAGGCAGGTGCCAGCAGCCGCTGGCAACTCGGCCTGGCCACGCTGGTCATCGGCGCCGGCCTGGTTGTATTGGCCGCGTTTCCCTCCCAGGCCGATGCCGAGCTGGCGGCGGTGAGCTGGCCTCGCTATGCGGCCAGTCCCGCGGCCCACGTGCTGCTGGGCGACGGCGGGGGCGGGCCGGCTGTCCAGCAGCGTTGGTATCTCTTTTGGTGCGTGCTTGGAGCGTTGATCACCTGGCGATGCTTGCGCGCCGTGGCCCAGCCGGAGCCGTTGCACGTGCAGGCCGCCGTCAAGCACTGTATCCTCTCGTTGATCGTGCTCGACGCCGCCGTCTGCTGGGCGGTGCGCGGGGGGTTCTGGGCCGTCGTCATCCTGCTGCTGTTAGCGCCCGCCATGCTGTTGGGCCGCTGGATCTACTCGACATGAAACATCAGGACCACGATGCTGCTGGGCTATAACACGAACGGCATGGCGCATCATCACCCGTTTCAGGCGGTCGAGCTGCTGGCCGAGATCGGGTACACGAGCGTGGCCATCACGCTTGACCACGGGCCGCTCGACCCCTATGACGGCGAGTTCACCCGCCGGCTGGCACAGATGCGGCGGCTGCTGGAGCGGCTGGGGATGCGATCGGTGATCGAGACGGGCGCCCGCTACCTGCTCGACTCGCGGCACAAGCACGAGCCGACGCTGATGACGGCCGAGCCGGCGGGTCGGGCCCGGCGGATCGACTTCCTCAGGCGGGCCATCGACGCCGCCCACCTGCTGTCGAGCGACTGCGTCAGCCTTTGGTCGGGCAGTCTGGCGGAGGCAATCCCGGAAGCCGAAGCCTTCGAGCGGCTCCGCGCCGGACTCAGCGAGACGCTCGACTATGCTCTCCAGCGAGGCGTGACGCTCGGCTTCGAGCCCGAGCCCGGCATGTTCATCGACACGATGCAGCGATACGGGCACCTGCTGGGCCTGATCGATGCGCCGGATTTCCGCTTGACGCTCGACGTGGGGCACCTGCACTGCCAGGGGGAGCTGCCGCTCGCGGACCAGGTCCGCCGCTGGGCCAGCCGGCTGGTCAACGTACACCTGGAAGACATGCGCCGCGGCGTGCACGAGCACTTGATGTTCGGCGAAGGCGAGATCGACTTTCCGCCCGTGTTGGCCGCCCTGTCCGAGAGCGGCTATGCCGGCGCGGTCCACGTCGAGCTCAGCCGCCACAGCCACCAGGCGCCTGAAGCGGCCCGCCGCGCCTTCGAGTTTCTGCAACCGATCTGGCCGGTGAACCGCGATAGACGAGGATAACTGGAGGCACGCTACGGCGCCAAAGCGCGCAGCGCCCTGCGGACGGGCTGGCGGCGGAAATAGTTGCGTGTGCGCTCGACGATGGGTCGTGGGGCGACGTAAATCGGTCCCGACTCCTCGCCGGACTCAGCGGAGTAATAGCGTGGCTCGTAGTTCGGCTCGGGCTCGCCGTATGGCGTCACGCTCGGCGCCGCTCCGTACGGCCTCACGCTCGGCGCCGGCGCGCCATACGGCCTCACGCTCGGTGCCGGGGCTCCGTATTGTCTCACGCTCGGCGCCGGCGCGCCGTACTGTCTCACGCTCGGCGCCGGCGCGCCGTACGGCCTCAGGCGCGGCGCAGGCGTTGGGCCAGGAGAGTAGACCACCACCGGTTCAGCCCCTGGAATATAGAGGCGATGGGGACGTCCGGGGAGTATCTCTTCGGCAACCTGGGCCTGGCCCGCGCCCGTCCAGAGAGCAGCCCCAATGCCGCAGATGGCGCCCAACAGTATCCTCGTCAATAAACCGTGAGCCATGGCTGAGTCCTCGCTGCTCGTTAGGTTCGATACAGAGCTATCTACCTACTACAAGCATAGCTCGAAAAGCGGGGGCTGGAGCATGGCCGAAAACCCAGTAAGGAAGGGAGATCTTGGAGGAAGATCTTGGTGCTCAGGACCGTCTCACTTCGGATCCAGGTTCTGCTTCAGCTCGTCGGCAGCGACGGTCGAAGCGACGCCCTCGGCGGGGACTTCCATCCCGGCCGTCCACACCAGGGCGTTCAAGACCAGCTTGCGAAAATCGTCGTGACCCCAGTTGTTGTGGATGTGACCGCCGGTGAAGCCGAAGCCGCGGCCCCCGTCGGATCGCTCCGTGGCCCAGGCCACGATTTCGGCCCGGCCGGCGAATTGTTTGGCCGCCGCCGTGCGCCGCGAATCATCGGGCGGCGTGGCAACCAACAGCGGCTGAATCGCGCCGTCACGCAGGCGGATGTTGTAATACCACTCGTCGAGAATCGTGAACGGCTTCACGCCGCGCGTGATCGGGTGCTGGGGCAGCTCCTTGAATTCGGCCGTCCAGTGCGGATTGATCGAGTAGCCGGTCTCGTAGTAGCCGCCGATCCAGGCCAACAGCTCCGGTCCCCCGTGGTCCTTGGGCACCTCGACCGCATAGTGGACGCAGGCCAGGCCCACCCCCCGGTGCATCAACTCGCCCATCCGCCGCAGGTGGTCCGGCTCGATCAACGGATGCCCGCCGCCCCCGTCCATGTACAACAGAATCGAGTCGGCGTTGTCGAAGGCCGTCGGGTCCTTCGGCCAGCCGTTGTGATACGTGGCCGTTTGGACCTCCTCCACGCCCTTCAGGCACCGGTCCAACAGCCTGACGCCGGCGTTGAACTCGTGGTCTCCGGGGCCGTGGCTGGGGCGGCCCGCGACCATCACGATCTTCTTGCGGCCTTCCAGCTTCAGGCGCTTGAGCCGGATCTCCTTGAACTGGACCGTCATCGCCGGCCCGGCGTGCAGTTGCAGCGCCAGCACTCCCGACATCTTCCGTTCAGCCGGGTCGTTGTCGGTCACCTCGCACGTCACGTTGCCGTTGATCTTGTGAACGAAGTGATTGCCGCGAGCGATGATGGTGTAGTCGTTCCAATCCTCCCTCTTGATGGCCGCCTGCAGTTGGGCCGAGTCGCCCACGGCGCCGGTGACCTGGGGCTTGTGATCTTCGCCGATCTCGGTTTTCTGTCCGCGTTGGGCCAGGATGCCGCGGCCGCGTTCCTCGTAGAGGATGCCGGAATACGTGTCGCCCGATTCGAAGTCGGCCTGGTAGCCTCCCACCACCCAATTACCGTGATCGGTGCTGCGGTACTGGATGCCCGAGTTGCCGCCCACCAGCCGATATTGGAGCCGCAGCTCGAAATCGTCGAGTTCGCCCGCGCGCCAGATCAGGAAGGTGTTGCCCTCCGTGGGGCTCTCGGCGGTAGTACGGCCGGTGATCGCGCCGTCCTCGACCGACCAGAACTTGGGATTGCCGTCCCAGCCCTCCAGGCCGGCGCCGTCGAACAACGGCTTGAAGCCGGCTTCGTCGGCGGCCAGCGCCGGGTGCGTCGGGGCGGTGGCGAGCAAGGCCGACGCGATCAAGACCAGGGCGGCCGAGCGACCATGTCTCATAATTTGCCTCGGTGGGTTGGTTGATTGTTGTCGCCGCGGCGCTCGGGCGGCGATGGGTTGGCCGCGCTGGGACATCGTGGGCCGCGCCGGGAGGCGGATGGTTGGCGCTGGAATGTTCAAGTGTCGACGGTCTGGGGCACCTCGGGGGGTTTCAAGCGGAAGTGCCGGCTCTGGCTGAAGAATTCGAGCGGGTTTTCGTAGACGATTCTCTTGATCAGCGACTCGGGGTGCCCCCGCAGACGCATGGCCAGGATGAAGTCGGGCACCGCGGTCGGCTTCGACGGGCCCCAGTCGCCCGCCGAATTGACCAGCAGGCGCTGGGGCCCGTACATTTCCACCATGTCGACCGCCCGCTGGGGCGTGCACTTGCTGACCGGGTAGAGCGTCATGCCGGCCCAGAAGCCTGCGTCGAGCACGGGGCGGATGGTGTGCTCCTCGACGTGGTCGACCAGCACCCGCGAGCGATCGACGCGCCGGTCGTCACAGAGCATGTCGAGGATCATCCGCGTCCCCTTGTACTTGTCTTCCAAGTGCGGGGTATGGATCAGGATCTGCTCGCCGGTTTTCATCGCCAGGTCGACGTGCTCCAGGAACACGATCGCCTCGTTGCGCGTGTTCTTGTTCAAGCCGATCTCGCCGATGCCCAGCACGCCCGGCTGATCCAGGAACTCAGGGATCATGGCGATCACCTGCCGCGAAAGGCTGACGTTCTCGGCTTCCTTGGCATTGATGCACAGCCAGGTGTAATGCTCGATGCCATACCAGCCGGCCCGTTTTTCCTCGAACTGGGTCAACTGTCTGAAGTAGTCGCGGAAGCCATCCACGCTGCCCCGGTCGAAGCCGGCCCAGAAGGCCGGCTCGCTGACGGCCAGGCAGCCCATCTTGGCCAGCGTTTCGTAGTCGTCGGTGACGCGCGACACCATGTGAATATGCGGGTCGATGTAGTACATCGTGGGGCGGACCTTACCTGCTCTTGTCGATCTCGAGGCTCGCCCGCCAGCCTTCCTGGTAGGGGAGCGAGAAAATCAATTGAATCTGTTCCGCTCGGGCTTGGCGGCCGGAGGTCAGAACCGCCAATGCCTCGTCGATCCGCGCCAAGCGACGGTCTCCCTCGACCGTGCCTTCGGCCCGGTCGATACGATCCAACGCGGCGGCGATCTGGAGGATCCGGGCGCGGACCTCCAGGAACTCGCGATTGAGCACTTCGGGCGCTTCGAGCGGAATCGGCATAGGACGGCTCCCCAACTGGCCCCGCGATTCCAGTTTGGACGGTCGAAACGGCAAAATCAAGCGGGTAGATTCGCCTGCTGAATGCCGTGGACGAAGGAGCAACCAGAGAAAAAAGGCGAAGAGGAAGACGAGACTGGGGCACGCTGACGCTTTGCCACCAGCCACCCATGCACAGGCCGGAGACTGTAAGGCCGGACGCCGGGGCACCCATCGCGGCGGCTGCTAAGCCCAAACTCCCGGATAGGTTGGCAATCCCGCTAGTACGCGCTCTGCCGCTTGCCCGGGGGGGCGCGCTTCTTGAAGATCTCCGAGACGTCGCCGGGGGCCACCGGCCGGCCGCCGTCGGGCGCCGGGCCGGTCATCTGCTCGGCATTCCCCCGCCGCCCGAACCGCAGCACTTGCCTTTGATCCTTCCAGCCCACGTGGTCGAGGAACTTGGCCACGTTGATCTGGTGGACTCCCAGGCGCTCGGCCTCTTTCTGAATGGCCGTGTAGCCGTCCAAGGCCTCATCGGCGGGCTCCTTGCCCATGATCAGGTAGCGGGTGTTCAAGCTCATCTCGCCTGTCTGAGCGCCTTTATCGTCCACTTCGGCGTCGATCGTGCCGCCGGCCATGCGGATCAGGTCGCGGATCATGTCACGGTCGTCGACGCCGTCGCCGTCGACGTCGATCAAGCCGGCAATCGCGAACTGCTCGCCGCGTCCCGCCTGCCACAGCGGCGTGAAGATCTTGTCGCCCTGAACAATCGGGTCCGACAGCGCATCCTCGACGATCCGCGCCCGGGCGAAGTGCGGCCCTAGAATGTCGGTGACTTCGATGCTGGCCTTGCGGACCTGGTTGCCGCCCACCGCCTGGTCGCCGCCTACGATGCTGAACGTGATTCCTCGCCGCAGCCCGTCGGCCTGCCCGACGTTGATCCACACCGATGCACTCGTCTGGTCCACCCAGCGGACCTCGCCGTCAGCCACTTCGAAGGGAACGGTCGGATCGAGTTCCTTGATTTTCGTGTTGGCCACGTCCACCAACAGCTCTAGCTTCTCGACGTTCTTGGTCAGGTCGTCAATGAGCTTCTTGCTGTCCTCGGCGGCCTTGGCAAGTTCCTGGTCCTTCTGCGCCAATTTTCCCTGCAGGTCGGCGGCCAACTGGTTCTTCTTGTCCAACTCGTCGGTAAAGGAAGCCTGGGCCGCCGCCAGGGCATCTTCCGCCTGCTTTTGGGCCGCCTCGGCCGTGGCCAGTTGCTGCTGCTTGGCGGTTTCGAAGGCCTGGTTGCTGTCTTTCAGGTTCTGGATGGTGGTGCGGGCCTCGACGAGTTGCTCGTTGGTCGAGGCCAACGTGGTGTACACGAATTCCAGTGCCTGGCGATAGTAACGCTTGTCTTCGGGAATCGTGGCGCCGAACTGCTTCATGTCCTCGGCGAAAGTGGCCTGGACGTCGGGATGTTTGGCAGTGTCGGGGACGCCGATCATCTTCTTCACGTCGCTCACCTCGGCCACCGTCGCCCGCAAGCTCTCCGTCGCCTCGGCAACGGCGGCCTGGTCCGAGACGCTCCGCGCGTCGGCTTCCTGGTACTGCTGGAAGAACATGAACGTGGTCACGCTCAGGAGGATGGTGAGCATCACGAAGATGATCAACGCAATCTGCAAGCCCTGGTTTTCGCCGCTGCTGGCCATGGTTCAAACTCCACGAGCTGGGCGACCGTCGAGGTCGCTGCTGTCTGGAAGAAATGCGGTTTGGAAGAACGGTTCTTGTTTGGAAGAGTTGCCGCTGACCCCGGCGAAGGCCCGGAAAGCGACCAGGCACGGCCGGCGCGCCAAGCGAGCTATCCTGAGTCTATACAGGCTGTTGGGGAGTGTCAAAGGAAAACGGAGCCGCTCGCGGGCCCCTGTTGCCCGGCCTTGGCCAGGTGTATGCTTCAGGGGCTGGTCCGCCATCGCCTTTCCCGGATCGTTCAGATTTGCCGATGCCCAATTCCAGTCGCCAGGGCAGATTGCCGGGCATGGAAGCCCCTCTCGAACAAGCCGTTGCGATGCGCCCCGCCGAGAAGGGCCCCGTCCAGGAACCGGCCGCGAAGCCGGCCGAAGAGGGCGGCCTGGCCGCCGGCCGCACGATCGCCTCCCGGCCGCCCCAGGGCGGCGAGCAGCCGCCTCCCGACCTGGCGGGCCAGTCGGTGTACGTGATCGACGCCAACTCGCTGATTTTCCAAGTGTTCCACGCCATTCCGGAGATGACCAGCCCGCGCGGAGAGCCGGTCAATGCCGTGTTCGGCTTCACCCGCGACGTGCTCCATATCCTGGAAACCCGCAAGCCAGGTTACCTGTTCTGCGCCTTCGACATGGCGGGAAAAACGTTCCGCCACGACCTGTACGACCAGTATAAGGTCAACCGCAGCGAGATGCCCGACGAGCTGGTCCCCCAGTTCCCGGCTATCTTCCGGTTGCTGGAGGCCCTGCAGATCCCCGTGCTGGGGCTGGAGTCGTACGAGGCCGACGACATCCTGGCCACCGTGGCCCGCCTGACCGAAGAAGGGCAGGGGGAGTGCTACCTGGTCAGCGGCGACAAGGATTGCCGGCAACTGATCAGCGAACAGATCAAGATCTACAACGTGCGGAAGGACCAGGTGTACGACGCGGCGGCCCTGGCCGCCGACTGGGGCGTGCGGCCGGACCAGGTGGTCGATTTCCAGGCGTTGGTGGGCGACCCAGTCGACCACGTGCCGGGCGTGCCGTTGATCGGGCCCAAGCTGGCCCGCGAGCTGTTGGAGAAGTACGACACGCTGGAGTCCGTTCTCGACCACGCCCACGAAGTCGCCGGCGCGAAGCGGCGGCAGAATCTGCTGGAGTGCCGCGAGCAAGCTTTGCTCAGCCGGCAGCTCGTCCGGCTCGACACTCAAGTGCCCGTGGCCATCGACTGGCAAGCCGGCCGCGTCGGGGCCGTCGATCCGGCGGCGGCGCTGGAGCTGTTCGCCGAGTTCGGCTTCCACCGCTTCGCCCAGCAACTCCGCGTCCGCCAAGGAGAGGCTTCGACTCGACCGGCCGAAACCAACTATCGGCGCGCCGCCTCCAGCGAGGATCTCCGGCAACTGGTCGCGGCCCTCACGGCAGCCAAACGGTTTGGCCTGCACGCGCTGACCTCGCCCGACCCGCCCGCGGACGCCGAATTGATCGGCCTCTCGTTTGCCTGGACGCCCGGCGAGGCCTGGTTCGTGCCGCTTGGCAAGCCCGCCGCGGTCTCCGGAGCGGATCCGGCGGCCAGCCTGGCGGCCTTGCGCGAAGTGCTCGAAGATGCATCGATCGCCAAGGTGGGCCATGACCTCAAAGGGATCGTCCGCGCCCTGGCCGGGGCGGGTGTCGCGCTGGGCGGGTTGGCGTTCGATACGATGATGGCCAGTTATCTGCTCGACGCGGGCGAGCGGGTCCACACGCTCGACGAGCTGGCCGAGCGCTACCTGGGGCAGTCGACCGTCAAGCCCGCCGAGCTGTTGGGCACCGGCAAGAGTCAAAAGCGGTTGAACGAGCTGCCGGCCGCGGCCCTCACTCCATATGCCTGCCAGGCCGCCGATCTGCCGCTGCGTCTTGCCGCCATCCTGGCTGACAAGCTGCGCGAGGCGGACCTGGAGACGTTGTTCAACACGCTCGAGTTGCCGCTGATCGAGGTCCTGGCCGAACTGGAATCGAGGGGCATCAGGGTCGACGTGGACCGGCTCGCCGAGCTGAGCCGTCAATATGGCGAGCGGCTGGAAACGCTCGAGCGCGAGATCCACACGCTGGCCGGCCATCCGTTCAACATCGCTTCGGTCAAGCAACTCCAGCAGGTGCTGTTCGAGGAGCAAAAACTGCCCGTGCTGGCCCGCACCAAGACCGGCCCCAGCACCGACGTCAGCGTGCTGGAAGACCTGGCCCGCTTGAACCCCCAACATGAGCTGCCGGCCAAGATCATCGCCTACCGGCAATACGCTAAGCTCAAGAACACGTACGTCGATGCGTTGCCGGCGCTGGTCAATCCGCGGACGGGCCGCGTGCACGCCACGTTCCAGCAGGCGGTGGCCGCCACCGGCCGGCTGAGCTCCAGCGATCCCAACCTGCAGAACATCCCGATCCGCACCGAGAGCGGCCGCGAGATCCGGTCGGCGTTTTTGCCGGGCAACGACGATTGGCTTTTGCTGGGGGCCGATTACTCTCAGATCGAGTTGCGGGTGCTGGCACATTTTTCGCGCGACGAAACCCTCTGCCGGGCTTTCGCTTGCGACGAGGACATCCATGCCCGCGTGGCCAGCCAGGTCTTCGGCGTGCCGATCGAGGGGGTGACCTCCGACATGCGGCGGACGGCCAAAGCGGTCAATTTCGGCGTCATTTACGGGCAAAGCCCGTTCGGTCTGGCCAAGACACTGCTGATCGACCAGGACCAGGCGGCCCAATTCATCAAGGCGTATTTTGATCGGTACCGGGGGGTGGAGGAATTTCTCACAAAAATACTGGTAGAATGCCGGGCGAAGGGTTATGTTAGTACGGTCCTGGGGCGGAGACGGGCGATCCGCGGCATTCGCGCGGTAGGCGGTCGCCAGAGAAACCTGCCCGAACGGACAGCCATCAACACCGTGATTCAAGGTTCGGCGGCGGACCTGATCAAGCAGGCAATGATCGGTATCCACCGCCGGATGCGGCGCGAGAAGCCAGCCGCGCGAATGTTGCTGCAAATCCACGACGAGTTGGTGTTCGAAGTCCCACCCGACGAAATCGAAGTCATGGCTCGGCTGGTAACGGAGGAGATGGCCGGAGTCCAAGAACTGGCTGTACCGCTCAAGGTCGACGTGAAGACGGGCCGCAACTGGGCCCAGACCGAACCTTGGGTTTGACGGTCCGCGCTCTCGCCCCTCGACGTCCAGTCCCGGCCGTCGGCGGGTAGACCGGGCCGCTGGGCGAAGTCAATCCACGAACCGCAGCATGGAGGATGGTGAGCCGAAGCAACAGTCGAGCTGAAGCAAGAGGGCGAGCCGAAGCAAGAGGGGACCGTTCGGGCCGCCTGCCAGTGGGCCGAGGCAAAGGGCATGCGAATTGTCGGCTTGTTGGGGGGAGTAGCCAGCGGCAAGAGCTACGTGGCGGGGCTTTTTTGCCGGCTGGGCGCGGCATTGCTGGACGCCGATGGCGCCGGTCACGAGGTGCTCCGCGAGCCGGAGGTGGAGTCGGCGGCGCGGCGGCGTTGGGGCGGCGAAGTGTTCGGCCCCGACGAGCGGATCGACCGCTCGCGGCTGGCAGGCATTGTTTTCGCGGCTGCCCCGGACGGCCCCAGGGAATTGGAGTATTTGGAGCAACTAACCCATCCGCGGATTGAGGATTTGCTTCGCCGGCAAGCCAGCCAACTGGAGGCTGCCGGCCGGCAGGTGGCGGTGTTGGACGCCCCCGTGATGCTCAAGGCCGGTTGGGACGCTTTTTGCGATATTCTTGTGTTTGTGGACGCACCCAGGGAGGTCCGTTTAGCCAGAGCCCGCGGTCGGGGTTGGACTAAGGACGAATTTGCCGCTCGTGAGGCGGCCCAGGAGTCGTTGGAGGTCAAGCGCCAGCGAGCCGATATGGTGATAGATAACTCCGGTTCTCCGGAGGCCACTCAAGCGCAACTCGAGCGCTGCTGGCACGCCATAGTCGGCTAATTGATGGCAGGCGATGGCCTGTTGAGCCTGGACCGCCCGCATGGCAGGCGAAGCGGCTGGATCGTCAGGCCGACCCAGCCAAAAGAAACACTCTGGAGTCGCTTGACGCCCCCTCTCTATAATGATGTGTAGGGCAGACACGCCCGTCCCGCATGCAACCGATCGTCCGATCTTCTCACCGATCTTGTTCTTAGCCCACGTCCCAGGGAACCACCCAACCTGCCGCTGACACCATCCGCGTGTCGGCCTACCCATTTCAAGACTTTCGCGGGAGCATTCCTACCATGGCAGACGCCAAGAGCACACGGCTGCAGAGGGCCAAACGGGCCGATGAGCCCAAGGCCTTCCGGCCCGATTCCGACTCCAACCCGGCAGGCGAGAACGGCGAACCGCTCTCGCTGGCCGAGGAGCTGGCCGAAGAGGCCCGCTACGAGCGGGACGAGACCCACGAGCGCTACGAACAGATCAAGCAGGGCGACATCCACATCGCCGAGCTGCAGCGGATGACCATGCCGCAGTTGATCGAGCAGGCCCGCACGGAAAACCTGACCGACTACATGGGCATCAAGAAGCAGGACCTGATCTTCAAGATTCTCAAAGAGCGGGTCAAGCTGAACGGCCTGATGTTCGGCGAAGGGACGTTGGAGGTGCTGCCCGACGGGTTCGGCTTCCTGCGCAGCCCTGACTACCACTACCTGTCGTGCCCGGACGACATCTACGTGTCGCCCAGCCAGATCCGCCGCTTCGGATTGCGGACGGGGGCCACGGTTTCGGGCCAGATCCGGCCGCCCAAGGAGAACGAGCGCTA
Source organism: Pirellulales bacterium (assembly GCA_040901675.1). Taxonomy (GTDB): domain Bacteria; phylum Planctomycetota; class Planctomycetia; order Pirellulales; family JAICIG01; genus JBBDNX01. The sequence goes on along the minus strand of JBBDYJ010000007.1, from coordinate 16,573 downwards.
CTTCGCGCTGTTGCGGGTGGAGGCGATCAACTACCAGGACCCGAACATGCTGTCGGAGAAGGTGTTCTTCGACGATCTGACGCCGCTGCACCCCGACAAGCGGGTGATGCTGGAAGTGGGCGCCGACGAGGTCAACATGCGCGTGGTCGATCTGATCGTGCCGATCGGCTTCGGCCAGCGCGGGTTGATCGTCAGCCCGCCCAGGGCAGGCAAGACGATCCTCTTGCAGAAGATGGCCAAGAGCGTGTTGATCAATCATCCGGAGGTGTACGTGATCATGCTGTTGATCGACGAACGCCCCGAGGAAGTGACCGACATGGAGCGGCAGGTCAAGGGACCCAACTGCGAGGTGATCAGCTCGACCTTCGACGAGCCCTCGGCGCGGCACATCCAGGTCTCCGAGATGGTGATCGAGAAGGCCAAGCGGATGGTCGAATACGGGCACGACGTGGTCATTTTCCTCGACTCGATCACGCGTCTGGCCCGCGCCTGGAACGCCGAAGTGCCCCATTCGGGCAAGATCCTCTCCGGCGGCGTCGACGCCAACGCCTTGCAGCGTCCCAAGCGGTTCTTCGGGGCGGCGCGCAAGGTGGAGGAGGGCGGTTCGCTGACCATCATTGCCACCGCCTTGATCGAAACCGGCAGCAGGATGGACGAAGTGATCTTCGAGGAATTCAAGGGGACCGGCAACCTCGAGGTCGCGCTCGATCGCAAGCTGGTCGATAAGCGCATCTGGCCCGCCATCGACATCAACCGCAGCGGTACCCGCCGCGAGGAAATGCTGCTGGACCCCGAGGAGCACCGCCGCGTCTGCATCCTCCGCCGCGTGCTCAACGACATGAACCCCACCGACGCCATGGAGCTGCTGGTCACGCGCCTGCAGAAGACCAAGAGCAACGCGGAGTTCCTGATGAGCATGAAGAGCTAAAGCGCCAGCGGCGCGCGGCAGGTGGAGGCGCCCCCATCTTGCCCGACTGAGCGGATAACGCAGGGACCCCAGCACAACGGAGGGACGCTTGAAATCCCTCGAAGGCCAGTTGATTCCTCCCCCCGGCCGCTTGTCGATCGTGGTTTCGCGCTATAATGAATCGGTCACCTCCAGGCTGCTCGAAGGCGCGCTGGCCACCTTGGCCTCGCACGGCGTCGCGGACGACGCAATCGATGTCGCCTGGGTGCCCGGCGCCTTCGAGATTCCGCTGGTGGCGGCGCGCCAGGCGGCCAGCCGCCGTTACCTGGCCGTGTTGTGCCTGGGCGCCGTGATCCGCGGCGAAACGACGCACGACCAGCACATCAACCGTGCCGTCAGCGCCGAGCTGGCCCGCGCGGCCGTGGGCAGCGGGGTTCCGGTCTTGTTCGGAGTGCTCACCTGCGATACGCTCGAACAAGCCATCAACCGGGCCGGTGGCTCCATGGGCAACAAGGGGAGCGAGTGTGCCGAGGCCGCCCTGCGGATGATCCATTTGCTCGGTCAACTGTCCGATTGACCGGCCTGAAAGCGCCTCGCCTGCGTTGATTCGACTTTTTTTCGATTCCCGGCCCCTCGCGGGGCCTGACACCATACGCATTCTCATGTCCCGCAGAAGCCGAGCACGCGAAGTCGCCTTGCAGGTCCTGTTCCAGGACGACCTGAACCCGGGCGGAAGCCCCGCCAAGGCCGAGCAGTTTCTCCGCGCCCGCCTGAAGGCTGAGGAGCTGGCCGCTTTCGCCCAGTCACTGGTGGCCGGCGTCCGCCGCAATCGCGCCGAGTTGGACGAATTGCTGGCGCGCACCGCCGACAATTGGAGCCTCGAGCGGATGGCCGCCACCGACCGCAACGTGCTGCGCCTGGGGGCCTACGAGATCCTCTATTCCGACACGCCCGACCGCGTGGCCATCAACGAGGCCGTCGAGCTGGCCAAGCGGTTCGGCACCGCGCATTCCGCCCAGTTCGTCAACGGCATCCTCGACCGCTTCCTGGCCAAGCACCGCGATTCCTAAGCCACCGCCGAAAGTCGTCCACACCACGATGGGTCTCTTCGACAAGCTCAAGCAGGGTCTGGCCAAGACCACCCGCCTGCTCAACACCGACATCCGCGACCTGTTCAAGACCGAAGGCCGCCTGATCGACGAGGCCTTCCTCGACGAGCTGCTCGAGATCCTGGTCAAGACCGACATGGGCATCCACGCCGCGCAGCAAACGGTCGAGGAGGTCCGCACCGACTACCGGGGCCGCGTCGTGCAGATGGCCGACGTCCTCGACACGGTCAAGAAGAAGCTCAAGGCGCTTTTGGCCCAGGAGGAGGAGCCGATCCGCCTGGTCGAACACCCTCCCACCGTGATCATGGTGGCCGGCGTGAACGGCTCCGGCAAGACGACCTCGATCGCCAAGCTGGGTCACCTGTTTATCGCCCGCGGCAAGAAGGTGGTGCTGGGCGCCGCCGACACGTTTCGTGCGGCCGCGGTCGAGCAGCTTACCGTTTGGGCCGGGCGGCTGGGCGCCGAGATCGTCACGGGCGAAGCCAAGAGCGATCCGGCCAGTGTGGCCCACCGGGCCGTGGCGCGGGCGATCGAGACCAAGGCCGACGTGTGCATCGTCGACACGGCCGGCCGTTTGCAGACCCAGCAGAACCTGATGCAGGAGCTGACCAAGATCCATCGGGTGATCGGCAAGCAGATCCCGGCCGCTCCGCACGAGGTGCTGCTGGTGCTGGATGCCACCACCGGCCAGAACGGTATCAGCCAGGCCCGGCATTTCACCGAGGCGGTGCACTGCACCGGCATCGTTCTGGCGAAGATCGACGGCACCGCCAAGGGGGGCGTGGTGGTTGCCATCCGGCAGCAAGTCGGCCTGCCGGTGAAGTACGTCGGCGTCGGCGAAAAGGCCGAGGACCTGGCGCTGTTCCAGCCCGACAGCTTCGTCGAGGCCATGTTCGAAGAGCTGAAGTAGCCGATGTTTCCCGTGCCACTGCTTGGAGGCTGCCGGCGTGCCGGCTGGCGAGAAGCAGTGCTCGTCCCGCCCTCTCCGTGCCGGCCTCGCCGGAGACTCTTCCCAGCCGGCAATCTTTAACACCGGCTTGGGGTAAATCGCTCCGTGGATTCGGGTTGTGGCGGTTTGGGCTGAATTCCGCTCATGGCTCGTACCGATAGCAAATCTGGCCGACCCAAGTTCGGCGAGAGTGCCAACCAAGCGTCTCTCCGCGACGGACCCACGAGACCGTGACTTCGTTTTCAGTGTGTGTCTGGCGGGCACGCAGCATCAACCCCGTATCAAAGGATTGGAGTACCGGGCCATGAAGATTTCGAAACTGGCGATGGTTGCCGCCGCTGCCGGGCTGCTCTCCGGCGGCCGGGCTTTCGCGCAACAGCCCGCCGGCGGGTTCTACCCGTCGCTGTACCGCCCCGCGGCGGACCGTCAGGTCGCCTACGAGTACGAGAGCTACTACGCCGGCCAGCCGACCCCGGCCGCCCCCGAACCGATGTCGCCCAGCGATGTCCCGCCCGCCGCCGACTACGGCGCGGCCATGGCCCACGACCACGGCAACTGCTGCGAACCGAAGTGCAACACCTGCTGCGACGAGCGGCCCCGCCACTTCGGCGCCTTCCTGTCGGGCAGCTACTTCTGGAATCCGGACGATCCAATCGATCGCTTCAATGGACCGGTCACGTTCAACGACCGTGCCGACGAGCTCCAGTTGAACCAGGTCTACCTCTATCTCGACCGGGCCGTCGACACGGGCGGCAGCGGCTGGGATTTGGGGGGCCGGGTCGACGCGCTCTACGGCACCGACTGGCGGTTCACGCCGGCTCTTGGCTTCGAGACCAACCAGGACGGCACGATGGATTGGAACCAGGACCGCCGCTTCTATGGCATGGCCATCCCGCAGATGTACGGCCAGGTGGGTTTCAACGACCTGGACATCAAGGTCGGCCGCTTCTACACGATCATCGGGTATGAAGTGGTGCCGGCCAACGGCAACTTCTTCTCGACGCACGCCTACACCCATCAGTATGGCGAGCCGTTCACGCACACCGGCGTGTTGGCCAGCTATGCCCTCAGCGAAACCTTGGCCCTGACCGGCGGCTTCCACCGTGGTTGGGACCAGTGGGAAGACATCAACAACGACATCTCCTTCCTGGGCGGCGCCACCTGGACGCCCAGCGACGTCTTCTCGCTGGCCTTTGCCCTGAGCACGGGCGCCGAGGATCCCGCCGGCGAGGCCAACCGCTACGTCCACAGTATCGTGGCCAGCTACAAGATTGGCTGCAACTTGACCTACGTCTTCCAGAGCGATATCGGCCACCAGGAAGGGGCCGCCGGCTTCACGCCGGGCGGCGCCGACGCCGAGTGGTACGGCATCAACCAGTACCTGCTCTACGACATCAACGACCGCTGGGCCGTTGGTGCGCGGGGCGAGTGGTTCCGCGACGACGACGGCTTCCGCGTGGCCGGCTTCGGCTCGCCCGGCGGCGACTTCTTCGGTCGGGGCTGGGGCGGCAGCGGTTTTGCCGGCAACTTCTACGAGATCTCCCTGGGTCTCAACTGGAAGTTCCGCCCCAGAGTGCTGATTCGCAACGAGGTCCGCTGGGACTGGTACGACGGCCTGCCCGGCACCAGCAATGTGCCCGGCAACGGCACGCTCCCCTATGACAACGGCTCGGACGACGACCAGTTCCTGCTGGGCACCAACGTGGTGCTGTCCTACTAGGGCCGCTCTCGCACGATTGCAACCGCGGGGGGGGGGGGGGGGGGGGGGGGGGGGGGGGGG
>JBBDYJ010000007.1:0-11818 GCA_040901675.1 Pirellulales bacterium | reverse complement strand
CCCCCCCCCCCCCCCCCCCCCCCCCCCCCCCGCTTCTTTTTCCTCCAGCCTTGAGGCACTTCGCCGGCCCGGCTACCATGCACTATCCGGGGGCCGCCGGACAGCGAGGAACCGCATGAAGTTGATTATCGCCATCATCCAGCCCAGCCGCCTGGAGGCCGTCAAGGCCGCCTTGACCGAGGTCGAGGTGTTCCGACTCACCGTGATGGACGTGCAAGGCTTCGGCCGCCAGAAGGGGCACACCGAGACCTACCGCGGCCACGAGTTCTCGGTGAACCTGCTGCGCAAGGTGCAGTTGCAGATCGCCGTGAACGAGGACTTCGTCGAGCCCACGATCGAGGCCATCATCAAGGGGGGCCGCACCGGCGCCAGCGGCGAAATCGGCGACGGCAAGATCTTCGTGCTGCCGCTGGAGGACTGCATCCGCATCCGCACCGGCGAACGCGGCAGCGAAGCCATTTGAAATCAGACTGGAGGCTGGAGGCTGAAGGCTGGAGGGAGAGAAGACTGGGGCACGCTTATCGCTTTGCCCCAGGCACCCGGCGCCGGCAGCCTCCAAGCAGTGGCACCCCAGACACAATCCCCCAGAATCCTGGCGAATTCTGCTACTCACGCGTACTCGGCGGCGCTGACCTTCCGCGGCCACCAGGCGCACAACAGCACGCCGCCGAAATACAGGATCGTGAGCGGCACCGCCATGAACAGCAGGCTGTAGGGGTCGGCCGGCGTCAGCACGGCCGACAACACGAAGATCACCAGCACGGCGATCCGCCACTTCTCCATGTACGACCGCACGTTGAAGATGCCCAGCCGTTCCAGAAACAGCATCACCAGCGGCAATTGGAAGCTGATTCCGAACCCCAGCGGCAGAAACAGCACGAAGCTCAACCATTCGCTGATCCGCGGGTCCGGATCCAGGTCCAGTTGCTGATTGAACCTCAACAGGAAGTCGAGCACCGGCTGGAACACGAACAAATAGGACAGCGCCGCGCCGGCCAGAAACAGCCCCAAGCTGAACGGCAGAAACGTGTACACGTGTTTCTTTTCCTGCGGATACAAGCCCGCCGCCACGAACGACCAGATGAAATAGAACACCAGCGGGCTGGAAATAATCACTCCCACCACCAGCGAGGCCTTGAACCAGATGGCAAAGGCTTCCTGCGCGCTCAGCGTCGTCGGGTTGATCCGCGCATCGTTCTCCACCGGCTGCCACAAGAAGATCGGCACCAACTCCGACGCGTCCAGAGTCGGCGCTTTTGCTTGTTCGTCGTCCGGGTCATCCGTGCCGGACCCCGCGGCCGGCCGTTGGCGCTTGCCGGAAGGGGCCGCCTCGGCCTCGGTTCCCAGGCCGTGCGACACCTGCTTGGGGTGCATGTAGCGGATCTCGAACACCTGGCCCTGATCGTCCACCAGGTGCTTGATTTCGTCGACCGTATAGGGCACCGCCAGGCGCTCCTTGGCCCGCTCCGCCGCCCATTTCTCGTAGTCTTCGACCGACTCCGACTTGTAATAAGTGGCCAGAGCGGCCTTCAGCGGCGCCGTGATCAGGTCGACCACCGAGCTGCCCACGGTCAGTCCCAGGCCCGTGCCGATCACCAGGCAAACCAGCGCCTTCATCAGCGACCCGCGCAACTCTTCGAGGTGCTCCCCGAAGGTCATCGTGGTGTCCTGGAACAGGTCGTCGTCGCGCTTCTTTAGCATGACACCGGGGATCGTGACGGGAGGCGGGCCGGGCGGGGCAGCATCCCTGATGATACCAACGGCTTCGGCAGGCGGCAACGCCGGGCGCGGCAGCGCATTCCAGTGCTGTTCGAGGCGAGCGAGGCTCTCGCCGGACGCTTCCGGCCAACGCGCCAGGGCAAGCAGCCGGTCGAGCTCGTCGTCGGGCGTGTTGTGCGTCGGCTCGGTCGACATGGCACTATCTCTCCGCCAAGTAGGCCGCCAGTTGCCGTTTGAGCCGGTTGCGGGCAGCGTGCAGCGTGGAGTGGACGTTTGCTTCGCTGATTCCCACCGCGGCGGCGACTTCGCTGGTCGAAAAGCCCTCGTACGCCACCAGCACCAGGACCTCGCGCTGCCTGGCCGGCAGCGACGACACGTGACGCGCGATCAACGTGCCCAGCTCGCCGGCCATGGCTGCCGAAGCGGGATCGATCGCACGCGAGTCGCCCAGGTCGTCGGCCAGCGGTTCTACCGTTGGCGGCCTGCGCCGGTCCCGGAATACGTTCAGCACGATTCGAAACAGCCAGGTGCGAAAGGCCGCTTCCCCTCGGAAGGCGGCCCATCCCCCGGCTACTTTCGCCAAGGCTTCTTGCACCACTTCCTCGGCCGCGTCGGCGTCACCGGTGAGGCGCGTGGCGAAGCGCAGAGCACCGCTCAGGTGCTCGAGCACCAGCCGATCCAGTGCTGCGTTGTCGCACAAGGTGGTGCTCCACCGGTCTGGTTTCCGCAGTGGACCTATTAGATTAGACGCCTTTGCCGCCGACTTTCTAAAAAGAAATCTCGGTTCTTCCGCGGAATTAGGAGCCGCAGGCGGAACTGGGCTGCCAGACCGCAGCGGGCGGAACCATGCTGCAAGTCCCGCCGCAGGCGGAACCTCCGACCTCTGCCTTCTGCCTTCTGCCTTCTGCCCTCTGCCTTCTGCCTTTCCCTCACGGCAGATACATGTCCAGAACCACCGTGGGCTCCAGCGGCGCGATCGGCACGGCGCCGAGGGCGGCCGGCAGCAAACAGGTTCCGCCGGCCGGCAATGGCTCGGCGTGCGGATCTCCCTCGATCCGTATCCGCCCGGAGAGCACGGCGATGATGTGGCAGCGGTCGTCGCCGCCGGCCGGCTGGGGAGTATGGAAGCTCCAGCGGTCCAGCACGAACTTGTCGCACTCGACCAGCCGCTCGGCATGGGCCTGCTCGGTCGGTTGCGGCCGCCGAGGGCCGGCCGGGCCGTACTCGAAGTCGATTGCCTCCAGCGCCTTCTCGACGTGCAAGGGGCGCGGGCGGCCGTCCGGGCCGAGCCGGTTCCAATCGAACAAGCGGTAGGTCGTGTCGCTGGCCTGCTGGATCTCCGCGATCACCAGCCCCGCGCCGATGGCATGGACCACGCCGGCGGGAAGAAACACGCAGTCGCCGACGCGCGCCTCGAAGCGGTGCAGGCACAGCGCGCACGTCCCACGGGCCAGCTCACGCTCCAGCGCCGGACGGTCGAAGCCCCGCTTCAGCCCCGCGTAGATCAGGCTGCCCGGCCGCGCGGCCAGCACCACCCAGGCCTCCGTCTTGCCCAGGTCCGGCGGCTGTTCGCGGGCTGCCAGCGCGTCGTTGGGGTGCACCTGCACCGAGAGCGTTTGCTCGGCGTCGAGAAACTTGAACAACAGCGGGAAACGCGATTGGGGGGCGTGGCGGCCCAACAGCTCCACCGGGCGCCCCTGCACCAGGTCGCAAAGCGCCGCTCCCTGCAAGGCGCCGGCGGTTACCAGGCTTTGGTCGGCGGCGTGGTCGCAGACTTCCCAGCTTTCGGCATAGTCGTCCTGGGGCCCCAGCGGCTTGCCGAGCAGGCTGCCGAGCCGGCGGCCTCCCCACAGGTACCGGCGGAGGATCGGCTGAAAACGCAGCGGGTAAAGCGCTGGGAGCATAATCTCAGTCCAGCTTCCGGTTCGGTTTCACCTGCGGGGCGTTGGAATTGAGGTGCTCGCGGACCGCGGCGACGAGCCGGGCCGCCTGCTTGCGCTGGCGCTCGGCGTAGTCGCCAATACGTTGGCGAACACCAGCCCGTTCCGAGAGCACGTACCGTATCTTTTGGGGCAACAGATCGTGATCGGCGGGGGCCAGCAGACAATCCTCCAGCCTGGCGTCGCACATCAGCCGGTTGACGTAGGGGTCGTGGTCGATCGCCAGCAACGGCTTGCCAAGTTGCATGGCGAACACGGCCGCGTGGTAACTCGACACCAGCGCCATCCGGCTCCGCTTGAGCGGTACCGGCGTGAAGTCTTCCGAAACATCTTCGCTGAAGTGACCCACCAACAAGTCGCGTTCCCGGCGGTCGAAGAGATCCATCGGAAACGGCAACGCGCTGAAGCCCTCCAACTGGCCGAGCCACTTGCGCGGATCATATCCGGGGAGCAAATGAGGCCGCAGGTGCACGGCGACGTCGGCCGTCTCCCGGTAAGCGGGCGAGTCCGGCAGTGGGGAGCACCACGTCAAGTCGGTGAAGACCTCGATGCGTTCATGGTCGTTCAGCGCCGCGCGGGTCGCGGCGTCGCGGACGAAGCAGAAGCCGCTCACGTCGAGCAGTTTGGCTATCGGGCGCTTCAGCTCCGGGGGCACCTCGTGAAGGGCAATCCCCAAACCGCCGATCCTCGCGCCGCTCCGCTCCCGGCGCTTATAGACCTGTCGCCAGATCGGCATCGCCTCGCAAAGGAGCGAATCGCGCCACAAGAGCACCCAGTCCAAGGTCTTCATCACCGCGGTCGGCATCCCCGCCGCCGTGGACAGAAACAGCAGCTCGTGCTCCTGCAGCATGCGGGTCAGGCAGAACCGGACCCGATCCAGCGAGGCGGAGCGTGGATCGAACCGTCCGACAACGGCGACCTTCGCGGCCATGATGGCTTAGCTTACCGGCCGGCCAGCTCCTTGGCCAGCTTCTCATAACCCTCGATCTCCAGCGGGTGCAACTGCGACGGCTCGAAGCCTTGCTGCCGGGCCTGTTTCAGTGCCGCGGCCGCCTCGGCCCGGTTGCCGGCCATCTGGTGGGCCTGCGCCAGGTGAACGTACATTGCCGCTGTAGGCCCGTCGGCCAAGGCTTCGTTGAGGTCCTCGATCGCCTTGCCCGGTTTGCCCAGTGCCAGGTGAACGCTGGCCCGCGAATCGAGCAGCACGGGCCGCGGGCCGGCCGCCGCAATGGCCCGGTTGATCAAAGCCAGCGATTCCTGGCGGCCATGCCCGCCATAGCTCCTCAGCAGTGCCAGGTTGTTCAACGCCACCATGTGCTTGGGTGCCAGGGCGATGAGCTTTCGGTAGGCCTGCTGGGCACGCAGATAGTCGCCCTTGACGTCGTGCAGATTGGCCAGCGCCTCGAGCAGGGCCAGGCTCTTGGGCTTCTGCTCGACCGACTCGCGAAGCTTGGGTTCCACCCGGGCGACGTGCCCGGCATCCGCGGTGGGGCTGCGCAGCATGCCAACGGCGAGCAAGGCTACCTGCTCGGCCGTCTCCGCGTGCCAGCCGGGCTCGCAGAGGTCCAAGGCCTCGTCGATCCTGCCCTGCCGGGCAAGGAACCCGGCCAGGAGCATGAACCCGTTCGGATCGGCCGCCGCCTGCTCGCGATACCGCTGTTCGGCGGCCGCCAGCAGCTTCGCCTTGCCCGCCGACTGCTCGGCCGTGGGTTCGCGGCTTTCGGCCGCCTGAATGCTTTCGGCCAGCCGCTCCAGCAGCGTGGCAACCGCGCCGGCCGTCACGGGCCGGACTGCTTTGCCCGGCGCCAGAGCGGCTGGTCCGGGCGGCTGCGCGTCGTCCGGCTCCTCCAATCCTTCGGTCGCGGCGGTGCCGGCCTGCGACAGGGCGCCGGCCGGATCGGAGTTGGCAGGTTCCACCCGGCTGGCTCCGCTGGCCAACAGGTCATCGACCAGCGCGATCGCCTCGTCATATTTGCCGCGCGCCACCAGCCATCCGGCGCGCAGTTCGGCCGTGCGGGCCGATTTGGGCTCGAGCCGTTCCAGTTGCTCCAACCAGGCCTCGGCCTGGGCCGCCTCGCCGCGCCCCAGCAGTGCCCGCACGTACCAGGCCAGGTAGCCCGGGTTGTCGCCCTGCACGGCCAGCAGGCTGCGCATCTGCTGCCGTGCGGCGGGCCAGTTGCCGTCGGCCTGGTAAAGCTGCGCCAGCAGGAAGCGGTCTTCATTCGAGGGCGCTTCCACCTGGACGAGCTTCTCGAAGAGCTGGATCGCCTCCCGCAGCGGCCGCCGGCGCTGCTGGCTGGCCAGGACCACTGCCTTGGCCCGGCGGTCGACCGAGTTGTCGTCCAGCTTGAGATTCTCCTCCAGCAGGGCCAGCGCCTGCCGTTGCGAGGCGTAGTCGCCCCGCGCGACCAGGGCGACCGCCAGGTTGCGGCGGGCCCAGCGGCGGTCGGGGTCGGCGGCCTGGCCGTCCGGATCGACCAGCTCGCGCAAGTGCGGCTCTGCCTCCCGCGGGCGGCCGCTGCGCAGATAGAACTCGGCCAGCTTCCGCAGCGCCGCGGGGCTCGACGGATCGGCCGCCAGCGCCTCGCGGTATTGCTCGCCGGCCAGCTCCGGGCGCTGTGTCGCCTCGTAGTAGGCCGCCAACACCAGCGGCCAATCCTCGCCGGCTACCAGCTCGCGTGCGTTGGCCAGCTCGGCCTCGGCTTCATCGGTACGGCCCTGAGCGTGCAGGAACCGCACCAGGGCCACCCGGGGGGCTGGTTCGTGCTCCGCCAGGTCGATGGCGTCGCGCAAGGCTTTTTCGGCGTCGTTGGGCTGGTTTTTCTCCAGCGACAGCACTTGCCCCAGCCAGACGTAATCGCGGTAGTCGTTCGATTTCTCCGCCGTTCTTTGGGCCAGGTCGATGGCCCGGGGATACTCGTCGATCCGTGCCGAGATTTCCGACCCCAAGCGGCCCAGCTCGACGCTGATCAGCGCCTGCTGCCTGTCGAGCTCGCGTAACTGCTGGTCGGCCTCCTTGTACTGACCTTCGCGGTACAACAATTCCACCAGCCGGCGGATGATGGCCGGATTGCGTTCGCCGAGTTGGACGGCCTGGCGGTAGTGCTCGATCGCCGCATCGCGGTCGTTGCGCAGCTCGTCGATTTCGGTCCGCAAGAGCGGAATCCGCGACCAGCGCGGCCGCTGCCTGGCCGCGTCGGTCAAGAGACCCTGCGCGCGGTTGAGTCCGGTCTGGTCATCGCTTTTGCGGGCCAGCATGACGAGCCGCGCCGCCTCTCCATAGCGCCACAGCGGGCCGACCTCGGCCCCCTCGATGCGGCGGATGTCTTTGAGCAGCTCCGCCATCAGCAGCTCGTCGCCGTCGGCGATCGCCAGGTCGAACAGGAAGAGCCGCGAGGTCAGGTGGTCCGGCTCCAAGCGGCCCACTTCGGTCCACAACCGCCGCGCCTCGGACAGGGCCGGCTCGCGCTGGGCATCGCCGGCCGGCAGTGCCCGGGCCACGGAGAAATAGCTGCTTGCCAGCGCGTGCAGCAGGCGGGCTTTGTCCGCCGGTTCAAACGCTTCGATCGACTGCTCCAGCCGAGCCAGGTGCGCGAGCGACTCGGTCTGGTACCGCTGGCGCACCCACCGGACCCGCGCGATCCGCAAGTCGGCGCTGTCGCCCAGGTCCCGCTCGGCCTGGTCCAGGTGCCCGGCCGCCTGGTCCCATTGATCGAGACGTTGCTCGAGCGCCGCCAGCGCCAGCCGCAAGGTTAGCAGGTCGGGTTGCTTATCACGGGCGGTTTCGAGAATCTGCCTGGCTTCGTCATACTTGGCTGGGTTGTTCTTGCCTTGGGCGGCCGCCACTTCCGCCCGCAGGATCGGCACGTCGGCCGAAGCCGGTAACTTCTTCTCATCCGCGAGCTGCTCAGCCTGGTTCAGCACGTCGAGCACGGGCTCCCAGTTGGGGTTGGCGACTACCAACCGCTGCAGGAACATGAGCCGGGCGATCGCCGGATAAACCTCCAGCGGCGCCTTGCGCCCTTGCACCAACCTGCCATACTCGCGGATCGCCCCGTCGAGGTCGCTGGCGGCTACCAGCGCGGCTGCCAGCCCCAGCCGGGCCGGCGCCCACGATTCGTCCACGCGCAGCGCGCTCTGATAGGCTTCGATTTGCAGATCGGGGCTGCCCAGCCGGCCATGGCAGTGGGCCAGCCAGAAGTCGGCCTGTTTGGCCAGGTCGGGCCAGGGCGCCATCGCGGTGCGGGCCTTGGCAAGCTGATCGGCCGCCGCCAGCCAGTCCTTCTTGTGGATGCTCAGCCGTGCCGACAGGTAGTCCAACGGCGCGGGCGGATAGTTTTTTGACCGCAACTGGGCGATGACTTCCAGGGCCTGCGGGGCGCGGTCGGTCTGGATCAACAGGTCGGCCAGGTTCCACAACAGGTCGATATGGCCCGGCACTTCCTCCAGGCCCCGCCGCAGCCAGTCGGCCGCCGCGTCCTTGTTTCTCTCGTCGTCTTCAAGCTGCGCGAGGCCCAGGTACCAGCCCGGCATCTCGGGGTGCAACTTCAGGCCGCGCTCGAGGTGCTCGCGAGCGCGGGCCTTGCCGGCCTCGTCGCGGGCGTCGCGGGCCACCTGCGCGGCCTGCAGCAGCACGTCGGCGTCGTCCGGGGCCAGCTCGAGCGCCCGCTGGACGTCTTGCTCTAGCGCCGAGGGCAGGTCCTCGCCGCCGCCGGCAGCCAGCCCGTACTGCCGCCGGTAGGCGATCCTCGCCAGGTAGGCGCGGAAGCTGCCCGCGTTGTTCGCGACCATGGCTTCCAGCACCTCCTCCGGATTCTCCACCTCCTCCGGACGCCCGCTCGACCTTACTATTTGCTCCCTATGTTCCCGTAGCAGGACTGCGCGGCGCAGGTAGACGTCGATCGAGGACGGGTCGAGTTTGGACGAACGCTTAAAGGCCTCGGCCGCCAAGTTGCACGAACGCTTAAAGGCCTCGTCGGCCGCCAAGAACGCTCCCAGCGCCAGCTCGCACTGGCCCAAGAGGTCGTGCAGCACGGCATCGTCCGGCTGGGCCTTGAGCAAATGGTCCTTCAGGTGAGTGCGGGCATCGTTGGGGCGGCCGATCCGCATGGCCACCTCGACAAGCCGCCGCCGCTCGACCAGCCGCCGCCGCTCGTCGAGCCGGCCGGGCTCTTCCCAGAGCACACGCTCCAGCAGGAAGAAGGCCGCCCCGTAGTTGCCGGTGTCGGCCAGCGCACCGGCCAGCCTGGCCCGCTGGGCGGTATCGGCCGGGTTCAGTTTCACGTACCGCTGCAAGTAGCCGATGGCCTCGGCCGGCTTGCCGGCCTGGAGGCGGTTGTCGGCCTGCACCAGCAGCACTTCGGCGCTGCGCTTGACCTGCCGGCCGTGCAAGAGGTGCGTGGCACCGGCGAGCACGGCGACGATGGTCACGAATCCAAGCAGAAACCGGAGATTGATCTTTCGCATGGCACAGAGTGGTCGATCGAAGTGGGCATCTTTGCCGGCCAGTGAGGGGGCGGCCATCGTGGCCCGCCGCCCGTGAAACGCGGTCGCGCGTAGAGATCCATCGTACCCAGCCGTTGCGGCAAGGGAAGGCGGCAAACAGCACGCCGGCGCCCAAGCCGCGGCAAGTGGCGTGGGGCAGACCGATCGTAGCGGATTGCACAGTTTGTAGTGACCGCATTCATGCGGTCGAAGGTTTGTAGTGACCGCATTCATTGCGGTCGATGCCAAGCTGAGGCGGCCGGCAGTACCGGTTCCCTGGTCCGCCGCCTCCAGCCGCGAAATGCACGTAAGTGACTGTCCAGTAACTATTTAACTTCCGCAGTCATTGCCCGCTGCGGACTCGCGCGACCGGCACCTTTTTGCGCAATCGCGCAACTTTGCCGGATTTGCCGCAAATTGGTTGACAGTGTCAGGACGGTGCGTATGATCGTGCCAATGACCAAACGAAACCGGTCACGCAACATGGATCGAGCAATAGTCACTCTCGTCAAAGAAGGGGAACCGATGATTCGCAAAACGATGTTTCTTTTGACCGCTCTGGCACTGCTCGGTGCCGCCCCGGCGCTGGCCGCCCCACTGCTGGTTACTCTCGTCGATGTCACGCCCGATGGCAGTAATTTCCTCTGGACCTATACGGCAACGACACAACTCGATGAGGAGTTCAATAACGTTGAAGGTGCGAATAACCCTGACTTTTTCACAATCTACGACTTCGCAGGGTTCGTGAGTTTTGGCGTTGTTGACAGCGATTTTGATGCTTCGACCCAACTTGTAGGCGTCACGCCGCCGTTGACTGTGGCGCCGGACAATCCGTCTATTTTGAATCTGACGTTTACTTACGCTCCCGATGTCGCGGGGGCCACCAGGGTAGGACCCATCCTTGTTTCGGCCATTTCAGAGTTCGATAGCCCGGTGTTGGGTTTTTACGCTGCCTTGACCACATCGACACTTTCTAACACTAATAACACGAATGTAGGCAACGTGCCGGTTCCCACTCCGGAGCCGGCGACGCTGGCCCTGATCCTGGCTGGTGCCCCAGTGGGCCTGATCGGTTTCCTGCGACGCAGGAAGAAAAACGCCTAGAGCAGACCCGCTGCTCGAGCGAGACTCTTTGATCATAACGGCACGCCCACGGTTCCCCGGGGCGTGCCGTTTTTTTGTCTTCTGTTCTAACCCGGTGGACGCTCTGGCCGTGCAGCCGCATCCGCGACTGGCCGGGCCGGACAATTGTTCCAAGCTGGCACGTGGACCAGGTGAAAGAGATCGTGATCCCAGCCCGAACGCCCGGCCGGTACGAGGTCGATCCGCGCCTGGACGACCTGAGCCGCTGGACCGACAGCGTGTTCCGGGTTCCGGGGCTGGGATGGCGCTTCGGCTGGGACCCGCTGATCGGGCTGATCCCCGGCATCGGCGATACGGCCACCACGCTGATTTCGCTTTACATTCTGACGGCGGCGGCCCGAAAGGGCGTCTCGCGAGGCACGATGCTGCGGATGGCCATGAACGTGGCAGTCGACTACCTCGTTGGGTCGATACCGCTGGTGGGGGACCTGTTCGACGCCTACTGGAAAGCCAACCAGCGCAACGTGGCCCTCTTGCGGCGCAGAGTCGAAGCCGGGCCGGCCGAGGCCCGCAAAGCAAGCCGCGGCGACTGGCTGTTCACGGCCGGCTTGATCGCGGCGTTGCTGCTGCTGTTGGCCGCTTCGATTGCGGTCGCCTGGTGGCTGCTGATCGCGTTCGTCGAGGGCATCTCGGCCGCCTGGCATCGAGCGTAACGGAGCCGGCCGGGCGGTCTGGGCCTCCGTGGGGCGCCTCCGGCGGGGGCAGGCCGCCATAAAGCGCCGTTGACAAAAAGGCCCGATACTTGGCAGATTCACCCTCGTTGCCCGGCTCGGGGCCGGGACCGCCATCGCCGCGGCGTGAGCGGCGGCCAAGGAGGGAAACATGCCGATCAGCAAGAAGATACTCGATGCTCTGAAACAGGACAGGAAGCGCCGCGCCCACCGCCCGGCGGGGCCGCCCCCAGAACTCAAGGCGCCGCGGAAGCTCGAAGACCGGATGATCAGCGATCATCAGGATGTACTGCAGAACATCGAGTCCGCGCTGGTCACCGCCTCTCGCCAATTGGCCTTCGTGGATGACAAGCTGGTTGCGGCGGTGCTCCGCTGTGCGATCCAGCAAACCGAGGCCGAAGACGAGGACACGCGTGTCGTGCTGCGGCTCCTGGGGCACGCTGCCGAGCTGCGCGAGGACGTGGACGAGGCGACCTGGGTGGATTGCCTGCGGGTGGTGTACACCTCGGTGCGTCGGCACAGCGCCTGCCGGGCCGGCGACACCGACTATCTCGGCTTCGTGGAGCACTACGTCAAGTAGCGAGACGAGAATCGACGGCCAACCGCGGAGGACGCGGTGGCGCGCGGAAAACGAAGACGGAAGAGTCTCTCGCAAAGGCGCAAAGGCGCCAAGGACGAGGAACGAAGAGGAGAACCACAAAGATCACGAAGAACACGAAGACGCCAGGACGAAGACGACGGAGACTCTCGCAGAGACGCCAAGGAAGATGAGTTAGCGAAGTGTCAAGGCAAATTACACAGAGATAGGGCCCTGTAAGAAATCTTGTGTCAGCTAGCAGAAATGGGTAGCTTTCGTAACCT
>JBBDYJ010000006.1:61287-201537 GCA_040901675.1 Pirellulales bacterium | reverse complement strand
TGGGCGTCATCACGCCCGACGCCTATTGACATCAACCGTTCCATCTGTAAGGGCGCTACAACCACCGACCTTCGGGTGTCACTGCTGGCTGTCGCAGTTGGTATTCGCGGTAGTTGATGTGCGCGTAAATTCCGCCCCCGCACGCGATGACGATCAACCACAACAACATGTCCGTGTCCGTGAGCACCGCCACCCAAAGGCCGCAAGTGAGCCCACAGAGGCAGCTCGCCGAAAGCCGCAAGATCGAAACGCGACGCCGCATCGACCAAAGGCAAATGGCCAGCGAGCAAGCCAGTAAGGCCGGAGCGAGTACGTAGGCATACCAGTAGCCACCGCCCATCGTACTGCCCACGAGAGTCTCAATCGAAATGTCGGCCACAGCGGCCCACGAGACCCAGATGAATGGCCGCGGGAGTCTGCCCAGGCACGCCAAGGCGACAAGAGGCGCTATGACGATCGGGCTCAAGTTGAGGCACCGTGCGATGAGCTCGGCTGCCGTCTCGGAGTTGGCCTGCAAAAGCGCATCTTTCAGCGGCCAATAGGCCTGCCAGCCGGAGACCGCGACTCCCACCACCGTGCAAAGCGCCAGCAGAAACGAAATACTGAATTGCGGGCGGTCGTCGCTCTCGTCGGTCGGAGCCATGAAAACCAGTGCACTCACGCTGAACACCAAGATCAACAATCCAACCAGAAGGGCGTTTGCGATGGTCCCCACCGGCGCCTTGCACGGGTTCTCGGCCTGGCGGCAGGGAGCTGGTCCGTCGGGGCCATAGGCTCATTTCACGTGGCTGCCGCCCTCGCTGACGCCTGACGCCGTCTCTTGTCAGCCGACAGCGAACTTCTCGATCCGGGCGTTCATCGTATCGGCGACGTTCAGGCCGGCGCGGCTGTCCAACGCCACGCCACGGCAAGCTGGGGAACTAGGATTTGAACCTAGACTAACTGATCCAGAGTCAGTCGTGCTACCGTTACACTATTCCCCAGTAAATGCGCTCCCGTAACGAGCCGCAGCCACTGACCGACGGCCACTGGCCACCACCGAATGCCTTTGGGCTGAATGGCTTAGGGCAATCTGCCTAACCTATCAGGATGCCTCACGAGCCGTCAAGGGCGCGCCAGGACCACACGCCGCCCAACGCCATCCAGACACTCGCTGCGCGGCAAAGGTTCCCCATCGGGTGGGTCGACTGCAAACCTGTGCAGGACGGGTCGAGATTCCACCCCGCTGAAGCGTTGACGACCGCGGCGGGCGCGAAATAGAATCGGCGGGTTGCTCGGGCTTCGGCCCGCGTGCCGCAATGTGCCGGCGCTTCGGGGCCGCCGAGCTGTGGCGAAACCGTCGCTCCGGCTGGCGTACCATGGCCGTCCTCGAGGTCCTCAAGGGACTCAATCCGGGTCAGCACTTCGTCCTCTCCGGCGAGCGGTCCGTCCTGGGCCGACACCCGGACTGCGATATCGTGCTCGACGTGGGGGCCGTCAGCCGCCAGCACGCCCAGATCCTCTGCTCGGGCAACGAGTTCTACGTCGAAGACCTGCGCAGCCGCAACGGCACCTTCGTCAACGGACAGATGGTCCGCGGCCGCCAGCGCCTGCACGACAACGACCGGGTCAAGATCTGCGACCTCTTGTTCACCTTCCACGCCGGAGATGGCAAGACCACCAAGGCAGACACCCGCGCCGCGGGCCCCGGCGACACGGCCGAAGGCTCGAAAGCGGGCGACATGGCCCTGGCCTTGCTGATCGACGACTCCAGCGGCTCGACCATCATGTCGACCGTGGACGTCAAGAGCAGCCGGGCCGGCCTGCGGACCGCCGCCGTCAATCCCGAGATCAAGCTCAAGGCGCTCCTGGAAATCTCCCGCAACCTGGGCTCGACCATCTCACTCGACCAGGTCCTGCCCAAGATCCTCGACAGCCTCTTCAAAATCTTCATCCAGGCCGACCGCGGCTTCGTCGTGTTGCAGGATGGCCCCGGCGGACCCCTGGTGCCCAAGGCCGTCAAGCACCGCCGACAAGACGCCGAAGAGACGATCCGTATCAGCCGCACCATCGTCAACCAGGCCATGGAAAGCAAGGAGGCTATCCTCTCGGCCGATGCGGCCACCGACGCCCGCTTCGACACCAGCCAGAGCATCGCCGACTTCCGCATCCGCTCCATGATGTGCGCACCGCTCGTCGATAGCGAGGGCCGAGCGCTGGGCGTGATCCAGATCGATACCCTCGACCAGCGCACGCCGTTCCAGCAGGACGACCTCGACGTGCTGGCCAGCGTGGCCAGCCAGGCGGCCTTCGCCGTGGAGAATGCCCAACTGCACGAGACGGCCCTGCGCCGCCGCGCCTTCGAGCGCGACCTCGATCTGGCGCACAAGGTGCAGCAGGGATTCCTCCCCAGCGCACCACCCCAGGTGCCCGGCTACGAGTTCTTCGACTTCTACGAGGCCGCCAACCAGGTCGGCGGCGACTATTTCGACTACGTGGCCCTGCCCAACCAGCGGCTAGGCGTGGTGGTGGCCGACGTTTCCGGAAAGGGGATCCCGGCCGCGTTGCTGATGGCCAAGCTCTCGGCCGAGACACGCTACACGCTGGTCAGCGAGCCCTCGCCGGCCGCCGCGCTGACGCGGCTCAATGCGGGCTTCAGCGGCAGCGGTTGGGAAGACCGCTTTGTCACGCTGGTATTGGCCGTGATCGACCTGGTGGGGCACGAGGTCCAGGTGGCCAACGCCGGGCACATGGCCCCCTTGTGGCGGCGGGCCGACGGCCAGGTGGTCGAAGTCGCTACGCAGGAGACCGGCGTGCCGTTGGGCGTCGCCGGCGACTCGGAGTACCGGCAGGCGTCGCTGCTGCTCGCGCCCGGCGAATGCCTCGCCTTGTTCACCGACGGCTTCAGCGAAGCCATGAACGTCAATAACGAGCTGTACGGACTGGAGCGGCTCGAACAGCAACTTCGTGCCAAGGCATCGGGCGTCAAGCAGCTCGGCGACCGCATCCTTTCCGACGTGAGGCGCTTCGTGGGCAGGCGCGCGCAGAGCGACGATATGTGCCTGATCTGCTTCGGCCGCGTTTGAGCCACGGTCAGTGGTTAGTGGTCAGTGGTTAGTGGTCAGTGGTTAGTGGACAGTGGTGGATGGCAGTGGGTCCAGGAGGCATAGGTAAGCAGGCAAGAGGGGAGTGGTCGCACTGGGGCTAACGCTCTGACTAGACACTCACTAACCACTGTCCACTAACCACTGCCCACTTGCATCATTCCAGGTGCTTCTTGCGCAGGACCGCCAGAGCGGCCAGCGCCGGCTTCGGTCCCGCCGCGCGATCGAACAGGCCGGCGTGCGGAAACTCGCCCGCCTCGCCCTCGAACTGGTTCCAGAAGATGGCTTGCACCGCCGGCTTGGCCACCATCATCGGCAGGTAGTGCTTGATCCAGGCCGCCTGGCTGTCGGCTGTCCAACCGCCCGACAGGCCCGCTTCGGCCGGCGCCGGCCGCGGGGGCGAAGCGGCGCCGGTGGCGGCCGCCGCCTGCCCACCGGGAACCGAGAGCAGCAGGTGCAATGGCAATCCGAGATAGCTCCACAGGTCCAACAGCCGGCTGCACTCCAGCCGATCGCGCAGATAGCTCCCGCCGGGCTGATACCCCATGTTGATTTCCAAGCCCACGGCGCCCAGCTCCAGGCCCGCCCGCACCAGCGCGTCGGCAAAGTGCAGCGGCGAAAGGTCCGGCGCGCTCTTGCTCATGTACTCGGCCCACGGCTGGTCGAACGACACCGACAATGGCGTTGTTGGGTCGGCCTGGCGGGCCGCCTCGATGGCCCGCACCGTGAGCTGCAGCCGCTGCTCTTCAGTCAGCGATAGCGCATCGGGCACGTTCATCCGCGCCGCGCATTGCCACACGTGGACCCGCCCCCGGTAGCGAGTGACGGCGGCCTGGACGTAATCGCTCACAAATGAATGGATGCTGCGGAAATCGCCTTCCCACAGGCAGAGCCAGTCGGGCAGCGCCAGCCGATCCAACTGCACCAGCGGGCCGCTCACCACCTTCAGCCCCTGGGCCTCGCACCATTCGATCTGCCGGTCGGAGATTTCCCATTGACGGTGCCCCTCGGCGGCTTCCACCTGACGCCAGGCCATGGGAACAATGGCGGAGTTGAAGGCCTTGAGAAAAGCCGCTGCCGCCGGCGGATCGAGCAAACCCGCCCCCAGCGGCGCCCCCAACAGCGTCCGCAGCCGAGCCGTGCCGCGATGCCGCGAGGCCAGCGCCTGTTCGCAGTAGCAGGCCACCAGCAAGTCGGCCGCGTCGACGGCCGCCACGATCGCCCGCTCGGCATGCTCGGCCGCCACCTGCGGATCGTGTTGGCTGGTGACCGCCAGGGCCAGGTGTCCCAGCGCCCGCTTCAGCACGGCATCGACCTTGTCCGGCACGACCAGCCCGATCGACTGCCACTCGGCAATCTGGTTGCGGACCTGGTTGACCTTGCCCCGCGCCAGCTCGACCGGCAGGTGGTAGGGGCGGTCGCATTCCATCAGCGTGGCCGTCGAGAGCACCACCTCGCCATGCCCTTCGACCGGCCAGGGGATGTGGAACTTGCCCGAGTCGGACACCTGGCGTTCGACCACCAATTGGCCGTTATCCAACCGGATGCGGCACGGCCAGGGTACCTGGTCGGGCCCGGTCAGGTAGGCACGCTGGGCCCGGCTTTCGGTAACGCCGGCGGAGGCGGGCATCAAGAATCGTAACAAGCCGGTCGGCATTCTGTCCCTCAAGCGTGCCCCAGCAGAGACCCTGCTGCCGCTGCCGGCGTGCAAGAAACAGCACGTGGCCCACGAACCCTCGCCCCTAGCGCGAGTCTAGCCGAGCCTGAGCGGCCGTTCAAGTTCGGCTCCCGCGCGCCGCGGCCGGCGAGTTCGGCTCCCTGCCCCATTTTGCTCCCCCTCCCTTCATCGAAAAGTGCCCGCCTGCTATACTCCGGCCCATGACAACGGTGCTGCTCGAAAGCGTCCTGGACCGCCCACCAACCCGCCGCGGAAAGGTCCGCGACCTCTATGATCTGGGCGACCGGCTGTTGCTGGTTGCCACCGACCGCGTGAGCGCTTTCGACTGGGTGCTCCCCTCGGGAATCCCGGACAAGGGTCGAGTGCTGACCGCGCTGTCCGCCTTCTGGTTCGATCTGCTGGGCGAGCCGAATCACCTGCTGACCACCGACGTCGACGCCATGGACCTCCCGCCCGCGGTCGACCGCCGCCCCCTGGCCGGCCGCAGCATGCTCGTCAAAAAAACCCAGGTTGTCCCCGTCGAGTGCGTGGTGCGGGGTTATCTTTCCGGTTCGGGTTGGAACGAGTATCGCCAGCGGGGCACGGTCTGCGGCCTGCGGCTGCCCGCCGGCCTCAAAGAAAGCGACCGTCTTGACCCGCCGATCTTCACGCCCGCCACTAAGGCCGAGAGCGGGCACGACGAGAACATTTCGTTCGACCAGATGGCCGAGCAGGTCGGTTCCGCGGTGGCGGATGAATTGCGTCGCCGCAGCCTGGCGATCTACGCCCGCGGCGCCGAGCACGCCCTTGGCCGCGGCATCATTATCGCCGACACCAAGTTCGAGTGGGGCCGCCTCGCCGCGCCCACCGGCACCGGCGCTCGTTCGACCGGCCCGTTGATCCTGATCGACGAAGTGCTGACGCCCGACAGCTCGCGTTTCTGGCCGGCCGAGGGATATCAGCCCGGGCGCGGCCAGGCATCGTTCGACAAGCAGTTTGTCCGCGACTGGCTCGAGACCACCGCTTGGGACAAGAACAGCCCCCCGCCCCCACTGCCGGACGAGGTTGTGGCCGGCACGCGGGCCCGCTACATCGAGGCCTACGAGGCCCTGACCGGGCAGCAATGGCCTAGCTAGTTCCTGGTTCCTAGTTGCTGGTTGCTAGAACGATCGGATCGCAAGCCTGGTTGTTGGTTCCTTCTCTTGCCAGCAACCAGCAACTACCAAGGCCGAGCGTCATCGTCGGCCAACTTATCCACGGCCAGCACTTCCTCGAGACTGATGAAGCCATCGCCGTTGGAATCGAGCGCCTGGAAACGATCGGCGCCGCCAAGGAACTCGCGGAAGCTCACCTCCCGGTCGCGGTTGACGTCCATGTGGACGAACCACGCCGGCCCGCGCGGCGGCCCGGCCGGCGTAGCGGCCGCGATGGTCGCATCGGGCCGAGCGGTGTTGCCGCCGCCACGCTCGATGAGCACGACGATCGAGCTCGGGATCTCATCGACGCTCAACTGCCCGTCGCCGTCGGCATCCAATTGCGCCAGCTTGGCCGCCGCCACGCTCAATTCGCGAGCGGTCAATCGCCCGTCGTCATCCGCGTCGAGCAACGTCAACAAGGCGTCCCGGTTCGGCCGCACGGTCACCTTGATGGCACTTTGCCCTGGCGCCTGTTGCCGCTTGTTGTAGCGGGCAATGTCGGTTGCGTAGACCTTGCCGTCTTTGTCCGCGTCGAGCGCGTCGAACGCCGCGGGCAACGGCGAGCCGGCCTTGGGCAGCTCTGGCTTTTCCAGGTAACCGTTCTTGTCCGTATCCAGGGCGGCCAGTTGCGCCTCGGCAGCCGCGGCGAAATCGGTCGACGCGCTGTCGCCCAGCACGAACGTGACTCGCAGGCCCGTCAGCTCGATTGTGAGCGCACCGGCCGGCGCGTCTCCGGGGGCGGGCCGCTGCTCGCCATTCAGCTCGTTCGAAATCCCCAGCAGCGAAAGCCCCGCTTCTTGTCCGGCGGCCTGGCCGAACTGGGCCCACACCCTGAGGTGCGGCTCGACTGCGTCCAGCCGCCCGATCTCGTCAGCGTCCAGGTATCCGTCGCCGTCTTCGTCCAGTTCACCGGCCAGGCTGGGAAGCAGGGGGAAGCTGTCGTCCCGGATTCCCCCACCCATCAAATAGAGCTCGGCGATCAGCGAGGCATTGCCGTACCGGCTGCCGCCGGCGCCCAAAACCACCGCGGACGGTATTGCCAGGCTCGAGCGGCGGCCGGCGCCCATCATGGCATTTGCATCAACCGGCGCATCGGCCAATTCAGTGGCTTCGAGTGTGTCGTTGTCGTTTGCGTCGCGAACCTTCAGCCGCTGGCTGGCGGCGGCCAGCTCCTCCGCATTCAAGAGGTCATCGCGAACCACGTCCATCAGCTCCCACAGCGGCGACTGGCGGTCGCTCATCCCGCCGTAGCCGGCCGATCCATCGAGCGAGAAGGCCGCTCCTGCATTGTTCATCCGCGACAGCAGCCGCTCGGCTTCCACCCGGTCCAGCAGGCCGTTCCGGCTGGTATCGTGCCGGTCCAGAAACTGCTTGCGGTCGGCCAGCTCACGCCGGCTGTAGGGCAGCCGGGCCGTGAGCGTCTTATTGCCGAGCACTTCCTTCCACGTCGGCCGCCCGTCGCGGTCGACGTCCGCCTGCTGGAGCAGGTCGTCGATCACTTCGGCACGGGCCATCCCGTACGGCTGCCCATCGATGGTCATCGCCAGCTCGACCACCAGCGGCCCGCCCGGCGTGAACAGGGCAAACCGCTCCACCGAGTCCGGCGGCGGCTCACGACTCGCGTCCGCCACGCGGGCCGCGGCCGGCGGCTCCTCGGTCTTCGGCTCTTCGGCGGCCGGTTGCTTGTCCGGAGTGCTGATCCCAGCCGGTCTGGCTTGCGCTTTGGCCGTCTGCTTCACCGCGGGAACGCTTGCCTTGGGCGCAGGCGCAGGAGCCGTCTTGCTGCAACCGGCCAGCAGGAGTGTTATCGCCCCAACGTTGAGCAACGAACGGAGAAGCATTATTTTCCTCGCAGGGACTGGGGCACGCTTATCGCTTTGCCCCAGGCACTCGATGGCGCCCAGGCGCCCGATGAAGGAAGGGGTCCGTCCCTCTTTCGTGCGTCCTCCAGCCTCCAGCCTCCGGCCTGCCCTAATGGTTGAAAACAAACTCCGGACTATTGAGCAGGGCCCACAGCAGGTCGCCCAGGGCCCGCCGCCGGTCCGCGGTCGGCCCGCCCATTTCAACATACTCGACAAACCTCGCCCGCTCCGCGTCGCGCGGCGGGCGCGAGAGCGTGGCCAGGAACAACGATTCCACCCGCTCGCCATCGCTGAAAAACGGCGCAGCCAACGCCTGCAGCACGCTGCCTTGATCCGGGTCGGTTGCACGCGCGGTGAGCGAGCCGTTCATCAGGGCCAGCACCTGCGGGATGCCTGCCTGAAACTCGACCGCCTCGTGCGTCCCCATGGTGAAGCGCGCCAGAAACTGCCGCCGGTTCAGCTCGGCCGCCGAGATCGGGCCCGGGCCGCCCGCCTGTTCGGCCTCGGCCAGCCGCGTGGCCCGCAACAGGCAGTCGTAGAGCTGGTCGGGAGTCAGCGTCTTGATCGCCATGCGCGAAAACAACTCCGGCGGCGCTTCGTCCGGGCTGGCCCGGGCATCGACCCGGCTGGTCCGCTGATAGGCCTCGGTATTGGCCAGCACTCCATACAAGGCCCGCAGGTCGTAGCCAGCAGCGACGAACCAGGCCGCCAGCTCGTCGAGCAGTTGCGGATGGCTGGGGGGATTGTGCTCGCCGAAGTCGTCCACGGGATGTACGAGTCCCTGGCCGAAGAGCTGGGCCCAGACCCGGTTGGCCGCCACGCGGGCGAAGTAAGGGTTGTCGCGCGACACCATCCAGATGGCCAGTTGCCTCCGCCGGTTCACGTCGGCGTCCTCTCGGGGTGGTTCGGCGCCAAGGTACTTGGGCAGCACGACCTCCTCGCTGTCGGGCAGCATGACCTCGCCCCGCGGGGCATCGACGAGCGCCGTGGCCATCGGCCCGCCCCCCGTCGAAGTCTGCAGCCGCGCGAAAAAGGCCGCGTACGACCAGAAGTCGCGCTGCTTCCACTCGTCGAACGGATGGTCGTGACACTGGGCGCATTGAATCTGCACCCCCAAAAAAATCCGCGACGTGCTGGCCGCCAGTTCCTCCGGCTTGACCTCGGCCGCCGTGTAGAACAGCACCGCGCCGGCCCGGTCCCCGTCGCCCGTGGTCGTCAGCAGGTCGGCCACCAGCGTGTCGTAGCGCGTGTTCTCGGCGAAGCGCCGCCGCAGCCAACCGTTGAACTGGGCCGTCTGCTCGATCCGTTCGATCTGGGCGTCGGCCGGCAGCAGCATGTTCGACCAGACGTTGGCCAGGTGCGTGGCGTAACGTGGGCTGTTCAAGAGCCGCTCGACGGCCAGCGCTCGCTTCTCGCTTCGGACGTCGCCGAGAAACTCCCGCACGTCGGATGCCATCGGGATGACGCCGTTGACGTCCAGCCAGGCTCGCCGCAGGAACTCCGCATCGCCGCTTCGGCCTGCCGGCTCGACGCCCGCCTGGGTCATCCGCTCCAGCAGCAGCTCATCGACCCGCCGGGTCATGGCGGCGGCGTCCGGCGCCGCCCAGAAATCGTCGTCTGCCGGCGCGCCATGGGCGCAGGCCAGCCAACAGCCGGCCGCGATCGTCAACCAACGGTGTGCAGAAGTGCGCGACACGCCTCGTGTCTCCCCGCCTGGTCGTCCAATGGAGAATCGGCTCTCGAACGCCCTTGATTCTACCCGCCCCCAACCGCTAGGGGCAACTCAACCAGGCCCGCGGCACCAAGGCCGCAAGGAACCCCCGCGAAAACTACTGCGGACTAGGGGCAACCAGCTATAATGGAAGTGTGCCCTCCCGGGCCGCAACGCATATTGTTCAGTCGCAGCCAAGAAGATCAGCCGTGGGCAAGACAACCGCACAGCCCGATGCGTCTAGTGACAGGAAGCTCCGTGAACTGGCGCTTTTTATTGCCCAGCGCTGCGAGATGGATCCTGCTTTCGGCGCGACCAAGTTGAACAAGCTGCTCTTTTTTGCCGACTTCCTGGCCTACAAGCGGCTGAAGCGGTCGATCACGGGCCAGGAGTACGTCAAGCTGGACAATGGCCCTGCTCCGCGCCGGATGGTTGAGGTGGTGCGGGGCATGCTGGCGGATGGTGACGCGGTGATTCGCTCCACGCGCTACTTCGATCGAGTGCAAAAGAGGCTTCTGCCTCTTCGCGAGCCGGACATGAGCGACTTCTCGGTCGACGACGTGGTGCTGGTCACGCAGCTCATACAAGATGCCTGGGGACTCTCCGCCCGAGAAATCAGCGCCAAATCGCATCACTTCATCGGTTGGAAGCTTGCCAAGAAATGGGAAACGATCCCCTACGAGGTAGCGCTGGTTCAGCGTGGCTCGCGCTCTGAGCAGGCCGATCAATATGCTTCCACCCTCGAACCCCTCGCGGAGAAGGCGCTTGTCCGACGAGGAGCGGCCGAATAGGTCGATCGTCTACGAAGAGCGATTCGACCGCGAGCTGGAGCAGATCGAGCCCGACTTCGTTCAGGCGGACGAGTGTCTCCGTGGGCTTGAGTGGGCCTTCGTACGGCGGCCGGAACTTGGTTACCAATCATCCCAGGATTCCAAGGTTTGGTATTTCCCGCTTGTCAGGGACGACTTTCCGCCCGTCTGCGTCTTTTATACGTTCGACGACAAGTCGCTGTGCTTCCTATCGATCCGGCTGATGCCCGGAAACGGCTCAGACCACCTCGACTAAGCCGCCAACCGACCTATCACCGACTCGCGGCTCCAGTTAAAATTGAGGCTTAAAGGCCCGAAAGCGGGCCGTTCCTCTCCAGGCTCCTCGCATGCTGCGCTATTGGACCGCGGGCGAATCGCACGGCACGGCCCTGTTGGCCCTTGTCGACGGCTTTCCCTCCGGCGTTGCCGTCGATACCGCGCCCATCGACGCCGAGCTGCGGCGCCGCCAGGGCGGATACGGCCGCGGCGGACGCCAGCGGATCGAGACCGACCGCGTCGAAATCAAGGCGGGCATCTGGCATGGCCATACGCTGGGCAGCCCCATCGCCTTGGAAATCATCAATAAGGACAGCAAGCTCGAGCGGCTCGGCGACCTGGAGCGGCCCCGCCCCGGCCATGGAGACCTGACCGGTGCGATCAAGTACCTGGGATCGATCCGGGCGGTCCTCGAACGAGCCAGCGCCCGTGAAACCGCCGCCCGCGTGGCGGCCGGAGCGCTGGCCAAGCAACTGCTGGCGCAGTTCGGCATCGAGGCCTTCGGCTATACGGTGGAACTCGGCGGCATCCGCATCGACCCACGGCCGGGCACGCTCGCCGAGCAGCGCAAGCTGCGCGACGCCAGCGAAATCTATTCGCTCAACCCCGACCAGGACGGCGAGGTCAAGCAACTGATCGACGAGTGCGGCAAGGAGGGCGACACGCTGGGCGGCGTCCTCGAAGTCCGCGTCGAGGGGCTCCCCTTCGGCTTGGGCACGCACGCCCAGTGGGACCGCAAGCTCGATGGCCGGTTGGCCCAGGCGGTCATGGCCGTGCAAGCCATCAAGGGGGTCGAGATCGGCCTGGGCTTCGAGGCCGCCCGCAGGCGGGGCTCGCAGGTACACGATCCGATCCATTACGACACGGCGGCGCAAGGCACGACGACGCTCGGCTACAGCCGGCCGACGAACAACGCCGGGGGGCTGGAAGCCGGCATGACCAACGGCCAGCCACTGGTGATCCGCGCCGCCAAAAAGCCGATCAGCACGCTGCGCAAGCCGCTGGAGTCGGTCAACCTGGCAACGAAGCAACCCGAGTCGGCCTCCTACGAGCGCAGCGACGTGTGCGCGGTCCCGGCAGCCGGGGTGATCCTCGAAAACGTCGTGGCCTTTGAGGTCGCCGCCGCGCTCGTCGACAAGTTCGGCGGCGACAGTCTCGTCGAAATGCAGGCCCGCTGGAAAATGTTCCACCAGCTCGCCGCCCAAAGGTGAGCTGATTCAAGGCAGGCTGGAAGCACTCCTCCTCAGTTTGAACAGTCGAAGCGCGAACAAGGATGTTCCAACTGCACGAAACAACTCGACGCAGCCTCTGCCGCGCGGGGTTCTGCCTGGCCTGCTTGCTGCCTACCGGCATCGTGCTTGGCTACAGCGCGCTGGTGAACGCCCCGTTGCACGTCGCGGGCAGCAAGCGGCAACTCGCATCGCTCCTGGGCCTCGAAGTCTCGCTGGCCGATGTATCGCATCCCCGGCCAGGAGTCACCCTGTACCATGGTCTCGAAGTGGCCGATCCCGACACCGGCCGGCGGCTGCTCTCCTGCCGATTGCTGGAGGCAGGCCGCTCCAGCGGCGGCCTCGTGCTGACCGCGTCGCAGCCGGTGATCCACCCAGACGCCATGCCCCGCCTCGGGCAATGGCTGCTGGCCCGGCTGCGCCGGCAGACCGCCGGTTGGCAAACCCCACTGGACCTCTCGCCCTGCGACGTCACTTGGCAGTCGCCAGGCGGCCCACAGACCTTCACCGGCGTCAGCGGCTACCTCGAAAGTGCCGGCCGCAAGGACACGCTCAGCTTGCGGTTCACCCTGGCGGGGATTGAAATGCCCGAGCCGGCCAGGCTGCGCCTGGTGCGCGGCCGCGGCGGCAGCTCCGCCGCCACGCGGTTCGATCTGTCCACCGGCGGCACTCCCCTGCCCTGTTCGCTGGCATCGCCGCTGGCCGACACGGCGAGCTGGCTTGGCCCACGCTCGCGCTTCAACGGCCGTTTCTGGGCCGACGACGCCCGCGGCGATTGGCAGGGCGAGCTGACCGGCCTGTTTTCCGAAATCGACTTGGACGCTCTGGTGACCGACCATTTTCCGCACCGCTTGAGCGGCACCGCCCAACTCGAAGTGCGCGAGGCGGTCTTCGACCAGGGGCGGCTGACGCTGGCCGCCGGCAAGCTGACCGCCGGGCCCGGCCTGGTCAGCCGGTCGCTGTTGGCTTCGGCTCGAGACCAGTTGCGGATGCCAGCCGCCGACTTGCCGTCGCCGGACGATCCGCTCCCCTTCGCCGAACTCGCAGTCGGCTTTGCGATGGATGGCCAGCAGCTTCAGCTTGGCGGCCTCTGCCAGTCAGGCAGCCAGGGCGCGGCGCTGGTCGATGATCGGACGCGAGTGTTGTTGTCGCAGCCGGACCACTCCCAGGGTGTGGTCCAACTGGTGCGAATGCTGGTACCGGCCAGCCAGGTGCAGGTGCCCGCCAGCCGAGAGACCGATGCGTTAGTGCGGCGCCTGCCTGTTCCCAGCCTCATGCCGCCAGTGCCCGACGACCGAGCGCAGCCGGAGCCGTCGGCGAGGCTGCGGGTGAAACCTCAGCGATGAATACTGAGTCATTTTTGAAGGAGAATAAGCATGATTTCCATGTCCACTATCTTGCTCGTGATCTTGATTCCACGCGCTCTGGCTGATCATCAACCGTCGGGCGCGTGTTGATCTTCTGACAATGATCGACTAAACCAGGGACAACCTCGCCTGAAGGCAGGCGGGAAACTTGGTCACGAGGGGTCCTGGGTGGTTGTTCATTCACTGAAGGCGCGACTGGACCGACTGTCCCCCTGGCGAAAGTTCAGCGACGGGGACGGGCTGTCCCCCAAGAGGGTGGACGAGCAGCCGCTGCGAGCGGAGCTGTTCAGCGTCGATCAACTCCAGCGGCATGCCAAATCGTTGGCGGCGTCCCACCGGCTTGCGACGGGGCGGGTGTCCGACAAGCTCATGTCGCGGCTGGACGAGAACGAGCGGATCCTCGTTCAGACGTACCATCTGGTGACGGCCGCCGTCAATCGGAAGCGGCGGATCGCGCCGGCGGCCGAATGGCTGCTCGACAATTTCTATCTGATCGAAGACCAGATCCGGACCGCCCGGCGGCACCTGCCGCGGGCGTTCAGCCGGGAGCTGCCGCGGCTGGCCGGTGGGCCGGCCGCGAGCTACCCGCGGGTCTACGGTATCGCCCTGGAGTTGATCGCACACGTCGATGGGCGGGTAGACGCCGACAGCGTCAACGGCTTCATCGCGGCCTACCAAACGATCGAGCCGCTAACGCTCGGTGAGCTTTGGGCAGTACCGATCATGCTGCGGCTGGCACTGATCGAAAACTTGCGCCGTGTGGCGGCGCGGTTGGCCACGGGGCGAAAGGACCAGGACCTGGCCGACGACTGGGCGGAGCGGATGGTGGAGGTGGTCGAACGGAACCCGACTGACCTGGTGCTGGTGCTGGCGGACATGGCGCGCGCGGACCCGCCTCTCTCGGGCGCGTTTCTGGCGGAGCTGACTCGGCACCTGCAAGGGCAGAGCCCGCATTTCGCCTTCGCCAACAGTTGGCTCGAGCACCGGCTGTCGGAGCAGGGGCTGACGACCGAACGGCTCGTCCTGGCCGAGGGGCAGTCGCAGGCCGCCGACCAGGTCTCGATGGGCAACAGCATCATCAGCCTCCGGTTTCTCAGCTCGAACGACTGGCGGAAGTTCGTCGAGAACCACAGCCTGGTCGAGCAGATCCTGCGGGAGGACCCGGCGCGTGTCTACACCGGGATGGACTTCGCCACCCGCGATCGTTACCGCCACGGGGTGGAGGAGATCGCCAAGCGGAGCCGCTGGTCGCAGTACGACGTTGCCCGCAAGGCGATTCAGCTCGCCGACACCGCGGCGGCGGAGAGACCGGACGATCGGACGGCGCATGTCGGCTACTATCTCATTGACCAGGGCCGCGCCGCCCTGGAGCGCAACGTGAAAATGCGGTCGTCGCCGCGGATCGTGGCGGCCAGAATCGGCCGGCGCTTTCCGCTGTTCTTTTACCTGTGCGGTGTGCTGCTGGTCACGGCGGGCGTGACGGCCGCATTCTTCGCGGCCTCGGGCTGGCAGGGGGCCAGCGTCCTGTGGCCAGGCTTGCTCGCCATCCCGGCCCTGTTCTGCGCGGCACATTTGGGCGTCGGCGTCGCCAACTGGTTGGCGACCCTGCTGGTAGACCCTCGGCCGCTGCCGCGGCTGGACTTCAGCCAGGGGATTCCGCCGGAGCACCGGACGATCGTCATCGTGCCGACGATGCTCTTCAATGCCGAGGGCGTGGCGGACCTGCTGGAAGGGCTGGAAGTTCGGTTTCTGGCCAACCGCGACGACCACCTCCATTTTGCGCTGCTGACCGATTTCGAGGACGCGGCGCAGGGGGTCATGCCGGCCGACGAGGAACTGGTGCGCCTGGCGAAGGAAGGCATCGAGCAGCTCGAGGCGAAGTACGAGAAGCATCGGCCCGGCGCGTTCTTCCTTTTCCACCGTCCGCGGCGGTGGAACGCGCAGGAAGGGGTGTGGATGGGTTACGAGCGAAAGCGCGGCAAGCTGGCGGACCTCAACGCGCTGGTCCGCGGCGGCGGCGCGGACCGGTTCTCCCAAATCGTCGGCGACACGACCGTGCTGCCCCAAGTGCGATACGTCATCACGCTCGACACCGACACGCAGTTGCCGCGCGACTCGGCGCGGGAAATGGTCGGCGCGATGGCCCACCCCCTCAACCGCCCCGTGCTGGACCCGAAGGGCCGCCGGGTTGCCGAGGGGTACGGCATCTTGCAGCCGCGCGTCGGCGTGAGCTTGCCGAGCGCGCAGCGGTCGTGGTTCGTACGCCTCTTCGCGGGCGACGCGGGCGTCGACCCGTACACGCGCGTCGTCTCCGACGTTTACCAGGATCTGTTCGGCGAAGGGTCGTTCGTGGGCAAGGGCATCTACGACGTGGACGCCTTCGAGCAGAGTTGCGGCGGATTCCCCGAGAACTCCATCTTGAGCCATGACCTGCTGGAAAGCGTCCATGCCCGGTCCGGCCTGCTGAGCGACGTCGAGCTGTACGAGGAGTACCCCTGGCACTACCCCGCCGACGTCAGCCGGCGCCACCGCTGGATGCGCGGCGACTGGCAGATCGCCCGCTGGTTGCTTCCCAGGGTCCCGAGGCTCGCCGCGGGACGCGTCGAGAATCCGATCACCGCGCTTTCGTGGTGGAAAATCTTCGACAACCTTCGCCGAAGCCTCGTACCCTTCGCCATGCTGGTGCTGCTCTTGAGCTGTTGGCTGCTGCTGGGACCACCGCTGGGGACGGCCGCAACCATCTTCGTGCTGGCGGTCGCCGCGGCCGTCCCGCTGCTGTCGGTGGCGACCGACCTGCTTCGCAAGCCGGCCGACTTGCCGCTGCCGGCGCACTTGCGAGTGACGGCCGGCGCGCTGGGCAAGCAAGCGGCCCAGTCTCTGTTTACGCTGGTCTTCCTCCCGTACGAGGCGTACGTCAGCCTCGACGCGATCGTGCGCACGCTGCTGCGGGTGCTCTGGACGAAAAAGAAGCTGCTCGAGTGGAAAAGCGCCAGCAGCGCCGAGCGCGGCGCCCAGTCCGGTCTGGCCGGCTTCTTCCGGTTGATGTGCGTCGCGCCGGCGGTTTCCTGCGCGACGGCCTTGCTCCTGACGTGGTACCGGCCCGACGCGCTGCCGATGGCGGGACCGCTGCTCGGACTATGGTTCGTCTCGCCGATCGTCGCATGGTGGCTGAGCCAGCCACTGGCTCCACCACCGGTCCGCCTGTCCGACAAGCAACGTCATTTCCTGGAGAAGTTGGCCCGGCGGACGTGGCGGTTCTTCGAAGTCTTCGTCACGCAGGAAGAGAACTGGCTGCCGCCCGACAATTTCCAGGAGCACCCGGCCCCGACCATCGCGTCGCGGACCAGCCCGACCAACATCGGCGTAACACTCCTTTCGAACCTGGCCGCCTACGACTTCGGGTATTGCTCCGTCGGCCGTCTGCTCGACCGCACGCAGAAGAGCTTCGGCACCTTGGCCCGCATGGAGCGGTACCGCGGTCACTTCTACAACTGGTACGACACGCGCTCGCTGAAGCCGCTGCCCCCGCGGTACGTCTCGACGGTGGACAGCGGCAACCTGGCCGGGCACCTGCTGGTGCTCCGCGGTGGCTTGCTGGAGCTGGCCGAGACCGAGCTGCTGCCCCGGCGCGTCTTTGGCGGATTGCGCGACACGGCGCGCGTGTTGCTCGACGTGGCCAACGGGCTTCACCGGACCGGGCAGCAGGATCGTACGGGGCTGCTTGCCGCCGACGTGCTGCGCAAGATCGAGCAACTGGTGAAGGACCTGGAGCATCGACCGTACACGCTGAGCGCTGCGGCAGCTTTGTTGTCGCGGCTCGTGGTCGCGGCGGCGGAGATTACGGCCGCCGCGGGGGCCGATGAGGAACTCCAGTGGTGGGCAAGCGCCTTCGAGCGTTCGTGCCTCGAGCACCGGGACGACCTGTTGCACATGGCCGCTTGGACAGAGCTCCCGCCGCCTCCTCAGGACATTCGGCTGCACGGTTCGCCGGAGCAGCTCCAGCGGCTCGGCCAGTTCGACGCGCTCTGGAAGCGGCTCCAAGCCGTGCCGAGCCTGCGCGAAGTTGCCACATTGCCTTCATCGCTGCTCCCCGCCTTGGACGCGATCGTCGAGCAGTTCTTGGGGCCGCCGGACCGCCAGCCCGACAGCCTGGCACGCGCGACCGACTGGTTCGGGCAGTTGCGCCGGGCGATCATCGACGCCTCGCAGCGTGCCGCCGACCGGATCAAGACGCTGGAGCAAATTGCAGACCAATGCCAGGAATTGGCGGACATGGATTTTTCGTTCCTGCTCGACAAGTCGCGCGACCTGTTTGCCATCGGGTACAACGTCGACGAGCGGCG
This sequence comes from Pirellulales bacterium, assembly GCA_040901675.1. GTDB lineage: Bacteria > Planctomycetota > Planctomycetia > Pirellulales > JAICIG01 > JBBDNX01. Next base: position 184,004 of record JBBDYJ010000006.1, on the reverse strand, counting down.
ACTCGACGGCAGCTTCTACGATCTGCTGGCATCCGAGGCACGCCTGGCAAGCTTCGTGGCGATTGCCCAGGGCCAGGTGGGGCAGGAGCATTGGTTTGCGCTGGGCCGAATGCTGACCACGACCGCCGGCGCGCCGGCCCTGTTGAGCTGGAGCGGCTCGATGTTCGAGTACCTGATGCCGCTCTTGGTCATGCCTACCTACGTCAACACGTTACTCGACCGAACCTGCAGGGCCGTGGTCCGCCGGCAGATCGATTACGGCAGGCAGCGTGGACTGCCGTGGGGCATGTCGGAGTCGGGGTACAACGCGCTCGACGTGCAAATGAATTATCAGTATCGGGCCTTCGGCGTGCCGGGGCTGGGGCTCAAGCGAGGCCTGGCCGAGGACCTGGTGATCGCGCCGTATGCCAGCGCCCTGGCGCTGATGGTGGCCCCGGAGGCGGCGTGCCGGAACCTGGAGCGACTGGCCAGAGAGGGCGTCGAAGGGGCCTACGGACTATACGAAGCCGTCGACTTTACGCCCTTGCGCGTGCCGCGGGGATTGACCGGTGTCGCCGTGCGGCAGTTCATGGCCCACCACCAGGGAATGAGCCTGTTGTCGCTGGCGTGCCTGTTGTTGGACAGGCCGATGCAGCGCCGCTTCGCGGCCGATCCGATGCTGCGCGCCGCCGACTTGTTGCTACAGGAGCGGGTGCCCAAGGCGAGCGCACCGGTCTTTCCCCATGTCGCGGAAGCCAGCGCCACCCGCACCGTCTCGGTCGAGGAGGAGGGGACCACGCGGGTCTTCACCGACCCGGCCGGCGCGGCGCCCGAGGTGAACCTGCTCTCCAATGGCCGATACCACGTGGTGATCACGATCGCGGGGGGCGGGTACAGCCGCTGGCGCGACCTGGCGGTGACGCGCTGGCGTGAAGACCCCACCCGCGATTGTTGGGGATCGTTTTGCTATCTGCGCGATCTGGAGAGCGGCGTCCTGTGGTCGACGGCTTGGCAGCCGACGCTCACCCACACGAAACGGTACCAGGCGATCTTCACCCAGGCCCGTGCCGAGTTCCGCCGGCGCGATGAACGGATCGACACGCACACGGAGATCAGCGTATCGCCCGAAGACGACGTCGAGTTGCGGCGCATCACGCTCACGAACCGGTCCGAATCCGCCAGGACGATTGAGGTGACCAGCTATGCCGAGGTGGTCCTGGCGCAGCAGGGCCAGGATCTGTCCCACCCGGCGTTCAGCAATCTGTTCGTCCAGACGGAGCTGGTACCAGACCGGCAGGCCATCCTCTGCACGCGCCGGCCGCGGTCGGCCGATGAGCGGCCGCCGTGGATGGTGCACTTGATGACGGTTCGGGGCACCACGGTGGGCGAAGCGTCGTTCGAAACGGACCGCATGAAGTTCATTGGCAGGGGCGGGAGCCTGGCTTCACCCGCGGCGATGGACGGGCGCAGGCGGCTCTCCGACAGCCAGGGGCCCGTCCTCGATCCCGTGGTCTGCATCCGGCATGCCATCCTGCTCGAGCCGAACGAGACGGCGCGCGTCGACCTGGTCACCGGCGTCGCCGAGACGCGGTTGGCCGTCACCGCCATGATGAACAAGTATCACGACCCCCACCTGGCCGACCGGGTGTTCGAGCTGGCCTGGACCCATAGCCACATTCTGCTCCGGCAGCTCAACGCCACGGAGGCCGACGCCCAGGCCTACGCCCGACTGGCCGGATCGGTGATCTACGCCTCGGCGTTGCGCCGGGCAAAGCCCAGCGTCTTGATCCGCAACCGGCGGAGTCAATCGGGGCTCTGGGGCTACGGGATCTCCGGAGACCTGCCGATCGTGCTGGTCCGCATCCACGACCGAGCGCGCGTCGAGCTGGTGCGCCAGGCGGTACAGGCTCATGCTTATTGGCGGATGAAAGGGCTTGGCGTGGACATGGTCATCTGGAACGAGGACGAGTCGGTTTACCGCCAGACGCTGCAAGACACGATCATGGACGTCATCGCCGCCAGCCCGGAAGCGACGCTGGTCGACAAGCCGGGGGGTATCTTCGTCCGCCGCGGCGAGCAAATGTCGGAAGAGGATCGATCGCTGCTGCGGACGGTCGCGCGGGTCTTCCTGCTCGACGACGCGGGAACGCTCCGCGAGCAGGTGGAGCGACGCGGCCGCGGCGAAGTCTCGATTGCCGCTTTCAAGCCGCTGCGCCGCCGGAGCGAGACCACGCCGGTGGACGAGGTTCCCCGGCGGGACCTGGCGTTCTTCAACGGGCTGGGCGGCTTCAGCCGCGACGGACGCGAGTATGTCACGCTCCTGGGCCCCGCGCAGACGACGCCCGCACCGTGGATCAACGTGATCGCCAACCCGCAGTTCGGCACGGTCGTATCTGAGAGCGGCAGCGCCTACACGTGGTCGGAAAACAGCCACGAGTTCAGGCTGACCCCCTGGTGCAACGACCCGGTCACCGATACCGGCGGCGAAGCGATCTACGTCCGCGACGAGGAGAACGGACACTTCTGGTCGCCTGCACCTTTTCCGGCACGCGGCGAAATGTCCTACGTCGCCCGTCACGGCTTCGGGTACAGTATCTTCGAATACGCCCAGGACGGCATCGTCACCGAGCTATGCCTGTTCGTCGCCGCCGATGAGCCCGTGAAGTTCGCTCGGCTCCGGATTACCAACCGCGCGGGTCGGCCGCGCCGGCTGTCGGTCACCTCGTATTGGGAGTGGGTGCTGGGCGAATTGCGCGACAAGACGCTCTTGCACGTGGTCACGGAGCTGGACCCGATCTCGGGCGCGCTCTTCGCACGGAACAGTTACAGTTCGGAATTCGCCGAGCGGATCGTATTCGTCGACAGCAGCGAGACAGTGCGGACCGTAACCGCGGACCGCACCGAGTTCCTCGGTCGCAACGGCACGCCGGCCAACCCGGCGGCGCTGCGCCGAATCCGGTTGTCGGGCCGAATCGGTGCGGGACTCGATCCCTGCGCGGCCCTGCAGGTCCCGGTTGAGCTCGAGGACGGAGAGGAAAAGGACGTCGTGTTCATCCTTGGCGCCGCCCGGGATGAAGCCCAGGCGCGACAGCTCGTGCAGCGGTTCCGCGGCGCGGCGAGCGCCCAGCGGGCCCTGGAGGGCGTGTGGCACTACTGGAGCCGCTCGCTGGGCACGGTCCACTTCGAAACCCCCGATCCAGCCGTCAACTTCCTGGCCAACGGCTGGCTCATCTACCAGGTCCTTGCCTGCCGGATGTGGGCACGCACGGGGTTCTACCAGTCGGGCGGGGCGTTCGGCTTCCGGGACCAGTTGCAGGATGCGATGGCCCTCGTACACGCCGAGCCCGCTGCCTTGCGCGAGCACCTGCTGCGTGCCGCCGCGCGCCAGTTCCGCGAGGGGGACGTGCAGCACTGGTGGCATCCACCGGCAGGACGGGGGGTGCGCACGCACTTCTCCGACGACTACCTCTGGCTCCCGTACGCGACCTGCCGCTATGTCGCCGCCACCGGCGATACCGGCGTTTTGGACGAAGGCCTGCCGTTCCTCAACGCGCGGCCCGTCCGGCCCGAGGAAGACTCGTATTACGACCTGCCGCAGGTCTCGGGCGACTTCGGCACGCTCTACGAGCATTGCGTCCGTGCCATCGACAACGGCCTGCGCTTCGGCGCGCACGGCCTGCCGCTGATGGGTTGCGGCGATTGGAACGACGGGATGAACCTGGTGGGCGCACAGGGCCAGGGCGAGAGCGTCTGGTTGGCCTTCTTTCTCTACGACGCGCTGACGCGTTTCGCCGAGTTGGCCCGACGGCGCGGCGACGCCGCCACCGCCGACAAGTACGCGATCGAAGCCGGCCGGTTGCGGGGCAACATCGAAGAGCACGCCTGGGACGGAGACTGGTATCGCCGCGCCTATTTCGACGACGGCACCCCGCTCGGCTCGGCCTCGAACCCGGAGTGCCGGATCGACGCGCTGCCGCAAAGCTGGTCGGTCCTTTCCGGGGCGGGCACGAGCGCCCGATCGCTGACCGCAATGAACAGTGTCGACCGCCTCCTGGTCCGCCGTGACGCCCGGCTGATCCAGCTCCTCGAACCGCCGTTCGACATGTCGCCTCTGAACCCCGGATACATCAAGGGGTACGTCCCCGGCGTGAGAGAGAACGGCGGCCAGTACACCCACGCGGCCGTGTGGACGGTGATGGCCTTCGCGGCGATGGGCGACTCCCAACGGGCATGGGAGCTGTTCTCGCTGATCAACCCCGTGACCCACGCCGCCACTTCCCAGGCGGTTGCCACGTACCGGGTCGAGCCGTACGTGGTGGCGGCCGACGTCTACGCCGTCGCACCGCACACGGGCCGCGGCGGTTGGACCTGGTACACCGGCTCGGCCGGCTGGATGTACCGGCTGATCACGGAATCGCTGCTGGGGTTGCAGTTGCACGTCGACAAGCTCCGCTTCGCGCCATGTCTTCCGCAAAGCTGGTCAACGTTCAAGATCCATTACCGCTACCGCGAGACCTTCTATCACATCACCTTCCGCAACGGCGGCGGCTCGACGGTCGAGCGCGTTGTCGTCGATGGCAACCAGCAACCGGAACGAACCGTGCCGCTGGTCGACGACCGCAATGACCATCACGTGGAGGTGGAGGTCGGCCCAGCGCCAGGCCCGGACGCGGCCGGCATGGGGCTGGCCGCGGTGGAAAACACGGTCGCCATGAAAACAGAATGATGGACCAGCCGTTCAACGACTGGGCCTGAATTCTGGCCCTTTTCAGCTACCGCGCTACACCGCCTGGCTGCGCCAGAGAGCCTTGGGCAGCATGCCGGCGATCATGACCGCGGCCTGGGAGATGACAAACAGGCCCAGCGCCAGGGCCACGCCCTCGGTGAAACCGTAGGAGTGCAGGCCGGCGCCCAGTTCGTTCACGCCGAACCACGACCAGCTCACCGCGATGTTGCCGAACACCGCCAGCACGGCCAGTCCCCGCTCGCGGACCATGCCGCCCCAGCGGGCGTGCAGCACCAGCGCGTTCCACAGCACGATGATCAAGGCGCCGTTTTCCTTGGGGTCCCAGCCCCAGAAGCGGCCCCAGGAGTCGTCGGCCCACAGCCCCCCCAGCACCGTGCCCACGAAACTGAAGAAGATGGCGAAGCAGACAATGCCATAGATCATCCGGTACAGCTCTTTGGCAACCGTCGGCGAAAGAGCTCGCGTGAACACTCCGGCCAGGATGTAGATGATCCCCAGGAATCCCGCCACGTACGTGGTCGCGTAGCCCAGCGTAATGCAGACCACGTGCGTCGCCAGCCAGAACTGCGTGTCGAGCACGGCCTGCAGCACGGTGAACGTGTCGCCGTCGGCGGCCAGGAAGTCGGCAATCAACAGCGTGGTGAATCCCAGCACGGAGGCCAGGATATTGCCGATGCCCAGTCCCAGGGCCGCGGTGGGGGCGCCTGTGCCCGCGGCCGCCGTTCGCCTGCCGTAAATCGTTTCCAGCAGCATGCCCAATGCCACGCAGGCCCAGCCGATGAAGACGGCCGACGAGTAGAGGTTGGTCACCGGCGGTCGTCCGGAAATGTAGATCCGGGCGACGAGCGCTAAGCTGTGTACCACAAAGGCCAGGGCAATCAGCCAGAAGGCAGCGCGATTCAACGGGCCTTGCCAGCCGAGCCAACCGGCGCACGCCAGCACGAAGGCCACGACGTAGAGGACCGTCGAGTGGTAGAATGGCCGGAAGTGGTTGAAGAAGACTTCGAAGTCGGTCTTCGGTGTGTTCAGATTCTGGGGCGGATTCTTCTTGAGCTGGGCCCGGTAGCTGCGCAGCTCCTGGTTGAACTTCGTGGCGTCGCCCCTGGCGTAGGACACGAGCATGTTATCGAGCGCGACCGTGGACGGATTGGGATTTTTCCGCAGCATATGCGTTTCGGTCCAGGCTCTCAGATAGGCTGCAAAGTATGGCTCCCAGTCCCCGCCGGGCGCGGCAGGCGGAATGACCAGCGGCGGCTCCATCTTTTCCAACGTCTCTCGCTGGTAGCGAATCGCCCGCGTGAGATCCTCCAGCGCATGGTCCGGATCCGGCCTGATCTGAGGACGGTCAAAGGCCGTCACCAACCGCGTATACACCTTCAACCGCCGATCGAGCTCCAGCAGTTTTTTCTGGTACACGCTGAGCTGGGACCCCGGCGTATTGTGCGCCTGCTCGACCTGCTGGCTGAACCGGTCGAGGCGGTCCTGAAACTCTTCGATTGCGTAGCGGTAGTGCTTGCGCCGCTCGAGGCCCAGCGTATCGAGCACCTCCAGGTTCTGGATCCTGAAGACCCGGTATTCGGCCGCCTGGCGGGGATTGGTGATCACCTCGAGCAGCCACTCGATGGCCGGCCGTTTCTCATCCGCCTTGTCGACAAAAACCTCCCGGTCCGAAATCATCCGCAGGCTGTTGCGGGCGAGCGTGTCGAACGGCTTGACCCGGCCTTCGTACACCAGCGGCAACTTGCCGAACTCGTACAGGTTCATCTGGTCCGAGCCGGGCCGGGGCGGACTGGGCGGACGCGCTTTGCTCCCCAGCCAGCCGCCGAACGCCACCACCGCCGCCAGCGGAACCACCCAGGTGTAGATGCTTGGGGTCGAGGCCGCCGCGGCCTTGCGCGACCGCCGGCTGGGCGCCGCAGCCGATGGTTCCATCTCGCTGGTCCGCCGCAAGAACCGGTCCAGCACGATCAAGAAATGAGCCAGTAATCCCGTGCCCACGATCATGCAGGCCACGTAGGGAATCATCCAGCCGGTGTTGGTGACCACCTGCAGGCCCGTGATCTCGTTGCCCGCCCTGTCCTGGCTGAAGTTGGACTGGTAGAACGTCTCACCCGCGTAGCGGAGCGGATTGTTCATCCAGATCTTCAGCGTGCGATCGACGTTGCGGCTTGGGTCCACTAACCGCACGTCCGAGGAGTAGTTCTTGGGCGTGTTTGTGCCCATGTATCGATCGAAGCGGACGTCGATCAGGTGCATCGAATACGGCTTGTAGTTCCGTTTGAACCGCAGATACACCTCATATTCCTTGCCGTCGACGGTCACCGTTTCCGGCAGATCCGCGAACGACTGGTACAAACCCAACAGGTAGGTGCCCAGCGGCTCGGAGCTGTCCTTCTTCAGAAACTTGACGTAGGCCGCCGACATGTCGACCGAGCCGCCCGCGTCGGTGCCCGCGCCAGGGCGGACTTCCTCGACGATCCGCTCGACGCCGAAGCCCTTGTCCGCCGGGTTCTTCTCACCCGGTTTCGCCGGCCGCAGATCGGTGTTTTGCACGAAGCGGACCACCTGCACGTCGAACGGTAGCTTCGCGTCCCGCACCAGGGGATGGCTTGCGCCCCGGTTGATCCCCAGGATCGACTGGGGCACCACGACCACCTGATCGCTTTCGGGGTTCGACGTATCGACCACCGCCAACTCCAGCTTGCGCACGTCCTGGACGAAGTTGACGGTCTCGCCTTCCCGGATCTGCATCTGCGCCTCGACGTGCAGCGTGTGTACCACCAGCTCGTTGAGCATCATCAGTGCCACGCCGGCGTGCAAAAGCACGATGCCCGCCCGCTTCCGGAAAACCATGATTGCTCCGGCTAACAGGACCAGGCTGGCCAATCCGCCCTTAATCAGTTGCCACAGAATGCGCATCGACGAGTCGCCGAGCGCCACGGCGTCCCCCTGGTACCAGAGCCAGGACAGCAGGGCTCCAAGCACCGCGGCGATCACGCCAAGGATGATTCGCTCCAGCTTTCGCCCCTGGTCCATCTTGTTGACCACGACGTGCACGTTGAGCAGCCAGAGTGCGGTGAGGCCCACCTTGGACAACGTCCACAACACGGACGATGGGATCATCGGAACCGCCTGCAGTCCTTCCGGGTTCGAGCCGCTGGCGATCACCAGCCAGGTCATGGCCGCCCCGGCCGCGATCACCCCCAGTCCGGCCAGCAGCCGTGTTCCACTGGCCTGCACCTTGAAGCGCACGGCATGGGCGGCAAACAGGTTCAGCAGCATCACCAGGCCGATCGAAAATCCGCCCGGAAAATAGAAGCCGCCCAGCACCTCGATCGAACGCGGAAAGAAAATCGAGAGCGGGATCCAGGCCAACGGCGTGCGGAAGTACTGCCCCATCACCTCCCAGATGTCTTTGTCGATCTGGGCCAGCGTGCCGGCCAGCACGATGAAGATCGCCATCGCGAAACAGGCCACGGTCAGCTTCAGAGAGGCCAGCGGCTTGAGAATGGCAGCCAGCGCGTCCGGCAGGCCGCCCCAACTCTCGTCGCTGCCGCCGGCGATCCGCTCGCGCGTTTCAGCCGGGAGAGTGTCACTTGCCATCGCCGGCTCCCTCAATCGCCGAATTCCAGGGATTGCACGAATTGCTCGAACCGCTGCTTTTCACGCTCGGCCAGTTGCTTGTCGCCCATCAGCTTGATGAACCAGCTCTTGCCGCCTTGCCTGGCGATTACCGCCAGGATCGCCTGCTCGGGCCCGTACAGCTCGACGTAATCGCCCCTGTCGGAACCGACCGGCAGCTTGCGGACCTGTTGGTCCAGCTCCTCTTCGGTAGTGTTCCCCAGACCGATCTGACCCCGCCAGCGGTTCACGTTGTCCAGCAGCCCGCCGGCCGACGCGGCCAGGTCGATCACGGTGATTTCCACCTGCCGATCGCCCTGGGCGACCACGAACGCTGCCTTGCGCATGGCGCCGGCCTGACCGGCCTGCCACCCCTCGGGTGTATTGTACCGCAGACCGCCGCGGCCCGTCTCGCCCGCATCGCCCGCCAGCCCTGGTGCCAGCGGCTCCTGACCGGCGAAGGGCGCTCGTCCGACGAAGGGAGCCTGCCCCATGCCCTGGGCCGCCAGCTTGCCCTTGAGCTCCACCACGGTGGCGATCCCGCCGGCAAACTTGACCTGGCGCGCCGCGTTGGACAACTCGTGGCGGCCGATCGGCTGCAGGCCCATTTGGCCCCGCCAGCGGTTGATATTCGACAAGCTATAGGCCTTCTCGTCGCCGTCGTTGCGCGGCAGGCTCGTCACGGTCGTCTCCAGCAACTCGTCTCCCGACTCGGCGGTCAAGGTGGCGTAACGCATGCCGGAGCCGGCCTGCTCCCGCCACCCCGCGGGCAGGCTCCAGCGAGGGCCGGAGTCGCCGAACTCAAGCGACTCGATCAGTGCCTCGAACCGCTCCGCCTGGTCCTCGACCGCCCGGCGGGGGCCGGCCAGCTTGAAGAACCACGCCTGGTCCGGCTCCAGCACGATCGCCGCCAGCATCGTGTCTTCGTGCGGCACGGGCTCGGCCGGCGGAGGACCGTTGATGCTGTCCAGCACCTGCTGCTTGGGGACCTGGTATTGCTCGACCTGGTCGCTGTCGCTGCACCCGCCGGCCAGTGCGCCGAGGCAGCAGACCGTCATGGCAATCGACCGCGGAGCGTTCACCAGCGGGCACCCGGGCGGAAGGAGCAAGGAGATAACCGAAGGAAAAACGAGGGAAAGCGATACAAACGTGGTTTGGCAGGCGGGAGGGCTCCGCCACCGACCGTGTCGGCCGCGGGGCCCGCGTGGTTCATTATAGTGCCCGGGCGCCCGAAAAGTACAGTAGAACGGAATTCATCGGTCCAGCCCCGACCGTTCGTCCAGCGCCGCCAGGTCTTCCTCGGCCCGAATCAGCCGGTCTTCCACCTGCCGGCTATGCGCCTTCAGGTTTTCGTTCTCGGCCAGCAAGGCCTTGTTCTGTTCCGACAACGAATGGTGCTGCGTCTCGCAGGCCGTCAACTTGTTGCGCGACACCACCTGGCAGCCGCTGCAGCCGGCCAGCATCAAAGCGGCCGCCAGTACGCTCCAGCCGCTGCGAGCGAAACCCCAGCCGCTGCGAGCAAAACGTCCGGCTGACATGATTCGACTCCTTTCGAACCAGCAGACACTCGATTGGTACGGCAAACTCGATAGTCGGCTTCCCGGCGCGCCGAAACGCGGTCCGGGCCTGCCGGCTTCAGCGCCAGGCCTTTACGAGCCCAGCAGCGTGTCCATGATTAAACTATTGCCAGGGTAAGCGCTGTCCCAGCTCCAGACGTTCCGCACCAGGTCGAACATCATCATCCCCGTGAGCGACAACACGAGCACGCAGCAGGTCAGGCCGATCACCCAGCCCACCGAGTATTGCGCCTGGGCGCTGGGCGTCACAAACACCGTGGTGCCCGGCGCCAAGGCCGGACCGGCCGCTCCCAGCGCCGCGGCGGTTAACGGGTCGATCTGCGGGCCCAGGTCCTCCGCCTCGAGCATCCCGGGCGCTGCGCCGGCCACCACCGTCGGGCTGACGTCGGAAAACTCCGCCTCCGAGTCCAGCGCGATCACTTGCGAGCCGCTGTCCTGCGACTCCTCATCCCCGGCCTCTTCCAGCGGCGTCAGCAGGAAGTCGTCCTCGCCCTTGAGCTCCATCACCGCGTCGGAATCGAAATCCGAGCTCTCGCCGACGGCACCGCTGCTGCCGCCGCTGCTGCTGCCGGTGCTCAGCTCGAACGACGACTCGTCCGAGGTGCTCAGCTCCAGCGGTTCTTCCAGCGACAGGCCGCTGTCGGCCGGATCGACCAGCGAAATGCCGCTGTCGCCCGGGCTGATGGTGATGTCGCTGCCCGCGCCCGAGCCGCCCAGCACCTCCTCGTCCGCGCTGCCTCCCAACTGGACCGTCGATTCTTCATCCGACGCCTGGCTGGCGAACACTTCGTCCGACTCCAGCGACGCGCTCGATCCACTGCCGGAGCCGGAACTGCCCGAACCGCTGGACAAGTCCATCTCGCTTCCCAAATCGAGCGGCACGTTCCCCGACAGGTCGATCGGCAGCACGTCGCTGTCCTGACCAGGCTGCGCGCTGGGGCTGGTGGCCAGCTTGATGTCGCTGTCGGCGGCCGCTTGTCCCTGGCCGGGCTTGCCGATCACGGTGCTCGAAGTGCTCGGCCCCGATTCGCCCAGTTCCACCTCGCTCAACAGGACCATATCGTCGCCGTCGTCGTCACCGGCCTCCTCGCCGCGCGTTGCCAGGTTGACCGAGCCGGAGTCGCCCGCCGCGCGGATCGAGCGTTCTTCGGCCAGCTTTTCCACGTCCTCGGGCTTGAACTTCCAGCTCGAGCCGTCGCGGTAGCCGTAAATCTCCTGGCGCTGCCGCATCTCGTTCAGTTCATCAGGCGATACGCCCAGTTGTTGGGCGGCTTCTTCCAGCGGGACTAGTTTGCGGGCCATGCGGGTCTCCGGGGCTGTGTCGGGTGGCTATGGGTCTTGGGCCAACCGCGACATGGTGCCGTCCGCCGGGCGTGCCATGGCCGCACCGAACGCGACGGTTAACGTTGTTCGACGAGCGAGCGTATTTCGTGCGGTAGGGGTCTGACCCCGTTAAACTCCATCATCCGCAGGTCCCAGTTGATGTCGCGGACGCTCTTCAAGGCAATCTCGCCGTTGGCCCTGTCGACCTGGTACACGCTTACCACCTTCGCCTTGGCGTCCACAATCGTGAGCAGCAGATGGTTGTCCGCGCCCGGGGCCGACAAGGCGATCAAGTCGTGGCTCGCGCCAACCTCATACGGTGATGCTTGTTGCGCCGCGGCTCGTGGCGCACCAACCGGTTCGCCAAAAGCCACCGCTGTCAGACCTGCTCCAATCAACGCTCCAATCACCGCGGCCTTCATAGCTCACCCCAACAGCTTGGGACTAAGGGAATTGGAGCCCTTAACCACATTCTAAGAGCCGCCAATTCCATTTCAAGGAAAATGCCCCGAATCCGGACCCGGGCGCAGGCCAAAATGCCCCCGGTTCGAGCGGGGCCGGTTTTGCCGTGTTGGCGCTTAGGGAAAGGTCGAAGCGGCGGGAGTTTAGCTTATCCCCCGCCCCCCCAGCAAGGCCGGATGTCCAAGCGGAATCATTCCGTTAGCTGACCGACGGAATTCATTCCGTTATCCTTAGCGAAAACCGGGAAACGCAATAAAATCCCCTTCAACGGGGCAGTACAATGGCCCCACGCGCTTTTGACCCTCTGCTGGGCCTTTATGCCAACCCGAACCGACCCGCCGATCGGCCTGCTCGCCAGTGGCGGCCTCGACAGCTCGATCCTGCTGGCACACTTCTTGGCCGGCGGCCGGCGGGTGCAACCCTTCTACATCCGTTCCGGCCTGGTCTGGCAGCAGTGCGAGTTGATGGCGCTGCGGCGTTTTCTGCGGGCCCTCCGCTCGCGGCAGTTGGCCCCGCTGGCCGTTCTCGAACTGCCGCTGGCCGACGTTTACGGTCCCGACCACTGGAGCGTGAGCGGCCGCCACGTGCCCGACGCGGCTTCGCCCGACGACGCGGTTTACCTGCCGGGCCGCAACCCCCTGTTGGTCATCAAGGCGGCCCTTTGGTGCCAGCTCAACGGCATCAGCCAGCTCGCCCTGGCCCCTTTGTCGGGCAACCCGTTTGCCGACGCCACGGCCGACTTCTTCGAACAATTCGAGTCGGCCCTGAACCAGGCCACCTTGGGCCATGTGCGTATCGTCCGCCCGTTTTCAACCTTGACCAAACGGCAGGTGATGGAGTTGGGACGCGGCCGCCCTCTGGAGCTCACCTTTTCCTGTCTCAATCCTTGCCGGGGCCTGCACTGCGGGGCCTGCAACAAGTGCGCTGAGCGCCGGGCCGCCTTCCAGGTTGCCGAGCTGCCCGACCCCACGCAATACGCCCTCGTCGTAGAACGGAATTTATTCCGTTTCGTACCGTAGAACGGAATTTTATTCCGTTTCATCCGTTTAGCATCGTAGAACGCAATTTCATTCCGTTTCGCAGCCCCCCCTTACTCCGATTCGAGCACGCCGATCAACCGTTCGATGTCGTCGTTGTTCGTATAGGCGTGCGGGCTGACGCGCAACTTGCCTGCGCGGCTGCTCAGCAACACCTTCTGCTCCCGGCACCGCTTGCGGACCTCGATCGGATCGCGGCCCGGCAAATCGAAGGCCACAATCCCGCTGGCATGCTCCCGCTCGCGGCAGCTCAGCACGTTGGCCCCCATCCGCGATAACCGCTCGCACACCAGATCGGTGACCTCCAGCACTCGGCTGGCAATCGCGGGCTGCGGATAGCGGCCCAGCAGCTCCAGGCTGGCGCCGAGCGCCGCCAATCCCGCCACGTTATACGTGCCCCCCTCGTAGCGCCCGGCCGACGGCTTGACCGCCAGCTCAATGTGGCTGAAGTCGTGGGCCTCGACGACGCTGTTCCACCCCAGCCCGATGGGCCGCAACAGCTCAAGGTGTTCGCGGCGCAGGTAAAAGAGGCCCGCGCCTTCGGGCCCCAGCAGCCACTTGTGCCCGTCGGCGGCCAGAAAGTCGATCGCGGTCCGCCGCACGTCCAGCTCGAAAACGCCGAGCCCCTGGATGGCGTCCAGAAACAAATACGCGCCGGCTCCATGGGCAATCTCCAGCAGCGCGTCCAGGTCGTTGCGCCAACCGCTCGCATAACCGACCCAACTGATCGACACGACCCGCGTGCGCTGGTCGCAAGCCGCCCGCACGTCGTCGAGGCTCACCCGCCCGCCATCGACCGCCACCCGCCGCGTCTCGACGCCGCGCCCTTCGAGGTGCATCCACGGATACTGGTTCGAGGGAAACTCGTCGGCCAGCGTCACTACGTTGTCCCCCTGCCGCCATGGAAACCCCTCCGCCACCAGGTTGATTCCCTCGGTCGTGTTGCGGATCAGTGCAATCTCGGCCGGATCGGCCCCCAGCAGCGATGCCCCGCGACGGCGGGTTTCTTCCAGCCTGCGGCCCCACGCCGCCGAGTTGGCGGCCCCGTTCTCGGCCAGGTCGTTGGCCCAGGCCGCCATCACGTCGCGCGCCGGCCCTGAGATCGGCGCTACGGCGGCATGGTCGAAACAGGCCCACGTGTCGGCCAACGGCATCTGGTCTCGCAAGCTCTGCCAGTCTTCCGCGCCGGCCTCGAGCCGCTCCTGGCTTCCGCCCATCATGCCGCCTCCCCCTCAAGACTGCTAAGTCGACTCGGGCAAGAACCAAAACAACCTGCGGCGGGCCTCCATGTCGAGCGGGGAAGCATACTCGCTGATCTCGTACGCCTCGGCATATTCGATCGCTCCGGCCTGCGGCTCGCCGTAGGCCGCGATCAACTCTCGACGGTATCGCTCGGCTGTCGGCCGCAACAGGTGGAGATACCAGTTGCGCAGCCAGCCGCGCCGGGCGCCGGCCTCGCTGGGCACTTGGCCCGCTTGGACGTTGTAGGGCAGCCACTCGAAAACCTGCGAGACGTGGCAGGCCAGCATATCGACGATTTTTTCCACCTGCCGTCCCACGTCGATCACCACGTCGCCGGCCAGGGGCGCCGGCCTGGTAAAGCGGTCGTTCAGGTAAGCCACCACCGGATCGCGCCGCAGGCAGGGCACGTCGGGCACGAGCGCCGGCACGGTCACCAGGTACGATGCGTCGCGGACCACGTGGCCGACGGCCCGATGATCCGGGTGGTAATCGCTGGTGCGGTGCGTCAGCACGAGGTCCGGAGCAAAGCTCCGAATCGCCCGCACCACCTGCCAGCGCAGCTCGAGCGTCGGCTCCAGCCGCCCATCGTGGTGATCCCACACGTCGGCTTCCGCGCCGATCACCGCGGCCGCCTGTTGGGCCTCGGCCTTGCGCCGTCGGGCCAGTTCGGTCCCCGACAACTGGTGGTGTCCGGCGTCGCCGTTGGTCAAAGAGACAAAACGGACGGCATGGCCCGCCTCGCGGTAGATCGCGGCCAGCCCGCCGGCATGGAACTCCGCGTCGTCCGGATGGGCGGCCAGCACCAGCAGCCGCAGCCGACCATTGCCGCCTGCACCTTGCACTTTCGTCCGGCCTCCCTTAACGTGCTCGTCACCGCTTCTCACCGGCCATGGCCCAATCTATCATGGGCAGGTTATCATCGCGAGCCTTCGGCACGGAGTGCTTGGTCGTCGAGCGGAACTGAGAACAACGCCATGCAATTCATCGAAATGTCGGGCAAGTCCCTGTTGAGCGTGGTTCAGTCGGACGAAGTCGACCCCGAGCAGCTCCGCGAGCTGGGAGTGACCGACGACAGCCTGGTGCGGATCAACCCGCAGGGCGACATCGAGCTGCGCCGCCAGGACCGCTGGGACATCATCGGCGGCTTGTTGGGCGACTTCGCCGAGCGCATCAAGCGCGAGACCGGCCGCGACTGGGCCTGACGTTTCTAACCTCCCCGCTGAATCAATCCCCGCTGGGCGCCCAACCAATCGAGCAGATGCCGGCGATACGCGGCCGCGCGCTGGGGATGGCGCCCGGCCAGGTTCACCCGCTCGGCCGGGTCGCTGGCGACGTCGAACAGCTTGGAGCGGCCGTCGTCGAGTTGATGGATGAATTTCCAGCGGCCGTCCCGCAGCCCCACGAACCCCAATGAGTAATCGGTAAAGAACAAGGCCATGCCGGGCGAGCCCTGCAGCAGCGATCGCCCCTGGTACCCCGCCGGCGCCCCCAGTCCCAACAGGTCCAGGACCGTTGGCGCGATATCGACCCCGCTGGCCACGCCGCTCATCCTGGCCGGCCCCGCCAGCGCGCCGGGCGCCCAGATCACCAACGGCACGTGGACGTTCTCCTCGTACAGAAACAGCGTGTGGCCGTGATTCCCCTCGTGCTGGCCGAACGCCTGACCGTGGTCGCCCAGGACGACCAGCAACGTTTCCCGCTCCAGCCCTCTTTCGCCAAAACCCGCCAGCAACTCGCCCAGCGCCTGGTCGGCGTAGTCTAGCGCGTTGCGATACTGGTCGATTTCTTCGCCGCCGCCGAACGGCCCCGGCTCGGGAGTGGCATACGGATGATGTCCGGCGATCGGCAGGTACGTGATGAAAAACGGCCGATCTTGCGGGTCCGCATCGATCCAGGCGAGCATCCGCTCGACGGTGGCCCGCTCGTCCACGCCAAAGCTCGATTCCTGGTTCCCCCCTATGTCACCAGCGTCTTCAAGCGTCTCGAATCCGCGCCCGCGGATGATCGCCTCCATCCCCAAGTACATGAACCGGCCGGAGTGAAACAGCCCGGTGCGGTAGCCTTCACCGGCAAGCTGAGTCGCCAACGAAGATTCGCCGGCACGCTCGTACTCTTCCGGTGCCGTATCAAACGCCGGATAAGTGGAAGTCAGCAGGGCAAACAGGCCCTTGATGCTCTCCGGATAAACCACGTAGGCGTTCTCGACCAGCAATCCCTCGCCGGCCAGCCGCGTTAAATTCGGCATCGGGTCCTGGGCGGCTCCGTACGGCCGCAGATAGCAGGCCGCGGCCGATTCCAGGACGACCAGCATCACGTTGCGGCCGGAACACGTTCCGCGGTAGTGCGACAGCTCGTCGCGCTCGATCGTTTCCAGCGGGCTGGCCCGCCAGTCGCGCACCACGCTGGTGGCGGCCACACGCGGCATGGCCGTCAGCGCCAGCGCGGCCAGCGGATTGCGCTCCAGTCCCAGAGTCTCGACCCGCGCCGAGGCAAACGGCCCCAGCGCGGCCAGCGGCACGAGTGCCAGCGGCGCTGCCGCCCATCGATCCGCGCCGGCGCGGTAGAAGACGATGGGAAACCCAACGGCCGCTGCCCCCATCGCCAGCAGGGCGGCCAGGTTGCCCCAAGTGGCGTAGTGAATGATCGAGTCGGCCAGCGTCCCGTGTACGGCCCGCAGCATGGGCCACGTCAGGGGCGACGAGATGGCTCGGGCGATCGGTACGTTGATGGCCGCGTAGCCGGCCGCCAACGCGTAGAGCGTCCAACCCAGCCACGCGCGCCGGGCGAAGCGGTCGAGAAGGGCGAACAGCAGGGCAACCGCTGCATCCTGCCAGAAGTAGGCGATCGGCGTCCATGCGGACCATTCGATGCGGCGGTCCCAGAGCAGCAGCAGCTTGGCGGCCGCAAACACCGCCAGCAAGCTGGCCCACCTCATGGGCGCACCAGGTTCAACCGCTTGAGCAGCAAGAGCGAAACAATCGTCCCGCGCCCTCGCCGCCGCCAGATCCAGTCGTGCACCAGCACCGCGGGCGCCGGCGGATCGCGGTAGATGGCCTGCCGGTCGCCCACAAACGCCAGCGGGATCACCACCAGGTCGAAGTCCGAATGCCGTCGGCGATCGTACCAGGCATGGATCCACTCCACAGGCCCCGTCAGATACCGGCGGGCGATGTCCAGGTTCTCCTGGCTGGCATCAATCACGGCCAGCCGCGCATCGGGCAGCACGCGCCGTACCGCCAGCACGCTGCGCGGAAACAATCCACCACCCACGATGGCCACCCGCTCGATCCGGCCGGCGCCGGCCAGCAGGCGCCCGATGGCCCGCTCGTGCCGGGCCACCAGGAATTGCTCGATCGGTCCCCAACCGAGCACGGCGCGCTCCAGGCCGTCCAGCGAAAACAGCTCCAACCACCGCAGCACGGCGGGCCAGCGGCTGCGGCGCCCCTCTGCCGCCACCCGCTGCGGCAGCCGCGACCAATGACGGCCCGGGCTGGCATGGTGCTCGACGTGATATCCGTCGTTGAAGAACAACCAGTTATAGAGCTTGCCGTGATGGCTGGTGGTGCCGCCGCGATGTTCATAGTGCCCGTGTACCGCGGACAACGTCAGCCCCAGCAGGTAGCCGGGCGCGTAGACGGTCCACCAGAATGTCGATGAAGTCCAGGCCATCGCCGTCCAAATCGCAGACACCACGGCAATCTCCGCCAGCAGGAGTCGCGTGGATTTCAGCCGGCACCGCCGCCCGGCATGATGTGCCAGGTGCCGTGCCCGCCAGAGGCTCTGCGGAATTCCCAGCAGGCCGCTCAAGTAGAGCGAGAACACGCCGTTGGCCCATCGCCGCCGGAAAAACGGCCGATGGACGAAGTTGTGCGAAATGGTGTTCGAGTTCCACCACAGGCCCAATCCAATCATCGCAACTGACGGTATTGCAAACACGAGCAGGCCATGCGCCGCCGCCAACAACACGAATAGCCTGTCCCAGCGACGTGCCCGGGCGGTTTCGGGGTCGAAACACCGCCCCGGCGCGGCCCAACGCTGCTTGCTCCTCGCCGCGCGGGATCTCCAGCTTGGGACCGCTTCCAGCGCGGGCCGTTCACCCACGAGCGCGGCGCGCGTGCCGCGCCGCCGGCTTCGACGCAGGCTGGCCGGGCTCATGAAGCGGTCTTTCCCTGGAAGTGCGTTTCGACGCGCCGGCTCTTCCACCGGCCGTCAACCGCCCGCACCCGCCATACGTAGCTCTTACCTGCCTCGATCTCGATCCGGGGCGTCCAGGTGGTGTAGGTTTCGCCGGGTTCGATCGGCTCGCTGGTTTCACGCTGGCCCGATTGCTCGTCGGCGATCTCGAAGATATAGCGGGCACCGTCGTGCGAAGTCCCACGCAGGCTGCGGACCTTCAGCTCCACTTCGCCGGCCTCCACCTTGTCCGCGTGAAACGGAAACCGGGCCAGTGGTATTTCGCGCAGGGCCGCGATCGGCGCATGCTTCCGCTGCGTGTCGGCTTCAATCACCGTGATCCCGGCAGCCACCGGATATGCGTCCGGTTTGCCGGGCTGCTCGTGCGCTTTGCGCAGGCTGCCCACCGGCTCATAACGGCTGGCAAAGGCGACCACCTGCCCGTTGCCCGCGACGTCGGCCAGGTCGCGCCACTCGCGGCGGGCGACGCGCTGCGTCTTTGCGTCCGCGACGTAATATAAGTAACCGGCCTGGGGCGCTTCGTAATCGTCGCGCGTCTGGGGGACCGCCGTCGAGAACCAGCCCCACAATTGCACTCGCTCGGGCTGGGAATCGTCCCCTTCCAGCACCACCCGCTCCACCACCCCATAGATGCCCACCGGATCGCTGGCCCACGCCGGCCAGCCGCCCAGGATCAACAGCCCCGTCATCAAAAGCGTCCCGGTTCTCATCGCGCTACTCCTCCAGAAACTGGTCCAGCAATCGTCGTGGCGGCCGTCATGTCCCGCACGGCACGCCTTCTATCTGGAAGAGTACCCGTCCGCGCTGTATAAGATTAATTGTTTCTTGTAGTGTAAATAATCTTTATTGTTGTATTTCGGGGAAGGCGCCCTGCCATGACCGCGGACTACCCGTCGCTCTCGACCGATCAGGTGGCGGCCTTTGTCGAACTGGCTCGGCAGGGCACCTTGCGCGCCGCCGCCGAAGGGCTGCACATTACCGAGCAAGGCCTGCGCAATCGCCTGCTGGCCCTTGAAGGCCGCCTCCGCGTCGAGCTCTATCTCAAGCGCCGCGGCCAGCGCCGCCAGGCGCAGCTCACCGAGCACGGCCGGCGGTTCCTGCCCCATGCCGCTGCCTTTCTCCAGCGGGCCCGTGAGCTGTGCGAGCTGTTCAACGCCACGGCGGCAGGCGAAATCCACGTGGCCGCCAGCCAGTATCTGACGCAGTACCTGCTGATCGACGCGGTGCGGCAGTTCCACGCGGCCTTTCCTCAGATCCACGTGCGTCTCAGCAGCCGGACGGAGCAGGAAATCGAGGCCGAGTTGCTATCCAACTCCGACGTGACGATCGGCGTCGCCGCCCCCTACGAGCCGTCGCCCGAGTTGGAGTACACGCACCTCTTCTCGATGGCGTGGAGCCTGATCACGCTCCCGCGGCACCGCCTGTTGAAGCGCCCAAGATTGCGGCTGGCCGACCTGGTCGACGAGCCGTTGATTCTCTTCGAGCGCGGCAGCACCGGCCGGCAGCACGTGATCGATGCTTTCCACGACGCCGGCCTCTCGCCGCGGGTCGACATGGAGATGACCAACACCGAGATCATCGTCCGCATGGTCGAGGCCGGCCTGGGCATTGCCATCGTGCCCTTGTTGCCTTCGGGCATCGTCACCCGCTCGCGCCGCGTCGGCATCCGCGGCCTTGGCCAGCAGATCCGGCCGATTCAGTCCGGCATTCTCACCCGCCGCGCCGAGCGTCTTCCCCCCGCCTGCACCAGGTTCATCGACTTCGTCCGCTCCACCACCGCCGCAGGGTAACAGGCGGATACTCCACCCGCGGGTGCCTGGCGACAAAGCGGTGCCCAGGGGATAAGTCGAATTGATTGGCGCCCGCAGGCATTTAATTGGACTTATCCCCATTTCTTCTCGGAGATGGCTGGAGCACTTGTCGCGCGGCACGCAATGCATCACGACGTCCAAGCAACGCCGGAAGACTGGCGACTTCAGCTACGGGAAGAGGCCCGCTGGCTCTACGCTGCGCGCGCTAACCGCTCACGCCAAGATCGCGCATGCGTTGGATAGTCTGGGGCACCTCGGCCTCGGTCAGCCCGTGGAGAATTAAGGGGCCCCCGTAATGGGCCTGGCTCAAGAGCCCCAGGTATCGCCGGTAATCCAACAGCCCACTGCCGGCGGCCTGGTCGCCCGCTTCACCGCCGCGCACCAGATCCTTGGCATGGGCCAACGCGATATCCGGGCCCAGCAGGTCGAAGGCCTCGTCGAGCACCTCGGCCATCCGTGCCAGCTCGCCGGCGTGGAACAGGTTGGCCGCGTCGATCACGATCTTGACCCGGGGCGAAGCCAACTCGTCCAGCAGCCGCCGGGCCTGCCGGGCCGAATCGATCACGTTGGATATCTCCGGCTCGACTCCCAGCGTGATGTCATGCTCTTCGGCAATCCGGACCGCCTGCCGCATCGACTCAAGCAAGTCGCGCCAGGCAGCCGGCGAGCCGTTGTCGGAATGACGCCGCCACATGTCGGCCGGGTCGCGGGTGCCGGTGCATAGCGTGATGAGCTTCGTACCCAGAGGGCCGCAGGCGGCTGCCAGAACCGCCAACCGAGCGAGCCCCGCCTGCCGCTGCGCGAGGTCCGGGTGGATCATGTTGAACGTGCCCGAGATGGCGGCCATCCCGATGCCATGCCCTTGGACCGCCCGGCCGATCGCCCCGGCCCGCTCGGCGCTCAGCTCGTCGGGCAGCGTGGGGAGGCCGGCGCACGACAGGTTGAACTGCACGACGTTCAAGCCGCAGGACCGCACCGCGCCGAGCGTGGCCTCCAACGTCGGCCTAGCGAACGTCTTGGCGAAGATGCCCAACCGCATCACACGCCCCCGGTCACGTCGGCCAGCCGCACGGCCTCGCCCGTCTCGACCGAGCGGGTAATCGCCACCATCCCGCGCACTGCCGCCAGCCCATCCTCTACTGTGGCGCCTTGCTGCGGCTTTTGCTCCAGCACCGTGGCGGCCCAGGCCTCGATCTGCAGTTTGTAGGTGTAGGCGTCTTCGCCGAGCGGGCGACGGAACTGGCCGTCGCGGGCCGAGAAGCACTCGACGTGGCTCGACTTGTGATACCAGGGCAAGTAGACCAGGCCGCGGGCGCTGCCTCCTTCGCCATAGATCTGAAAACCCTCCTCGAAATCGCCGCGCACGGCGATCGTCAGGTCCAGGTGCCCCAAGCTGCCGTCGGCGAAGTCGAGAGAGACGAACCAGCAGTATGCGCCAAACCGCTCGACGAGCCGGGCCCGCACCGCGCTGATTTCACCGCCCAGAAAGCGGGCCGTGTCGACCAGGTGGCTGCCGTGCGTGAGCATGTAATACCGCCGGCGCTCGGCCTTGGGATCGCCCGCCGGCTTGCGGGCCTGCCGGCTCACGGCTGCGATCGGCTGCAGGTTGTCGGTCATGGTGTAGCGGTAAGTCGAGTCGTAGTACCAGGCCTTGAGCCCCATCCGCTGCCCCACCTCCTCGCGGATGAAGCGTTCGGCAAAAGCGATGCCCGGATCGAAACGCCGGTTGTTGCCGACCGCCACCACCAGGCTACTTTCGCGGGCGGTCCGCACCAGCTCTTCGCACTCCTCGACGGTGACGCCCAGCGGCTTTTCGACCAGCACGTGCTTGCCGGCCGCGAGCGCCTGTTTGCAGAGCGGCACGTGGAACTGGTCGGCGACGGCCACGATCACGCCTTCGACCTGCGGGTCCGCCAGCATGTTCTCGAAACTGGCGTACGTGACCCGCGGCTCGTGGATGGCGGCCATCTTGGCCAGCAGGCCTTCGGCCACGTCGCAGATGGCGTACAGCTCCGCATTGCGCGCCTTGCGGCAGGCATCGAAGTGCGCGAACTGTGCGATCGGTCCGCACCCCAGCACGCCCACCCGCATCAGCCGCTTTTCTTTTTTCACGTGATTTGCCGCCTTAACCCTTACCGTACCTTTGCCGCAGTGCCTCGGCGAGCGCCTTGAAACCCCGCCGGGCAGCCAGATCCTTAAGGGCGGCCACGTGCTCCTCGGCCGGCACGTCGATCAGTTCCCGCGACCGGTAGGCCTCCAGCGCCTCGCTCATGGCGGCCGCGCCCAACCGCGGGTCGGCGGCGCCTTGGGCGTTCTTGATCGAGTTGATGGCCGACCCGGCCAGAAACAGCAGGTTCTCGGCAATCCCCAGCCGCTCGGCGTGCGCCAGGTTGAGTCCGATGTTCCCCTGGTCGAGTCCACCGGCCCGGGCAATCATGGCCGGCTTGATCCCAGGCAGCGGCCGGCTGAGTGCGTGCTCGGAGGCCTGCCACTCGGCACCATAGGGGCGGATGAAGGGCGGGCCCGGCTTAATGGGCGCCGTCTGGCGGAAGTCGATTCCTTCCAGGCGGGCCAGCAGGTCGATCACCTCGCGCCAGATGCCACGGGTCTTCACGCCTATGCCCGCGTTGTGGCCGTAGATGGCCGGCGGGTTGGCCAGGTGCCGCGTCGCCCGCCGCACCATCCGCACGGCGCCGCCGGCAAACGTCTCGCTGAACATCAATCCGGTGGCGCCTGCCTCGAGCGCGGCGCCAACGGTGTCCAACAGTTCGTCCGGCGAGCCGGTCACGTGCGGGGCAAAGATCAGCCCTCGCCCTTCCCGCCGGGCTCTCGCCCGCTCAACCGCCGCCATGGCCGCCCGCGTCCGATCGGCTACCGGCGAGTAGTCCAGGTTCGGATACAGGTTCTCGTCTTCCTTGACGAACAGGAACAGCGGGCACTCGGCCGCCTCACCGACCAGGCGGCCCACGTCCTGGGGCGTGATGCCGGCGGTCGGTTTCAGAATCGTGCCGAAGGCCGGCTCCTTGGGGCCAAAGCCGGCCAGCTTCCGCACGCCCGCCGGCCCATGCGCCGGCCCATCGAAAGTCCGAATCACCTGCTCGGGCAACTCGAGCGAAACGAGCCTTGCATCCTGGTTCTCATAGACGTCGAAGATGATCGCCCCGGCCACCGTGTGCAACAGGTCGCAGGCCGTGACGTGGCCGTCGGCCTGCCGCAGCATCTTGAGTGGGAAGGCCATCGACAACAGGCCGATCCGGCCGCCGTTGTCAAAGGCGTCAGTGGCGACTGCCTGGGCCGTGCACTCGGCCAGCAGCGAGCCGGGCGGCGGGTTCCGCACGCCGCTGGTGGCGTGGTAGGCGATCTCGCCGGCAGCCTCGCCCAGCGTGCTGGTGCGCAGCGCCAGGAAATAGGTGGCCACCACGTGATTGTCCAGCACTTGCGGCGGCTTTTCGGCCAGCCGCCCGCCGACGATCTCGCGGAGCCGCACTTCGCGTGCATCGTGGTCGTGCCACAGCACCTCGAGCGTTTGGGGCGACAGCTTCATGCCGAGAATCTATAGAAAAGCACCTTGTTGTGCCACTGCTTGTCTTTGTCGTGCCACTTGCTTGGAGTGGCCGCCGCGGGCGGCCACGAGAAGCAGTGTCTTGGCGTCGCTTTGCCGTGCGCCTGTTACTTTAGCGCCGGGATCCCCCAACCGCATCGACTGGGTGGTATCATGGAGTAGGTTCGGACGAAGGCCAACAGAATTGCCAGTGCCGCCAGGCCGCGGGTGAATCGACGAACCGGAAGGAGTAGGAAATGACGACTGTCTCGCTTCAAGAAGCGCAAGCTAAGCTTTCGGACCTTATCCACCAAATGACACCCGGCGATGAAGTTGTCATTACGGAGGACAATCAGCCGGTGGCGCGCCTGGTTTTCATGACAAGCCGCCCGCGACGACAACCCCGCCGTCCGGGCACGCTCCGTGGAACGGTCCTGTACATGGCTCCCGACTTCGATGCACCGCTTGATGATTTCAAGGAGTACATGGAATGAGGCTCCTGCTCGACACGCACGCCTTGCTCTGGTACGTCGATCAGGATCATCTCCTTAGCGCGACAGCCCACGCGAGCATTACCAACCCGACCAACGAGCTCCTGCTGAGTGCCGCCAGCATCTGGGAGCTTGCCATCAAGGCAGGCCTCGGGAAACTGACACTGTCGTTGCCTTACCGACAGTGGATGTCTCAGGCAATGGCCGACCTCGACTTGGCCGTACTACCAATCACGATCGAGTACGCCGATGTGCAGGCTGGCCTGCCGAACCATCATCGTGACCCCTTCGACCGACTGCTGATAGCCCAGGCGCAAGTTGAGAATGTACCGGTGCTGAGCAATGAAGACGTGTTCGATCGTTACGGAGTCAGTCGGCTCTGGTAATGCCACTCCTCAAATCACCCCCTTCGTGCTCGGCACGTCGCCGATCCGCGGGTCGGCCTCGACAGCCATCCGTAAGGCGCGGGCGGTGGCTTTGAAAATGGCCTCGCTGATGTGATGGCTGTTGCGGCCATAGTGGACCAGCACGTGCAGGTTCATCAGTGCATTGGCCGCGGCTGCTTGCCAAAAATCCTCGACCAGCTCGCTGTCGAAGTTGCCGATCTTGGGGCTGGGAAAGTCGGCCTTGAAGACCATGAAGTAACGGCCGCCCAGGTCGATCGACGCGGTGGCCAAAGTCTCTTCCATCGGCAACGTGAAGTGCCCGTAGCGGCGGATGCCTGCCTTGTCGCCCAATGCCTGCTTCAGCGCGCTGCCGAAACAGATTCCCACGTCCTCCACCGTGTGGTGCTGGTCTACGTCGAGATCGCCGGCCGCCTCGACCACCAGATCCATGGCCGAGTGACGGGCCAACAGCGCCAGCATGTGGTCGAAGAACCCCACGCCGGTGGCCAAGCGCGACTGCCCCGTGCCGTCGAGGTTCAGCTCCAGCCGGATTTCGGTCTCGGCCGTCTTGCGGTGGATCGTTGCAATACGCGTCATGCCAGAAAGTCGGAAGTCAGAGGTCGGAAGTCAGAGAAGGTTCCCCCTAAACCATACCACGCAACAACGCCAGGCAGGCGTCGATCTGCTCGTCGCTGCCGACGGAGATCCGCAAGCCGTCGCCCCAGTCTGGATAGTCCATGTACCGAACCAGGACCCGCTCGGCCTTGAGCTTTTCGTAGAGCGGCCTGACCGGCAACGCCGGGTGCGGGCTCCAGACAAAATTGGCCTGCGACGGCACCGGCTCGAAGCCCAGGCGCCCGAGCCCCTCGGTCAACCGGGCACGGCTGGCGATGATCTTTGCGGTGTTCGCGGCCAGCCAGGCCTGGTCGTCGATGGCGGCCGTGGCGGCGGCCATCGACAGCGCGTCGCAATTGTAGGAATCCTTGACCTTGATCAGGCCTTCGATGATCCGCGGCTGCGCCACTAGAAACCCAAACCGCAGCCCCGCCAACGAGTACGACTTGCTGAGCGAACGCGAGACCATGATCTTTTCGTTCTTCGCGACCAGCCCCAGGCAATGCTCGTCGGAAAAGTCGACGTAGGCCTCGTCGACCAACAGCGGGCACGGCAAGCGCTCGGCCAGTTCCAGCACGCGCTCGGGCGGAATCCGTGTCCCCGATGGGCTATTGGGATTCGGCAGAAAAGCCAGCTTCAGGCCGGCCGAGGCCGCGGCGAAGTCGTCGCCCAGCGTCCAGTCGCGCTGGAACCAAACCTCTTCGCTGGCCGCTCCCTGGATCTCAGCCAGCGTCTTGTAGAGGATGTAACTGGGATACGGCAGCCGCAGACGCTCTCCCTCCCCCACGAAGGCCCGCGTGACGATCGTCAGGATCTCGTCGCTGCCGTTGCCGCAGAGAATCCAATCCGGTTCGACGCCCAACACTTCCGCTGCCCGAATCCGAAAGGCGGTGGCCAGCGGATCGGGATAGCGCTGGAGCCCACGCTCCAGCACCGACTGGACGGCCCGCGCCACGGCCGGCGAGGCGGGGTACGGGTTCTCATTCGTGTTCAGCTTGATGAACTTGCCCGCCTGCGGCTGCTCGCCAGGCACATAGCCCCGCATGGCTTCGATGGCCGCCCTGAAGTAAGCCATGTCAGAGTGCCTCGGCCTTGCTCGCTGCCCGGCCGCCCGGCTCCAGACGGATGTCGATGCTGGCACGGTGCGCGGTCAGTCCCTCGGCATCGGCCAACACGCGCACATCCTGGGCCAATGCCTCCAGCCCCTGCCGGCTGAAGTGCAGGATGCTGGTGCGCCTGAGAAAATCGTTCGCCGACAGGCCGCTGGCAAACCGGGCCGTCCCGCCCGTGGGCAACACGTGCGAGGGCCCCGCCGCGTAATCGCCCACGGCCACCGGCGTGTACTCGCCCAAGAAGGCCGCTCCCGCGTAGCCAATCCGGCCCAGAAGCGACTCGGCATTTTCGCAGGCCAGGTGCAAGTGCTCCGGTGCAATCTCGTCGGCCAGCTCCGCCGCATGCTCGGCGTCGCGCGCCAGGACCAGCGCCCCGAACTCCTCCAGGCTTTGCCGTGCCAGCTCGGCACGATCCAGCCCGGCCAACTGCCGCGTCAACTCGCTCGCGGCCGCTTCGAGCACCCGCTCGCTCCAGGTGATGAGGATGCTGGCGCCCGGGGCGTGTTCGGCCTGGGCGATCAGATCGGCCGCCACCCACTCCGGCCGGCTCGATTCGTCGGCCAGAATCACCACCTCGCTAGGCCCGGCGATCGAGTCGATGTCGACGTCGCCGAAGACGTGCTTCTTGGCCAAGGCCACGAACAGGTTCCCTGGCCCCACGATCTTATCGACGCGTGGCAGGCCCTCAATGCCGTAGGCCAGAGCCGCGACCCCCTGCGCGCCGCCCAGCCGGTAGACTTCCGTCAGCCCCAGCTCGTGGCACGTGGCCAATAGATCGCCGCTGTACGCTCCAAACCGGGTCGGCGGGGCCACGATGGCGATCTGGTCGACCCCTGCCGCCTGCGCCGGCACGGCCGTCATCAGCACCGTCGACGGATAGGCCGCCGCGCCGCCCGGCACGCAGATGCCCACGCGCGAAAGCGGCAAGTACCGCAGGGCGAGATAGCTGCCCGCCGCCCTGTCGAGCCGTACGTCGCGGTGGAGGATGGCGTGTTGAAACGCGAGCACGTTGTCGCGGACGCGGCGCACGGCAGCCAGCAACTCGGGCGCGGCCGCTGCATGCGCCCGCGCCAGCTCCTCGGCCGGCACGCGGATGGTCTGGGCGGTCAGTTCCGCCTTGTCGATCCGCGCCGAGTACTCCAGGACCGCCGGCAGACCTCGCGTGCGCACGTCGTGGCAGATTCGCTCGACCACCTCCAGCGGTGTGAGCGGCTCGCCGAAGACCTCGATCGTGCGCCGCCGCCCCGCCTCGCTAACCACTTCACCCTGCGGGCTCAATCGGCGCCGCAGCGCGGCCAAGGCCTCGCCGGGCTCGTGGCCACGGGCATCGATCCGCTGAATCCGTAGAGGGCCGGCCGTCGGCGCCATGTCGCTGCTCATTCGTACCATTCTGACTTGGCCCCCCACGCTGTGAAAGACCCGCCGAGGCCGCAATGGTTCACCGCCTGCATGCATGTTACAATCGTCAACCATGCGATTTATCGACCTGCGCAGCGATACCGCGACCAGGCCCACCCCCGCCATGCGGGCCGCCATCGCCTCCGCCGAAGTCGGCGACGACGTCTTCGCGGAGGACCCCACCGTCAACCGCCTGCAAGTCCGCCTGGCCGAGATGCTGGGCAAGGAGGCGGCCCTTTTCGTGCCTTCGGGGAGCATGTCGAACCAGATTGCCCTGCGCGTCCACTGCGCGCCGGGCGACGAGTTCATCTGCGAGGCCAACTGCCACATCTACAACTACGAGCAAGGCGCTTTCGCGCAACTGAGCGGCCTGGTGGCCAGGACCGTCGAAGGCGACTACGGCGTTATGTCGGTCGAGCAGCTTGCGGGGCTGGTGCGGCCGCCGAACCCCCACCTGGTACGCACGCGGCTGGTCTGCCTGGAAAACACGCACAACCGCGGCGGCGGCCGGGTGCAGCCCTACGCGACCGTGGAGGCGATCAGCGCCTGGGCCCGCTCGCACGGGCTCCGCGTGCACCTGGACGGCGCGCGGCTGTTCAATGCGGTGGTGGCGACCGGCATTGCGGCCTCCCGGTGGGCCAGCCACTTCGACACGGTGAGCGTCTGTTTCTCCAAGGGGCTGGGCGCGCCGGTCGGTTCCGCGCTGGCCGGCCCTCGCGAGCTGATCGACCTGGCCTTGCGGCACCGCAAGCTGTTCGGCGGCGGCATGCGGCAGGCCGGCGTGATCGCCGCCGGGGCGCTGTACGCGTTGGAGAACCACGTCGAGCGGCTGGCCGACGATCATGCCAACGCCCGGCGGCTGGCCGATGCCATCCGCAACATCCCGGGGCTGGAGCTTCGGCCGCCGGAGGTGGAAACGAACCTGGTGATCTTTCGCGTCGAGCCGCGGCTGGGCACCGCGGCCGACCTGGCGGCCCGGCTGCGTCAGCGCGGGCTGTTGATCGGCGGCTTCGGCGGCCAGTCGATGCGCGCCGTGGCCCACCTCGACGTGAGCCGGGCCGATATCGACGTCGCGGCCGAAATCCTCAACGACGTCGTACACTCGCCCGCCGGCCCGCGGCCCGTTACCACCGGCACGCCCTACGATCATTAGGCGTTCGTAGTGACCGCATTCATCGGGTCACTACGAACTACAGCGTCCAGCCGTCGAAAAGCGTCGATCGCAACTGGTTCCACTCCGGCACGCGCTGGGTAGCGGTGCCGTTGGCCAGCAGCTCGGCCACCCAGTCGTCCATGCGCCGCAAGCGCTCGGCCAGGCTGGCCACCGTGTTGATGGCCAACTTGCAGGCGGCCGACGCCTCGCCGCTGACCAGCGCATCGAAGTCGGAGCGCTCGATCAGCAGCAGCTTCACCCGCGTTTTTGCCCTCACGCTGGCCGAGTGCGGCGCCGAGTGGAAAAACGACATCTCGCCGAAATTGCTGTAAGGCGCCAGCGTGGCCAGCACGATCGGCTCCGGCGCTCGCTCGCCGCCGGGCAGCCGCTTGATGACCTCGCACGTCCCTTCCAGCAGCACCCACAACTGCTGGCTGCGCCGACCCTGTTCCAGCACTTCCTGGCCGGCAGCGAACTCCACCGTCGCGGCCGTCTCGGCCAACTGCCGGCACTCCGATTCCGACAATCCGCGAAAAATCGGGATCCGCCTCAGGATCTCGAACGGAAGCGATTCGGTCTTCATGTTATTCCTCCCAATACCGTGGCACGCCCGACGCGGCCGATGCCAAGAATGTATGCCGCCGTCCGCAAACTGACTTTCCGCTCGACCGACATCTCCCACACCCGTTCGAACGCCTCCGTCAACACGTGGTCCAGTTCCTGCCGCACCCGGCTCAGTCCCCATTGATAGTGCTGCCGGTTCTGGACCCACTCGAAATAGCTGGCCGTCACCCCGCCCGCATTGGCCAGAATGTCAGGCAAGACCGTCACGCCATGCTCACGCAGGATCTGGTCGCCGTCGTAATCGATCGGAGCGTTGGCGGCCTCGATGATCAATGGCGCCTTGATCCGCCCGGCATTCTCCATGGTGATCACGCCTCCCAAAGCGGCCGGAATCAGCAAGTCGACATCCAGCTCCAGCAGCTCTTCGTTCGTGATCCGCTCTGCCTCGAGGTAGCCGGCCAAGCTGCCGTGGTGCTCCAAGACATAGTGCAAAACGGCGGGAATGTCCAAGCCATCGGGCCGGTAGTAGCCGCCGCTCAGGTCGCTGACCGCCACGATCTTGTATTCCGCTTCGTGCAGGAACTTGGCGGCGTGCGAGCCGACGTTCCCGAAACCCTGCAAGGCGATGCGGGTCTCCGTAGGCTTCCGCTTGAGGCGGCTGAGCATCTTGTACGTCAGGATCCCCACGCCCCGCCCGGTCGCTTCTTCGCGCCCCGGCAGCCCGTGCATCTCCACCGGCTTGCCCGTCACGCAGGCCGGGCTGAACCCGTGGTACTTGGCATACTGGTTCATGAACCAGGCCATCACCTTGTCGTTGGTCCCCATATCCGGGGCCGGGATATCGATATCGGGACCGATCAGGTCGTGGATGCCGTCCACGAACTTCCGCGTGATCAGCTCCAGCTCCCGCGGGCTGAGCGTCTTGGGATCGACGGCGATGCCCCCCTTGGCCCCACCGTAGGGAATGTTGACGACCGCGGTCTTCCAGGTCATCAAGGCCGCCAGCGAGCGCACCTCGTCCAGGTTGACGTCCGGGTGATACCGCAGCCCTCCTTTCATCGGCCCGCGCGAGTCGTCGTGCTGCACCCGGTACCCCAGAAAGGTGGCAATTTCGCCGTTGTCACGCTCGATGGCCACCTGCACCCGCACTTCACGTTTGGGCGTCACCAGCAGCCGGCGGATGTTTTCCGAAAGCGAAATCTCGTCCGCGGCCCGGTTGAAATACAACTGCGTGGTGTCGAAAGCCTTCATCGACAGAATCATATCTTTCGATTCGCACTGGCTCAATGCGGGGTTGTAGCGGCTGTAAAGGTTGTCATTGATTTACTTTGCAACCCTCCCCAGGCGCGCGGTACATTTACGTACACGGCCGGCTGGCAAACCGCCGCCGGATTGGGTGCAGTCTCCGGACCCGCCTGCCCCCACGGCATTCCAACCGCTCTCGCGCCGGCTGAGGCAACCCACCACTCCATGGCTCAATCGATCGCGAACCTCTGCGACCTCGTTGTCGAGAGCCGGCTGCTGACCGCCAACGAGTGCCGCAAGCACTGGACCGCTTGCAAGAAAGCCAACCCGGCCGCCTCCGAGAACGATGCCAAAGTGCTGGCGCGGTGGCTGGTCGCCGCCGGCGCGGTGACCCGCTATCACGCCAAAGTGCTCCTGGCGGGCCGCCCCGGGCCCTTCATTTACGGCGATTACCTCGTTTTCGACCGCATCGAAGATGGCCGACTCGCCGGCTTGTTCCGCGCCTGCCACCTGCCCACCGACCACCCAGTCTGCTTGCTGTTCCTGGCCGGACCCGCACTCGCCGATCCGCAGGCCCTGCTGCGAGTCAGCCAACAGGCGGCCGCCGCCAGGGCCGCCAGCCAGGCTCACGCCCACCTGGTCGAGTGCTACGAGCTGGTCGATCTCGGGGCCTACAAGTTCATCGCGGTCGAAGCCTTGCAAGGCCAGACCGCCCAGGAATTGCTCACCTCGCGGGGACGGCTCGCCCCCGCCCGGGCCTGCCGCATCATCGAGCACGCCGCCCGTGGCCTGGCCCGCCTGCACGAGATGCGCGTCGTGCATGGCCGGGTGCGCCCCGCCAATCTCTGGGTCCGCGAGCATGGCGAAACGAAGCTGCTGGCCT
Organism: Pirellulales bacterium; assembly: GCA_040901675.1. Lineage (GTDB taxonomy): Bacteria > Planctomycetota > Planctomycetia > Pirellulales > JAICIG01 > JBBDNX01. The sequence goes on along the minus strand of JBBDYJ010000006.1, from coordinate 152,623 downwards.
TCCCTCTCGTGTACGACCCCCTGGCAACCGAGCCGCCCCCGCCGGCGCTGGGCGAAGAGTCCTACCTTTCGCCGGAAATCTCCTCCGGGGCCGCCGCTTTTAGTCCGCACGGCGACGTCTACAGCCTGGCCGTGACGCTCTACCATCTGCTCGCCGCGGGCCTCCAGCACGAGTATCTCGATCAGATCGACCCTCACAAGGCACTCCAGCAGCTTGCACCGGCCCTGCCCAAAGGCCTGGCCGACGTGGTCGCTCGCCTGGTGCACCCCGACCCCCAGCAGCGACTCCACGAGGCAACCGCCGCGGCCGAGGTGTTGGCGCCGTTTGCAGGTCCGGACCCGCGGCCCTCGCCCGCCGCTGCCACAGCGCAGGCCTACCGCGCCTGGCTCGATCGGGCCAGCGCGCCGCCCGCACCGTTCAACCAGTCCCAGCCGTTGATCAGCCGCCCGGTGGCCGTCTCGCCGCGGCCAGCCGGTGAATTACCCCTCGCAGCCGCCCCAGCCTTCCCGCCCGTGGTTGCCCACGAGACGGCCAGCCTGACCCGCGCGCGGGGCCGGCGGAGTTCGTCGCAAATTGCCTGGTCCGTGGCCAGCGTGGCGCTTGCGGCCCTGGTGGTTGCCGGCGCGGCTTACCTGCTTATGACCGCCGATAAGCCATCGGAAACCCCCGCGCCGTCCGAGGGCAGCCTCGCCGTTGCCGGCGCAGACTCCAGACCGAAACCCGCCAGGGGCCCCTCCGAGCAAGCCGGCCCGGCAACGAAACTCGAAGACATCAACGGCCTCGACGGCGAACCGATCTGGCAGTCGCCGACGGCTGGTGAGCCGCTCGACCTGGCATGGCTGCCGCCGGGCGTGCAGGCCGTTGTTTCGCTGGCCCCCGCCCAGCTCGTCGAGCACGACGAGTGGAGCAAGCTAACCGATCCGCGAACGCTGGGCCCCTTGTCTCAAGCGGTCCTGAGCGACTTGCCCGGGCAAGCCGGCACGTCGCTGGACAACATCGAGCAGGTTCTGCTTGGCCTGGTCGATACCGGCGGGCCGGCTCCTGAAACGGCGCTGGTCGTACGAACCGTGTCGCCCGTGCCGACGAATGAGCTATTGGCCGCCTGGGGAAATCCGTCGCCGGAGCAAACGGGCGGCCGGACCATTTATGTTCGTGATCAGCGGGCCTATTACCTGCCCGGCGATCCGGAAGACCGGTTGATTGTCGTAGCGCCTCGCCGCGAGATCGAGGCCATCGTCGCCACCGGCCGACAGGCCCCTGCACTGCGGCGTGAGCTGGAGATACTACTCGAAGCGAGCGACCGTCAGCGGCATTTCACGCTCGCCTTGGCGCCGAGCTTTGTCTTTACGGGCGGCCCGCAGGCCGGCGGGCTGGCCGCCACCCCGGCCGCGCGCATGGCCGATCCCCTCCAGGCCCTCTTGACCTTCAGCGATGCCGAGCGGAAGCCTGAACTGCCCAAGGCCGTGATGTTGAGCTTGCACCTGGACGAGCACTTCTTCCTCGAGCTCGTCGTCTACAACAGCTTCGCCGGCAGGCCGTCGCCGATGGTCGCCCGCGAGCTGCGCCAGCGAGTCAGCCGACTGGGCCGGCAGGCGAGCCAGTACCTCCGCGATCTGTCGCTTTCGGCCTACAGCAAGGAGGTCCTCTGGGACTTCCCAGTCCGGCTCGACGTGCTCGGCCAATATGCGCGGGCCGGTACGAACGGCAAGCAGGTCGTGCTGCGGGCCTACCTGCCGGCGCCGGCCGCCCACAACCTGGCCTTGGGCGGCCATCTGGCATTGCTCGAAACCCCCGGCGCCAGCAGCGCCGCCGGCATGGTCCGGGCGGCTCCGCCGGCCGCCCAGGGGCTCGACCAGGTGACTTCGTTGAGCTTTCCATCCAACACATTGGAGGCCGCCATCGAGCTTCTGAGTGACGACATCGGCCTGGAAATCGTGATCCTGGGCAGCGATCTGGAGATCGAAGGCATCACCAAGAACCAGATTCTCGATTTGGACCAGCGAAACCTGCCGGCCCGCACGATCCTGGCGCGGATCCTGGCCGAGGCCAATCCGGCGGGCAAACTGGTTTATGTCAGTAAACCCGGAGAGGATGGCGGCCCGGGGGTGCTCTACATAACCACTCGGTCCGCGGCGGCAAAACGGGGTGAAAAGCTGCCCCCCGAGTTACAATAGACCTGCCACTGCGTGGACATTGTGCCACTGCTTGGAGTGGCCGCCCTGGCGGCCGCGAGAAGCAGGTGCTTAGCTTGAAAAGGCAGACGGGACGTGGAACTCTTCTCGATTATCTGCACCACCTGCCACGCCCGCCTGAAAGTCCGCGACCTGGCGGCCATTGGCCAGATTCTCTCCTGCCCGAAGTGCGGCAGCATGGTGCAGGTACTCGCGCCGGCGGGCTGGCAGCCACCCGCGCCGGCCGCCACGCCCGATGTCGCACCCGCGGCGCCTGCCTCTGCGGCAGCGGCAGCGGCAGCACTGCCGGCCTTGCCGCGCAAGGCGCCCCGCTGGAGCGACCAAGCGGACCCGCCGGGCTCCGAGCAGGCCAGCCTCGCCGAACAGGCCGCCGCCGATGCGTCGTTGCCCAACGCAGTGCCCGATGCAGCCGCCGCGGCGACTCCTGCACCGGCCGCCGCTTCGCTGCCAACCCCCGTGGTCTGGGGCAAGTGGCTGCTGTGCAGCGGTGCCGGTCTGGTCATCGTTGCGGTGGGCGGGCTGCTTTTCTTCAGCTCCCGGCCGGCGCCTGACGATCCGGTTGTCCGGCCGCGTTCCGCCCAGGCGATTGCTTCCAAGCCGGCTCCGCGGCCCAAGCACCAACCGCCGGAGAGCGCCAACTCAGCTATCCCGCGACGTTGGATTACCGCCGGCTCCCAGGCCGTGCTGAGCATCCGCCCCACGGACGCCGGCCGCAAGGCGTATCCGCAACTGCTCGACGAGGTGGCCGAACTCTCGCACGGCGCTTTGCCCGGCAGCTCCGCTCTGAGCGATGCCTTGAAACGCTTTTACCTGGCGTTCGGGCTCAGGCCGGACGAGGTCAGCCGCGTCACTGCGTGTACGACTCAGCTTGGCCCCCGCGACGCCTGGCTCGAAGCAGGCCTGGTGGCAGTCGAGCTGACCGGCCCGCTGGAATCGGTCGGACGGCTGCCCCAGGGCTGCCAATCTTTGGACTGGTCCAGCGGAGGCCCCAGGTGCTACCAGCCGCCCTCCAAAATCTGGGCTTACCCGGTGGTCGTGGCCGGCCAGCGGACCTTAGTCACCGGCGCCGCCGGCGTGCTACGCCCCGTGGTCGAGCGGACCAGCCGGCAGCCAGCCATCGACAACCCCGCGCTGGACCACTTGCTCAGCGTCCTCAATGCCGACTCCGATCTGCTGCTGGCCGTCGACTTGCCCGCCCTGCGCCGCGCGGGCGGTCGGCCGCGATGGTGGCCCTTGGTCGACACGGCATACGACCTTTCCGGCGACTGGAAAGTGGTCTTCGAGTCGCCGCTGGCCCTGGGCTTGAACCTCCACGCCGCTGATCTGGAAGATACGCTCGACACGCGGATGCACCTGCTCTGCGACGGCAAGAGCACGGCCGAACAACTGCACGCCTCGCTCGACGCGGCCTTGGCTGCCGCCGAAAAGAGCATCGCCGCCCACAGCGACCAGATCACCCAGCACCTGCTCGCCGGCCAGCTCACCACCCAGCGGGCCGCTCAATTCAAGCAGTTGCTCACCGCCGGACAGGCTGCCCTGGCCACTCGGCAACTCGGTGTCGACCAGGCAACCGTCTGGGTCCGCACCCAGTGGCATGGCGACCTGTCGAAGCTGGCCGCCGCCGCGGTGGCCAGCGCGCCGGTGTTGGAGGCCACGCGGTTGGCCGCCGCCCGGCCGATCGACGAGGAGAATCACCGCCAGCTCCTGGCCGCGCTGGCCGGTTATGAGACGGTCGAGCAAACCCTGCCCGCCGGCGCGGCCGGCGCCGCACTCTTGCCACCCGAGACGCGCTTGAGCTGGATGGCCACGCTGTTGCCCTATTACGGCCATCTCGATTGGCATGCCGAGCTCAACTTCGGCCGGCCGTGGAACGATCCGGTCAACGCCCGCGTGACCCGCCGCCGGCTGTCGCTCGTCGCCAACCCCGCCCTTGGCGCGGCATTTACCGAGGCCGGCTTTCCCGTGACGCACTACGTGGGTCTGGCCGGCCTTGGCCCCGACGCCGCGCGGCTGCCCACCGGCGACCCGCGCGCCGGCGTCTTCGGTTACCAGCGGCGCCTGGGCCGCCACGACATCGCCGACGGCGCCTCCAACACGATTGCAACCCTGGGCGTCAGCGGGCGGCTCGGCTCCTGGTCCGCCGGCGGCGACGCCACCGTCCGCGCCCTCACGGCGCGGCCCTACATCAACGGGCCTGACGGCTTTGGCAGCGGCCAGCCCGACGGCATGCTGGCCGGCATGGCCGATGGCTCGGTCCGTTTCCTCTCGAAAGACATCGACCCTCGCGTGCTGGAGTCGCTCGCGACCGCTCACGGCGGCGAGCACGTCGACCTGCTCGCCGGCCCGCCGACAGAGCCCTTGGATCTTTCTGGGCCCTTGGATGTCCCCGGAGACGAATCGGCCCCCGTTGATCCCACACCCGACGAGCTGCCGCCAGCAACCGAGCCGGAGCCGGACGGCCCGCCCGAAGCACTCGGCCGCGCCAGCCGCCAAGACCGCCGGCCGGACGACCCGCCCGCCGACATCGAAGCCCGCCTGGCCGATCGTGTCGCCGCCATCGAGCTCGACCGCGCTGCGCTGTCCGACGTCGTCGACTTGCTCCGCCAGTTGAGCACGCTGCCCATCACTCTCGATCTCGAAGGCCTGCTCGATGCGGGGGTCGGGCCCGACGACAAGGTCTCGATCCGCATGACCGAGGCCACCATCGGCCAGATACTCGACGCGGTGCTCCAGGAACGCGGCCTTGGGTACGTCGTGGTCGAAGGGCAGCTCCTGGTGACCAGCAACTATCGCCAGCAGCGGGTCTTCGAAACGATTCCGCACCCGATCGACGGCCTGGCCGCCAACCAGCGGGCCGCCGAGCAGTTGGCCCAGCTCGTCGAGCGGCTGCTGGAACCGACCAGTTGGCGGGGGGTGGGTGGCGAGGGAACGATCGGCGTCCGTGAGCAGGCATTGGAAGTGAAGCAAACGCTGGCGGTGCACCGGCAGATCGAAGCTTTCCTCACCCGCCTGCGAGCCGCGCGCGCCCGCTCGCCCAGCCAGCCCAGCGCAGCCAGTGCGGCCCTGCAAACACGCTTTTCGCGGGCCAGGCCGAGGCTGGCCAGCTCGGTGACCGCCACCTTTCCCGACGAAACACCGCTGCGCCGCGTCGTCGAGCACTTCCAGAACGTCGCGGGCGTGAACGTGCTGTTCGACGGGCTGGCCCTGGCCGGTGAGGGGCTGTCGCCAGAAACGGGCGTGACTCTTTCCGTCGTCGAGCAACCGCTGTCCCAGGCGCTGGCCGCGCTGACAGATCCCTTGGACCTGGCGGCGCGGATTGTAGACGAGCGGACCTTCGAGATCACCACCCAGCGCGCCTATAAGGACCGCCTGGAACTGGAGTTTCATCCCGTGGGCGACCTTCTGAGCAGCGGCAGGACGGCCGAGGCGCTTGTCGATCGGATTGCCGGCCAGGTCGCCGGCGCCACTTGGGACACCGCCGGCGGTCCCGCCGTGCTCCACTTCGATCCGGCCTCGAGCTGCCTGTTGATCTTGCAGACGCAGCCCGTGCAAATCCGCATCGAGGCCCTCCTCCACGACTATCGCGCCGCGAAATAGCCCGTGGTGCCCCTGACATCAAAAAACCCATTTCCCCTGCCTTACGTATCCCCTACGTCTTCGCGCGGCTTTATTCCCCCCGCCTCGCCGCTCATATCGACTTGATCCCTGCCAGCGGTTAGACTTCCAAAGATCACTGGGCGGTGAAGATGGGCGGCGAGGCCCTGCTCCCGCCAGGCACCCGCAAACACCTATGGACGTGCGATTTTCCACTCGTTTTGGGCTGGAGGCCCATCCCCACGCTCCATTCCCGTCGCCTGCCTCTCCCTGAACCCGCTGTGACCGCCCGCCGCTCCACTTCATGAAACAATCGTTCTACGAGCGTAACGCCTTCCGCATCCTGGTGGTCGCGGCGCTGTTGTTCTTCCCGATCATGGGCGGCGCGCTGCGGGCCTTGCGCTCCAACCGCAACGACGTGGCTCAATGGCTGCCCAGCGAGTACCACGAGACCGAAGTGTTTCAGTGGTTTCGCTCCCATTTTGCCGGAGAGCAGTTCATCCTCGCCAGTTGGGACGGCTGCACGCTCGACGACCAGCGATTGCGGCTGATGGTCGACAAGCTTTCACCCGCCGCGGGGCGGCCGCCGGAAAAGGACCGGGCCCGCTACTTCAAGGAGGTGCTCACCGGCCCCGCCACGCTGAACCGGCTGACCTCCGAGCCCGTCCAACTCGATTACGCTACCGCCGCGGACCGCTTAAAGGGTTCGCTGATCGGGCCCGACGGCGAGTCGACCTGCATCGTCTTCACCTTGTCCGATTACGGCAAGGACCGGCTCCGCGCCGTCGTCAACACGATCCGTTCCACCGCGTCCGCGGAGTGTGGCATCCCGCTGGCAGAGCTGCACATGGGCGGCCCCCCCATCGACAACGTCGCCATCGACGAGGCCGGCGAGCAGAGCCTCTATCGCCTGGCCGGCCTGGCGGCGGCCATCGGCCTGGTCATCTCCTGGTGGTGCCTGCGTAACGCCAAGCTGATCGCCATGGTCTTCTTCGCCGGCATCTACAGCGCCGCAATGAGTCTGGCCATCGTCTGGTACTCCGGCCACATCATGAACGCCATCCTCCTGACGATGCCCTCGCTGGTCTACGTGGCCACCATTTCCGGCGCAATCCATCTTTCCAACTACTATCGCGACGAGCTGGCCGCCGGCGTCGACGTCGTCACTGCGCCGAAGAAGGCCATTCAGCACGCCTGGCTCCCCTTGACGCTGGCCACCGCCACCACTTCCATCGGCCTTTTGACGCTCTGCATCAGCGAGTTGGTGCCGATTCAGCTTTTCGGCCTGTACTCGGCCATCGGCGTGGTCTGTAGCGCCATCATGCTGTTCTTTCTCCTCCCGGCCGCCTTTCAGAGCTGGCCGTTGCGCGGCGTGGCGGCGGCAGCGGCCCAGGGCCGCGACACCGCTCCGGCCGATCCGCTCGTCTCCGCCCGTTGGCGTCCCGTGGGAGAAATGATCACCCGCCGCCAAGGTTGGATTACCTGCGCCTGCCTCTTGATTCTCGTCGTCTGCGGTTTCGGCATGACCCGCATCAAGACGTCCGTGCACATGATGCGGCTCTTCCCTTCCAACGCCAAGATCATCTCCGATTATCACTGGCTGGAGCAGCATCTTGGCGAGCTGGTGCCGATGGAAATCGTGCTCGTGGTCGATCCGGACAAGAGCGAGCTGAACTTCCTGGAGCGGATGGAACTGGTCCGCGCCGTCCAGCACAAGGCTCAGAACATCCCCGGCGTGGGCAGCGCGCTGTCGGCCGTGACCTTCGCCCCGCCGCTGCCGCGGCCCGAGGATTACCGCGCGCGCTCCGGCGTCACCGGGGTGCTGGGCCGGCTTGCCTTTCGCGACCAGTACCAGCTTGCTCGGACCATGTACAACAAGAACCTCCAGGAGCACCGCGACGAGTACCTCGAAGGAGACTACCTGGCCATCGAGGAAGGCAAGGAATTGTGGCGCGTCAGCGCCCGCGTCGGAGCGCTCACCGACGTCGACTACGGCACCGTCCTGGCACACATCAAGGCCGAGGTCGACCCCATCGTCGCGGGACCCGCCGCCAACGGCGGCCAGGGCGTCCGGGCCGTCTATACCGGGCTGGTCCCGCTCATCTACAAGGCCCAGAACTCGCTCCTGGACGGCCTGGTGTTCGGCTTCGTCACCGACTTTTTGCTGATCACGATCATCATGATGCTTGCCGTCCGCGACTGGTCGGCCGGCTTGATCCTGGCTGTGCCCAGCATTTTCCCGGCGATCGTGATTTTCGGCCTGATGGGCTGGCTGGGGATCGTGGTCGACATCGGCACGGTCATGGCGCCCGCGGTCGCCCTGGGGGTCACCGTCGACGACGTCGTTCACTTCATGATCAACTACCGCAACGGATTGAGGCGGGGACTCGTCCGGCCCGAGGCGGTGATGTATGCCTACAAGGCCTGCGCGCGCCCGATGTACCAGAGCTGGGGCGTGATCGGTCTGGGATTGTCGGTCTTCGCTCTCAGCCCGTTCACGCCCACCCAGCGGTTCGGCTACCTGATGGTCACGTTGCTCTCGGCGGCGCTGGTCGGCAACTTGCTCTTGCTCCCTGCCCTGTTGGCCGGCCCGCTGGGCGCGCTGTTCGGCCGCCGCTACACCACCGCGGGCGCCGATGAAAAACCGCGTCCGGCCGGTCGTCCCGCTCCGTGGACGGACGACAAGGCAGCCAGGCGGCCAGGCGCCGCGGCGGCGGAGGCCAGCTCCATGCCCCACGCCTCCCGCTTTTCCGCCGGACCCGACACCGGACGGCGTTAGCCCCCTCGCGCCCCTCCTCCTTCCTCCTTCCCAGTCGGGTGGCTGGTGGCAAAGCGGCAGCGTGCCCCAGTCTTCGTCCTTCCTCCTTCCCCTTCGGGTGCCTGGCGGCAAAGCGGTAGCGTGCCCCAGTTCTTCGTTCGTATCCCCCCGCGTTCGCCTTGTCCCCTTGTCGATGCCGCCTCTCCCGCCCGCGTTGACCTTATCCCTGGGCTGCTTTAGAATCGCGGCGTTATTGTCGCAATTGGCGGTTACCAACCGCGCGCGGACTGCGCTCTTGCTTTGAAATCCCGTGGTCCGTTTCGCCGTCCGCTGGCAAAAACCATCCCAGGGGCAGACCACGGAAAGGCCAACAGGATGCTGCGTGGTTCGCTTCGTTCGCTCGTCTTCCGCCCGAAGGTCATCCTGCCGCTCGGCGCCGCCGCACTTCTCCTCGGTTGCCTCGCTATCTTTACCCCGGCGTCCGCCGAAGACCCCCTGCCGCCGCAGGCCGCGGACCAGGCAGCCCAGCCGGTCGCCGGCCCGCCGGAATGGATCGGCCCGATCGACGAGTTCTTCGGCAACTATCTGGTCACTCCGTTGGACATGATCCTGATGTACGACTTCGGCACCGGGAAACAGCTCGGCGCCGAAATTCCTTTCGTGGTGGCTTGGCTGTTCGCCGGGGCGGTGTTCTTCACGCTGCGGATGGGCTTCATCAACGTGCGGGCCTTCTGGCACGCGGTCCGCCTCACGCGCGGCGATTACGACAAGGGCGAGCATGCCGGTGAAATCTCCCATTTCCAGGCCCTCTCCTCGGCCCTATCGGCCACGGTCGGCCTGGGCAATATTGCCGGCGTGGCGATTGCCATCGGCGTGGGCGGGCCGGGGGCCGTGCTCTGGCTGATCGTGGCCGGCCTGTTGGGAATGAGCAGCAAGTTCGCCGAGTGCAGCCTCGGCATGCTCTACCGCAAGATCGACGTCGACGGCCGCGTCTCCGGCGGCCCCATGCACTACCTCGAAGACGGCCTGGCCGAACTGGGATGGAAGCCGTTGGGCAAAGTGTTGGCTCTTGTCTTTACCGTGATGTGCATCGGGGGCTCGTTGGGCGGCGGCTGCGCCTTCCAGGTTGGCCAGTCGCTGAATGCCATTAAGCTGCAGATCCCGTGGTTGAATCACTACCCTCAAACCTACGGCTTCTTGATGGCTTTCCTGGCCGGCATCGTGATCATCGGCGGCATCCGCCGCATTGCCTCGGTGGCCGACAAGATCGTGCCAGTGATGTGTGGCCTGTACGTGCTGGCCTGTCTCTACATTCTGCTTTCGAACTACGACCGGATCCTCCCCGCCTTCGGCACGATCCTCGACGGTGCGTTCACCGGCGAGGGCATTGCCGGCGGCGCCATCGGCGTGATGGTGACGGGCATCAAGCGAGCGGCCTTCTCGAACGAGGCGGGCGTCGGTTCCGCTGCGATTGCGCATTCCGCGGCCAAGACGAAGGAACCCATCAGCGAGGGGATCGTGGCGCTGCTGGAGCCGTTCATCGACACGGTCGTCGTCTGCACCATGACCGGCCTGGTCATCGTCATTACCGGCGCCTACGACCGGTCGGTCCCCCTTTTTGCCGACTTGATCGATACGAAGCAAGGCGCCGCGCTGACCTCGCGGGCCTTCGAGACGCAGGTGAGCTGGTTTCCCTGGCTGCTGTGCGTGACGGTGTTTCTCTTCGCCTACTCCACCGTGATCTCCTGGTCGTACTACGGCGAGCGCTGCTGGTGCCGGCTGTTCGGCGTCCGCTGGTCGCTGGCCTACAAGCTGTTGTTCCTGGTCTTCGTCGTGCTCGGCTCCATCGTCACCGAGGGCAACATCCTTGACTTCAGCGACATGATGATTCTTTCCATGGCCTTTCCCAACATCCTGGGCGTCGCCCTGCTCAGCGGCAAAGTCCGCATGCGCTTGAACGATTACTGGCGGCGCTACCGCGCCGGAGAATTCGAGCAGCATGGCATCCAATGACGCTTGACCATTCCACGACCCGCCCCATTGCACCGAGGTCTCTATGATCAAATGGCTCTCGAACCGGGTCATGGTCGTTCCGGTCGACTTCTCCGACTTGTCGCTCGCCGCCCTGGACGAGGCCCTCGAGCTGGCGCCCGACGCGGGTTGGGTGCACGTGATCCACGTGCTGCCGGTGCTCGAGGCCACCGAGCCGGGGGTCATTTGGGGCACCGTCGACGACGAAAGCCGTGCGCGGCACGCCCTGCAGGCCCTCGACGAGCGGTTGTCCGACGCCCGCTATAACAACCTCCACAAGGCGATCGCCTTCGGCGATCCGGGCCACGAAATCGCGGAATACGCCCGCCACCACCGGGCCGCCCTGATCGTGCTCCCCTCCCACGGACGCACCGGACTCAAGCGGCTCCTGATCGGCTCGGTCGCCGAGCGCGTCGTGCGGCTGGCCCACTGCCCGGTCCTGGTCCTCAAGGAATAGGCCGCCTCAAGCAGCCGGGCCACCGACCGAGCCAATCCGACCAGGCCGTGTGCTTGAAACCAACGTGTGGACTACAGTCTGAATGTACTCGTCAGGACTTTCTGATGTAACGATCTTCCTTACTATTGCAGAGCGTGCGTGATCACGGCTGCGGCCTACAGCGCGCTGAAAGCCGGCAACCTCGAATCGCAATGTCGCGGAGGTATCTGTGCGCTCTTCCACAGGATGAGGCTCGTATCGAGAGTGGATGGACTCTTGAAACGCTCTCAGTTTACTTGCTGTGCTGGAGAATTGATTATGGACTATTGCCGTACTCATTGTTCAACTTTCTCACGAAGTAGCGATTCGATAAGCGTCGAGCTGTCCTTTCGATCCTCCTCGAATCGTCGGCTACAACGCGGCCGCCAAGTGCGTCCGGCGCATCGCCTGCGCGAAGAGCAAGCGGGAGGAGTGCCAATTAAGAACCACTCAACCCGCGGCTGGGCGGGGGCTTGCGAAGCTGAGCCCGGCGCGCTTGCAGAGCCTGGTACGCCGAAACGGAGTGCGCCAGCACGGCGCATGACGCTGCAGTACCACAGCCATTGCCTGCCCACGATACAGCCCGAGGCGGCCGATGGGCTGGACAGGCTTCTGAGAAAAGCGGCCTCGGCCTAATTGGATATAGCGTGGCTAATGGACAGCCAAGCCCCGTAAGTCATTGCGGGGCTTATCTTTTTGGAAACCAGGAAACCTCACGTACAATTCTCTGTATGCACGCCACGAGCGATCTCCCCTTGTCCATCGCCGAGCTGGAGCGGGCCATCCGCGCCGCCGATCGCTCCGCCATCCTCGCGCCCCCCAGAATCCTCCGCCGCGTGATCAAGCACGATCGCCAGATCGCCGGACTGGGACTCAAGGTCCCCCACCGCAAAACCTACGTGATCTCCGCCAAGGCACTCCTCCAAATCGCCGACCCCGACGAGCTGGGACTCTCCGCCCGCCAGCAGCTCCCCGACACCGTCATCCTGCTGGCCCGGCCCACCGCGGAAAAGCTGGCCGCCATGACCGCCGGAGAGGCCCTGCTCAAGTATTGGCGGCTCTTGTTCCACGCACGCGTTCACGTCCACTTGGCCGCCACGCTGCCCCGCCTCGAGCCGGCGGCCCTCCGCGAGCGGATCCACCGCATCGGCCAGGCCGAGTTCGACCACGTTCGCGCCGTGCTCCGCCAGGAAGACCTGCTCTTGCCCCCGGCGGACCAGGCCTCGGTGTACGTCGAGTTCGCCGCCGTCTGGCTCGAGCTGCGGTTTTTTGCCCCTTCGCTCCTGCCGTTCTACTTTTCGTCGCTGCTCGACGAGCGGCGGATCGACGAGGTCCTGGCCGCCGACATCGATGCCAACGACCTTTTCCAGCGCACGCGCCCGCCCGCGGCACCCGATCCCGTGCAGCCGCTCGAACCGCCCAGGGTAGAGCACGCCGGCGACTTCGAAGCGGACGACCTGGCCCTGGCCCCCTCCCGGCAATCCGAGCTCCTTTATCGCCGAATGAACCGCCAGGCCCAGCGGGCCGCCCGGCAGGGCAACGCCGTCAGGGCCGCCATTCTCCGCGCCCGCTCGGCCCGGCACGTGCGGCCCAGCCTGGCGGGCCGGGCCCGCTCCGCGGCCCGCGACGAGCTGAACCGGCTTGCCGATCGCCTCCGCGTCGCCTTGGATCTAAATGAGACCCAGACCCGGCGGTGGTCCCGCGCGCTGGCCGCGCTGTTGAAGCGGTCGGTGCAGGGCTTTTTCACCCGCGAGTCCCGCATCCTCTACGATCTGCAAAAGGTGTGCGTCGATTCGGAGCGCGACATCTATACGCTCGACGTGGTCGAATGGATCCTCACCCGAGGCCGGCTGCCGATCAAGCGCAAGCTGCAGGGCCAGCGCGAAGTGCTGATGGCCAAACATCTGGCCAGCGCCGCCCGACGGGCGACGGCGGCACGCCTGCCCGAAGCCGACCGCAGCCGCCTGGCCGCCCTTCTGGAAGGCGCCCGGCATCGCGCCGAGGAAAGGCTGCGCGAGCGCTTCCGCCCCACGGTGACGGCGGCCTTGGAGCAGGCCGGCCTGACTCCCGGCAACCCGCCCGAGCGCGTGGCCAAGCACAAGCTCGTCGAAGAGCTGCTGGACCGAGTGGTCGAGCGCGGCTTTCTGACGATGGGCGATCTGCGCGACGCCATCTCGCGCAACAACCTCAAGCTGCCGGACCTCCAAGGCGCCAGCGAGTTTCTGTGGGGCGACCACCTGCTCCGCGCCGACCGGGCGCTGGCCACCACGCTCGACGGCGTGTATCACCGGGGCGAGGTCTACCTCCGCTGGCCCCAGCGGCTCAGCTCCCTGGCATTCGGCACCGCCCCGGGCCGCTTGCTGGTCCGCTATGTCGCCCTTCCCTTCGGCGGCGCGTACCTGGCCCTCGAAGGACTCAAGCACATCCTGGGGCCGCTGGTGCGGCTGGCCCGCACGGGGGAGTTTCAGTTTTCCGCGCCCGCCTCCGGACCCAGGCCGGGGGAGACGGCGGCCATGCTGCTGGGCACTTTGCTGGTCGGTTTCGTGCTGCTGGGCCTGATACACGTGAAAAGCTTCCGCCGTGTCTGCTCGCTGGCGATGCGCAAACTGTTTCGAATAACGCGGGCCATCACGGTCGACGTGCCGTCCTGGATCCTGCGGCAGCCGATGGTGCGGCAGGTCATCGACAGTCCGCCTTTCCGCATCCTGGTCCGCTACGTGTTCAAGCCATTGGTCTTTACGGCGCTGGCCCTCTTGGCCTTCCCGGCGCTCCAGAAAGATATCGCCAGTGCCGTCAGGGGCGGACTGTTGGTGTTTCTGGTCGTCAACCTCTTGATTAATTCCCGCTTGGGACGCAACGCCGAGGAAGTCATCACCGATTGGGCCGTGCGCAGTTGGGACCATTTCCGCATCCGCATCCTGGCGGCGCTGGTCCACATCATCATCGACTTCTTCAACCGCGTGGTCGACACGTTCGACCGCCTCCTCTACTCGGTCGACGAATGGCTCCGCTTCCGAAGCGGCCAGGGACGCGCCAGCGTGGTGATCAAATCGGCTTTGGGGCTGATCTGGTTCTTTGTCACCTACCTGCTGCGCTTTTGCATCAATCTCTTGATCGAGCCTCAGGTCAACCCGGTCAAGCACTTTCCCGTCGTCACCGTCTCGCACAAGATCATCGCCCCCCTTTGCGCCGTCTATCTGGAGCCCGCCCTGTCCCCTTTGGGCAAGGCCGAGGCCATTACCATCGCCACCACGGTTGCCCTGGTTCTGCCCGGCGTGTTCGGCTTTCTCGTCTGGGAGCTCAAGGAGAACTGGCGACTGTACCAGGCAAACCGCCCCAAACTGCTGGGTCCGGTCCCGGTCTTCCACCACGGTGAAACCGTGGTCCGGCTGCTGCGCCCGGGCTTGCACTCGGGGCTGCTGCCCAAGCTCTACGCCCGCCTCAGGCGCGCCAATCGCAAGGCCCAGTGGACGGGCGACTGGAAAGCCTCGCGCAAGTACCGCCGGGCCATCCATCAAGTCCGCGAGGCGGTCGCCCGCTTCATCCAGCGCGAGGCGGTGACCCTCTTGGAACAGAGCCGCCGCTGGCACCCGCTCGACCTGAAGCTGGGACGCGTCGAGGTCGCAAGCCACCGCATCCGCTTCGAGCTGCGCTCGGCCCGCTGGCCCGATGCATCCACCTGGCTGGCCTTCGACGAGCAATCAGGCTGGCTGGTGGCCCGCATCCTGGAGCCAGGCTGGCTCGACGAACTGGCGGCCGAACAATCGCAAGCCTTCGCCGATTGCTTGACCGGCCTGTACAAAATGGCCGGCGTGGCACTGGTCCGCGAGCAGATCGAATCGGTGCTCGATTGCAGCCGAGTCGATTACGACGTCGTCGAGCAAGGGGTGCTGCTCTGGCGGGCCGACGGCGCGTCGCCTCCCGTGCTCTTCGACCTGCGGCCGCCCGCGGATGGCAACCAGTCCGCATTCACCGAAAATGGGCTACCGGCCCGTGAGCAACTCGTGTTTGCCGCGGCGCCGGTCTCCTGGCAGTTGTGGGTTGAGCTCTGGGACCGCGACCAGGCCGGCGGCAGGTATCCGCCGCGCCTCTTGATCGGCTCCACGCTGCTGAGCGAACCCCCCCAGCGCGCCCTCGCCGCCAAGTAACTACCAGAAAGGCGACCCCGACTTGGGTGGGCAACCGAGGTCACCCACCCAAGTCATGGGCGTCCTTCTGGCTTGGCGGTAGCCAGAATCCATACCGCGCGAATCTTCGCGGCTGAACTGGAACAGCCGCACCCGTGCCCCACTAAGCGATTGGCATGCCAGCCGCCGAGTAACGCGGCCTCGGAAGGAAACGGGCGTGGCCCAAAGCAGTTACAAAGGCCTGGTTTGCGGAAAAAGAGACTTGTCCGCTAGAAGACTTTGCGCTTCCGTCATGCCTGCCTTCCTGCCCCCTTTCAAGGCAACGCCTGTCGCGCAACCGTGCACAAGAAAGTTGTGGGCGAGGCTCCTCTCCCTTCGGGTGCCCCTGCTGGCTTGCCCAGCAGTGCTGTCCCACCACAACGTCCGACTTCTGCCCTCTGCCCTCTGCCTTCTGCCCTCTGCCTTCTGCCCTCTGCCCTCTGCCTTCTGCCCTCTGCCCTCTGCCTTCTGCCCTCTGCCTTCTGCCTTCTGCCCTCTGCCTTCTGCCTTCCTCCCTCTGCCCTCAGGCTGCCCCCACGACCGCCCGCGCCCGCAGTGTGCGATACATCACGGCGAACGCCTCCACCACCAACATCACCGCCAGCACCAACAGTACGCTGGTGATCGGACCATTGATGTCAAATGTTTCCGTCGTCCCCAAGGCCCGGTACCAGTCCCAGAGGATCAAGCCCAACGAAGTGAAGGTGATCCCCATCATCAACAGCGCCGGCAGGGCGGTGTACCACCAGGTCTTGCCCGTCCGCAGCAGCCACACGGTGACTCCCGTCAGCGTCAGCGCCGCCAGCAACTGGTTGGCGGTCCCGAACAGCGTCCAGAAAAGCTTCCATGCCGGCACGGCCTCGCCGGTCGGGCTGGTGATGGTTTGCAGCACCAGGTACAAGGGGGGTGCCAGCGTCATCACCGTGCACACGTATCGCCCGGTGCGGTCGTGCCAGCCGGTGAACTCCTGCAGCACGTACCGCCCCAGCCGGGTGCAGACGTCGAGGGTGTCGTAGATGAACGTGGCAAAGGCCAACAACGCGAACTGGTACAGGTACAACTTCGCCGTTGCATAATCGATGGCAAAGCCTTGGGCCAGCAAGGCGATGAACCGCGATATCCCCTCGGCGAAGATCCGATCCGGAGAGCCGACCGCCCCGCGGGCCATCACCATCACGCACGACAGCGAAATCACGGCCACAAACGCCTCCAGCAGCATCGACCCATATCCGATGCTCCGCGCGTCCGTTTCGTGGCGGAGCTGCTTGGACGAGGTGCCCGAGCTGATCATCGCGTGGAACCCGCTGCACGCGCCGCAGGCGATGGTGATGAACAGCACCGGGAACAGCAGGTAAACCTTGCCCGCGTCCTCCACTCGCCAACCATTGAAGGCCGGGTACGTCACCGCCAGCGAATCGCCCGCCAGCGCGGTGGCCACCATTCCCAAAAACGCCAACAGCACGGTGGCCGACAGGAAGTAGCCCCCCAGAAAGCCTCGCGGCTGCAACAAGGCCCACACCGGCACGACCGACGCCACCCCGCAGTAAGCCAACAGCAGGATGTCCCACGTCTTGGTCGCGCTGCCATTGAACCAGAGCCACTCGGGAATCGCCAGCGGCAGGTGCTGTCCCGCCCAAATCGATACCAGCACCAGCGGCATGAAGATCGCCGTCGCCCATTTCAACGACAACCGCGTGTATCGCAGCGCCAGCCCCATCGCCACCGCCAACAGCAGGTACATCATCGACGAGCTCGCCACGGCCGCCCCGGTCCGCACCGCCTCGGCGGCCTGGCGAGGACTATCGCTCGCCCTGGGCGTCGGCGCGAACGTGCTGGCGGTGATGTCGGTGAACGCCACCACGATGTACACCAGCGCAATCCACACGAACGACAGGAACAACAGGTACGCCCGCCGGCTCATGTGCTCGCGCACGATCTCCGCGATCGAACGCGCCCGGTGCCTGACGCTGGCCACCAGCGACGTGATGTCGTGCACGCCGCCAACCAGAATGCTCCCCACCACAATCCAGATCAAGGCCGGCAGCCAGCCGAACCAGAGCCCGGCCACGATCGGTCCCACGATCGGCCCCGCCGCCGCGATCGCCGAGAAGTGCTGCGAGAACAGGTACGGCGCCGGCGTGGGGACGAAATCCTGACCGTCGTTGAACTCCCAGGCCGGCGTGGGTGTTTCACGCCGCAGCTCCAGCTTGTTGGCCAGCCAGCGGCCATAGGTCCAGTAGGCCGCCAGCAGAACCAGGCCGGACCCCACCGTGATCGCCAACAGGTCCATCGGTATTGTTCTCCGCCGTCTGAAAAGCCCTTCGGTCCAGACGTGTCAACCCACCCCCCAACAGTACCTTACCGTGTTGAAGCGACAGGGGACAGGGGATCCATGTTCCGCCAATCAAGGAGGCTTTCCCGTCGGGTGCCACTGCTGGCTTGCCCAGCAGCTTGCCCGCCCGCCCCCAGGCGGTAACATGTCGAGCATCACCCCATGAACCACACCATTACGGAACTTCTGGGCGATGGCATCGCGGTCGAGTTGGCCGCCGCGGTTCGCACCCTTGCGTCCCGCTTGCCTGTCCGCCTCGAATTCGAGTCGATCGACCTCAGCCTTCCCAACCGGCTGGTCCGCGGCCCGGCAATCTACGACGAAGCCGCCGAGGCGATGCACCGCAACCGCTCCACGCTCAAGTATCCCACGATTACCGCCGACGAAAGTCCCAACGCCATCCTCCGCCAGCGCTGCGGTTTCTCGGTCATTCATCGCCCCGTCGCCACGATCCCCGGGGTGCCCACCAACTTTCGCCGTGAGCTGAACCTGCACATCATCCGCGTGGCCACCGGCGGCACCTACGACGATCCCGGCCGCATGATCGGCACCGAGGCTGCCGTCAGTCTAAGGATTGTCGAGCGCCGGCCCTGCCGCGAGGCGGCCCACTACGCGTTTCTGCTGGCCCGCAGGCTGGGCGCCACGGTGACCAGCTCGTCGAAGCACACCATCCAGAAGGTCACCGACGGCCTGTTCGAATCGGTGGTGGACGAAGTCGCGGCCGGCTTTGCGGACGTCGTGCACCAGGAGGAATTGTTCGACGCGCTCTTGGCCAAGATCGTGATGGCTCCCGGGCGTTTCAACGTGATCCTGGTCTTGAACGAGTACGGCGATTTCTTGAGCGACATGGCCTGCGGCCTGGCCGGCTCGATGGGCATCGGCGCCAGCGCCAGCCTCTCGTTCAACGCGCGGGGCGAGGTGCAGTTGGCGATGTTCGATCCGGCCGGCGGCACCGCGCCGGACATCGCCGACAAGAACCTGGCCAACCCGACCGCCATCTTCCTGGCCCTTTCGATGCTGTTGGCCGAGCTGGGCGAGCCGGCGCTTGGCTCGCTGATCGACGTCAGCACCCGCGCCGTCCTCGAGCGAGGTCAGCGCACCCGCGATCTGGGCGGCGACCTTTCCACCACCGCCTTCACCCAGGCCGTCGCCGACGAGCTCTCCACGCGCCTCGCGTAGCCAGCACGACGTCCCCGCGGAAGATAGAAAAAAAGGGGATAAAAAAAGGGGATAAGTCCAATTAAAAAAGGGGATAAGTCCAATTAACCAGCGAAAGTGGACTTATCCCCGAACTTATTTTTTTAGCTCAGCGAAATTGAACTTATCCCCTTTTCTTGCTTATCGCGAAGACCGTGGCAGACGCGGTAGAAGGCAACCTATCCCGCTCGATCTGCCCTGCCCTTACTTCAGCGCCATGCTGTCCTTGGCAAAGTCCGCATGCGCGTCGTGCGCGTAAAAGTGACGGCCGATCTCGTCGGCCACCACCGCCACGAACTGCCGCCGGAACTCGTCTTCCGGCTTGTCCTGCGTCGGAATCGACGAGTTCGGTGGGTACACCGTCTGCGGCAGCGGCTTCTGGTAAACGATCTCCCCACCCTTTTTCATGTCGTACACCGTGATCAGCACCTTGGCCTTCCCCTGGTACAGCGTCTGCCCCTGCAGCAGCGCGAAGCCCTCCAGGTCGATCCCCAGCACCATCTCCGCCTCCAACGCCTCGCCGATTTCGGTGTAGTCGTCCCATGTGTTCTCGTCCGTCCAGTCGGCGATCTTGGCCGGGTCGATCAGCTTGATGTGCCGGACGTTCTTTTTCAGCAGCCGGCCCACGGCTACCGAGATGTCGGTCGCCGCGCTGGTCGAGCTGTATTCGAGCTCGGCCACGGGACGGCAGACCACCGCCACCCGCTGGTCCTTCAGTCCGTTGAACGCCGCCGGCACGTTGGCCCCTTTGATCACGTACAGCGCCGTCGCCAGGGCGCTCACGCAGCCCCCCTGCCCCGCCAGCGACACGCATACCAGCAGTGCCGCCACCATCCTTACCGGCCGCAAGCCGTTGGGTTTCATCGCATCCTCAAAAAAAGGTCCGGGAGTGAATGGCACTGTCTTTTCTCAAAAACTGTCTTTTCTCAAAAAAGGAGGCCGGGGTCGGGAGTCTGGCTGAAGCACGCCAAGAAAGACTCGCGGCCCCCTGCTCAGAGCCGGCGTATCCAATCCAGCAGGGTCACCACGGCCACGATCACGGCCCCCACCGCCAGCAAGCGCTCGGTCGGCCGAATCAGCAGCCAGCGGCCCCTGGCCGCCGACAGCATCAACCAGGGCCCGCCCAGCATCGTCAAGGCGGCCAGCAGCGCACCCGCTGCGTTGGCCCCGACGGCGCTGGACCAATCGCCGCGGACTGCATGGGCCCAGGACGTTGTCATGCCGCAGGAGGGGCATCGAATTCCAAACAGCCAAATTGAAGTGCAAGGCGGCAATCCGAGTTGCCGATGGGTTCCCAACCCGGTCGGGCTCGGCTCAAGCCACAACGTGACCACCAACGGCACCATCCATCCGGCGCCCAGCGCGGCCATCAGCAGCCGCCGCCGGCGCGTAAACCGAACTGAACCGGCTTGATCGGTCTGAGTCACGCTGTCAGAACGAGCGGGAAAGGAGCGGAAGATTAACGTGATCTTCCGCCAGCCGCAAGACCGATTCAAGCCCCGGCGGGCCGACGCGGAGGAGCCAGCCAGCTTCGATGGTGCACGAAGATGCCGGGTCAGCCGCGCTGGCCAAGCACGATCCGCTTGAAAGTCGCGGCCAGCCCCGGATGGGCCAGCGAGAGCCGTCGTAGACCGCCCGCCGCGTGCATCGCCAGTGGACCGAGCTGGGCAGCGCTGGCCAGGCGGGCTTTGAGCGTCTCGATTTCCTGCTCCGCGGCCTGCAGCCGGTCGTCGGCCACGCGGAGCGCTTGCCGCAGCTCCCACACGTTCTGCAACTCGCCGGCCAGTTCAGACCAGGTCAGCTTGATCCAGTTGGCGTCGGCCTGCCGCGCGTCGAGCGCCGGGTCGGGATCACAGGCATAGCCCAGCTCGGCGAAGCTCCCGGCCAGCGGCTCCGCCATTTGCCGGGCCTCGGCCATCGGCAAGAACGACTTCCAAAGTCCGGGCTGTCCTTTCCAGAAATGAAAGGAGTGCCGCGACTGCGATTCTCGCAGCTTATCGAGCGTATTGGCAGCCACCGCATCCTCCGGCCGGTGGCGCGCGCGGACGTCGAGGCCGGCAACCAGCCGTGCCAGCTCGCTGTACGGATCGCGAACCAGGTCCTCGTAGCGGACACGGTGCACGCCGGGCTGATGCCACCAGGAGCTGCTGACCGAGAGCAGCCCGGCCGCGCGGGCGCCAGTCGCGTAATCCAGAAAGGCCGTGCTGCGCGGCATGGCCCCGAAGATCGGCGTCTCGTCCCCTCCTTCGCCGGCGAGCCAATGGCTCGTGGAGGGGGCGCACAGCGCAAAATGCAGAATCGAAATCAACACGTCGAACGGATGACGCGCCAGGACGACGACGTGAAAGCCGTGCTCGCCCAGCCGCTGGACAAACTCCGGAGTCGGCCTCCAATGGATCTGCAGCACGCAGCCCTCGGGCAAGCCGGCCCAATCGAAATCGTCCGGAACGTGGGCAGCTATCTCGCCGACTTCGTACAGGCTGCTCAAAAGTCGCCGCAGCCAGGTATTGCCCGACCGGGGCGAGCTGATGATGGCGGCCCGCACCTGCGCGGGGTGTCCCTTTCCAGGAACTGGGTGGTCCGCCGGGATCGTGTTGGATGGCTCGACGGGCACCGGTCGGAATGGCTCGGGGCACTTGATTGGTTCCGCGGCAGTGGACTTATCGGGTTTTGCGGGACACGGAATGAGCGAAATTTGATCGGCCGGGCCGTGGCGTCCCCGTCCGGACCGGCCGCCCGCTCTCGAACGAGTACCTGGGACCCGATCGCCGGCTGCCGTACGATCGTCAATACTCCGACTGGGCGGAGGCGGCGAGACGCCGGAGACGCTGTCGGCAGTCAATTTGCACTTTGGCTTATCGCTCCGTTTAGGGTAAAGTTGCCAGTCAGGGCATCCGAATTCTTACCGAGTGCCCAGTTCGGCATGGAGATGGTTCATTCATGGCAACTTTGGCGAACTTCTTGAAGGCGGTCGCTTCGCTCGCCGTCATGGGGGTGGTCGGCTTGGGAGGGTGGGCCGGCTATCGCGTTTACAGCGCGCGCGACGCGGCCAGCCAGGAGCTGCGCGAGCAGTTGCAGAAGAAGGACCAGGAATTGGCCGCGGCCGCCGCCAATGTCCAGCGCCTGAACGAAACGGTTTCAGTGCAGAAGCGCGAGATCGAACGTCTCGACACCGCCTTGCGGCTGTTGAAGGTCGAGAACCGAGTGGCGTACATCAGCGTGCTGGATCAATGGAAGCCCGAGGGGGCCCAGCGCGTCGAGACGCGCCTGGCCTTTATCGAAGTGGACAAGCAGGGGAAACCGCTCGGCCAGCCCAAGGAAGTGACCATCGAAGGCGACCTGGTCTATGTCGACGCCTGGGTAGTCAAATTCGACGACAAGTACGTCGAAGAGGGGGACGTTTTCCGGGCCACTTCGCTCTGCTTGTTCCGCCGCTTGTTCGGTGAGTACCAACGCCCCAGCGAAGGATTCCAAATCGACAGCCCCGGCTCGCGCCCCGCGGCCTATGCAGACGGGCAGACCCTCAGCGAGTGGGAGGAACAGATCTGGAGGGATTTCTGGATCTATGCCAACAGTAAGGCTGCCGCCGACGAAGCCGGCGTCAGGGCCGCCCATGGCGAAGCTCCGTCGATCAAGACCGAAAAAGGCAAGTCGTACAAGATCACGCTGCGCTCGTCGGGCGGCCTGACGATCGCGCCGGCCGACGATGCGCCCAGGATTCCGCCGCCTCCCAGCAGTTGAGACGGGGTGCCTGCCTCCAAGCTTGCGGCCCTGGGTGCGCGCCTTGCAGCCTGGACCGCCACCGATCATCCCCGAAGGTGGGGTGTGCCCGGTGGAATAAAAATCTTGAGCAAGGTTCCGGCCGGGCCGATATGATCCCGCGGCAAGACAGCCGGCTGCCATTCTGCCGGGGGTCGCCCGCCACGGTTTTGTCGTCCTGCCTTTCGGTTGGGCATGCCAGTTGCGGATGCAGCCTGGCCGCCCTCCAAAAAGCAATTTTTTTTTGCGTTCCCCCACGAGCCGCAGCCAATGATCAGGATCGCCGGAGCGCCCCTCCTCGTCTCCAAACGGATTGCGTTTACGGGCCGGCTGGCCAGCTTAAGGCGGGCCGAAGCGGCTGCGCTGATTGCCGCCTCCGGCGGACGGTTTGTGCGGCGGCTGGACCGCGAGGCGTCGGTCCTGGTCGTGGGCCACGAAGGCTACCCCCTGGCGCCGGACGGCCGCCCGACGCGCCGGTTTCGCAGGGCGTGCCGCCTGGCCCGGCGCGGCTGCCCGATTTCGATTGTTTCGGAGCCGGACTTTCTGAATTGGCTGGGCGTCCCGCCCCGGACCGTGCCTTCCCCGGTGGCCACGCCGGCCCAATTGGCCGCCTTCCTGGCCCTTCCAATCGGCACCCTCGAAGCCTGGGTCCGCTGGGGCCTTTTTTCCCCGGTCCAAAGGCTTCAGGGGGTGGCCTACTTCCGGCACGCGGATGCCGTCGGAGCTAAGATAATCTATGAGCTGCTTCTGCGCGACGTGGCCCCACTTCGAATCGCCAGCAGCATCCACCGCATGAAAGCTTGGCTAGCAGATGTCGAAACGCCGCTGGCGCAACTCGCGATCCTCCACAAGGAGCTTGCCGCCGCAGCCCCTTCGCGGCAGCGACGGCTGGCTGGCTCGCTCTCCACGGCTGCCCTCGACGGCTCGCAGGCCTGGCCCGGCGTTGCCCCGGCCAGCCACGTTTGAGCCAGCGAGCTGCGACATGCCCGTTCACCTCGGCAGCGTCGGCGCGGTGGTGTGCCTCGTGGCCTTGCTGGCCGTGCCCGGCGAAGCACGGGGCGCCCTCGACATTTCAGCAGTGGCCCCGGGCATCTACCGGGGTTCGGCGCCGAAGACCAGCGCCGACTACGAGACGCTCCAGCGGTACGGCATCCGCACGGTGCTCGACTTGCGCAAGTACAACCCTGACGAGGTGGCTTGCACGCAGCGCGCCCTCACCGCCCGGGGCATCCGGCACATCAACGTGCCGATGGGCTTCTTCCCGCGGCGAGACCATACCGTCGAGCAGGCCTTGAGCATCCTGGCCGATCCCGCCATGCACCCGGTTTACCTGCACTGCAAGCTCGGCCAGGACCGCGTGGGCCTGGTGGTTGGCATATACCGCGTGCACTACGAAGGCGTCAGTCCGGCGGCCGCCTATGCTGAAATGGAAGAGTACGGCTACCACCGGGTGCTGGTGGGACTGACGAAGTATTTCCGTTTGGCGACGCCCGGCAATTTTCGCCCCTCCTCCGCCTCCCGCCCACACCGCAAAGTCGCCCTATCCCGCCGCCCTAGACGTGCTGTGCGGTAAAGCCTGCCACCAGCGGCCAGGCCACGCCATGCCTGCTAATCAGGCCGAAATTGCCGGTGGCAAAAGCTGCGACAAGGTGTAGCGGCCGGCGCTCAAAAAAGCCGAACTAAATGAGAGGGTTTAGCTAGCCTTTTGCGCGGATTTCGATAATACCGGCCAAGGATGCGGCCATGCCGGCGGGCTCATGAGCTCTCTCTGTTCGTGGCGGGTGGTCACGACCCTGCTCGTCCTCTTCCTCTGCCGGCCCGGAGCCGCCGCAGCCGACGTGGTGCGGATCCTCGACTCGAATTGGGAGGCGGCGCAGGCTCGCATCGACCTGATCGAGCAGGCCCAGGGCGAGATCGTTCTGTCCTACTATTTGATCGCCAACGACAAGCTGGCCGCCATGTATCTGTCGCTGTTGCGCGATGCGGCCCAGCGCGGCGTGGCCGTGCGGCTGGTCGTCGATGCCATGCACAACCACATACCCTCCCAGGTGCAGGAGGAGCTGTTGCGGGTGGGCGTCCGGATCAAGGAGTATCACACGCTGGAGTGCAAGCGGCCCGGCTGGATCAACCGCCGCCTCCACGACAAGCTGCTGCTGATCGACCGCGCGGAGATGATCATCGGCAGCCGCAATCTCGACGAGCGGCACTTCGGCCTGGCCAACGTCAAGCGCCATCTCGGCATCCCGACGCGCACCCGCTACATCGATCGCGACGTGTATGTGAAGGGGCGCTCCGCGGAGCAGGCCGGCAACTACTTCGACTGCCTGTGGAGCAGTCCGGAAGTCCGCGACACGCGGCTCAAGGATCCACTGCTGCAGAGTTTGATCCAGGACGACAAGCTCGAGTTCGACCGCCTGGGCAACTGTGCGCGTGCCCCGGATGGGCAGTGCAGGTGCTGCCAGGGCGCCGCCTGGCTGGCCGCCGCCACGCCGATCGCGGTCGACTGCCAGCCGTTGTTGCGCGACACATGGATCGACTGGTCGGTCGGTGAGGTCGACGTGGGCTGCGTCGATTTCCTGTTCGATCCGATGGGCCGCAAGCACCACCCCGAAGGGATCAGCCCCCGCATCCACGAGTTGATCGAGCGGGCCCAGCACAGCGTGTTCCTCGAGTCGCCCTACTTTACCTTGTCGACCACGCTGAAACAGGTGATCCGCGACGCCCGGGCCCGCGGAGTGGCGATCCGCATCATGACCAACTCGCTGGCCAGCACCGACCAGATTCTGGTTTACGCCGGCTACTCCAACCAGAAGCGCTTCCTGCTCAACGAGGGCGTCGAACTGTGGGAATATACCGGCCCGGCCCGCTTTCACGCCAAGAGCGCCTTGATCGACGGCTCGGTTGCGATGGTCGGCTCGTACAACTTCGATCCCCGCTCGGAGCACCTCAACACCGAGCTGGCCGTGGTCGTTTACGACCCGGAATTCGTAGGGTTACTGACCGCCTCCATCGCCGAGAACATGGGCCACGCCCACTACATCCGCCCCGACGGCCGGGCCGGACCGCAGCGGATTCATCATCCCGGCGCCGCCCGCGCCAAGATCCTGGCTTTGCAGCCCATGAGGATTTTCGCCCCCATCATCCGCCGCTCGCTATGAGCACTAAGCACTAAGCACTAACTCTGTGAACTCGCGGACGCGGCCGGTGATCGCCGGCTCGACGGGCAGACGCTCCATGCTGCTGGCCCCATAGAAGCCCACGATCCCCTCGGTATGGTCGAGGATGTACTGTGCATCGCCCGGCTCGGCGATCGGTCCTCCATGGCACAGCACCAGCAGCTCCGCGTTCACACGCCGCGCGGCGTCATGCATGGCCTGCACCCGCGCGGCGGCCTCGTCGAGGCTCACCGCGGTGCCGGCCCCGATCAGGCCCTTGGTGGTCAGCCCCACGTGCGGGATAAGGATGTCGGCCCCGGCGCCAGCCATGGCCGCCGCCTCGTCAGGATTAAAGGCATAGGGCGTCGTCAACAGTCCCATCTGGGAGGCCAGGCGGATCATGTCGACCTCGAGGCCAAAGCCCATGCCGGTCTCCTCCAGGTTCGAGCGGAATGCGCCGTCGAACAGGCCCACGGTTGGAAAGTTCTGCACGCCCGAGAAGCCGGCGCGGTCGACCTCGGCCAGAAACAGCTTCATCACGCGAAACGGGTCGGTGCCGCAGACGCCCGCCAGCACCGGTGTGTGCGAAACGACCGGCAGCACTTCGCCTGCCATCTCCATCACGATGGCGTTGGCGTCGCCGTACGGCAACAAGCCGGCCAGCGAGCCCCGCCCCGCCATCCGGAATCGGCCCGAATTGTAGATGACCAGCAGGTCGATGCCGCCGGCCTCCGACAGCTTGGCGCTCAGGCCGGTGCCCGCGCCCCCTCCCACAATCGGTTTGCCCGAGGCCACTTTGGCCCGAAGCCGCGCCAGGATATCGTGCCGGGAGAATAAGGCCATGGAACAACAGTGGTCGGTGGTCAGTGGACGGTGGTCAGTTGCGAGACGACGACAGAGGGATAAGGAGTGGGGACATTGGTCATGGAGCATTGCCCGTCAGCGGCCGACTCGACGGGGCGGACATCAATGCCAGGAGTTTGTTGGCGGCGGCCTCGGCGAAGGCTGGATCGTTGATGTGCTGGTCCAGCTCGATGATTTCGGTCGGACCCGCGGATTCGCGAATCGCCTCGAAGAGCAATCGCCGGGCCGCCGGGTCGTCGAAGGGCTGCCCGGCCCGGTCGATGGCCGACACGCCCCGCCGAGGCAAAACAATGGCGGCCGGGCCCGTGCAAACCGCCAGTTTGCGGCCGATCTCGGCGCCGATCCGTGCGTTTTCGTCGGCCGTGGTCCGCATCAGCGTCACGTTCGGATTGTGCTGATAGAAGGTGCGGCCCGCAAACCGCGACGGCACCGTCTCGGGCGCATGGAAGTTGACCATGTCGGTCGCCCCCACGGAAACAACCTGCGGCAGGCCGCTGCGGGCGGCCGCCGTGAGCCGATCGGGCCCCGCGGAAAGAACTCCACCGACCAGCTCGTCGGCCAGCTCGGTCGTGGTGATGTCCAGCACGCCGGCAAAAAAGCCGTCGCGGATCAGCGATTCCATCGCCTGGCCGCCGTTGCCGGTGGCATGAAACACCACCACCTCGTAGCCGGCCTGGTCGAGCACCTCGCGCGCCCGCTCGACGCAGGGCGTCGTCACGCCGAACATGGTGGCCGCCACCAGCGGCTTGTCGTCGGCCGGGCCGCCGGCGCCGAGCGGCGTGGCCATGCCCGCCATGGCCCGGGCGGCCGTGCCGAGCACCGCGCGGCTGATGCGGTTGAGGCCCAGGATATCGACCACCGAGTTGAGCATGCAGATGTCTTTGTCGGCGACGTAGTGCCGCACCTGGCCGGAGGCCAACGTGCTGACCATCAGCTTGGGAACGCCCAACGGCAAGGCCCGCATGGCCGCGGTGCCGATCGTGGTGCCGGCCGAGCCGCCGATGGCCAGCACGCCGGAGACCTTCCCTTGCGAGTGCAGTTCGGCGATCAGGCGGGCGGCCCCCTGGGCGGCGGCCGCCACGGCCTGGCCGCGGTCGCGCCGTGCGGCCAGATCGTCGAGGTTAGCGCCGGCGGCGGCAAAGACGCGTTGGCGGGGGATATCGGGCGTGACCGCCGGCTGGCCCAGGCAGCCGGTATCGACCAGCAGGGATTCGATACCGGCGGCGGCCAAGAGGTCGCGGACAAAGGCGGCTTCGTGCCCCTTGGTATCGAGCGTGGCGAGCAGGTAAACGCTCATGGCAGCCGGTTAATAGCGGGCGAGCTCCTTGTCGCCGACCTCGGGGCGAACGGCGCGGAGCACTTCCTGGGCCTTTTGCGTCATGAAGCGCAGCTCGCTGCCGATGGCGATGAACTGCATGCCCTGCGCGGCGCGCGCCCGAGCGGCCTGGGCGTCCATGGTGTGCATGCCGGTGGGCGTGCCGGTCTTCTTGCCGGCGGCGACAACGCGGGCCAGCATTTCTTCGAACTCGGCGTCGGTGGCCTCCTTGCCGTCGGGCGCCCGCATCTGGGCCCGCAGGTCGACCGGGCCCACGAAGATGGCGTCGACTCCCGGCAGCGAGTAAATAGCCTCGGCGTTGGCCACGCCGGTGGGACTCTCGGTCTGCAGCACGACGAGTATCTCGTCGTTGGCCTTCTTGAAATACTCGCCGCTGTTGGTGTCGAAGTTGATGGCGTGCATGCCGCCCCCCAGGCTGCGGTTGCCCTGGGGCGGATACTTGGCGGCGCGGATGGCGATCTGGGCCTGCTCGACCGTATCGACCATGGGCACCACGATGCCCCAGGCGCCGGCGTCGAGCACGCGCTTGATGTAGTCGTGGTTGCCCTTGGGCACGCGGGCCAGCGGCACGCCGCCGGCGTCGGCGATGCAGCCGAAGATCATGGCCGCCTGCGACCAGTCGATGGCCGAGTGCTCGATATCGAGCGTCAGCCAGTCGAAGCCGCTGCGGGCCAGCACGCGCGTGGCGTACAGGTCGCCCAGCGACAGCCAGGTGCCGAACGAAGGTTTTCCGGAGCGGAGGGTATTTTTGACCGGGTTAGTTCGCATCGCAACGGAGTCTCTCTCAGCCAAAGTAGCAGGCCACACTCCGTGCCCCAAAGTAGCAGGCACACTCCGTGTGCCGTCGCTTGAATCAGGTCGCATCCAAGCGACCATTCTGGGCAGGAGACCCGGCGATGGCAAGGGATTTGGGGTTCAATTGCGGTTTGTGGGCCGGGTTGGCCGTGGCGTAGGGCGGCTATAGAATTGGGCTGGCTCTTCCTGCTTTTTCCTTCCTCCCTCCCGCTTTCTCATGTCTGAGTTTGTCACGGTAACCAAGACAGGTTCGATTCCCGAGGGTCGCGGGGCGACGTTTGTCGTCGGGGGGCGGCTGGTGGCCGTGTTTTTCGTGGATGGCCAGTACTTCGCCATCGACGATTCCTGCCCTCACATGGGCGCCTCGCTGGGGGCCGGCGAGGTCCACGAAGGGGTGGTGACCTGCCCCTGGCACGCCTGGCGGTTCAGCGTCTGCGACGGCATCTGGCGTGACAACCCGAAACTGAAGGTCGACCATTTCGAGGTCCGCGTGGAGGGGGACGAGGTGCAGCTCCGTCTGCCGGCGGACGACACGACCGGCGGACCAGGCGACAAGGCGACAAGGGGGGAAGACACGACCGGGGGACAAGGCGACAAGGCGACAAGGGGATAAAGAAGAGACGATTCCGGATGCTCTAGACTGCACGCCGTGCCGGCGAGCTTCGCTAGGGCAATAAATCGCGAACCTGCAGGCGGGCGATCTCCCGGCCGTCGACGAACAGGGGCACTTGATCATCCTCGCCGTAATCGGCGCGCCGCCGATAGCCGGGATTGGCGTCCAATCCCGTTGGGTCGCCGTACACCTCGATCCGCCGGTCGATCAAATTGACGATCCAATACGCAGCGATCGCCGAGCGTCCATACAGAGCGCACTTGTAGCGATCGCGGGCGAGCGACGTATCGGCAACCTCCACGACCAGGCCGATATCGTCTGGCCCCGGATGCCGGCTCGTGTAGTCGCGAATTGAGCCCCGAACGACGGCGACGTCCGGCTCCGGTTCGCTGTCCGCGGTCGTAATGGCGTCTTGAATGCGAATGCACCAGCCGGCCGGCAACTGTTTTCGCACCGCGTCGTCAACGAGCTGTACGCTGACGCTGTGCGAAGGATTCAGATTCGTCTTGGGGACAATCCATCCGTCCAGCAGTTCGACGCGATCGTCTTCGGTCAAGACGCCGAGCTTGCCCAGGCGATGATACTCCTCCACCGTGAACCGCCGCACGGGGAATGGGGCCAGCGCCAGGACGTCGAGTGCCGGGAGTGATATCGTAGCCATGTCGCCTGGGCAAGGCAGTTCCGCAAGATCAAATCACGGCCCTAATGGCCACCTGCCATTGTGCGATGAGCACCGTCGCCAAGTCAACGCACAGCGGCCGCGGGTAGTGTCCCAAGAGTGTGACCCCCGTCGGGGTTCAGCGGCTGATGCGTCGGGCAATCCAGATCAGGACAGCCGCAACGGAAGCGCAAATCAGCGCGCCCAACAGAAGGGCAATCGCCATGACTACTTCGGGCAGTCCGAGTCCGCCTGCCCGGCGGTATACGTCTATCCACCGGATCCCGTGGTACGCCATCATTATGGCGAGTAAGCCTGGAAGTAAGGCGCATACGTATAGGGCCATGCTCGGCAGCTGCCGCCATTGAGGCTGGGTGATGCCTTGCCCTTCCTCCGGCGCCCTGTACGGGTTCTCCGCCTGGTGGTCGTCGGGCTGGTCGGATTTCGTCATGCGGCAGCTTTTGGGTCTGTAATCGGCTGGCATGGTTCGCCCCTTCATCGCGAGAGCGACAGAGCGAACAGGCAGGCAGCCAATACAACGAGCGAGAGGGCAATCGTGACGCTAATCCGCAATCCGAGAGGTGGCGCAATTCCGTCCATGGCCCAGGCGGCGAACAGGATAATAGCGACATAGCCCAGGAGTACGAAATGTCCCGGTAGATGCCGAGCCAAAAGGGTCGCTGCACCCACCAACGGCACCAGCAGCAGCAGCGTCCGCAGCCGGAATTGGAATGGTCGTGCCATGCGTCCAGCTTAACGGGCGGGCGGGGCCGAGGAAGAGAATCAGCCACCGAGGGGCCCGTCTAGCGGTTTGGCACGGCAGTTTTATCCGGCGCGTGGCGCATCCTTAAATCGCGATTGGCAAAGACTTGCCGTTTTGCTTTATCTCCACGATAGTGCCACGCGCGAGGCCACGCTGCACATCGTCGATTCTTTCCCATCGCCTGACAAGCCACGCGGCCTGCCCCCAGAAGCCGAGTTTGCTCCAGAATGGAGCGAAATAAATGGCGCTTATGCCAGCCGCCTTTAGTTCGCCAGCCTCGCACATTCGAGTAACCTGGCGGCGATCTCCAGAAACAAGTATTCGGTCGCTACCAGCAAGATACTCAAATATCTCTCTGTCTGTGGCCTTCTGTGGAAGCTCCTCGCGGAGCGCGACTACATCCACTTGAAGCGCGCGCAGCATCTCCGCGTATCGGAATGAAATGCAGTTGTCGAGAAAATATCGCACTAGGCAAGCGATTTCTCAAACCCAACCGCCGCACGCACCGCCGCCTCTGGAATGTCAAACCAAAGCGCCACTTGCTGAAACGACTGTCCCTTGCCAGCTCTTGTGGCCTGATAAAGAGCCTTGGTTGGGATGCCGCTTTCGTGGTCAATTGGCTGGCCAAACTGCCGGTCCGGGTCCAGCGTGACTCGGCCCCTCTTGCCCATTGGCCAATACCGGGCGATTTCAGATCGGTTGTAGTCGAGCTTCTTGAAGAACGGACGCATGATGGTCTTAAAAACAAACTGACCTCTTTTCAGGTCCTCTATCATTTCCGCGCCACCATCCTGCCTGGCGAGGGTTGCAAAGATGTCCCTGCCGTCCGTGTCAAAGCGCTTGACCGCAAATGGGTAGTCCGTCTTAAACAGGTTCGCGGCCGTTTGTGCTGCCGCATGGATTGTGCGAGGGTGGACTCCCTCATCCATAAACATCTTAATGAAGTGAATCTCCATCAATTCCACGAAGCTGACAATCTCGCGACCGAACCTTCGTGGAATGATGCCGTGCTCTGGGTTTAGCCACCCACGAACTGTCGTGTACGGGGCGTGCACGATCCTCGCCGCATCAGCGATACTGTACGCGCCCTTCCCGATGTAGCTGCCGCTCGCGAGTATCATGCCCATGAACCCCGGGTGGTCGGGAACTGTCTAGATTGGGTCGTAATTTGAGGAGTAGCCCCTTCGGTATTTTACTAGTATCTGGACGCATGTACATATGCCGCTACTGGGCCTAAACGTGCCCGGAGAGCGGC
Organism: Pirellulales bacterium; assembly: GCA_040901675.1. Taxonomy (GTDB): domain Bacteria; phylum Planctomycetota; class Planctomycetia; order Pirellulales; family JAICIG01; genus JBBDNX01. Next base: position 120,680 of record JBBDYJ010000006.1, on the reverse strand, counting down.
CCGCGTCTTGGTGGGGCAGCAGCATTATAGCCTGCCGTAGGGGTCCGCCGCACGGATGGGATCGTAACCCCCTCTCTCCGCTAGCCATGCTTGGCCTCCCGCTTGGCAGCCTTGTTGAGCCGCTCCCTGATCCATTCTGACAAGGGTTGCCCGGCCCGCTTTGCCGCCTGCCGGTACGACTCCCGCTCGCCGTCCGAGGCCCTGATCGTCAGGAACCCGGCCGGGGGGCCGCTTGGGTCAAGGCGTGGTCGTCCGCGCTTCTTCATGCCCGGCAGTGTACCAACGAAAATCTTTCGGTCAACCCCTTGTCATGCTTGAATATCGTTGGTACAACAACAAGCGTAATGAAACCCCGGCCGTGCTGATAACACGGCCGGGGGCGAAACAATCCGGCTGGTCGCCAGACTGCTCTAACAAGCTAATTCTAAGCGACCGGCCCCCGAAAAGGGAGCCTAGTCGTGATAGCTTGTGCCCACGCGGAAACGAAGAAACACGGCCGCGACCGCCACGGGAATCCCCGATTCCGCTGCAAGCTGTGCGGCAAGACATGGACCGAAACTCAACCCAGGCCGCTGGGCGATATGCGCGTGCCGGTCGAAACCGCCAAGCTGGCCCTGCGGCTCTTGACCGAGGGCATGTCCATTCGCGCCACCGAGCGGACCACGGGCTTGCACCGGGACACGATCTGCCGCCTCATCGTGCTGTTCGGCAAGGCCTGCCGGGCCTTCCTGGGCGCCCGCATGCGGAACCTGACGCTGGAGCACCTGCAATTTGACGAACAGTGGACCTACGTGGCGAAAAAGCAGTCGCGGCTCACGATCAACGAGCGGCAGGAATCCCACGATCTAGGCGACGTGTACCTGTGGACGTGCATCGACCAGAAAACCAAGCTGATGCCGAGTTCCTCATCGGCAAGCGGTCGGCGGACAACGCCCGGCGATTCATGCTGGACGTGAGCCAGCGACTCCGGTTCCCCGATCCGCACTCCAGCGATGCCCATGCCTTCGAGCCCGGCGGATACCGGCCTATCGTCCAGGCACCGATTGCTTCGCGGCCTACCCGGAGGCCGTTGACCTGGCCTTCGGCCCTTACGTGCGATACGGCACGATCCGAAAAGAGTACCGCAACGCCAAGATGATCTACACCCCGTTCGGAAATGGTCGGAACCCGGCGCCGGGGGATGCGTGGGATAGCGGGCAGCCAGCAGCGGACGATATGCAGCAGCCATGTCGAGCGACTCAACGGCACCCAGCGGGTTTTCTTGAAGCGGCTCAACCGGCTGACGCTGTGCTTCTCCAAGAAACTGGCCAACCTGGAAGCGGCTTTCGCCATGTTCGCGGCCTATTACAATTTCTGCTGGCAGACCCGGAAGCCGGGCAAGAGCGGGAAGCGTCGGCCCACGGCTGCTATGATGGCGGGACTGGCCGGGCCCGTCTGGACGTTTGCCGAGCTTTTCGCGGCGGTGCTGAAGACATGAACACTGAAAATGACCAACGTCGCCATCGCTGGTTAAGGTACGGGCGCCCTTGGGGCCTTCTTGAGAAGACAAATCCAAAGGCAACGCTCGGTAGCGTTGTACGGCATGCGATTCTCTGGGGAATCGTCATGCCTCTTTTGTTCGGAGTATTGATGTGGCTTGGCGGGGCCGATGCGAGCAAGATTCAAGTCTGGATGGTGGTTTTCGCCGTGCTGGGGACTTTCATCGGCGGACTAGTTGAGTGGCAGGGCGGTGATGATTGCGAACCGCCAGCAACACACTCTTAGGACACTACCCGGCCGCGGTATGCTTGGCCGTGCTATCCATCCACCATGGTTGATGCGGCGGGCGTTAGCGGGTATTCTGACGGTGTTCGAACCTGCCTCCTGGCGGCAACCCCCCGACGCGCTGGGCCGCTCATGCCATACCGACTGCTCGGATCCGCAATTGTCCTGTTGCTGCTGGCGGGCGGCCCGCTCTGGGCCAGGCCCCCGCATAAGCAGAGCCTGAAACGCCACTACGGCGATTCCCTGCCGCAGGCGCTGTTTGCCTGCACCACCTGCCACCTGACCAAGGAGCAAGTCGACGACCCGGCTTCGTTCGACGCGGAGTATCCGCCGCACAACGTCTTCGGCGACCGGTTGCGCGAGCTGGGCGAAGAGTTGGACGCTCAGGACCGCGACTGGGACATTCCCACGCGCCTCAAGCTGGTGGCCGCCGAAGACACCGATGGCGACGGCGTGCCGAATGAGGTGGAGATCCTGGCGGGCGGAGCCCCCGGCAACGCCGCCAAGACGCCCACCGCCGATGAGCTGGCCGCCTCCGCTGACGCCGCTCGCCGTTTTGCACTGGCCGCCAGCGAGTATCGCTGGGAGCCCTTCAAGACGGTGTCGCGCCCCGTCGTTCCCGACGTCGGCCGCTACGAATGGATCACCAACCCGGTCGATGCCTTCATCGCTGCCCAGCACCTGGTGCGCTCGCTCCAGCCGCGGCCCGAAGCCTCGCGGGCCGTGCTGCTGCGGCGCGTGTATCTCGACCTGATCGGCCTGCCGCCCACGCGCGACGAGCTGCACGCCTTTCTGAACGATGCCTCGCCCGATGCGTATGAGAAGGCCGTCGATCGGCTCCTGGCCAGCCCGCACTATGGCGAGCGCTGGGGCCGGCACTGGATGGACGTCTGGCGCTACAGCGATTGGGCCGGCTGGACCGACGGCAAGCAGATCCGCGACAGCCAGCCGCACATCTGGCGGTGGCGGGATTGGATCGTCGAGTCGCTCAACAGCGACCGCGGCTACGACCGGATGGTCTCCGACATGCTGGCCGCCGACGAGCTGCACCCGGCCGACCCCGATGCGCTGCGGGCCACCGGTTACCTGGCCCGCAACTACAAGATGCTCAGCCGCGAGACCTGGATGCAGGACACCGTGATGCACACCGCCCAGGCTTTTCTTGGCTTGACCATGGGCTGCGCACGCTGCCACGATCACATGTACGATCCGGTCACCCAGGATGAGTACTACCGGCTGCGGGCCGTGTTCGAACCGCATAACGTGCGGCTGGACCGGGTGCCCGGCCAGAGCGATACGGCCCTCGACGGACTGCCCCGAGTCTTCGATGCAGAGCCCGCGGCGCCTACCTACTTGTTCTTCCGCGGCGATGACCGCGATCCGGACAAAGACAACCCGTTAACCCCCGGCGTGCCGGAGTTGCTCGGCGACATCGAGTTCAAAATCGAGCCGGTGCCCTTGCCTCCCGCCGCCTACTACCCCGGTTCAACGCCGCTGGTGCGCGGCCAGATGCTCGCCGCCGCCGAGGACGAAGTGGCCAAAGCCCGTGAGGCCGCCGGTAAGGCCGCCGCGGCCCTGGCTGCCGTGCAGCCTGCGGACGATCCGGCCGCTGCCCAGAATCCAGCCGTGCCGGCCGAAGCTCCCGCCGAACAAGCTACACCGTCTGAGGCGGCTTCCCCGGATCCGGGTGCGATGCCTCCCGGAACCCAATCCGGACAAGAACCAGCGGCCGCCGAGCAGCAAGCAGACCAGCAACCGCCCGAACAGCAGCCCAGCCCGGAGCAACTAGCCGCCGCGCTGGCCGGCAATTACCTGGCCGCCGCCGAGGCCAACCTCGCTGGGCTGAAGGCCCGCATCGCCGCCGACGACGCCAAGTATGCCAGCCCGCCCGCGGAGAATGCGGCCGAACTGGCCCGCGCTGCCGCCAAGGCGGAGCGCGAGGCCGCATTGATCAAGGCCGAGGCCGACGTGCTGGAGGCCGAGCAAACGCTCGCGCAGGCGAAGTCGGCCGTCAAGCCGGATGACGAGCCGACGGCGAAGGCCGTCGAGGCGGCGGAAAAAGCGCTGGCCGAGGCGCGTCAGAAACGCGACGCGGCCGACACGGCCCGGGCCGAGACCACGGAGTCGTACTCGCCGCTCGGACCCGTGCATCCCGCGGCCAGCACGGGCCGCCGAAGCGCCTTGGCCCGCTGGATCGTCGATCGCCGCAATCCGTTGACCGCCCGCGTGGCCGTGAATCACATCTGGCTGCGACATTTCGGCCGGCCGCTGGTGCCCAGCGTGTTCGACTTCGGCCAGAACGGGCAGGGGCCCTCGCATCCGGCCTTGCTCGATTGGCTGGCGGCCGAGTTCATGGAGCCCTCCGATCCGGCAGCGCATCCCTGGTCGATGAAATACCTGCACCGGTTGATCGTCACGTCGGCCACCTATCGCATGGCATCGACGCCGCGGCCGGAGAGCCTGGCAATCGATCCCGACAACCGCTGGCTATGGCGAATGCCGTCGCGCCGCATGGAGGCCGAGGTGGTTCGCGACGCCGTGCTCTACGTGACCGGCCAGCTCGACCTGGCCATGGGCGGCGCGGACATCGATTACAAGCTGGGCTTGTCGGTGAAGCGGCGGAGCATCTACTTCCGCCATGCCCAAGAGAAGCAGATGGAGTTCCTGAAGATGTTCGATTGCGCCGCGGTCACGGAGTGCTACGAGCGCAAGGAGAGCATCATCCCCCAGCAGGCCCTGGCCCTGGCCAACAGCGAGCTGACCCTGGTGCAGGCGCGCCTGCTGGCCCGCCGCCTGCACGGCGAGTGCCAGGATGCACCCGCTTTCATCACGGCCGCTTTCGAGCAAGTGCTCTCGCGAGCGCCCACGGCCGAGGAGCATCAGACCTGCCTCGCGTTCCTCGACGAGCAGGCGCGGCTGCTGGCCTCGGCCGGTGAGCGGCTGGTGACCGCCGGTGACAAGCCCGACGAGCAAAAGCCATCCAGCGACCCGGCGCTGCGGGCCCGCGAGAACCTGGTCCACGTGCTGTTGAACCACAACGATTTCGTCACCATCCGTTAGCTAGTTGCTGGCCTCGTAGCAGGACTCGCCAGCGTTCTGGCGCAGAGGGTGGGGTGCCTGGGGCAAAGCGCTAGCGTGCCCCAGCTTCTGCTGGAGGTAAACTTCGACGTAGCAGGACTCGCCAGAGTTCTGGTGGAGCGGACGGCGGCCCGGATTCTGGCGCTCTTCGGCTACGAGACACACTGAAAACTTAGATGGCTCGCCTGCTCGCCTGGTGCGTCCACCTCTATACCGCCCTGGGGCTGGTGGCCGCGGCGGCTATTGCGGTACTGATTGTCCGGGGTGGGTCCGCCGATTTCGCCTGGGCCTTCGTCTGGATGGTGTTGGCCACGCTGATCGACGGCACCGACGGCATGCTGGCCCGCCGGGCACGGGTCAAGCAACTGCTGCCCGGCTTCGATGGCAGCCGCCTGGACGACATCGTCGATTTCCTCAACTACACGGCCTTGCCGCTCTTGCTCGTTTGGCGGGCCGGCGTGCTGCCGGCCCATCTGTCGGGTTGGCTGCTGGTGCCGTTGCTGGCCAGCGCCTACGGCTTCTGCCAGACTTCTGCAAAGACCGACGACGGGTTCTTTCTGGGCTTCCCGTCGTACTGGAACGTGGTCGCCTTTTATTTGCACCTCTGCCGGCCCGCGGCCTGGATCGCGCTGGTCGTGCTGGTGTCGCTGGCTCTGTTGACGTTTATTCCGCTGCGCTATCTGTATCTCAGCCAGCCGGGGCGCTTGAATCGGCTCACCGCGCTGGCGGCCGCCGCCTGGGCCTTGCTGGTTGTGTGGATTCTTTACCGCCTGGTGAGCTCGACGTCCGGCCTTCTGGACGAGCCGACCGAGCGGCTGGTGTGGATCTCCCTGGTGTTCCCGGTCTACTACATGCTGGCCTCGTGGACCATCAACCTGCGAGGCCCGCCTGGAGGGCCGCCCCGGCGCCGCGGTGCTTCCGCCTCCGGCCCCCGGGCGGTAAGATGAGAAGCGGCGTGGGCAGGCGAGTGACGTTGATACGCGATAGAGCTCGGGAGCGATTCTGATGAACGATGGTCCTCGACGTCCCGGTGGTTGTGCCGGTGTGACCCGGCGGTCGTTTCTGGTCGACACGGGCATGGGCTTCACGGGCCTGGCGCTGGGGGCGATGCTGTTTAAGGACGGCGTGGCGCGGGCCGGGCACCTCGGAACCGGTCCGGAGTCGGGACCGCATCTGCCGCCGAAAGCCAAGAGCGTCATCTGGATCTTTCTCTGCGGCGGCGTCAGCCATCTGGAGACGTTCGACCCCAAGCCGGAACTGAACGTCCACGCCGGCAAGTCGATCGACGATACTCCCTACAAGCACTTCCTCGATCCGGAACAAATCAACAAAAACCTGGTCGGTGTCAACCCGGGGCACTACCAGCGCAAGCTGCTGATGCCGCTGCAGACGCCTTACCGCAAATACGGCGAGTGCGGCCTCGAAGTGGGCGACTGGTTCAGCGAAGTGGGCACCTGCGCCGACGACCTGGCGGTGGTCCGCTCGCTCTGGACGATCCACAACGACCACGGCACGCAGTTGACCTGGCACACCGGCCGGCACCCACGCGAGGGCTCGTTTCCCACGATCGGCTCCTGGGTGAGTTACGGCCTGGGCACAATGAACCAGAACCTGCCCGAGTATGTAGTGCTGGGCGTGCCGACCGGCGATTGCTGCGGCGGCGAGTGGACCCACGGCGCAGGGTACCTGGGGCCCGAGCACGCCGGCGTGCGGTTGAACGTGGGCGGCGACAATCCGCTCCCCTTTGTCACGCCCGCGGGCGGAACCATGTTGCCCGAAGAGCAGGCGGCCGAGTTCAGCCTGCTGGGCAAGCTGAATACCCTGGCCGGCATCGATTATCCCGACGACGCCGACTTGCGGGCCCGCATCAAGTCGTACGAGTTGGCGTTCGGCATGCAGGCCGCCGTGCCCGAGACACTCGACCTGGCCACTGAGACGGCCGAGAGCCAGCGGCTGTATGGGCTCGATCAACCGGCCACGCAGCCGTTCGGCCAGCTATGCCTGGCGGCCCGGCGGCTTGTCGAGCGGGGCGTGCGCTTCGTGCAAATCTTTCACGGCGGCGGCGGTGGCGGCGCCTGGGACGCCCACTCGAACATCAAGGACAACCACACCAGCCTGTCCGCGCAGGTCGACCGACCCATCGCCGGGCTGCTCAAGGATCTGAAGCGGCGGGGAATGCTGGCCGACACGCTGGTGGTGTGGGGCACCGAGTTCGGCCGCACGCCGGCGGCGCAGGAGACGGGCCGCGATCACCATCCCCAGGGTTTTTGCGCCTGGCTGGCCGGTGGCGGGATCAAGGGCGGCGTGACGCACGGAGCGACCGACGAGCTGGGCTTCTACGCATCGGACAGCCCTCATTACGTGACCGACGTCCACGCCACGGTGCTCGAGCAGATGGGGCTCGACCCCTTGAGTCTCGAGGTGCCCGGCCGCAAGCGGCTCGAGATCGACCGCGGCCAGCCGATCCGTGAGATCATCGCCTGACAGCTTTCGCGTATCCTATGCCTGATGGCTTCGTCAATCGGACGCAATCCAAGCGCCGCAGCCCGCCATCGACATTCTTCAGCTCCTGCAGGTCGGCGACGCCGCGTTCGCAGCCGTTCACCAGTTTCCGGACGCGGCTCCAGGTGCGTACGTCCCTCCATGGGGTGCCGGCCACACGGCCCAGCTAGAATATAGAATACTGCCATGATGAATCCCACGCGACCCATACTTGTAACGATTGGCCACACGACGCATTCGTTCGACGCCTTCCTTGGCTTATTAAGGCAGCACGGCGTGAACGTTCTCGCTGATGTGCGTTCTCATCCTTATAGCCGACGATTGGAACAATTCAACCGCGAGCAGCTCGCCCCCGCGCTGGAAGCTGCCGGCGTCCGGTACGTTTTTCTTGGGGAAGAACTGGGAGCGCGGCGAATCGAAGCTGAATGCTATGAGGGGGACCGGGCCGTTTATCACCGAATAGCCGCACTGCCAAAGTTCCAGGAAGGCCTTGCCCGCCTGCGCCGGGGCATCGCGCAGTTTCGAATCGCCCTGATGTGCTCCGAGAAAGACCCGCTTGATTGCCATCGGACAATCCTGATTTGCCGAGAACTGCGGGACGAGTGTCAAATCATGCACGTACTGGCCGACGGCACGGCCGAAGACCACGCCGAGACCGAGAAACGTCTGGTTCGTCAGATGAACGTTTTCCGCAGTCTGTTTGAGCCGGACCTGGACGATGAGCAACTGGTTCAACAAGCCTACGACAAGCGTGCCCAGCAGATCGCCTACCGCAGCAACGAGGAAGGAGTGCCTCAGTGAACGAGACGGCAACCGTCGAGGGGAAGAAGACGATCACTTTGTTTACTATCGGCTTCACGGGAAAATCAGCCAAGGAATTCTTTGAGAAGCTCCGTCGCGCCGGCGTCCGACGCCTCGTCGATACTCGGCTGAATAACGTCTCGCAACTCGCCGGCTTCGCAAAGAAACGCGACCTTGAGTATTTCCTGCGTGCGATCGCGGACATCGACTATGTCCATGATGTGCAATTGGCTCCCACGAAGGACATCCTCGACGGGTATAAAAAGAAGCGGATTGCCTGGGACGAATACGAGCGGTGTTTCGGCCAACTCATGGAGTCACGCCAGCCTGATAAGCAACTGAGTCCCGATGAGCTCGACCACGCTTGCCTGCTGTGCAGCGAGCCGACGCCCGAACACTGCCATCGACGCCTGGTTGCCGAGTATCTCAAAGCGCATTGGGGCAATGTAGACGTCCAGCATCTCTAAGGTGAAGAGGCTCGCATGGCTCGCCTCGTCTGTCTGGCGAATTCGGAGAGGCCCGGCGGGCAATGTATCGCGGGGATCGACTTGGACTCCGGAGAATGGATTCGACCGGTGCCGCGCGATCTTGACGCCGTCCCAACCGGCAGGTGCATTATCGGCGACAGGTTGCTGGCGCCGCTTGATATATTCGAAGTCGATCTCGCGCGGCCGAAAGAGACGCCACGTTTTCAACGCGAGAATCGAATTATCAAGAATTGGGACTGGTCCATCGTCGGGCGACTCCGCTCGGCCAACCTGCGCGACTATTGTGACGATACCTCGCCTATCTTGCACAGCAGGAACGACCGCGTGTCACCCCGCGTTCTTGACAGACTTCCACCGGAGCAGTGGGCATCCCTTCGGCTGATCAAGCCACGAAGGCTCAAGTTTGAGCACGACCACTGGGATCAACACCGCTGGCGTGCAAGATTTCAGGACTCCGCGGGGAACGAATATTACCTGAAGATCACGGAGGCAACGACCACGCGGCGGTTGGAAGGCGGCGACCCGGTGAGCAGCCAGAGCCTTCTAACGGTCAGCCTGGCGAAACCGTGGGCTCCTCGCGACGGGTCGAAGCCCGAGCTCTGCTACAAGATTGTCGCCGCTGTAATCGAATTGTGATCGAGGCGAAGCACAATCGCCGGGACGACGTGCCACGCGTTGATCCGTCTCGGGCGGCCGGCGGATAGCCGGCGTCAGTCAAGAGTGCTGCGCCCCTCCCCTGTTGGTAGCTGAAGTCGCCACACTTCTGATTTCTGACCTCTGACATCTGACCTCTCACCGCACCCCGCTCATGTGCCGCAAGAAGTCCTGGTCCAGACGCTCGAGGTCTTGGCCGAAGGCCCGCCTGAACTCGGCCAGCCGCGCGGCCGGATCGTCCCAGACGAGTTGCCGCTTTTCGGACAGCACCGTCAGGTAGGCCACGTACTCCTGGGGGCGCTTGCGAAGCAGAAAATAGTTCAGCGCCCAGGCCTCGGCATAGGCGTCGTTCGCTTGGCGCGCGTCGCGCAGCCGCTTGTCGTCGGCGATCAGCGTGGCCAGCGAGTCGGCCGGCCGGCGCCGCAGATAATTGCGAAACGCGGCCAGGCGCACACGGTTCACCGCGCCGACGGTCCGCCAGCCCTTCGAGCTGCCCAGGTCGGGCGTTTCGAAAAAAACGGCGATCCCCTCGCTGACCCACAAGGGAATGTCGGCGTAGCGGGTCTGCAGCCCGCAATTGAAGGCGATCTGGTGCGTCGCTTCGTGAATGATCGTGGCCACGGTCCGCTCCGCCTCGGGGCGGGCCAGCATCGCGTTGATCTGTGCAGCCGATGATCGCCGGTCCCCCGGCCGCCGCAACGACGCGATGCCCGTCAGATCGTACATCGTCATCCGGTTCGAGCGCAGGCTGTAGTAGCCGATGATCGCGTCGGTCGACTCGCCCAGCTCGCCGCGGGCATAACCGGCATACGACTGGCGATCGGCGAACACCAGGGCCACCAGGGGGAATTGCGGCTCCGAGATGTCAAAGCCTTTACGCCTCCAGTAATTGCTGAAGGCAAAGTACAACCGTTCGAACAGCGCCCCGCACCATTGGGCGTACGCCCGCGACGTGTTATGGCAGATCAGGTAGCGCTGCGTGGTGTGGATCTCAAATCCCGCCGGCAGTTCGGCGAGCAACCGCTCGGCCATTTCCGCCGCGCTCAGCGGCTGAAAGGCCGCCTCCACCGATTCGTGCTCGATCAATTCGTCCGGCTCGACCGTCCACAACGTGGCATCCGGAGCCAGGATCAGCATCCCCTTGTCCTGGGCCGTCACCAGCAGTTGACCGGTGATCTCCTGCTCCCGGCCGTCCCGGCGCAGAATCACCCGCTCCACGGCGCCGGCCGGCGTCACCGCGGCCAGCACCGGCGCAAGCAGCATCGAAAGGATGAATCGAGGGTGCTTCAACAGAGTACCGAACCGGGCGCGCCGCACGCCTGCCTCGTCGCGAAAACGATCTTGAACAGCCAGGTTCCGCCCGCGCGAAAAAAAGCTGCCTTTCCTTCTACCCTAGCAGACCGCCGGCGCCCGTCGAGATAAATCCGCGCGGTCAAGGGCGGCGGAGTCTATGACCCGCTTCACGCGGAGTCAACCGCTAAACCGTTCGGCCCGCCTGGCCGCCGCCCTGACCGCCAGCCATACCACGATACACGCCATGAGCTGGCAGCCCGCGAAGACGGCCAGGCAAATCCCGGCCACCTCGTCCTCGTAACCCCCGTGCAGCAAGTTGAAGACCTCGATCGACAGCGTCACCACGCCCGGCGGCACGACAAGAATGCTGGCTCCCAATTCCCCCAGGGCGACGGCCAGCGCAATCAACCAGGCGACCCCCAAGGCGGCCAGCCGCTGCGGCAAGACCACCCGCCGCACGATGCCCATCCGACCGGCCCCTTCGAGCGCCGCGCTATCGACCTGGTCGTCCGGCACGCTGGCCAATGCCTGCCAGACGATCAACAGCGCGGGCGGAAAGGCCCGCACCGTCAAGGCGGCCCAGGGAGCTGCGATCGAGCGGTCGTACAGCCAGGCGGTCCAATCGAGATCCGGGCTGTTCAAGACCCATATCAGCCCCAGGCCTACCAGCGGTCCGGGCACCGCCAGCGACAGTGCCGCCAGCACCAGCGCGGGCAGCGCCCGCAGGCCCTGCCGCCGGCCGGCCCACGCCAGGCCCACTGCCGCCACCACGGCCGTGCTCGCCGCCAGGCAACCGAGAATGGCCGACCAGAACAAGGGCCGCTGGTAACGCAGCGGGCTGGTGGCCACGATCGAGAGGCATTTTGCCAGCGACCACTCGCGCGTCCGCTCGAGACCGCTTTGCCGCACCTCCACCCCCGCTTTCCAGGCCAGGCTGGCCAGCGGCACGCCCACCACCGCCAGTACGACCAGCGCCACAACCAGGGCGGCCGGCCAGCGCCAGCGGCCCAAGCCGAATACCAGTCCGCCCAAGGCGGACTGCTGCGTGGCGTGCCGCACCAAGGGTCCCATGCCGGCGGCAAGTGCCAGCGCGGCCACCACCAACAGGGCAACGACTGCCGTGCTTCCAATCGCGCCCAGCGGCGGCTGTCCCGGTTCGCCCCCGATGGCAAACTCCACGTACAGCTCCTCGGCATAGGTGCGTACCTGAAACAGGTCGGTGACTGTTATCTCGCTTGCGGTGCTCACTGCCACCCACAAGGCCGCCACGCCCACGGCTGCCCACGCTCGCCGCAGTGTCACCCGGCGCAGTACCTGGCCTGGGCTGCCGTCCATCAAGGCGGCCTCTTCCAGTTCGCGCGGAATGTAGATCAGCCCGGCCGAGACGATCAACGTCACCCAGGGAAGCCCGGCCACGGCGTGCACCCAGACGGCGCCGGGCCAGCCTTCCAGCAGCACGGGCGCCGAAAACGTCAGGCTGAACCAGCCCATCGTGCCGAAGCCGGCTTGCCAGGCCGCCGTCTGCAAGTAGAGCGGCAGCAGCAGCAAACCCGCCAGCAAAACAGCCAATCCCCGCCGGCCCGGCAGGTCGGTGCGGGCCAGCATGACTGCCAGGGCCGTGCCCAGCGGGACGCTGATGGCGACCACCAGGCCGCACAACCACAGTGTGTTGGCCGCCAGCCGCAAGGTGCGCTGGTCGGCCGCGGTTACCAGCAGCACAACCAGAATCGCTAAAGCAGCGCCCAGCGGCACCATTCGTGCCGTTTTATGCATTCGACGCGATTCACCCACTCTCACGAACCGCCCAACCTAGCCAAGCACAACCCAACGGGCCACCAGGAGTCTATCCGCTTGAAGCCCAGCGGCAACCAGCAGCCGACTCATCTTGGCTTCAGTACGGCCCCTTGCTATAGTCCCGCCTCGCAGGTTCCGGGCCGTTCTCCCGGCCTTGGAACAGGCAGGGACAACCCGCGGTCCCGGCAAAAACAGCAGTGTGCCGTTGGGCACCGTACCGGACTCAATGCGCGGCACAAGAGCACACTCATCGCTGGTTTTATTGGCTTGCCTGGCTGCGCTGGCGCTGGCCGGTTGCGCTGGATCGGGCAGCCGCAGCGGGCCGCCGGGCTTGGCGCTGTTCGGAAAACCCCAACCCAGCGGGCCGCGCATCGAGACGGCCGCCGATCGGATCAAAGCACTCGGCGAATCGGCCAAACGGATCGACGGCATGCCGCCCGATGAGCAGCAAAGGTTGGCCGCCGGGTTGTCCCAGAAACTGGCAAGCGAGCCGGAACCACTCGTTCGCGGACACATTCTACGGACGCTGGCCGTTCTTGACGCGCCCGCCGCGGAGCCGCCGATGCGGGCCGCCATGCACGACCCCGATCCGGACGTGCGGGTGGCGTGCTGCGACGCCTGGGCTCGCCGGGGAGGGCCGCAGGCGCTCGACGTCCTGGCCGAAGCGGTCCGCTGCGATGCCGACAACGACGTGCGGCTGGCGGCTGCCCGGGCCCTCGGCGACCTGAACGATCCCCAAGCCGTGGCGGCGCTGGCCCCGGTCCTGGAAGACGAGGATCCGGCTTTGCAGTATCGGGCCGTCCAATCGTTGAAGCGGGTCACGGGCGAGAACTTCGGCAACGACGTGAACGCATGGCGGCAGTACGTTCAAGGCGAGCGGCCAGAGACTCCTTCTTTCGCTGCTCGGTTGCGCCAATGGTTCTGATTATGCGGTCTGCTTGGCGAGAGCCGCTTTTTTTGTGTCCTATAGTTTTTTGAGCGGTTCTGGCAGGGGGGGGGTAGAGGTCCGTGAACGCATTCACGCACATTGCAATCTGGGTGCTGGCGAGCGTCGTTGCCAGCTTGATTGCCGGCTTTTACATCGGCCGTCACACGAGTCACGCCGAAAAAGAGAAGCTGGGGCAACAGGATCGCAGGGCCGCGTTGACAGCCCTGGTCGACCTGCTCAGTTCGGTGCAAGCGCTGACCACCGATGTCGACTCGCGCAACACCGAGATGCGCGAGGTGCACCGGCACGTGGGCGACATCAAGGCCTCCGGCGAGTTGGAACAGGTCCGCCAGGTCCTGCTCGGCCAGGTGATCGCCGTGCTCGAGTCCAACCAGAAGCTGGAGGAAGACCTCGGCTTTGCCCGCTGCCGCATGGAAGAACAGGCCGAAGAACTCGATCGCACCCGCCGCGAAGCCCATACCGACTCGCTATCGGGTGTGGCCAACCGCAAGGCATTCGACGACAAGCTGCAGTTGCTGTTGGGCTATCACAAGCGCGAAGGAGAGCCCTTTGTCCTCATCCTGGCCGATATGGACCACTTCAAGTGGATCAACGACACCTATGGCCACCAGGCCGGCGACCGCGTCCTGCAGCAGTTGGGCAGCCTGCTGAAAAGCGTCGTCCGCCAAGGCGACTTTGTGGGCCGTTACGGCGGTGACGAGTTTGCGGCCCTGCTGCCCAAAACGTCCCTGGACACGGGTCTCAAGGTGGCCCAAAGGCTCCACCTGGCGGCGACCCGCACCAATTTCGGCGTGGCCACCAGCAGCGAGCAGACCGCCATTACGGTTAGCTTAGGAGTGTCATCGGCTCGCCCCGGCGATACCCCCGAATCGATCATCGAACGGGCCGACGAGGGTCTCTATGCCTCGAAGAAGGGAGGCCGCAACCAGGTGCGATGCCTCGAAGAAATCACGGAGGATCCGCAGCCGGTGCCGGAGGGCCAAACAGCCCCCTCCGATTCCTCTGACGAGACGCTCGTGCCAGCCCAGTAGTGGGCCCGCGGCTGGGCCGTTGCCCGCACGGCGCAAAGCGTGGCTGCGGGGTGGATTCCAGCACCGCTGCCATGCTAGTATTGGAGCCCCCGCCTGTCCCGCTTGCGCGCTGCCAGCAACTGCAAACTCCGGGCGGGATCTTGGATTCAGCGTGCCGCAAATACCGATATCAGTGCTACCTTGCCGCTCATTCGACGTGGAGGCCCTCGACAGGCACCCAGCCGCTGGCGAACATAGAACGGCCCGGCCAACCCCTCAAGATTAACATCATGCTGGATATCAACTTCTCGCGACGGATGATGCTGGGACTGCTCGTTTGTGCCCTGGCCCGGCCGCAGCCGGCGAGCGGCCAGACGGCCGCTTCGTTGATCGACGCCGCGCCGCCATTGCCGGGAGCCAGGGTCCTGAGTCCCGAATCGCCGGAAAACCGCCTCCGCGGCCGGATCCGTACCACGCTGGCCTACTATTACACCAAGCCGGTCAACAATCGCGACCACAATTGTTGGGAGGTGATGCACTGGATCATCGCCTACGGTGTCGAGGCGGAGTTGCTGCGGGGCGGGCCGGGCGGCCGGCCCGTGAATGCCATTGGTTGGCTGTGCTATTCAGGCGCTTGCCGCGACCGACCGCTGATCTCGATCGAGCGAGGCCGCATCACGGCGGCCAAGGGCCCGCAGGTGCAGGGGCACCACGGGCAGTTCCTGGCGATCCTGGCCCAATCCAAGGTGATGACCGACTACTCGATGCAGTCGGGCGGCAGGGCCTTCACCATCGCCGACCTGATCGAGTCCGAGAAGCTGGGCTGCGATGTCGGCATGGAGCTGACTTTCAAGTTGCTGGCCCTCTCGCACTACCTCGACTCCGACGCCACCTGGCTGAACGACGCCGGACAGGAGTGGTCGATCCCCCGCTTGATCCGCGAAGAGCTGCAGGCCCCGATTCGCGGGGCGGCCTGCGGGGGCACCCACCGGCTGATGGGCTTGAGCTATGCGGTCCGCACGCGCCAGAAAAGGGACGAACCGATCGACGGCGAGTACCTGCGGGCCCAGAGGTATCTGGACGATTACCATCGATACACCTTTGGGCTGCAGAACCCGGACGGCTCGTTCAGCACCGAGTGGTTCGCCCGCCGCGGGGACCGCCCCGATCTCGACCGCCGTTTGCAGACCACCGGCCACATCCTGGAATGGATGGTCTATTCCCTGCCGCCGGAGATGCTCGGCGATCGCCGCGTCGTCCGGGCGGTCGATTACCTGACTACTATTCTTTGGCAGAACCGGCAGAAGACCTGGGATATCGGACCGCTGGGCCACGGCTTGCACGCCCTGGCGCTTTATGACGAGCGGGTTTTCAAAGAGAGCGAGTCGTCGCTGCCCCAGGAGCTGGCCGACGACGAAACAACCGGCGAGCCGGTCCCCGACGACGTCTCGAAAGGCCGCCGGCCGCCGGCCAAGGTGGCCGCCAAACCTCGAAAATCCGCAGCCTCCGCCGAAGCGGCGCCGGACGACGAGGCCATCGACGAAGAATCCGAAGAATCCGAAGAACCGGCGCCCGACAGCGACGACGACGCGCCCCTCCTGTTGCCCGAGCTGCGCCTCCCCTAGGAAGGGAGGAAGGTGGAAGGAGGAAGGAGGAGTCGTTGACCGAAGCTTGGTGCTCCCGAGGCCGGCGTATTAGATCGTATTAGATAGCGGGCACACTCCATGTGCCGTCTGGCCAGCACAAGGCAGCGGTCGCTTATTCCTCCTTCCACCTTCCACCTTCCACCTTCCTATTCCTCCTTCCTCGTTCGACGTATGGTCCTTACTGCTTCGGGCTAGTATATTGCCACTCCGTCGCGGGGGTCCCCATACCATCGTCCCGACCTTTGAATCCGGAAACCACCGGGCCGGTAGGGAATGTGGTCCACTCGCTCCGCGAGTGGCTTTCTTATGCAGCCGCTGAAATTCAACGACGAATTCGAGACCGTGTACGATGCGGCCGTCCGCCTGGCCAAGTCGTCGGCCGCCAATGCACTGTTGCTGCTCTTGGACGGGCCCACCGAGTGGCAGCAGTTGAAACAGCACGCCGCCGGCCAGCGGGTTCTAGTCGCCGCCGACGCTCCGGAGCAACTCGCCGGAGCCAGCGAGGCCGGTCTGGCCATCGTGGTGCTCGACATGCCGGAGAGCCCGGTCTACGACAAGCTGTCGCAGGCCTTGCTCGAGGCCGTGGCCGACGAAATCCTGGTGCCGGGAGCCCGGGTCGTCGCCCTCTACAGCGGCTTTGAGGCCCGCACCATCGACTCGATCAGCGTCATCGACCTGGGCGACCACCTGGGCAGGCTGACCGTGCGCGACCTGCAGCAGCTTGAAACGCGGGTCCCGCTCGATACGTTGCAGACGGTCGTGAACCTGGCCCTGGAAATCGGCCGCGAGGGGCGCGAGGGCAAGCCGGTGGGCACGATGTTCGTCGTCGGCGACACCCAGAAGGTCCGCAAGATGAGCCGCTCGGCCAGCTTTGATCCGGTCAAGGGTTATAGCCGCAAGGAGCGGAACCTGAAGTCGGCCCGCGTGCGGGAAGGAATCAAGGAAATCGCCCAAATGGATGGCGCCATCATCGTCGCGCCGGATGGCACGGTCGAGGCCGCCGCCCAGTACCTCGATGCTTCGGCCGCCAACATCACGCTTTCCAAGGGGCTGGGCGCCCGGCATTGGGCCGCCGCCGCGATCAGCCGGGCCACCAAGGCGGTGGCGGTGGCGGTCAGCGAATCCAACGGTACCGTGCGGATCTTTCAGAACGGCGAAGTCGTGCTCCGCATCGAGCCGTTCCGCCGCCCCATGAAGTGGAAGGACTTCGAGTACGAGCCCCCCGGCGAATGACTCATCGTTCCGGCTTCTCGAGCAGCAGCGCCACTTCGAACCGCGCGTGCGGAACATCGGCGCGAACCACCTGCGACGGCTTGATCCGCAGTTGGCTGATCGGCCGTCCCTGCCGCTTCGCCTCGTACAGGAACAAACCCGGGTCGCTGGTAACCTGCCGGACAAGACCGTGCTGGCCCGCCAACAGGCTGACCAGCCGCCGCGAGTCGCCCGTCGTGCCCTGGAACGTGATCTTCTGCACGCGCTGCTGCGAATTGAAATAGTACGTCAGCGAGCCGGCCACGTCGTCCGGGCGCGTGCCGCTGACCAGAGAAACCCGGTAGCCCTGCAGATCGAGATTCGCCAGGCCGGTCGAAACTCGCGGCCACTTCGACAGCACCCAGGCGGTCGTCACGTCGAAGCGAAACACCTCCTCCAAGGGATACACCCCCGATGCCGCGTTGGGGCCTCGGCTTGCCTGGGCGGCCGCGGCCAGGTTCGCCCTTCCGGGAATCGACCGTCCCGGCGCGCCGTTCACCTCCCCGCCGCCCGATTCCGCCGCGCCGCGCGGATTGAGCAGGTCGGCAACTCCCGAAAACGAGCTGGCCAGGTAGGGCAGGCCCACCGCCGCGGCCAAAAACAGCGCAAACAAACCGCGATTGAACATCTGCCGATGACCCTCGGGTGAATCCGCGGCACGCGCCCTGGACACCGGCATGTTTGCCGCCGGCGCGCCGGGTCGTGCTCCCTCGGTATGAACTCGGCCGCCAGAGCAGCGCGGCTTTGCCAACGCCCGCTCGGCTTGCCCCCTCTTACCCCAGGGGCACAACCGGCACGAAAAGCAGATTGGAACTGGTCCCTACCGGCGGAACACCGACGCACTGGGCCGCCCCCGCAACCCGGGGAACCAACAGCGCCAACACAAACCCGATCAGTATCCCCAGCAGCAGGATCAGCAGAGCGTGCAGCCGTCGCCGGCCCGTTTCCCCGGCGGCTCCGCCGCCCGGCTCACGGACGAGCTCGGTCTCGGAATCTTCCGCGAACTCCTCGCCCGCATCGGTATCGGGCTGCCACGGGCCGTTGAACAGCTCTTCCAGCTCCTCGGGCGAGGTGCCCAACAGCGCGGCCGCGTACTCGTGGTCGCTGAAATACGAGTCCCGTTCGCTGGCCAGATCGATGTCCAACGAGCTGAGCATGTGCTCGGCTCGCTCCCGCGAATAGCGCTTGCGGAGCTGGATCAGAAACCCTCGGAACCGCTCGTCGTCCAGGGCGTCGGCGATCGACTCGTGGTGCCCCACCAGGTGGCCCGGATTGTTGGACAGGATCTTGCGGCGGCAGAAGGCGGCGATCTGCTCCAGCCCGTCCTGCGAAGCGGTCACCGCGGCCAGCACCAGGAACTTGTCGCGGACCCAGGGGCGGTTGCGTTGCTCGCTGGCCCGGGCCAGGTGCAAAAACAGCCCCAGCACGTTTTCGGACTGCGCCATTTACAACCGGGGAACATTTACAACTGGGGAACCGCCACCCGCTCGCCTCCCTTCATCGCCGACTCGTGCGCGCAAATGCCCGTCATCGTCCAGTTGGCGCTCGTCTCGGCATCGGGCATGGGGGGCCGGCCTTCGGAAATGGCGGTGACAAAGGCGTGCGCCAGGTGCGGATGCGAGCCGCCGTGACCGCTCCCCTGAATGAACGAGAGGTGCTGCGATCCTTCGGCGTCGTAAACGCCCTTGGTCGTGAACTTGCGAATCGGTTCCGGCAGCAGGTGGGCAAAGTCGGGCACCTCGACCCGCTCGGGCGTTTCGCCCCGGTGCAGCACGCACGGCTCATGCTCGACACGCGGCCATTCGAAGGCCACCTTGTCGCCGTAAACGTCGAAGCTCTCGATATACTGCCGGGCCGTCTCGAACAGGCTACGGGTCACCTCGCAGCACAAGGGCGAGTCGGCCATCTTGATGGTGGCGGTTTCCACGGCAAACGGCGAACCGTACTTCGACGCCAGCTTCTCGCTGATCCGGCCCGATCCGTGGCAGACGACGCTCTCGGCCCGCTTGCCCGGCAGGCAAAGGCAGGGGCTCACGCAGTGGGTGGCATAGTGCATCGGCGGCAATCCCTCCCAGTAGCCCGGCCAGCCCGCCATCTCCTGCTGGTGGCTGCCCCGCAAGAACTGGATCCTGCCCAGCTCGCCGCTCTCGTAAAGCTGCTTCACGAACAGGAACTCGCGGCTGTAAACAACCGTCTCCATCATCATGTACAGCTTGCCGCTGGCCCGCTGCGCCTCGACGATCGCCCGGCACTGCTCGACGCTGGTGGCCATGGGCACCGTGCAGGCCACGTGCTTGCCGGCCTTCAAGCCCGCCAGGCTTTGCGGCCCGTGATCCGGTATCGGCGTGTTGATGTGGACGGCGTCGACGTTCGGGTCGTTCAACACCTGCTGGTAATCGGTGTACCGCACCTTGACGTTGAAATGGTCGGCGATCTGGTTGAGCTTCGACTCGCTCCGCTGGCAGATCGCGTATAGCTCCGCGCGCGGATGGTTCTGGTAGATAGGGATGAACTCCGCGCCGAAGCCCAGACCGATGATCGCCACGCGGACCTTCTTGTCGCTTGCCATGATGCCATGCCTCCCAAAGCTGAATCGCCCAGGCTGAATGTGGGCCACTCGCTCCGCGAGTGGCGTCTTGTGCGCCGTCGCCAGATTACAACAGGCGTTTCAGCCGTGCAAGCCGATGGCACGCCGCCGGTGGCGCGGATCGCCGGCGCCGTCCGCGTCATCCTCGCGCAGCGGCTTTCTGCGATTGACCGCTAACTACTGCCCACCGACCACCGACCACTATTCACTGCTACGTGTTCGTCGTCACCGAGGGGTCGCTCGCCACGTTCACCCACACGTGAACGTGCGGGCTGCCGCGGAAGTACCAGACGAACGCGGGCCCTTCGAGCCGCCAGCAGTCCCAGACGCCGTCGCCGCCGATGTCGCCTTCCTTGTAGAAGGCCAGCGCGCACTTGTCGAGGCCTCCCTGGGCCTTCAAGCAGGCCACCACTTCGTCCTGGTCTTCCTGGCGATACGGCTCGATCAGCTTCTGCAGCACCTTCTGGGCGTGCTCCCTCTGATCGGACGACATCTCGCTGACCGGAATGCCCGGAAAGCCGCCCGCCGTGCCGCGAAACGCCACATGCTGCTCCCGCGGCAGCTTTTCCACGAGCGCAATCTCGCGCTGGCGGCCGTCGAGCATCTCGAACAGCTTGTTGGCTTCGACCGCCTGCGGCCAGAACACGTTGCCGTCGTGGTCGGCCGGTTCGTCGAACCCGCTGGCGGCATGGCCGTAGAAGATCGGCCCGCCGAAGGCCACGTGGTCGGCCGAATTGCCGTCGCATCGCAAGGTCATGTGACGGCCGGTCATCACGAACTCGAACTTGCCCTCGCCGGGCGAGCCGAAGATGGCGATGTTCTGGTCCACGCCATAACCGCCGGCGTCGTCTTCGAGCTGTTTGTCGATCCGCTTGTGCCAGTCGGGTTGGATAATCCCCTCGAAGATGTCGCGGATCATCGCCTGCTGGTCGGCATTGTAGAAGCTGCTGCCGATGTCCGGCTCCGTGATGTGCCAGTTATTGGCCACCCGCGTGCGCAGCAGGCCCTGCTGGGGGTGCTGGTGGTCCCAGGCAAAGCAGATCTTGCCGCGCTGCTCTTCCGACAGGCTGTCGTAGAGGACCTTGACCAGCGATTCGGGCTTGCCGGCGCCAGCGGCCGCGCTGGCGATCGATGGCAAGCCCCCGGCTGCCAGGGCGGTAGCGCCGGCTACTTTCAAGAACACCCGGCGGTTGACGCCGTCGGCGGTCGAATGGCCATTGGGCAGGGCGTCGCAATCGGGACAGGCAATTCTCTGGCGTTGCATCATAGACCTCCATGGGCGGGAGACAGGTGATAAGTTTCCAGGCCGGAAGCAGCCCAATCATTAAACCCCGTTCCGCGACGATCTGCAAACTTTTTCTGACCCCTGACCTCTGACTGGGCTGCAAGTCGGCCGCAGGCGGAACCAATGACCAATGACTAATGACCAATGACCAATGACGACCGTTGGCACCCCGGGCAGAAATACGTCGACCGCTGGGCCTGCACAATCCGGACCACGTCGGCCCGCCGGCAAGTCAGGCAGCGCTGGCCGCCGCGGTCGTAAACGCGGTGGCGCGCCTGGTAAGCGCCCGCCTGGTTCAAAGCATTGCGATAAGTGCCGTCCGACAAGGTGGAGCCCTCGCAGCGGATCGCTTCTTCAAGCACTTCCACGATCGCACGGCACAGCCGCCGCCACTCGATTGGGCGGAGCTGGTCGCAACGGCGCCGCGGATGAATGGCGGCCAGGTGCAGGATCTCCGATGCATACAGGTTGCCGATGCCCGCCACGGCGCGTTGATCGAGCAAGGCCACCTTGATTTCGCGCCGGCTGGCGCCCAGGCGGCTTCGCAACAACTTGGGCGTAATGCCCAGCGCATCGGGTCCCAGGCAGTCGAGTCCATAGCGCCGCTCGAACTCGGCCGGTGAAACGAGGCGAACCGACCCCAGCCCGCGCCGGTCCCAAAACAGCACCTCCTTGGCCGGCCCGCCTGCCAGCTCCAGGCGGAAGCGGAGATGCTCGGCATCAGGCGAGTCGGCCAACAGCACCAGGCCCGTCATGCGAGGCTCCAGCACGATTGAGTCGCCCCACCCAGCGCCCCCACCTTCCAGCCGAATCACCACTCGTTTGCCCCGCCGATCGACCGCGGCGATCCGCCGGCCAACCGCCCGCCGCCGAAAAGTGGCCAGGCCCGGCGCGATCGCAATTGGCTTCAGCCGGCAGCGCGGGCGGTGTACGCCCTCAACCCGGCTGCCCACAATGGCCGCGATCCCCCGCTTCATCGTTTCGACTTCAGGCAGTTCAGGCATGGCGGATAGTGCGTTCGTAGTGACCCCATTTATGGGGTCCGTCCGTTCGTAGTGATCGCATTTCATGCGGCCGTTGAGGTGTGGCGCTCTATTGGACCGCAGGCGGGCGGAGGGGACAAAGGGGTGGGCAACACCACTGCTGTTCCTCCTTCCTCCTTCTGCCTTCTGCCTTCCTCCTTCTGCTGCCCCCCCGCCCTTGACCGTCCGACCAGGGTGGTCGAGAATCAAACGTTAACGTTGGCCGCTTCGCAGCCGACCCCGACCCTCCTAAACCAACCCAGTCCATGCCAGTGTCCAGCCACGTTCCTACGGCCGAGGGGCGCTTCGGCGAATTCGGCGGCCGTTACGTGCCGGAAACGCTCACCCGCGCGCTCGATCAACTTACGGCCGCCTACGACGAGGCACGGATCGACCCGCACTTCCAGCAGCAGCTCGACGGGCTGCTGGCTGCTTTCGTGGGCCGCCCATCTCCCTTGTATCATGCGGCCCGATTGAGCTCTCGCCACCGGGGGGCGCAGATCTACCTCAAGCGCGAGGACCTCAATCATACCGGCGCGCACAAGATCAACAACACGCTGGGACAGGCACTGCTCACCGAGCGGATGGGCAAGCGGCGGGTCATCGCCGAGACCGGCGCCGGCCAGCACGGAGTCGCCACCGCGACGGCCTGCGCCCATTTCGGGCTGGAGTGCGTGGTCTACATGGGCGAGGAAGACATCCGCCGCCAAAAGCTCAACGTCTTCAATATGCGGATGATGGGCGCCGAGGTTCGGCCCGTCGCCAGCGGCTCGCGCACCCTGCGCGACGCCATCAACGAGGCCATGCGCGATTGGATGAGCTCGGTCGACGGCACCCATTACATCATCGGCTCGGTCGTCGGACCGCATCCCTTCCCTCGAATCGTTCGCGACTTCCAAGCGGTGATCGGCCGCGAAACCATCGATCAGTGCCGCCGGCAGTTGGGCCGCCTCCCCGACGTCGTGGTGGCCTGCGTCGGCGGCGGCAGCAACGCCGCCGGCATGTTCTATCCCTTCGTCGACCTGCCCCAAGTCAAGCTCGTCGGCGTCGAGGCAGGCGGCCGCTCGTCGGCCCCCGGCGACCATGCCTCGCCGCTGTCGTTCGGCCGCCCGGGGGTCCTGCACGGCAGCTACAGCTACGTCATGCAGGACGAAGACGGGCAGACCTGCGACGTTCACTCCATCTCGGCCGGCCTCGATTACCCGGGGGTCGGGCCCGAGCACAGCTATTGGAAAGAGACCGGACGGGTCGAGTATCTGCACTGCCGCGACGACGAGGCCCTGGCGGCCTTCGATGAGCTGGCCAGGCACGAAGGCATCCTGCCGGCCCTGGAGAGCTCGCACGCTCTGGCCCGCGCCGTCGAGCTGGCCGCCGCTATGTCGCCGGACAAGCTCATCGTGGTCTGCCTTTCAGGCCGGGGCGACAAGGATGCCTTCGAAGTGGCCCGTCTGCGCGGCGAGCCAATCTAAGCGGCCAAGGCGGCACGCAAGCGCGGTGAGAAATGTCGGCCATCGACCAGTTGTTCAAGCAGCTTCGCTCGCGCGGCCAAAAAGCGCTGATGCCTTTCATCACGGCCGGCGATCCCGATCTCGAGTTCACCGCCGACGTGCTGGCCGAGCTGGCCCGCCGCGGCGCCCATCTCTGTGAGCTGGGGATTCCTTACAGCGACCCCATTGCCGACGGGCCGGTCATCCAGGCCTCCTACACCCGGGCGCTCGCCAGGGGGGTGAAGCTGTCGCAAATCCTCGAGATGGCCGGCCGTGCGGGCGCCGGGCTGTCGATGCCGCTGGTGACGATGGTCAGCTATGCAATCATCCACCGTCGTGGTCCCGAGCGGTATGTGGCCGAGGCCACCAGGGCCGGCGTGGCGGGCTTGATCGTCCCCGATCTGCTGGTCGAGGAGTCGGCTGGGCTGGCGGAGCTATGCGGTGCGGCCGACCTCAGCCTGGTTCAGTTGGTTACGCCGACCACGCCGCGGCCGCGAGCAGTGCGCATTGCCGCCAGTTCCACCGGCTTCCTTTACTACGTATCGGTCACCGGGATCACCGGCGAGCGGACAACGTTGCCCGACTCGCTGCTGGACGACGTGGGCTGGCTCCGCGAACAAACCGAGTTGCCGATTTGTATCGGCTTCGGCATTTCCACGCCCCAACACGTCGAGGTGCTGGCGCCCGTCGCCGATGGACTGATCGTCGGTTCGGCAATTGTGCGCCGCATTGCCGAGGCCGGCACCCGCCCGCGCGCCCAGGTGCTGGGCGAGGTCGGCGACTATGTTTCGACGCTATTGGCGGCGCTCAACAAGCAGTAGGGACAGGCGCCCCGGGCCGTCCTCCCGCCGTTCCACCGATTTATCTATCTTCACCATCCTTCGCTATCAATTTATTCCTCCCTATCCCACTGTGACTGCTTGACCGGGCCGGATTTCGTTGCGTAAACTTGCAAGGGAGATCGCCCAATCGTCGTAGCGTAGGCTTCCAGCCTGCCGATAGATCCAGAGGCAGATCCTCCTGGCCGGGCAAGCGATCGCGCGGGCATGCCGGCTTTGTGGTTAGCAGGAGGCCGATGGCGATGGATTTAAAGCGTTCTCACGCACCGCTTTACCGATTTTTTTCCGGTCTGGCGGAATACACTTTTCACTCCCGGCTTGGAGTGGCCGACCCCCCGCTGGTGGAGTATATCTCCGCACTGCTCACGCGTTTCGTGCACTGCGACGCCATCTATACGGTCCGCGCACCGTCAGGCCGCCGTCTGGAGGAGGTGGCCGAGATGCTGCTGGAAGCGGAGGCCCGCATCGGCGACCCCCGCCGGGAGGTACACCGGCACATCGGCGACTTCACGCTGTTTTGGACCGGGGTCTATCCGGAAGCCTTGCGGCGGCTGCAGAAACCGACCCGGCTGGACCACTTCGTGGATTACTGCGAGCAGGGCAAGCGGGCTTACTACATCGCCAGCACGATCGAGACCAAGGACAGCGCCGGCGAGAACGAAGTCCTGGAGCGGCTCAGCCACGACTTCGAGCTATGCGCCTACGGCCTGGGCGAGCTGCGGCGCGAGTGGGAGCGCCGCGACCCCGACGCCGGCGGCCCTCCCCGCCCCATCCTGATCAATTAGCGCCCGCACCGTAGAACGGAATTCATTCCGTTTTCACTGCCGGCTTCTTGCTCCCCCTGGGAACCTCGATGACGACCGGGAACGATGTTTCGATCACTTCGTCGTCGAGATAGATGTCGTGCCAGGAATGCATAGACACTTTCGCTAGAATGTCCTGGGCCTGATTCTTCCCTGCACTCGACCCGGCAGCCCCTGGATTCGCAAAAAGCCTTCGGCGTCTGTCTGGTTGTACGCGCCGCCGCCTTCCATGCTGGCGATCCCCTCGTCGTACAGGCTCACGGGGCTCGACCGCCTGACCACCGACATGTTCCCCTTGTACAGCTCGAGCGTGGTCTCGCCCGTCACGTTCCGCTGCGCCTCGCGGATGAAGGCCATCAAGGCGTCCATCTTGGCATGGTACCAAAAGCCGTAATAAACCATCTCCGCCACTTCGGGGGCCAGCCGGTCGCGCAGATGGGCCAGGTCGCGATCGAGCGTAAGCTGTTCGACCAGCCGGTGCGCCTCGTACAGCACCGTCATGCCGGGCGCCTCGTAAACGCCGCGGCTCTTCATTCCCACGAAGCGGTTCTCCACCACGTCCACCCGCCCGATCCCGTTGCGCCCGCCGATGCGGTTCAGCTCGGCCACCATCTCGTACGCGCTGCGGCGCCGCCCGTCGAGCGTCACCGGAACGCCCGATTCGAAGCCGATGGTCACCGCCTCGCTGCGGTCCGGCGCCTGCTGCGGCGAAACCGTCATGCCGAAATCGATCAGCTCGAAGCCGTGCACCGAGAGGTCTTCCAGCTTGCCGGCTTCATAGCTGATGTGCAGGCAGTTTTCATCCGAGCTGTACGGCTTCGCGGACGACGCCTTCACCGGAATCTGCTTCTGCCGGCAAAAATCGATCATCTCCTTGCGGCCCGGAAACAACCGGCGGAACTTTTCGCGCCGCCAGGGGGCGATCACTTCGACGGCCGGACCGAGCGCCTCGGCCGCGAGCTGGAAGCGGCACTGGTCGTTCCCCTTACCGGTGGCGCCGTGAGCAAACGCGTCGGCGCCGACCTCGCGGGCCACCTGCAGGCAAGCCTTGGCGATCAGCGGGCGGGCTATCGACGTGCCGAGCAGGTAAACCCCCTCGTAGCGGGCTTGCCAGGTCAGCACCGGGAAGGCGAAGTCCCGGCACAGTTCCTCCTTCGCATCGACAACCCGCGCCGAGGCGGCCCCACAGTGCCGGGCCTTGTCCAGAATCGCCTGCCGGTCCTCGCACGGTTGGCCCAGATCGACGTACACCGCGTGCACCTCGTATCCTTCGTCCTGAAGCCAGCCCAGGATGACCGAGGTGTCCAAACCGCCCGAATAAGCCAGAACACAGGTGGGCATGACTCGCTCGCAACCCCCTTGAATCAACTACCGGCAGATGAAGATGCCGATCGAGGCGAACCACCGATTGACGGCACCCAAGGCCGACCAGCACAATGCGCCAAGCCTTGTTGCCCTCGCAATGTACTGCCGGCACGCTCCGCTGGCCAGTGGCCGCCAAATGCTTGACAGCGCCCAAGACCCTCCGGTTCGTGACGAGACCCCGACTTTTTCCGCCGGCCCATCCGGCCGAAGAAGACCCTCGCTGCGCCCCAGCGCGGTCGTGGCCGGCGCCGCCATGGGCGCCACGCTGACCCTGCTGGCAGCGGTGGTCATCCTGCTCGTCAACCGCAACCCGCTCCCGCTATTGACGCTCCAGCGGTTGGACGCGGCCGAAGCCCTCTGGCAGCGGCGCGGGCCCGACAACTACGATCTGGAGATCGTCATCTCCGGGCGGGCCTCCGGCAATTACCAGGTCGAGGTCCGCGACGGCCGGGCCGCCGCCGTCCGCCGCAACGGGGTATCTCCCCGGCGGGCTACGTGGGATTCCTGGACCGTCGAGGGGCTGTTCGGTTTCATGCGCGAAGAACTGGAGCACGTCCGGGATCCGGCCGGATTCAACGCCCCGGCCGGCACCCAGGTCGTGCTGCGTGCCGAGTTCGATGACCGGTTCGGCTACCCGAAGAAATACGAGCGGGCCGTGCTCGAAGAGTCGCTCGACATCGACGTCCAGTGGCAGGTGACGCGATTCAGCGTCAAGGGAAACGAGGAACCCCAATGACAAATGACCAATGACAAATGACAAATGACCACTCTTAGTCTAGACTAGTCGTCGCTTTGCCCGCTCGTCCCCGCGAAAAAAACGAGAATCCGACCACCGTCAAATCCCACCGCCGGCCCCATTGGAGAAAATCGACATGAGCCGATCCCGCTCGACCCGACGAAAGTTCTTGACCGACAGTGCCAAGTTGGTTGGCGCCGGGGCGGCTGCCGGCTACTGGTTCAGTTCCGCCTCGGTCGCCAAGGCCGGCAAGAACGACCGCTTTGTCCTGGGCGCCATCGGCCTGGGAGGACAGGGGACCGGCATCGCCGCGTCCGCCACGCGCTTCGGCGACATCGTGGCGGTCTGCGACGTCGATCGCAACCACGCCGAGGCCGCCCGCCAGCGATTCGGCGGCAAGGCGGAAATCGTCGAAGATTACCGTGAGCTGCTCGATCGAAAAGACATCCAGGCGGTGACCATCGGCACCCCCGACCACTGGCACACCGCCAACGCGCTCTATGCACTGCGCGCCGGCAAGGATGTGTACTGCGAGAAACCGTTGACGCTCACCGTCGACGAAGGCAAGCTGCTCGTCAGGGCCGTCCAGGAAACCGGCCGCATCCTGCAAGTCGGCACGCAGCAGCGCAGCGACACCCGCTTCCGGACCGCCTGCGAGCTGGTCCGAAACGGCCGCCTCGGCAAGCTGAAAAAAGTCACCGTCTCGCTCCCCAAATCCACCCAGGTCGGCGGGCCCTTCGAAACCCTCCCTGCACCCGGCCACCTCAACTGGGAGGTCTGGCAAGGCCAAGCGCCCGCTCACGACTACTGCAGCCAGCGGTGCCATTTCACCTTCCGCTGGTGGTACGAGTACTCCGGCGGCATCATGACCGACTGGGGCGCTCACCACATGGACATCGCCCATTGGGGCATGGGCGTCGAGCAGGCCGGTCCCATCACCATCGAGGGGAAGATGGCTGCCCAGGAGTACGAGCGAATCTCCGCGGCCCAGGGCGCCAACTCGTACAACACGCCGGCCGACTTCACCGTCGAGATGACCTACCCCAACGACGTCCAGCTCCAAGTCGTGCTGGGCGACGAGGGAGTTCTGTTCGAAGGCGACCAGGGCCGCATCTACGTCAACCGCGGCCGCCTCACCGGCAAGCCGGTCGAGCAGTTGGCCGAGAATCCGCTCCCCTCCGACGCGATCCGGCTCTACGAGAGCGGCGACCACATGGCCAACTTCTTCGACTGCGTGAAGAACCGCGAGCAGCCGATTTCCGACGTGGTCAGCCAGCACCGCTCGGTGAGCGCCTGCCACCTGGCGAATATATCGTTGCGGCTGGGTCGAAAGCTCAACTGGGATGCGGCCGCCGAGCAGTTCGTGGGCGACAGCGAAGCCAACGGCATGCTCAGCCGCACTCCCCGGCAACCCTATCAGGTCGACGCCTGAAGCTCGCCCGGAGATCCGCTGCGCGCCGCGGCTCCTGCCGAGCCGGTCCCAGTCCGGTGTGGCTCGGCAGGAGCCCCGCCCTGCGAATGACTCCAAGCGTGACAGCAGCCCAGATCGGTTACTGGCAGGGAAAGGTTGCGCTGGTCACCGGCGGATCGAGCGGCCTGGGGCGGTCGCTTGCCGAGGCCCTCTCGGCCGGCGGTGCCGCCGTGGCCATCGCCGCCCGCAATGCCGATGCCCTGGCCGCCGCGGCCTGCGGCATCGAGCGGGCCGGAGGCCGCGCGCTGGCGGTCCCGGCCGACATCACCCGCCAGAACGCGGTCGACGACATGATCGCTCGAACCGTG
Organism: Pirellulales bacterium; assembly: GCA_040901675.1. GTDB lineage: Bacteria > Planctomycetota > Planctomycetia > Pirellulales > JAICIG01 > JBBDNX01. The sequence goes on along the minus strand of JBBDYJ010000006.1, from coordinate 91,547 downwards.
GACCACTTCGGGCGGCTCGACGTCCTGGTCAACTGTGCCGGGCGCTCGATGCGGAGGGCCGTCGTCGACACGACTCCCGACGACTTTCAGCAGCTCATGGAGTTGAACTTCATTGCCCTGGTCCGCTGCACGCGGGCGGCCCTGCCGCACTTGCTGGCCAGCCGCGGCCACCTGGTGAACATCGGCTCGCTGGCGGGCAAGGCCGCCGCCCGCTACGTGGGCGCCTATCCGGCCAGCAAATTCGCGGTCACGGCCTACACGCAGCAGTTGCGTTTGGAGTTGGCCCCCCACGGATTGCACGTGCTGTTGGTGTGCCCCGGGCCGATTGCTCGTGACGAACCGCGTCCGACCGGCGACCGCATTGCGCGGGGCGACGATTTGGGTCTTCCCGAACGGGCCCATCAGCCGGGGGCCGGCGTGCGTGCCCGGCCCATCCGCCCTGAGAAGCTGGCCCAGGCGATCCTGGCGGCCTGCCGCCGCCGCCAGAGCGAGCTGATCTATCCCCGCACCGCCCGGCTGTTATTCGCCTTGATGCAACTTTCCCCCCGCCTGGCCGACTGGATCATCCGCCGAACAACCTAACGGTCATTTGTCATTGGTCATTTGTCATTGGTTCCGCCTGCGACGGACTTGCAGTTCAGTCAGAGGGTCGTGGCCTGAAGTCTGGCGACTTCAGCTACCATGAAGAGCAACGGCCCAAACCGATTGACCGATTGACCGATGACCAATGACAAATGACAAATGACAAATGACCACCAACCCGGAGCTGATTCCCATGGCCGCCTTTGCCGAAGTGAAGCGAATCGCGTTTGAAGGTCCCCGCAGCAAGAACCCGCTGGCGTTCAAGCACTACAACGCGGAGGAAGTGGTCGAAGGCAAGGCCATGAAGGACCACCTCCGCTTCAGCGTGGCCTATTGGCACACGTTCCGCGGCACGGGCAGCGACCCGTTTGGTCCGGGCACAATGCACCGTCCCTGGGAGGCCGCCGCCGACAGCGTCGAAAACGCCCAGAACCGGGCCCGCGTCGCCTTCGAGTTCATGCAGAAGCTGGGAGCCGGCTTCTACTGCTTCCACGACCGCGACATCGCCCCAGAGGGCCGGTCGCTGGCCGAGTCGAACAAGAACCTCGACGCGGTGGTCAAGGTGCTCAAGGAAGAGCAGGCGCGGACCGGCATTCAGCTCCTCTGGGGAACCGCCAACCTGTTCAGCAATCCCCGCTACATGCACGGCGCCGCCACCAGCCCCAACGCCGACGCCTTCGCCTACGCCGCGGCCCAGGTCAAGAAAGCGATCGAAGTGACCAAGGAACTGGCGGGCGTCAACTACGTCTTCTGGGGCGGCCGCGAGGGTTACCAGAACCTCTGGAACACCGACATGAAGCGCGAGCTGGACCACCTGGCCCGCTTCATGCACATGGCCGTCGACCACGCCAAGGCGATCGGTTTCACCGGGCAGTTCTTATTCGAGCCCAAGCCCAAGGAGCCGACCAAGCACCAGTACGACTTCGACGCCGCCGCCTGCATCAACTTCCTGCGCGCCTACGGCCTGGCCGACCACGTCAAGCTGAACATCGAGACCAACCACGCCACGCTGGCCGGCCACACGATGCAGCACGAGCTGGAGTACGCCGGCCACCAGGGATTTTTGGGATCGATCGACGCCAACACGGGCGACCTCCTGCTGGGCTGGGACACCGACCAGTTCCCCACGGACATCTATCTGACCACGCAGTGCATGCTCTCGATCCTCCGCTACGGCGGCCTGGCCCCCGGCGGGATCAACTTCGACGCCAAGGTCCGCCGCGAGAGTTTCGAGCCGATCGACCTGTTCCACGCGCACGTCGGCGGTATGGACGCCTTTGCCCGCGGCCTGAAGATCGCGGCCGCCATCCGGGCCGACGGCGCGCTGGAAAAGATCGTCCAGGAGCGCTACGCCTCCTGGAACTCCGGCATCGGCGCCGAGATCGAGGCCGGCAAGGCCAGCTTCGCTTCGCTCGAGAAATACATGCTCGACAAGGGCGAGATCACCCCCAACACCAGCGGCCGCCAGGAGATGATCGAGAACCTGATCAACACCTACGTGTGAGGCGCAGTGGTCGGTGGTTGGTGGTCAGAGGTCAGAAGTCAGAGGGTGCCTGGTGGCAAAGCGTCAGCGTGCCCCAGTCTTCGTCCGTTCCCCGCGTTCGCCTTGTCCCCTTGTCCCCTTGTCGCCGTGTCGTGTTTCTCTGCCTTCTCCTTCAAAGCTCTTTGATGCTGATCTTCTTGTACCAGGCCTCGCTGGGTGGGCCGCCGTGGATCTGCAGTCCGATCACGCCCCGCTCGGCAATTCCTTCGTCCATTTCGGTGTAATCGACGGTCTGGCGTCCGTTGATCCAGAGTTGGATCCGCGTGCCTTCGCAGCGAATGCGGTATTCGTTCCAGTCGTCGCGCTGGAGCGCTCGATCCACCACGGCGGGGTCGGCCTTGGCCAGGATCTTGTTCCGCCGCGACTCGTCGTACAGCGATCCCCACCAGCCGTCGCCCAGGTCGGCCTGGTACCCCGAAACCTCATGATGGTCGGGGATTCGCTTGCTGCGGACTTGCACGCCCGCATTGGCCCCTTCGCCCAGCACCTTGAACTTCAGCCGCAATTCGAAATCGCCGTACTCCTCCTGCGTGCAGAGGAATTCGTTGCGTGGAATCTTCTTCTCCAGGCTTCCCCCCACGATGGCGCCGTCTTCGATCCGGAACCAGTCGAGGTTTCCTTCCCATCCTTCGAACGACTCTCCATCGAACAGCGGCTTGCCCTTTTCCTCTTTGCCGGCCGGCTCCTCAGCCGCAGCCACCACCACCGCGCCCACCATCGCCACCGCCCATACGATTGTTTTCAGCCGACAAATCATGTTGATGCTCCCATTCCGGTCGACTCTCCCAAGCCAGACAATAGCATATCGTCGAAACCACGCTGTCGCATCCCGTCCGATTGCCAGCCGGGCTGGACAGAAGTATCCTGGTTGTGCGTCGAGGCCGCCGACCATGGCCATACCAACCCGCTCTCGCCAGCGAGGCAGTCCCGTAGCCCACACCAACCCGACGCGCCAGCGAGGCAGTCCGTAGCGCGTGTTCCAGAATCCCAAAACCCAAAACGACGATCAAAACATGTCTTCCGTTCAAACCTTCGTCGACAGCTACCAGTTCTACCGCAACCGCACGCTGGGCCTCTTGGACAATATCGAGAAGCAGTCCGACGCGCGGGCCGTGCTGGCGTGGCGGCCGGGTCGGGGCCGGGCGCACATCGGCTGGCAGTTGATGCACATCGGCATCACCGAGGAGATTTTTGCCACCGAGCGGCTGGCGCCGCACAAGCCGGCCGCCTTCACGGAGCTGTGGCCGCGGTTCCGAGGCGGCAGCACGCCCGACGACGACGTTCCCGGGCCGGCCACGATCAGGCAAATCCTGGACGAGTCCCGCGGGCACCTGCTGGAAACCCTTCGCGACTACGGCGACGACCGCTTGTCCGAGATACCCCCCGCCTTGGCCCAGCGCAAGTTGACCGTACTCGACGTGCTCCACATCATCGGCTGGCACGAGGCCCATCACCACGGCCAGGCCCACATCACGCTGAATCTCTACCTCGCCGCCCACAAGCAAGCGTGAGGCTTCACGGGCCAGTGGTTGCTTGCGTTCCACTTTAACCGACATGGGAGAGGCCCGCCCACCTCTGCCCGTCTCTTTTTATTTTCGTGCCTTTTCGTGCCTTTTTGTGGCCAATCGTGTTCCTTCGTCCCTCGGGCGTTCTTCCCTGCGCTCCCCCGCCTTGGCCCGGTCGCCCACGGCGCTATAATCGGACAAGCTTCGATCCTTTTCCGAGTCCATTGCCTACCTGCCGATGCCCTCCACCAGTACCAAACCAGCTAACCTGCGCGAGTTGCGCGAGAGCGGCTGGGTCTCCAAAACGGTCAAGCGCGAAATCTACGACAACTTCATGGCCGCCCTGGCCGCCGGCGACGAGCTCTTCCCGGGCGTGATCGGCTACCAGGATACCGTCATCCCGGAGATCAACCTGGCCCTGATCGCCCAGCACGACATGCTCTTCCTGGGCGAGAAAGGGCAGGCCAAGAGCCGCTTGATGCGCTTGATCTCCCGCTTCCTCGACGAGGAAATTCCCTACATCGACCTGCCCGAGGCGCCCCTGCACGACGACCCGTATCGCCCGATCACCAGCGTCTGCCGACGCTACCTGGCCGGCCTGCCGGACGAAGAGGTGCCCATCGCCTGGTGGCCCCGCGACCAGCGCTACGCGGAACGGTTGGCCCCGGGCACCAAGTTCGCCGACATCATCGGCGAGATCGACCCCGCCAGGCTGGCCAGCGGCACCAGCATGTCGGCCGAGGAGGCCCTGCACTTCGGCCTGATCCCCCGCATGCACCGGGGCATCTTCGCCATGAACGAGCTGCCGGAGCTCGACGAGCTGGTGCAGGTCGGCCTGTTCAACATCCTCGAAGAGCGCGACGTCCAGATCCGCGGCTACCCGATCAGGTTCGACGTCGACGTGCTGATCCTCTTCTCGGCCAACCCCGCCACCTACAACCGCAGCGGCAAGGTCATCCCGCAGTTGAAAGACCGCATCGGCTCGGTCGTCCACACGCACTATCCACGCGAGCGCCAGGAAGGCATCGCCATCATGGAGCAGGAGGCCGCCGTCGAGCTCGACGGCGACTTCCCGGTGGTCGTGCCCTACTTCATGCGGGAGATTATCGAGGAGATCAGCGTGGCGGCCCGCCGCTCGAAGTTCATCGACCAGCAGTCGGGCGTGAGCGCCCGCTTCAGCATCGCCAACTACCGCACCATGGTGGCCAGTGCCCGCCAGCGCGGCGCCCGGCTGGGCGAGCGGCCCGCCGTGCCGCGGATCAGCGACCTGGGCCACCTGTACTCATCCTCGCTGGGAAAATTGGAGCTGGACATGATGGGCAGCCACCAGATGTCCGAACGCCAGGTGCTCGAGTCGGTGATTGCCGAGGCGATCAAGACGGTGTTCGAGGAATACATCGACCGCCACGGCCTGGAAGAGATCGGCCACATTTTCAGCCAGGGCGTCAAGATCGAGGTCGGCGACATGCTCCCCTCGGCCGTCTACGCCGAACGGCTGGCCCGCGTGCCCCCCGCCTGGCAGAAGGCTTTTGAGGTGAACGCGGCCGCCGACCCCGCCGTGCGGGCCTCCTGCGTCGAGTTCGTGCTGGCCGGCCTCTACGCCACCGACCGCATCTCCCGCGCCCAGCGCCACGGCCGAATCACCTACGAAGTACGGTGAAAGGCAGAAGGCAGAAGGATGAAGGCAGAAGGATGAATCCCAAGCACTTGGGCGGCGTGATTCACACGTACCAACGGTACGATCCCAGGAATTTCCCCAGCCCGACGCAGGAGCCGCCCGACCTGGTCTCGTCGGCCTTCGACCACATGCTCACCTACGGCAGCATGCGCGAGCTGACCGAGGAAGAGCTGGCCCGCGCCATCCACCTCGATCCCAGCCAGATCGCCGGCCTGGGTCCCAGCCTCGAAGCGCTGCGCCAGATGCTGCTGGAGCGCAAGCGGCGGATCCTGGAAAAGTACGAGACGGGCCGCGTCCTCAAAGAAGCCGGCCGCCTTTACCGCGACGTTGGCGAGCGGATCAAGCCGCCCAAGCAGCTCCGCAAGCAGTTCGAACAGGCCTTCGAGGACGAGCAGCTCCGCGAGCTGGAACAGCTCTGGTATCGGGCCGGCGGCGAGCGCTCGCCGTTCGCCGCCCAGTTGTTGGCCCTGGCCGACCGGCTGGGCGACAAGTACCAGTTGGAAGAGATGGCCGCCAAGTACGAGTTCACCGGCCGCACGCCGCTCTCGGTGCCCGAGGGCCTGGCCGTCAAGGAGGAGCTGGACCAGATCGACAAGCTGCTCAAGCAGCTCGAAGAGGCCGCCAAGACCGCGCAGATTGCGGTGATCGACATGGACCAACTGGCCCGATTCGCCGAGCCGGGCGACATCGAGCAACTGAGCGCCTTGCAACAGCAGATCCAGGACTATCTGCGGGAGCTGGCCGAGCGGCAGGGGTTGGCCTCCAAGGGCCGAGGGTTCGAGCTGACTCCCAAGGCGTACCGCTTGTTCCAGAACAAGCTCTTGGAAACGATCTTCAGCAGCCTGCAGGCTTCCCGCACGGGCCGCCACCAGGGGGCGGTCGTGGGGGAAGGGGCCGTCGAGCTGGCCCACACCAAGCCCTACGAGTTTGGCGACTCGGTGGCCAACATGGACATTCCCGCCTCGCTCACCAACGCCATGATCCGCGGCGGCGCCCGCCTGCCGATCCGCATGAAGCAAGAGGATATCGAGATCCACCGCACCCGCAACACGCCCAAGTGCGCCACCGTGGTGCTGATGGACATGAGCGGCTCGATGCGCTACGGCGGCCTGTACATCAACGTGAAGCGGATGGGGCTGGCGTTGGACGGCTTGATCCGCCGCGAGTATCCCGGCGATTACTTGCAGTTCGTGGAGATGTACACGTTCGCCAAGCCCCGCCACGCCAGCGAGATTGCCACGCTGATGCCCAAGCCGGTCACGGTCTTCGATCCCTGGGTCCGCAAGAAGGCCGACATGAGCCGCGAGGACTTGAGCGAGCACCACATCCCGGCCCACTTCACCAACATCCAGCATGGGTTGCAGATGGCCCGCCAGTTCCTGGCCCTGCAAGACACCCCCAACCGCCAGGTGATCTTGATCACCGACGGCCTGCCGACCGCCCATTTCGAGGGCTCGATGCTATACCTGCTCTATCCGCCCGACCCGGCGACCGAGTCGGCCACGCTGCGGGAGGGCCGGCTCTGCCAGCGCGACGGCATCACGATCAACATCTTCCTGCTGCCGAGCTGGTCGCAGACGCGCGAAGACGTGCACTTTGCCTATCGGCTGGCCCGGTCCACCACCGGGCGGGTCTTCTTCACCGCAGGCAAGGACCTCGACCGGTACGTCGTCTGGGACTACGTCAACCGCCGCCGAGCCATCATTTCCTGACCCTTCATCTGAACTCCTGCGTCAGCGGTGGCTGATCCGCCGAAAGCCCTCTCGCCGACCATTCATATTGCTTGTCGGCGATCAACTCGGCGGGCGACTGGAAATAGTCCGCCATCTCCTGCAAATCGGCGGCGGCGGGCAACTGGCCTGCCGCCCGCTTCGCGTGACGCGAGATGAACAGCACGTAGTAATCGCCGGGATGAGGCAGCACCAGTTGAAACTCGCCCGCGCCGTCGGTGCTGGCCGCCGCTCCGCCCAGCGAAGCCAGCATCTCCTGGGCGTCCCGCCCTGCCGGCTGATCGAATTCACCCGGTCGCAGCCCGGACGATGCCAGCTTGATTTGCGGTTGTTTTGTCCTCGGTAGTGCGACCACCACCGCATCGCCGTCCGGCTGCAAGCGGTTGGCGGCCTGCCGGTACACCACGTTGCCGCGCACCATGATCGCCTCGGCCACCCGCTGCTCCCGGCTTTTTTGCCCGTCGCCCGGCGCGATCGCATAGCCGGCCGCGAAGGCGGCCACGGCCACCAGGCAAAACAGCCCCGCCTGCGCGTAAACGGCCCGCCGCGAAACCAGCAGCACCGGTTCGGCCACGGCGGGCGTGCGCGCGGAAAGCTTCGGCGCGCCTGCGGGCAATGCTTGCGACGGCCGCGGACGGCCGCCGGCCTGCGGCGAACCAACGCCGCCAACCCCGCCCCGGGGCCCGCCGATGCCCGGCGACACCCGCGCCACCCGTGGCGGCGATTCGGGTCGTTCGGCAAACAGGTCCGGAATATCGTCATAGACGACCGCTTCCGGGATGGCAGTGGCCGTGCTGCCGGGGTCCGGGCCGGCCAGCACCGCCATGGCTGCTTCGGCCGCGGCCGTGTATTCATCCGGCACAACGCTGGCGGCGCCGCACTTGGGGCAGTGGATCGTGGTGCCGACCTTACGGCTGGAGATTTTGAGCCGTTTGCGGCAATGCGTGCAGGCGAATTGAACACTCATGCTGTCGCAGCAAGCTTGGATCGCTGGCAGACGCCCCATTTCCAGGCTAATCAACCGCCGCAAAAACAGCCAGCGCCTTGGATTCCTCCTTCGTCCTTTTCCTGGATGGCTGGGTTCAAGTCCCGGCGCTTCCTACTCCTCCTTCCTCCTTCCTCCTTCCTCGTTTCTTTGTCCTCCTTCTCCTCGGTCCTCCTTTCCTGCTCGGCTTTCCTCCGCCGCATTGGCCGCCAGGGCCAGCACCAGGCAGACGAGGGCAAACACCCAGGCGGCTCCCAGGGCCAGGCCGACTCTGGCCAGCACGGCGGCCCCGGCTGCATCCTGCATAGCGCCCAGCAGTGCCCCCAAGGCCAGTGTGAGTACGATGGCGACGGGCAGCAGCACCACGGCGGCGAGCAGTTTGGCCAGGGCTTGCTTGGAGATCACGCGGGTGGCTCGTTAAACTTGGGTCGTTACACTTTGCCCAAAGCCGCCAATTTTGCACCCCGCCGGCAGCGCCTGTCAATGGACAGGCCGTGTCAGCGTGCTGAAGTGTGTTCGCGTTGCGGATGCCGGCTCGTTGGGTACAAGTTCGAATTGGGCTGGCCGGACGGCGTGGAGACACTTCGATGCGGAGCCAAGTGCGGTTCTTCATGGACGCCGCTGACGAACGGGCCTTTATCGAAGCGGTCGTTCAAGAGCCGAGCACGGTCCTGGTTGACGGCCCGGACCGGGACGGGCGCCAAGCTCCGCTGGTCGCTCCCTTTTGCCTTCCCGTGGACGCCTGGTACCAACTACCGCAATCGGCGCGCAGTGAGCCTGACCGAAGCCTCTGGGTCGGCCTGGGCGCGTTGCAATGGTTGCGCGGCAACGCGGACCACAAATTCAAGCATGATCGCCACGGCGCCTCATAGAATGAAAAATAGGGGATAAGGAACGCCGGAAAAATAACTTCCCGATTTCGCGAGTGCTAGCATCCGGTGGCCAGCACGGCGTCTTTGCGATATGCGGAAGTTATTTTTCGGCCATTCCTAAGTCCAATTTCATTTATTGGACTTATCCCGACTTATCCCCTTTTTTTATCCCCTGTCAGATTCAAGCATGATCGCCACGGCGCCTCGGAGGCGGCCCTCCGTGACGGCGATGCCGGAGAACTGTTTGATTGACTTAAGTCCAATCCAAGGGACAATTGAGGGGGAAACCACTCGCTGCCGATGGCGGACCGCCAGGGGCCGCGCCATCCATCACGATACGTCCGGGCAGTCGGCCAAAACGGAACCTGAGCGGTCATTTTTTCGAGGAGGCGAACCGGGCTATGAGACTTCTCACTCGGTCGCGATTGGCTCGAGCGACCATCCTGGCGCTCTATCTCAGCACCGCCTTGCATCCGGGCCGAGGAGATACGAGATGACGGCGGACTCGACCCATAGCAAACCAAAAGGCTCGTCTTGCGGGCGGACCCGACGCGAGTTTCTGCGCCAGACCGGGGCCGGATTCACGTCGGTCACCCTGACCGGCATGCTCGCCTCGGACGGCTTTTTCGCCTCGCGGGCCACTGCTGCCGGTCAACTGGGCGGTGCTGCCCGGGGCTCCAAGATCACGCTCAGAGACGGCCGGGTGATCGAGGGGCGGCTGGCCAAGCTCAAGAGCCTGGCCGAGAAGCCGATGGCGGCGCCCGCCGACGGCGCCCCAGATCCCCGGCTAATCGTGCTCATCGACGATAACCTGCGCCGCGTGTTTGTTCCGCTGCGCAGGATCCTGGAGGCCGACGAGTCGGCTACCGGACAGGCCTACGAAACGTTCCGCGTCCGCCAGAGTGTGGCCGATAAAGGCGGGCGCGTGGCCATGGTCGGCCCCATCGTGCGGATTAAGGAGTTCTCTGAATTCGGTCGGCGAATCCTGGAGATGAACACCAACCAGGGGAGGATCTCCGTCATCCAGGGAATCACCCTCATCACGCCAAAGTACATCAAGGTCGAAGCCCTCAACGTCAGTAAGGGCAAAAACTTCATCTGGGACATGCGGATCGCCTTCACCTCGCTGCCGCGCGAGACGCTCAGCAAGATCCTGGCCCTCCAAATCGATCCCAAGAACATCGAGCATCGACTCAAACTGGTGCGGCTCTACCTCCAGGCCGAACGCTACAAGGACGCCGAGCTGGAACTCGACCAGGTCCTCAACGACTTTCCCGAACGCAAGGAGCAGTTCGCCCGGACCTTGCTGGAGTTGAACCAGGCCTTTGCCCGCCGCGCCCTGGCCGAGATCCGATTGCGGAGCCAGGCGGGCCAGCACCGGCTCGCCCGGCGGATGCTCGAACAGTTTCCAGACCAGTTTCCACCCGACAAGGTCGCGGGCGAAACCCTCGTGGCCGCCAGCGAATTGCAGAACGACTACCGCGCCCGCTTCGAGCAGGGCGACGAAGTCCTGAAAAAAATCGACGAGCACCTGGCGCTCATCCGCGACTCCGCCCTGCGGGACCGGCTGAAGCCGATCCGCGACGAGATCCACAACGAGCTGTATCTGGACAGCCTTCCCCGCATGGCGGCCTACCGCCAGTTCTGGGACGACAGCACGCTGGAGCCCGAAGACAAGCTGGCCCTGGCCGTCAGCGGCTGGCTCGTCGGCTCCAACGATGCCACCCGCCGGCTGCCGGTGGCCCTCTCGCTGTACGAGGTCCGCGGCCTGGTGCGGCAGTACCTGGCCGAGCCGGTCAAACTCCAGCGCAACCGGATCCTTGCCGAGTTCGCCTCCCAGGAAGGGGCGAACCCCACCCAGGTCGCCAAAATACTGGCGCACATGAAGCCGCCGTTGGAAACACCCGCCTTGGAAGCTCTGCCCGGCTTCTTCGAGCTGGCGGTCGACGGTCTGGCCGGCGAGCCCGCCGTGACCTATTACGTTCAGCTCCCGCCCGAGTACGACCCGCATCGCCGCTATCCGACGGTCCTCACGCTGCACGGGGCGGGCACAACCCCCCAGCAGCAGATCGACTGGTGGGCGGGCAGCTCCGAGGACGGGGGGCCGCGCTTGGGACAGGCCACGCGGCAGGGGTATATCGTGGTCGCTCCGCTCTGGTCCAAGGAGCATCAGACCGAGTACCGCTACTCGGCGGCCGAACACGCGGCCGTGCTCAACGTGCTGCGCGATGCCTGCCGCCGGTTCAGCGTCGATACGGACAAGGTATTTCTTTCGGGTCATTCGATGGGCGGAGACGCCGCCTGGGACGTTGGCGTAGCGCATCCGGACCTGTGGGCGGGCGTGATTCCGATCGTGGCCCAGGCGGACCGGTACGTGCAGCACTACCGGGACAACGCGGAGAACTTGCCCTTTTACCTGGTGGCCGGCGAGCTGGACGGCCGCAAGTCGGCCACGAACGCGCCGCTGCTCGATCATTACCTGACGCGGGCCTACAACGCCACGGTCGTGGAGTATCAAGGCCGCGGGCACGAGCACTTCTCCGACGAGATTCTGAACCTCTTCGACTGGATGGGGCGCTACGAGCGCAACTTCCATCCGCGAGAGTTTCAGTGCCGCAGCATGCGGAGCTGGGACAACTTTTTCTGGTGGATCGAGCTGGACGACCTGCCCCCGCGCACGATCGTCGAGCCGGAGAGCTGGCCTCCGGGCCGTGGGACGCGGGCCGCGGAAACGCGGGCCACGGTCACGGCCACCAACGGCGTCAACATACGGACCGGGGCGGGCCGCGTGACGGTCTGGCTCTCGCCCGGGGTGATCGATTTTCAGCAGCGGACAAGCGTGACGGTCAACGGCGCCAGCCTGCGGCTGCAAGGGGGCTTTATCGAGCCCGACCTGACCGTGCTGCTGGAAGACGCCCGGACCCGCGCCGACCGCAAGCATCCCTTTTGGGCCAAGGTGGAGCTGCCCACCGGCCGGGTCAATGTGCTTGAGTAACCCCGGAAGAACAAGGAGACACGGGGGGACGAAGTCTGGGGCACGCTGACGCTTTGCCCCAGGCACCCGGCGTGCCCCGTCTTGTCCAATGACGAATGACCAATGACAAATGACCACTGACCACCAACCACTAACCACTAACCACTACTCCAGTCAGCGATTCGTCGTCTCGGCGCGTTTCGGCTCGTTGGCCAGCGGTATCTCCTTGCTGAGCGTGCAGCCGACGATGAACCAGCCCTGTTCCTCGCTGGCCACAAAGCTGCCGGCGGGCCCGAGGTAGCGGCGGACCACTTCGTATTCGGGCAGCTTGCTGGCGTCGAGCTGCGGCTTGCGGATCACCCCCTCCTTGTCTTCGCCCAGCACGGCATTGAGCAACTGTGCGAAGACCGTGTCCATTTCGGGCAACCTGCCCAGGCGGAACATCTCGTAGGTGGCCCGATACTGCTCGTCGGTGCGGGCAAAACCCTCGGCGCAGCGGGGCCCGCTGCCCAGCTTCGCCAGTTCGGCCTGCACCAGGCGGTAGTCCACGTCGCGCTCCAGCCGTTCGCGCGGCGCCACGTCTTGAAGGATCTTCTCGAGCAGGTCGACGTGGGACGACACCAGCAGGTAGCCATCGGCGACCGTGACCGCCGAGTTTGGCAGAGCGACGCCGACGGCCTGCTCCTCGGCGTCGTCGACTACCAGATCCTCGCGCAGGCCGGGGCCTTCAATATCCACGTCGAGGACGACCAGTTCCTCGGGGATGATTTCCCAGATGACGTGCTTTTCGAAACTGCGCCTCTTAACCCGCGGGTCTTCAGCCATCGATTTTTCGATCGCTTTGGCCAGCGAGTCGGCGTTGGAAGCCTTGATCGCCACCAGGCGGCGCTGACTGGTCGGCGTAATGGGCAGCTTGTAATCCGTGACGATCGTCACGCGCTGCCCCAAGTGCGCGATCAGTTCCTCCCGTATATCGATCGGGTTGAACAGGTCGTTCTTGATGCTTTCAAGCGTGTCTTCCCACACACCTTTCTTGCCGAACACGATCTCATCGAATAACGAGCCCACGTGCTCAAACGCGTTCTGGATATCCCAGTGGAAGGTCGTGTACGTGGCCAGGTCGCGTGAGGCCCAGGGCTCGGGGGCAAGATCAGCGCCGCTGGGAAACTCCAGTATCCGCATCGCCAATTCATAGGGCTTCGGTGCGAACACGTAGGTCCGGTGCAGGACGCCGTAGCGCCGCTCGGCAAAATTCAAAAAGCCGCCCACGCCTTGGATGGCTCCGAAGCCCTGGTTCTCCAATCCTTCCAGGTACTTGACGCCGCCTCGCTGGCGATCGTCCTGCCAACTGCGCACCGACTCGGCCAGCCCCATCGGATGGACGAACCATCGAACGTGCGGCTCGAGGCCTTCCGCGCCTCGCTTGCAGCGCTCGATGACCGCCTGGTAAGGTGCTTGGGTCGAAAGGCTTTCTGCCGGCTCGCCCGTCCACCGCTTCAGGATTCCACTGACGATATCCACGTCGTCCGACGCCACTAGCAGCCCGTCCTTGATGAAATACACGGCGCGGCGGACGTAGTTGCGCTCGGCGTCGGCGGCCTGTTCAAACACCGTCACCTGGATCCCGCCGATCTCCTGCCCCCTGCGCCTGAAGCCGCGCTTCAAGAGTCCATCGGCTACTTTCTCCACTTGTTCGGCCGCTTGCTGTTCATTGCCCGTCACGTCGATCAGCAGGGCCACGGCGGCGCGGCCCTCTGGCTTGTGAATCACCGCCATGCTCAGCTCGCCGCTTGCCAGTCCTTCGACATCCTCGAGCGACAGCCCCAAGCGCGACCTTGACTGCGACCATTTGTCGCGGATCTGCCGGCGCAGGTCGTCGCCGAATGGCTTCATCACCGGATCGTCGAGAAGCTGACCGAGCTGCGTCTTCTTCCAGCTCTCGATCAGCTTCGGAACGTTGGGCACCGAAACGTAGCCGGCCGTTGTGCCCGGCAGCAATTGTTCCGCCGCGGGCGCCCCCCATGCCACGCAGTCAGGCCCAACCAGAAGGCTCCCCATGGTTCCAATCGAAACTGCCGCCAGCAGTATCCGCATCGGGTGATGCAACACGTTACGTCTCCTTCGCACCGGGAAGCCTGGGACGGTTAGGCAAAAACGGGCGGAAGTGTAGCCAAGCAACGAATTCTACGCTAGGCCGGTACTTGAACAAAGCCGCCTGGTTTCACCCGCCCCCTCAACTTGTCCAATCATAAGGGCCCGCTTATCGGTCGCCGGAGCAGAAGCCAGACGGAGGCATCGGAGCAAAGACGGACGACTGGGGCACGCTGACGCTTTGCCGCCAGCCACCCGGCGCAACACTCCCGCTTGCGCGTCTTCGTTCCCCCCTTCACCCCTGCCCCCCCCTTCCTTCATCCCCACCCCCCGCTGGACCGCCCCGCGGCCGGCGGCGATAATCCTGTACCATGCGAGACTTCCAACTCGAAGGGCTCAGCCACGACGCCATCCACGGATACATCGCCTTTACCTCGGGCGGGTCGAGCGACGCGGAGGTCTCCGAACGCCAGATCATCGACCACCCCTGGGTGCAGCGGCTGCGGCAGATCCATCAATTGCAGACTGCCTGGTGGGTCTTCCCTACCGCCGAGCACACCCGCTTCCAGCACGTCCTGGGCGTAATGCACCTGGCCAGCCGCGCCGTCGAGACCCTCTACCCCAGCCTGGCCGAGGTCTGTCCCGACGTCCCCAGCCGGGGCTATGTCGAATCGCTGATGCGGCTGGCCGGCCTGTTGCACGACGTAGGGCATGGCCCGTTCGGCCATTTCCTGGACGAACACCTGCTGGCCGACTACGGCCTCACGCACGAAACGCTCGGCAGCACGGTCATCGAACAGGAGTTGGGCGACTTGATCCGCGGCATCCGCCGAAATCCCAACAGCCAACTAGAACCAGGCGAGCAGCTCGATCCGGCCCACATCGCGCTATTGATCACGCGGCCGCGAAGCGAGGCCCCGGCCGAGGCGCCGCGCTGGCTTGCGCATCTGCGGAGCCTGTTCAGCGGGCTGTACACGGTCGACAACATGGACTTCGTGCTCCGCGACGCTTACATGTCGGGCTTCAACACGCGGGCCTTCGACCTGGAGCGCCTCTTGCACTACAGCTTCTTCAGCGAGTCGGGGCTGACGATCCACGCGCGAGGCCTGGCGGCCTTGGTGCGGTTCATCGGCGTGCGAGCCGAGCTGTTCCGGTCGCTCTATTTCCATCGGACCGTGCGCTCGATCGATCTGACGCTGGCCGACTTGTTCGCCGAGAGCAAGCCGTACCTGTTCCCCGGCAACCCGCTGGAGCACCTGGAAGCCTATCGGCGGTTCACCGAGTGGTCGCTGCTGGTCGACGTGGCCCGCTGGGCCGAAAGCGGCGACGCGGTGCAGCGCGAGCTGGGCCTGCGCTGGAGGCAGTTCCTGGGCCGCAAGCTGCGCTGGAAGATGGCAGCCGAGCGGACGCTGTTCTTTAATCCGGCCGCGGCCGAATCGAGCAGCATCTTCAGCAAGGTGGCGTTTTTCGAGCAGGCGCTGCGCGACCGGCTGCCGCGCCCACTGCGGGACCTGCCTTTGCGGGTCGACCTGGCCCGCCACGTGCACCGGCCGGGCACCCGCGGGGCGACGGCGGGCCAGAACTTCCTCTTCGACCCCGGCCGCGGAGAGATCCGCGAGCTATCCGACAGCGAACTGTACCGCCAGATTCCACTCAGCTATCGCATCTGCCGGGTATATGCCGAGAGCAACCAACACGATGGCCCGCTGGCCGCCGCGCTGGACGCGCTCGTCGGCGGCGAGGGCGCCGATGACCTGACCAACATGTGACGCCGTCGAGCCGGCCGCGGCCGGTCCAAGGCAATTTCACCAGCGCCAGCGGTACTGGTAGTTGGCCGGATCGAGCTGGCTGTGGCGTTGATGTTCGTCCAGGGCATCGTAGATGCCTCCCGTCCCCGGCCGCCCAACGTAACGGAACTTCTCGAGCCGATTGCCGTAATACGCTTCTGTACCCCCGGGCCGCTCTCGCGGCAGGCTCGTGATCAGGCTCCTCTGGTGTACGAACTCATCCTTGACCGGGTCGTATCGGATCACGCGCGGGTGCCGGGTGAAGAGCCCGCCCCTCGTCGGACCGACCGCCTGGGCGCTCGTGGCCATCGCCGCCACCAGGCATGCCGAGCAAACCATCGTGCCAACGACGTTCTGAAGCTTCATAGGTGCATGGTAGCCGCCAACGTGGGTGCCCGTCCATTGAATTCCGCTGCTTTCCATGTGCCGGACCACCTGCCGCCGGCTTCCCAGCAAGGTTAGAATAGGCTTTTCGACCCCTGCACGGCCGACACGATGAGCATAGACCGCGAGCAGTACCAGTACGAAAATCCCTTGATCGCCCGCTATGCCTCGGCCGAAATGAGCCGGCTGTTCAGCCCCCAGCGCAAGGCGCGGACCTGGAGATGGCTCTGGGTGCTTCTGGCCGAATCGCAGGCCGAGCTGGGCCTGCCGATCACGGCCGAACAAATTGCCGAGCTCAAGGCCCACGTGGACGACGCCGATCTGGCGGTCGCCGAGCAGTACGAGCGCCGGCTGCGGCACGACGTCATGGCCCACGTGCACGCCTACGCGGATGCCTGCCCGAGTGCTCGTGCCATCATTCACTGGGGCGCCACCAGTTGTTACGTCACCGACAACGCCGACCTGCTGATGGTGCGCGAGGCACTCGAACTCGTCCGCGTCCGGCTGGTCCGCGTCATCGATCGTCTGGCCGGGCTTGCCGAGCGGCACCGCGGCCTGCCTTGCCTCGCGTTCACCCACCTGCAGCCCGCGCAACCCACTACCTTGGGCAAGCGGATCTGCTTGTGGGCCTACGATCTGGTCGAGGACCTGGAGGAGCTCAACAGCCGCCTGGACAGGCTGAAAGCCCGCGGCGTGAAGGGCACCACCGGCACCCAGGCCAGTTTCCTCGCGCTGTTCGGCGGCGACCACGAAAAAGTTCGCCGGCTGGACCAGATGGTCAGCCGCAAGATGGGTTTTACAACCAGCTACCCCGTCACCGGCCAGACCTACTCCCGCAAGGTCGATTCGCAGGTCCTCGCCACGCTGTCGGGCATCGCCCAAAGCGCTCACAAGGCGGCCGTCGATTTGCGGCTGCTCCAGCACATGAAGGAAGTCGAGGAGCCCTTCGAACAGCAGCAGGTCGGCTCGTCGGCCATGGCCTACAAGCGCAACCCCATGAGGGCCGAACGCATCTGCGGCCTGGCCCGCTTCGCGATCAGCCTCGAGTCGAGCGCCGCTCACACGCTGGCCGGCCAATGGCTCGAGCGGACGCTGGACGACAGCTCCAACCGGCGCTTGACCCTGCCGCAGGCCTTTCTGGCGGTTGACGCCGTCCTGCTCCTCTACCAGAGCATCGCTTCGGGCCTGGTCGTTTATCCGCGCGTCATGGCCCAGCGGCTGGACGCGGAACTTCCCTTCCTGGCGACCGAGAACATCCTGATGGCCGCCGTGGCCAAGGGTGGCGACCGGCAAGAGCTGCACGAGCGGATTCGCCGCCACAGCCTGGCCGCCGCCGACTTGATGAAGCAATCGGGCGGCCCCAACGACCTCTTGCGGCGGCTGGCGGACGATCCCGCCTTTGCCGGCATCGACCTGGCCGCCACCTTGGCGCCGGAGAACTACGTCGGCCGGGCGCCCGACCAGGTCGACGAGTTCCTTCACCAGGTGGTGGCGCCGATCCGGGCCCGCCATGCCTCCCAACTGGCCGGCGAGGCCGACGTGAGGGTCTGACGTAGAACGCTTCAGATCATGTCCAGCGGCCGCGTTCGCCGCTTCGGCCGGCTGCACTCGGCACAAACGCCCGTGATGATCAGCCGGTGCGCGAGCACGCGGAACTGGTGCTCGCGGCCCACCGCTTCGCACAGCTCGCGCAGCTCGTCGCTGCTGAATTCGATCAGTTTATCGCACTTCTGGCAGTGCAAGTGGTCGTGCTGTGGATAGCCGTAATCGTGCTCGTAAACCTTGCGGCCCTTGAGGTCCATTTGCCGCAGCAAGCCGGCCTCGACCAGGTCGCCCAAGGTCCGGTAGACGGTGGCCCGGCTGATCTTGCGGTCGCCGTTTTTCCGCAGATTCGCCAGCAGCTCGTCGGCGTCGAAGTGATCATGCCGGCTGAAGACCTGCTCGACGATCAGCCGCTTTCGCGGGCTGCGCCGCTTTCCGCGGCTCTGCACGAACTCCTCGAAACGCTCCAGCGGCGATAACGCCACCTCGACGGAACCGAGGGAAAAGTCGTGCGCCATGGAACGCCGGCCCGGAATAAGGGAGCAGAATCGAAGTGCTACCTGCGATTCTAGCGCCCTGCGGCCTTGGTTTCAACCGGCCGCCTTGGTTTCAACCGGCCCCCCTTGGGTCTCAACCGGCCGTTTGTCAGCCAATCTCGTCGAGCAGGCGGCTCACGGCCAGGTCGAGACGCGCCTCGGTCTCGTACTTCCCTTCGGCAATGGCGGCCCGAAGAGCCGCAACCCGGTCGTGGCGGATCTCCGGGGTCTGGCTGAGGAGATCCATCAGCCTTCCCGCCTCCGAAATCTCCAACCGGTCGCCGCCGGCCGGCGCCGCCTGGGCGGCTGCCTGCGGCCGCGCCTGGTGCGGTGCACTGATCGACTGGGGGCCATGGACATACGTGGGGCCGTAGACTTGCATGCTCTTCTCCACCGGCTGGATGTCAGCCGAATGATGCGAACCGTGAGTGGATGGGCGGCTTCAGCTCGGTTGTTCCCGCGGCCAGGCCCGAAAAGGCCTTGTAGGGATTGGATCGTGGCCGACTGAACCTCGTTGAGCTGACACGCTCCGACCGGCACTCCGCGTTCAAAGTCAGTATACGTTGCTCTCTACCGGCGCCGCGTTCCGTGTCAGTCTGCATTGACTTCGCGGACACCCCAATAGCTCTCCATTGGTATTCCATCGACCAAGGCGGCGCCGCTCTTTGAACCATTCCAGATAGCAGAGCCTTGTGCCGCCAACCCCTGTCCCGACAGCTAAGCCTGTCCCGACAGCTAAGACTGTCCCGACAGCTACGACAACTTTGCCGGCCACGGTGTTGCTAGCAGCCACCGCCGTGGCGACGGCCCTCGCGGTGAAAAGGCATCGTGCCCTGCTGACCGGAGGCAACGCCCGGTCGCGCTGTGGCAGCGCTGTGGCGTTCGCTCAACCAGCCGACTTCCTACGGCGGATGCTCTCCACAGGTTCGCTACCACCGGCAGAAACCGGGGGCGGATTATAGGGCCGCCCGACAGAATGGGCAAGGTCGCCTGGCTCACGGTCTGCTATCATGGCTGCTGGGTGCCACGACCAATTTGGGAGGGACCAGTCCATGCCAGCCCGATCGACCCGATTGATAGCATCGCTCGTTGTTCTTTTGGCGCCCGGGGCGATCCAGGCCGACGAACCTGCGCCGGCGGCGCCCGATGCCGCCCGGCAGGCGTTCGAAGCCATCGACGCCAACCGCGACGGCCTGCTGACGCCGGAAGAAGCCGGCGAGGAGCATCGCCGATTGTTCCAGCGGCTGCTCCGCAACGCTGACAAGAATGCCGACGGCAAGCTCGACCTGGGCGAGTTCGCCGCCGGCTTGAACGACGAGCCAAACGATGGCGAGCCCGTGCCGCCGGCCGCATCCGAACAGCGGCCGCGGCTCCGCCCCCAGGATATCGAGGCGCTGTTCCGGAAAATGGACGTCAACGGCGACGGCCGCTTGACCGAGGACGAAGTGCCCCAGCCTCATCGCGAGCGGTTCTCCCGCCTGCTCCGCAGGGCCGACACCGACGGCGACCAGGCCCTCAGCATCAGCGAGTTCAAGACCGCCCGAGGTCTCGTCCAAAGATTGATTGGCAGTCCGGACCCTGCCCAACCGATGCCGATGGGCGACGCCCGGTTCGCGCTGCTCGTCTTTGCCTCGCTCGATTCCGACGCCGACGGCCGGCTCTCGGCGGAAGAAATCGAAGGGGCCGTCGAAAAGCTGAAAAAGCTCGACCGCAACGGCGACGGCCTGGTGGGACCGCGCGAGCTGCTTGGCGCGCCGCCCCCCCCGGCCGCCGGCACCATCAACCCCAGTCGGCTCCTCCAGCGGCTGCGCCGGGCCGATACGGATGGCGACGGCAAGCTCAAGCGCGACGAGCTGCCGATGTTCCTCCAGCGCGGCTTCGAGCGTCTGGATGCCGACGGAGACGGGCTGGCCGACTTCAACGAGATCGAGCGCGCGCTGGAGGCCGTCATCCGCCGCCGCCGCGACCGGCCCAACCCATCCCCCGCGACGCCGCCCACCCCCGAGCAGCCACCCGCCGGCGGCCAGCCCTAGCCTTTTTTACGGGTCTTCCGGGATTTCAGTGGGTAGGGGCGGAAAGTCACGGAACGAGGCGAGAACGGGTTCCTCTTCTCTGATCTGGTGTGGGAATGGACTGGTGAGGATCTTGGGACGTAGGCAGCGGAACTTGGAGGCGATCGCAAAGGTCGACGGTCGCCTCGAACAGGGGCAATTTGCTCGCCCGGCACCAAAGGTCGAGCTGGTTGCCAGCGGCACCGCAGACAAAGCACCGGAATGCGTTTTTGGCCAAGTTCACTGAAAAAGAGCGACTTGCAGGGGATTTCGAGTCGTGGAGTGGGCACGGTCCGCGAAGTTGATTTCGACGCTGCTGCGTGGGTTCGAACCGGAGCAGTTCCAAAACACGAGCGATCGGAATGGCGCGACGTACCGCCGCAAAATCGACACCAGGCATTGTTGGCCCAGATCAGAGAAGAGGAACTCGTACACCCCGCCCTCAGCCGTCTGACCGATTGTACCCCACTGAAAATCCGGAAGAACGTTTTTAACAGACCGATCGACGGCCGCTTGGGCCGGACGCCTGCTAGCCTTTTAACAGCCAATCGACGGCCGCTTGGGCCTCCGACGGCTCGTCTCCCTCGTACCGCTCCAGGGCACCGGCCTGGCCGGCCGCGGAATAGGCCGCCTCGACCAGCCCCAGACCCTCGCTTCCCTCGCCGGCCAGCCACAGCCGGCCAGGCGCCAACAAAGCCAGGATCGCCGGCAGGTCGCCATACTTCACCGCCCCGGGCAGAAAATGGGCGTCGTCGAAGCGGGTCAGCGAGGCAAACCGGAATCCCGCTGTGTCCACAACGGCCCGATCCACCGCGCGACCGGCCTGGGCACAGGCGGCGGCCACCCACGGTCCGGCGCCGTCGAGACCCACCAGGTCGACTCGCTCCGGCTGGTCGGGATGGTTTTTGATATACGAGACGGCACTCAGGATGTCGTGTACTCGCTTGGCGAACAGCGGATGGTTGTACCCATACGTGAACCCCGCGAACTGCCGGGGAGTATCGACGGTCCGGTTCTTCACGGGCTGGCCGTCCGTCAGAAACTCGCCTTGGTACAACAAGTCGACTCCGGCGACCGCGGAGCCGGCGGCCAGCAGCGCCTGGATTTCGGCCAGCGGCTGGCCCCCCGTGTCGTACAGGCCGGCCTTTCCCGCCTCGCTGATCCAGACCACCACGCGCTTGTTCCACTGAGTGGGTTTCAGGAACACCATGGGCAGCTCTTCGCCGGCAGCCGCGTGGCGCAGCAACCCGGTGAATTGCCGAAAGCCTTCCCGATCGGCTTTCTCGCTGGCTTCGAACTCCACGGCGCCGGCGGCGGGCAACCCGCGGCCAATCATCACGTCCATTGCGCCGCCGATCACCTGGCGGTACGTTTCCAGCGACGGCGCATCTTTGGGCTCCAGGTCCATGATCTGCCGCTGCGAGTCGTTCGTCATGACGGCCAGCAGGCTCCGCTCATAATCCTCGCCCGACGCGGGACGCGGGTGACCCTCCGTCCAGACGGTCATTTCGGCCACGCTCAGCGGCTCGAAATCCTCCTCGACGATCGGGTCCTCATGGCCAAGCTTCAGGTGCCGGTTGAACCAACTGTACATCACCGCGCGGCTGACGTAGTTGTAGTTGTGCTTGAAGTGGTTCAAAGGCGCCGCCATCACCATCTCTTCCGCGCCCAGCATGCCGTAGTGCTGCTTCAGCTCCGGCAGGCCCTTGGTTGCGATCTCGATCGTCCAATCGTCGGCCCCAGTCATTGCCAACGGCTTGGGGGCGAACAAGGCCGCCAATTCGATGTTGCCCGTGTCCACGCGCAGATAATCGCAGTTCTCGCAGGTGCAGCCTCCCTGCATCGCGGTCGAAACCATCACGGCCGGAAACTGCACGGCGGGACGGGGGTCGATCGCCGACAGAATGAACGTCTGCGTGCCGCCGCCGCTGGCGCCCGTCACGCCGATCCGCTCGCCGTCCACGTCGCTCAGGCCGCACAGCCAATCGAGCGCTCGGACCGAGTTGTACGTCTGCAATCCCATAATGCTCTGCAGCCGCAGCTCGGCCTGGGTGCTGAAGAACCCCCAGGCGTCGGGCTGGTCCATGTCGGGCCTGGCCTGGCTGAAGCCGTGCGCCACTTGGGAGGGGATCTGCTGGCTGTCGGCATATCCCACCATGTCGTAGTGGAACACGATGCACCCCATCCGCGCCAATTGCACGCACCGCGCTTGCAGTGGATAGCGGCCGCTCTTCTCGAACCGCTCGGCTCCTTGCACGATCTGCCGCCGGATCTCTTCGGCTCCCTGGTCCACGAATCGGCCGTTGGCCCAGTGGCCGTGCGGGCACAACACGCCCGGCAGTTTTCCGGTGCGGCCCTTGGGACGATACAGGTTTCCCGTGACGAAATGACCGGGGAAGCTCTCCAGGTACACGCGCTCGACGGTGTACTCGCCGCGATCTACCAGGCCGTGTACCACGGCGTTGGCCGGCGTGGCGGTTGGCATGGGCCACAGGCCTGTGGCCACCAGCGTTTGCCGGCGGACGCGCTCGGCGCGCTGGGCCCATGCTTCGGGGGTCGGGCTGGGTTGAAATGGAAAGTAACCGTTCAAGTCCTTCAAAGATCCCAACCGGCTGTCGTTGGGAAGCTTACCCGGGGCGAGTGCCGTCGGGGCCTTGGCCAGCGCCGTCTCGCTGGCGCCCAGCAGGCCCAGTGGAATCAGGCCCAGTGGAACCAGGTCCAGTGCAACCAGGCCCAGTGCCAGCGCCGCCAGCGCGGTGATGGGCTTCAGCCGCGGGCGATCCCAGGCGGCTCCACTCCAATCGGAAATCATGGGAGGGATCTCACTGTGTGCGGGATGGATCGACCAATACTGCAATACTCTAAGCGAACCGGACCCGCTGTGGCAACTATTTCGTCGAATTCATGCTCCTTGCGCACTCTACGGATCCACGGACCCTCTCGAAACACATGTCCGCACAGATAAGTCATGCTGTAAGATGTCACGTGCACGCAAGCCGCGTTGAGGCGCCTTTTTTCTGAAAACCCGCTTTTGGCCACTGGAATTGCGTGTGAGAAGAAACTATCCTAGGCGCCTTACTCTAGTGGGCTTACTCGTTTTGGAGAAAAGCATCCGATGGCGAAAAAGAAACGTCGCAGGCGCGCGTCCGCGGGAGGCGTTAACAAGTCGCAGGCAATCCGAGACTATCTCAAGACGAATCCCGGGGCGGGCCCCAAGGAAGTGATCGCTTCGTTAGGCGCGCAGGGCCTGGAGGTCTCGCCCGCGCTGGTCAGCAACATCAAGTACGGCGGCTCACGCATGACGAAAAAGAAACGTCGCAGGCGCCGCAAGGGCACAAAGCGGGCGACTGCCGCTCGGGCCCGCTCCTCCAATGACACCGTATCCCTGAGCCTCCTCATGGAAGCCAAGAAGCTGGCGGACCACTTAGGCGGCGTCGAAAAGGCCAAGAGGGCCTTGGATGCGCTGTCCAGACTGCAGTGACGCCCCGGGCCGCCAACCGCCTGGCCGGGCCGATTTTCACTCGTTGACGTACGTTTCCAGGAACCGGGCCAGGCGATGAAAGTCTGAGCCCGGTTCCACGTAACGCACCATCGTCACCAGCGTGCGCGGATCGACCAGCGCCTCGAACGGCACGTAGTTCAATTCCAGTTGGCCCGACACGGATACCATGACTCCGTTCAGGTTCTCTTCGACCAGCGCGCAATAAGCGCCCACGCCCAGTTGGCTCCCCAGCATCACGTCGAAAGCATGAGGCCTGGCGCACCGCGCCTCGTAGCCAAGCTGCAAGCCGGTGACTTTGCGGCTCTTGCCCGTCTGCTTCTTATACTCCTCGCTCACCAGCTTGGCGAAGCTCCTGCCCAAGTTCACCTGGGAAATGGAAATGTGACCGTGGTCGTCGCGGCCAATCCCTTCCAGGTATTGCATCGGCAGGTATTCCGCCAGCCCTTCAGCCATCACGATCACGCCGAAGTCCTTGCCTTCTTCCTCCTCGCGCGCCCGCATGGTCGCCACGATCCGCCTCACCACTTCGTCGACCTTCATGATCGGCCGCGGCTCGACCTGCCCCGTCTCCGGGTTCGACCACGGCTCTTCGCCCCGATATTTCCCGGTGATGTCCTCCACGCTGATCACCAGGCTGGCCTCGCCGGCAATGGCGGCGCCGTAAGCCAGCCAGCCGGCGCTGCGGCCCATGGTTTCCGTAAGGTAATAGTTGCGCCCCGCCTCCGCGTCGGCCAGCAGGTTGCGGATCTCGCTGGCCAGCGTCTCGACGGCCGTGAAATAGCCGAACGTGAAGTCGATGCCCATGTAATCGTTGTCGATCGTCTTGGGCAGGTGAATCACCGGTATTCTCCGCAGCTCGCCCGGCAGGTGGTTCTGAAACAATTTGAACTTGTTGGCCGTCTTGAGCGTGTCGTCGCCGCCGATCGACACCAGCGCGTCGACGCCGAGCGACATCAGCGCGTCGTACACCGTCCGCAACGGCGCCGTTCGGTCCGGATCTCCCAGGTGATCGGGGTGCGACACGTCCCTGCCGGGATTCGTCCGGGCCGTGCCGATCATAATCCCCTGGCTGTTGCGGCTTCGCCTCAGCATCTTGTGGTCGATGACCACGTAATCGCGCCCTTCCACCAAGGGCTGGTCCGGCCGGTACTCCACCAGGTGCGCGTACCCATGCATGATGCCCACCACCTGGATGTTGTTGCGCAGAAACGACACCGCCGCCGTCGAGATCACCGCGTTGGCCGCGGGGGCCGGCCCGCCGGCAAACAACATCGCCACGCGGCGAAACGAGCTCTGCGATCGGGGCGGCCGCGAAAGTGTGGTCATGACAAATCACTCCCCTGGATCCGAGATGGCTCCCACTTCCAGCATGGCGTCCGCCGCCGGAAAGATCAACTTGGCCAGGTGCGCTCGATGAAGGTCGTGTCGACCTGGCCGTCGGAAAAGGCCGCATGGCTGAGAATGTCCAACAGGCGGGGCACCGTGGTCTTGATGCCTTCCACCCGCAGCTCCAGCAGGGCCCGCCGCATCGAGCCGATCGCCTCCTCGCGGCTGGGCTGATGGACGATCAGCTTGCCGATCATCGAGTCGTAATGGGGCGTCACCACGTATCCCGTGTGCACGTGAGAATCGAACCGCACGCCGAACCCGCCCGGCACCAGCAGCCGTTCGATCTTGCCCGGCGAAGGCTGGAAGTTCCGCGCCGGATCCTCCGCGTTGATCCGGCACTCCAACGCCACACCGGTCGTCCGGATCTCCTCCTGAGTAAAGGGCAGCGGCTCGCCCGCCGCCACCCGCAATTGCGCCTTGATCAAGTCGATGCCCGTCACCATCTCGGTCACCGGATGCTCCACCTGGATCCGGGCGTTGACTTCGATGAAATAGAAACGTCCCTGCCGGTCAACGATGAACTCCACGGTCCCCGCGTTGGTATATTGGGCGGCCCGGATCAGCCGCACCGCCGCCGTGCAGATCTCGGTCCGCACGCTGTCGGCCAGGTGCGGCGCCGGGCTCTCCTCGATCACCTTCTGGTGCCGCCGCTGCATGGTGCAGTCCCGCTCCCACAGGTGCACCACGTTGCCGTGCTGGTCCGCCAGGATCTGCACCTCGATGTGCCGGGGGTTCTCGACGTACTTCTCCAGGTAGATGCTCGGATCGCCGAAGGCCGCCGCCGCCTCGGCCTGCGCCTGCTGCAACGCGCTCTTCAAGGCCAGGTCGTTCGAGGCGACTCGCATCCCGCGGCCGCCGCCGCCCGCCGAGGCCTTGATCAACACCGGAAAACCGATCCGGTGGGCCACCTCCACGGCCTGCCGCTCGTCGGCGATCAGCCCCTCGCTGCCGGGCACCGTGGGCACGTTGGCCTCGCGGGCCAGGCGGCGGGCCTCGTTCTTGTCTCCCAGCAGCCGCATCGCCTCGTGCGAGGGACCGATGAAATCGATGTTGCAACTGCGGCAGACCTCGTTGAAGTGCGCGTTCTCCGACAAGAATCCATAGCCCGGATGGATCGCCTGCACGTTGCCGATCTCAGCCGCGCTGATCACGCGGTCGATCTTCAGGTAGCTGTCCGACCCCTTGGCCGGGCCCACGCAATAGGCCTCGTCGGCCAATTCCAGGTACTGCGCGCCGCGGTCCGCCTCGCTGAAGATCGCCACCGTTTCGACGCCCAGCTCCCGACAAGCGCGAATGATGCGCAGGGCTATCTCCCCACGATTGGCGACCAGGATGCGCTTGAACATCGACGCCGTCGGCACGCTCGCTGGGTTACTGGCGGGTATCGACCTTGAACAGCGGCTGTCCGTATTCCACCGGGTCGCCGGAATCGACCAGCACCGCCACGATCTGGCCGGATACGCCGGAGGGGATCTCGTTGAAGACCTTCATGGCCTCGATGATGCAGACCGTGGTGTCCGGCCCCACGTGGTCCCCCACTTTGACGAACGGCGCCGCCTCGGGGCTGGGGGCCGCGAAAAAAGTGCCCACCATGATGCTCTTGATCACCGCGATGTGCTCACCCGTCGAGCCATCGACTCCCGCCGTCGGCCCGGGGCCGGTTGCGGCCGCCGCCGTGCTGCCCCCCGGCGCCGCCAATGGTCCGGGGGCCATCATGCTGACCTGAGCGTCGCGCTGCTTCCGCAGGCGGATCCGCACCCCCCCATCGCGCAGGTCGAGCTCGCTCAGATCGTGCTCGTTCATCAGCTCGACCAGGCGGCGAATCCTGCGCACATCGAATACGTCGCCCGAGTTGGGCGCTGGGCCGGTCATGCCGATTCTCCAACTCTCTCGGACCTGCTATCCCTCAAGGCACCCCAACTCCCACACTGCCCGGAACCTGTCGTGGAACCGCTCTATCCGACAACCGCGTCTTCCAGTTCCTTTGGGCAGTCCGTCAGCACGCGGTGGCCGGCCCGGCTCACCAGCACGTCGTCTTCGATCCGGACTCCACCCCAACCAGGCAGGTAGATCCCCGGCTCCACCGTCACGACCATGCCGGCCTTCAGGGGAGAATCGTTCGCCACGCTGAGCCGAGGTGCTTCGTGAATGTCGAGGCCCACGCCGTGCCCCAGGCCGTGGCCGAAATACTTGCCGAAACCCGCGTCGGCAATGATCCCTCGCGCGACAGCGTCGACTTCCCGGCCGGTGACTCCAGGGCGGATCGCCTCGATGGCCCGCCGCTGTGCTGTTAACACAAGTCCATATACTCGTTCGAGTTTTGGCGAGATTCTAGCCGTCACCAAAACTCTCGTCAAGTCGCTCTTGTACAGCCGCGCCGTCGCTCCCCAGTCGATCAGCACGAACTCGGCCGAGCCGATCCTGGCATCCCCAGGCCGGGCGTGCGGCAGGGCGGCACGCGGCCCCACGGCCACGATCGGAGCGAAGCTGCTGCCGCGGGCGCCGAACAACCGCAATTGGTGTTCCAGCTCGTCGGCCACTTCCTTTTCGGTCTGGTCCAAGCGGAGACCTGCGCGCACCACGGCAAATGCCCGCTCGGCCTGCCGGGCGGCCAGGGTGATCTCGGCCACTTCCTCGCGGTCTTTGATCTGCCGCAGGTTTTCGACCAGCCCCGACGTCGGCAGCACGGTCACTTTTCGCAGCTTGTCGGCCAGCCGGGCATGCGACGCAACCGTCATCGAATCCGCTTCGATGCCCAGCCGGCCCGGGCGGGCGCTCCTGGCCACTCGCGCCGCGGCGTCGGCCAGGCTCGTTCCCGTCGGGCGAATGTGGCGCGCTAGCGCCGGGCACTCCTGTCCCAATTGCGTGGTGTAGCGGGCGTCGCTCACCAGGATGGCGTCGGTCCGGCTCAACAGCAGCCAGGTGTCGTCCCCGGTAAACCCCGTAAGGTACGTGACGTTCGTGAAGTTTGTCACCAGCAAAGAGTCGATGCCGTGCCTGGCCAGCCCCTTGACCAGGCGTCCCCGCCGCGCGGCAAAGCGGTCGCTTGGTTCGGCTTTTGAACGCGGCGATCCCAACGCCGAGCCTCCCTCGTTGACATGTTGAACTCTAGTCGCCCTCATCCCGGCGCGCCGGGACGTGAGGTAGCTCCAAAGTAGCCCTCACGCTCCGCGTGAGGAAGCTGTAACTCGTGACCGGTTCCAGGACTTGCTATCACTTGCCGGCCCGGTTGGCAATACAAAATCGCATGGGGTACGATTGAACGAATGCAATCCCCAGATGCACGACGGTTGGCCGAAGGTCTGCTGGCCGGACAGATGTCGGTGGATGATTTCGTCGAGCGGCTGGCCGCGCCGGGCATTGCCAACCTGGGCGAAGCGCAGGTCGATCTCGACCGGCGGCGGCGGTGCGGTTTTCCCGAAGTGGTCTTCGCCCAGGACAAAACCGTCGAATCGCTGCGAAAGATCTTCCAAGCCCTCTTGGCCGACGGCGCCGCCGTGTTGGCCACCCGCGTCTCGCCCGACCAGGCCGCCGCCTTGCTTTCCGCCTTTCCCAGCGGGAGCTATAACCCGACCGGCCGCACCCTGCGGATCCCGGTCGGCGGCACGCCGCTGCCCGGCGAACAGCCCGGCGAACAACACGGTTTCGTGGCTGTTATCACGGCCGGCACCAGCGACCTCCCCGTGGCCGAAGAGGCCTGCGATACCGTCCGCTGGATGGGCTCGCGGGTGATCCTCATTCAGGACGTCGGCGTGGCGGGACCCCAGCGCCTGCCGGCGCGCCTGCACGAGTTTGCCCACGCCGACGCCGTGGTGGTCGTTGCCGGTATGGAAGGCGCGCTGCCCAGCGTCGTCGGCGGCTCGGTTGCTTGCCCCGTGATCGCCGTGCCCACCAGCGTCGGGTACGGTGCCAGCCTGGGAGGACTGGCGGCCTTGCTCGGCATGCTCAATAGCTGCGCCGCCAACGTGGCCGTGGTCAACATCGATGCCGGCTTCAAGGGAGGTTACCTGGCCGGGCTAATCGCCCACAAAGCCGCACAAGCCCGCGGCGCCAAGCCGTAAGGACCATCCGCCGTGACTCCCGACCTGCCTCGATTGGCCCCACGCAAGGCCGACAGCCACAAAGGCGATTTCGGCCGCGTGCTCATCGTCGGCGGATCGCGCTCGATGGCCGGCGCCGCCGGCCTGGCCGGCATCGCGGCGTTGCGCGGCGGCGCGGGACTCGTACAACTGGCCGTGCCGGAGGTCTGCGCCGATACGGTGGCCTCGTTCGAGCCATCGTATATGACGCAGCCCTTGCCCTGCGATCGAGAGGGCCGCCTCGCGATCGAGGCCCGCGAGCCGATTGCCGAGCTGGCCCGCCGCGCCACGGTGCTGGCGGTTGGTCCGGGACTCGGCCAGTCGGCCGAGCTTACCGAGCTGGTGGCTTGGATGTACACCAGCCTGCCGCTGCCCGGCGTATTCGACGCCGATGCGCTGAACGCGCTGGCCGGCCGCCGCTCGGCGCTTCAGACGCCGGCTGCAGCGCGGCTCTTGACGCCTCACCCGGGCGAATTCAAGCGGCTCGGCGGCAACCTCGATCGCGATGCCGACCGCCACGAGCAGGAGGACCAGGCCGCCAGGCTGGCCGCCCAGTGGGGGGCCGTCATCGTGCTCAAAGGCCATCACACGCTGATCACCGACGGCCGCCGCTGTGCCCACAACGCCACGGGCAATCCGGGCATGGCCACCGGCGGCACGGGCGACGTGCTCACGGGCATCTTGGCCGCGCTGTTGGCCCAGGGACTCGCGCCGTATGAGGCCGCCCGCCTGGGAACCCACGTGCACGGGCTGGCCGGCGACCTGGCGGCCGAGCAACTGGGGCAGGTATCGCTGATCGCCACCGATCTGTTGCGGTTCCTGGCCGACGCCTTTCGCAAGATTGAGGCCCCCTGACCCCGTCTCCCGTGCCACGCCGTCTCCCGCGCCACTGCTTGGAGGCTGCCGGCGCAGCCGGCTGCCGAGAAGCAGTGCCGCCTTCCTGTGCCGCTGCCTCTCCTGTGCCACTGCGTCTCTTGTGCCACTGCGTCTCTTGTGCCACTGCGTCTCTTGTGCCACTGCGTCTCTTGTG
>JBBDYJ010000006.1:0-61187 GCA_040901675.1 Pirellulales bacterium | reverse complement strand
CCACTGCTTGGAGGACGCCGCGTTTGCGGAGTCCGAGAAGCAGTGTTCAGCATCGCAACTGGGGCACGCTTATCGCTTTGCCCCAGCCACCCCGATCGCAACTGGGGCAGCATCGCAACTGGGGCACGCTTATCGCTTTGCCCCAGCCACCCCGATCGCTCGAATCTGTCGAAGTTATTTTTCGGTCGTTCCTAATCGGCCTTCGGTTCGACCGCGCTCAGCGGGCCCTCGGCGGTGGGGCGTGGATCCTGCCACTCGATCGACAACGAGCAGTCGAACGCTTTCTCGAACGGTTCGGCCCGCCGGCGTCCTGCCCAGAGATCGACTTCGGGAAGTTCATCCGCCGCCAGGCGCATCTGCACCTCGTCGCCCACCAGCTCCAGCGACACCGCCTGCACCGGCTGCGTGTTGCTGCGATCCAGTCCCCCCGCCAGCCGCAGGATCGAAGCCAACTGCCTGACCCGTTGCTGGTCGGTCGCCGAAAGCCGGCTGAAGTTCTCGTGCTTCTTCTTGGGCTCGCTGCCTCGGTGATAGCGGGCGATGTTGGCGATCAGCTCTAGCTCGTGCGGTTGGAATCCGGCCAGGCGGCTATTGAGAATCAAGTGGTAGCTGTGCTTGTGGTGCTTCTCGTAGTTGATCAGGTAGCCGACGTCCTGCAAGCGGGCCGCCGCTTCCAACAGCGGGCGGTCCTCGGCCGGCAGCTCGTAATAAGCCATGAGCTGCGAGTAGATCAGCCCCGCCAGCCGGGCGACTTGCCGGTCGTGTTCCAGGTCGCACCCGCATCCGGCGGCGAACCGCTCCAGGGCCGCCTCCTGGTCGTGCGGGTCCTCGCTGGTGGCGCCCAGCGACTTGTCGATCATCGTCAAGAGCAGTCCGTCGCGCACGCCGCGGTCGTGGATCTGCAGCCGGTTCACTTTCAACCGCCGCATGATCCGGTCGATGATGGCGATGCCGGCCACGATGATGTCGGCGCGGTCGGGGCTCAAGCCCGGCACGCCGCGGCGGCCTTTGGGCGTCAGCTTGCGGAGCCGGTCGAGCAGGTGTCCCAGCTCGGCATGCGTGATTTCGTAGCCCCGCAGCGGCAGTCCCACTTGGTTCTTTTCGTACATCAGCATTTCGGCCAGGCTGGTGAACGTGCCGCCGGAGCCAATCAACAGGTGCGGCAGCAGAATCAACTTCTTGGTGTGCCGCCGCAGCTCGCCGTCGATCCCCTTCAGCAGCCGGTCGAAACCCTCCCCCGCGAAGCCCTCGCCGCCGTACATGTCGGTCATCCGCACCGCCCCCAGCGGCGTGGTGCACACCGCCTCGATCATGCCGCCCGGCGCCAGGATGATCTCGGTGCTGCCGCCGCCGATGTCCGCGATGGCCACGTTCTTGCCGTTCAGGGCGAAGTTGCGCGCCACGCTGAAGTACGCCAGGTGCGCCTCCTCCAACGCGCCGATCACCTCCACTTCCAGCCCAATCTCCTCCCCGGCCCGCCGGCAAAACTCGGCCCCGTCGGCCGCCTCGCGCACGGCGCACGTCGCGATCACCCGTAGCTCGCGCACCTGGTAGCCGACCGTAATTTGCTTCATCCGCCGCAGGGCCTCCAGCGACTTTTCGATCGCCGCCGGATTCAAGCGCCCCGTGGAGCTGAGATCCTTCCCCAGCCGCGTCGTTTCCTTCTCCTCGGTCAGAACCCGGTAGTTCCGCTCGCGCAACGCCTCCGCCACGACCAGCCGGATGCTGTTCGTTCCCACGTCGATGGCCGCCAGGCGGTGCGCCAGCTCCGGCGACAGCACAATCTGCTTTTCTTCCATGCCTTCCAAGAATACCACAAACGGCCCCGCCGGGGGGCAGTTGACCGGCCACCGCTCGGCCAACATAATGCAGCCTCCCCCAACACCTGCGAAAATAAGGCCGCTTGCGGGCTGAAGTTGCGTGATCCGAACCTGAAACTCTTTCGCGACCCAGCCAGGTGGCCCGACGACCTGCGCGGGGGGGCCGTGGCCGTCGGCAACTTCGACGGCGTTCATCTCGGCCATGCCCGAATCGTCCAGCGGCTGATTGCCCAATCCAAGAGCGTCGGCGGGCCCGCCGTGGTCTTTACCTTCGATCCTCATCCGGTACGCCTGTTGCAGCCGGCCCTGGCACCGCCCCCCTTGACTTGGACCGATCGCAAGGCCGACTTGCTCGCCGATTTGGGCGTCGACTCCATCATTGCCTATCCCACCGACGAAGCGATGCTGAGCCTGACCGACCGCCAGTTCTTCGACTCGGTGATCCGCGGCCGCCTGGCTGCCAAAGCCATGGTGGAGGGAAAGAACTTCTTCTTCGGCCGCGACCGCATGGGCAACATCGACGTTTTGCGCGAACTGACCAGCCAGGCCGGAGTGGTGCTGGAGGTCGTCGAACCCGTCATCGTCGACGGCGAAGTCGTCTCCAGCTCGCGGATCCGCAAGCTCATTGCGGCCGGCCGCGTCGGCGAGGCCCGCCGCATGCTCACTCAGCCCTATCGCATCCGCGGCATGGTGACCCATGGCGCCGGCCGCGGGGCCAAAATCGGCTTTCCCACCGCCAACGTCGATGCCATTGATACCCTCTTGCCGTCGGCGGGAGTGTACGCCGGCACCGCGTCGGCCAATGGCAGGCGATGGCAGGCGGCCATCCACGTCGGCCCCAATCCGACCTTTGGCGAACAGGTCTTGAAAGTAGAAGTACACCTGATCGACTTCGAGGGTGCTCTGTACGGGCAGCCGGTGGAAGTCGATTTCCTGGCTCGCATCCGCGACGTGCGGACGTTCGCCAGCCTGGAGCAACTCAAGGAGCAACTCGCGCGCGACGTTTCCAGCGCCCGCGCCTTGACGCGCCAGATCGATGCCGGCTGAGATCCAACGCCGGCCGTTATCGGCCAACCTACCCTTGAACCGGTCGTGAACCGCCATGAACTCCACTTCCATCGACTGGCCCCGTTTTGTCGAACTCGTCGCCGGCCACCAGCGATTCCTGCTCACCAGTCACGTCCGGCCCGACTGCGACGCCCTGGGAAGCGAGCTGGGACTGGCCGGCGTGCTGGAAGCCTTGGGCAAAGACGTTCGAATCGTGAATGCCCAGCCGACTCCGCCGAACCTTCAATTCATCGACCCGGCGCGAAAAATCGAGGCCCTGGGCATCGACGTCCAGCCGGCTGACTTGCTCGACCGCCAGATCCTGCTGGTGCTGGATACCGGCGCTTGGGCCCAATTGGGCGAGATGGGCCAGATCCTCCGCACCACCACCGCCAAAAAACTGGTCCTGGACCATCACGTCAGCGCCGACGATCTGGGCGCCGAGGACTTCAAGGACACCCGGGCCGAGGCCACCGGAACGCTGGTGCTGGAGGCGGCCCGCCGGCTCGGCGTCGGCATCACGCCCCAGATAGCCAGGCCGCTGTTTGCGGCCATCGCCACCGACACCGGCTGGTTCCGTTTCGCTTCTACTTCCGGCCGCACGTTTCGTTGCGGGGGCGAATTGGTCGACGCCGGCGCCCGTCCCAGCGAAATCTACAACGCGCTCTACGAGCAGGACACGCTGGCGCGGCTGAACTTGATCGGACGAACATTGGCCAGGGCCCAGTGCGAGCTGGGGGGCCGCCTGATCCACACGGCGGTTCTGGCCGACGACTTCGCCGCCGCCGGCGCGTTGTCATCCGATACGGAAGACGTGATCAACCTCACGCTGCAGGTGGCGGGAACCGAGGTGGCGGTGATCCTGGTCGAGCAGCCCTGCGGCGCCTTCAAGGTCAGCTTCCGCAGCCGCGCGGGCGTCGATTGCAGCCGGCTGGCGGAACTGTTTGGAGGCGGAGGGCACAAGGCGGCGGCCGGGGCGACGATCCGAGAACCCTTCGAGCAAGCCCGCGCCAAGGTTCTTGACGCAGTGCGCGCGGCAATGCGATAATCATGTTCCCCCCGCGACCGAGTTACCCACCGCGAGTTGCCCGCCCCGATCACGCTTCGCCAGTGCCCGCCTCTAGAACAGCAACCCCCTTTTTTGTGGCCGGCCGTTGCCGGTCCGGAGGACTGTGATGCAATCCAGCCGCGAATCGACGGATCTTGGGCCAGGTCTTGAGGCGGCCGGCACCCGGCGGCGCGGTTTCCTCTCCAGAATCGCGGCGGTCGTCGTGGGGAGCCTGGTGGCGCTGGTCCCGATGGCGGCGGGATTGTTGACGTTCTTCGATCCCTTGCGCTCGCGGGCCAAGGGCGGCGGCGATGGCAGGAGCAATCGGGGCCGGCTGGTCCGCGTGGCGCCGCTGGACGCCCTCAGCGCCGACGGCGTCCCCCGCCAGTTCCAGGTGATCGCCGACCGCTTCGACGCTTGGAACCGCTTCCCCGACGAGTCGATCGGAGTCGTTTATCTGCGGCGGGTGCCCGGCTCCGACGAGGTGCAGGCCTTCAACGCCACCTGCCCCCACCTCGGTTGCTTTGTCTCGTTCAAGGCCGACCGCGGCATGTATCAGTGCCCCTGCCACGAGAGTGCCTTCAAAATCGACGGCGCGATGATCCATCCCACGCCCAGCCCTCGCGACCTCGACGAACTCGAGACCAAGGTGAAGGACAACGCCGTCTGGGTCTGGTACCAGGACTTCTACACCGGCAAGGAACAAAAGAAGCCCAAGACATGAAAGCTGTCCTGAACTGGCTCGACCATCGCACGGGCATCCGGGCCGTTCTCCACTCGGCGCTCTACGAGCACATCCCGGGAGGCGCCCGCTGGCGATATGTCTGGGGCAGCACACTCGTCTTCGCGTTTGTCGTCCAGTTGGTCACCGGTGTCTTCTTGTGGATGGCCTACAGCCCCAGCGGCCACACCGCCTGGGAAAGCGTCTATTACATCCAAAACGAGATGCAAGGCGGCTGGCTGCTCCGCGGCCTGCACCATTTCATGGCCCAGGCGATGGTCATCCTCCTGGCGTTTCACCTCATGCAGGTCGTCATCGACGGCGCCTACCGCGCGCCGCGCGAAGTCAACTTCCTGCTCGGCCTGATCCTGATGCAGATCGTGCTCGGCCTGTCGCTGACCGGCTACTTGCTCCCCTGGGACCAAAAGGGCTATTGGGCGACCCGCGTGGCCACCAACCTCATGGGCCTGGTTCCCGTCGTGGGCACGCAATTGCAGAAGCTGGTCGTCGGCGGAGCCGACTATGGCCACCACACCCTGACGCGCTTCTTCGCACTGCACGCCGGAGTCCTGCCGGGCCTGCTGATCGGTTTTCTGGTCCTGCACCTGGCGATCTTCCGCCGGCATGGCATCCATGCCCCCGACCCTCACCGCCGGCCCGACACCACCTTCTGGCCCGACCAGATCCTGAAAGACTCGGTCGCCTGCCTGGCCGTGTTGGCGGTGGTGCTGTTCGTCGTCGTTCGCCTGGGCGCCGACCTCGGAGCCCCTGCCGACCCCTCGCACGAATACTCGGCCGCCCGACCGGAGTGGTACTTCCTCTTCTTGTTCCAGTTCCTGAAGCTGTTCGAAGGCGGCGGCGAAACGGGCGAGCTGATCGGCGGCATCGTCGTCCCGTTCCTGGTCCTGTTGGCCTTGTTCGCCATGCCCTGGGTCGGACGCTGGAAACTGGGCCACCGTTTCAATGTGGGCCTGCTGCTGTGCCTGCTGGCGGGCATCGGCGTGCTCACGGCGCAAGCCCTCTACGCCGACAACCGGGCCCAATGGGCCGGCAAGCCTTCCACCACCGCCGACAAGGACAGCCCCGAAGTCAAAAGGTATGAGGCCTCCAGCGGGTATCTACGGGCCAGACACCACGCCGAATTGGAAGCCAAGCGGGTCCTCGAGCTGATCGAGAACAACAAGGGAATCCCGGCCGGAGGAGCCCTGACACTGCTGCGCGACGATCCCAAGACGCAGGGCCCACGCTTGTTCGCCCGCTGGTGCGCGAGCTGCCACCTCCATGACGATTCGCCCGAAATATTCGGCCAGCCTTCCGCGCCTGACCTGACCGGTTTCGGCACCCGCAAATGGATCGCCGGTCTCGTCGATCCCAAGCAGGTCGACGGCCCTCATTATTTCGGCAACACGTCGCACAACGGCGAAAACGGCGGCCAGATGGTCGAGTTCATCAAGACGACGATGCCCGAGCTGGAGCCGGCCGACGTGGCACAGGCCGTGGCCGCACTGTCCGCTCAGGCCCAACTCGTGTCGCAACACGATATGGACAAGATAGACGCCGCCATGATCCAGGAGGGGATCGAACAGATCGAGCTGTTGGGCTGCATCGATTGCCACAAGTTCCGCGGCCTGGGAGACCTGGGCACCGCACCGGACCTGACCGGCTACGCATCGCGCGAGTGGCTGTTGGGCATGATCAGCAACCCGGCCCATGAGCGGTTCTACGGCGACAACAACGATCGGATGCCCGCCTTTGCCGCCAACCCGGACGACCCCAGGTCCAACATCCTGAGCCCCAAGGACCTCGAGCTCCTGGTCGACTGGCTCCGAGGAGAGTGGTACCGCCCGCCTCGGGCAAAGCGCTAGCGTGCCCCAGTCTTCGTCGTCCGTTTTCCTCCAGCCTCCAGTCTCCAGTCTCCAGCCTGCCCCGCCGGGTGCCTGGGGCAAAGCGCTAGCGTGCCCCAGTCTTCGTCCGTCTCCCCCTTTCCCCCCTTCTCCCTTTCCCCTCATCTCCTCATCGCCCCCTCGCCCCCTCGCTCCCCCTCCGCCTCCCGCCTTTTCCTCATCCTCACCGCCGCCCTTGGCCGATTCATCAGTACAGTCCCAATTCTTGCCGCACCTATCCGCGGCACAATCTTCAATTTCCTTCGTGCGGACGTTGCTATTCCTCCTTCCTCCTTCTGCCTTCATCCTTGACGCATGTGGTGTTCAACCTGCCGCCAGGACGTGCCCGCAATTGCGTCTCCGAAGCCCTCTGCCGGCGCCGAGACGCCCCTTTGCTGCCTGCGTTGCGGCACTCCGCTGCGAGGTGAGGCAGCCACCCCGGACTGCGATTCCCAGCCGGCGGCGGACGGTTTTTCAACCGCCAGTCCGCTCTTGGAACTCGACGGCTGGGAGCTCGAAGAGCAGTTGCGGCACGTCGAGCGTGTGCTGGCCGGACCCGCCGGCGCCTCGTCCGGGCTGCCTGCGACAGGTCTCAGGGCCGATGGGGCAAAACCGCACGTCACGCCATGCCGGCCGGGGCTGCTCGTTACGCTCCTGGCCTGGATCGGACTGGCCGCCGGGTTGGCCACGCTGGCCTGTGGGTCGGTGCTCTCGACCTGGGGAGTCGTTGCCGCACGCGACGACCTGTGGCGGATCGGGATGCCGGTCGCTCTGATCGGGCAGTTCGCGCTGCTGGCCGGGCTCGTCCTGCACTCCGCGGGCCTCTCTCCACCGGCACCTCAAGTCACTCGTTCGTAGTGACTCCACTCATGTTCGTAGTGACCCCATTCATGGGGTCCCTGTCCGTGGACTTCAGCCCCAATCCTCCCCTCCGCAGAAAAAGAAAAAAATCTGCTTGCACCGGCCCGCCCGATATGTATACTTATGTCCACTAATGCTGGGGACCGCCTCCGGCAGGCCAAGGAAGGGTGAAACCAGCGGGGACCGCGCCTACCGATCGACCCTGAGAGGTGCACAATGTCACTCGAAGCGGCTCACGAAGTCTTGCGTCGGCAGTTTGGTTTCGAGGCCTTCAGGCCGGGCCAGGCTGAGGTTATCTCGCACCTCCTGGCGGGCCGCTCCGCGGCGGCCGTCTTTCCCACCGGTGGGGGCAAGTCGCTCTGCTTTCAAGTGCCGGCCCTGCTCCTGCCGGGCCTGACGATTGTGGTTTCGCCGCTGATCGCCTTGATGAAGGACCAGATCGACGCCTTGACGCGCCGCGGCATTGCGGCCGATCGGCTCGACTCGACTCAAACCGCCGAGGAGTTCTCGTCGGTCACTCAGGCCATCCGCGGCGGACGCCTGCGCCTGTTGTACGTGGCGCCCGAACGCTTCCAGAGCGAGCGGTTCCGCGGCATGCTCCAGCACACGCGCGTGTCGTTGTTCGCGGTCGACGAGGCGCATTGCATCTCGGAATGGGGGCACGCCTTCCGGCCCGACTATTTGAAGCTGGTTCGCTACAGCAAGGCCTTTGGCGCCGAACGGGTCTTGGCGCTCACCGCCACCGCCACTCCCGCCGTGCTCGAAGACATCTGCCGGGAGTTCGGCATCGAAGCCGGCTGTGCCGTCCGGACGGGCTTCTATCGGCCCAACCTGACGTTGCGGACGACGCCCGTCGCCGACGCGAAGCGCGACGCGCTGCTGCGGCAGCGGCTCGGCGATTCTCCCCCGGGCGCCACCATCGTCTACGTGACCTTGCAGCGCACCGCCGAGACCGTGGCCAAGAACCTGGCGGCCGCCGGCTTTGCGGCCAAGGCCTACCATGCGGGCCTGGAAGGGGCCGATCGCGCGGCCGTCCAGGACTGGTTTCTCACGTCCAAGGCCCCTATTGTCGTCTGCACGATCGCATTCGGAATGGGCATCGACAAGCCCGATGTCCGCTACATCTACCATTACAACCTGCCCAAGAGCCTCGAGAACTACTCGCAGGAGGTCGGACGCGCGGGCCGCGACGGCCTCGCCTCCCATTGCGAGATGTTCGTCTGCCCGGACGATCTCAATGCGCTGGAGAACTTCGCCTACGGCGACACCGCGTCGATCGACGCCGTGCGGGGCTTCGTCGACGAGATGTTCTCGCTGGGCGACGAGTTCGACGTCAGCCTCTACGAGATGTCGGTCCGCCACGACATCCGCAGCCTCGTCCTCGAGACCCTCTCGACCTACCTGGAACTCGACGGTTACATCCAGCCGCGGGCTCCTTACTATTCCCGCTACCGGTTTCAGCCGCTGGTCCCCTCCGCGGAGATCCTCGCTCGTTTCGAAGGAGAGCGGCGCGATCTCCTGGCGGCCATGTTCCGCCAGGCCCAGAAGGCCAAGACCTGGTTTCACATCGACCTGGAAGCGGCCGCCCGCCAGATCGGCTCTCGGCGCGATCGGCTGCTGAAGGCCTTGGACTACCTGGCCGAGAAGAAGCTCATGGAGGTCAAGGCCGAGGGACTCCGCCACCGCTTCCAACGGCTCAGGCGCGACCACGATGCCGGCCAGGTGGCCGAGAGCTTGCACCGCCGGTTAGTGGCCCGCGAGGCCTCCGAGCTGGCCCGGCTCCGCCAGGTGCTCGAGTTGGCGG
Source organism: Pirellulales bacterium (assembly GCA_040901675.1). Taxonomy (GTDB): domain Bacteria; phylum Planctomycetota; class Planctomycetia; order Pirellulales; family JAICIG01; genus JBBDNX01. The sequence continues at coordinate 52,003 of JBBDYJ010000006.1, read as the reverse complement.
CCCACAAGGGTTGCCAGACGGCCCGCCTGGCGGAGCACTTCGGTGAGCGGCTTGGCAAGCGATGCGGCCACTGCGGCGGCTGCCTGGATGGCGGGCGCCCGGCACGTCTCCTTGCCCGCGGCGCCCCGGCGATCAACCAGGCCGTCTGGCGGCAAGCCTCCGCCCTGCGCCAGCAGGAAGCAGACGCCCTCTCGGATCCGCGGTCGTTTGCCCGCTTCGTTTGCGGACTTTCGTCCCCACGGCTGCGAGCGGCCAAGCTTACCTCCAACCCGCTCTACGGGGCCCTGGCAGCGGTGCCGTTTCCCCAGGTGCTCGAGGCGGCCCGGCTGAATGGTTCCAACACCCGTACCGTCGCCGCCTGCGCCGTGTAACGTTTGACACCCCCCGTTGGACGACCTAGGGTTTGGATTGAAGTGGCTTACGCGGCCACTTCAGCCCGTCGAAGGTGCTTGGTGGAGGCTGACCCGCCATGTCGGTCTGTTTACTTGTCGCCGCGCAACTGGAGCTGCTCAAGCCCGCGCTCTGGTCGCTCTTGGCTATCTCCGGGCTGCTCGGCCTGATCGCCGTGATCAGCCCTCGCTGGTTCAGGATCCTGGCAACCCAGGGCAGCCAGTGGGTCGACACGAACAAGCTGCTTGCCTGCCTCGACAAGCGGTTCGACATCGACTGCTACGTCTTGCCGCACGTTCGGCTGCTCGGCGCGGTCGTGCTGGCCTCCTTGGCCATCCTGGCCATCCGCTGGCTTGGGCGATAGAAGCCGCATGGCCCCGCGCGGGACTCGCGTAACAACGAATCGATCGCCGATCAACCGCCGGCCGAAATCGGCTCCGCGGCGCTCCAGCGGTTGCCGTCGCGCTGCACTCTGCGATAAAGCGTGTCGCGTTCCACCGGCTCACGGCCGGCCTCGGTCATCAGCCGGCGGATCTCGTCCACCGGCAGAATCTGCGGCGTGTCGGCGCCGGCGTCGTGGTAGATCAGCTCGTGGCGGACCGTCCCGTCCAGGTCGTCCGCGCCGTACCAAAGCGAGGCCTGCGCGGTCCCCAATCCCAGCATCACCCAATACGCCTTCAGATGCGGGATGTTGTCGAGCATCAGGCGGCTGACCGCCATCGTCCGCAGATCGAGAAGACTCGATGCACGGGTCAGATGGCTCAGGCCCGTGTTCTCCGGGTGAAAGGCCAGCGGAATGAACGTCTGGAAGCCGCCCGTTTCATCCTGCAGCTCGCGCAGCCGCACCAGGTGGTCGATGCGGTGGTACGGGCTTTCGATGTGTCCGTACAACATGGTGCAGTTGGTGCGCAGCCCCAACTGGTGCGCCGTCCGGTGGATGTCCAGCCAGTTGCGCGCATCGGCCTTGTGTTCGCAAATCTGGTCACGGACCTGCGGGTGGAAGATCTCGGCCCCGCCGCCCGGCATGCTCCCCAGGCCCGCCTCGATCAACTCTTGGAGAATCTCGCGCACCGGCCGTCCCGTCAGATGCTCAAACCAATTGATCTCGACCGCCGTCCAGCCCTTCAAGTGCAGGCTCGGATATGCCTGGTGCAGAATCCGGATGATATTCAGGTACCAGTCGAACTTCTTCTGGTGGTGCAGCCCGCCCACGATGTGCATCTCGGTGCAGCCGCTTTCCACCGCTTCGCGGCCACGCTCAAGGATCTGCTCGTCGGTCATCCAGTAGCCTTTCGGATCGCGCAGATCCGAACGGAACGCGCAGAACGTGCAGCGGTAAACGCAGACGTTCGTGGGATTGAGATGCGTATTGATGTTGTAGTAGGCCGCGTTGCCGTTCTTCCGCTCGCGGACCAGGTTGGCCAGTTGGCCCAGGTCGTGCAAATGGACCTGGTCGCCGTACAGGTACAGCCCCTCGTCGAACGTCAGGCGCTCGCACGCGAGCACCTTCTCGCGGATCGACTCCAGCGACGGCTTCGAACTTTGAATCATGAAAACACCTGCACCGACAATCCGGTTGCCTTTCACGTCAGCAAATCGACCGACCCCACCACGAACAACCCCAAACTCACCACGGCGTTCACCTGGAAGAACGCCACGTTCACCCTGGTCAGGTCGTCGGGCCGGACCAGCCAGTGCTCGTAAGCCAGCAGGGCAGCCACCGCTACGATGCCCACAGTGTAGATGGCGCCCAACGCATCCACAAACCAGGGCAAGGCCAACAACAGCCCGATCATCACCAGGTGGCAGGCCGCGGCCAACTGCAAGGCCGGCCCCACGCCCCACCGCGCGGGGACGCTCTTCAGTCCGGCGGCGGAATCAAAACCCGCGTCCTGGCAAGCATAAATCATGTCGAAGCCGGCCACCCACATCAGCACCGCCGCCCCCAGGATCACGGGCGGCCAATCGAGCTCGCCCCGCAGGGCAATCCACGTCGCGATGGGGGCCAGCATCAAGGCCGCGCCGAGCCAGAAGTGCGACAACAGCGTAAATCGCTTCGCATAACTGTAGCCCAGCAGGAACGCCAGCACCGGAACCGCCAGGTATAGCGGCCACCAGTTCGGCCAGAACAACAGCGTGGAAGCCACGAAACCGAGCGAACAGGTGGCGGCGAACAGGCCCACGCTCCGCTCGCTGATCAGACCGGCCGGAAGGTGCCGGCCGGCGGTCCGCGGGTTCAGGGCGTCCAGCTCGCGGTCCACCAGCCGGTTGAAGGCCATCGCCGCGCTGCGGGCGAAGACCATGCACAGCAGGATGCCGGTCCATTGCCGCCAGCCGAACGGGGCCGCCGGCGTCGATTGGGTGCTCACCGCCATCACCGCCGCCAACAGCGCGAATGGCAGCGCGAACAGCGTGTGGCTGAAGCGGATCATCTGCAGGATCAGTCGAACCTTGCCCAGCACGGCTCATTCCCCCCAACGCCGCATCAACCGGTGCTCGAAACCCAACTGGTCGCAGATCCGAGCCACCACGAAATCGATCAGGTCGCGCACCGACTCCACCCCGTGATAGAAACCGGGCATCGCCGGCAGCACCACCGCCCCGGCCTCCACGCACCGACGCATGTTCTCCAGCATCACCAGCGACAAAGGCGCTTCCCTGGGCACCAACACCAGCTTGCGGCCTTCCTTCAGGTGCACGTCGGCGGCCCGATGGATCAGGTTGGTGGAAGCTCCATGGGCAATCGCGCTGAGCGTGCCGCCCGAGCAGGGGCAGACGATCATCCCCGCGGTGAGCGAAGACCCGCTGGCGATCGGTGCAAACAGGTCGCGGTAATGGTGGTATCGCACGTCGGGCGGCTGCCGGCGAGCGGCTGCTTCCGTTGCCCGGCCGCCGAGCACCTCGCCGAGCAGCCACCGCTGAGAGCCGGCCGATCCGCGCTGCCCACCCGGCAACTCCCTGCCCAGCAGGCTGTCCAACGAAAAGTTGTCCAGGTCGACGGCCAGTCCCAGCTCCTGCTCCAGGACCTGCTGGCCGGCCGGGCTGATCGAAAGCTGCACCCTGGCCCCGCCCCGACAAAGCACGTCCAGCAGCCGCAGCGCGTAGATGGCTCCGCTGGCACCGGTCAGCCCGAGCACAAAGTCGGCTTTCATTTGGTGCCTATGTACAGAGTTGCCACGCCCAGCGTCAGCGGTTGCCAGGTCACCTGCCGCAGACCTGCCGCTCGCATTCGCCCGGCAAGAGCTTCGCCCGATGGAAAGTCGCCGACACTGGCGGGAAGGTAATTGTAAGCATCGTGCCGGTTGCGTGCCAACGCCTGACCGATCCGCGGCAGCACCCGGTTGAAGTACCACCCGTAAAGGGCCCGAAACGGCTGCCACCTGGGCAACGAGAACTCCAGCACCGCCACCTTGCCGCCCGGCTGGCAGACGCGCGTCATTTCCCGCAGCCCCTGGTCCGTGTCGGTCACGTTGCGCAGCCCAAAGGCGATCGAGACGACGGCAAATCGATCGTCCGGGAACGGCAGCCGCTGCGCGTCGGCTTCCACGAAGGCAAGCTGCCCATTGGACGCGGCCCGCCGCCGCTTGGCTTCGGCAATGACCAGCATCGGATGGCAAAAGTCGGCTCCTACAACGCGTGTCTCACCCCCGCCCGCCCGCATATACGCCAGGGCCAGGTCGCCGGTGCCCGTGCAAAGGTCCAGAATCGGGCCCCCTCCCGCAGGCGGCACCCGCCGGACGGTGTGCCAACGCCAGTAGCGGTCCACGTTCAGCGACAGCAAGTGGTTGAGAAAGTCGTACCGGCCGGCAATCTCGCCGAACATCCGCCGAACGCGATTCTCGGATTTGTCCAGCGACATGTTGCTTGAGCGCCTTCCGCCCCGATACCTTCCTACCAGCTTGACCGCCGGCGCGGCCCCAAGCTTAACCGTCTCCAGCGGGTGTTTCCGGGCACACGCGATCGAGACAAGCAGATTCTATCCGGCCCGCCTTTTGCGGCTACCGCATCACGGCAGCAGCCGACTAGAATGCAGCCAGTCGGGCTCGATGCACCCCCGTCGTCTTACTCCTCCTTCCTCCTTCCTCCTTCTGCCTTCTGCTTTCTGACCCCCTCCTTCTCCCTTTGCAATGGACTCCTTGACCGTCCACCTCCTTCCCGGCCTGACCACCGCCGCCGACCTGGCCGGCAAGGTCGTCGTTGTTGTCGACGTGCTGCGGGCAACCACCACCATCATCCACGCCCTGGCGGCCGGCGCGCTCGAGGTGATCCCCTGCCTCGAAGTGGAGGATGCCAGGCGGACCGCTTCGGGATTCGCACCGGGCCGGGTGGTCTTGGGAGGTGAACGCGGAGGCTTGCCGATCGAGGGCTTTGATCTGGGCAACTCGCCGGAGGAGTACTCGCCTCGCGTGGTCGCGGACAAGACCGTCGTGCTGACCACCACCAACGGCACCAAAGCACTCGAAATCTGCCGTACCGCGAGGCGCGTGCTCGTCGCCGGCTTTGTCAACGCAGCGGCGGTGGCGGAGGCGATCCGGGACGAATCGGCGGTCGATATTCTCTGCGCCGGAACACGCGGCCGGATCTCGCGCGACGACGTGCTTGCGGCGGGCTGCCTGGCCCAGCGGTGGCTGCACCAGCGCGGCCGCGGCACGCAGCAGCCATCTCCCGCGACGGCCGTTGCGATGAACGATTCGGCCCGCATGGCCCTGGACGCCTGGGAGCTGCTGACCTCCGCCCAATCGCCCGGCCCATCACAACGCCAGCCGGTCGATCCGGCCGCATTGGCCGCCCAATTGCGGCAGACCCAGGGCGGCCGCGACCTCTCTGAAATCGGACTGTCCGGCGACATCGACGTGGCGGCCCGCATCGACCGCTTCTCGATCGTCGGCCGACTCGACAGCCAGCGCGGGAGCATTGTCGCGGCCGATCGAGGCGGCCCATGGACCACACGCCCCGCCGGGCGGTAAACTGCCGATTCTTCACCACTCAACCGTTCAAAGTGGCCCTCATCCCGGCGCACCGGGACGTGAGGCGGCTCGACACACAACCCGGAATCACCGGATCGCCCGTCATGGACATGGAAAAGCTGGTCTCGTTGTGCAAGCGGCGGGGGTTCTTGTTTCAATCGAGCGAAATCTACGGCGGCCTGAACGGCTTTTGGGACTACGGGCCGCTGGGCGTCGAGCTCAAGCGGAACATCAAGGAGTGCTGGTGGCGCGACATGGTCACCGGCCATGACGAGTTGGCGCCGCCCCCCGGGGCCCCGGCCGCCTACCAGATGACCGGTCTCGACTCGGCCATCATCATGCACCCGCAGATCTGGAAGTGTTCCGGTCACTACGACCTGTTCCACGATTTTATGGTCGACTGCCGCGAATCGAAGAAGCGGTATCGCCACGACCAGGTCCGCGGCCGCTGGGTGTCGGCCAAGGGACAGCGGATCTTCGTCTCGACCCAGTCAGGCGGCGACGAGGGCCTGGCCGAGACCGAGCAGAAGGCGCTCAAGTTCTTCAATCTCCGCGCCAAGGATGCGGCGCAGCTCGATTGGCAGTCCGAGCTGATCAGTCTGACCAAGGTCGAGGACCTGTCCCAGGTGCTCGGCCCCGACGCGCGGCAGGTCGGCACGCTCACGCCTCCCCGCGAATTCAACCTGATGTTCAAGACCTACGTCGGCGCCCTGAGCGGTGAAGAGGGAGCCGCCTTCCTGAGGCCCGAGACGGCCCAGGGCATTTTTGTCAACTTCAAGAACGTGCTCGACTCGTCCCGCGTCAGCATTCCTTTTGGCATTGCCCAGATCGGCAAGAGCTTCCGCAACGAAATCACGCCGCGGAATTTCACCTTCCGCTCCCGCGAGTTCGAACAGATGGAAATGGAGTTCTTCTGCCATCCCAGCCAGTCGGCCGAGTGGTACCGCTACTGGCGCGATCGCCGCTACCAGTGGTACGTCGATCTCGGCCTGGCCGGGCAGCGGCTGCGGCTGCGTGACCACGATCCCGACGAGCTGAGCCACTACTCCTGCGGGACGGCCGACATCGAGTACGCTTTTCCCTTTCTGCCGCCCGGCGAATACGGCGAGTTGGAAGGCATCGCCCATCGTGGCGACTTCGACCTGCGCAGCCACATGGAGGGCAAGCTCGTGCGGCAGGGCAACGAGCTCGTCGTCGAAAAAGACGCCGAGGGCAAGCCGCGGTATCGGGGGAGCGGCAAGGACCTCTCGTACTTCGACGACGAGACCCGCGAGCGGTACCTGCCCCACGTCATCGAGCCGGCAGCGGGCGCCGACCGCGCCACCTTGGCTTTCCTTTGCGAAAGCTACCAGGAGGACATGGTCCCCGACGACAAGGGCAATCCTCGCGAGCGGGTTTTCCTCAAGTTGCACCCGCGGCTGGCCCCGATCAAGGCGGCCGTGTTTCCCTTGGTGAAAAAAGACGGCATGCCCGAAGTCGCCCAGCGGATTTATCGCCAATTGAAAGCCCGCTTCAACGCCTTCTACGACGAAAAGGGGGCGGTCGGACGCCGCTACGCCCGCCAGGACGAAGTGGGAACCCCCTATTGCATCACCGTCGACGGGCAGACGCTCACCGATGGCACCGTGACGTTCCGCGACCGCGATACCCTCAAGCAATGGCGCGTCAAGGCCGACGATTGTGTGGCCGAGCTCGAGCGCAAGCTGCAACCCGGATGAAACCCGCCATCAGCCAGGTCTGCACGCTTCACTCCCCTTTCGACAAGGACGTCGAGGACTATGCCGCGGGCGCCTGCCATGCAATCGAAATCTGGTTGGGAAAGCTGGAGACGTTCCTCGACGGCCACTCGACCGACGACGTGCGGCGGCTGCTGGAAGCCAAGGGGATGGCTGCCCCCGTGGCGGCCTACCAGGGCGGCTTGATGACCGAACACCCCGATGCCCGCCGCGAGCATTGGGAGCACTTCGCCCGGCGGCTGGCGCTCTGCCGCGAATTGGGGGTCGGCACCCTGGTGATTGCCTGTGACGTTGCCGGCCCGCTGAGCCAACAGCTCCTCGATCGGGTCCAGGAGTCGTTGGTCCAGGCCGCCCAGCGGGCCGAAGCAGCGGGCGTCCGCCTCGCGCTCGAATTCCGGGCATCGGCGGCCTTCGCCAACAACCTCCAGACCGCCGCCGCCCTGGCCGCCGAGGTCGGCTCACCTCACTTGGGCCTCTGTCTCGACGTGTTTGAATACTACCTGGGACCGAGCAAGCCCGAAGACTTGCGATACCTGAACAGCGAGAACTTGTTCCACGTTCAGTTGAGCGACCTGGCAGGCACGCCGCGCGAGCTGGCCGCCGACGCCGACCGTATCCTTCCCGGCGACGGCGACTTCGATCTCGAACCGATCCTGTCCGCCTTGAGGGCCATCAACTACCAGGGATATGTCTCGCTGGAGCTGATGAACCCTCAAATCTGGAGAATCCCGCCGCGGCAACTGGGGGAGGTCGGCATGACCGCCATGAGGAAAGTACTTGGCCAGGCCAGCATGGAGTAGGACCAGCGTGGAGTAGCCGAGCGGCTCAGTTCCGCGGCAGTCCGCTTGCCGTTTTCGCTGAAGATGTGAATAATGCCTCAGCGGCTGGGCGCGGCCGGCGGGAGGGTCTCATGGTTCACCGATGCATTAGCGCTCTGATCGCCGCGATCACTCTGGCCGCCTCGTCCGGCTCGCTCCACGCCCAGCGCGTGCCGCCCGGTGCCGAGCAAGCCAACGTCCATAACCCGTTTTCACCGGGCTATGTCGATATGCGGCCCGATCCGGCGCCGTCCGGCTCGTTCTTCTACTTCGACGGTGCGGGCCACGGTTGGATAGGCGCCGGGCACGGGCGCTACGGATATCCGCCAGGGTTCTGGCCGCCGTATTACTATCACGATTACTATTACGACCCTTATTTCCGCGGTCCCATCGTTTATCCGCCGCTCGTGGTGCCCGCCGAAACCATGTACGGGCCGCAGGCCCTGCGCCGCTTCATGGGGGTCGATCAACCGCCCGCCGCTGCCCCCGCGCCCGCACCCGCGATTCAAGCAGGCCAGGCCGCTGGCGGCGGCTTCGGCGTTCTGGCCCCCGCCGCGCCGGACCCCGCTCGCCCCAAGCGCCCGCCTTCGAATGCCGAGGCGGTCGCCCGATCGCGGCAGTTCATCACCTTCGGCGACGAACACTTTCGGCAGCAGAAATTCGCAAACGCCTACCAGCGCTACAAAAAGGCGGTCGCCGCCGCGCCCGATCTGGCCGACCCATGGTTCCGCCAAGGACAGACCTTGTTGGCCATGGGCCGCTACGACTCGGCCGCCAGCGCCTTGAAACGCGGGCTGAGCCTCAAGCCCGACTGGCCCCGAACGGCGTTTCGGCTCGACCAGCTCTACGGCGCCAATCAACTGGCCAAGACGACCCACTTGGAGGCTCTGGCCCGGGCCGCCACCCAGAAGCCGGACAACGCCGACCTCATGTTCCTGCTCGGCGTCCAGTTGTACTTCGACGGCCAAGCCGACCGCGCCCGCAACTTCTTCATCCGATCCCGCGACCTGGCCCTCGACGCCGGCGACCACCTGTTTGCCTTCCTCAAAGAGCTCCCCCCGCCCGCCGAGGAACTATAGCCGGACGCAATCCATCCCGTTTCCTCCCTCTGCCTTCCCCCGGGGTGCCTGGTGGCAAAGCGGTAGCGTGCCCCAGTCTTCGTCCGTTCCCCCCGCGTTCCCCTGCTCGCCTGCCGAAGGTCCGCCGCAGGAGGATCCCCTTGTCGCCTTGTCGTCTTTCCCCCTCCTTCCTCCTTCCACCTTCCTCCTTCCCACCTCACCCCACGTCGCCCAGCTCCAGGACGCGGCCATAGCGGGCCAGCACCATCCGCTTGAGCCGCTCGTGCTCCGCCCGGCACAGGCCTGGGTCTTCCGCCGCCAGCCGTTGAGCATCCGTGCGGGCCTCGGCCAGCACGTCGCCATCACGAGCAAGGTCCGCAATCCGCAGCGGCGGCAGCCCGTGCTGCCGCGTGCCCAGTAAGTCGCCGGGGCCGCGAATCTCGAAGTCGATCTCCGCCAGGCGGAACCCGTCGCTGATCGACACGAAGGCTTCCAGCCGGCGCCGCCCGTCGTCGCCGGCCGGCTCGGCAAACACGCAGCAGAAACCGGGCCGATTGCCGCGCCCCACGCGGCCCCGCAACTGGTGCAGTTGAGACAATCCGAACCGCTCACCGGCCTCGATCGTCATCAACGTGGCATTGGGCACGTCCACGCCCACCTCGACCACTGTCGTCGCGACCAGCACCTGGGTATCGCCCCGCCGGAACGCCGCCATGGCCCCTTCCTTGGCCGCCGCCGTCATGCGGCCATGGATCAGATCCAGCCGGAAGGCTTCCAAAGGTCCGTTGACCAGCGATTCGAAGGCTTGCTCGAGGCTCGCCTCCTGCATCTCCTCGGGGCCGTCCACCAGCGGCGTGATCACATAACCCTGCCGCCCTTCGCGCAGCTTGCCCCGAAAAAACTCCCACCATTTCTCGCGCTGCTCCGGCTGCGCCCAATAGGTGTTGACCGCCTGGCGGCCCGGCGGACTATCGCGGAGCACCGATATGTCCAGGTCGCCGAACAACGTCATCGTCACCGTGCGCGGGATGGGCGTGGCTGTCATGACCAGGTAGTGCGGGTCCAGGCCCGCCTGCTTCAACGTGGCGCGTTGCCGCACGCCAAACTTGTGCTGCTCGTCGATCACCACCAGCCCCAGCCGGGCAAACTCGACTTCCGCCTGGATCACCGCTTGCGTGCCCAGCACCACGTCGAGCTCGCCCGCCGCCGCCCTGGCCAGCACGTCGCGCCGCTGCGACCGCGTCAGCGCGCCGCTGAGCACGGCCCACCGCACTTTGCTCGACGTCAGGATTCCTTCCAGCGTCAGCGCGTGCTGCCGGGCCAGCACTTCGGTGGGGGCCATCAGCACGGCCTGGTGGCCGTGGGCCACGGCCAGCAGCATGGCGTAGACGGCGACAGCCGTCTTGCCGCTGCCCACGTCGCCTTGGAGCAAGCGGTTCATCGGATGCGGCTGGGCCATGTCCGCGGCGACTTCTTCGATTGCTTGCCGCTGGCCGGGCGTCAGCTCGAACGGAAACAGCCTGCGGATGCGGGCGTCGATCCGTGCCGTGGCCTCCAGGGGCGGCGCGCGGCGCAGCGTGCGCTGCGCGTGATGCCTGACGGCCAGCGCAAGCTGCAGCACCAGCAGCTCCTGGTAGACCAGCCTGCGGCGCGCCCTGGCCAGGCTCGCCCGGTCGGCTGGAAAGTGAATCTGCGGCAGGGCCTCGCCCAGCGTCCACAGGTCGTGCGACGCCAGGTACTCCTCGGGAAACACTTCGTCCAGCACTCCCGCGTACGACTCGACGACCGCCCGCACGATGCGGCGGATCTGCCCCTGGCTCAGCCCTTCGGTCAACGGGTACACCGGCACCAACAGCGCCGTCTCGTGCTCCTCGGTCTCCAGCCACTGGACCTGGGGGTGCGCGATCTCCCACATGCACCCGTTCAGCCTGGTTTTGCCCGTGACCAGCAGCTCCTGCCCGATCTGAAAGCGCTGGAGCAGGTAAGGCTGATTGAACCAGAGCAACCGCACCCGCCCCGCCCCGCATCCCAACAGCACGCCGAGCACCGTCTTGCCCGGGCCGGTGGCGTGCTGATCGATCTCCAGCACACTTCCGCGCAGCCGCACCAGCGATCCATCCTCCAGTTGGCCGCAGTCCCGCACGTCCGACAGGTCCTGGTAGTCGCGGGGGAAAAAGAACAGCAGGTCCCGCGCGGTGGCCAGGCCCAGCCGGGCCAGCAGCTCGGCCCGTTGAGGGCCCACCCCCTTGATGTATTGCACCGGCGTGGCCAGCAGTTCCACGGAGGTCTTGGCCGGCGAAGTCATGGCGCCCTCAGTAGAACGGAATTCATTCCGTTAACATCAGCGCTTAAGATACTGCTGGTAGGCGGCGACTGCCAGCGCGTCGCAGCGATCGTTTTCGGCGTGGCCGCTATGGCCCGCCACTCGCGTGTACTTCAGTCGATGCACCGCCACCAGCTCGTCCAGCCGTTGCCAAAGGTCGACGTTCTTCACCTCCGACTGCCGATCTCGCGGCCCGCGCCGCCAGCCGTTCGCCTTCCATTTGGGCATCCATTCGCTCAGCCCCTTGCCCACGTAGACGCTGTCAGTCAACAGCTCCACGGCCGACGGGCGCTTCAGCGCCTCCAGGCCGCGGACCACGGCCGTCAGCTCCATGCGATTGTTGGTCGTCAGCCGCTCGCCCCCCGAAGCTTCCAGCTCCTTGCCCGTGGACGGATGCCGCAAGATGAAGGCCCAGCCGCCGGGACCGGGGTTGCCGCTGCACGCGCCGTCGGTGAATAACTGGACTGCGGGCAACTCCCGGCCGCGGCTCTCGACTGCTCGCTTCACAATGGGCTCCGTCCCCTGGATCCGCTAGCAACCCCATTGCCTGCTTACGATTCCACCGAGGGCGCCGCCGACACGGCGGGGTCGAACGGCATCGCCAGTTTGTCCGCCGGCGGCCTGACCAGGTCGACCGACGAGTCGGAGAGCAATTCCTCCGTCCTCGGTTGGAAGGGTAGTGTCCACGGCAAGCGGGCGGTGAACACGCTCCCTTTGCCCAGCTCGCTCGCCAGGCTGATCTCGCCGCCCAGCAGCTTGCACAGTTCCTTGACGATCGACAGGCCCAGGCCCGTGCCCGAGTACTCTCGGGTCATGGCGTCTCCGCTGGGCATCACGGTGTTTCCCTGCCGGAACTTTTCAAAGATCTGCGTCTGGTCCGGCTCGGCGATGCCCACACCCGTATCGGCCACCGTCAGCAGCAGGTCGCTGCCGGGGCCGCGGCGCGCGGAAATCATCACCCGCCCACCTTCCGGCGTGAACTTGATGGCGTTGGACAGCAGGTTGTTCAGGATCTGCTGGACCTTGCCCTGGTCCTGGAACAGCTCCGGCAGCCGGCTTTCCACCTCGGTCTCGATGTCGATGTTCTTCCTTTCGGCCAGCGGCCGCGCCATGTCGCACTGCGCCGCGATGACGTGTTCGATCCTGAACTCGGTCGGCCGCAGCTCCATCTTGCCGCTTTCGATCTTGGCCAGGTCCAGGATGTCGTTGATCATGTCCAGCAGCATCTTGCCCGACTTCTGGATGTTCAGCACGTAGCGCCGCTGCTTCTCGTCCAGCGACTTGATCGAAGTCAGCACCTCGCTGAATCCGATGATGCTGTTCAAGGGCGTCCGCAGCTCATGGCTCATCGTGGCCAAAAAATCGCTCTTCAGCCGGTTCAGCTCGAACAACCGCATGTTGGCCTGCGCCAGCTCGTCCACCTTCAAGTCCAGGCTGCTGTTCACGCGCCGCAATTCCTCCTGCGCCGTGATCAGGTGCCCCAGCATGCGGTTGAACGCCACGCCCAGCTCCTCGAACTCGTCGGCCGTGTGGATCTCGGCCCGCTGTTCCAGGCTGCCGTGGCTGACGGCGTCGCTCACGTCGCGCAGGTGCTGCAGCGGCTTGACGATCACGTAACGCACGATCACGTAGGCCACGATCATCGCGGCAAAAACCGTGATGATCGCCGCCGTCAACAAGAGCGCCCGGTTCCGATTCTGGTCCTTCCTGGTCAGCTCGTTGGGCATCGATATCTTGGCGATCGCAAACAGTTCCCCGTCGGCGATTTTGCCGGTCATCAGCGTGTGGCAGTTTGCGCAGTCCGACCCCTCGATATAGATCGGCTGGTAGTACAGATAGCGGTCGCGCCCGTCGGTGAATTCGCCGTGCGATCCATTCCGCCGCCTGGGATTCTCTTCCTGGGCCGGATCCTTCAGCGGCTCGCGGAATTCCTCGACCAATTGACGCTCCAGAGCGCCGGAAGGGCCCTTGCTCGCATCGTCGCTGTCCGCCCGGATGAAATTCCACTGGTAGTCGTCGCTATAAAGGCTCCGCCGCAACTGGTCGATGTAAGGCAGCCAATCTTCTGCCTTGCTCGAGTCCGTTACGTCGGTTTTCTCCCAGTGGGTCAGCACCATCGACGTGTCGACCAGCAACCGCCCCTTGGAGGGGTTCTGGCGCTCGACCAGTTTGTCGGTCATCGACCCGTACAGCCAGAAGCTGCCGGTGATCAACGTCAACAGGCAAATGCCGAACAAAAACCGGCACTTGCGCTCCAGGCTCGTCTCGCCCAGGACGTGTTTCAGAGACCGATACGACATGACGCTTCGAGACCGTCGGGAGTTGCCTTCTCACGTATTCTAAGTCCCTGCGCCGCAAGGGCCAAGAGCAAAACCCAGTTGTCATTTGTCATTTGTCATTTGTCATTTGTCAAGCGACCAATGACCAATGACTAATGACCATTGACCAATGACCACTTTCCTCACAGCATGTCCAGCGGATCCACGTCCACGATCCACTGCACCTCGTTCGGCGGCTTCAACTCCGCCGTCACCGCCCGAACTGCTCGCCGCACTTCCTCGTCTCGCTCGCTCTGAACCTGGAGTTGAAAACGAAACCGGCCACGCAGCTTGGCAATCGGGGCCGGCGCCGGACCCAACAGGCGTGCCTCCACGCCCAGCGCCGCCAGCGCCGCGTCCAACCGTGCCGCAATCTGCTCGGTGAACTGCCGCACCACGGGCTGGACCGGGCCGCGGATCACCAGCCGAACCATCCGCCCAAACGGCGGGTAACCCAGCTTCTCCCGCGACGGCAGCTCACGCGACGCGAACTCCTGGTAATCGTGCTTGAGCGCCGACCTGATCGCCGCGTGATCCGGATTGAACGTCTGGACGAGCACGCGGCCTCCCTTGGGACCGCGCCCGGTCCGCCCGGCCACCTGCACCAGAAGCTGAAACGTGCGTTCCGCCGCCCGAAAATCGGGCAGGTGCAGCGCCGTGTCCGCGTTGATCACCCCCACCAGCGTCACGTTCGGATAATCGAGTCCCTTGGCGATCATCTGCGTCCCCAGCAGGATGCGGACCTGGCCCGATCGGAAGGCCTCCAGCGCCCGCGCGTGGCTGCCGGGAGCTTGCATCGTGTCGGTGTCCATCCGCAGGCACGGATAGTCGCCGAACCGCGCCCGCACCTCAGCCTCCAGCCGTTGCGTGCCCAAGCCCCCATAGCGAATCCCCTCCGCGCCACAGTCGGGGCAGTGAGTAGGCGCCGCCATCGAATGATTGCAGTAATGGCACAGCGCTATCTGGGCCGACCGGTGGTGCGTCAGCGCAATGTCGCAGTGCGGGCAGCGCACCGTCCCGCCGCACGCACCACATTGCAGGTGCGTGCTGAATCCCCGCCGATTCAAGAGCAGGATCACCTGCCCGCCAGCCGACAGCGCCTCGTTCATGGCGGCCTGCAGCGGCCGGCTGACAGCGCCGCTGAAGATCCGCTCGCGGCCTTCGTTGCGCAAGTCGACCGCAATCACCGACGGCAAGGGGCGGTCGAACACGCGGCGCGGCATCGATATCAGGCGGTACTTGCCGGTCTGGCCGCGGTGCCAGCTTTCCAGCGAGGGGGTCGCCGAACCGAGCACCAGTGGCACCCCTTCGGCGCTGGCGCGCTGGATGGCCACGTCCCGCGCATGGTACCTGGGGGCCGTATCCTGCTTGAACGACGATTCGTGCTCTTCGTCGAGCACCAGCAGCCCCAGGTGAGGCACCGGCGCGAATACCGCGCTGCGGGCGCCTACCACCACGGGCGCCTCGCCCCGCGCAATCCGCTGCCACTCCGCGTGCCGCTGCGCATCGCTCAAGTGGCTGTGCAGCACGGCGACGCGGCCGAATCGGGCCCGAAACCGCTCTTGCGCCTGGGGAGTCAGGCTGATCTCCGGCACCAGCACGATCGCCTGGCGGCCATAGCTCACCACCTCCTGGATCGCCCGGATATAGACTTCCGTCTTGCCGCTGCCCGTGATGCCGTGCAACAGGACCGTCTCGTGCCGCCGGCCGCGCAGCGCGCCCAGGATCGCATCCAGCGCCCGCTGCTGGTCGGCATTCAGCACCAGGTTCGCTTCCAGCACGCCATCGGCCATGACCTCGATCGGCCGGGACACCCGTTGCGCCGCCGCCTCGACTAACCCCCGCCGGCGCAGCGCCGTGATCGGGGCCTGGGTGCAGCCGGCGGCCTTGGCAAGCTGGGCGGCAGTTAAGGGCGACGGGCTGGCAGCCAGCAGCGCCAGCGCCCGGGCCTGTTTCGCGGGAAGCTTGATCTCCGCCAGCCGCGAGGCCGCCTCCGCCGGGACCGACAGCAGCGTGACCGACCTGGTGCCCGATTGCTCTCGCACGCCCGCCGGGAGCACCGCTTCCAGCACTTGGGCCAGCGGGCACAGGTACCGCTCCGATATCCAGTGGGTCAGCCGCAGCATCGATGGGCTCAGCAGCGTCTGCACGTCGACGACCTGCCGCAACGGCTTGAGCCGCCGAGCGCCCGCCAGGCGGTATTCGAGCCGGACGCAGTACCCCAGGACCTGCCGGTCGCCACGTCCCAGCGGAACCCGAACCCGGCACCCGACCGCCAGTTGCGAACGCAGCTCTTCGGGCACCAGGTAGTCGAATTCGCCCGCCGGACCGCTGGGAATGACCACCGAGGCAATCCACGCTTGCTGGGCGTCGTCAATTTCCCAGGCCGGCGGCTGCAAGTCGAAGAGTTGATGCTGCTTGTGATGCGGCACGATGGGCGACTACCATAATCGGACACTTAAAATCGGACACTTAAGGCTGCCCGTGCAATATCACACTACGGCAGTTGGCTGACAAGCCGGAGAGCAGTTGCGTATGCGTTTGGGGTTATTCGGCGGCACGTTCGATCCGGTGCACTATGGGCACTTGCTGCTGGCGGAGCTCTGCCGGGAGGCCGCCGGGTTGGACACGGTCTGGTTCGTTCCGGCCGCCGTGCCCCCCCACAAGCTGGATCGCGAGTTGGCTCCGGCCGCCCAGCGGGTCGAAATGCTCGAGTTGGCGATCGGCGGCCAGGAGTCGTTCGCGGTGGGCACGATGGAGGTCGACCGGGGCGGCGTGAGTTACACGGTCGACACGCTGGCCGCCATGGCCGCCGAGTATCCCGGCAGCGAGCTGTTCCTGCTGCTGGGGGCCGATTCGCTACGCGATCTGCCCACCTGGCGCGAGCCGGGCCGCATTCTTGAGTTGGCAACTCCTCTGGTGGCGCGGCGGTCGGGGGCTGCCCAAGTCGATTTCGATTGCCTGGCGCCGCTTGTGCCGCCAGCTCGCCTGGCCGAATTCCGCCGGCATCAGGTCGACATGCCGCTGGTCGAGCTCAGCAGCAGCGAGATCCGCCGCCGCGTCGCCGCCGGCTTGAGCATTCGCTACCAGACGCCGCGTGCCGTCGAGAAGTACATCCAGCACGCCGGCCTCTATCGCCCGTAGCAGGACTCGCCCGTAGCAGGACTCGCCAGAGTTCTGGCGACCCGAAGAGGGTGCTTAGAACTTTGTCCTTTGTACTTTGGGCTCGGATTCCTTCTAAGTTCCAAGTACCAAGTACCAAGATCTCCTCCGGTCGGGTGGCTGGTGGCAAAGCGTCAGCGTGCCCCAGTTCTTCCTTCCGTTCCTCCGCGTTCCCCTTGTCGCGGGTGCCTGGTGGCAAAGCGTCAGCGTGCCCCAGTTCTTCTGCCTTCTGCGTTCCCCTTGTCCCCCCTTGTCGCCTCATCGCCTCATCGCCTCATCGCTTTGTCCGTTCCCCCTTCCCCGGCTCCCCCCTTCCCCCCTTCATTCCTCCTGCTCGCGGCGCAGCACTTCAGCAACCTGCTCCAACTGGTCGAGCGGATCGAGCGCGAGGTCCACAAAGATCCACTTTTGCCCCTTGATCTCGCAGCCGCCCCCACCGCTGCCGCCCAGCCATTCCTGCCGTATTCTGTAACCCAACTTCTCGGCGGCCCCGAGCGCCTGTTCCAACAAGTCCACCGTGTGCATCCTAGCTTCTCCAATTCGCCAAGTTCCATGGCAATTAGGACTTACGGCGCGGGATTATAGCCGCTGCGGCTACAGTTGCAAAGCCGATTGCGACGATGAAACTCCATGAAGCGTCTACCCAGGGGGAGCACATGGCGACAGATGGCGGCCCGCACGCCAGCCTCGACGAGCAGATGGCCGTGTTGAAAGAGCGGTTGGCCCAGGCGCAGCGGCTGACTGCCTTGGGTGAGCTGGTCAGCACCACCACGCACGAATTCAACAACGTGCTGATGACCATCATCAACTACGCCAAGATGGGCCTGCGCCACAAGGACCAGGAAACCCGCCAAAAAGCTTTCGAAAAGATCCTGGCCGCCGGCAACCGCGCCGCCCGGATCACCAACGGCATTCTCGGCTTCGCCCGCAACCGCACCGGCTCCTTCGAGCCCACCGACATGTTCAAGGTCGTCGACGACACCTTGCTCTTGTTGGAACGCGAGTTGAGCAAGTACCGCATCACCGTCGAGCGCCAGATCGAGCCGGTGCCGCAGGCCCTGGCCAACCCCAATCAGATCCAGCAGGTGCTCTTGAACTTGTTGGTCAATGCCCGCCAGGCGATGCCGCAAGGCGGCCGGATCATCATCCGCCTCAGCCACGATGCCCAGGGCAACATGGTCGAACTGATGGTCCGCGACAACGGCTCGGGCATCGCGCCCGATGCGCTGCGGCGGATCTTCGATCCGTTCTTCACGACCAAGAGCGGGCCCGACGCCACCGGCAAGGGGGGCGCCGGCCTGGGTCTATCGGCCTGCCGCGACATCATCGAGGCGCACCACGGCCGCATCCGCGTCGAGAGCAGCCTCGGCAAAGGCACCGCCTTCACCATCAAGCTCCCCACCGCCAAGACCGGCACCCCCCTCCCCGCCCCCAAGCCAGCCCATTCAGGTTCGTAGTGACCCCATTCATGGGGTCCTGGTTCGTAGTGACCCCATTTATGGGGTCCGGCGGGTGCCTGGTGGCAAAGCGTCAGCGTGCCCCAGTCTTTGTTCTGCCTTCCTCCTTCCACCTTCCTCCTTCCACCTTCCTCCTTCTGCCGTCTGCCTTCACCCCCTCCTTTCCTCTTTCAAAGAATCCCCACCTTCTCGAACCGCCCATCGAGCGCCGCCTCGGACGGCAAACCGAGCCAATCCTCCAGCAGCGTCGCGTACACTTGCCGGAAATCGAGCTGCGTCTTCACGTCGCCATCGACTAAATCGGTCAGGCTCGTCGTCGTCCCGTGCAGGCCCGCCCGCACCGGCGCCCCGGCCACGAGCACCGGGCCGGCCGTGCCATGATCGGTGCCGACCGATGCATTCTCGGCCACGCGGCGGCCGAACTCGCTGAAGCACATCACGACGACGCGCTGGTCGAGCTGCGCGCGGCGCAGGTCATTGAGAAACGCCGCCATGGCATCCGAAAGTTCTCGCAACAACCGGGCGTGGACGGGCAACTGGACTGCGTGCGTGTCGTAGCCCCCCTGCGCGGCATAGTAGACCCGCGCGGGCAGCGGCGCCTTGATCAGTTGCGAGACCAGCTTGAGCTGATTGCCCAGCTCGCTGGATGGATAAGCGTCCTCGGCGGCCGGCTGCCTTGCAATCTCCGCGAGCAGGTCGGCCGTGGCGTAGGCATCCAGCGCGGTCCGCTGGACGAAGGCCGCCAGGCCGCCCCCCGCGCCGGCGTCCGGCAGGGGGGTTCGGGGGGCCTCGTTGCGCACCATGAGCTCATCCAGCCGGGTCAGGCTCGAGCCGGCCGATCGCCGCCCCGTCAGTGCCATGGGCATGGCCTGGTTCGCGACGAACACCGAATTGCCCGCCAAGCGCGATTCCGCTGACTCGTCCAGCGCGCGGCCGATCCAGCCGTACTGCTTGTGGTCCCGCCGGTCGAACCGGGCCGTGTGCCAGATCGCCATGCTCACGTCGTGCGAGCGGTTCGGGTTCGGGTATCCGACGCCCTGCACGATGGCCAGCCGCCCGCTTTCGAACAGCTCGGCGGCGGCGCGCATCGACGGGTGCAGCCCAACGTCGCCCGTGAGCTTCAGCACTCGCTCCTCCGGCACACGCAGTTGCTTGCGGTGCAGGGCATACCCCTCGTCCCGCAACGGAATCAACGTGTTGATGCCGTCGTTCCCCCCATCGAGCTGGATCACGACCAGTATGCGGTCGTCCGTTCTTGCCTCGGTCGCTCGTGCGGCCCTCTCCAGGAAGGCCGGCACCGTGGGAGCCAAGGCCACCAGCGACGATCTCTTGAGGAATTCGCGTCGCGTAGTCATCGGATCAGTTCCTTTCGTTGTTACGGCTCAGCCAAGCTGGGCTCGCGGTGAACCGAGCAGGGCGGCCACGAGCCGGCCGGCTGAATCAGCAGTCACCTCGTCCGCCCCGGCCAGCGCGGTGCCCACCGTCTGGCTTAATTCACTGGCGTCCTCGAGGCCGAATAAAAGCTTTGCAAAAAACCCAAGCAGGCCGTCCGGGTCGCTGGCGGCCCCATGACGCTGCGCGAGCGCCAACAGGTCCGGCGGATGTGGCGGATTCGAGAGCGAACCGCGGGCCAGGGCCCCTGCGAAGTTGGTCCGGGCGATCACTGAGCGAGTGTTGATCCAGCCACGGCCGCCCTCCCAGCCAAAGACGGTCGGCGGGTGGAATAGATCCTGTCCGAGCGTCGCGCCCCATTCCGCGAGCAAGAGCGTGCTCGGCGGCGGGTCGAACAGTTCCAGCGCCCGGGCCGCCCCCACCATGAACTCCATCGGTCCCTGCACGCGGCTGCCGATATTCGCTTCGGAGAAAAACGCGTTCGAGCGCAACACGGTTTCAATCGCCCAGCCCACCTCGAGATCGTGCTCGCGCAGTCCGGCGGCCAGTTGATCGACGGCCTCGTCACCGGCAATCCCCTCTCCCATCAGCAGCTCGCAGATTCGGCGGGCCAGGCGCCTCGACGTGGCCGGATGTTCGAGCAGGATCCTTAGCAGATCGTCGCCATGAAAGTCTCCGGTCTTGCCGAGGATCGTCTTGGGGAAGAGATCGTGATACTCCGGCACTTCCCGGAATTCTCCACTGCGCCCCGTCCAGCCGGTCAGCGCGCGGGCGGCGTCCTTGACGTCCGTTTCGGTGTAATTGCCCACGCCCAGCGTAAAAAGCTCCATCAACTCTCGGGCCAGGTTCTCATTGGGATGCTCCTTGCGGTTCGAGTCCGCATCCAGCCAGACCAGCATTGCCGGATGCTTCACGACGGCAATCAGAAGCTCGCCGAACCGCCCCCGTCCCTGCTGGCGAAAGAGGTCGTTCTGCTGGCGCATCAGCGCCACGCTGTTCACCTTGCGGTTGCTGGTTGCAAAGCGATTGTGCCAGGTCAGTGCCAGCCGCTCGGCTAGTGGATCGGGCGAAAACAGCATGCGATACAGCCACCACGCCTTGAGACGTGGCGGATTGTCCGAGGCGACGGCCGCATCCCCCAGCAGCCGGGCGATCGCGTCGAAGTCGCCAACCGGGCTGTCACACGCCTTGCCGTCCAGCAGCCGATCGACGGCCGCCTCCGGACCGTCCTTCAGGTCGCGTGCCAGCTCGGTCCACGTCGCCGCGAATCCCGCCCGGCGGTGCAGGTGAACGACGCGCCTCAAGTTCCAAGGGGAGTGGTCATCGGACTGGTACCGCTCCCATTGCGACCCCGGTTGCTCGCGTGTTTTTGCCATCGGTGCTCTCGCTCACGGTATGTTGACCGTAATGTCGCCGAGATCAACGGCCTCACCCGCCCCAGCGGCCGTTTTCGCCGCTAGCAAGGCCATGTCTCGCTTCTCACGGTTCACAAACCGGTCCTGCCCCTGTTGAAACCAGAGGCGGAACTCAAGGCCGCCGACGATGCTTTCCAGGCGGAAGCGGCCGGCCACGTCGGTACGGCTCGGCTCGCGATCGAGCTTCAGCAGTCGATACAGCTCGCTGGCCGTGTTATCGATGAACTCCGGATGGACCTCCGCCTTTGCGACCGGAGCGCCGCTGGTGTCAACCGCCCGCCCAGACAGTGCATGGAGCGGCGCCAGCCGCACGTCGAGCGGCCCCGGCTCATCGCCGCGGACGACGACGATGGACGCCAGCAGCCGGTCTGGATGATAGAAGATGACCGTGCGAGGCTGCTGCGGATCGAGAGCGTAAATGGTGCAAGTCGGCTCTTGGAGCCGGAAAGCAATGGGCCACGATTCGGTAAGCCCGGCAACATAAGCACCGCTGAGCGGCTGTCCGTGCTCGTCCAGAATCCGCGCTTCGGCCGTCTGACCTCGCTCGACGTACAAGTCACATTCGACAGGACCCTTGCCGGGTTCGCAATCGAGCCGCTTGACCGCATTCTCAGTGCCGAGGTACTCCATCGAATTGCCGGCGGTCGTGAAATAGCGCTGGTGGCCGGTGCCACTCACTGTCACGTGCTGGCGAGCCTCATCGCTGAATTCCGCCTGCCGATAAGGCTTCAACGGCTGGTCGCCAAGAGCGGTCTCGCGGCCCGTCACTTGGGCTATCAGCACGCCCGGGCCGGGAATCACTACCAGGCGGAATTGACCCGTGGCATCCGTGCTACCAGCCGTCGTTCGGTCGCCGCTCTGGTACGACTCGTAACCGGGCTGTCCAAAGTAGTGATTGTCGGGAAGCGGCGCGAAGCGAAGGTTCCCATGGACCGCGTTGCCCGTCTGGCGATCGAGGATCCGCCCGGTGACGACGACTCCCCGCTTCAGTTCGACATCCAAGCGGACCGTCGATTCGCCGGGCGGAGCGCCGATGGAAACCATCCGTTTGAGCAGATCACCGTCATCCGGTGCGGTAATGTGTACAAAACGCTCGTCGCCGCGAGGCAGACCGCGCAATTGGAATCGGCCTTTGGCATCGGTGGCCGCGATGGCCGTGCTGGCATAGCCAGTGCTGGCGGACACCGAAGCGCCCGGTACGCCAGTCCGCTTCTCTCCGGTGTAGACGTTGCCTTCGATCACCAGTTCGGGCTCGGCAACGTGATCGAAAGCAGGGCCGACCAAGCGCGGCGTCTGGGGCAGTCTGCGCAGCTCCGGGCTTGTCTGTGCGATGATGGCCTCGTTGTAAGGCTGCGGGTCGAACGCCGGTCGCGTAACGGCAAGCAGAACGCTCTGGGCGATGGCCGGGCCGCCGACGCCCAGCAGTGCGATCCGTTCCCTGCCAATCCCCCGCAATTCGAATTGCCCTGCTTCGTTCGTAGTGGCTCCGAGGATCGAGGCCATTGGAACGTGCAAGGGCCGGGTCGTCTCGTGCAGCGCCCGTCCCCATTCTTGTTTCCACGCCGTAAGGAGATCGTCGAGGGTCTCACTCTTCGGAGCCCAGATGCCATTCACGTGCACTCTCGCGCCGCCGACTGGACGTCCCTGCGTGTCGAGAATCCGCCCCCGAACTGGCTCGTCTTCTATCAGCTTCAGCGTGACTTCCCGCCTGCCCGGCTGGCGGCCGATCTGCTCCCACGCCAACCCATGCCCTTTGTGATAGGCAACGAGAGGCATTTGGCTGGCCCACGCGGGCCAGTCGCGCGGGAACATGCTGACTGTAAACGTGCCATCAGTCCCCGAGACGGCACATTGTTGCAGCGCGATATCGTCCGGCGAGCGCGGCTGCGGCACTTTCGAAACTCGCCGATAGACTGCAATCCCGCCGACCGGCGCACCGTCCGGCCCAACCACTTGCCCGCGGATGTTGATTTCTTCCGCGTCGCCGCGTGCAGCCGAGTCGCCGCCCGGAGACTGTTTACTTTGCGGAATTGAGTCGGACTGCGTGGCAGCAGCGCCTGCAGCTTTGGGCGGCTCGGTATTCGAGGGGAACTCCAAATCGCCCAGGTCGACCGAAGTCCCGGCGTCGAGCGGCGGTATTCTTTTCTTCAGAGTCTTACGATCGAATGTGCCGATCGTAAGCTCGTAACCGACGCCCGGCGGCACCAGGTCAATCCGGAAGCGGCCGTTTTGATCCGTTCGATGAAAAGCGACGCGTTGTTGCCGCCGGGACGGTTGGAATACAAAGGTCCTCGTCGCTCCCCGGTAGGCTGGTTCGTCGTCGAAATGGCGGACAGGTATGGCCTGCGCGGAGCCCCACGCCCCCTGGATCGGATTGCCGGTGCTGTCGACCACTCGTCCCGACAGTGTCGCACATGGCTCGAGCACAATCTTCAGCGGCTGGGCGTTCTGAAAATCTTCCGCCATTACTTCCACCATGGCACCGAGCTTGCGCGCCTCGTGCGTCAGCCGTATCATGCGGTGTTTGCTTTCGCCGATCCCGACCAGTTCGGCCGAAGCCGTGGGAAGCGCACCGTCTGGTGGCGTGGGGGCTCCGAAGGTGCGCTTTGGCGACAGGCCGCGCGCGGTCACGCCGGCCAGCGGCAGTCCGTCCGGATCGAGGAACAAAAGCGGCTGCTTATCGAGCGGGGGCACGTCGATCTGGCAGAAGAATTCATCGGCATCTTCGGGCACGTCGATCTCGCGGATCGCGGTTGCCAGACCCCCATCGGCGAGGTGATAGACGTTGAGACCATTGGCGCCGGCCTTCTGAAGATCGGCGATGTCGGCCGCTCCCTGACCAATTGGATAGCGAGCGGCGTCTTTGGCGATCAGGGCCACGATGCCTCTGCCGGGCAGGCCCGGAATCCGGAAGTTCCCGTCCGCATCGGTCGGATAGCGATCATTGGAGCCAACACTCAGCATTCCGGGATTGAAGTTGGCATAGTCATGGGCCGCAGGATTGTCGAGAAACGGATAGTAGCTCACCACTCCGGGTACACCCGCTCCGGTCCCTCCGTCAATCGCGCGCCCATCGATCCAGATGCCCCGCTTGAGCGCCACATCGCATCTGACCGGATCTAGTCGATCCACCTTGGGCGCTTCGAGCTCGGTCCGAAAGTAGGGCTCTTCCACGCCGGGGACAACTCTCAACTTATTCTTGCGCTCGGGGTGATTCGGCTTAGGGACGCCGGCCAGCACGTATCGTCCTTGCGCGTCCGTCCCTGCCGACACGAACCCCTCCACGCGAAGAAGCGATTCTGCATATTGGTACAATCGCACTTCAACGCCAGCCAATGGATCGCCCGTGTCGGCATCTCGTACCACCCCCTGGACTGGCTGGGCCGGTTCGGCCGTCATTTCGAACCGCGCGCCAAAACAGGTCTGGATGCGAAAGCGGGGATCGCGATCGGGAAGCGGCACGCCTTCGAATCGACGGGTCATGACGTGCAACCATGTCTTTGCTATTCCAGACCCGTCCAGTTCGAGCTTGACCAACCGATCGGGGCCAAGTCCCTTCAGCTTGAACGATCCTTTCTTGTCGGTCACGGTTCGAAACGACGGTTCATTGCCGCTCAGCTTGACTTGGTTATCAGCGGGAAAGCGTTCGACTTCCGGTTGATCATCGCCCGTCATCTCTGCCTCCCGGTCGATCGACGTCGGGTTCTTGCGCGCCCTGGCAATCCAGTCGTCCAGGTCAGAGCTGGCCGTGCGGATGCTACGAACGGAGACGTTGACGCCCGCGATCGGGCGACCCTCGAGATCCAGCACGCGCCCCTCGATCGGCACTGTGTCTCGCTCGAGCTTGAGAACAACGTCCCTGTCTTCGCCTTGCACGGCGTACCAATCCGCGCCGAATCCCTCGGCCACTGCGACCAGCATGGTGCCCACATTGAGAAAGTTGTCGAGGCTCGCAAACCGGTCGGGCCGGCCGGCTACCTCAGCCACGAAGTTGCCATCCGCGTCGCACTCCACCGCAGCTACGCTCTCGCTCGTGAAGGTCCACGTTGCGCTCTCCGTATAGGAGCGGATGACAAGTACGCGAGCTTCCGGCAGCGGTTTGCCATCAGGACCGACGACTCGTCCGCGGATGCGCTGGTCATCCGTGGGCGGGTTGTCAGCAGCGGGCGCATCGCTGGACGCCGTGTTTGAATCCGGCTTGCTAGGATCGGCGGCGCGGGTGGCGGGCTTGACGACGGCTAGGGCGGCGACGATCAGGGCGGAAGATGCAAGCAGCAAACGGGCGGACCGCGGGCCCAACGGCAGATGCGAGCGGGCCCGGTCGAACAGCGCGCGCACGCGGCCTTCGAGGTTGTTGGTCTGGGCCATCGCCACGGCGGCGCCCAGGCCGACGGGCCGCAAGCGGCGGGCGATATCGAGCAAACCGCTGGCGTAGTCGGAGGGGCGTTCGCCGGCCGAGAGCACGCAATCGTCGCAGGCCAACTCGCGCTCGATCCGCAGCCGGCGCAGGCCGTACCAGGCCAAAGGATGAAACCAGTAGATGGCGCAGGCCAGGCGGGCCAGCATCTGAAAGCCCACGTCAAATCGCTTGACATGCGCCAGCTCGTGCAGCAGCACGGTCCGCTTCAGACAATCGGCCCAGCCTCGTGCTTCCAATGGCACCAGCACGATCGACCGGACAATCCCCCACGTCATCGGCACCAAAGGCAGGTCCGTTTCGAGCAGCTCCACGGGCCGGCGCAGTCCCAATCGCTGGCTCAACTCATCGCGCAAGCGAATCCACGTGCCATCCGTGACGCGGCTGGCCCTGACACGCAGCCAGGCATTCCCGACGACGCTCAAGCCAAACGCGACCGCGCTCAAGAGCGCGCCGGCGAGCCACAGCGCCGTTGCACCTATCCACCACTGGCGTGACGCCGGCATCTCTTCGGCCGCCGGCAACTCGCCTGCCGGAATCTCAAAGGCAGACGCGCCGCGCGACCCGGCCGGGACCATGGCATCGGCGCCGGCACGCATATCGCCATCCAGCATTGGCGGCCAGGCCGTCTGCGGCTCCACCGCGGCGACCTCGGGCTTCGCTGTAGCTGCCTGCGCCGCGGCCGCCGGCTCCGGCATTGCGGCAGCCGCTGGCGCTGCCGCTGGCTGAGCGGGTGTGGCCGGCAGGATGGCAATTCGCCAGGCGGGCAGGGCCCATGACAGGATCGGCAGCAGGACGAGAGCGCCGAACGTCAAGCACCAGACGCGATGCCGCAAGGCCGCCGACCCTCGCCGCAACAGCCATGTCGCCAGGATGGCGAGGGCCATGAGCAGCGTGGCCTTGACGGCCACATCGATCAAGGCCCACTCGAAGCCGCCGGCCACTGTGTGAATCCAGACTGCGCGAATCCAGGTTGCCGGGTCCATGTCACTGGCCCTCCTTTCGAGCCTGTTCAATCAGTTTCTCGATCTTCCGCAGGTCGCCCTCGGTAAGCTGATCCGCCGAGACATCCAGGATCGTGGCCACGGCATCCGGCGCCGAACCTCGGAAAAACGTATCGATCAGGTGCCGCAGGGCGGACCGGCTGGCCATGTCGTGCGACTGCGTGGGACGGTAGACGTACTTCGTCCCCTCGCGGCGATGCCGCAGCAATCCCTTGCTCTCCAGCAGCCGGATCATCGTCCGCACCGAGGAGTAGCTCGGCGGATCGGCAAGCCGTCCCTGCACGTCGCCGACGGAGGCTTCGCCCAAGTGATAAATCGCGTCCATGATCTGCCGCTCGCGGTGCCCCAACCCCGGCGGAGTTCGCTTCTTGCTCATGACTGCTTGCCGGCTCCATCAGTGGTAATGTATTGCCTGATGGCAATGTATTGCCACACAGGACGCCTGTCAAGAGAATTCTCGAAAAACATTGACGTAGCAGGACTCGCCAGAGTTCTGGGGAGCGGAGACCACCCCGGCGACGGGAAACGCGCCAGAGTCCTGGCGAACGGCGTGACCGCCCGAATTCTGGCGAATCCGGCGCCCGCCCTAACGGCTACCGCCGTTCGGGCTGTACGCCCTCGGCACGCGAGAATCGCATGCCGGCCGGGGGCAGGCCGCCGGAACGGGCCAGCAACTGCCGGATGATCTTCTGCTCCAGCGCCAGGTCGCGGCCCTGGGGAATCCAGCCCAGGTTCACCGGCTGATCGCTCACCGGCTGCCGCGTGTGCAACTGCGACGTGTCGTGCCGCAACGTGGCCGCCGGCGCCGTGGCGTACTCCGGCCGCGGCACGTCTTCCAGCTCCTTGTAGACGGCCACGTCCACGCGGAAGCCGGCCTCCTCGGGGATCACCTGCACGACGGCCCGGCGGCGGATCGATTGCAGCGTGCTCTCCAGCCGCTCGTAAGGGTTGGCCGAGTCGCCTCGGAAGGGCTCCAACAGCGTGGCCCCCACGGTCGGAAACGTATCGATCCGCCCTACCGTCAAAATGCCGTCTTCCAGGCGCACCCGCTGCTCGCGGTCGATCTCGAAATAGTCGTCCACCACGTCGACCAGTTGGTCCCACATGAAGTCGTGGTTCATGGTCGGCACCAGCACCGGGTTTTCGAACACGACCGCTTCGGGCACCGGCTCGAACATGGCGCATCCCGAGGCGGAAACCGCCAAGGCCAGCAACGCCGGCAGCATGCTCGGCCCGGCGGCAATCCTGGTGCGACGAGGCGTGTCAGACCGAGCGTGGTCCATCGAATCCCATTCCGAAGAAATGCAAGCGCGGAAGAACGACCGCTTCGACGACGTGCCCCGGCCAAGCCGCTCGCCCAAAGTAGCAGGCACACTCCGTGTGCCGCAGCCGGCTCGCGGGGGGCGACAGTCTCGCGGGAACGGCCGATGCCCGCAAGGTCAGCCTGTGCCAGCTCTTTTCGGCCGCGAAACCGCGCAGCCTGCCCATCTTTGCCGGCTTGAACCTGCACACTAACCCGACGCGCCAGCGAGGGATCGGGCCACACTAACCCGACGCGCCAGCGAGGTAGCCGGATTCGCCAGAATTCGGGCTGTTCCGCAACTTCCCGCAGAACTCCGGCGCTTTCCTGCTACTGGGGTTCGGTCCGTCCCCGCCTCGCCAGAACTCTGGCGAGTCCTGCTACCACAACGGCCTGGCGCTTTTCTGCTACCCCCGGCCCCCAAAAAAACTTCGAAACTTTTCCGGCCGCCCGGCGTCTAAGTAACGAAGACGTCCCTTCCCGCCGCTTTTGGAGGCAATCGCCATGGCCCGACTTTCGCACGGCAAATACCTGTCGATTCTGGCACTCGCGGGGCTGCTTTGGACAACTGTCTCGGTCTCCCAGTCGCACGCCCAGGGCTTGCTGGTCAATGTCCAGCCGGGCGAGCGCGTCCGCCTCCCCCGGCCCCACCCCGACCGGCGGCCTGCTCCGCCAGCCGGCTATCAGATCAAGGAACTGGATGTCCGGGCCCGGCTGCTTGACCAGGTCGCCAAGGTCCAGGTGTCGCAGACCTTCGTGAACACGGGCAGCACGCAGATGGAAGTCTGCTTCATGTTCCCGCTCCCCTACGATGGAGCGATCGACCAGTTGACGCTGCTGGTCGATGGCAAGGAGTATCCCGCCAAGCTATTGCCCAAGGACCAGGCGCGCAGCATCTACGAGTCGATCGTCCGCAAGAACCAGGATCCGGCCCTGCTGGAATGGATGGGAACCGGCATGTTCCAGACCAGCGTTTTTCCCGTCCCGCCGGGCGCCCAGCGCAAAGTGACGCTGCGCTACTCGCAGTTGTGCCGCAAGATGCACGGCCTCACCGATTTCTTGTTTCCGCTCTCCACCGCCCGCTACACCTCGCGGCCCGTCGAGAAGCTGAACGTCGAGGTCACGATCGAGAGCAGCGACGACATCAAGAACGTCTACAGCCCCACGCACGCGGTGTCCGTCACGCGTGAGGGGAAGCGTGCCACGGTCAGCTTGACCGCCGAGAACCAGGTGCCGATCTCCGACTTCCGCCTGTTCTACGATGTCGAGGCGGGCAAGCTGACCACCCGCGTGCTCAGCTACCGCCCCAAGCCGGACGACGAGGGCTATTTCCTGCTGCTCGCCAGCCCGAAGATCGAGAAAAACGACGCCGAGCGGCCCAAAAAAACCGTGGTGTTCGTCGTCGACCGCTCGGGCAGCATGAGCGGCGAGAAGATCGAGCAGGCCAAGGAGGCCTTGAAATTCGTGCTGAACAAGCTCCGCGAAGGCGACCTGTTCAACATCGTGGCCTACGACAGCTCGGTCGAGAGTTTTCGGCCCGAGCTGCAAAAGTTCGACGAGCAGACGCGCCAGGCCGCCTTGGGCTTTGTCGACGGCCTTTACGCCGGCGGCAGCACCCACATCGACGGCGCGCTGGCCGCCGCGCTGGGGCAGCTCGTCGACTCCAGCCGTCCCAGCTACGTGCTGTTTCTGACCGACGGCCTGCCCACGGCCGGAGAGACCAACGAGATGAAGATCGTGGCCAACGCCAAGGCGGCCAACCAGGTGCGAGCCCGGGTCGTGGCCTTCGGCGTGGGCTACGACGTGAACAGCCGGCTCTTGGACAAGCTGGCCCGCGCCAACTTCGGGCAGAGCGAATACGTGCGGCCCGACGAGAACATCGAGCAGCGCGTCAGCATGCTGTTCAACCGCATCGAGTCGCCCGTCATGACCGACGTTGCCATCCGCTTCGACGTCGAGGGAGCCGGCGACCAATCGGCCGCGGCCGTCAACCGCCTCTATCCCAAGGAAGTCCACGACCTGTTCGAGGGAGAGCAGTTGGTCCTGGTAGGCCGCTACAAGAAGCACGGCACCGCCAAGGTGACCGTCACCGGCAGCACCAGCGGCCGCCAGCAGTCGTTCGACTTCCCGGCCCAACTGGTCGAGCGCAGCACCGACGACACCTTCGCCTTCATCGAAAAGCTCTGGGCCCAGCGGCGGATCGGCGAGATCATCGACGAGTTGGACCTGGTGGGCAAAAACGACGAGCTGATCAAGGAGCTGGTCGATCTGTCGACGCGTCACGGCATCCTGACGCCGTACACCTCGTTTTTGGCCGACGAAAACGTCTCGCTCGGCGATCTGGCCGGCAATGCCCGCCAGGCCGAGACGCGGCTCGACAGGCTCAGCGTCACGTCCGGCCGTGACGGATTCTCCCAGCGTGAAGCCAAGGCCGGTTTACAGCGAGCCGCGCAGGTCGGCGGCGCGAGAGGCGGCGCGGGATTCGGGGGCGTTCCCGCGGCCAGTCCCGGCAGGTCCAGGGGCGCGGCAGGGCAGGGGCAGGGGGCCGGGCGAGACGAGCTGGCTGAAGTACCGGCAGACGAGGCAGTCCGCCAGGTCGGCGCCAAGTCGTTCTACCGGCGTGGCAAGCGCTGGGTCGATTCCACCGTGACCGACGAGTTGGAGAAGAAGGCCCGGCGGATCGAACAATTCAGCGACGAGTATTTCGAGCTGGCCGAACGGCACGGCCGCAAGCTCTCGCAGTACCTGGCCTTTGACGAAGCCGTGCTTTTGAATCTCGACGGAGCGATCTACCTGGTCGAGCCGGCCAACCCGTAGATCCAGTGCGTCCACTCGCTCCGCGAGTGGGGTGGAGATCGCCGGAGTCCTGCTACCTCGAACTCGGCGGCGGCCCCGCATCGGCCGACGCCACGCAGCGGAAGCCGATGTGCGAGGCGCCGCTGTCGACGGCCCCTTTGCCGCGGGCCCCGGGCAGGTAGCGGGTGCAGTAGTGGTCGCTGCACAAGAACGAGCCGCCTCGCTGCACTCGCTTCGGCATACCGGGTTCCAGCGGATCGAAGCTGCTCGGCGGTCCCCGCGGATTCCGCTTTGGGCTGTTGAGGTAATAGTCGGGCCGGTACCAGTCGGCACACCACTCCCACACGTTCCCCGCCATATCGTGCAGCCCATAGCCGTTGGGCGGAAACGACGCCACGGGAGCCAGCTCCTCATAGCCATCGGCGCGATCGTTGCGCCGTGGAAAGCGGCCTTGCCAAATGTTGGCCTGCCACTGGTCATCTGGGAGCGCTTCGCTTCCCCAGGTGTAACGTTGGCGGTCGAGCCCGCCGCGCGCGGCAAACTCCCACTCGGCCTCGGTCGGCAGCCGCTTGCCTGCCCACTGTGCGTAGGCATGGGCGTCCTCCCAGCACACGTGTACTACCGGGTAATTCGGCCGGTCCTTTACGTCGCTGGCCGGTCCCCGCGGATGCCGCCAGTTGGCTCCCGGTACATATTTCCACCAGGATAGCGGCTGCGCAAGTGAAACCTCTCGATCGGGCGGACTGAAAACGATCGATCCGGGCACCAGGTCTCCTGGGGCCGCACCGGGAAAGTCGTCCGGATCGAGCGGCCGCTCGGCCACCGTCAGGTAGCCGGTCTCCTCGACGAAGCGAGCAAACTGCTCGTTGGTCACCTCGGTCCGATCCATCCAGAATCCATCCACCTCGACCTGGTGAACCGGCTGCGCATCCTCGAATTCCGGCTCGCCCCCCATCCGGAAAGTGCCGCCGGCGATCCAAACCATCCCGGCCGTTGACGGCCGTTTGGGCTCGCTTGCGGCTTGAGCGGAGCTACCTGGCGGCGCCTCCCCCGCGTTGGTCGGACCGCCGACCGGCCATGCCCATTTCGCCAGCACCAGGCTCAACGCCGCCAGCACCAGCAACGATCCGATCACCAACCCCGGCCACAAACCGCGCGCCCCGGCCGGCCGCTCGATGGCGGGCTCGGCAGTCCGATCACGTCGTTTTCGCCGGCTCATTTGCACCCGCCAAGTATATCACGTAGAACGGAATTTATTCCGTTTTCCCCGTCGTAGAACGGAATTCATTCCGTTTCAGCCTCACGCAAAGCTGCAAAACGGAATGAATTCCGTTCTACTTCCAGGTGATTCCATGATGATCCGGATCGCGGTGGCATCTTTCCTGCTGGCGGCCATCGCCCCCCTGGCAACCGCCGACGATGAAGTCGGCGTCGATCGGCCCAGCTTCGTGGTGCTCGTCACCGACGACCAGCGCTGGGACACGCTCGGCTGCACGGGCCACGCAGTGCTGCGCACGCCGAACATCGACCGGCTGGCCGCCGGCGGCGTGCTGTTTCGCAATGCCTTCGTCACGACGTCGATCTGCTGCATCTCGCGGGCCAGCCTGATGACGGGCCGGTACGGCCGCAGTCACGGCGTCGCCGATTTCCAGACCGCCTTGACTCCCGAATTGCTGGCCGCGACGTACCCGGCACTCTTGCACGAAGCCGGCTACCGCACCGGCTGCTTGGGCAAATGGGGCATTGGCGGGCCGGCGCCGGAAGGAGTGTTCGATGTCTGGCAGGCCTGGGGCGGCCAAGGCGAGTTCTTTGAAACGATCGACGGGCAGGAGGTGCACAACTCCGAGCTGCTGGCCGGCTGGGCCGTGGACTTTCTCAAGACGGTGCCCAAAGACCAGCCCTTTTGCCTGGTGGTGAACTACAAGTCGCCGCACGAGCCCTTCCTGCCCGACCCGCGCGACGCCCCGTTGTTCGCCGAAAACCAGTTCCCCGTGCCGGCCACCTACAACCAGGCCCATTTCGAAACGCTGCCCGCCCTCATCCGCGAGTCCGAGGGGCGCATCCGCTTGGAGCGCCGGCATCCCACCCCCGAGACCTACCAGGAATTTGTCAGGCAGTATCTGCGCTGCCTGGCAGGTGTCGACCGCTCGGTGGGCCAGATCCTCGACGTGCTCGACGAGCTGCGGCTCGCGGACCAGACCGTCGTGGTCTACACGTCCGATCACGGATTCTTTCTGGGAGAGCACGGCCTGTCGGGCAAGTGGCTGATGCACGAAGAATCGATCCGCGTGCCGCTGATCGTCCGCGACCCCGCTCTGCCGGCCGAGCGGCGCGGAAAAACCTCCGACGAGCTCGTCTTGAACCTCGACTTGGCACCCACCATTATCGACCTGGCCGGCCTCCCGGCGCCCGCCGGCACCGACGGCGGCAGCCTGCGGCCCATGCTCGCGGGCGAGCAGGCCGACTGGCGGCAAGATTTCTTCTACGAGCACCACTTCCATTATGGCGGCCGGATCCCGCGTACCGAGGGGGTCCGCACGAAGGAGTGGAAGTACATCACGTATTTCGACGTCGAGCCGGCGCATGAAGAGCTTTACGAACTGGCCCGCGACCCGCTCGAAGAGCGGAACCTGGCCGGCGATCCCGCCTTCCACGACCGCCTCCACGCCATGCGCGGACTACATCGCCAGTACCTCGAGCGGCTGCCGCCGGCCGTTGTCCCCTAGGGCCGGAAAGAAACGACTTGCTCACTCGCAACTGGGGCACGCTTATCGCTTTTCCCCAGCCACCCCGTTATCCTATTGGCAAGGAATCGCGGTAGCTGAAACCGGCTCCACGACGCTTCGCGAGGCTCGGTGCAATGCACGACCGACAAGCCCAAGGCTGCAGCGGCTTTCGCCAATCGCTTGCCTCTTCGCGCCGCGAATTCCTCAAGGCCGGCAGCATCGGCCTGTTGGGCCTCGGATCGGCACAGCTCCTGCGTGCCGAGGCAAACGACAAGCCACGAGCCAGGTCCGTCATCCTTGTCTATTGTTTCGGCGGCCCATCGCACCTCGACATGTGGGACATGAAGCCCGACGGCCCGTCCGCCATCCGCGGCGAGTTCAGTCCCATTCGCACCCGGCTGCCCGGCAGCGTCTACTGTGAGCACCTGCCGCGCCTCGCCGAGCGCAACGACCGGTTCACCTTGATCCGCTCGGTCACTCACGACCGGCTGGTCCATGGCGGAGCCGTCGGCTTTGTGCTGACCGGCACCCGCACCGCCGACCCTGGCATCCCGGGCGTCCGTGGGCCGGATGCCTCGCTCGACGACCACCCGGCACTCGGCGCCATGGTCAACCGCTCCGCCCCATCCGTCCAGCCGGTGCCCAGCGCCATCACGCTCCCCTGGGAAATGATCGACGGCCAAGGCCGCCTTGTCCCCGGCCAAGGTGCGGCCATGCTCGGAAGGCAATACGATCCCTGGCTGGTCCGATCCGACCCGAACAATCCGAAGTTTTCGGTCGGCGGCCTGGAGCTGGAGCCGGGACTCTCGATCGGCTCGCTCGACCGCAGGCGGCGTCTGCGCGACTCGGTCAACAGCCAGAGCCGGCGGCTCGAGCAAGTCGCCGAGATGCAAGTGCTCGACGCATACTACCAGCGGGCGTTCGGCCTGCTCACCTCCCAGCGCACGGAATTGGCCTTCGATTTGAAGCGCGAGCCCGCGGCGCTGCGCGACCGGTACGGCCGCAACACGTTCGGCCAGAGCTGCTTGTTGGCCCGCCGGCTGGTCGAGGCCGGCGTTCGGCTGGTGCAGGTCAACATGGGCAACGACCTCAACGGCGAGTACGGCTGGGACACGCACGCCGACAACTTCAACCGGCTCAAGCAGAAGCTGCTGCCCAAATTCGACCCCGGCTTTTCGGCCTTGCTCGACGACCTCGACGAGCGAG
Source organism: Pirellulales bacterium (assembly GCA_040901675.1). Lineage (GTDB taxonomy): Bacteria > Planctomycetota > Planctomycetia > Pirellulales > JAICIG01 > JBBDNX01. The sequence continues at coordinate 17,518 of JBBDYJ010000006.1, read as the reverse complement.
GGCTGCTCGCCGACACGCTGGTGGTCTGCATGGGCGAGTTCGGCCGAACGCCGCGCATCTCGAAGAATGCCGGGCGCGAGCACTGGCCCCATTGCTACAGCGTGCTCTTGGCCGGCGCCGGAGTGCAACGCGGCCTGGAATATGGCGCCTCGGACAACCAGGGTGCCTATCCCATCGACTGCCCGGTGACTCCGGAGGACCTGGTCGCGACCATCTACGACTGGCTCGCCATCGATCCGGGGAGCACTATCACCGACCATCTGGGCCGCGAGCACGCCCTGGTCAAGGGACGCGTGCTGGCCGAACTCTGGTCGTGATGCCCGCATGATTGCCGAGCAGTTTCCTCCCTTTCGCCCGCACCCCTTGCTCGCAAGCGGGCACATGCAGACGCTGGCCGGCGTGTTGCTGCCCGGCCCCCGGCTGGTCTATTCAGCCCGGCAGCACCGCCTCCCGCTGGGCGACGGCGACGTGATCGTCCTGCACGACGACTGCCCGCCGGACTGGCAGGCCGGCGGCCGCACGGCCCTGTTGATCCACGGCCTGGCCGGCTGTCACCAGAGCGGCTACATGCAGCGCGTGGCCGCGAAACTGTCTGCCCGCGGCGTCCGTTGTTTCCGCATGGACTTGCGAGGCTGCGGCGCCGGCTTCGGCCTGGCGCGGCTCCCCTATCACAGCGGGCGGTCCGAAGACGCGGCCGCCGCGCTGGACGAGATCGCGCGCCTGGCTCCCGGCTCGCCCACCATGCTGGTCGGTTTCTCGCTGGGCGGCAACATCGCCCTCAAGCTGGCCGGCGAACTGGCCGGCCGCGGCTGCGGCAACCTGGACGGCGTCGTCGCGGTCTGCCCGCCGGTCGACCTGGCGGCGGCGGTCGAGCGGCTCCGCCGTTTGCAGAACCGGCTTTACGACCGGCATTTCGTGAAGCTGCTCATGACGCAGTTGCGCCAGCGGTGCCAGGCGCTGGGCGACTCGCCCACGGTCGACTTCGTTCAGCCACCCAAGCGGCTATGGGAGTTCGACGAGTTCTTCACCGCGCCCGTCTGCGGGTTCGGCACGGCCGGCAACTACTACCGCTTGTGCAGCTCCGCCCAATTCGTGCCGCGGATCCGCCTGCCGACGCTGATCATTGCCTCGCGCGACGACCCCTTGGTGCCCAGCCAGACCCTTCAAGCGCTGCCATCCAATCCGGCAGTCCGGCTCCACCTGGCATCGCATGGCGGCCATCTGGGGTTTGTCGGCCGGTTGGGGCACGACGCCGACCGCCGCTGGCTCGACTGGCGCATCGTCGAGCATATCGCTCGCTGACGCTTCAACGCGCCCCCACCGCGGCCGCTTCCTGCCGCTCGAGCTGCTCGATCTCCCAAAGCAGCCGGTCCCGCAGCTCCCCCAGCCGGCGCTCGTCCTCGAGCTTGCGGCCTGCCTGGTCGGTCACATAGAACACGTCGACCACCTGGTCCAGATACGTGCCGATCTTGGCCACCGAAACCGACAGGCCCGACTGGAACAGCGCCCTGGCGATCGTATACAACAGCCCCGTCCGGTCCGCCGCGAAAACGTCGATGATCGTGAAGCGGTCCGACGTGGCGTTGTCCACGCGCACCTGCATGGGCAGCGGGCTCAAGGCCGACTGCCGGCGCTGCTCACCGGCCCGCCACAGCCGGCGAAACGTCGGCGGTTGCGATCCGCTCGCTTTCAGCGAGGCCACCAGTGCGCGGCTCACTTCGTCCAGCCGGGCCGGCGGCGGCTCCCCGCTGAAGTCCGGATCGTGAACGAAGAAGCGGTCGAATACCAGCCCGTCGGCCAGCGTATGAATCTCCGCCGAAAGAATCCGCAGCCCCCGGCCCGCCAGCGCGCCGGTCAGCTTGTGGAACACGCCCGGCGTAATGTCTTCGTACGTCCCTACCTTGTATTCCACCGTGCCTGTCTCCGGCTGAAAGCGGCCCAGCGCGATGGCGTCGCCTCGCGACAGCCTCCGCAACCGGATCAGGTCCTCGGCCACCTGCCCAGACCGCGAGGCGCGCAGATACGAGACGGGCAGCGCCGCCAGTTGTGTCTTGAACCAGCTTCGGCCTTCCTCGGGCACTAACGGCAGCACTTCATCGCGAAGGCTTTGCAGGTGCTCGCGCGGGCTGATGGCCGGCGCCTCGCCCGCCAGGTGTTGCATCGCCCGGCGGTGCAGGTCGGCCAGCACCTCCACCTTCCAGGCATTCAGCACGCCCGGGCCGACCGCGGCCAGGTCCGCGGCGGTCAGCACAAACAGCATCTGGAGCGTCTCGGGCGAGCCGACCTCGACGGCAAACCGCACCACCAGGGCCTCATCGCTGGTATCGCGGCGGAAAGCCAGGTACGACATGAGCAGGTGCTTGTGTACCAGGAACCGCAGCGTTTCGGCGTCCCGCTCCACCAGTCCCAGCCTGCGGGCCGTGTCGTCGGCAATCCGCAGCCCCACCTCGCTGTGGTCCTCGGCATGTCCCTTGCCCAGATCGTGCAGCAGCAGGGCCAGGTGCAACAGCCACTTCCGCTTGATGTGGCGATAGACCCAGCCCACCGGCCCGGTGTCGCGCTGGAACTCGGCCGCCTGCTCGACCGCGCGCAGGCAGTGCTCGTCGACCGTGTACTTGTGGTACTCGTTGAACTGCAGCAGGCAGCGCGCGTGCCGGAAGGCGGGAATCACTTTCTCCAGCACGCCCATGGAGTGCAGGTCGCGCAGCAGCTCGCCCAGCCGCGCCGGGCGCGACAAGAGCGACAGAAACCGCTCCTGGGCCTCCGACGACAAGGTGTCGTCCAGCTCCGGCACCGCCGCGCGAATTGTCTCCCGCGTTTCGTGCGCGATCACCTTGTCGTCGTGGTTCGCGTAGTCGGCCAGCCGCAGGATTTCAGCCAGGTTGCCCCGCAGCTTGGCCAGGCCCCGCTGGTTGGCCGTGATGTGGGTCGGCCCGACGCGGAAGTCCTGCTCGAACTGGTGGCTGAATATCATCGCCAGCCACTCGACCAGCCGCGACCGCCGCCGGGCACTCTTCTGAAACCGGGAAACCAGGTTGCTCACGTCGTTCGTCAGCCGGAAGTAGTCCCGCATGAACTGCTCGACCGGCAGCAAGCCCTCGCTCCCCTGGTAGCCAAACAGCTCGGCCAGCCGCACCTGCTCCACCCGGTCGAGCACGTCGCTCGATTTGCGGGCATGGAAGTGCATTTCGTTGCGCAGCCGCAGCAGAAACTCCAGGGCCCGGCGGACCGCCTCGTAATCCTCCCACGACAGCACCCCGCGCAGCCGCAGTCCGTCCGGCTCGGGAGTCTCGTAACGGACGAATCCGATCCACCGCAGCAGTTGGATGTCGCGCAGCCCGCCCGGCGACCGCTTGACATTGGGCTCCAGCAGGTACACCGTCTCGCCATACTGCACGCGTTCATCGAGCCGCGCCTTTTCGAGCGCCCGCAGCAGGCTCCAGCCATGCCGGCGGGCCTGCTTCTGAAACGTGCTGGCGAACTTGCGGTACACCTTCACGCTGCCCGCCAGGTAGCGGGCCTCGACCAGCGACGTGCAGATCGTGGCGTCCTTGCGCGCCAGCCGGCACGCCTCCGCCGGAGTCCGCACGCTTTGCCCCAGGTTCATGCCGGCGTCGAACAAGTCGCGCACCATCCGCTCGGCCAGCGGAACCACCTGCGAGCGGGCCGCCGAAGTGTGCAGGATCATCAGATCGACGTCGGAGTAGGGCGCCACGTCGCGCCGGCCATACCCGCCGTGCGGAACCAGCGCCACCTGGCCGCGCAGGCCGTCGGGGCCGTCCTGGCCCAGGTCAGATAAGGCCGTCTCGAACAGCTCCAGGACCAGCGTGTCCAACAGATCGCTCAGGGCCCAGCAGACTTGAATGCCCGGCGAGCCCTTGCGATGCCGGGCCTCGATTTTCTCGCGGCCCGCCGCCAGCCGCTCTTTGACGGCCAGCACGTGGGTCCGCAAGGTGGAAACACTCATCAAGCGCCACTCATCAAGCGCAACTGGTCAGACCGCCTCTTCGCCCGTCTCGCCGGTCCGGATCCGCACCGTCTCGTCCAGGCTCACCACGAAGATCTTGCCGTCGCCGATCTGGCCCGTCTGGGCGGCCCGCATGATGGTGTCGATGGTGCGTTGCACGCCGTCGGTGGGAACCACCACTTCCACTTTCACCTTGGGCACGAAGTCGACGGCGTATTCCGTGCCCCGGTACATCTCGGTGTGCCCCTTCTGCCTGCCGAAGCCACGCACTTCCGTGATCGTCATCCCCTGGATGCCTTGCTCGCTCAAGGCGTTCTTCACGTCCTCGAGCTTGAAGTGCCGGATGATGGCTTCGACTTTTTTCATCGCCCGTCTCCCTGCTGGATCGGCCCCTCGCCGCCACGGCGCCAACCGCACTCAATTATCGGTCCCGCCAGTCATGAAATCAAATCGAGATCAAATCAAATGAAGATATAGCCTTCCTCGCCATGCTGGCTCAGATCGAGCCCCTGGACCTCCGCCTGTTGCGACACCCTCAGCCCCACGGTCCAGTCCAACACCTTCAGGATGATAAACGTCGCCACCGCCGCGAAGACCCACGTCGCCAGCGTCGCGCCCACTTGGGCCCCCAGCACCCCGCCGCCTTCGAGCAGCCCGACCGACGTGGTTCCACCCAAGACGGCCTTCGTTGCAAAAACGCCGGTGAGGATCGATCCCAGCGTGCCGCCCACGCCGTGGATGCCGAAGACGTCGAGCGAGTCGTCGTATCGCAGCTTCGACTTGAGCCACAGGCAGGCCCCGCAGCACACTACGCCCGCGGCCAGGCCCATCACCAGGGCCGGCATCGGCAGCACGAAGCCCGACGCGGGAGTGATGCACACCAACCCCGCCACCGCGCCCGAGCAGGTGCCCAGCAGGGTTGGTTTGCCCCGCACGATCCACTCCGCGAGCGCCCAGGCCACCGCTCCGGCGGCGGCGGCCAGGTGCGTGGCGGCAAAAGCCGATGCCGCCTGGCCACTGGCCGACAGTGCGCTTCCGGCGTTAAAACCGAACCAACCGACCCACAGCAGCGCGGCGCCGACCGTGGTATAGGTCAGGTTGTGGGGCGGCATCGGATCGTGCCCGAAGCCGAGTCTCCTTCCAATCACCAGCGCGCAGATCAAAGCCGAAACACCCGAGCTGATGTGAACCACCGTGCCCCCCGCAAAGTCCAAAGCGCCGAAAATCGCATGTTCGGCAGGCTGCATGGCAACCGCATCGTAGGCCAGAATGCCGCCGTCCCAAACCCAATGGCACAGCGGGCAGTAGACCAGGCTGCCCCACAGAATCGTGAACAGCACCATCGACAAAAACTTCATCCGCTCCGCGAAGGCGCCGCAAATCAGCGCCGGCGTGATGATGAAGAACATTCCCTGGAACAACATGTGCGTCAGCCGCGGGTACGTCCCTTCCATGGGCCACGTCTGGTTGCCCGCCGCGTCGACGCTCGGCTGAACGTTCTGCATGAACAAGTACTCGGTGTTGCCGATCCACCGGTTGTACCCCTCTTCACCGGGCGTGCCGCCGAATGCCAGCGAGTAGCCGTACAGGACCCAGATCATCGTGTTGAGGCCCATCAGGAAGAAGCACTGCATCATCACGCCCAGCACGTTCTTCTTCCGCACCAGGCCGCCGTAGAACATGGCCAGCCCCGGCGCCGTCATCATCAGCACCAAGGCGCACGACATCAGCATCCACGCATGATCGCCACGGTCGATCTCGTCGGCTGACTCGGCCGCCTCGTCCGCTCCGGCGCTGGTTCTCTCGTCGACCGGCGCGGCGCCCTCTTCCCCTATGAGAAACGTCTCATCAGGCCGTTCGGTCGCTGGATCCGCCCCATCCTCCTGGGCACATGCCGCTTGCTGTGCGGCAAGCCCCAGCACCAGCGAACACAGGATCAACCCCAACCATCTTCCAGCCGCCATCGAACGTGCTCCCGTGCAAGGGGTTATTCAGCGCACCTGCTTCAGGTTCACAAGCCTACCGATCGAAAAGCGTCGGGTAAAGCCTTGCCAGGGCTATTCTTGCAGGAATGTTCAGTCACCCGGCTCTTGCAGGAATGTTCAGTCACCCGGCGGCCGGGGCCGCTTCCACCGGACGTCGGCCAATCCCGACCGCAGGTTCACGACTCGGGCCAGCACAAACAAGAGGTCGCCCAGCCGATTGAGGTACTCGACCAGGTGCGCTGACACCGGCTCGGCCCCGGCCAGCGTCACCAACCGCCGTTCCGCACGCCGGCAGATCGTGCGGGCCAGGTGCAGGCAGCCCGCCCCACGGACCCCGCCGGGAAGGATGAACTCTTTGAGCGGCTCCAACGGCAGCTCGTTCTGGTCGATCGCCTGCTCGAGTGCCGCCACCTGGGCCGGTCCGATCAGGGCGGTCCCCGAACGCTGCGGGTCGGGGCTGGCCAGCTCCGCGCCCAGGGAGAACAGCTCGTTCTGCACCCGCTCCAGCAGTTCGTCGGTCTCCCGTGGCAAGCCGTCCGAGCGAGCCAGGCCGAGTGCCGCGTTCAGCTCGTCGACCGTCCCGTAGGCCTCGATGCGGTCCGCGTCTTTGCGGACCCGCGGCCCTCCAAACAGTCCCGTCTCCCCCGTGTCACCCGTCTTGGTGTAAATCTTCATCGGCCCTGCCTATAATAAGTTGCGTTGTTGCCTTGCCCGCCCGCTCGACCTCCTCGTCCCGGCTGCTCAACGGTATTCTCCGGAACAAGCACTCCCATCATCATAGGAACGGAAATGTCGCATCCCGGCCCGTCGCATCGTTCCCCGTCCAGCCCTCGCCTCCGGCGCCGTTGCCCCTTGCTGCTGGTTTGCCTGGCACTGGCCGCCTTCACGTCGCAGTCGATGGCCCAGGAGCCGGCCGCCGAAAAAGGGGCCCCCCGCGACTCGATCGAACCCGTCCTGCTCTCGAACATCCGGCAGGTGACCGCCCAGCGCAGCCAGGGCGGCTTTGTCAAAGCGGGCGAGGGGTACTTTTCTCCCGACGGCACGACCATCATCTACCAGGCAGTCACCGCCGACTACCCGTTTTACCAGATCTACACCCAGCCGTTGGGCGCAGCCCAGCCCAAGCGGATCAGCACCGGCCGAGGCCGCACGACTTGCAGTTACTTCTCGCCGGACGGCACGCGGCTGCTGTTTGCCTCCAGCCACCTCGACCCCAAGCTGAGCGAAACCGAGGAACTCGAGCGCCGCCGCCAGGCCGACGACGCCGCCAGCGGCCGCCGGCGCCGCTACGACTGGAGCTTTGACCCGCACTACGACATCTTCGAGGCCGACCTGGACGGCAACGTCCTCCGCCGCTTGACCAACGCGCCCGGCTACGACGCCGAGGGTGCCTGGTCGCCCGATGGCACCCAGATCGCTTTTGCCAGCACCCGCGACGGCGATCCCGATCTGTACCTGATGGACGCCGACGGCTCGAACGTCCGGCGGCTGACCAACGCACCCGGTTACGACGGCGGCCCATTTATCTCGCCCGACGGCCGCTGGGTCGTCTTCCGCAGCGACCGCAAGCAAAAGGACATGCTGCAGATCTACTGCATCGGGATCGACGGCAAAAACGAGGTGGCCTTGACCGACAACCAGGGGGTCAATTGGGCCCCCTACTGGCATCCCACTCAGCCTTGGATCATCTGGGCCGGCGCCGACCACTCCGACCCCGCGGCCCGGCCCAACTACGACCTTTGGCTGATGCGGTACGAGGTCCAGGACGGACGCCTTTCGGCCGGCCCGCCGCAGCGGGTGACCGACCACCCGTCGGCCGACGTGCTGCCGGTCTTCTCGCCCGATGGCCGCCGCTTGATGTGGACCAGCAACCGCACGGCCGACGGCTCCAGCCAGCTCTGGATTGCCGACTTCAAGCTCCCCGATTGACCGCCACTGCTTGGAGCCGACCGGTGCCACTGCTTGGAGCCAGCCGGCGTGCCGGCTGCGAGAAGCAGTGCTGGCGGTCGAGTGGTTCCCGATTTACCCCGAACGATTCGGCCCAAGTACCAAGACCTAAGACCCTCCTGTCGAGTGGTTCCCGATTTGCCCTGAACGATTCGGCTGTTCGCTGCGTAGGGGATGAAGGACAAGGACATGGATTGACCTGCCGGGGGGCCAGGTCCGCCGGCGGCTCCAGGAATATGGTTCCATTCGCCCCGCGAGTGGTGGCGTAGGGTGGTCCGCTCGCTCCGCGAGTGGTGGCGTAGTGCGGTCCACCCGCTCCGAGTGGTCGACAGCCCGACATCCGGTAGCCGAAAGCCCCCGTTTCACCAGCGGCTTTGCGTCCTTTCTTTTGGCTGCCGGTGACGAAAAGGCCGGACGCAGCGGCTGTACGAAACACGTGCGCTGGCGGAGTTTCCGCGACCGGCAGGCTCGCCCATTTTCCGTTCCGGTTTCCGGTTCAAAATCGGTCCGGCGGGCCGCCTGGCCGGAAGCCAAATGCTAGACTAATAATGGGGATCCACGCGCGGTTCTTTCGAGCCGGCGGTGGGCGACCCCAGCGGGTCCACGGGTAACAGGTGCGGGGATTATTCCGTCGCGGGCCGGTCTTTCCGGCGGCCAAAAAAACTTCCGCCCTGGCGGACTTACTTGAGTGGCGGCTTTATGACCTACGGTTCTTGCGGAGACCAAGAATTGAACAGCAACGCGGGCGCCGTGGCTACGGCTGCCTGTCGCGAGGTGGACTAAGCCAATGGGGTTCTTGAAGCGTTTTTTCCGCAACGTGTTCCGCGACGGCAATGTCGCCGTGGGCACCAGCAGCTTCGAGCGATTGAGCGACGAAGAGCTGGAAGCCCACCTCGGCGTCGTCCGCTACGGCGATTTCGTCCTGACCGACGCCATCAGGCCCTCCTACGACCTCCAGGTGGTGCCCAGCCAGGGCTACCGCCACGATGTATACCACGATGAAGACTCGCGCGCCAGCGTCCCCGTGTTGATGGGCGCCGCCTCGAACCAGCAACTCTTCGAAACGTTCATGGAGCTGCTCGACCCGCTCGGCTTCGAAGTCGACGTCGTCCTCGAAACCAGCCACAATCGCGAGGCCCGCGGGCACGTCGACCTGTACCGCGAGCACATCGACCTGCCCGTGCTCAAGAGCATCCTCTGGGACTTCGAGGATCTGCTGCTCAACGACGGCTGCACCGGCATCGCCGTCTTGAACCCGGGCGTCCCGCAAGAGGTCCAGTTCGACGAGCACAAGCTGCTCATCGTCTATGGCGAGAACCTCCACGAGTTCGAAGAAGTCTTCAAAGCCCACCGCATCGGCTGCGACGACGAGATGAAGTTCATCACCGAGGCCGAGCACGTTCACTCGTCAAGCGATCAATACCATCAGCAGTTCGAAGAGCTCAAGATGCGGCTGGGCATGGATTCGCTCGTCGGATACCAGGATCACTAGCCGCTCTTCGCGCCGCCGGCGAGACCCTCCTCCCGCTCGCCCCGCGACGCCAGGTATTCACCCACCGCCTCCTGCCAGCTCGGCATCGCCGGTCCGCCGCTCGCCTGGTACTTGCTCGTGTCGAGCACGCTGTACAACGGCCGCGGCGCGCGGGCCCCGTACTGGGCCGTGCTGATCCGCTCGATGCTCGCTGCCAGCCCCGCTTGACGGAACATCTCCACCGCAAAATCATGCCAGGTGGTCGCCCCCGCGTTCACCACGTGATACGTGCCGCGGGCCCCGTGCTCCACCAGCCACCGCAGCGCCCCCGCCACGTGCGGCACGTACGTCGGCGTGCAGTGCTGATCGTCCACCACCCGCAAATGCTTCCCCTCGCTCGCCAACCGCAGCATCGTCTCCGCGAAGCTGCTGCCGGCGGTCCGCGGGCCCCGCCTGCCGTACAGCCCGCACGTGCGGACGATCAGGTGCTCCTCCCACGCGGCCGCCTCCACTTCCCCCGCCAGCTTGCTCTGCCCATACACGCCCAGCGGCCCCGGCTCGTCGTCCTCGCGGTATGGCCGCTCACGCGCCACGTCCCGCCCGAACACGTAGTCCGTGCTGATCTGCACCAGCGGGCAGCCCAGTTCCCGGCACACTCCCGCCAGCGTGCGCACCGCCTCGGCGTTCACGGCGCAGCACAGCATCTCGACTTCTTCGGCCCGATCCACCGCCGTATAGGCCGCCGTGTTCACGACCGCCTGCGGCCGCAGCTCCAGCAGCACCCGCCTGACCGCCTGGACATCGAGCAAGTCGAACTCGGGCAAGTCCAAGGGCGTGGCGGCCTCGCCCCATTGGCGGCAAAGCTCGCCCCCCAATTGCCCGCCGCCACCCGTCACCGCCACTCGCATCCGCGCCCTCCTTTCGCCCCCCGCTCTCCGCTTCAGTGCAGCCTCAACAGCAGCTCCTTCACCTCCGTCATCGCGATAGCGTCCTGCTCGATCGCCTTGGACGACGATACGAACACCGGCCCCCGGCTCGACTCGCTGCCCGCCTCCGGCAGGCGGCCGTGGCTGCCGCGGACCACCGAAGCATCCAGCCCGATCACGTCCATGTAATACCGCAATCCGAGCGCTTTGCGGGCCAGCCGCCGCGCCACCTTCAGCTTCGGAAACCGCAAGCCCCGATCGACCAGCAGCTCCGCCGGGTCGTATCCCGGCTTGCGATGGATATCCACGGTCCGTGCGTAGTCGGGCGCCAGGGCGTCGTCCAGCCAGAAATAATACGTAAACCACGAATCAGGGGCAGCCACGGCCACCAGCTCGCCGCTGCGCTCGTGGTCCAGGCCATAGCCCGCCTGCCCCGCGCGATCGAGCACCTGGTCGATCCCTTCGGTGCGCCGCAACAGGGCCGTCACGCCCGCGATGTCCTGCTGCCGCCGGACATAGACGTGCGCCACCTGGTGGTCCGCCACGGCAAACGCCCGCGACGCCCCGGCATCCAGCGTCTCCCAGCCCAACGGCTCGCGGCGCACCGCCGCGTACCCCTGCTCCCGGAGCACCCGGTTGATGTGGACCGGCCGCCGGACCTCGGTGATCGCGTATTCCGAGAGCACCACCACCTCGGCCCCGCCCCCGCGTGCCGCATCGATCACCTTGCCCGCCTCGGCGTCCACCGCCCGCAGTTGGCCGCCGATCCGTGGATCGCCCGGACCAAACCGCTGCAAATCGTAGTCCAGGTGCGGCAGGTAAACCAGCGTCAGCGACGGCGCGTGTTGCTCGATCATCAGGCGGCTCGCCTCCGCAATCCACCGCGAGCTCTCGATGCCCGCCCCCGGTCCCCAGAACCTCAACAGCGGAAACACGCCCAGCCTTTCCTGCAAGCGGTCGCGCAGCTCGGCCGGCTGGCTGTAGCTGTCCATGATCTTGCGGCCGTCGGCCGGATAGCTGGGCCGCGGCGTCATCGACCATTCCACGTCGGCGTACATGTTGTACCACCAGAACATCTTGGCGGTCGTGTAGCCCGGATCGCGGCGCTTGCCGGCCTGGTAGATGCGCTCGCCGTGCACCAGGCCATTCGACTGCCGCCAGAAGAGCACTTCGGCCAGGTCGCGGAAGTACCAGCCGTTGCCCACGATGCCGTGCTCCCGCGGCGGCAGGCCCGTGAGCATCGTCGACTGGGCCGAGCAGGTCACCGCCGGCAGCACCGTGCCCATGGGCCGCGCGAACCCCTCCTCGGCGACTCGCCGGATGTTTGGAGTGTCAGGCCCCAGCAGGTCATGGGTCAACCCCACGACATTGATGACCACCAGCGGCTTTGCCATGCAGTAGGATAGGCTTCCAGCCTGTCTCGTCTTGTAAAATAGGCTTCCAGCCTGTCCCGTCTTGTAGAATAGGCTTCCAGCCTGTCCCCGTAGGATAGGCTTCCAGCCTGTCTCCGTAGGATAGGCTTCCAGCCTGTCTCCGCTCCCCCCCCGTCACGTCAGAATCCCCTGGCCAGAAGTTTTCAGTTCTCAGTCTACAGTTTAAAGTGATGGATGGCGAACCGGCATGTCGCATGGCCGCCCGGCGTCTCGTCCTCCTGCCTTCACCTGACCCGTGTTCCCCCCACACGAATCGCTGAAAGGACAATTGCTGGTCGCCTCGACCGAGCTGCGCGACCCCAACTTCGCCCGTTCCGTGGTCCTGGTCTTCAAGCACGACGACGAAGGCGCCATCGGCCTGATGCTCACCCGCCGCTCCAGCACGCCGGTCAAGCAGGTCTGGGACCAGGTGAGCGAAAGCCCCTGCGAAACCGGCGCCATGCTCGACATGGGCGGGCCCCTCCAGGGACCGCTGATGGCCATTCATCCCCATGAAGAGCTGCGCGATCTCGAAGTCGCGCCCCAAATCTACTTCAGCACCCAAAAGGAGAACCTCGAGCACCTCGTCGCCATCAAGGACGGCTCCGGAAGGTTCTTCGTCGGATATGCCGGCTGGGGCCGCGGCCAGTTGGAGCAAGAGTTGAAGGGCGGCTTCTGGCGGCAGCTTCCCGCGACCGCCCAGGAGGTGTTCGGCGAACAGGACGGCCTCTGGGCCCGTCTCACCCGGCAGATTACTACTGCCCAGCTTGTCTCGACGCTCGGCATCAAGCACGTCCCCAAGGATCCCTCGCTGAACTAGCCACCGCCGCCGCCTGGCGGTATACCAAAGGCGCCTGGCAACGTTGCCACACACAGCAACTGGGAGAGTTACATGCCCGGTTCACGAAGCCCCTCGAATCCTACCCGTGGTTCCTGGCGGGCAAAACCGGCCAAGGCCGAGCCCGAAAGCCGCCACGTCAAGCGGATCCTGGCCACCGCGGCGGTCCTGGCGCTTTGCGGCCTGCTGGCTTGGATTGTTTGGAGCCTCTTCGCCGCCCCCAGGCAGGTCCACGTCGCCTGCCTTCCCATCGCCGACTACAACGTCCTGGACGCCCCGAGCCTCCCCTTTGTCAGCCAGGATCTGGCCCGCTGGCGGCGGCTGGACGAATCTCCCCACACAACGGTCGCCGTCTGGGACAACCTGACCGAGGCCCCCAAGCTCGAATCGTCACTCGCCCAGCAGGTCCGCGGCGTGCCGGCCGGCCACGACGTGCTGATCCTGTTCGTCTCGGCCCACGGCGTCTCGGTGACCGATGCCGCCGGCGAGGCGACGGCCTGGCTGCTTTGCAGCGATTACAGTGCAACCGGCGGATCGGGCCGATACAAGCTCGGCGACCTCCTGGCCCATCTCGCACGCTCGACCGCCTCCACCAAGCTGCTCGTCCTCGATGCCGGCACGCTCGAAGTCGACGTGCAAACCGGCATGCTCCTCAACGAGTTCCCCCTCCTCGTCGAAGACGAGGTCCGCAAGCTCGACGATCCCAGCCTGTGGGTCCTGGCATCCCACGGCCTGCTGGAGCGGTCGCACGTCTCCTACCACGAGCGATCCAGCGTCTTTGCCCAATGCGTCGCCGAGGCGCTGGCCGGCGCGGCCGACTCCGATCAAGACGACAATACCGACGTCGACCTGGCCGAGCTGTTCGACTACGTCAGCACGCGTGTCGGCTCCTGGGTCTGGCAGGCCAGCGGTCAGACCCAGACCCAGACTCCGCTGCTGCTGCGAGGTGAGCAAGGCCGCGGCAAACCCGAGCCCCTGCCCCTCACCAAGGCGGCCCGCCCCGTGGCCGAGAGCAACGACGCCGCACCTGCCGGCGAAGCCGAACAGCAGGCCCGCCGGCCCAGCCGTCCTCTCAGCCGTCCTCTCGCCAACGCTCATGGTGTTCTCGCGCTCGGCCAGGCCGGCTCGGCCCAAACGCCGGCCGCCCAAGCACCGACCGCCCAAGCACCAGCCACCCAAGCACCAGACACCCAGCCGCCCGCACCCGGCACGCAGGGTGCCGACCCAGCCACCGACACTCAACCGGCCGCTTCCCCACCCGCGGGCAAGACCGAACAGGCACCCCCACCGGCCGGCCAGGCAGGCCAGCCGGCCAAAAAACCCGGACCCGCCCCGCCCCAACCGACCGCCGCCGAGCTCGCACAACGCGGCTTGCTCGACCTGGCCTGGCAACAATGGCAGTCGTTGGACGGCATGGACGACCGCGCCGGCGTCGATGGTTGGACTCCCGTCGACTACGCTCCGCACCTCTGGCGGCAGTGCGAGCAACTCTTGCTCGGCTACGAGCGCCAAGCGCTGGGCGGCACCGTGCCGGCCGAACCCGCGGCCGTCGACTTGCTCAAGACCCGCATGCGGTTGGACCCGTATCTCGAACGAATCAACCGCCGCCGCCAGGAGTTCGACCTCGGCGCGGCGAAAACCAGTTTCGAGCAGCACCCCGACGTCGCGGCCGCCATCCGCCTGCGTAACGACGTGCTGTTTCGAGCTCCGTCCTACGTTCGGCTGTGCGGGGCCGCCGGCGTTTCAGCCCAGTCGGAGTTGGGCCGGCGCCTGGCCGACTTCCTCGGCGAATCGTCGCGCCTGGTCGCCCTGTTCGTCGAGAGTCCGGGCCACGACGGCAGCCTCGCGGGGCAACCCGCCCCCGACGCCAAACAATGGCTGGCTGCCTTGGTCGAGCAACAACAACGCGTCCGCTCCCTTCAAACCGACATCGAGCTGCGGCTCCGCCAGCAGGCCGGCTTCGATCAGCCCAGCGGGCCCCGCCGACGAGCCGCCGCCCCTGGCCGCTACGCAAGCCAGGGACAAGCAGCCGAGGCCCTGTTGAACACTCACCTGCCCTTGGCCGGCCAGCGGCGCCAGCTTTGGGACATGCTGGCGGCCATGGACGACAAGCCGCCCGCCGACGACCGCCTCCCTTCCAGCTCGCAACGCAATACCGTGGCCGCCCGTAACTGGCAGCGCATCGCCCAGTGGGCCGAGTGGGAGCTCAAGCTGACCCAAGTGGTCGACCCCGGCGGCGTCACTCCCGCCAACCTCGACCTTGCCAGGAGCCTGGCAGCCGCGCGCAACATCGACGCCGAAAACGTTGCCGCCCAATGCCGCGCGTTTCGCGAAGTCGGCTCGGCCTTGGCCAGTTTCTACCGGACGCTGCCGGCCAAGGTGGCCTCCAACGCCACCGCCGACGCGTATCACACCCGCCGGACCGCCGAAACCATGCTCCGGCTGATCGATGGCCGCGATGCGCAGCACGTCGACCTGCAATTCGAGGGGCTCGCGCTGGGCGGCGGCATCAACCTGGTCGCCGATCTGCCGCTCGCGGACCTGGATCTGGACACTGCCCCCAAAGTGGCCCTGTCGGGTCCCACGGCGGCCCAGGGCACCGGCGAGCCCGTCGCTGCCTCGATCAACGCCGAACAGTTCACCCGCTTCCAGTGGCGGCTCCGCCACGACCGTGCCCGCGAGGCACTCATCCAGCTCCAGTACGAAGCGGCCGATCTGGAAATCACCGCTCCGGACGGCAAACCCTGGCCGCCGGGCCGCGAACAGAAGCTTGCGCTCACCGCTTCGGGCGGCGAGGAACCGATTGCCTTGCTGGTCCGAGCTCGGCACGGCTCCATCAGCCAGACGACGTTGACGCTCCGCGCCCGGCTGAGCGAAGAGTCGGTCGAGAACCAGACCCGCTTCGCCGTGGCCGCTCCGGACCGGCTCGATCTGGTGGCCACTGGCCCGGACGGCGGCACGGAGCCCGCCGCCGCGTCGGCCTCCCTGCCCGGCTCGCTCCGCAAGCTGACGCTCCGCCCCTTCCCCACCGGCGGCACGGAGTTCTCGCTCTCGGTCCACAACCTGTCGGGCGTGCCGAAGAAGCTGGCGTACACCTTGTTCGCCTTGCCGCCGCGCGGCGCCGCGGGCCCTTCGGCTTACTCCTGGAATCTGGATCAGCCTGCGCGCCCCGTGCCCGGCGCCCGGGCCTTGCTGAAGACCGACCTGGTGTTCGCCGGGAACGTGAACGAGCTCCCCTTGCCGCTGCCTCCGCTCACGCCGGCCGCGCCCGCCGCGCCGGCGCCCGCCGCCGGGAGCGGCGCTGAGCGCGTCGGGGGCGGAGGCGGAGAGGACGATCCCCCCCCGGCCGCCGCGGCAACTGCCGCCGACCAGGAACCCAAGGGGATTCCCGCGGCCAACGGCCTGTTGTGCCTGCTCGACGACGCCGCTCGGCCTTCCGCCGAGGCACGGCAGTGGTTCTGGATCGACGTGGCCCCCAGGCACCCGGCCGACTACCTGCTCGATCCGGAAGTCTGGTACGACCGCGACCGCAAACGGATCGTCGTCCGGATCCGCCCCAAGGCCGACCAACTGTTGCCGCCGGGTGGTTCGAGGATTGTCTGGCAGCTCGAAGATCCGCTGCTGCGCAGCTCGCAGAGCAAGCGGACCGCGGCCGTTCTCAAGCCGCGGGTCCACTCCGTCGAGCTCTTTGCCGAAGTCGAGCCCGACCGCCAGCGCCGCATCGAGGTCTATCTTGCGGTCGACGACTACCCGCGGGCCTTCATCTACTCGGTCCTTTGCGACGGGCCGGGCCAGCGGGTGCCGCGCAAGCTTTTGGCCTTGGACCACGTCGAGATCGTCGAGCCGCCGGAAGGCCAGGCTTTCCGCGACACGCCCACCGTCCGCGTCAAGCTGCGCGCCGACGTCCCGCCGCCCGAGCTCGAAGAGCGGCTGCACGAGATTGTCGTGGCCATCCCGGGCGACGTCGACGAGCATCGCTTTACCACCGACCGCGCCTTCGACGTCCGGCTGCTGAAGGGCGACGTGGAAGGCACCTTCACGCTGCTGGCCGCCGTCGGCGACTTGGAGGTCGATCTCGACACCGAGGCGTATCCAAACCAGTCGATCCAGATCAGCGCCCGGCTGTTGCGGGGCGGTGCCGCCTTGAAGACCGACCGGCGGACCGTGAAGCTCGACGATCAGCCGCCGATCCTCGACCTGGTCAGCGGCGCCGCGCAAGCGGTCCGGGTCCGGCAAGGCGACGACCTGCGCCTGGCGGCCCGGGCCGCCGACGACGTCAGCGGTGTCGAGCAGGTCGAATTTGCCAAGGCCGCCGCCAACGACACCGAGATCAAAGACCCCAAGATCACCCGGCTGCCCGAGGATGGCGGCGACCTTTATGCCGTGCTGCTGCCTACCAAGGAGCTCGAGCCCGGCCGGTATACTTTTCTGGTCCGGGCGGTTGACAAGGTGGGGTTGGCGTCGCCCATCGAGAAGCTGGCCGTCTTCATCGACAAGCCGCTCTCGACCAGTCCGGCCGATTCGCCCACCACCAACAAGCTCCGCGTGCAGGTCACCTTCGACGGCCGGCCGCTGGCGAAGAAGTGCAAAGTCTCGATCATCGCCGGTCCCAAGATGCTTTCCAAGCAGACCGGCAGCGACGGCATCTGCGAGTTCACCGAGCTGCCCCCCGGCGACTACACCGTCAAGGCCGAGGGCATTGCCGGCAACAAAGAGCGCGAGGGCCAGCAGACCGTGACCGTCGCCGCGCCTCCCGCCCGTCCCGCCTCGACCCAAATCGACCTCGAGTAGAACGGAATTCATTCCGTTTCGTGCCTAGTAGAACGGAATTCATTCCGTTTCGTGGAGTAGAACGGAATTCATTCCGTTTCATTCTTTGTTGTGCCACTGCTTTGGGGCCAGCCGGCGTGCTCCGCGCGGGTGCCTGGGGCAAAGCGCTAGCGTGCCCCAGTCTTCGTCGTCCGTTTTCCTC
>JBBDYJ010000005.1:0-52440 GCA_040901675.1 Pirellulales bacterium | reverse complement strand
GGCTCTATCAGCTCAAGGATTTCGAGCGCGGCGACCTGAACGCCGGCAAGACGGCCATCACCGGCCTGGCGTTTGCCCAGGCGTGGTCGCTCGACGCCACCGGCAACTGGACGGCCTTTAAGGAGGACACCGACGGCAACGGCGGCTGGGACCTCAACCAGTCCCGCAGCCACAACAACGTGAACGAGATCGGCACCATTGGGGCCAGTGCCGGTCCGGACTGGGTCGATCCCATCCACGACCGTGCGGGCAACATGGTCCTCATCCCGCAGCCCGCCGATCCGACGCAGAGCTTCGTGGCCACGTGGGATGCTTGGAACCGGTTGGTAAAACTCATGGACGGCGTGTCCACGGTGGACGAGTATGCCTACGATGGCCTTTTCCGTCGCACAAATAAAACCCTGAGCGGCGTCGTGCGCCACTTCTACTACTCCGCCCTCTGGCAGGTCCTTGAGGAGCGCCTCGGCGCCTCCAGCCTGGCCGACCGCCAGTTCGTGTGGGGCCTTCGCTACATCGACAACCTGGTCGTCCGCGACCGGGACACCAGCGCACCGCCCGATGGCATGCTCGACGAGCGCCTGTATGCCCTTCAAGATGGAGCATGGAATGTAACGGCCATAGTGGATGAGTCAGGGAGCACTCGTGAACGTTACGTCCACGCGCCATACGGCGCCATGGTGGTGTTCGATGGCAGTTTTAACGCGCGTGGGGCATCGATTTACGATTGGCAGCACGGGTTCGCCGCCTATACCGTCGACGATACAGGTCTTCTTATCGCCCGGCGTCGCTACCTGGCTCCAAACATTGGCAGGTGGCTGCAGCGAGACGCCTTAACTTACTTGGATGGCCCGAATTTGTATGAATTCGCCTTATCGTCCCCTGTTAGTGTGCTGGATCCTTTTGGGACAACTACGGGGGGCCTGCGGGGACCACTCCCTGCGGGAATGCCTGCAGTGGTAACGGCCGCGTATCAAAATGACTGCCATCCCAACTGCACGGCTGCGTACAGGTGCTGCCTGAATACCAGCCTAGGCGAAGATGAGTGCGACAAATTGCTTGAAGATTGTCGGAACTACTGCAACGCTCAGGAAGCGTTGAGCAGTGCTCTTGCGGAGGAGAACGGCGGAGACTTGAAGAATTGGGTGTTTACGATTGGCGGCGTAGCCCTCTTAGTGGTAGGGAGCCAGGAGGCTGCAATCGGCAAGATCGCAGGGGCGTTGCGGATATCCTCCGGGCTAGCTCGTGGCCTCGTTTTGGGACTTGGGGGGCTTTCCACCCTCGGTGGGCTTGTTGGTTTCAGTGGGACTGTTGGAGCGGCTCGCAGGAAGACTAATAAGTTAACTGTGGAGAAAGAGTGGAAGACCTGGATTGAGCGCGAGTTCGACCCTGTGAAGCGGGGCAACGCACGGGGCGCGTCCGGGACGCTTGGTGCAGGTACGTTTTCTGGGGAGTTGTTCGGAGGCAGGGGCAAAGCGTGGAGCAAGGCGCATGGCTTCTGGATCACGCCTTGCTCGGAGGACCAAAAGACTGTAATTGCCTATTTCAATTACGGTGGTCAATGGGACCAGGTCGAGATAAAAGCAAGTAAAACTATAGGCAATCAGACGTGCTTCTTTCCGGACGAAATCTTCCGCATTAATATGTGTCTTCAGTGCGAGAATGAACAGAATGCAGCGAAAGGACAATAGCTCGACCTAGAGCAAGCGTACCCGGAATCGCTTTTCGGCTGATCGAACACCCCGCGCGGGCCATGTTCCTCACTGGCGGCTGGTCTAGTCCTAGCTAGTGCTAGTCTAGTGTAGGACGACACAATTGGGCAGGGCCTGCCGCAACTTGTCGCAACCCTGGTCGCTGACCTGCGTGGCATTCAGGTCCAGCCTTTCTAGGCTCGTCAGCCTCCCGAGATGCTCAAGGCCGGCGTCGGTCACCTGCGTGCCACTCAGATCCAATATGATTAGGTTCGTTAGCCCGGCCAGATGCGCCAGGCCGGCATCGGTGACCTGCGTCCCCGTCAGGCCAAGCCATTCTAGGCTCGTCAGCCCGCCCAGATGCGCAAGGCCGGCATCGGTGACGGGCGTCTCGCCCAACCAAAGTGATTCCAGGCTTGTCAGGCCCTGCAGTTGCACGAGGCCGGGATCAGCGACTCTGGTGCCATCCAGGTAAAGCATTTGCAGGCTGGTTACTCTGGCTAGGTGCATAAGGCCGGAGTCAGTAACCCGCGTGTTACTCAGGCGAAGATCTTTGATGTTTTTCAGGCTGTGCAAATGCGAGAGGCCCGCGTCCGTGATCCGAGTGTCGCTCAGGTTCAGGATCCTTAGGCTCTTCAGCCTGCCCAAATGCGCGAGCCCGGAGTCGGTTATCTGAGTTTCGTTCAGCGATAGGGCTTCCAGCCTTGTCAACCCCGCCAAATGCGCCAGCTCGGCGCCGGTTATCTGAGTTTCGTTCAGCCATAGGGCTCGCAGCCTGGTCAGGCCGGCCAAATGCACGAGCCCGGCATCGCTGATCTGAGTTTCGCTCAGCCATAGGGCTTGCAGCTTTGTCAGGCCGGCCAAATGTGCGAGCCCGGCGTTGCTGATCTGAGTTTCGTTCAGCCGTAGGGCTTCCAGCCTTGTGAGTCTGGCCAGATGCGCAAGGCCAGCATCCGTGACACGCGTGCCCCCCAGCTCAAGCCATTCCAGGCGCGTTAGCCCAGCCAAGTGCGCAAGGCCGGCGTCAGTGACCCGCGTGCGCCCTAGCTCAAGCCATTCCAGGCGCGTTAGCCCAGCCAAGTGTGCCAAGCCGGCATTACTGACAAGCGTGTCGCCTAGGTACAAGTGTTCCAGCTTTGTCAACGCGCTTAAGTACGAGCACGTCGCATCGGCCATGCCCGATCCTATGTGGACTGTTACGACGTCGCCAAAATAGTCACGTCCGACGATCCGATACAACCAGTTCGGGCCAGGGGTTTCGCCCTCCCACTCAAAGTCATACTTTACGGAGCCCCCCAGCTCGATTATCGCCGCGACTGCTCGCTGCTGCCGCTGGGCGGGAACAACCACCAGGCCGAGGACCAGGCTGATCAGCGTCACCACGAGCAGCAGCATGCAGATGCTGTACTGGCGCCAATTCGAGCGCTTCTGCGGCTTGCTTGGCTCGGGCGTTCCCATACCCAGCATTGTCGGGTTTGCGGGAAATGCCTGCAAGCGTGTTCCCTGGTTGGCTCAATGCGAGATCCACGCACGGTCCTCGGGTTCGCTTCCGCCCCCGCCCGCTAAACTGCCCTATCGCCCTTCCTTCCCATCGCCCCGCGGACGATGTTGTGGTTGACCGCCCCGGCGGCCGAACCATCCAAAGGGGGCGGCAGCTTAAGCTCTTCGGGCGGCGGCGTGGGTGGAGAGCACGTGGAAAGGACCTGGTCAGGAACGAATGGCACTGCCGCTTGAGGCTTGAGGCTTGGGGCGAGAAAGAGGAGGCAGCTCCGGACGCAGGTCATTGTTGACGATCCAAACGCTGCAGGAAGCGTTTCCAGACCAAAGGGCCTTGCGAGCCGGGGGGCACGGGGAAACACGTCGGCCCGTCGGGCGCGAGTAGCCGAGGCGGCAACCCGCACGGCTCCGACTCGGGCGGCACGGATGCTCCCGGGCCCAGCGAGGCCAGCAAGGAGCCGGTCCGCTACGCCACCGGCGAGATCGTGCTCTCGGCGACCGACGTGGCGTCGCAGGCTTTCGGCACGCCCTGGGGGCACACCCGCAGTTACGTGCACCGGCAGGTCCACCAGAAAACGCTGGCACCGATCTCGGAGGACCGCAGCCAGGGCTGGAACTGGCAAGTGCAGCAGTGGCCGCACCTGGTCCAGCGCATGGGGGCCAGGGGCAGGTGCTGGACTTGGCAATCCACCCGCGGCACTTCGTTGCTATTCATCCTTGGATGCGCTCCCCATTGCCTAGCGCTGACAGCGGGCGAGCAGGTCTTCGAATTGCTTGTGCATTTCAGGTCCACCAAGCGCCGGGTATTGCGCGCGGGCCAGCTTGACCATGCCGATGGCCCGATCGAGATTGCCTAGCCGCTCGTGCGCCAGCGCCATCGAATACATGGCCCGCAACCAGCGGTCGCTGCCGGGCCGGGACTTCTGCTGGATCTGGTGCCACTGTGCCAAGGCCGCCTCGAGCGACTCCTGGTCGGGACCCTCCAGCAGCAGCCGCGCGTAGTCTTCGTGGATATCGCCGTCGCGCGGCCAGCGGCGGGTCAATTCCTTGGCGGCGTGCAGCGCCTCGCCGCGGCGGCCGGCCTGCGACAGGACGACCACAAACGCGCGCTCGAAGGCGCGCTGTTCGTCTTCGCGCAGTCCCTCCTGATCGGTACGCAACCGGCGGGCAATCACCAATTCCAACTCCGCCAGCTCCGGACGCACCGCGTCGGCCGCCGTTTCTCGGATCCGCGCCAGACTCTTCAAGAGTTCTAATAACCGGCGCGGCGAACCCCGGGCCAGTCCCTCGACCAGCTTGCCGGCTTCCTCGCGCCGCCCCTGGCCGGCCAGAGCGACAAGCAACAGGCCCTGAGCCGCCGACTTCCAAGCGGGCTGCTGATCGTCGGCCGCCGCCAAGGCCCGCAAGAGCAATTGCTCGGCCTCGGCGAATTGGTTGTTGCCAAAGCGGAGCCGAACCCTGGCGGCGCCGATGGCCGCCGCCTGCTCGGCCGCGCCCCATTGGCCGGACCCTCCCTCCAGTCGATTGATCAGGCCTTCGAGGTAGCCGGCGGCTTGCTCGGCCAGTTGGCCCGTGGGCTGGCCGCCGGCCTGGAGTTGTTCCAGCCAGGCGACATAGCAGTCGCCAATGCCTTGGACCGCCTCCGCGAAGCCGGCGTGCTCTCGCGCCACTTGTCGAAAAGCCTCGACCGCCCGCTGCCACTCTTGCCGCCGGCTTTGCAGACGTCCAAGCCACAGGCGGGCCTGGGAAGCGGACGGACCTTGCGGCCATTGCCCCAAGTGCTCGTCCAGCAGGCGCAGGTACTCGTCGTCGACGGAGCGGGAGTCAGTCTCTTCAGGCTGGCTTTCACTTTTTGCGGCCTGGGCCATGTTGTAGATCGCCAGCAGGTGCGCGTCGGCCGCCTGGGGATGGTCGGGCGCCGCCAGTGCCGATCGGCGGAAACGGCTGGCCGCCTGGGGGTAGTGGCCGTGCTCTTGCTCGATGGCAGCCGCGGCGTAGTCGGCCTCGAAGGCTTCTTGCCTTTTCCCGTCGCGGTTGGCCTGCTGGACGGCCCGATCGTAGGTGGCCAGGGCTTCGTCGATTTGGCCTGCACGGTAGAAACTTTCGGCCGCCCGGACCAACAGTGCCATGTCGGCCGCCTGCACGCCCGTTGGATCAGCCGATCCGGTTAGGGTGCCTGCCAGCAAAGTCTCCGCCCGCCGCCGCCAATACGCGCCGTGCCTGGCGTCGATCGCGCGCACCAGGTTGGCCGCCTCCGATTGCCACTGGCGGGCCTGGCGGGTGTTGTCGGCCTGGTCGGCCGCTCGCCAGGCAGCCACGTGCGCTTCGAGCCGGGCATAGTCGAGGTTCCCGGAGGTCTCGTCATCGGCCGAGTTTTGTTCGTCGGCGGCCGCCAAGGCGTCCTCCAGCCGGCCCTGGTCCAAAGCCAGGCGAATTTCTTCGGCTCTGGCCGCCAGGTGAACTTGCGGAGGAGGCTCGCGCTGGGTGAGCAATTCGATCCGCTCGTATGCCGCGCGGAAGTCTTCCAACAGCCGGTAGCAGACGATCTCGTCGAGCCGGGCGTTCCAGGTCAATGCGTCGAACACGTCGGTCCGGGCCAGCGTGGAAAGCAGGTTGACCGACTGGCGCAGCGAGTTCGCCCGATCGGGACTGCCTGCCGGATAGCACTGCCCCTGGTTGCGGAAGGCGCGGGCAAGCTGATAGCTGACGTGGTCGGCCAGCGAGGCCAGGTCCGACTCCGACAGTCCATCGGGCTGCCCGGGGCCGCGCTGGTTAGCCTGCCGCTGCTGGGCTGCGACGGCGGCCGCTGCCTCTTCGAGCTGTTTCACGGCGGCCCGCAAGTGGGTCCGGGCCTGCTCGATCTGTTGTTCGGTGGCCCGCACCAGCTCCGCTTCTTGCCGTGCCAGCTCACCTCGGGCCAGGTGCATCAGGCCACGTTGAACCTGCTCCAAAACACGCCACGGGTGGTCGGCTTGGGCGCCCGATTGGTCCAGTGCATCAATGGCTTGCTGCCAGAGCGGCTCTCGCTTGTCGGGCGCTGAGTGCAGGGCATGTTCCGTGAACGACCGCGACAGCTCGATTGCCAGGCGGCTGCGACGTTCGTTGGAAAGGCCAGTCGCGTCGAGGCGGTCGCGGCAGGCCGTTTCGGCCAGCTCGAACAGCCGCCGTCCGCGCAAGCCGTCGAGAAAGCGGGCCTCCAGGGAGCCGGCGGCGGCAACGGGTAGTGCAGGCGGAACCAACTCGACCCCCAGCTCTTGCAACTTTTGCCTGGCGAGCGAGCCCGGCCGGCTCGAGGAATAGTGAGCGGCCAGCTCACGATAGAGCGTCGGCGCCAGATCTGCCGGGCCGGTTTTCTCCAGCGATTGCGCTGCCGCCAGCAGCCCCTCCGCGGCCAAGGATCGCTGCTGGGGATAGAGAATGGGAACGTGCAGTAGCAGCAGGGCCGCCTGAACCGGGTCGCCGCGCTGCGCCGCGATGCGGCCCAAGGCCAGATAGGGCCCTGCCCGCAGATCTTCGGGGAACTCTTCGAGATTCTTTTTCCACGCGGCGAGTTGCTCCTGGCTGGCGGTAGCCGCGGCGCCTCGCCAGAGCTGTGCCTGTGCCAAGGACGCGATGCGCGGATCGGGATCTTTGGCCACCGGCTCGAGCCGTTCGAGTGCCGCCTGGCGGAGCGGGCCGGGCAGCAGGTGGCTGGCCGCCAGCAGCACCGCCGGCGCGTCGTGCCTGGCCATCCACTCCCGCGCCTTGAGCTCTAATTGCGGGTTTGGCTCGGCCGGCAGCCAGCTCAGCGGGATCACGTGAAAGTAGGGCGTGGCCGGATCGTCATTGAAGAGGGTCAGAAACAGCTCGCCGGCCTGGGCCAACTGGTTCAACTCGGCGTAGCACTCGATCAGCCGGGCGAGGATCATCCGCTGGACCCAGCGCCGCGGCTCTGCGCGTACGGCCGCCTGGTACTTGCCAATCGCTTCGCAGTGCTGGCCCTTGGCAAACAGCGCGTTTCCCTGCGAGTGCGGCTCGGTCCACTCGGACTCGATGTCGCGGACCCGGGCCGCGGGGAACTTGCGCTGGCGGCCACCGGGCAGCTCAAGCACGAGCTCGCTGCCCGTGTACTCGAGCACCTTGCCGGCCAACCGCGTGCTGGACCGGGGGTTGCTGGCCGACGACAGGTACACGATGTCCTGGCCCCAGGCGGCCGGCAGCCTCGCCAGGCTGAGCATCGCATAGATGGCGGATAGGCCGATCAGGAAGCGATAGACCAGTAGCCTGTTTCGTGGCACGTCGTTGCGTCTTCCCCGTAAGAACAATGTCAGTCGCGCGAGCGGTATCGGGAGATGTCGATGTAGACGTACTGTCCGCCGTTCTGGCGCGCCAAGCGGACAAGAAAGTTCTCGCGCCCGATTGCGGGCCCCAGTCCGAACTCGATGGTGTTCACGGAGGTGCGGCCGCCGTTGCGCCGCTTGATGTCGGCCAGTTGCCCGGCTGACAGCTCGGGTTGATCGGCGTCGGTGAGGAAAAAAACCACATCCGGCGCGAGCCGCAACGCCTTTTGCAAGGCCTCCTCGTGGCGCGTGCCGCCGTCGGCCCGGATACTGGAAACGAACGACTGCGCCAGCTTCTTGTTCGCTTCGGTGCCGAACAAGAGTCCGCCCCGCTGTCGCCCGACCGGCATCACCGTCGGCTTTTCGTTGTAGAAGACGATTTGAAACTGGTTGGTGTCTCCCAGGTTATCGAGGCTGGCCATCAATTCGGTCTTGGCGGCGTTGAGCGGGCTGGTGGAGCCGCCTCCCATGCTGCCCGATCGATCGAACACGTAGACAAACGCGTTGCCTTCGCCGACCACGCCGTAGACCTTGGTCCGCGCTTTGCCCCCCTGGACGCGGGCCGGTTGCCGCGGACCTCCGGTAAAGTCGCCCGCGCCGGTGGCCGGGCCTTGTCCGCCTGTCCCCGCCAGACCCGACAATTCCAGGGCGCCCGGCAGGGCCGAGCTGGCATCGACCGGCGGGCGGTCGTCGAAGATCTCGCCGATCGGGCCGCCCGATGGCTGCTGGGCGGCGGTGGGTTGCTCGGCGGTCGAAGCCGTGACCGCCACCGTGGAGTGCTCGTCCTCGAACATTTCGCCGTCGAGGTCGTCGGTGTTGATGGAGGCGACCAATTCGGCCCCCGGCTGGGCCTGCGTGCCCCGCGGCAGAATGGTAAAGGTGTACCCCAGGATCACCACCAACAGCACGTGCAGCACCAGCGAGCTGAGCCAGGCGGGCGCCGCAACTTGCCAGCGCCGAAGCCGAGAGCTCTGATCAGGAGAGGTGCGGGCCTCGAGCAGCCGATCGAACGGCACCGGCGCAGTTGGTGGGGATGGTTTCACAAGCCCATGCCCGGAAAAGGATTGCGAAGAAGAGGTGTCCGCAATTCTAGGGGCCGCCGCCCGAAGGGTCAACGTGAGCCAACTTCAATCCGGGGCCCTTGGACACTATAATTCCCCGCTTGCCCGTGAGCGGGCGTTCTTGCGGTCGGAGAGTCCTTTGCGGATTGTCACTTATCCCCATCCTACGCTGACGCGGCCTTCCAAACCCCTGCGCAGGGTCGACGCCGAACTGCACACGGTGGTGCGGCAGATGTTCGACCTGATGTACGAAAAAGACCACCGGGGCATCGGACTTGCGGCCAACCAGGTCGACCTGCCCTACCGGCTGTTCGTGATCAACCTGACGTGCGACCCGGCCCTGCGCGACCAGGAGTTCGTTTTCATCAACCCGGTGTTGAGCCAGCCCAAAGGCTCAGGCGAGGAGGAGGAAGGTTGCCTCAGCCTGCCCGGCCTCTATGCGCAGGTCAGACGCCCCGAGCGGATTACCGTGAACGCCTACAACCTGGCCGGCCAGGAAGTGACCATGGGGCTGGAGGGTCTTTTTGCGCGGGTAGTGCAGCATGAGACCGATCACCTGGACGGCGTATTGTTCATCGACCGGCTCAGTCCGACGGCCCACCTGGCGGTCCGCGAGGCGCTCGCGGAGTTCGAGGCCGACTTCCAGAGCCGCCGGACTCGCGGAGAGATTCCCAGCGACGAACAGATTCTCAGCCGACTTGCCGAATTGGAACAGCTCCGGGCCTAGTCCTGCGTTGGCGGGCCGGCCGAAATACGCGGTTGCCGCGGTTCGCGGCACTTCTTAAGCGAGACCGACGTTGATGCGTGTAGTCATGATGGGCACTGGAGCGTTCGCGGTGCCGACGTTTCGCGCGCTGTTGGACAGCCGCCACGACGTTGCCGGCCTGGTCACGCAGCCCGCGCGCGCGGGCCCCGCCGGCCATCGGCCGCCGCCGAGCCCCATGCGGGTGCTTGCCGAACAGAGCAACACACCGATGCTGGCGCCCGAGAAGGTGAATACCGACTCCGCCTGGGCCGAACTGGCGGCCTGGGAGCCCGATGTGTTGGTCGTGGCCGACTATGGGCAGATCCTGGCCGCCGCCACGCTCGAGGTTGCCCGACTGGGTGGCGTGAACCTGCACGGGTCGCTGTTGCCGAAGTACCGCGGCGCCGCCCCGGTGAACTGGGCCATCTATCACGGCGAGAGCGAAACGGGTGTCAGCGTGATCCAGATGACTCCTCGCATCGACGCCGGCCCTTGCCTGGCGCAGGCCTCGACGCCGATCGATCCGGATGAGAACTCCATCGAGCTCGAAGCCCGGCTGGCCCAGTTAGGCGCGCCGTTGGTGCTGGCCACGATCGAGGCATTGGCAGCCGGCCGCGTCGAACCATTGCCGCAAGATCCCGGCTTGGCCACGCCGGCCCGCCGGCTGCGCAAGTCGGACGGCCTGGTGGATTGGAGCCGGCCGGCGCAGGCGATCAAGAACCAGATCAGGGCCATGGAACCTTGGCCCCGGACGTACACGTTCTGGCAGCGAGCCGAAGGGGACGCGGTGCGATTGATCCTTGGCCGCGCGAGGGTCCGCGCCGACGACGCATCGACTTGGCAGGGCCTGCAAAAGCCGATTGTGCCCGGCACGGTGCTCGGGGCAAAGGAGGGACTGCTGGTGGCCACGGGGCAGGGAGTGCTCGAGATTGAATCGTTGCAGCCGGCCGGCAAGCGCATGCTCGGCGCGGCCGAGTTTCTCCGCGGCCATCCCATGAAGCCGGGAGAGCGCTTGGGGAAGGAGGAAGGAGGAAGGAGGAAGGAGGAATGAAGACGAAGACGTCGGGTGCCTGGCGGCAAAGTCCCGGCGCGCCGGGATGCCCCGGCGAAGTTTTCCGTTCTCAGCAGGAGAGAGGCCCTTCCTCCTTCTGCCTCCTGCCTTTCCATGGTAGCATGCACGAAGTTGTCGGTTCGATGTTCTTGACCCTTTCGAGCAGTGGAAAAGGCTTTGTCGAAATTAGCCGGTAAGGTTGCCTTGGTTACCGGGGCGAGCCGTGGAATCGGCCGCGGCACGGCCGTTGCGCTGGCGCAGGCCGGCTGCCACGTGGCGGTGAACTACCGCAGCGGCGCCGCCGAGGCCGACGAAGTGGCCGCCGAGATCCGCCGTGCCGGCTCAAAGCCTCTCTTGGTCCCGGCCGACGTGGCTGACTACCAGGCGGTCGAGCGGATGGTGGCCCGCGCCGTGGAGGAGTTCGGCCGGCTCGACATTGCGGTGACCAATGCCGCCTACAGCGACCGCGAGCCTTTTCATACCGCCGACCTCGATGGTTTCCGGCGCACGGTCGACGTTACGATGTGGGGCGCGTTTTATACCTTGAGGGCGGCCGCGCGGCAGATGATTCGGCAAGGGCAGGGAGGCTCGATCGTGGTGATCAGCTCGCCGCACGCCTACACGGCCGTGCCCCGTTCGATGGCGTATAACATGTCGAAGGCGGCCATCGATCAGATGGCCCGTACGGCGGCCATTGAGCTGGTGGACCAGCGGATACGGGTGAACATCATCCATCCAGGGTGGATTGACACGCCGGGCGAGCGCAAGTTCGCCAGCGAGGAACAACTGCGGCGGGCAGCCGAAAAACTTCCCTGGAAACGGATGGGCCGGCCCGGCGAGATAGGCCGCGGCGTGGTGTTCTTGTGCGACCCGGACAGCGACTACATCACCGGCACTTCGCTGGGCATCGACGGCGCCATCACGCTGCCCTGGTGGGCCAACCGGGGCTCCGCGGTTCCCGAATAAAAAATTTGCATGGATTCGAGTGCTCCTACCGTGATGATGAAAACCGCCTACCTGCTTCCCTGTCGTTGCGGCAACAAGCTGCCGGTCGAGACTGCTCAGTCGGGCCTGCCCCTTCGCTGCGCCTGTGGCAATGAGCTCACCGTGCCCACCTTGCGGGACATGGCCAGGCTCGAACAGACTCAAATCGCCTCCGAAGCGGCGCCGGCCCGAGAGAAGGCAGAGTGGGGGATCCGCCAGGGGCTGGTTTTCCTGGGGCTGGCGACCATTCTCGTGTGCGTGCCACCATCGCTATTCCTCTGGTACAGGTATCCGCAGCCACCCCGCCTGGTTGAGGGCTTCGACCGGATCAACCGCGAAGACCTGGACACCTATACGATCGAGCAGGTCTGGGAGGCATGGCACCAGTTACAAGCCGGTCTGACGATCCAAGACGAAGATCGCCGCATGCTCGTTTACCTGCAAATCGAGAAGCAATACAAGTCCTGGGTGTACCTGGTGGGGGCGGCCGCGGGGGCCGGAGTGCTGATGATAGTTGCCGGACTGGCCTGGCCGCGGCAGCGCAAGCCCCGCCGGCAGCCAGGCTGAAGCAATTCTGGATCCGGGATTCCTGCTTCAGCGGATCGCCCGCGTTGTGACAGGTTGCGCCGTTCGGCGAATCCGGGTCACTCTTTCGGCCGTCGCCCCCCGTCCCCCGTTCCGGCCGTCCCCCTTTCGGTTGCTCCCGGGCGCCGCCACTCCTTGATGGCCGAGTCGGTTGTTTTCACCAGCGGCGTATAGCGCGGGTGCCGCGACTCCTTGTACGGATCGTTGCGGGCTGCATTGTAACAGCAGATCAACGACCAGCGCGGACGGGCCGAGGCGTTCTGGTCCGAGCGGTGCAAGAGGTTGGAGTGAAAGAACAAGGCGTCGCCCGGCATGGCCTCGATGTACACGAGCTCCAGCCTTTCGATCGCCGCCTGCACGCGCTGGGGATCGGCGCCGGTCTGATCGCCGGTCTTGCCGTGATCGATCCGCCCCATCAAATGCGATCCGCGCAGCACCTGCAGGCAGCCGTTCTCCCGGTTGGCCCGGTCGACCGCGATCAGGCAACTCGCCAGAAGCGGAAACAGGCAGCCATTGTGGTACCAGTAGCCGTAGTCCTGGTGCCACTCCCAGGCGCCCCCCACAAACGGCTCCTTGAGCATCATCTTGCTGTGATAGTGATATACCTCTCCCTCGAGCAACTGCTCCATACGGTCCACGATCCGTGGCGAGCGCGAGAACATGCCGTACAGGTCCTCGCCCGGATGGTTCCAGAGTGCCAGCCGGGTTTCGCGGCCCGTGGCGTCCTTGCGCCCATAAGCGCTGGCCGCCAGCGACTGGTCGTTGCGGGCATAGTCGAGCAGGATGCCCATCTCCTCGGCGTCGAACAGCTCGGGCAGCAACACGTAACCGTCACGCCGGTAATCGGCCAGTTGATCGGAGTTGAAAAGATGGGTCGCCATGGCAGGTAATCAACCAGTCGTTGTGCCGCTCTCGCCTTCCGGGACTGTTTTTTGCCGCCAGCCTTTGATAAAACGCCCTTGGGCGATTCGGCGCCTGGACTTCAAAACCGCTCGCCAGATTACATAGTAACCATGAAGGCCGCGTACATCCAAGAGACCGGGCCCGCCGAGAACATCATCTACGGCGATCTTGCCGATCCCGAACCGAGGGGCGCGCAGGTGCTGGTGCGGGTCAAAGCGGTGGCCGTCAACCCGATCGACACGTATTTGCGGTCCGGCGCGGTCAAGATGCAACTGCCCATGCCGTTCGTAGTGGGCTGCGACCTGGCGGGGGTGGTCGAACGTTGCGGGCCGGAGGCCAAGCGGTTTCGCCCGGGCACGCGCGTCTGGGGAAGCAACCAGGGACTCATGGGCCGGCAAGGCACGTTTGCCGAGCTGGCCGCCGTCGACGAATCGTGGCTGTATCCGACTCCACAGGGCGTCAAGGACGAGGAGGCGGCCGCCATCGCGCTGGTAGGCATCACGGCCCACCTGGGCCTGGTCCGGTGTGCCGCCTTGAAGCCGGGTGAGACGCTGTTTGTCCACGGCGGCACGGGCGGCGTCGGCTCGAGCGTGGTGCAGATGGCCAAGGCCATCGGAGCCCGCGTGATCACCACGGGCGGCTCGGCGGAGAAGGTGGCCGCCTGCCGCGAGCTGGGCGCCGACCTGGCGGTGAACTACAAGACCGACGACGTGGACGCGGCCATCCGAGGTTTTGTGCCCGGGGGGGTCAACGTCTGGTGGGAATCGCTCCGCGAGCCCGACTTCGAGCGTGTGGTGCCCTTGTTGGCGCCGCGGGGCCGCATGATCCTGATGGCCGGCCGCGAGGCCCGCCCGATTTTCCCGGTCGGTCCCTTCTACGTGAAGGACTGTTCGCTGCACGGCTTTGCGATCTTCAACGCCACGCCCGACGAGCAGCGCCGGGCCGCGGAGGACATCAACCGTTGGCTCGCCGAGGGAAAGCTGAAGCCCCGCATCGACCGCGTGTTGCCCTTATCCAAGGCGGCGGAGGCCCACCGCCTGCAGGAAGAAAACACCCTGCACAAAGCCGGCACCCTGGCCGGCAAGATCGTGCTCAAGCCCGGCGGCTAGCCGCAACGTGGGTCTTTAGTTGGCCACCGCCAGACGACCGCATCAACGGGCAACAACCTCGCCGGCCTCGCCGATTGGCTCGTTTCGCACCCTCTCACCGATTGGCTTGCCAAGTTCTATCTGTCGAAGCGCTTCCCGAACGACTGGGAATTCAAAAAGCAACCGGATTTGGCGATCGACAATTCTTGATTGGATGAGAGCACCAGTTTCCCATCGCGAGATGGATTCCTCGGCGACGCCCAAGTGCGCTGCGAATTCCCGCTGATTGAGTGCCAACTCAATGCGGCCGGCACGAATCTGATCTGGCTGTAACAGACCGAGCTTTGCGCGAAGTGCCCGATCAATCTGCCGCCCTGCGAAGTTGTCGAAGACCGCTTCCCCGCATTGTCTGCACTTGGGCAGTTCGAGATCCGGAATCTCGACCTCGTAGGGACGGCCTTCGTATTTGATAGCTGTCTTGTATACCGTCGGTGTACGGTAGACTTGCAGCTCATCGCAAGTACCGCACCTCCACGGGAAGGGTCGATCTTGGTTGCGTTTTGTCATTGGCGCACCTGCGTCTAGGGCGGATGAATGCGGACGATTCGAATTACAGGGTCATCGGGGTCTCGCTCATCGAATCGAGCCTCGAAATACAGTTTCTGGCCACCAATCGTTGGCCAAAGGTGAAAGCAGAATCTCCATTTGTCCTTCCATCCTTCGCGTTCTTCCTGGGTGCGGCTGATCTTGCCGCCTGCTTGTCCGTACGCCAGCAGCTCTTTTGTGACGCCTTGCTCCGACCAGCCGCCGAGGTAAGTGCCGAGGTCTTCGCGGGCATCTTTCTCGTAGATGACGTAGCCGTTGGACCTTGCCCCTTCTCCCAGCACATCTAAGAACCGCTGCCGCTCGTCACCGGTCATCTCTGGCATGTCGAGCCTACCCCCCCGAAATGGTGCTGGTGACAGGCCGCTATGCCGAGAAATGGATCACGCCCGTAACTGCGTGATAAAAATGATTTACGTCATCCGCTATTGCGAGTATATCGTAAGTTCTTGATGAATCAATCGGGAAATCACCCCGAGCAGCGCCGCAAGCGGCGGGCTGCCCGAGCCGTTCTCCGTGGTTGGATCAGCGCTCTTTACCTGCTTGGCGTGGCCGCCGGAACTGCCTGGTGGTTGGTCGGAATTGTGGGGCTGGCCCGGCTTGTACTCACGGCTCGGCTGGCCCAGGACTTCCTGGCCGACTCCCAGGCGGCCCGCCAGGCGCGGCAGCCGGGGACTCTTGCGGGGCTGAACCTGCCCATTGGAACACCGGTTTCAGATATTAGAATCCGCCGGCGCCTCGGTTACTGGGATGGCAAGAAACTGATCGCCAATCCACCACTCCGCCCTGCCTCCTAGCGCTTCCCCTGGATGTCGTACATCCAGAGCGTGTCGAGGTCGCGGATCATGAGACGGCCGTTGGCGATCACGGGATGCGACCAGGCCCGCGAGCGGCCGCGATCGGGCTGATCGGGCAGCGTCAAACGGCCCAGCTCCCGATAGGCCTCCGACGTGGCCTCCACCAAGGCCACGTCGCCGTTCTCGCCGTGGATGTAGAGGCGGCCGTCGGCATAGCAGAGCGAGCCGGGGCCGATGCCGCGATCCTGCCACTTCACCTCGCCCGTGATGAAGTCGGCGCAGACCAGGCCCTGCCCGGTGGTCCCGTACAAGTGGTCCCCCACCAGCACCGCTCCGCCGAGGCTGGTGGGCAGCTTCGGGTCGAAGTAAACCTCCTCCGCTTCGACTTTCCCTTGGTCGACGTTCAGCTTGACCAGGCCTCCGCCGCTGCGGCCGGCGGCGCTGTAAACGTATCCGTCGCGGGCCACGGGGGTCGGGATGTTGGCCGGGCTCCCTTCGGCCGTCCTGTCGTAGCGCCACAGGAACTCGCCGCTTTCCGCATTCACGCCCACCAGCCCCTTCTGGAGGAACTGGACGTACTGCTTGACACCGCCGACTTCAACGACGACGACCGAGGCGTAGGCGGCCTGGTCTCCGCCCGGCACCGCACATTTCCAGATCAGGTCGCCTGTATTCTTGTTCAGCGCGACCAGTGTCGACTCGGCGCCGCCCGGTGTGCAGACAAGGGCGTCGCCATCGACCAGCGGCGACTCCGAGTAGGCCCAGACACCCGGCTGGCCGCCGAACTGCGTGCGAAGGTTTTCTTGCCACTGGATCTGGCCGGAGCTCGTCTCCAGGCAGGCCAGGTCGCCGTCGGAGCCGAGGGCATACATCAGCTTGGCGTCGACCGTCGGGGTCGATCGCGCACCGGGGTACGGGGGGTTCTGGTCGGGGTTGCCGACCTTGCCGATGCGCGTGGACCAGACCTGGCTGCCGTCTTTGGCGTCGAGCGCCTGGACGAATTCGTCGTCCACTCCCTGGTTGCTCAACAGGTAGAGGCGATCACCGACTACGGCCGGAGTCGAGTATCCCGAGCCAATCTCCGTCACCTGCCAAACCAGCTTGGGCCCGCCCTCGGGCCACTCTCGAAGCAGCCCCGTTTCCCCCGAGATCCCGTTGCGCAGAGGCCCGCGCCACTGCGGCCAGTCGGTCGCCCCTGCCGCCAGCGAAAAGATGCCCAGGCCGACGCCGATCAGAAGCAAGCACCACGTTTTCATCGTGCACCTCGGGGAAACAGTTTTTAGTTTCAGTTTCTCACACGGCCGGTCTTCACACGGTAGTTTTCACACAGCAGTTGCAGCCGTCCATAGCCTCCGCCTTCAGCCTCCCGCCTTCAGCCTGTCCTGAAATAATGCTCGAATCGCTCGCGGTTTTGCCTGGTGACGTCGCGGACGGCCGCCAGCAATTGAGCCTCGTCCGCATAATCCATGGCCCTGGCCAGCTTGGCCAATTCCAAGCGGTCCTCGGGCAGATCGTTGCGGCTGGTGGTGTTCATCAGCCGCAAGCGGGCCTCGATCGAACGCAAAAAACGGTAGCCGCGGGTGAACAGCTCGAAGTCGCCGCTCGCCAGGTGGCCCGCCTCCTGCAGCGCCAACAAGGCCGAGAGCGTGTTGGCCGTCCGCAGGTCGGGGTTCTCTCGCCCGTGCTTGAGCTGGAGCATCTGCACCAGGAATTCGATGTCGACGATACCGCCGGGACCGCGCTTGATGTTGTTCGCCGAGGCGCCGGCCTCCACCCGCCTTCGCATCTCGCGGATGGCCGCGGCGTCGGCCGGCTGCCAGGGGTGGTCGTAGGCCGAGCGGGCCAGGAGCTGCTCCACCGACTGCCGCAGATCGGGCATGGTCTCGGCCGGCGCTGCAATGGCCAGCCTGGCCCTGGTCAGGGCCTGCCGCTCCCAGAGCTGGGCCTGCCCTTCGGCAAAGTAACGGGCGAGCTCCTGCAAGGTGGTGGCCAATGCCCCGCTTTTGCCGGTGGGGCGCAACCGCGGATCGACTTCGTACAGCTTGCCATACGGACCGAGCCGGTTGGCTACCTTGATGATCCGCTGACCCAGCTCGCTGAAGAAGTGCTGATTGTTGGTGGCCGTGCCCCGCGAACGCCGCAAGGGCACGGTCGGCCCGTCCGCTTCGTAGAGGAACACCAGGTCCAGGTCGCTGTGGTAGCTCAGCTCGCGCCCGCCCAGCTTGCCCAACGCCAGCACCGCCAGCGCGCACGGCTCGCCTGCCCGCGGCCCTTCGCCGATGGTCGGCCTGCCGAGCTTGCCCACGAGCATCTCGTACTGCGTCTGGGTGATACGTGCCAGGCACGTCTCGGCGATGTCGGACAATGCGCCGGTGGTGGCCTGGATGTCCTCCTTGCCCAGGATGTCGCGCACGCCGACCCGCAGTTGCTGCGTGTTCTTGAAGCTGTGGAGAATGGGGTCGAGGTCCTCGGCCGCGTGTGCCAACTCGTCCAGCGTCTGGTCCAGATCCTGGCGGCTGGGGAGCTTGTTCAGCACCAGGCTGTCCATCAGCTCGTCGATCATGCCCGGGTTGCTGGTCAGGATGCCCGACAGGAAGGGGCTGAAGGCGCACAACTCGACGTACAGGCTCATCGAGGGGGGGTTGAAGCTGAACAACTCCCACAGCACGCCCTTGCCGCCCAGCGAGTCGCTGACTTTCTCCAGGTTGACCAGCGTCGAGTCGGGGTCGGGGGTGGCCGCGATCGCCTTGAGCAGCCGGGGCGCGATCGAAGCCAGAAAATGCCGGCAGCGGCGGGTGGACAGAAAGCGGATCCGCTCGGTGGCCAGGGCCATCAGGTTCTGATATGCCAGCGGGATGTCGCGAAACGGGTATCGGCCTAACACTTCGGCGATCCGCTCGGGCGGCGGCGAGGGGTCGAGCACCAGGTCGACTTCCGGCTCGATCTCGGCGTCGTCGCCGAAGGCGTCGTGCAAGAGATGGTCGAGAATCTTGCGGTTCAAGGCCGTCTTGCCTTGATAATCGCGCTCGAACGCGACGAGTGCCTTGGCCGGCGCGCCGTCGCCATAGCCCATGCGGATGGCCAGCTTGCGCAGTTCGCCGGGCTCGTCGGGCAACAGGTGCGTCTGCAAGTCGAACATGATCTGTAGCCGGTGCTCGATCTTTCGTAAGAACCCGTAGTTCTCCTCCAGCAGCGTACGTTCCTGGTGAGTCAGGCAGCCGGCTCCTTCCAGGCTGGTGATCGCTTCCAGCGTGTTGCCGGTTCGCAACTGGGGCAGGTCCCCCCCATTGAGCAACTGCAGGAACTGGATCACGAACTCGACGTCACGGATTCCGCCGCGGCCCGTTTTCACGTCGCGCGCTTCGCCGCCCACCGACTGGGCCCGCTGCTCGATGCGGCGCTTGAGCGCCTTGATGCCCGTGATGTCGGCCAGGCTCAAATAGCGGCGATAAATCCAGGGCTCCAGGTGTGCCAGAAACTCGCGCCCCAGCTCCAGGTCGCCGGCGATCGGCCTGGCCTTGACGTAGGCCTGGCGTTCCCAAGTGCGGCCCATCAGGTCGTAATAGGCCATGGCCGCCTCGAGGCTGTGTACTACCGGCCCGCGCTCTCCCTCGGGCCGCAGCCGCAGGTCCACTCGGTAGGCGTATCCCATTTCGGTGGGTTCGGTCAGCAGCTTGACTACCTCGCGGACGAGCCGGTCGAAAAATTCGCAGTTGGCAATCGGCCGCGCGCCGTCGGTGCCGCCGTCCGCATCGTAGAGGAAGACCAGGTCGATGTCGCTGGAATAGTTCAGCTCTTCTCCGCCCAGCTTTCCCATGCCCAGGGCCACGAAGCGGGCCCGCTCGGCGTCCGCTCGGCGCGGCACACCGCGCTTGGTCTCCAGCTCGCGGCGGGCGAAACGAATGGCCGACTCGACGATAGCGTCGGCCAGGTAGGAGATCTGCAAGGTCACGGTCTGAAGGTGCTGGCCCCGGATAATATCGCCGTACGAGATGCGCAGCGTCTCGCGCCGCTTAAAGCGGCGCAGCGCCGCCCGGACCGCCGAAACGTCGGCCAGGGCCTCCACCTCGCCGGCCAACTCCTCGATGAGCAGCTCGCGGGCCACCGGCTGCCCCTCGGTCATCCGCAGCAGGTCGTAGCTTTCAGGATCGGCGATCAACAGGTCGCTGAAGTGCTGGCTGGTCGAAAAAATCTGCAACAGGATCGCCAGCGATTGCGGATCGCGTTCGAACAGCGAACCCAGCGAGAGCGGGTTGCGGGCAGCGGCCACGAAGCGGTCCAGATTGTTCAGCGCCATGTCCGGATCGCTCGAGTGGGGCAGGAATCGGGCCAGCGAGTCGGCGATCACGCTCATCAGGTCGAGCGTGAGGCCAGCAGTGGCCATCCGGACGAGGTTCCCATGGGCCCGTCGCGCATCGACCAGGCCCCAGCCGCGCAGCCAGCCTTCTGCCTCGCGCGGGTCGTCCAGGTATCGGCGCAGCTCGTCGATCTGCATCAGACGGTTTTCCGGTCCAACTGC
Organism: Pirellulales bacterium; assembly: GCA_040901675.1. Classification (GTDB taxonomy): domain Bacteria; phylum Planctomycetota; class Planctomycetia; order Pirellulales; family JAICIG01; genus JBBDNX01. The sequence continues at coordinate 32,600 of JBBDYJ010000005.1, read as the reverse complement.
GCTACCGGCCCGCTACAGGCTGTACACTTCAGGGCCCGCTTCGGCCGTCACCACGCTGGCGAAGAGCGTGAAGGCGGTTGCGTCGTAAACGCGCAACTTGACAAACTGGCCGCTCAGCCGCCGGTTGCCCTCGAAGACCGCAATCCGGTCGCAGGCCGTGCGCCCGGTCAATTGCAGCACGTCGCTCTCGGCCTGGTGCTTCTGGCTCGATTTGCTGGGCCCTTCCACCAGCACTTCGACTTCACGGCCCAGGAAGGCCTGGTTGTCCTCTTCGCTGATCTGAGTTTGCAGGGCCAGCAGGTGCTGGTTGCGGCTGCGTTTGACCGCTTCCGGCACGTCGTCGGGCAGCCGCTCGAAGGCCTTGGTTCCCGGCCGAGGGCTGTACTTGAAGACGAAGCTGTTCTTGAAGCGTCCCTCGCTCAGCAGTTGGGCGGTGGCCTGGAAATCCTCTTCCGTCTCACCGGGGAAACCGACGATCCAGTCGCTGGTCACGGCGGCCGCCGGAACCGTCTGGCGGATCCGCGCCAGCATTTCGCGGTACTCGCCGACCGTGTAGCCGCGTTTCATCCTCCGCAGCACCTCGTCCGAACCGCTCTGCGCCGGCACGTGCAGGTACGGCGAACACTTGGGCAAATCGCGCACTGCCTCCAGCAGGTCGTCGGTCATGTCCTTGGGAAAGTTGGTCACGAACTTGATGCGGTCGATCCCGTCGATGGCGTGCAACCGCTCGATGAGGTCCGAAAGCCGAGTAGTCCTGCCGCCGGCGGTGTGCCGATAGCTGTTGACCGTCTGGCCCAGCAAGGTGATCTCACGGCACCCCTCGGCGGCCAGCTTGCGCACTTCGGCCTCGATATGCGCGGCCGGCCGGCTTTGCTCGGGCCCGCGCACGCTGGGCACGATGCAGTAGGTGCAGAACTTGTCGCAGCCGATCATCACCCGCACGAAGGCCTGCCAGCGGCTGGGCCGCATCTGCTCGTCGCGCAGCGGGTCGTAGCTTTCAAAGCTCTGCTCGATCTCGGCCCGGCTGCCGCTGCGGCGATCCAGGCTGACTTCGAGCCGGGGTCCGGAGCCGCCGGCCACCTCGGCCAGCAGCTCGGCGATGCGGTGCAACTGGCCGGGTCCGACCACCAGGTCCACGTACGGCGCCCGCTCGAAGATCAGCTTCTGGTCCTTCTGCGCCATGCAGCCCAGCACACCGATGATCTTCTGCGGGTGCTTGCGCTTGGCCTGCTTCAAGCGGCCCAGGGCACTGTAGATCTTGTCTTCGGCATGCTGCCGGACGCTGCACGTATTGAACAGGACGGTGTCGGCCTGCTCCGCGGAGTGCACCAGCCGGTACCCTTGACTCCGCAGACTGGCCACCACCAGCTCGCTGTCGAGCATGTTCATCTGGCAGCCGACGGTCTCGATGTACAGCGTGCGTTCCATCCGGCGCGTTTGGGCGGTGTCTTGTTGAGTGTTCGTGCCTTCGAAAGTCGCATCCCAAGCCGTTATCCTAACCGAGGAAGGAAGAAGGAGAAAGGCAGGTGACCGGGGCGAGGAGAAGGCAGAATGGAGGAGGACGCAGCGCTTTGAAAGGCGGCGCGGAGAGGCTTAGTATATTAGCGCTCGCCAGGGTTCGGGCAGGGGTGACCATCGGGGCCGTAGTTTTGGGACCGTAGTTTTGGGGCCGTAGTTTTGGAACGTCTTGCCTTCGTTGCTGAAGGCTGAAAGCGATTTTCGCGAACTACTGCCATGCCGAACCCCGAAAACCGCCGACAGTTCCTCGTGGGTGCGGGCAGCATGGCTGCCGCCGCTGCAGCCGCCTCGACACCGTCGGGCTGGCTGACTGAGCGTCTGGCGGCAGCCGAACAACCGAGGAGCAAGCCAGTGCCGATCGTCGATACGCACCAGCATCTTTGGGACCTGTCGCAGTTCCGCCTGCCATGGGTCAAGGGCGCTGGTACGCTGGCACGAAGCTTTTTGATGAGCGACTACCTCCAGGCCAGCCAGGGGCTCGGAGTGGTCAAGACGGTCTATATGGAGGTGGATGTCGATCCCACCCAGCACGATGCCGAAATCGAGTACGTCACCCGGCTTTGCCAGGCCGGCGATAATCCGATGGCGGCGGCCGTGGTTTCAGGGCGTCCGGCGGACGCAAAGTTTGCCCAGTACCTGGCCCGGCACAAGGGCAACGCCTGTCTGCGCGGCGTTCGCCAGGTGCTGCACGGTCCCGAGACGCCGGCCGCGTTCTGCCTCCAGGAGGCGTTCGTGGCCGGAGTGCGGCTGCTGGGCGAGCAGGGGTGGAGCTTCGATTTGTGCATGCGGTCCGCCGAGCTGGCCGACGGCGTTAAGCTGGTCGATGCGTGCCCCGACACGCGTTTTGTCCTCGACCACTGCGGAAATGCCAGCGTGCTCTCGGACGACCTGTCCGCCTGGCGGCGCGACATCGAGGCGCTGGCCGGCCGCAAGAACGTCATCGCCAAAATCTCGGGTATTATCGCCTCAGGGCCCGGGGGCCAGTGGTCGCTGGACAACCTGGCTCCGATCATCAATCACACGCTCGACTGTTTCGGCCCTGAGCGGGTGGTGTTCGGCGGCGACTGGCCGGTCTGCACCCTGGCCGCCTCGCTGGGCCAATGGGTCGAGGCGCTGCGGGCGATCGTGGCCGACCGCGGCCGCGACGAGCAACGGAAGCTGTTCCACGACAATGCCGTGAGGTTCTACCGCCTGGTTTAGAGGCTGGACCACCCTGCCTTGTACCCCCCCGTCAAAAAATACTTTCCCCCCCGCACTGGACCAGAACCGAGACGTGCGTAGTATTTCCTAAGAGCCTAATTCGGAAGGGCTAAAGGGCCTTGGATTGCTAGCATCATGACGATGCGGTGGGGGGGCGGCGATCCGGGGCGGGGACGCTCAGGCACGGAGCTGTAGCAGAGGCAGCCGGGCAGGCCGGAGATCGGCAGTCTTGAAGTCGATCGCCGTGTGCGGACAAGGCATGGAGAGAGCCGCGCGGCGCTGGCTGGCGGCTTTGGACGGGTATCGCCGGTGAGCGACCAAAGAGACTGCCGGCCCACCCCTCGATGGTCTTGCGTGATCTGCTAAGCCGACGACTCACGGAAAAAAGGGATTGGGTCTTTTGGGTTGCCCAAGTGTCAATATGGGTTGTCTGGAGAAAATAGGATAAGGCGTCATCGTCAACCCTGCTGTCATTTATAGCCAAATGCGGGGCTGCGGCGACTAAGCTAAAAATCGTGTTAGAATTTGTTGGATTTTCGCGGAGCATCTGTAGATAATCGTTGGACTTGGGGTCGGTGATGACGCTATCACGATGCCGTGGTACACCGCAGGAGGCCTATTCCCACCTTGCCTCTGCAACACGGATCCGTGGTCGGCGTGAGCGCGCACGTTTGGCAGCACGCAAGACAGACCCGTTCCAGGTCCGGCCCACCACTTAGGCTCACCTTGTAGGAGTGTTGCTTTGTACGACGCACTGTTGGACGATTTGGAAGACGAGGGGACTCCCAGCCCGGACGATGCGGTTGACCTGGCCGATAAAGAGGTCGTCGACGATGAGGACGATGTGCACGGCGACGTGGCCGTGGTGGTCGATGTCGATGCCGAGGCGGAACTCAAGGCCGACGAGCTACTGCTGGCGGCCGGCGAGGAAAACGAGTCGTGGTCGGACGATCCGGTGCGGATGTACTTGACCCAGATGGGCGAGATCCCCCTGCTGACGCGCAAGCAGGAAATCGCCCTGGCCAAGGAAATCGAAATCACCCGGGCTCGCTTCCGCCGCAAGCTGTTGGAGTGCGACTACGTCATTCAATCCGCTGTCAAAGTTCTCAAGCGGGTCTATACGGGCGAACTCCCATTCGACCGCACGGTGCAGGTCTCCGTCACCGATCGGCTGGAGAAGGAGCAGATTCTCGGCCGCTTTCCCCACAACCTCCGGACCTTGGATATCCTGCTCAAGCGCAATCGCCGCGACTATCACCTGGCGGCCTCGAAAAGCGCGCGGGCCGTTCAGCGGCGCGAGGCCTGGCGGCGGCTGGGGCGCCGGCGGCTGCGGGCAGTCCGGCTCGTGGAGGAGCTGGGACTGCGCACCCAGCGGATCGAGCCGATGATCAAGGTGGTCGAGGACTTCAGCCGCCGGGTCGACGATCTGAAGCGTCAGATCGAGGCCCACAAGGCGGCCAAGGGTCCGCTGGACGAGCGCCTGCCTTGGATCAACGAGTACCGCGGTATTTTGCGTGCCGCGCAGGAGACTCCCACCAGCCTGCGCAAGCGCGTCCAGTACTTGAAGGTCGTCTACACCCAATACCAGCGCGCCAAGCGAGGGTTGTCCGAGGGCAACTTGCGATTGGTGGTCTCGATCGCCAAAAAGTACCGCAACCGCGGCCTCAGCTTCCTCGACCTGATCCAGGAGGGCAATGCCGGACTGATGCGGGCGGTGGACAAGTTCGAGTATCGCCGCGGCTTCAAGTTCTGCACCTACGCCACCTGGTGGATCCGGCAGGCGATCACGCGGGCCGTGGCCGACCAGAGCCGCACCATCCGCATCCCGGTGCACATGGTCGAAACCATGTCGAAGGTCCGCAATGTTTCGCGGCAGTTGCTCCAGGAGCTGGGCCGCGAGCCGACCATCGAGGAGACGGCCCGTGCGGCCGGAACCGCGGTGGACGAGGCCCGGCGGGTGATGGCGATGAGCCGCTACCCGATCAGCCTCGACCGACCGGTCGGCAACAGCGAGGACAGCCACTTTGGCGACCTGCTGCCCGACTCGGGAGCCGAGAGTCCCGCCACCGGGGCCGCCCAGGAGATGCTCCGCGGGCGGATCAACAAGGTCCTCAAGACCCTCAGCTACCGCGAGCGGGAGATCATCAAGCTCCGCTATGGCCTGGGGGACGGCTACAGTTACACGCTGGAGGAAGTGGGTCACATTTTCAAGGTGACCCGCGAGCGCATCCGCCAGATCGAAGCCAAGGCGGTTCGCAAGCTGCAGCAGCCCAGCCGCAGCCAGGAGCTGTCGGGCTTTCTGGATTAAGAGGGTAAAACGTAGCTGGAGTTTGCCGGAGTTCAAAAAAAGCGTGACCGGCGTTGGCAAGCCGGGCGGGTTATCCCGCCCGGCTTTTTTCTTGCGCGGCAGCGATGCTTGCCGCTGCTGAAGCGTGCGTGAAACAGCCGCATGAGCGATTTGTTTGACAGCGCGTCACGGTCTTGCTACCTTACGCCCCCAGTGCGTTGGTGGCCGGCACGCGCCTCGCGCGGTCCGGCGAACAGGGAACTCCGGTGCAATTCCGGGACGGCCCCGCCGCTGTAAATCGGACGCTGCAAGAAAGGCCAACCCATCTTTTTCGCCATTGTCAGGCCTCCTCTGATCCAGGGGCGGCAGGACGAGAAGGCCGGGTAGGGTCGAAGTCCGAAAGTCAGAAGACCTACCAGCGCGATGCAGGCATCAAGTGCGCGAGGGACGCAGTTGCTGCCCGACTGATGGCGACCGGTGGACCGGCCGCCAATCGAGTCGCTGACTAGCCGCCTTGTACTTGCGTGAGTCGCCAGACGCTGGTGGCGCGCAGCAGATTGTCGCGCGCCGGGGCGAGGCCGTGCGCCGCCGCGGAGCCGATTGGATTGCCCTTGATACGGAAGGAGCCAACGATGACCAACGCTGTTGTTGAAAACCGACGGCCGGACTGGGAACTAGCGGCTGCCGCGATGTCTCCTGGCCAACCCGACGCGGGCAGGGAGCCGAACCGCTGGACCGCCTTTCGCGTCATCCGCCGCAACGGCCAATTGACCCCCTTCGACCCGGCCAAGATTGCGGCTGCCATGACCAAGGCCTTTCTGGCGGTCGAATCGCCGGCGTCCGAAGCTCCGGCGGTCACCGCAGCCGGCGACTCGCCGCGCATCCGGCAGACCGTGGCCCGGCTGACCGGGCAGGCGGTCGAGTCGTTGACCCGCCGCCACCCGGACGGCGGCACGCTGCACATCGAAGACATCCAGGACCAGGTCGAGCTGGCTCTGATGCGGGCCGGCGAGCACAAGGTGGCACGGGCCTACGTCCTGTATCGCGAGGATCGGGCCCGCCTCCGTGCGATCGAGGTGCCCAGCGGACCGTTGCTGCACGTGACCCGTGGCGATGGCAGCCGGCAGCCCCTCGACCTCGCCCAGCTCGAGCGGCAGGTGGCCGAAGCCTGCGTAGGCCTCGCCGACGTGGCGGCCGCCGACGTGCTCAAGGAGGTGCGCCGCAATCTGTTCGACGGTGTCGGCGAGGACGACGTCCGCCGCTCGCTGGTGCTGGCCGCCCGTTCGCTCGTGGAGCGCGAGCCCAACTACACCTATGTGGCCGCCCGGTTGCTGTTGGACAATCTCCGCCTGGAGGCGCTGGGGCTCGTCATGCCCGGCGGTGCCCAGGGTTCCGGCCTGACGAGCTACGCGGAGTATTTTCCCGCCTACGTACGGCGAGCCGTGGAGTGGGAGCTGCTCGACTCCCGCCTGGAGCAGTTCGACCTGGAGCTGCTGGCCGCCGCTCTGGACGCCGATGCCGACCGGAGCTTCTCGTACTTGGGCCTGCAAACGCTGTACGACCGCTACCTGCTGCACCGCGACGAGCGCCGCTTCGAGCTGCCGCAGGCCCTGTTCATGCGGGTGGCCATGGGGCTGGCGCTAGGCGAGATCGATCGCGAGGCGCGGGCCATCCAGTTTTACAAGCTGTTGTCGAGCTTCCGCTTCATGAGCTCGACCCCCACGCTGTTCAACTCCGGCACCTTGCGGCCGCAGCTCTCAAGCTGCTATCTCACCACGGTTCCCGACCGGCTCGACGGAATCTACAGCGCGCTGCGCGACAATGCCCTGTTGTCCAAGTTCGCCGGCGGCCTGGGAAACGACTGGACTCGCGTGCGGGCGCTGGGCGCCCCCATCAAGGGGACCAACGGCAAGTCGCAGGGTGTGGTGCCGTTCTTGAAAGTCGCCAACGACACCGCCGTGGCGGTCAACCAGGGGGGCAAGCGCAAGGGAGCCGTCTGCGCTTATCTCGAAACGTGGCACTTGGACATCGAGGAGTTTCTCGAGCTGCGCAAGAACACCGGCGACGAGCGGCGGCGAACGCAGGATATGCACACGGCCAACTGGATTCCCGACCTGTTCATCGAGCGCGTTCTGGATGGGGGACAGTGGACGTTGTTTTCGCCCGACGACGTGCCCGATCTGCCGGATCTGCACGGGCCGGCCTTCGCGGAGGCGTACTGCCGGCACGAAGCGCGGGCCGATCGCGGCGAGCTGCGACTGTTCAAGCGCGTGGAGGCGGTCGTGCTGTGGCGCAAAATGCTGACCATGCTGTTCGAGACGGGCCACCCCTGGCTCACTTTCAAGGACGCCTGCAACCTTCGCTCGCCACAGCAGCACGCAGGCGTCGTTCATAGCTCGAATCTCTGCACCGAAATCACGCTGAACACCGCTGACGACGAAATCGCCGTCTGCAACCTGGGGTCGGTCAATCTGCCGGCGCACCTGGCCGACGGCCGGCTCGATCACGAGCTGCTCCACGACACGGTTTGCACCGCCATGCGGATGCTGGACAACGTGATCGACCTGAACTACTACGGCGTGCCCCAGGCCCGCCGCTCGAACCTGCGGCACCGGCCGGTGGGACTGGGCGTGATGGGTTTCCAGGACTTGCTGCACGTGCTTCGGGTGCCCTATGCCTCGAACGAAGCGGTCGAGTGGGCCGACCACACCATGGAGGCCCTCAGTTACTCCGCGATCCAGGCGTCGAGCGGGTTGGCCCAGGAGCGGGGACGTTATCCGAGCTTTGAAGGTTCGTCGTGGAGCCGGGGCCTCGTGCCGCTCGACACGATCGAGCTCCTGGCCCAGGCCCGCGGCGGCTCCTTGGAGGTCGACCGGTCGGCGACGCTCGACTGGGACGCGCTGCGGCAGCGGGTGGCCACCGTCGGCATGCGCAACTCGAACTGCCTGGCCATCGCCCCGACCGCCACGATCTCCAACATCTGCGGCGTGAGCCAGTCGACCGAGCCAACGTATGAGAACTTGTACGTCAAGTCGAACTTGTCCGGCGAGTTCACCGTGGTCAATCCCTACCTGGTCGCCGACCTGAAACAACGCGGGCTCTGGGACGAAACGATGCTCAACGACCTCAAGTACTTCGATGGCAGCGTGGCGAGCATCGAGCGGGTGCCGGACGACCTGAAGCGCCTGTATGCCACCGCTTTCGAGATCGAGCCATCCTGGCTGATCGAGGCCGCCAGCCGGCGGCAGAAATGGATCGACCAGTCGCAGTCGCTCAACCTGTATATCTCCCAACCCAGCGGCAAGCAGCTCAGCGAGATGTATCTGTCGGCCTGGAGAAAGGGCCTGAAGACCACGTATTACCTGCGCAGCCATGGGGCCGCCGGGATCGAGAAGTCGACGCTCGACGTGAACCGGCACGGCATCCAGCCGCGCTGGATGAAGTCGTCCAGCGCCTCGGCTTCGATTGTGCCCGAGCGTCTGAGCCGGCTTGAAGCCGGCGGCGATGCGACGCGTGCCGACGTGGACGATCTCGTGGCGGACCGGGCCAGGCAATGCCAGGTCGACGCCGAGTGTGAAAGTTGCCAGTAAACCGAAAGGAATCGCATGACTACCGCCCACAGCCTTCCCGCCCGAGTTTCGTTCGCCCGCCAGCCTGGTTCCAAACGCCTGCTCAACGACCGGCAGGTGGCCGTCAACCAGTTGATGCCCCTCAAGTATCACTGGGCCTGGGAGCACTACCTGAACGGCTGCCAGAACAACTGGCTGCCCCAGGAGGTGCCCATGGACCGCGACCTGGCACTGTGGAAAAGTCCGCACGGCCTGTCGGACGACGAGCGGACGGTCGTGCTGCGGAACCTGGGGTTTTTCTCCACGGCCGAAAGCCTGGTGGGAAACAACATCGTGCTGGCGGTGTTCAAGCACATCACCAATCCGGAGTGCCGCCAGTACCTGCTGCGGCAGGCGTTCGAGGAGGCCATTCACACGCACGCCTTCCACTACATCGTCGAAAGCCTGGGTCTCGATGGGGGCGAAGTTTTCGCCATGCACCGCGCGGTGAATACCATCCACGACAAGGACAACTTCACCATGCGGCTGACCGAGGCCGTGCTCATGCCCGACTTCGGCACCGACTCGTTCGCCGGGGCCCAGCAGTTCCTGGACAACCTGATCGGATACTACGTGATCATGGAAGGGCTGTTTTTCTATTCGGGCTTCGCCATGATGCTCTCGTTGCACCGCCAGAACCGGATGACGGGCATCGGCCAGCAGTTTCAGTACATCCTCCGCGACGAGTCGACGCACCTCAGCTTTGGCATCGACCTGATCAACGGCATCCGCCAGGAAAACCCGGAGCTGTGGACCGCCGACTTCGAACAGCGGATCATCGACAAGATCGACCAGGCCGTCGAGCTCGAAACGGCCTATGCCGAGGACTGCCTGCCCCGCGGGATCCTGGGGCTCACGGCCGGGCTGTTCCGCGACTACGTCCGCTACGTGGCCGACCGCCGGCTGGAGCGGATCGCCCTGCCGGCCCGCTACGGCTGCGCCAACCCGTTCGGCTGGATGAGCGAAACCATCGATTTGAAAAAAGAGAAGAACTTTTTCGAGACTCGCGTTGTCGAGTATCAAAGCGGCGGCTTGCTCGATTGGGACAATTGAGCGGCCCGTGATTCACCTGGAGTTGTCGAGCATCTGACTGGGGGGAGTTCATTCATGGTCGTGGCGGCCAACCTGGGGTTCCCGCGCATCGGGCGCAATCGCGAACTGAAAAAGGCGCTCGAGCAGTACTGGTCCGGCGCGATATCCGCCGAAGCGCTGCTGTCACAATGCCGCCACCTGCGGGCAGAGCACTGGCGGCTGCAACAGGAACTGGGCATCGAGCGGATACCGGTCAACGACTTTTCCTTGTACGACCACGTGCTGGATACGTCCGCGCTGGTCGGCGCCGTGCCTCGCCGCTATGCCGGGACCGGGGCGGCTGAACTGGATACTTACTTTGCCATGGCCCGCGGGCTGGCAGGGGCGGCCGGCCCGAACGCCGCGGCCGAAGTGCCGGCCATTGAGATGACCAAGTGGTTCGATACCAACTATCACTACATCGTGCCCGAGTTCGAGCCTGGCCAGCGATTCAGCCTTGCTTCGAACAAGCCGATCGACGAGCTGGTCGAGGCGCGCCAGCTCGGCGTCGCCGGACGGGTGGTGCTGCTCGGCCCGGTCTCGTTCTTGCTCTTGGGAAAGATGCCGGGCGGCCAGGCCGGCCCGCTCTCACTCCTCGATGGCCTGCTGAGGGTTTACGAGGAGCTGCTCGCGCGGCTGGCGGCCGCGGGAGCAGCCTGGGTGCAGCTCGACGAACCGTGCCTGGCCTTGGATCTGACCGAAGAAACCCGACAGGCCTTTTCTCACGCCTATCACCGGCTGAACCACGCGAGCTGGGGTCTGAGCCTGATGCTGGCGAGCTATTTCGGCGGACTGGGCGATAATTTGCCGCTCGCCCTGTCGTTGGGCATGCGAGGATTGCACCTCGACCTGGTCCGAGCTCCCGGGCAACTGGCCGAGGCGCTGCCGCTCGTACCCTCTTCGACGACCCTCTCACTGGGAGTGGTCGATGGACGCAATGTCTGGCGCACCGATCTCGACCGGGCGTTGGCGCTCGTCGAGCAGGCGGTGGACGCGGTGGGCAGCGATCGTGTCGAGGTTGCCCCTTCGTGCTCGCTGTTGCACGTGCCGATCGACCTGGAACAGGAGACGCACCTCGACGGTGAGCTGCGTGGCTGGCTCGCGTTTGCCTGCCAGAAACTGGCCGAGTTGAGCCTGCTGGCCAGGGCCGCCAACGAAGGCCTCACTGCCGTCGAACAAGAGCTGTCGGCCAGCCGGCAGGCCCTGGCGGACCGCCGCTCGCCACGGATCCACAAGCCCGAGGTCGCCGCGCGGCTGTCCACGGTCGATCCCTCGATGCTCGAGCGGCACAGCGATTATCCCCAACGGACTGATGCTCAGCGAAAGCGGTTGGGACTGCCGAGACTACCGACCACCACGATCGGCTCCTTTCCGCAGACGCCCGACGTCCGCAAGGCACGGGCCGACTTCAAGGCCGGCCGTGCCAGCCCGTCTGACTATGAGTCGTTTTGCCGCGCCCAGATCGCGCGTACCGTCCGGGCCCAGGAGCAGATCGGCCTGGACGTGCTGGTCCACGGCGAATGCGAACGCAACGACATGGTCGAATACTTCGCCGAGCAGCTCGACGGCTATGCAATCACCCGCAACGGCTGGGTGCAGAGCTATGGCTCGCGCTGCGTCAAGCCGCCCATCCTGTTTGGCGACGTGGCACGCGGCCAGGCCATGACGGTCGGGTGGTCCAGCTATGCCCAATCGCTCAGCTCGCGGCCGGTGAAGGGGATGCTCACCGGGCCCGTAACCATGCTCAAGTGGTCGTTCGTGCGCGACGATCAGCCGCTCGATCTCACCTGCCGGCAGATCGCCCTGGCATTGCGCGACGAAGTGCTTGAGCTGGAGGCGGCCGGCATCGGCATCATCCAGATCGACGAGCCGGCCTTGCGCGAGGGGCTGCCCTTGCGGCGGGCCGACTGGCCCACGTATCTCCGCTGGGCGGTCGATGCCTTTCGCCTGGCGGCGTCGGCCGTCCGCGACGAGACGCAGATCCACACGCACATGTGCTACGCCCAGTTTGCCGACATTTTCGACGCGATCGTCGAGCTGGACGCCGACGTGCTGTCGATCGAGACCGCCCGGTCGCGGATGGAGCTGCTCGACACCTTCCGCGCCCGCGGCTATCCCAACGAGATCGGCCCGGGCATCTACGACATCCATTCGCCGCGGATCCCCAGCCGCGCCGAGATGGAAGAGCTGCTCCGCCGGGCCTGTTCGTGCATCGACGCCGAGCGTCTCTGGGTCAACCCGGACTGCGGCCTCAAGACCCGCCGCTGGCAGGAAGTGATCCCCGCCCTGGAAGCGATGGTGGCCGCTGCCCAGGCCGTGCGGGCTGGTTCCAGCTAGAACCAACCTGCCCAGTGGCTTCTTTTGGCCGACGTGCCAGTTATCATGGTGCGAGCCACCGTTGCCACCTCGGAGTACCGCCATGATCCGCGCCTTGTTCGCCTTCGTGTTGTTCGCTTGTGCGCTGGCCGCTCGCGGCGAGGAGCCGGCTGAGCCGAGGGATCCGGACAACCCGCATGCGCGGCTGCTGGTGGTCCGCGATCGAGAGGGGCGCGAGCATCCGGTTCAGAGTGCCGTCGATTGGGAGATCCGCCGGGCCGAGATCCTGGCCGGCATGCAGGAAGCCATGGGCCCACTGCCCAAGCGCGCGAGCGGGCCCTTGCACGTCGCCGTCGATGAACAGATCGAAGGCGATAACTTCGTCCGCCAGACAATCTCGTTCGCCGTCGAGGCCGACGACCGCGTGACGGCCTTTTTGTACCTGCCACGCGGCCTGGAGGAGGGGCAGCGGCGGCCTGCCATGCTGGCCCTGCACCCGACGGGCGCCCAGGGCAAGGGGCTGGTTGCCGGCCTGGCCGAGAAACCCAACCGCGCCTACGGGCTGGAACTTGCCCAGCGGGGCTACGTGGTGCTGGCGCCCGACTATCCGACGTTCGGCGGCCTGGAGGACTACGACTTTGAGGCGGACGATTACGTGTCGGGGACGATGAAAGGGATTGTCAACCACATGCGCTCCGTCGACCTGCTGCAGGGGCTCGCCGAGGTGGATCCTCAGCGGATCGGCGTAATCGGCCACTCGCTGGGCGGCCACAACGCGATGTTCGTCGGTGCCTTTGACCAGCGGCTCAAGGTGGTCGTCTCCAGTTGCGGCTGGACTCCCTTCCACTATTACTACGGCGGCAAGCTGGCCGGCTGGACCAGCGCCCGCTACATGCCGCGCATCGCTGATCGGTTCATGCTCGACCCCGATCGCGTGCCGTTCGATTTTTACGGAGTGGCCGGTGCGTTGGCGCCGCGGGCATTCTTTTCCAACTCACCCACGGGCGACGACAACTTCGACTACCAGGGCGTCAAGCGGGCCGAGCCGATCGTCCGCGAGGTCTATGCCCTGTTGGGCGCGGAAGACCGGCTGCGGATCCGGTACCCCGACTGCGGCCACGATTTCCCCCGCGAGCTGCGGCAAGAGGCGTATGAGTTCATCGACCAGGCGCTCGCCCACGTGCCCGACCCGCGTGCGCCGGAGCTCGAGTGACGGTTTGCGGCCGGGTCATCCGAAGAGCCGAAGCTGCCCGCTGGCCGCTGGCGGGCATCGGAACTTCGAGCAGTCCAAATCGCCCAGCCCCTGGTCGAGCTGGTACCGGGCCGAAAACACTTTGAAGAGGCTGCCGATCTGCTCGGCGAGCGGGCCGGTGCCCACCATCCGCACCCGCCACTGCGACTCGTTCATCTTGCCGCCGCGGGTCTGGCGGATCAGCGACTCCACGTGCTCGCACTTGTTCGGCTGGGTCCGGGCCAGCCATTCGCGAAACACGGGCTCCACAGTGAGCGGCAGGCGCAAGAGCACGTATCCGGCCGCACCGGCGCCCGCCTCCCGCACCGCCTGCAGGATGGCCGGTATCTCGCTGTCATTCAGCCCCGGGATGATCGGCGCAAGCAGCGCACGCACCGGTACGCCGGCGCTCGATAGCTCGCGGATGGCCCGCAGCCGGGCCGCCGGCGCGCTGGTCCGCGGCTCCATCGTCCGGCCGAGGCTTGCATCGAGGGTTGTCACGCTCAGGTTGACCTGGACGATTTCCAGGGTGGCCATTTGGCTCAGCAAATCGAGGTCGCGCAGCACCAGGGCGTTCTTGGTGATGATGCCGATCGGCTGGCGCGCCTCCAACGCCACTTCCAGGCACTGCCGCGTCAGCTTCAGCTCGCGCTCGGCGGGCTGGTAGCAGTCGGTCACCCCGGAGAGCATGATCGGTTCCGGCCGCCACGCCGGCCGCGACAAGAACTCGCGGAACAAGAGCGGCGCCTTGTGCTTGACCAGGACCTTCGTCTCGAAGTCCAGGCCGGCGCTGAAGCCCAGGTACTCGTGCGTCGGCCTGGCGAAGCAATAGCTGCAGCCATGCGAGCAGCCGCGATACGGGTTCAAGCTGTACCGCAGCGGAACGTCCGGGCTGTCGTTCTCCGTGACCACCGATTGCGAATCGTCCGGCAAGTACTCGGTCCGCGGCCGATCGAGCTGCTCCAGCTCGCTCGGATCGCATTCAAAATGCTCGTAGTCCGCTTCGGAGTGCGTGCGCTCGAAGCGGTTCGGCGGATTGATGTGCGAGCCGCGTCCACGCGGCGAGGGTCGGCCGTAAGTGGTCATCGGAGCCGTTTCCAAACCCAGAACGAAGCGGGGCGCCAGCGCCGGCATGGCCAATTATACAGATGTACACGCATCGCGGGCAAGCCGGTGGCGCCGGCCACTAGCTGTCGAATTCGCAAGGTCCGCCGGCCGGCCGGGAAAACATGTAGGACGGCCTTCCCAGGCCGTTCCAGACGGGCAAGGATGCCCGTCCTACTCGACCTTAGCAGGACGGCCTTCCCAGGCCGTTGTAATGACAACACACTAGCTGTCGAATTCGCAAGGTCCCCCGGCCGGCAGCATGTCGGCCAGCGGACAACCACTGCACAAGGCGACGTTGCGGCAGTGTTCGCGCCCCACCCGGCCGAACAGCCACCGCAGCTCGCTCAACAAGGCCGCCTCGCGCGGCATGCTGCTTTCGACGTGCTCCTGCACCGCGTGATAGTCGGCCTCGAACTCGACCCAACCGTGCCGCTTGAGGACTCGATGAGCGTGCAGGTCGACGACGAACTTCGGCTGGTTGCCGGCATAGAGCAGGATCGAGTCGGTCGTTTCCGGACCGATGCCGTTGATCGCCAGCAGCTCGTCCCGGAGCGTCTCGATGCCGGCGGCAAGCATCGCCTTGGGCGAACCGCCGTACCGCTCGATCAAGAAGCCCATCAGGTTGTGCAAGCGGCTTGCCTTCAACCGGGCGTGTCCGGCCGGTTGAATCAGGTCGGCCAGCTCGTCGACCGGCGCGTCTCGCAGGTTTTGGGCGTCTAACAGGCCCGCTTCGCGCAGGTTCTCCAGGGCCGCCGTCGCCTTGGCCCAACTGCTGTCGGGCCGCAGCACCGAGGCGACCATGGATTCGAGCGGCGGCCAGGCCGGCCGGCCTTCCTGGCGGCCATATCGCTCCAGCAGACGCTCGTGTGCCTGGCCAAGTAAGCTGGTCATCAGAATGTTCCGGTCATCGGGACCGCCGATTGGAAAGTGCGCGGGGCAAAGCTTACGATAATTGCCGGCCGTGGTCGAACTCTGTGCCAGGCCCGTGTGCCGTCCCGCATTGTCCCGCCCCATGTGCCACTGGACCGCAGCGACGTGGATGCCGACATCTCTCTATTGCCCGAGATCACTTCGCGCCCAACCGGGTACTTTGAGCAATCGCGAGGGCCGCTGGCGAGCCTGGCGCTCGTCGGGCCGCTGTTGATATTCTACGAAGTGGGCGTGCTGGTGCTCGGTCCAAATTCGGCCCGCAACGGGGCCGATGTCTGGTTGCGGCAGTTGCTCGATCTGGCCGGGTTTGGGCAATACGTCGTGCTCCCCTTGTTGACCGTGGCCATTCTGTTGGCCTGGCACTATGCCACCCGGCGGCACTGGCGGCTGTCGGGCCGCCTGTTGGGCGGGATGGTGCTGGAGTGCGCCTTTCTGTCGGTCTGTGTGCTGTTGTTGGGCCGGCTGCAAAGCGCGTTTCTGTTCGCAGTGCAGGCGGCCGCGGATGCGGGGCCGCCGGTTGCCGCCGCGGCCGGCGCGGCCGACGGAGGGTTGTTCGCCCGGCTGGTGGGGTTTGTCGGGGCCGGCGTGTACGAGGAGCTGCTGTTCCGTTTGATGCTGTTGCCGGCGGCAGCGGGCGCCCTGCGGCTGGCCGGCCTGAAGCCGGCGGCCAGCCTCATCGGCGGAGCCGTGCTGACGAGCCTGGCGTTTGCGGCGGCGCACTACGTGGGTCCGCTGGGCGACGACTGGCAGCTCGGCAGCTTCGTGTTTCGCTTTCTGGCCGGCGGATTCTTCGCGGTCTTGTTCCTTCTGCGTGGTTTCGGGATCGCGGCCGGCAGCCACGCCGCATACGACATCCTGGTCGGCGTGCTGTTGCCGCGGTCGTGGTGACGGCGCCAACGTTTCGGTGTTTGTCAAGTGCGAAAAGCGCGATCTTGGCCGCCACTTTTTTCCGTGGGGAAACTCCCTTTGTCGGCCAAGAATGCCAAGCTTATAATGCGAGGCGTGGTGTCACGCTTGCTACCGATCGAGGGTTTCCAGCCGTGTTGTCCGTACGACCGAAAGTGGCCGAATTGGTGTTCCAGTTGTATGGCCGCAGTCTCCACCCGGAGCTGTTCGAGGTCTATTGCTCGCGGACGGTGAAGCGGGGCGAATACGAAGCCACGATCGACATCACCAGCGCCGGCCACGTGGTGACCTGGCGCTATCACGGGTTGACCTTGACGGAGGTGGCCGCGTCGGCCCAGCACCCCTTGCCGCAGAAGCGGCGCTTGCTCTCCTATCGTCTGAAGGGGGAGCGGAGCGACCGGATGGAGTGCCGTGGCGGGGCCAGGTACCAGGTGAGCTTTTCGCTGGAGCCGGTGGAGCCGGAGGTATTCTGGACGTTCCAGCAGGAGCTGAACCATGACGGCGAGCGGCAGGGGATGCTGCACCGCTTCAACTCCAGCGGCCGGATGGCGCTGGGCGCGTTGAGCTACATCAACGTCGAGACGCGCAACCGGCACCTGCTGGTGCAGGCCTTTCACACCTTCCCCGACGACTACGCCATCGTGAAGAGCCAGTCGATGTTCGAGATCCCCGCGGGCAAGGATGAAGGCGGGCGGCGGAAGGAGGAAGGCGGAAAGCGGCAAACGGAATTCTGAGGACGCGCCCGTCGCAGAGCTCCCGTAGCAGGAGCATTCCCGTCGCAGAGCTCGCCCGAGTTCTGGCGTTCCACGTTCGTAGCAGAACTCGCCAGAGTTCTGGGGTTCCTCCAGTCTCCAGCCTCCAGTCTGTTCGCAGCAGAGCTCGCCGGAGTTCTGGCCCTCCGGCCGTCAGCCGGCAGTTGCCGACGAAGGAAGCTTCCTGTCTTCCTAGTCCTCCTTTCTCCTTTTCCTTCGACGCCTTGCGAGTGAGTTAACTCGCCGGGCGCGCATCGGCCTTGCCCGCTCTGTGGCGGGTTTGTGCCCTGCGAGGTCCGCCTCTGGAGGACAGGTCCGCCGGAGGCGGAACCACGAGGTACCGGGCACTGCATTTTTGAGTTGTTTCCCAATTTTCGGTGATTTAGTGGTCAGAAGTCAGAAGTGGGTCTTGGGACTTTGGTCTTGGGTTTTGGGCCTTGGAGCTTGGGTGTCGGCACTGGATTTTGAGTTGTTTCCCGTTTTTCGGTGATTTAAGGGACAGAAGTCAGAAGTGAGTCTTGGGACTTTGTTCTTGGGTCTTTGGTCTTGGGCCTTGGAGCTTGGGTGTCGGGGGGCGGGCACTGGATTTTGAGTTGTTTCCCAATTTTCGGTGATTTAAGGGACAGAAGTCAGAACTGGCCGAGCAGTGGACAGTGGACCGTGGTCGGTGGTCAGCAGGAAGAACTGGACGGACGGACGAAGAGCTCACGCAAAGGACTTCGGCGAGCTCAGTCGAGCCGCGCGAAGGCCAAAGACGACGACGGACTGACCGAAGAGGATGGCCACGAGAACCACGAAAAGGCACGAAAAGAAGACGGTAAGTTCGCTGTGTTGCTCGGCTGAGTTTTGAGTTGTTTCCCGTTTTTCGGTGATTTAAGGGACAGAAGGAACCAGGAACTAGTTGAGTTGTTCACCACTTTTCGACGCTTTAATCTGAACAATCCGGAACTTGGGGAAGAGAGGCGTGCTTGGCGCTTTGTACTTGGTGCTTGGATCTTGTAGCTTGGATCTTGGTAGCTTGGATCTTAGGCCTTGGTGCTTGTGTCCATACCGTGCTCCGGCGGACCGGCTGCTGCTCTCGATCGTCTTGCCAGGAAGCAAGGACGAGAAACGAGAGGCTGGGCTGGCTTGCTCCGGTTATAGCAGAGGCGATGGCTGAGAGAAGGCAGAAATTTGGGCAAAATTGTTTTTCTTGACCTCACGGCAAGGCGCGAAGTCGCCACGTTGACGATGCGAGGAGGAACGGAGGCCGGCAGCGGAGGACGTGGAGATCGCGGAGAAGCTGGAATCTTGCCGGGCGGTACGAGCACGGCCATTGCGAGCCGGTGCTCGATCGAGGAGTTGCTGTAGATTACCACACGCAGGAGAGCTCGGCGGTGCGGGTGCCTGGGTGCTGGTACATGCGGGTCTTCTTGCGCTTGGTCCGCTCGTCGATGGCCGAGCCCACGTCGATGATCACCCGCCGCCGCGCGGCCCGCATCCAGTACTTGTGGATGATCACGCAGGAGAGCGGACCGGCCGAGACGAGGATCGGCCGGTCGAGGCGGGTCAGCCGGTCGACGAGCTCGTCGAGGTCAAAAGCCGCATCCAACAGGTTGTAAGGCACCGAATAGTCCCCGCCTTCACTGGCCACAATGGCCATCCCCGACAGGTCGAGCGCTTGAAAGCGGCGGTAGTTGCCGTTGACGAAAATGTTTGAAAAGGTGACCTGCTCCAGAGGAACCTTGATTCGCTGGAGGTACCAGTCGCGTGCCTCGGCATCGCAGCAGCCGTCGGAGATGCCAAGGTAGTAGTCCGGGTCGCTGAAAGATAAGGCGGCCAGCAGGTCTTGCGCCAGCGGCGAAGGGCCTCCGGGATACGACCAGCCGTCCTGCCCGTCCACCGGTTGCTGCGTGCAGATAGCCCGCTCGCCGTCCGCGAAACGAGCGAATGCAAACGGCGGGCCGCGAAAGTCGAACTCGTGGAAATCGTGGCGGAAGTTCTGGTTGAACCGCATCCGCCTGACCGCGCAAGGCGCGGTTGCCAGGGGCGATTGCTGGGATGGCTTTCGGCCTGACGGCCCGTTGGACGCGTCGGAGGAGGATCCGTCGGCAGACTCGGGCCAGGCAGGCCGCCAGACGCAGAGCTCGTTGGTGAACTCTTCGAGGTCCATCCCCCGTTGTTGACGCTTGTACTGCTGATGCTCCGCCGAGCGTATGCAGTGCGCGGAGCGGGTGTCTTCCATGTGGTCGACGTGAATGAGCGGGTACGGGTAGCCGTTCACCAACCCCAACTCGCCGATCCGCTGCTGGTAGATCGTCCAGCCGGAATCCATGAAAGGCCGGGGATGCGCTTCTGCTGCACAGGGAATCTTGCCCAGCCGATCGAGCACCTGGCGGCGGACCATGACGGCGCAGCCGCCCACGTAGGGCTGCAGCAATAGCCGGACGCCGTCGAGCGTTTGAATGCGGCCCTCGTCGGCCAACGCTTCGCCCTCGCGGCGGAAGTGGAAGCCGGAGAGAACGCCCAGGCGGGCGCTTCGGATGTGGCACTCGGCCAGCCGCTTCAAAAGCTCGGGTGGGACGAGCGTGTCGTTGTCGATCTTGGCCAAAAGGTCCGGCCGCCGACCGTCGGGCGACTCGGCGAACCAGGCGGCGTTCATCGGATAAACGACTCCGCGGTTCTCGGCGGAGGCAATGAGCCGGATGTGGCCGAGGGCGCGGAGCCGTTGTTCGAGATAATCGACCGTGCCGTCGGTCGAGGCGTTGTCCCAGACGACCACGTTAAGGCGGCCGGGGTACTCGAGGGCCAGCACGGCCTCCAGCGCCAGCTTCGTGTATTCGAGGCGATTGAAGGTGATGAAGAGGAGCAGGCAAGCGGGCAGTTCGTCCCCATTCAGGCCGGATCGGGCGGGGGGAACGGGTTGAACCTCCTCCGGCGGTCCCGCCGGGCCGTTTTCGATGACTATCGACCCGGCGGAGACCGCGTTAACGGCCGCCTCCCCCGTGAAGGCGGGTTCACCGATGCCCGAGGCCGCCTGTCCGGCGCACGATGCCGGCGCAGAGGCAATGGTTGGCCCAGGCACCGCCGTAACGAGCCATTGGTAGACGAAAAATTCCTGGGCGTCCTGCGGCGCGAGCCCTTCGAGCGACAGTTGTCCCAAGCGGACCGATCCGGCGCGCAGGTCGGGCGGCGACGGCTCGCCCGGGGCCGGCGCCGCGCCAAGGGAGCTGATCGAATAGCCGGCGCGGGCAAAGAGCCGCTCGACGCTTTGGCGGGTGAAGAAGTGCAGATGCGTGTGGTCCAACAGGCCGGCCGGCTCGTAAGTCCAGTTGCCGTCCAAGAGCGAACGGACGACCGTGTGGTGCCGGACGTTGGGGACGCTGGCCAGGAGGCAACCACCGGGCTGGAGGCAGCCGCGCAGACGGACAAGCAGTCCAGACGGGTCGCGCAGGTGCTCCAGCACGTCGCCCAGGACGATGCAGTCGAATGGATCGCCGAATTCCTGTTCCAGTTGTTCCAGCGCCTCGATGTCGGCCACTACAACCTGGTCCAAGCGATCCCGCGCTCGGGCGGCAGCCGACTCGTCCAGCTCGATCCCCACCACGTGGGATTGCTGCCGCGCCTTGATCGCTTCGCCCAAGCGGCCGGCGCCGCAGCCCACGTCGAGGACTCGTCTGGCACTGGTGGGAACGAGGGCCAGCAGGTCAGGGCGTGGGAAATCGAAATACGACGGATCCTGTGGGCCGTTTTTGTCAATGGCAAGGGCAGCGGCCGTGGCAGTGGCGGTCCCAGCGGCAGTGGCAGTGATGGCGGGAGTGTCAGTTGCAGCCGGGCTGGCAGCCGCGCCGGGCGCGGCGGGCGCCGCAGCGGACGGAGCTGCGGCCGGGACAGATACGTGCGCGCGGGCCGCCAGCTCTTGTTCGACCCATCGGACCAGCTCGCCCATCCGGTGCTTGTAGGTGTGTTGGGCCAGGACCTCGTCGCGCCCGGCGCGGGCGATCCGCGCGCGCAGCTCATGCCGCTCCAGATAGAACCGCATCTTGTCCAGCAGGTCGTCGCCGCCGGAGTAAGTGGCCAGGTGAACGCCGTCGCGGAACAGTTCGGCCTGCCCGGCGTCGGGCAAGGCGTTGGTCATCAGCAGCGACCCGCATGAGAGGGCCTCGAAGACCCGCATGTTCACGTCGTCGGCCAGGCTGCGGTTGAATACCACGTGGGATGCCGAGTAGATGCGGGCCATTTCGTCGAAATAGGCCCGGCCGACAAAGGAGTGCCGAAAATGCTGCTGGAGCAGCCGGACCAGGTCGGTTCGCGGGCCCGGAAAAAGATTGCCGACGAACGACACATCGTATTTCTTGGGGATGCCGTGCTGACGATGGATCTCGGGGTCGGCGGCCAAAGGCAGCCAGCGGGCCGATTCGATGCCGGACTCGCGCAGCCTCTGGGCGCCCGGGCGCTGGGCCGCAAAGACGAAATCGCAACACTTCGAGACCTCCAGCGACCAGCCAAAATCCACGTGCGTATCGATGGCCCAGTAAGCGACGGGATGCAGCCTGTCGGGCAGGCGGTAGCGCAAGCCGTCGTCGATCCGCAGATACAGGTCGAACCCGCTGGTGGGAATCCGCTCGACGTTCTGGGGATGGAAGAACTGGACCTGAGAAAAACCTTGCAAGGCGCGGCGGCAGTAAGAACCGGTCGTCTCCGGGCGCGTGCGGTCGTCGTAGATCAGGGCGATGCGCAACATGGCCGGTTACTCCCTCAGTCTGTTTCAGCCTGGTCTTGCCGCGGGGCGTGTGGGGCGGGCGGCGTGGTGAACGGTGTGGAGCCGTCTGAATACGGACCGTTTACGCCCCATGGCGGCTGGTGAACATCCCGAGGTGCAGGCCAATCAACCTGCCGAACGAGTCTGTCGAGTCCGTCAAAGGTCCGTTCCGTCCGGCTTCCGTCGTCGTGGTAGACGGTCTCGCGGCGCCGTCCATCGTTTTCGGGCGGACCAGCCTGCGCCGGGACGGCCAGCGTCTGGAGCCAGTCGAGCAGGGTCAGCGCCGCTTCGGCAATCGCCGAGCGGGAGATCTTGACAACGACGGCCTGGTCTTTGGGTTTCATGTTCGGGTGCCTCCTGGAGTTCCTAGATAAGCACTGTTCGCTGTGCCATGCCGCCCAACGCGCCATGGATCACTACCTGCGCATCTCGCGGCACGAGCACGAAAGCGGCCGGGGTGCCGCCGATCTCGACATTCCAACGGAGGCCGGTCCAGATCGGCAGCTCGCCGGCCGGTGGTGCGGCCAGCATCGAGCGAGGGTTGATCAACCCGTAGCCGTAGGCCGGATCCTTGCCGGGGGAGCCGGCATCGTCGGCCGTGCGGGCCAGGTGTTCGCGCAACTGGTCGATGGTCTTGACCGGCGTATGGCTTTCGAGCTGGCGATGCTTGGCCAGCATGAGCGCAACCACGCCGGTTACGAACGGCGTGGCCATGCTGGTGCCGCTCAGCTTGGCGTAGCGCCCGCCCGGATACGTCGACAGGATGTCCTGTCCCGGGGCGGCGACGTCGACTTGGGGCCCACGGCTGGAGAACGGCGCTGCCCGCCCGTGCCGGTCGACGGCGGCCACGGCGATCGTCTCGGGCCAGCGGGCCGGGTAATCGACCGAGTCGTCGCGACCATGGTTGCCGGCGGCGCAGATCACAAAGAGGCCGGCGGCCGTGGCCCGGCGGATGGCCAGGTACAAGCTCGTGCCGGGCTGCGGGCTGCCCAGGCTCATGCTGACCAGGTGGGCGCCGCGCTCGATGGCCCAGTCGACTCCCGCGGCGATCCAGGAATCGAGCCCGCCAGCGTCGTCGGCCAATACCTTGGCGATCAGCAATCCGCCGCCCTCCTCGGCGAGGCCCGGGCAAATCCCCACGACGCCCCGGTCGTCCTGGCGCGCCGCGACCAGGCCGGCCACGTGCGTGCCGTGCCCGACCCGGTCGGCGCATCCGCTTGCCGAGCCGGTGAAGTCGCGCGCGTCGAGGACCGTTGCTTGGAGGTCCGGATGCGCGGCGTCGATGCCCGTATCGAGCACGGCCACGCGGATGCCGCGGCCGCGAGTGGTTTTCCAAGCCTCCGGGATGCCATAGGCCGAAAGGTGCCAGTCGATCGTCTCGGCCAGGGCCGCGAAGACCACCTCGAGGCGGAAGGGGGGCAGGCGGTAGACGATCTCGTCCCCCGATGGAATCGGGGCTGCATCGAATCTGGATACCTGATTCAACATGGCAGGGCTTATGATTCGCCGCGGAGGCGCAGGATGAGCTCGATGATCTGCAGGACGAACGGCAGCCAGTCGAGGAAGGAACGGAGATCGACTTCGATGGAGGGCTGGTCAACCGGGGCGCCATTGGGGGTGAGCCGCAATTGTCCATCGTCCGTCTGGCCATCGACGACGATCAGCCCGAGCAGGAACTGGATGGCGGCCAGGACGAGGTTGAACGTGCGCTCCTCGGCGGCGATGGCCCGGAGGCGCTCCAGGAGTTTCGGGTCGAGGCCCAAGAGGGCGGCAATTTGCAGCACGACTTCGATCGCCTGCCGCAATCCCTCGGGTGTTTCGAGCGGGTCGCGGATCTCGCGCAGCGCGGCCAAGAGGCGGACCAACTCGCGGAGCCTGGTCCAGTCGAGCAGGATTGAGGGATTTGCTTGTGCGGTGACGTTCATGACGACGGTCCTTTGGATTGTGTGTCTAGCGCGCTTACCGACACGCACCGCCACAGTGCGTGGCTTGCACCTGCACGGTGGTGCCAGATCGCGTGCTCCTAAATACACATTGACCTTGGAGCGGGCAGGTTGGACCACGAAAAATTTCAAGATTTTTCGATTCTTGGATCACGACAACCGCTGCCGCACGGAATTCGCCGCACACAAGATCCGCTGATGCCCTTGCCGGCTTGGCAGTTGCGCTTCGGAACGCGCGGCCTTGGGCGCGCGGACGAAGATTGGAAAGAATTTCCGTTCGCTCGGCTGCCTCGTCGGACTGGACCTGGCAGGCTGGAGAAGAAGGGCGAGAGTTACGGGCTACTCGCGATCGGCCCGCAGCGCGGCGAGGATCCGCCGTTCGAAGCGCGCGACGCGCCTCGTTTGTGCTAAGGAAAGCCTCAGTTCAGCAGAGGCTTCCTTGAGAGTGTGCTTGCGGGCAACCAACAGCAACGCCGTCCTGAAAGGCTCGTGGAAGCGATCGGCCAGCGAGCAGAAGCGGACGAACGTGTGCTGGCGCGACTGGTTGCACGGTTTTTGGATTTCGTCGACGACGGCACAGCACCGTGGCTGGCAACTCAACAGCGAGCGTACAGCGTCCTGGCCGGCCGAGCGTGTCAGTTGCATGAGCCAATCAGCAACGGGTTCTGGCAACGGCTTGTCGAACCGCGAGTCGCCGAGGCGCCTCGCGAGCCCCAGCATCGCCAAGTGGGCGACCGCCATGGTCCAGTTCGCGGGCAGACCTTGCCATCGCAGGTCATCGTCGACGGCCTGCTGCAGGAGTCGGCAATAGGGCTCGTTGCCGGCAAGCCATCGCCAAACGTGGATCCACGACCCGCCCGGGCTGTCGCCCATGGCCGCGATGAGTTCCTGGGCCACGTGGTGGAATTCACTCGACGAATCTTGAGCGCACATGGCTCCCTCGGTTCGCTGGGCCCGCCGTCCGGTCGCCAGACGGCGGCGCTCAACTTTCCGGGGCAAAAGACATACCGGTTGGCGCCACTCTACCGGATCGAATCTTAACTACCCGTGGCAACGTCTTTTGCGCTCGAAGGGCTGCTGCGCGGATAGTGCCGCGCTGGTACTTTCTTACAAAGGGCAGGATGTTCCTGCAGGAATGCCCTGTTTGAAAACCGGTCGGCTCGGCACCCGACCTTGGCAGAACTATATTGTGTTGGCCGATCCGACCTTGGGCCAAGAAAAGTGCTGCTGGAACAAGAATTTTGCCAAAAGCCATGGTCCGCAGAGAGGGAATCGTTAACATGGGCAAACCAGGCACGTTGGAAGGAGGACGTCCAGGCGTCTTCCAGCTCAATGGTTTGTCTTCGATCGATGGCGGAAGGCGCAAGCCGATGAATCACTTGGTCGGCGAGCGGCAGACCCCCTTGGACGAGAATCGCTACAGTCTGGTGTGCTCAATTTGATCACGCAAGCGGGCCGGCAGGACAAAATGACCGACGATGACTTGCCAGAAGACGAGGACTTGGACTTCCAAGAAGACGAGGACCTGGAGGATGAAGACGAAGACGATGAACTGGGCGACACGCTCTGGGATGAGCTGGAACGCGACAGGCCGGCCTTCATGGATGAAAAGCTGGCCCCCAAGATCGACTTTGAACTGTTGACCAAGCTGGTCCGTCGCGAGTTGCCCGGCCCAATTGCCGATTCCGTTTACCAGCTCATTTACGCGTTCCAAAGCTGGAACTTTGCTCACTACGAGATCCTGATGGCCGAGCACAAGCGCCTGTACGGCCCAGGTACACCGGGCGAGCACGCGGGTTGATGTCCGGTGTTCAGCGTTGATCGTCGTCTTCGTAGTCCTTCAGGATCCGCCGCAACTTATTCCGGCAACGCTTGATGCGTTTCTTAAGCGTGGACCTGGGCATGTTCTGCTGCCGGGCAATCTCGCGGATGGGATGGTTGGAATACATCCGTAGCAGAGACTCGCACTGCCCACCGAGGCGTTGCAGCGCCCACTCGATGTCGCTGCACAGATCCAGAGCTTGGTGAGGATCCGCCACCCGCGGCCGCCGCGGTGGAGGAAGCCCCTGGGTTTGCCGCCTGGCGTACCTTCGGCATAAGCGCGAGTAGGCCTTGCCGCAAAGGCGGGTGATCACTCCGTCGAGCCAGGCCGGAAAGGTTTCCTGAATTCTGGTGAAGTCGATTCCAAGATCGGGATGCTTGCTCAATTCGTGGCCAAAGAGCTCGCGGACCTCCATTTGCATGTAATCCAGCCAATCGTCCGACCTGCCCTTTCGTCCGAGGTAAATTCGACAGCAGTCGTCGACCCGCGCCAGGTAGTAGGGGTTTTCTTCGTAGAATTGCCAGCGCTCGATCCAGTGCACGGATTCTTCGGGCGGCGCTTTGGACCACAGAATGACCTGGTTGAGCAGGTTGGCCCACGGAACTGGCTCATCGGGGTCTCGTCTTCGCACCATGGCTCGACTCCCTTCGCGTAAAGCCGCGAAACGTTTGGGGCCGGCCGGCGGCCGGCTGAGTGCCAAACGATCGCTTCGGGAACCCACGCCGAGTGGATGTGACAAGCAGGCGCGTCCGTGCTCGTACCGTGAGATGGCTGTGCGAAGGCCGACTCGCTGTGGAACCGGGCCTCATTTCCGCTAGGTAGACAGTCGAGATTCGGCGGTAAAACCTGACATCTACCCCCCGAAAGATGCCAAAATAATTCTGCGGGCCTGTGCCGGACCCGGCAAAGTCCGCGCAGCTTGCCCAACCCAGCATACGACTACTGTCCGTTTGTACCGGTCGCGGGCAGCAGCGGCCAAACTGCTTTTTTTCCGCGGTGGGTCGTTTCGTGCATGACCCGCGCGGCTGGACACGCGCGCCGCCGTGGTTGATGAAGTGCCTGGGCCGGTTCCGCTGTGTGGCGAGTACCTGGCTCGCCGCCGTGGCTCATGCCTGGGGCGCGGCTGGGCGCGAAGAGGTGCCGATTCATTGGCGAGCATGCGAGCCCCCTCCATTTGCTGGGAGGCTGCGCCGCGCTAGCCGGCGGCGTGCGGCCCTGGCGGCCGTTGAGTTGACGTGCGGCGCCGGCCTGGCGGGCAACTCGCATTCTTGGGGCACCGCGGAGAAAAGCAAGTGCGCGGCCGATCGTCGAGCAGCGCAACTACGTGGGTG
This sequence comes from Pirellulales bacterium, assembly GCA_040901675.1. GTDB lineage: Bacteria > Planctomycetota > Planctomycetia > Pirellulales > JAICIG01 > JBBDNX01. The sequence goes on along the minus strand of JBBDYJ010000005.1, from coordinate 5,837 downwards.
GCAAGCCTTAAAGCGCGCGCATTCGCGCACGATAAAGTTCGCGACTCTGTCCACAGCGAAGGCAGCCTGAAAAAAAGTTTCGGGATTTCGGGACCCACTTCGAGGGTTCGAAGGTCAATGTAGATATAGGGGAAGACGCGATGGCGTCGATTGAGGGTTTTGGACTTCGTGTCGGTGCGCTTTTGCTTCTAAGCAAGACGTGGCTGCGCCGGAGAAATATCCATGGCGGCAAGGAAATGCTATCGAGTTCAGCCTGTCGGCAGGGAGCTGGCCGGTGCCTGCGATACGGGTGCCTGCGAATTCTCGCAGGGGGGTTGCGGCGTCTTCAAGTTACTGGACGACCTTTGGGAGTCGGTCATGACATCGCGTGCGCTCGAGTGGCAGCCGGAAATCGTGGAGATCGAATGCCAAGACTGCTGCCCGGGTGCCCGGTCCCCCCAAGAAGGAATTGCTGAACGGGATATGAAGGCGGCGGGAGACCAGGCGGCCGAGGCGCCCTGCCTCGGGGGCGCGGCGTGCATTACCCGCCGGCGGCAATTCGAGTCGTGGGACGAAATCTGCGAACTGGCGTCGCGAGTTTTCCGTGGCGTGCCGACTGTCGCCGATCGGGAGCGGCTGGGCTGGACCTTGCCGGCCGTCGTCCTGGCCACGTTCTACGACTATCGGCCATGCTGGCCGATCCCGCCAGAGAACGTGGAGGGGTGGATGAACAAAACAATCGATTGCATGGCTTGCCATCGCAAACATGCGCGAGCCGCCGGCTGTAACCAGGCCGTCCTGGATGCGATCGACCGCGCACATGCTTCTGATCGCGACCCGGTGCTGGAGCGGCGTCGGTCGTTCCATGAGCGGCTCGTCGAGGCCGTCGAGATGCGGGACGTCCCCGACGAGTGACCCAGCCGGACAAAAGCCAAACCGTGGCTAACGTGGCCGAAGGCAAAAGGCAACCAAAATGAAATCGACAACCGAAATAACCGAGTCCGATGCGGGAACCGCCGCGACGGCGGAATACCCGATCGACACGATCGGCGTGATCGGCCACGGCTTCGTGGGCAAGGCCGTGGCGCGGGCCTTCAAGGGGTACACCGACGTGAAAGTCTGGGACTGGCGCCCCGAACGGGCCACTCACACGCTGGTGCAAGTGCTGAAGCAGCAGGTGGTGTTCATCTGCCTGCCCACGCCGCTAGCGCCGGCCGGAGCAGCGGATCTCTCGGCGATCCACGAGCTGCTCGCCGCGGTGAAGGGGAGCGACCAGACACTGGTCCTGATGTCGACCGTGCCGCCAGGGACCACCGAGGACCTTGCCAACCGATACCGCCTGCGGGGCTTGGTGTGCTCGCCCGCCTTCATGACCGCCCGGACCAACCTGGTCGATTTCGAAAAGCCTTCACGCCTGTTGATCGGGGCGCCGCGAAGATCGTGCCGGGCGGCGCTGGTGCTGACGCGGGTCTACGGCCGCCGGTTCCCCGAGTCCCCGCTACTGCTGATGCGCCCCACGGAAGCGGAGCTGGTCAAGTATATCTCGAACTGCTTCTTTGCGGTCAAGGTCAGCTACTTCAACGAGATGCGCGCGGTCTCGCGGTGGTTGTCCTGCCGCTGGGACTATGTGATGGAAGCCGTGCTGGCCGATGAGCGAATCGGCCGGTCGCACACCCTGGTGCCCGGACCGGATGGGAAGGCGGGGTTTGGGAACAACCTGCTCAAGGACGTGCCGGCCTTGATCGGCACGGCTCAGGACCTGGCCGTCAACGCTCACGTGCTGATCGGCGCCTGGCACCGCAACGCGGAGTCGCGCACGCCAGTGCTGGGACCCGGCATCGGCACCAACTTTTAACGGGTAACAGGGAACAGGTGACAGGGAATAGGTAACAGGGAATAGGTAGTTCAAGGACTCTTAGAGACCTGGCGATGTCCGCTACTGAAAAAACCATCACCGCGATCGTGACGACGTACCGCCGCCCGCAGGCATTGCCGCCTCAACTGGAGGCGGTCCGCGGGCAGAGCGTGCGCCCCGTGGCCACGTGGGCCTGGGCCAATGCGCCGCAGCCCAAGCTGCTGGCGGCGCTGGAGGCCGCGGGGCTGGACCGGCTCGTCACTTGCAGCGACAACTCATTCTTCCATGGCCGCTTCGCGCTGGCGCTGTTGGCTGCGACTGAGTACGTGGCCATCTTCGACGACGACACGGTCCCGGGCGCCAATTGGCTGGCCAACTGCCTGCGGACGATGGAGCAGTTGGAGGCGGCCGGCACGCAGGGCATTCTGGGGACGGCCGGCATCCGGTTGGCCGGCGCCGGCTACGCCGAGCGGACGATGCACGGCTGGCAGCGGCCCTGCGACGAGCCGGTCGAAGTGGACCTGGTCGGGCAAGGCTGGTTCTTGAAAACCGAGTGGATCAGGCACCTGTTTGCCGATCGGCCGGTGATCGGCACGAACGGCGAAGACATCGAGCTGTCGGCCCGGGCCTGGCGGCTGGGCGGGATCCGCTCGTTCTGCCCGCCCCATCCAGCCGGCGACCAGAGCCAATGGGGCTCGACCCGCGGCATGGAGCTGGGGCTGGACGAGGTGGCCGCCTCGCGGCGGCAAGAGCACCTGGCCGAGCGAGACGAGATCGTGCGGGTGGAGATAGCCGCCGGCTGGCAGCCTATGTTCATGCGTCAAGGTGGAGACTCGGCCCGCATTGGTCCGCCGGGCGAAAGCGCTGCCCCTAGCTCCTTCATTCGCCAAAAGGTGGACCAATGCGCCGAGCTTTCAGAGATCGAAGCGGCGCCGGAGCGGTTTGCCGAGGGGTCGCTGGGGCGGATCGAGTGCGGCGAAGCGCTGGTCCGCTGCCGCGACCCGCTGAGTTTGCTGCGCCAGGGACGCCGCTGCCTGGCCCCGGCGCGCCGGGGCGTGGTGAGCGCGCGTATCGCCAACGTGCGCCACCACGCCGTGGTCTCAGGCCTGCTCGCCGGCTCCTGGGAAGAGCTTGGCAACGGCAACGGCAACGGCCAGGGCAATGGCAAGTGCGGGGCGCGGCGCTACTACACCCGCCGGGAGATCGAGAAGCTGTTCTTCCGGGCGGGACTCGACGCCCGGATCACGCCGGTCGGCAACGCCGAGCTCAATGGCCGAAGGCAGCAGGGAGCATCGCGCGTCGTCGGAATCGGCCCATTGCAAATCACGGCGGCCGATGCCGAGCAGGGCGAAGAATTCTTTGTCGAAGCGTATGACGTGGCGGCCAGGCCGAGGCCGCGGCCCGACTATGGGCTGACCTCGATCGTGATCGTGACGTTCAACCAGCTCGAATTCACCCGGGCGTGCCTGGCCAGCATTCGGTTTTTGACCGACGAGCCTTTTGAGCTGATCATGGTGGACAACGGCTCGACGGACGGGACGCTGGAGTACCTGGGCACGCTGGAAGGCGTGACGGTGATCGCGAACCCGGAGAACCGGGGTTTTCCGGCGGGCGCCAACCAGGGGATCCAGGCCAGCCGCGGGCGGCAGGTGCTGCTGTTGAACAACGACGTGCTGGTCACCACCGGCTGGCTGGAAGCGATGCTGGGCGCGTTGCACGGCCAGGAAGAGATCGGCCTGATCGGCCCGTGCACCAACTGCGCCAGCGGCCCGCAGCAAGTTGTGCAAGGGTACGACGACCTGGCCTGCCTCGACGGCTTCGCCTGGCAGCAGCGCAAGCGGCACGCCGGCCAGGTCGAGGAGACCGACCGGCTGGTAGGGTTCTGCCTCTTGATCAAGCGGGCGGTCATCGACCGCGTGGGCCTGCTGGACGAGCGGTTCGGGATCGGGAACTTTGAGGACGACGATTTTTGTTTGCGGGCCCGCCAGGCCGGCTTCCAGGCGCTGATCGCCCGCGAGGCGTATATCCACCACTTCGGCCACGCCAGCTTTCAAGGCAACGGCATCGACCTGAACGGCCTGCTGGCCCACAACCGGCAGCTCTTCGACGCCAAGTGGTCGCAAACGGAGGCCGCCTCGAATGATGTGCCTGTCCAGCCAACATCGCAGGTTCCCGACGGCGGGGCGAACCCCGCAGATCCGGGCCGGCAGACCAACCGCTGCAAACTCTCGTTGTGCCTCATCGCCCGCGACAACGAGCGGACGATCGAGGCCTGCCTGGCGAGCATCAAGCCGTGGGTGGACGAGATGATCGTGGTCGATACGGGCTCGAAGGACCAGACGCCGGCCATCTGCGAGCGGCTGGGCGCCAAGGTTTTTCATTTCCCCTGGTGCGACGACTTTTCGGCGGCCCGCAACGAGTCGCTGCGGCATGCCACGGGCCAGTGGCTGTTCTGGATGGACTCCGACGACGTCATCGACGAGGCCAATGGCCGCAAGCTGCGGGGGCTGGTCGAGTCGCTGTGCGCCGGGGAGCGGCTGCCGCTGGCCTCGACGCGCGCGGGCGAACCGCTCCCCGAGGTCACGACCGAGTCGATCCTGGGCTGCGTGGTGCAGGTCCGCTGCCCGCGCGAGGGGCCGGACGGATCGTACGACTTCACGGTGGTGGACCATTGCAAGCTGTTGCGCAATCGGCCCGACCTGCGGTTCGAGCACCGCATCCACGAGCAGATCATGCCGGCGATCAACCGGGCGGGGGGCCAGATCGTGTTCACCGACCTGTTCGTGGTCCACGCCGGCAGCGACCAGACGCCGGAGGGGCGGCGAGGGAAGCTGATCCGCGACCTGCGGCTGTTGCGGGCCGACCTCCGCGAGCGCCCAAAACACCCGTTCATCCTGTTCAACCTGGGGATGACGTTCGACGAGATGGGGCGGCACGCCAAGGCCGTGCGCTACCTGTGGCGGAGCCTGGCCGCCTCGGCGCCCCAGGAATCGCAGATCCGCAAGGTCTACGCCTTGCTGGTCAACAGCCTGGCGCAAGACGGCCAGCTCGACTCGGCGCTGGCGGCCTGCCGGGAAGGTTTGGAAAAATTTCCGGACGACGCGGAGCTGCTGTTCCGGCTGGGGACGACGCAGTTGCAGCAGGGGCAGGCGGCCGAGGCGGTCGGCACGTTCAAGCGGTTGCTGATTCTGCCGCCGGAGCGGTACCTGTGCAGTTACGACCGGGGGATCCGCGGCTTCAAGGCGCGGCAGAACCTGGCGGTGGCCTACGAGGGGACGGGCGACCTGGGCGCGGCCGAGGACCAATGGCGCGTGATCATTGTTACCGTGCCCGCCTACCAGGAGGGCTGGCTGGGGCTGGCCGAGAACTTATTGCAGCAAGGCCGGGCACAAGAGGCGGTCGAGCTTGCCGGTGAGATGCGGTCCCGGCCCGAGATCGTCGACGGCTGGTCCGCCTCCGGCGGAACCGCGTCGCTGATCGAATCGAAGGCGCTGGCCCAGGCCGGGCGGCCGGCCGAGGCCATCGCGTTGCTCGAGGGGGCGTTGGCCCAGTACCCCGACGACGAGCAAGTCGGGCGGCAATACTGCCAGTTGCTGTTCGAGCACGTCGGCCCGGCCGAGGCGGCCGGCGCCCTTGGGGCGTTCGTCGAGCGCTATCCGCAGGATGCGGCCGCCTGGCACAACCTGGGCACGGCGCATCTCCGCCTTCAGGTCTGGCAGTCCGCAGTCGACGCCTTCCGCCGCTCGTTGGAGCTGCGGCCCAACTGGCCCAAGACGCTTTCCGCGTTGAACACCGCTTTGCGTCAGCTCGGGCGGCAAGGCCGAGCCGAACGTCCGTTCAACGTCATCGATGTCGAGATAAACCAAGGAGAACAAGTAGTAGCTAGTTCCTAGTTCCTGGTAGCTAGCGACGGCTTCCCCCTTCCGCGTTTTGACTTCCGACTGAAACTTTCCAACAAGGACCGCGACCATGCGAGACCCACAGAAGCGATGCAAGTTTGTTC
>JBBDYJ010000004.1:0-52586 GCA_040901675.1 Pirellulales bacterium | reverse complement strand
GGCGGGTGTTCCACTGGGAGAAGGTGCAGGAGCTGCGCAGCGGCAAGTACACGCTCTGGGACCACTCGTTCGAATTACCCGACCAGCATCTGGAGGCCGAGAACACGATCCAGGACTCGGTTTCGGTGGGCCAGGTGAGCCATAAGTTGAAGGTGGGTGGCAACGACCAACTGGAGATCTACGACTACCCGGGCGAGTATGCGCAGCGGTTCGACGGCGTGGATCGGGGCGGGGGGGAGCAGCCGAGCGAGGTGGAGAAGATCTTCGAGGACAACGCGCGGACGGTCGGCATCCGCATGCAGCAGGAGGCGGTGCCGAGCCTGGTGGTGCGGGGCTCGGGGGCCTGCCCGCAGTTCGTCAGCGGGCACAAGTTCACGCTCGAGCGGCACTTCAATGCCGACGGCGAGTACGTTCTGACGGGCGTGGAGCACTCGGCGAACCTGTCGGGCGACTATCGCTCCGGCGAGAGCGGAACATGCCAATACATGAACAGCTTCGTCTGCATTCCGGCGGGGATTCCGTACCGGCCGCTGATCACGACGCCTAAGCCGACCATCCACGGAACCCAAACGGCGGTGGTAGTAGGACCATCAGGTGAAGAAATCTTCACCGACAAGTACGGGCGGGTGAAAGTGCAGTTCCGTTGGGACCGCCAAGGCACGAACGACGGGAACAGCAGTTGCTGGGTGCGGGTTGCGACGCCGTGGGCCGGCAAGCAGTGGGGAGCAATCCACATTCCGCGGATCGGGCAGGAAGTCGTGGTGGCCTTCGAGGAGGGGGACCCGGACCAGCCGATCATCGTGGGGAGCGTGTACAACGCCGAGCAGATGCCCCCCTACAGTCTCCCGGACAACAAGACACAGAGCGGCATGAAGAGCCGCAGCAGCCTCGAGGGAGGGCCTGACGATTTCAACGAGCTGCGGTTCGAGGACAAGAAGGGCTCCGAAGACATCTACTTCCACGCCCAGAAGGATTTTCACCGCGTGGTCGAGAACGACGACGACCTGAAGGTGGGACACGACCAGACCATCACGATCCACAACGATCGCACCGAAACAATCGAGGAAGGCAACGACAAGCTCACGATCGAGAAGGGCGATCGCGAAGTAAAGATCGAGATGGGCAACGATTCGCTCTTGATCAGCATGGGCAACCAGACCACCAAGCTCGATCTGGGCAAGAGCGAAACCGAGGCCATGCAGTCGATCGAGCTCAAGGTGGGGCAGAGCAGCATCAAAGTGGACCAGACGGGCGTGACGATCAAAGGCATGATGGTCAAGGTGGAAGGACAGATTCAAACCGAAGTCAAGGGCCTGATGACCAACGTGAGCGGAGACGCGATTTTGCAGGTCAAGGGCGGGCTGACGATGATCGGGTGACGGGGATGACGGAAAGTGCCATGGCGAGTGCGAACGAGCGGGCCACGCAAGTCTGGCGCGAGGTGGAATTGTCGCCGGCTGCCGCGGCCGCATTAGACCCCGGCGATACCGCCGGGCAGTTCGTCCAGCGGCTGCTCGAACGAGGAGCGTCGGCCGACGCGGCCAAGGTGCTGGCCCAGGCGTTGCCGAGACGTGAGGCGGTGCGGTGGGCCTGCTGGTGCGCCGCCCAAGTGGAAGGGCCTACCCCCCAAGAAGCGGCGGCTCTTGCCGCGGCCGAGGCTTGGGTCGCCGATCCGAGCGAAGAACACCGGCGGGCGGCCATGGACGCCGCCAAAGCTTCTCCGCTGGGCACGGCCGCCGGATGCGCGGCCATGGCAGCCTTCTTGAGCGAGGGGAGCCTGGGGCCGGAGGGCATAGCGGCCATCCCTCCTGGTGAGGCGCTGGCGGGCAGGGCAGTGGGCGGCGCGGTGCTCTTGGCCGGCGTGGCTCGCAAACCGGAAAAGGCCAATGAGAAGTACGCACGGTTCGTGAAAAAGGGGCTGGAAGCGTTGAGGTAGGGGGCAGGGGGAAGGCAGAAGGCAGAAGGAGGAAGGAGGAATAGGAAGGCACGAGTGAAGGGCACCGGGTGAACGGGGCGAACACTGCTGGGCAAGCCAGCAGTGGCACCCGAAGAGGAGAAACCCCGATCGTGCAAGTATAGGACAAGAGTTCAAGTGGAACGGTAAGGGGAGCATCTCATGGGTCAACCGGCTGCGAGAGTGGGAGACATGCACGTCTGCCCGATGGCCACTCCCGGGACGCCGCCGATACCGCACGTGGGCGGGCCGGTCCTGCCGCCCGGCGGAATTCCGGTGCTGATCGGCGGAATGCCGGCTGCACGAGTGGGAGATATATGCGTGTGCGTGGGGCCGCCCGACGTAATTGCACTGGGGAGCATGAAGGTGCTGATCGGCGGGCAGCCCGCGGCAAGAATGGGAGACTTGACCGCACACGGTGGAACCATCGTGGCCGGATGTCCCACTGTGCTCATCTCCTAGGCCTTCATAAACGATGCTTATCGGGCCGGGGGAGTCTATCACCCCGAGCGCCCTGGGAGGGCAGTCGCGGCGCCGCTAGCATTCGATAGGAGCCTTCTTGCGCCCTTGCAGAGGGCAGCTTCTTTATCCGCCTCGCCAAGCTCGAGAGCCCGCTGTGAACTTTCTATCCTACGAGTCGGCAACCCGGCTGGGCTTTTTTTTCGGCGTGCTGGTGCTACTGGCCTTTGCCGAGTTGCTGTTCCCGCGGCGGCACAACCAGGTCGCCAAGAGGCTTCGCTGGTCGAGCAACCTGGGCCTGGTGGCGCTTAACACCTTGGGGCTGCGCTTGCTGCTGCCGGCGGGGGCCGTGGGGATGGCGGTCGTCGCGGAACAGCGTGGTTGGGGCCTGTTGAACAACGTGGCGCTGCCGGGCTGGCTGGCCGTGGCGGCGTCGGTGGTGGCCCTGGACCTGGTGATCTACCTGCAGCACGTGTTGTTTCATGCCGTGCCGGCCTTATGGCGGCTGCACATGGTTCACCATGCCGATCTCGACTTCGACGTGACGACGGGAGTGCGTTTCCACACGGTTGAGATTCTGCTCTCGCTGGGCATCAAGCTGGCGGCGGTGGCAGCGCTCGGCTGCCCGGCCCTGGGCGTGCTGATCTTCGAGGTGCTGTTGAACGCGACGTCGATGTTCAACCACGCCAATTTGAGGATGCCCGACTGGCTGGACCGTCTGCTGCGGCTGCTGGTGGTCACGCCAGACATGCACCGGGTACACCACTCGGCCATGGTGCGCGAGACCAACAGCAACTTCGGCTTCAATTTGCCCTGGTGGGACTTTTTGTTCGGCACCTACCGTTCGCAGCCAGCTCGGGGACACGAGCGGATGACGATCGGTCTGGCCCAGTTCCGCGACGAGCGCGTCGACCGGTTGCCCTGGATGCTGGCGCTGCCCTTTATCGGTCCGCCGGGCGATTACCCGATCAACCGCCGCGAGTGGGACGGCGAGCGGGTCGCGGAGCAGGGGGGCAACAATCCTGAGCAGGAGGCGGCGGGGCGAGCGCGCGTGGGGGCGCCGTCGTAGAACGGAATTTGATTGGGTTCCCGATCTACGGATCGAGGGTGCCGGGGGGGATGACCTCGTTGCCGGCGCGGGTGCATAGCGCGCGGAAGACCTCGTCGGTGAGGGTCTTCACGAAACGCACGCTGCCGTCGGCAAACAGGCCCAGGAACCCGCCGGTCCGAATCTTGCCCACGACCGCGCCGGGCTCGAACGATGGGAACGACAGGTCGAGCGGCCGGGTCCAGGCGATTGCGTACTCCGGGTTGGCCTCGACGGTGATGAGCATGTTGGCGGCGCCGTCCGTGATGTTGGCCAGCGGAATACCCTCGCGGCCGCTGAAGGCGGTGCCTTCGCCGACGATCAGCACGTAAGTGGTGTGGCCCGGCTGAACGCTGAGAGCGGGATTGGCATAGACGTCGGGCATGCGGGCGATGAGCGTCTGATTGTGCGGGCTGTCCCAAGCCTCGTTGAGCTTGAACTCCTTGTACAAGGCCTCCTGCCCTAACATTGGCAGCAGGTGCACTCGCCAACTCAACAGCGGCGTGTTGCCTGCATCGAAGCTGGCCGCGGCCGGAAGTTTTTTGTGGGTTTCGTGATGCTTCAGCAGAGCGGCGCCGATCTGCTTGAGGTTGTTGGTCGACACCGATCGCCGGGCCGCCTCGCGAGCGGCTTGAATCGCGGGCAACAACAGCGCTACCGACGCGACGGCCATCTCGGCGTCGCCGGACGAACTGTGCAACTGGACCAGCAGACGGTTTCCGTCGACTCGGGATTGAATCGCCGAGATAAACTGCCGCAACGATTGCTGCAGCTTTTCGCCCATCTCTTTTTGAGCCGGGGGCAACTGCAACTGCTGCTGGGCCAACTGGGCGTCGAAGTTTGTCAAGGCCGTTTGTTTTCCTTTTTCAAGCATGGCGGCGAGCGTGGCTGCCGCCTGGTCGTCCTTGGCAATCACGTTGACCTGCATCGTCGTCATGCTGGACGATACCGTGATGCTGGAGATGTGGTCTGGAATCTTCGTGAACTCGGCGTACTGGGCCGGCACGGGGCGCTTGTTGATGGCCGCCGTTATCTCCGCTCGGACCGGATCGAGGAGGCAGGCCGCCAGAAATATGGACGAGCTATCGAGCGTGCGAAGTTGCTGGATCAGCGGGCTGTCGACCTCCTTGGCCGCCAGCATCGCCAGCAGTTTCGTCTCGGGTCCGAAGACGATGGTCCGATCATCGACGAACGAGAGGCTGGGGCGGTTGGGGATTGCCGCGCGATAATAGGTGATCATCTCCTGCGTGACCTGCTGCGCGCCGGGCACCAGGCGGGCCAGCAACTGATCCTGGGCAAACGGCTCCGTAAACCGGAGGATCATCCCATACTGCTCTGCTTCAGCCTGACCTTTACCGAACAGGAGCACGACTTGCCGAATCTGAGTGAGATCCAGCCCGGTTTGAGCAGTTGCGGCGGCGAGCATCGGGCGAAGCGGTTGCAGTTCGGGCGCCATGAGGATCTGGCTGGGGTGGACGACCAGGGCCGCGAAGGCGTCGGCCGGAATGAACGTGGTGTCGAGAGGAGCGGCGTCTGCCGTCGCACCGGCCGTCGCGCCGACCGCGGGTGGCGGCAGACTGATCGAGTCGACGATCTTGGGACCGACAACCGGGGACGACGGCGCCGGGGTGGCGGCCGTGGCATCGGCCGCGGGGGCCGCCGGAACGGCGGATGGCGCCGCACCTGATGGCTGAGCGTCCGCGGCCGACGGTTCGGCGGCCGGTGCAGCGGCCGCGGCGGGCGCTGCAGGATCGGCAGACGTCTGCGGCGGCGGACCCGGTGCAGTGGTGGGGGTGCTGGACCCGCAACCGGAAATCGAGGTGGTGGACAACAGAATCGCGGCTAATGACAGAATGCGGCGCATCGCTTACGCTCTCCGATGGGATCTACCAACGTAGTGAGTATAAGCGGTAACAAGGGACGATTGAAGCATCCGGGGGGAAAAATGACCGGCTTGCTGCACATCACGCTGGCCACCGCCGACCTACTTTGAGGAGATGGACTGATGCGAGCCTGCGTGCAGCGGGTCAAGGAGGCGAACGTGAGCGTAGAGGGGCAAGTCACGGCGCGGATCGGCCGGGGCCTGCTGGTCCTTTTGGGCGTGGCCGCGGGCGACACCGACGTGGAGGCCGGCTGGCTGGCGGACAAGCTGGCCGGCCTGCGTGTTTTCGAAGATGGCGAGGGCAAGATGAACCTGGCGCTGGCCGACGTGGGCGGAGGGATGCTGGTCGTGAGCCAGTTCACGCTGCTGGGCGACTGCCGGCGCGGACGGCGGCCGAGCTTCACGGCCGCGGCCGGGCCGGAGCAGGCCGAGGCGCTGTACAACACGTTCGTCGAATCGGTGCGCCGTTTGGGGGTCGAAGTGGCGACCGGACAGTTCCGGCGGCAGATGATGGTTTCGCTGGTCAACGACGGTCCGGTGACGTTGATCGTCGATACTTAGCGCCAGACCTGGTCCAAGAGCGTCGTGGCGACCTCGTGGAGCTGCTTGCCGGTGGGGGAGACGTCGATCCAGATCGGATCGCGCAATGCCAGGAGCGTGAGGATCGCCAGCTTGGCATACGTGGAGAAGTTGGCCCAGAGGCTGTCGCCCCAGACTTTGACCGCCGTGCCGAACGATCGCTTCAGACGCAGGCGTCCGCGGTACCACTCGATGCTGTACAGCTCGTCGAGCAGCAAGTGCGACATGAACCCCACGACGACGGCGCCCGCCTTGTAATAACGGATCGTCAGATCGCCCGAGCTGCACACGAGAAAGGCAATCTCGCCGGCAATCAGCGCGGCCGGCAGGCTGTGGAACATCCCGCGGTGCACGGTGTATTTCCGCAGCGCCCAACCCAGCCCGAAGCGGATCAGCAAGTAAAGCAGGCTGCCGGCCAGGGCGATCATCTCGAACGACAAGCCCATGTGGCGGGCCCGGTCGATCATCATCATGGGCACCACGGCGGCGGCGAAGGCCAGGCTCTCGCGGAGTGGCACGCCGGGGCCGCTGTCGAGATCCGGGAGCATCCCTGACACACCGCACAGGCAGCCGGCCAGGACACAGGTGGACGGGGGCACGTCGAACATGGCCAGTGCCAGGCCGCCGTATCCAAGGCCGAGCAAGCCGCTGGTGGTGATGTGAGCTTTGAAGCCGGCCATTGAGGAAAGATGGAAAGGAGGAATAAGCCTTGCGAGCGTGCGCGGTTGGGGCGAAATCGGCGGGGCGAACTGTAGCGGAAATGGTCCGGCCGGCCAAGAGCAACAGCGGCGCGTGGAAGGCACGGACTGGCCTTCGCCGGGCCTGCCCGCGGCACTATACTTGGCGGAAGAACTGAACATGGGTGGCGCTAAGGAACGCGAGCTACGGCACACGGAGTGTGCCTGCTACGAAAAGCTGCGGCACACGGAGTGTGCCTGCTACTTTGAGCGATGATTGGGACGCGGGAGCTGAATGGATGCAAGGTTACGATATCGCCATGCTGACGGTGCTGGTCGGCGCGACGCTGTTCGGCGCGTTCAAGGGAATGGCCTGGCAGCTCGCCTCGCTCAGCTCGCTGGTGGTCAGCTACCTGGTGGCGCTCAAGTTCAGCGGGACGCTGGCGCCCTATCTGAGTGAACGTGAGCCGTGGAACCGCTTCGCGGCCATGCTGCTGTTGTACCTGGGCACGTCGCTCTTGATCTGGATGGCGTTCCGGCTGGTGTCGGGCGTGATCGACCGGGTGAAGCTCAAGGAATTCGACCGGCAGATCGGCGGGCTGTTCGGGGCGGCCAAGGGCGTGCTGTTGTGCGTGGCGATTACGTTCTTCGCCGTGACGCTGTCGGCAAGCGGGCGGCAGATGGTCCTCGAATCGCGGAGCGGGTATTACATCGCGGTGCTGATCGACCGAGCCGACCCGATCATGCCGCGGGAAATCCACGAGGTGCTGGGGCCGTACCTGGAGGAGCTGGAAGAACAGCTCGGGTGGAGGAACGATGAGGCGATGAGGCGATGAGGCTGGACGGACGAAGAACTGGGGCACGCTACGACTCGACTGAGCTCGCCGAAGTCCGCTTTGCCACCAGGCACCCGGAGCTGAGCAGGTGCAATAGGCTCACTGCGAGGCGGCCTGGCGGAGCCGAGCGGCGAGGGCCTGGTGCTCGGGCGTGGTCAGGCCCAGGTCGACTGCGGCGCGCAGGGCGGCCAGGTTGCCTTCTCCGAGCGCCTTCGGGTCCAGCCACAAACCGGGAAAGACGGCGGAGCGGAAGAAGCCGTCCGCCCCCGGTTCGAGCGGCTCGAGTTCACTGGCGCCGCGGATGAACCAGAAGACCTGGTAGGGATCCAGCGCCACCACCACGTACTCGCGGACCCCGCCGCGCTCGTAGTCCCAGAGCTTGGGACCCAGGTCGATGTAGCGGCTGCTGCGAGCCACCTCGACCACCAACTCCGGAGCACCGACCAGGTACCTCGGCTCGGTGCGGGTCTGGCCGCCAAATTGTTCGAGGATACGCAGCGAGGCATCCGGCTGGACTTCGCTGAGAGGGCCCAGCATGGTGGAAGTGTTGAGCGTGGCGCGGACACCGGGGGTCGAGGCCGCGTAGTGGCCAAGCCAAATAACCACGGCGGCGCTCACGTCGCCGTGCTCGGAGCCGAGGGGAGAAGGCATGTAGACGACTCCTCCGATCAGCTCGGCTCGGGCCGGCGGCGGCATCTGCTCGTACAGCGCGTGGAAGGCCGGCTGGTCGAGGCGTTGGCCCTCGACCAAGATTTGCGCGGCGTCGGCGTGCGGCCGATAAGCGAGGCTCATAATCGGGCGTTGGGACGGAATATGGAATCTCTCGGTATTATACGGCGGTGGACCCCATAAATGGGGTCACTACGAGCCTCTGCCGAACGTCCGATAATGTTTCTTATGTTCGGTTCGGCGGGCGGGATGTCCACGTGAAAACGCCGTTGCGCCTATTCCTCCGTGCTGCTTACTGCTTCGTCCTTCTCCAAAAACACGCCCATGCGGCGGAACTTCTGGTAGCGGGCGTCGAGTAAGGCCTCCAGCGGCCGGCCGACCAGCTCCTTCAGGGCACGCACCAGGTACATCTTCAGGCGGCCCGCCATCTGGTGGTGGTCGCGGTGGGCGCCTCCCAAGGGCTCGTCGATGATGTCGTCGACCACGCCGAAGCCCAACAGATCGGCGGAAGTGATCTTCAAGGCCCGGGCGGCCTGCTCGGCATAGGCCGGACTCTTCCAAAGAATGCCGGAGCAGCCTTCGGGACTGATGACCGAGTAGTAGGCGTGCTCGAGCATGGCCACCTTGTCGCCGAGGCCGATGCCCAGGGCCCCGCCGGAGCCGCCTTCGCCGATGACCACGCAGACGATCGGCGTGGGCAGCCGCGACATCTCGAACATGGCATTGGCGATCACCTGGGACTGGCCGCGTTCCTCCGCGCCGACGCCGGGAAACGCGCCGGGCGTATCGATGAGGCAGACCACCGGCATGCGATACTTGGCGGCCAGCTTCATCTTGGCGACAGCCTTTCGATAGCCCTCGGGATGAGCACAGCCGTAGTTGCACTCCTGGCGCTCCTTGAGCGTCTTGCCTTTCTGATGCCCCACCAGCAGCACCTTGTATTGCTCGAGCTTGGCGAAGCCGGTGAGCAGCGCCCGGTCGTCGCCGAACGACTTATCGCCGTGCAACTCGACGTACTCGTCGAAGACAAGGTGGATGTAATCGTTGGTCCTGGGCCGATCGTCGTGGCGGGCGACCTGCACGGTTTCCCAGGGTTCCAGCCGGCTGAAGACTTTTTTCTTCACTTCGGCCAGCTCGCGGCGGAGGCGGCGGAGCTGCTCGGCGCCCTCGGCCGAAGCATCGCTTTGGGCTTCGAGTCCGGCCAGCCGGGCCTCCAGCTCGTAGATGGGCTTCTCGAATGCCAGCCGGTGATTGATGGGTGCCATGGGCGAGCCGCTGAAAAAGACGATCGCTCAGGCCGCGCTCTCGCGGCCGTGACTGGGAATGGGGCGTGGCGGTTCCTTGAAGACCTTGATGGATCGGAACTCGCGGAGGAAATCCCCCAGCGAGGCGGGCCGGGCCTGCGGCCGCTTGGCCATGGTGGCCTGCAAGAGCTGCGAGAACTCGGGGGTGACCTGGCGGTTGTAGGCTTCGATGGGCGGGGGGGTGGTCCGCAGGTGCTTGGTCAACAGCTCGTTGCTGCTGACGCCCGTAAAGGGTGGCTGGGCGGCCAGCAGATGAAACACGGTGCAGCCGAAACTGTAGACGTCGGACTGGACGCCCAGCGGCTTGCCGCGAATCTGTTCGGGCGACATGTAGCTGCGGGTGCCCTGGATTTTGGACTTGCGGGAGAAGATGCGTGACAGGCCTCCCTTGATGCGCAGGGCCAGGGCGAAGTCGATCAGCTTGACATCGCCCTCCTCGTTGACCAGAAAGTTATCGGGCTTGACGTCGCGGTGCACCCAGCCCTGCTCGTTCAAATAGGCCAGGCCTTCGGCCGCCCGCTCGATGATGGTGGGGATCATGAAGGCGACCTTGTCCAGGACGTGCTGGATGATGTCTTTCATGTTCGGGTAGGGAAAGAACTCCATGGCCAGGTAGGGAATCTTTCCGCCGACCCCATATTCGAAGATGCGGCAGATGCGCTGGTGATCGAGCGCTCGGCCCACCGCGAATTCATTTTTCATGTAGGCTACGTGCTGGCGGTCGGCGCGAAAGTCGGCCAACAGCAGCTTGATCGCATAGCGCTCCTGGTTCTTGTCGTTGATCGCCGCCCAAACCTGGCTCGTCTGCCCTGTTTTCACGACGTTCAGCAACCGATAGGGGCCGATGTATTGTTGTCCTGCCAGTGACAAGCGTCGTACACGCCTCCGTCCGCCCGCCGGGCGGCACTATCGAGAAAACAGGGAACCAGCGAAAGTGCAGTTTATCTTAACCGGCGCCCGGCGGATGAACAATCGGCCGGCCGAGATCGGCCGAGGCCGCCAGAACGCCTCAGGCGGGCGCCGGCAGCCGGGCCGGCCGCGAGGCGAGCAGGTGCAGATACAGCTCGCGGGTCCGCGCCGTCATGTGCTGGTGCCGGAAGAGCTCAGTAAACCTGCGGCGGCCCTCGCTGCCCAGCCGCTCGCGCAGGGCGGGGTCGACCACGAGGTCGTCGATGGCGGCCGCCAGTTGGGCGCGGTCGCGGGGCGCAAGCAGACAGCCCGTCTGGCCGGGAATAACCACCTCCCGCGCTCCATCGACATCGTAGCTGACGACCGGTTTGCCGGCGATCAGAGCCTGAGGCAGCACGCGGGCCAGCCCTTCGCGCAAGCTGGCGTGGACCACGATGTCCATGGCCGACAGCAGCTCGGGGATCCGCTCGGGCGGCACCAAACCGGTGAACTGGAACAAGCCCTCCATGCCGGCGTCGAGAATGCGGCGTTCGAGTGACTGGCGCAGCAGGCCGTCGCCGATGAAGAGGAAACGGACGTCCGGGTGCCGGGCCGAGAGCAGCCGGGCGGCCTCGATGACGTCGTCGTGCCCTTTGAGATGGAACAGGCGGGCAATCTTGCCCACGACGACGTGCTGAGCCCGATAGCCGAGCTCGCCGCGGACGCGCTGGCGGTGCGGGGCGGATTCGAGCAACGGCTCGACTTCCATGCCGCTGTAGATGGTGGTGAACTTTTCGCGCGGCGCCACGCGGGCTTCGACCAGCAGGTCGGTCATGGCGTCGGCCACGCTGATCAAGGCATGGCAGCGGCGGGCGGCCCACCGCTCGCAGGCCTGGAAGAAGGCGCGGGCGGCGGCATTCTGGTAAGGATGGAAGGGCGCGCCGTGTACGCCGTGCACGATGGCGGGCACGTCCAGGGCGCTGGCGGCCGCGCGGCCCAACAGGCCGGCCTTGCCGCTGTGGGTGTGGACCACGTCGGGACGAAAGTCGCGGAGGACCTTCTTGAGGGCCTGATAACTGCGCCAATCGCGCCAGGGGTGGATGGCCCGCCGCAGCTCGGGCACAATGGCCAGCGGCACGCCGCGGCGGCGGGCCCGGTCGAGCAGGCTTCCCTCGGGTCCCAGCGCCGGCCCGGTGACCAGCAGCACGTCGTCGCCGTAGTCGCCGAGCAGTCCCTCGCAGGTCAACAACGTGTTCTCCTGCGCTCCGCCCAGGATCAGCCGGGTGATGAGGTGGGCCACGCGCATGCTAGGGATAGTCCACTTGGACCAGGAACAGCCCTTGGGGCGGCGCGGTCATGCCGGCGGCCGCGCGGTCGCCGGCGGCCAGCACCTGGCCAGGCCATGACTCGTCGCGCGCGCCGCGGCCGACTTCGACCAGCGTGCCCACGATGGCACGGACCATGTTGTACAAAAAGCCGTCGGCAGCCACCTCGCACTGGACCAGGTCGGCCGCGCCCCCCCTGCCCCGCTCGACGGCGATCTCGGTGACCGTGCGGACGCTGCTGGCGCGCTGGGGCCAGGCGGTCTCGAAGCTGCGGAAGTCGTGCCGGCCCACCAGCGGCTGGGCGGCGCGGTGCATCGCCTGCTCGTCGAGCCGCTGCCGATAGTGCCAGACGTATTGGCGGCGGAACACGTCGCGGACCGGCCCGTCGTGGATCACGTAGCGATAGCGCTTGCCTACGGCGTCGCGGATGGCGTGAAAGCCGTCCGGCGCATCGGCGGCCGCCAGCACCGCCACGTCGGCCGGCAGCTCGGCATTCAGCGCCTGCTGGAACACCTCGGCCGAGAGGCGGCTATCGACCTGAAAGCTGACGACCTGGCCCAAGGCGTGTACGCCGGCATCCGTGCGGCCGCTGGCCACGACGCGGACGGTCTGGGCGGTGACCTTGGCCAGCGCCTCCTCCAGCACCCCCTGCAACGTGAGCTGACCAGGCTGGGCCTGCCATCCCGCATAGCGGGAGCCGTCGTACGACAGCGTCAACTTGAGCGTGCGCACGGCGATATCGCGAATCGCGAGACTCTCAAAAAATGCCGACCCAGGCACCGGCTGGATCAATATTTCGAAGGGCCGCCGGCCACAGTTTGAGCCCCGGCCGGCCGGGCCCGGGCGACCAGCAGCTCGGCAATCTGCACGGCGTTGGTGGCGGCTCCCTTGCGGAGGTTGTCGCTGACGCACCAGAATGCCAAACCATTCGGGCTGGACAGGTCTTCGCGAATGCGGCCGATGAAAACTTCGTCGCGGCCATCGCAGTCCAGCGGCATCGGGTAGCTCTTGGCCGCCAGGTCGTCGACGACCACGACGCCGGGCATGGCGGTGAACAGCTCGCGGGCCTCCGCGCAAGTGAGCTTGCGCTCGGTCTCGACCAGAATGCTCTCGCTGTGGCAATTGCTGACCGGCACGCGGACGCAGGTGGCGCAGATCTGCATGTCCGGATCGCCGAGGATCTTGCGGGTCTCGTGGACCATCTTCATTTCCTCGGACGTGTAGCCCTCCTGTTTCGGCGAGCCGATCTGCGGAATCAAGTTGAACGCAATCGGGTGGGCAAAAGTCTCGCAGCGGTGCCGGCGGCCGTCGATCCGCGAGCGGGTGCCCTGGTCCAGGTCGCGCTGGCCGGCCACTCCTGCTCCGCTGGCAGCCTGGTAGGTGCTGACGACCACGCGCTTGACGCGGGCGGCATCGTGCAGCGGCTTGAGGGCCACGACCATTTGCGTCGTCGAGCAGTTGGGGCTGGCGATGATGCCTCGATGGTTGGCCACGGCGCCGGGATTGACTTCAGGAACGACCAGCGGCACGTTGGGGTCCATCCGCCAGTAGCCGCTCTCATCGACGACGACCGCCCCCCGCTCGACCGCCCAGGGAGCGAAATCGCGGGCCACCTCGTCGGGAGTGCTGCCGATGGCCAGATCGACCCCCTCGAAGGCCTGGGGAGTGAGCTGCTCCACGGGCCAGGTGCGGCCCTGGAAGGTAATCGTGCGGCCGGCTGAACGCTTTGAGGCGAGGAACTTGATCCGCCCGAAGGGGAAACTGCGCTCTTCGAGCAGCCGGCGGATAATCTCGCCCACGGCCCCGGTAGCGCCGACCACGGCAACAGTTTCGAACAATTCCACGTACCTCCCGGAAAAAGTAGCAGGCATACTCCGTCAAAGTAGCAGGCATACTCCGGATGCCGTAGCCCTCGTATGCCGTTAGCTCAAGTGTAGCAGGAATTTTGACAGTATATCGTGGCCAGTGGCGGGTGGCGAGTGGGCCCGTGGTCAGGGGTCAGAAGGCAGAGGAAGCGGACGGCACACAGAGTGTGCCTGCTACTTTGCGCGGGACGGCACATCCCGGCGCGCCGGGATGCCTGCTACTTTGACGGCTGCTTTGGCGGGGCGGCTACGAGCCGGCGG
Organism: Pirellulales bacterium; assembly: GCA_040901675.1. Taxonomy (GTDB): domain Bacteria; phylum Planctomycetota; class Planctomycetia; order Pirellulales; family JAICIG01; genus JBBDNX01. Next base: position 38,800 of record JBBDYJ010000004.1, on the reverse strand, counting down.
GCCCCATGAATGGGGTCAGTACGGGCCTGCCCTGCTTTGCGGTCCGAGGGAAACCGGAGCAGGCGGCGGACGAGGTCGGGCGGGACGAACGACAGGCAGCCGATCAACATCACCAGCCCAAAGGTGATCATGCCCATGCAGAAGGCGATGCCCAGGTGGACCGGAACGCCCATCAGCAATACCAGCGGCCTGATCAGCCGAGGCCATACCAGGACGCAAAACGACAGCTCCCAGTACAGGGTCACTTGAGTTATCAAGGCGATCAGCAGCGGCCATCGCGCCAGCCAGGTCATATCCAACGTCTGGTATTCCAGGTTCGCGACCGCGTACCAAATTGCTTCGCCGCTAAACCAGGTTATGCCTCCCAGTTTGGCAAGGGCCGCATAGAAGTAAATCACGCACATATGCACCTGAATCAGCCGGACCGCCAGGTTGGCGCTGACCGCCGGCTGTGCGGGAGGCAGCGAATGGCCGGCACGGCGGGCGGCCCAAAGCCGATCAAGCGACCAGGCCGCCCCCGAAGGCCCGATCATCAGGTACATCGCCAACATGACGTTGATCTGGTCGAGGCCGAACTGCGCGCCCGGGATCCGATTCACATAGCCGACTGCCGCCAAGTAAGCCAGCACGGAGACGACGCGGCTGAACAATCCGAGCATCAGCATGGCAAAAAGGACCAGTGCCGCCAGGTGCGCGGTCCACAGCGCGAACGGTCCCCGGATGATCCAGAAGTGGCTCCAGGCGTAGCCGCCGCCGTCCGGGTCGCGCAGCACCGTGGCGGCCGCCGCGGGCGACACCCAACTGTGCGGGCCGAAGAAAGCTTCGAGATCGAGGGTCCATACCAGGTGCGTATAGAGCAGCATGGCCCCGGCGGCCACGCGAATCAGGGCCAGCGTGGCCGGATCGGCGGGCGTGAACCAGAAGTGGTTCCAGCCGTCGCGGGCGGCAGCCGACAGCGAGAGCACGTACTGTTTGACTAGCCTCATCGCGGCGACCTCGTAAAGGATCCCAGCGGGCGCGTGAGATACAAGCTGGGGTCGTCCAACTCCATGCCGCCAAGCACCTCGGGCGGGTTGGCCAGACGATGTTCGATCAAGTGCAGGGTGACCCGCTCCGCCCCATGATGTGCTTCGATCAAATGGGCGGCGTATGATCGGACATAGGCTTGTTGCGGCACGGAGAGCGTTTGCTCCTCCCATGGCAACTCCGGATTCCAAGCCGGCGAAAGCAGCGGCGACGGGATGGTCTCCGTAAGCATGAAGTGCCGATGGTATAACAGGCGGGGCCAGTGCTTCCGCCGATCCGGCATCATTCCTTCCACGCGACGGCCGTCCCCGAACTCCAACTCGTAGCGGATCAGGTGACTCGGCCCCGGGTCGGGGGCAAAGAACTTGTAGCCATGATCCAGGTAAGCCGCTTGCAAGTACGGGCGATAAACCCCCCTCAAAAAGTCGGACAGAATGGATCTGGACCAGGGGCCGACCAGCACGGCCAACAGATGTGCGGCCAAGAGCGCGCTGACGACCGCCCGGCGGGCCGGACTCCAGCGGTGCCAGGCGGCAAGCTGGCGGGCGGAACGTGATGAGGCGGGTTTCGTCTGGGCGCCCATGCGGCTCTCGCGGGAAACGTCAGACAGGAGTCAGCACATCAGGCCGTCTCTGCTGATATCGATGATATCGGCGCATCACCGGCGGGGCTGAAGAATGAACGGCGCTGCCGGCAAGCTCCCCGAAGCGGCTGGAACAAAAAACCCTCGCACGGCCGGATGGCTCGTGCGAGGGTTGATTGTAGCAGGAGGGCCCGTTGTGCGCCATCGCGCAAGGGCCTGACGACGACTATTTGCTGGCGGTAAGGGCCAGCTCGGGGCCGCCGAAGTGGATCGTCAGCTCGCGGGCATCGCCGGCCGCCAGCGAAACGGTCTGCTCTTTGGTGAGCGTCTGCCCGTCGCGGTCGACCTCGACCTTGATGTCGTAGTCCAGCCACTGGTCTCCCTCGGCCAGCCGAGTGGTCGAGAAGTGGCGGACCTCACCGAACGAGCTGGTCTCGTTGCCCGAAAGATAGACGCGCGCGTCGGCCGGCACGCGGAGCGTGAGACTGGTCCGCAACCCAGCGGCGGCTACCCGCTCATTGGGCTCGTTTCGATCGGCGAAGGCGAAGTCGATCGTCGAGCTCTGGCCCGCCTCGAGCTTGACGGTCTTCGTCTCGCTGAGAACTCGACCGTCCTGAACCATCTCGGCACGCAGCTCATAGGTGTAGCTGTAGCCGGGCTGCAGGCCGTTCGATACGTATCGCCGCAAGCTGCCGCGGCTGCTGGTTGCCAACCCGTTGACGTACACCTTGGCTTCCAGCGGCACGCGAACGTTCAGCGTGGCGCTGCGCATCAGCGGGATGAGCCGCCTCGTGCCGCCCGCGCTCGGCTCGTCCGGATCGGGAGGCACGTCGGCGTCTGGAGGCAGGTCGTCGCCCGGCGGAGGCGGCGGAGGCCCTTCCCCATACGGGGCGGCTTCGCGGTAGGGAGCGCCCGACTCGATCATCGTGTCGTACGCGCCGCCATACGCGGCGCCGTACCCGCCGCCGGAACCCCAACTGCCGTAGCCGTAACTGCCGCCGCTCGAAGCGTAGCCGTACCCGCCCGACGAGCCGCCCCCGTAGCCCCAGCCCCCTGACGAGCCGCCGCTGGAGTGGTAGTAGGCCCGCATCCCACGGCGAGCGTGCCGGCGCTGAAACCAGCCGCCGCGGCTGCCCCCGTACGATCCCTGCGAACCACCATACGATCCGCCCGACGAGCCACCGTATGAGCCGCCCGAAGAACCGTGGCCCCAGAAAGCGTCTGCCCGAGGTACATCGACGACGCAGGCCACGGCCGCAAAGGCCGCACCCGCCAGCAATCTGCCTACTATCTTCCTTCGCAACATGGGTCCATGCTCCCTGAAGACACGTTGATAAACGGAGGGTGTTCTCCCCGGCAACATAGCAAGCGTAGCACGTTAAATCAAGCAGTTTGCGTAGATTTTCTGGATAGCAAAGAATGGGCTGAATGGGAGATATTTGGATTATTCGGCGAGTTGGCAGGGGCATTTTGTGCAAGCGGCGTGCCCCCCCGCCAGAAGTCCCGAACGAACACCAAGGGTTGGGCTGTTCTGACGTGGGGTGGCTGGCGGGGCGGCCTATAATCCCCCCGGTTCGATGCGCGCCCTGCGGCGAGAAAATCGTCAACTTGAAGCCCTTGGCCCCGGCCTCGGTGAAGTCGGCCCGATGCATCCATCCGTTTGGGCAGCCAGGCTGCCGTGGCCGATTCCGCTCATTGCATTGGCGCTGATGTCGCTGGGGTGGTTCGGAATCGTCCGAAGTGAGGAGCTGGCAACCAGCGAATCTACCTTCTTGTGGCGGCAAGTGGGGGACACGCCGAAGGCTGGGGCACGCTGACGCTTTGCCACCAGGCACCCGCGAGGAGGCGAAAAAGTCGAAGGCTGGGGCACGCTGACGCTTTGCCACCAGGCACCCGGGGAAGACGATGAGGCGAGGAGGCGAAAAAGACGAAGACTGGGGCACGCTGACGCTTTCCCACCAGGCACCCGGCGACGGTTGGATCGAGGTGCCTTCAGTCTTTCGCGGCTTCGAGCTCGATCGCATCGAGGCTGAGTTGGCCGACCGCGCCCAATAGTCCGATCCGCAGAATGGCCTCGCGGGCACGCGGTGGAACGGGCAGGACCTCGCGCTCGCGGCGCCACTCGAACGAGCCTCGCCAGGGGCCGATGATCTGGCGGCCCACGACGGATCGCCGCTCGTCGTAGAAGGTGATGCCCAAAAGCGGGAGCTGCTGGATCGATTGGCCGGGCCGCACGCCCTGAATGCGGACGTAGAGCGAAACATCGAGCTGGCGCACCTGGCGGCCGTCGACGGCAAAGGCCTGCAGGGCCTGGCTGCCGCGGCCGGGCACCTGGTTGTCAAAGGTGACGTAGCTGGTCCCTTGCGGAGCGTCTGCGGCTTCGACCCGCTGCATCTGCCGGATGTAGTGCCAGCCGAGCGGGTGAGCCTGCTCGCCCTCGTCGGAGAGTTCTTCGAAGCTGCCGTTGTAGATGGCGGGCTTCAGGGGGTCGGGCTGGACCTGGCGGCGCTCTTCCGCGGCGCCGGTCATCGGCACGAACAACGTGGGCAACAGAACCTCGGAGACCAGCTTGCCATCCTGCTTGCGAAACAGGTACAGCGTCTGCTGGTAGCGCTCGCCCAGGGGGATGATCATGCGGCCTCCTTCCTTGAGCTGCTCGACGAGCGCCTGCGGCACGTTCTCGGGCGAGCAGGTGACGATGATCTTGTCGAAGGGGGCATGTTCGGGCCAGCCCTGGTAGCCGTCGCCCACCTTGGTGAAAACGTTGTCGTACTTGAGCCGCTTGAGGGTCCTGGAGGCCCGTTCGCCAAGCGGCTTGACGATCTCGATCGAGTAAACGGTGCGGACCAGCGGGCTGAGCACGGCCGCCTGGTAGCCGCTGCCGGTGCCGATTTCGAGCACGGTGTCCGCCGGCTGCGGGTCGAGCTGTTCGGTCATGTAGGCGACGATGAAGGGAGGCGAAATCGTCTGGCCTTCGCCAATCGGCAGGGCCATGTCGTAGTAAGCGTTGGCGCGCTGGGAGACGGGCACGAACTCGTGCCGGAGCGTCTCGCGCATCGACTCGATCACCCGCGGGTCCCTGACGCCCGCCGCCACGATCTCTTCTTCGATCATCCGCTGGCGAGCGTCGGCGAACTGCGGGCGGCTTTGAGCCTGGGCCGGCTTGGCAAAACAGCCGGCAAGCACCGCCCCAGCAACGAAGAACGACAAGGAGACAAGGAGACAAGGAGACAAGGCGAACGCGGGGGGATACGAACGAAGACTGGGGCACGCTGACGCATCGACCCAGGCAGCCGGGGCAGAAGAGAACAAGACGGGGGCACGCTTATCCCGCAGGCACGCAGGGTCCGCTTTGAAGAGCCTCTTCAAACGCGTTCGTCCAAGCACCGTCATGGCTTGCTTTCAGCTTCGTTCAGTCGATCGAGCGGCCGGCGGGAACCATGGTTCAGTCTAGCCTGGATTCGATCCGGGTTCGAGCCGGACGCAGTCGGCTGAGTGTGACGTAAGGGTTGTCGGGCTCATAGAACCGCCACTCGAGCTGCGTTGCGCGCGTGATGCCGATGCGGGGCCCTTGGACCACCACGGCCGGAGCGGAGGCCGCCTTCAGCTTGATCGGTCCTCCCAATGGGAGGCCATTCTGGCTGAGGTCGATGCCCAGAGCCTGGCACAGCCGTCCGGGACCTCGCAGCAGGTTGCGGCGGTCGTCGAGGCGGCGGCGCCGGACCATCTGCTGGATGCCGGCCAGCGGCTGGGCCGCGCGGATCAGAACGGCCCCTGCTCCTTCGCGCTCGGTGGTGAAGTTCAAGCAGAAGTGGATTCCATAGATTTTGTAGACGTAGACGTGCCCATACGTGTGGTGCATGATCGAGGCCGCATGGCGCCGGGTGACGGCGTGCGAAGCGGCGTCGGTGGTGTAGGCCTCGGTCTCGACGATGCGAGCCCGGCAATCGCCCACGATCAGCCGCGCGCCGATCAGCTCGCGCGCGACGGTGACGGTATCGCGTGCAAAGAAGTCGTGATCCAGGTAGGACATGTGACTTCGGACCTCTGACCTCTGACTTCTGACCTCTGACCTCTGACTTCTGACCCCGTCACCGGAGGTGCCACTGCTTGGAGGCCCCGCTGTGTCGGGGCCGAGAAGCAGTGCTGCGCCGCATCAGTTGGGTTCCGCCTGCGGCGGATTGCAGCACGGGCAGCGCGACACCGCGTCGTTCAAGATACCAGACGTGGGCTTGCGCGCCTGGTCTTCGGTCTCTGGCACCTGCTAGCTGCCAGGGGGAGGGCCCGTAAATGGGTGGCTCGGAGGCTCCCCTCCCCTCCCCTCCCCTCCCCTCCCCTCCCCTCCCCTCTCCTCCCCTCCCCCCTCCCCTACTTCGAAAGTGGCTAGTTTGCCATAATCGTGAAGGTACCAGTCACCCTGAGGTTCCGACGTGTTCAACCAACGCCTGAAGGATTACGTGGTCAGCCGCCTGCTGCCGTCGGTGCAGTCGCCGGCCCAGTACGTGGGGGGCGAGCTGAACATGGTGCGTAAGTCGCACGCCGACGTGGCGGGCAGGCTGTGCCTGGCGTTCCCGGACACGTACACCGTGGGCATGAGCCATCACGGCCTGCAGGTGCTGTACTCGCTGATGAACGAGCGGAGCGATTGGGCCTGCGAGCGTGCCTTCACCCCCTGGACGGACATGGAGGAGCAGTTGCGGCGGCACGAGACGCCGCTGTACAGCCTGGAGACGTTCACCCCGCTGGCCGAGTTCGACGTGCTGGGGTTCACGCTGCAATACGAAATCTCGTATACCAACGTGTTGACCATGCTCGATCTGGGCGGCGTCCCGCTGCGGTCGCAGCAGCGGACGCTGGAACATCCGCTGGTGATCGCCGGCGGGCCGTGCGCGCAGAACCCCGAGCCGCTGGCGCCGTTCGTCGACGTGTTCGTCACCGGCGACGGCGAACCGAGCTTGCCGAGGCTGTGCGACGAGTGGCTGGCGCTGAAGCAAGAGGCGCGGGCCGCCGGGCCGCCCTCCTCGGCCGTCGCCGGACGGCGGCAGCGCGAGGAGCTGCTCGCCTTGCTGGCCGAGCGGCTGCCGTTTGCCTACGTGCCCCGCTTCTACGAGGCCGAGTACGGGCCGGATGGCCGCCTGGCCGGATTGCACCCCACCAGGCCGGGGATTCCCAGCACGATCGAGCCGGCGGTGATCGACGACTTGGATGCCATCCCGCTGCCGGCCGCGCCGGTGGTGCCTTACGTGGAGTGCATCCACGATCGGATTGCCATCGAGATCATGCGCGGCTGCCCCTGGCAGTGCCGGTTCTGTCAGAGCACGGTCATCAAGCGGCCATTGCGGGTCCGCAGCGTGGAGACGATCGTGCGCTCTGCGCTGGAGTCGTATCGCAACACGGGGCAAAGCGAGATCTCGTTGTTGTCGCTTTCGACCAGCGATTACCCGCACTTCGAGGAATTGGTGCGGCGGATGCAGGAGACTTTCCATCCTCTGGGCGTCAAGATCGCGCTGCCCAGCCTGCGGGTGAACGAGCAGCTCAAGAGCGTGGCCGCCTTGATGTCGATGTATGGCGACCTGGGGGGGCTGACGCTGGCGCCGGAAGTGGCCCGCGACGACATGCGCGAGCAGATCCGCAAGAAGATCAAGAACGAAGACCTGTACGAGGGGTGCCGGCAGGCGTTTCACCACGGCTGGCGGCAGGTGAAGCTGTATTTTCTCTGCGGGCTGCCGGGCGAGCGGACCGTGGACCTTGACGGCATCGTCGACATGGCCGAGACGATCGCCGGGATCGGCCGCCAGGAGCTGGGCCGTTATGCCAAGGTGACGGCCAGCGTTTCGAACTTCGTGCCCAAGGCGCACACGCCGTACCAATGGAACGGCATGCAGAGCCGCGAGTATTTCCGTTGGGCGCACCGGTACCTGCGAAGGCGGCGGCAGGTGCCCAGCGTGGCCGTCAAGTGCCACGACACCGAGACCAGCCTGCTGGAAGGCGTGCTGAGCCGGGGCGATCGGCGCGTGGCCGAGGCGGTCGAGCTGGCCTGGCAGCGCGGCGCGCGGCTCGATAGCTGGCGCGAGTGCTTTCAGCCCGATTTGTGGTGGCAGGCGCTCGCCGACGGCGGCGTCGACGTGGGAGCGACGGCCCACCGGCCCTACGCGCTGGACGCCAGGCTGCCGTGGGACCATTTGAACGTGAAGAAAGGCCGCACGTACCTGGAGAAGGAGCAGAACCGGGCCACGCTGCAGTTGGCGGCGATGGCGGAAGCGGAGTAAGCAGAGGACAGAGGTCAGAAGTCAGAGGTCAGAAGTCAGAGGACAGAAGTCAGAGGACAGAAGTCAGAGGTCGGAAGTCAGAGGTCAGAGGTTCCGCCTGCGGCGGACTTGCAGCACGGTCAACGCGCCACGCCTGTGAAGTATCGTCTGTTAGCGATTGATGTCGATGGTACGCTGGTCAATAGCCGTGACGAGCTGTCGCAGCCGACGCGGCAAGCGCTCAAGCGGGCCAGCGCCGCTGGGCTGCGGATCGTGCTGGCCACCGGGCGGCGGTATAGCCGGGCGTTGCCGCTGGTGGAGCCGCTGGGGCTGGACGTGCCGCTGGTCACAGCCAGCGGCGCGCTGATCAAGCACCCGGCCGATCACCGCACGCTGTACCAGGCGAACTTCGAGCGGCAGTTGCTGTGCCGCACGCTGGCCGTGATCGAGCGGGCAGGTTATGAAGCGGTGCTCTACTCCGACTCGTTCAGCGAGGGGTTCGATTTCTACTGCGCCGGGATCGATGTCGAGCGGGCGGAGCTGGCCGATTACTACCGGCTGAATCCCGGCTGCCACCGGTTGTGGCCCGCACTGATGAGCGAGCCGCCCGAAGGCATCTTCGCCGGCTTTTCGATCGGCACGCGCGAACAGATGTTACTGCTGGCCGGAGAGCTGGAGCGGGAACTGCCCGGCCTGCTCTACACGCACGTGCTCCGCAGTCCCAGGTACCTGGGGCACATGTGCGAGATCGCGCCGGCCGGCGTGACCAAGTGGTCGGGCATCTGCCACCTGGCCGACGGGTGGGGCATCCGCGCCGACGAAATCTGCGCGGTCGGCGACGACGTGAACGACATCCCCATGATCCGAGCCGCCGGGCTGGGCATCGCCATGGGCAACGCGCTGGACGAGGTGAAGGCCGCCGCGGACCTGGTCGTCGGCAGCCAGGAGCAGGATGGGCTGGTCGAAGCGGTGGAAAGGGTCTTGGACCTTGGATCTTAGAGCTTAGATTGGACAGGACGCCAATCGGGCGGGTTATAACGCCCCTTTTTTCGCCCCATCCGGCTTAGCTCGTTAAAACCTTCCCAAAGCTCGGAACCCTTTCTTGCCGATGACCGAATAAGGTGGAGCAGCCGTCACCGGCGCCAGCGCCGCTATTGGTCTAATAACCGGATAGCCGAAAGGTGGGGGATCGCCGATGTGGAAGGGCCGAATGCTTGCTTTGGGCAAGATGGGCGCCGTGCTGGCGGGCCTGTGCCTGGCGACGGCCGGCTGCCGGTGCCCCCAGCCGGGTGGCATGGTCTGGGCGCCGGACAAGACGTGTCTCGATCCGATGGTGCCCGCACCGCCGGCCGACATGCCCCGCGAGCTGAACAAGGTCTCCTTGCCTGAATACGTCATCGAACCGCCGGACATCTTGCGGATCGACGCGATCAAGGTGGTGCCCAAGGCGCCTTACGAGATCCAAACGCTCGACATGCTGAACGTTTCGGCCGTGGACGCCGGTGGAGCCGCCGACGCGACGTACCGCATCAACGTCTTCGACCGGCTCTCGATCGAAGTTGCCAACACGCTTCCCGATCAGCCGATCCGCGGCGAATACCAGGTCGGCCCGGGAGGCTTTCTGAACCTCGGCTTCGACTACGGCACGGTCAGGGTCGCCGGCATGACCCTGGTCCAGGCCCAGGAAGCCGTGCGGACCCACTTGCTGGACTCGCTGAACGAACCGCTGGTGGTCCAGTTCAGCCTGGCCGGCACCGGCAGCATCCAGGGCGTCTTCGCGATCGAGCCGGGCGGCCAGATCAACCTGGGAGTTCCTTACGGGATGGTGACCGTGGCCGGAATGACGCTGGAGCAGGCGACCGAGGCCATCGAGCGGCATCTGGGGCAGTACATGCGCGAGCCGCAGGTTACGTTGAGCCTGGTGCAGACCGCCGGAGAACAGCAGATCTCCGGCGAGCACCTGGTCGGCCCCGACGGCCATGTGACGTTGGGCAGCTACGGCAAGGTCTACGTGACCGGCATGAGCCAGCAGCAGGCCCGCGAAGCGATCGAGGACCACCTTTCCAGGTTCCTCGAGGACCCGGAAGTGGGCGTCGACATCTATGCCTACAACAGCAAGGTCTATTACATCGTGACGGCGGGCGCCGGATTGGGCGACGGCGTGGCGAGGTTCCCGATCACCGGCAACGAAACCGTGCTGGACGCCATCGCGCAAATCAACGGATTGGAGTCGGTCTCCTCGAAGCGGATCTGGATCGCGCGGCCCGCGCCCTATGGCGCCGGCTGCGATCAGATCCTGCCCGTCGATTGGCACGGGATTACCCAGCGCGCCAACACGAGCACCAACTACCAGCTCTTGCCGGGCGATCGACTGTTCGTGGATGCCGACCGCCTGGTGAGCGCCGACACGTTCATCAGCAAGCTGACGGCCCCGGCCGAGCGAGTGTTCGGCTTTGCCCTGCTGGGCGGCCGGTCAGTGCAGTTTTACCGCTTCTTCCACCGCGGCAACCAGTTTGGCGGTTTTGGCGGCGGCGGCGGCTTTTGATAGGACTGGATGAACGAGGGCCGCGGCGGAGGCTTTTAATAGGCCATTTGATAGGTCCTGGATGCCCGCACCGCGGCCCATGCCCTGGCAAAGGATTTCCATGCAAGGCTCGATACCCTACATTGCTCGTCACCGACGGACGACCGGCCGCCGGGCGGTGGCATCGGGGCTGCTCTGGCTGCTGGCCCTGCTGGCGGTTCCGGCGGGGGGCTGCATGTCGGCCCGCCGGGAGGCGTGTGGCTATGCCTGCGTTGCCGACTGCGTGGCTTACCCGGACAGCACGTGCTTCGGCTACTACCCCACCTGCTGGAGGCCCTGGCCGGCTGAGTGCCCGCCCTGCGAGGTGATCGGACCCTTCATGGAGCCGGCGCCGCCGGAGCAGGTCGAGATGGTTCCATTGCCGCGCGTCCAGGCGCCGCCGCATGACGAAGGCCCGTTCCCGCCGTTGCCTGGCACCGACCCGATGTACGATCCGGATGCATCGCCCGGCGACGAGCCGCCCATGTACGAGGGGGACGAAGGGGCTCTGCGGCGCCGGCTGTTCCGGCCGGTTGGCGACTCCGGCGGGACCCTGCACGAATCGAGCGACGTCCAGCAGGCCTACGAGCGATTCAAGAGCTCGCGCCGATCGCAGGACTACTGACGCGGGAAGAAGGACAACGGACACGCAACAGCCGGCAGGAAGTCCGCTTGCGCGTCTCTGCCTTCTGCCTTCAGTCCAGTGGCTCGAGCAGGAAATCGTCGATTTCCACCGAGACGCCCTGCTGCAGCAGGTGCACGGCCACCAGCAGCCGGCACTTCTTTCGCCGTGAGACGACCGTCCCTTCAACTCCCATCAATGCGCCCGAGTGCACGCGCACCCGCTGTCCGGGTTCCAGCCGGCTCTCGACCGTCAAGGGCGCCTTGGCGACAATCAACTGCCAGACCTGCCTGAGGTCGTTGTACAGCTCCGCCTCGTCCACGACGCTCAACACCTGCGCGATGCGATTGGTGGTCAGGCTGCGGAACCGGTCCTGCTCGGTGCCGTACAAGAATACGTAGCCGGTGAACAGCGGTATGAACGCCGACCGCTTTCGTCCCCGGTAGACCGACGTCTTTTCGACCTGCGGCAAGTAAAACGGGATCTCGAAGTCCAACAACTGCCGGGCGACGCTTTTTTCCTGACGCGCCTTGGTGTGCAGTACCCACCAGCGCCGCTCGCCGTTGTCCGCCCCGAACCCGTTCAGCAGATCCTCCGGATAGCAGGCCGGCTCTTCTCCTAAAAAGGGCATCACTTTGCCTCCATTACGCACCGCTCGTCGCCATGCGGCGCCTCAATCCATTCCGCTCGCCAAGCGCTCTACTGAGCCGCTGGCCTGTTTGTGCCGCTGACGACTGCCACCAGTTCAATCTCATACAACAGCGCGGCATTCGGGCCGATGACCGTGTTCCGCGGATCGCCTTGTTCCGCGAACGCAAGTCGGGAAGGCACGACCAGCTCCCATTTGTCCCCCTCCCGCATCAGGGGCAAGGCCTCCTTGCAGCCCGGGATGAAGCTCTGGATCGGCAATTCCACGGGTTGCCCCATTTCATACGAATTCTCGAACTCGGTGCCATCGATCAACTTGCCGCGATAGTGGACCGAGACCCTGTCAGTCAGCCTCGGCGATCGGCCGTTGCCGCTCTTGAGCACCCTGTACTGCAGGCCGCTGGGAAGCGCCTTGACCCCCCGCTTTTTCCTGTTGGCCGCCAGAAACTTCTCTTCCTCCTTCTTGTTCTTCTCACCCAGCGCTTTGCGCTCGGCCAGCCGCATGGCGCCGAAGGCGGACTTCGTAACGTTGATCTCCTCCGCTGACACGGCCGGAGTCCCCTCCATGCCGTCCTTGATCCCCCGGAACAGCAGGTCGAGGTCGAGCGCGACCCCGCGCTGCTTGATCTCCTGCCCGATATCCAGGCCGAAGACGTAGCTGATTCTCTCCAGCAAATCCTTGGCGGCCGGATCGACCAACTGAATACTCTCTCCGGCCTCATCCCGCCGTGTCTCCGCAGCCGCGGCATCCGGGCTGCGCTGGTCGCCCGTCACCTCGGACCGCGCCTTGTCGTTTTCGTCGGAAGCATCCGACTTGTCGGGGACGAGGAGCTGCACCTCATTGTCATCGGCCTGGCTCTTCTCGGCCTGGCTCTCGTCAGGCGGGGTCTCCGGCGGGCCGGCCGCCAGCCCGCCCCACGACAGCGCACATACCCCCAGCCCCAAAGTCAGCATTCGCAGGCAACGTTGCATTACCGGTCCTTTCTTCGCTGAAAAACAAGCGTCTCCGCCCCACCCGGCCGCGGCGGCCGCTGCGCCCATTATACTTGCCGTGCCAAAAAGAAAACCGGTTCCGCCAGCGACTTAGCCCCCTTTAGCCTCCCAGCCGCCGCTCGGTGATCTCGATCGCCTTCAAGAGCCCCCGGGCCTTGTTGAGCGTCTCCTGGTATTCCTGGGAGGGGACGCTGTCGGCCACGATGCCCGCCCCCGCCTGCACGTCGGCCTGGTTGCCCCGCACCACGATGGTCCGCAGGGCGATGCAGGTGTCCATGTTGCCGCTGAAGTCGATGTACCCCACGGCGCCGGCGTAGGGCCCCCGGCGGTGCGGCTCCAGCTCGTCGATGATCTGCATGGCCCGCACTTTCGGCGCGCCCGAAACGGTGCCCGCCGGCAGGCAGGCCCGCAAGGCGTCGAAGGCGTCGCGCCCCTCGGCCAGTTGCCCCGTGACGTTCGACGTGATGTGCATTACGTGGCTATAACGCTCGATGGTCATGACGTCGGTCAGTTGCACCGACCCATAGCGGGCCACCCGGCCCACGTCGTTGCGCCCCAGGTCGACCAGCATCACGTGCTCGGCGCGTTCCTTGGGATCGGCCAGCAACTCCTCGGCCAGCCTGCGGTCTTCCGCCTCGCTGCTCCCCCGTGGGCGCGTCCCGGCCAGGGGCCGCACCGTGACACGTCCGTCGACCACCCGCACCAGGATCTCCGGCGAGCTTCCCACCAGCGTCAGCCGCGGCGAGCGCAGATAGAACATGAAGGGGCTGGGGTTCACCACCCGCAGCGTTCGGTAGATCTCGAAGGGGGGCGCGGTGATCGTCGTCCGCAGCCGCTGGCTCAAGACCACCTGGAAAATGTCGCCGGCCCGGATGTACTCCAGGCACTTCCGCACGGCCGCCTCGAACTCTTCCCGCCCGAAGTTCGACGTATACCCGATCCGCGGATCGCCAAGGGTGTCGATGTCGGCCGGCCGCAGCGTCCCGCCGGGCGCGGCCAAGCGATCGACCAGCTCGTCGACCCGGCGGCAGGCTCGAGCGTACGACTGAGGAAGATCGGCTCCGCCGCCCACGTTGGCCAGCGCCACGACGGTCATCGTCTTGGTTACGTTGTCGAAGACGACCATCCGGTCGAAGAAGGCAAAGCCCAGGTCCGGCAACTGCCGGTCGTCGGGCGGCGGGTTGGGCAGATGTTCGGTGTACCGGACGGTGTCGTAGCCGGCGTAACCCACCGCCCCGCCGCAAAACGGCGGCAACTCCGGCAGCCTGGCCGCGCGCAACCGCCCCAGCCGCTGTTTCAGCTCCGCCAGCGGGTCGTCCGACTCGAACTCGCTGGGGCCCTCCTGCCCGCCGGCCGTGCTGACCAGGCGGTCCCTTGCCTCGAGCTCCAGGAATGGCTCGGAGGCGAGGAAACTGTAGCGGCCCACCTTTTCGCCGCCGATGACGCTCTCGAAGAGGCAGGCCCAACTTCCGGCGTCGATCTTGTCGAAGGCGGTCACCGGCGTCAGCGTGTCGCTGGCCAGGCGGCGATATACGGGCACCAGATCGATTCCCGGCGCCAACCGGCTGAAGGTGTCAAAGCTGGGGTGATGGCTCATGGCAAGCGGGCGCCGGCAGGCGGTCGTCCGTTTCCGCCCCGCGCGGAACCGGCCGGGTCAGCTTAACAGCCATCCGGCCGGCCGGCAACGCACGGCGGCGGGCTCAGCGGGCGGCGCGGGTTTGCGCTCTATCCGTTTTTATACGTGGGGCTTACGGCGCGCTGGCCAGCACCGCTCAGGATTGACACCCAGGGGGGCACTGATAGAATTCCCGCAGCGGTTTTAGCGAACTGCCAGTCGCGCTAGCGTCCGTGCCGGAGCCCTTGCACCCTGCCTGACGCCGCACGGAGCGGGCAGGCTATAGTTGAAGCAACTGGTTTGCACCTAGGATCCCACGCGCCGGCAAGGCAATCTGCGATGAAGTGCCATAAGTGCGACAAAACGGCCACCTTTCACATCACCGAACTGACCGGTGGCAAGCCGCAGGAGCTGCATCTCTGCGAGGACCACGCCAGGGAATACCTCACGGAGTCGGAGACCGAACAGACCACGGCCTCGAACCTGGCCGGCGCGCTGGCGCAGCACCTGGTCGGCGGCACCGCCGAGGAGCTGGCCCGCCTCGACCAGCAGGCCTGCCCGATTTGCGGCATCACCTTCTACGAGTTCCGCAACCAGGGACGTCTCGGCTGCCCCCACGACTACGTCTGCTTCCAGAAGGAGCTCGATCCGCTGATCGTGAACATCCACGGCGAGAGCGAACACAAGGGGAAGCGGCCCAAAAGGTCGCCCACCAGCACCGACCGGCAGACGGCACTCATCCGGCTGAGGCGCGAGATGAAAGAAGCGATCCTGGGAGAAGACTACGAGCGGGCCTCGCAACTGCGCGACGAGATCCGGCAGATCGAAAGCCCCTCCTAGTGCCCCGGCACGGGGGCCGGACGCGGAGAACCATGCGTTGAAACGGTGATGCCTCGAAACGGCGATCCTGGAAACGGCGGGCTCTACAAGACATTTGTGAACTAAGGCACCGCGGACTGGAACCACTGTGGAACTAGAAGAGCTAGCAAGGACCAGCGGTGAGTGGCTTCGCGGCTCGGGGCCGGAATCCGATATTGTCATCAGCAGCCGCATCCGCCTGGCCCGGAACCTGGCCGACTTCCCCTTCATCAGCCGAGCCAATGGCGCCGACCGCGCCGAGATCGAGCGGACCCTCCACGACCGCATCCTGCAGGTTCCCGCCGCTTCCGAGCTGACGTACGTGCACGTCAACAAGCTCGAAGGCATCGATCGCCAGTTCCTCGTGGAGCGGCAACTGATCAGTCGCGAGCACGCCGACAGCGAGGGCGCCCGCGGCGTGGCCATCGATCGCCAGGAGCGCGTCAGCCTGATGATCAACGAGGAGGACCATCTGCGGATCCAGGTCATGCACAGCGGCTTCGACTTGCAGGCCGCCTGGCAGCGCATCGACCAGATCGACGATCTGGTCGAGGCCCAGGTCACCTACGCCTTCAGCGACCGTTTGGGCTACCTGACGGCCTGCCCCACCAACGTCGGCACCGGGATGCGGGTGAGCGTGATGCTCCACCTGCCGGCGCTGGTGATCACCCGGCAGATCGACAAGCTGTTCCGCTCGCTGCAGAAGATCAGCCTGGCGGTGCGCGGCCTGTACGGCGAGGGCTCGCAGGCCATGGGCGATTTTTACCAGATCAGCAACCAGATCACGCTGGGCCGCGGCGAGGAGGACCTGGTCAAGCAGGTGGGCGACGTGGTGCCGGCGATCATCGATTACGAGCGGAAGGCCCGCGATTTCTTGATCCGGGAGAAGCACGAGAACCTGCACGACCGGGTGAGCCGGGCTTACGGCATCCTGCGGACCGCCCAGACGATCAGCTCCGAGGAGACGATGCACCTCTTGTCCAGCGTGCGGATGGGAGTGAACCTGGGGCTGATTCCGGGCCTGGAGATTCCCACGCTCAACAAGCTGTTCATCCACACCCAGCCGGCCCACCTGCAGAAGCTCAGCGGGTCGGAGCTCGACACGGCCGACCGCAACATCGAGCGGGCCCGCTATCTGCGGCGTCACCTGAACAAGGAAGATGGCTCCCCCAACTGAAGTCAGAGATCAGAAGTCAGAGGGCAGAAGTCAGAAGTCAGAAAAGTCGTCGTCGGGTGCCTGGCGGCAAAGCGGACTTCGGACTTCGGCGAGCTCAGTCGAGTCGCGAGCTCAGTCGAGTCGTAGCGTGCCCCAGTCTTCGTCCGTTCCCCCCCGTATTCGCCTTGTCGCCTTGTCCCCTTGTCGCCGTGTCGTTTTTTCCCTCGTCGGATGGCTGGGGGAAGCGCTAGCAATGATATTGCGGATCACTGCTTCTCGGACTTCGGCGAGCTCAGTCGAGCCGTCCCGACACGGCGGGACCTCCAAGCAGTGGCACTACTGGTCTCTGACTCTGACTTCTGACCTCTGCCCCCTATCCCCTACCCTCCCTCTCCCCTGTTCGCTAACTTCAGGCGGAGCTCCTGGATCACTTCGGGCGGCACGAAATGGGCCAGCTCGTCGTCGCTCGCCAGGGGGGCGATCTGCTTGATCAGCGAGCTGGAAATGTGCGAGAACTCGTTGTCGGCCATCAAGACCACGGTCTCGATGCCCGGATCGAGCTGCCGGTTGGCCAGCATCATGGTCAGCTCGAATTCCAGGTCGGTGAGCGGCCGCACGCCGCGGATCATGACGCGGGCCCCGCACTGGCGCACAAAGGCCACCGCCAGGCCCGAGAACTTGCGGACCTCGACGTTGTGGAACCGCCGCGTGGTCCGTTCGACCAGCGCCACCCGCTCGTCCGGCGTGAACATGGCTTCCTTGCCCGTGGTGACGCCGATGCCCACAACGAGCCGGTCGACCAGGGCCGCCGCCCGCTGGATCACGTTTAAATGCCCCAGCGTGATCGGGTCGAACGAGCCGGTGTAAACGGCTACGCGCGAATTGGATTTAGCCATCCGCCAGGCCCCTTTCAGTTCCAGTCCCCTTGGCCCGCCACGTCATGCGCCTGCGAGTAGAGCGCCACGATGCGTGGTTTGCTCAGATACAAGGTGCCGACCACGTAAAAGGCGCACTTGAACAGCATCATGGCCACGGCCGCCACCAACCCGACAATGGCGCCCACTTTGGCGAAGGCGCCCATGGTCTGGTCCATGCCTGGCGGGGCCTGGCCGCCTTGATTGCTGGCCTCCGCCAGCCGCGGCATATACTCCTCCACAATGGCCATGTTCTCCAGTGCCATGATCACCGTGGGGACGATCCTGACCAGTTCGAAGACGATGGCTCCGACGAACACGCCCAAGAGCAGCCGCCGGCCGACCGGTTTGAGCATCACAGCGAGGATCCCGCCGACGAGCAGCGTAGAGGCAACCATCAGGTGGACGATGTACAGCGACCACGTGAGGACCGGCCGCGACTGCGCCACGGCCATCATTTCGGCATTCATTTCCATCTGCACTTTGGTGAATTCGTCATTCATGCCGGGCATGCCGGAGAACAAATTCTGCATCGCCGGCGCCGCGAGCATCCCCACGATGCCCACGAGCCCAGTCAACAGGCCTAATGCCCCCAGCACGATAGCCAGCACGCATACGGCGGTCAGCCCGCCTGGTCGTTGATTCATGGCACTCTCCCTCGGTGTTCAGAAACTGTACGAGTGATTCCCGTGGCCAGACGCCGCATCGCTTACCTCGAGTCCGCCTGGTCGAAGGCCACCGCGGTTTCCGGGCTGAGGTGCACGATCAGCCCGTAGACGAACAGCGCGATAGCCGTCGGCGCGCAATAGCACGTCAGCATGGAGGCCAATGCGCTGGACAGAGCCACGATGCCCAGCACGCGTCCACGATAGCGAAAGTTCCGCCATCCGCCCACCACCTTCAGCACCCCGCCAAGCACCGCCGCCAGGCCCATCACCGCGTAGACCGTCGCCAGCGTCCGGCCAAAGGCCGCGGGGGGCGGCCCTGGCTGCGCACCGCCGCCTGGCGCTCCGGCCGGCATGGCTGCAAACGCCACGGGCAGCACGCCAACCATGAGAAAGAAAAACAGCGAAACGACTATTTCCACGGCGCCCTGGACCATCATCAGGATCGCCACCGCGGGCACGTGCGTCGCCAGTCCTTGCGGAGCAAACGGTTGTCCTTCTTCCGATGGATAAGCGGTGTCTCGATACGGATAGGCCGGGGATTGATATGGATTATCGGTCGATTCAAACAGCTCGTCCATGCGGCGAGCTTACAGCGCCGGCCGGCGGGATGAAAGCAGGTGGAGGTCAGCGCGGTTAGTTGGGCCACCGGACGGTGCCGACCACCGCCCCTGTTTCATCCTCGTCGAGAGCACGCGCCGCCGCACCGGCGCACAAAATAGCCGCATATCCCACCAGCGCTGCGATGAACCCCAGTGGCTGGTGGCAAAGCGTTAGCTCGCGAGCGCCTCGAGCCTCGTCGAGAGGTCTGCCCCAGTTGCTCTTTGTCCGGCTCATCGTCCTATTCCTCTTTCCTCCTTCTGCCTTCTGCCTTCACCCTTCTGCCTTCAAAACCCCCATGGCGGCCGTGACAAAGTCGTAGGCCTCGCGGGCGGCCGCGTCGGGATCATCGATGTAGGGATACAGCTCGACGGTGATCCAGCCGTCGTATCCGGTCTGGGCGATGGCCGACAGCGTGGCGGCAAAATCAATGGCGCCCCGGCCCGGCACCAGGTGCTGGTGAACGCGGGTCGGCGCAATGTCCTCGAAATGGTAGTGCCTGGTGTGGGCGGCCATCCGGACCACCCAGTCCTGGGGGTCCTCGCCGACGCAATAGGCGTGGCCGATGTCGAAGTTCAAGCCGACCCAGGGGCTGTCGATCCGCTCCATGAACCTCAAGTACTGGCCGAAGCGTTCGATCATCAGACCCGGCTCGGGTTCGATGAGCAGGCCGACTTCGACGCTCTCGGCCACCTCGACGCAGGGCATCAGCTCTTCATAAAAGGTGCGCGCAGCATCGTCCCAGCTTTGGCCCTCGGCCAGCGGCCCGCCCGGTTCGGTTTGCAGGTTGTTGGCGCCCAGCTCGGCGGCCAGCCGCAAGGCCCGTTTGGTGTGCTCGCGGCGGATGGCCCGATAGTTGGGATCGGGCTCGATCCAGGAAGGGTGCCAGTACGGCTGGCGCGGGTCGGCCACCGCGTTCATCATGAAGCCATTCACGTTGGAGATCTGCAGACCGTGCTGCTTGAGGCAATCGCGGATGGCCTGCTTGCGTTCGGGCAGCAGCCCCGCCGGCCAGGCGTGCGGCACGTCGGAGAGGATCTCGATTCCGGTGTAGCCGACCGCGGCAATCCGGCGGATCGCCTCCTCGATCGAGAAGTTCATGTAGGCGTTTGAGCTGAAGGCCAGTTTCATGCGGCACTTTCAGTGTTCAGGGTCTTCGAAAAGTGACCTGGAAAAAAATCCGGCTCAACTGCTGGCACTGCGATAACTCGACAAGGCCCGCTGGAAGACCCACCGCGAGGCGGCCAGGCTGCCGGCCGTGGCCACCAGGGCGAAGGCGGCCAGGGGCCAGTTCTGCGATTCCAGCGGGCGGGCCAGCAAACGGGCCGGCACGTTGACGACGATCAACACCGGTATGGCAAACGTGAACACGCGCCGCAAAGGCGTGCCGATTCTTCCCGCGTAAATCTCCATCGGATATCGCGAAAAATTCGTGATGTAGAACCAGAAGTCGTACAGGCTCTGGTTGCGGCCCAGCCAGATGCTGACGCTCGACAGCGCGATCATCAGGCTGTAGAGAATGGCGACGCCGCAAGCCAGGTACAATGGATACAGCACGAACTGCACCGGTTGCGGAGTAAAGTCGAGCTGGACCAGCGAGTAGCCCAACAAGACGAGGGCGAACACGAAGTTGGCCAGCGACGACCATTCGATGCGGGCCAGCGAGACGATGAACTGCGTGTCGATCGGCTTGAGCAGGGCGAAGTCGAGGTGCCCGGTGCGGATCAGCTCGCTCAGCTCGTTGGCATTGGGCATGAAGAAGGCCTGCACCACGCTGTTGACGAACAGCGTCGTCGAAAGGAAGACGAAGAACTCGTACTTGTGCCAGCCGGTGCGGGCGCCGATCTCGCTGGTGTACTCGAAGATCAGCACGTAGAAGCCCAGGTTCATGAACACCCAGGAGAGCGACGAGACGCAGTCGATCAGGAAGTTGGCGCGGAACGTCATGTCGCGCACCAGGCTGTTGCGGGCGAACGTGCCAAACACGCGCAGGTAACGGGGAGATTCGGTCAAGGGCTAGCCCCCGTATCCGCTATAGCGGCGCAGGCCCAGGGCCAGTGCCAGGCGGCTGGCCGCGAAAAAGAACAGCACCCAGCCGAGCTGCACCCACAAGCCGGTGGCCAACTCCGCCCCCTCGACCTTGCCCAGGAACACGGCCGCCGGGTAATACGCCAGGTACTTGAGCGGCAAGAGCTGCACCAGGTCGCCCCAGATCCCCGGCAGCATGTCGATGGGAAACATGTGGCCGGAGAAAAAGAAGTTGAACAGCATGTACACGAACAACAGCGAGCTGACGTCGAGGAACCAGAACCCCAGCATGCCGAACGTGGCTTCCAGGAAGAAGCCCAGCAGAAAGGCCATCAGCAGCGAGGCGGCAAAGGCGGCCAGCGTGCCGGGATCGGGCCAGCCCGCGAAGAAGCCGCGGCAGAGGTAAAACACCAGGGCAAACGGCCCCAGGGCCACGGTGTAATAAACCAGCTTGTGCGCCACCCGGCTCAAGAGAAGAAAGCCGATCATGTCGATGGGCTGAATCAGGAACTTCTTGATTTCGCCGTTGCGGATCTGCAAGGCGATGCCCGAGGCCAGGCCGGGCATGCTGGAAAACGCCCGCGTGACCATCGTCAACAGGTAATAAGCGATCAGCTCGTGGTAGTTGTATCCGGCGATCGAGCTGCCGCTGGTGGCCTCGAAGATGGCCCGCCACAAGAAGATCTGGGTCACGATGGGCAAAAACCGCATCAGCGTTCCCAGGGCAAAATCGCCCCGGTAGACCAGCCGTTCTTCCAGGCAGATCCTCAGGATCGTCCACCAGGTCCGAGCTTTGGCCAACATGACTGGTTTTCCAGGGCGGGGCCGAGCGGTCAGGCAAGCTGTTCGGCTCGTTCTTCGGCGGCGATGCGGTCGTCCGCCTGCGAGAACATCTCGGCGATCACTTCTTCCAGCGGCGGGTCCTCAACGCTCACGTCCTCGATGATGTGCCGGGCCAGGATGGCCGCCAGCAGCTCAGGCACCGCCCGCCGCGGCACGCGGATCCGCGCCTTGGGCGCCTGCTGCTCCAGCACCTGGCCGTAGCGGTCCAAGTCGGCCGGCAAGGCGGCCTCGTCGGCAAATTGCAGCGTGATCACCTTGTGCCCGCTGAAGCGGTCGACGATGCCGGCCAGCGAACCGTCGTACATGATCCGCCCCTGGGCGATGATGACCACCCGCTTGCACAACGCGGCCACGTCCTTCATGTAATGGCTGGTCAAGAGGATGGTGATCCGCCGCAGTTGCTGGTAATGCCGCAAGAAGTTCTGGATGTTGTGCTGGGCGATTACGTCGAGGCCGATGGTGGGCTCGTCGAGAAAGAGCACCTCGGGCGAGTGCAGCAGGGCGGCGATCAGCTCCATCTTCATCCGCTCGCCGAGCGACAGTTCGCGGACCGGCTGGGACAAGAGGCCCCCTACCCTCAGCAGGTCGACCAGCTCATCGCGGGTCCGCTCGAATCGTTCCGGTTCGATGCGGTAGATCTGCTGGTGCAAGCGGAACGACTCCTGCGCCGGCAGGTCCCACCAAAGCTGGTTCTTCTGCCCCATCACCAGGGCGAAGCGGCGGCGGTAGGCGTTGTCGCGCTTCCAGGGAACGAACCCCATGACTTCCGCCGTGCCGCGGGTGGGCGTGATCACGCCCGACAGCAGCTTGAGCGTGGTCGTCTTGCCCGCCCCGTTGGGGCCCAAAAAGGCCACGAACTGCCCTTCCTCGACGTCGAGGTCGATGCCGCGGACGGCCTGGACCAGGCGGTACCGGCGATGGAAAAGGCCCCGCACCGAGGCCAGCAAGCCTTCCTGCTTCTGGTAGACGCGGTAGGACTTGGCAAGCCCTCTGACTTGGATGATGGCCATTTCGAACTCGATTATAGGCCTGAGCGATTGGGGCGAGAAGTGGCCCGCTCCGGCGGTCGCCGGGTGCGTTGTGAACAAACGCCCTTTGCGATATAATTCGGCCCTGCCTCTGACTTCTGACCCCTGACTTCCGCCTTCAAGAGGAACCAGACACGCTCGCGGCACGAGTTGGCATAGGGCACGACACCCACCGGCTTCAGCCGGGCGGGCCGCTGGTGTTGGGCGGAGTCGTCATCCCTCACGACCAGGGACTGGTCGGTCACAGCGACGCCGACGTGCTGTTGCACGCGCTGACCGATGCCCTGCTGGGCGCCGCCGCCCTGGGCGACATCGGCGAGCTGTTCCCCGACACCGACCCGGCCAACCTGGGACGCGATTCGGCCGAGATGTTGGCCCTGGCCTTGGCCCGAGTCTCGCAGGCCGGTTTTCGGGTGGTGAACGTCGACACAATCGTGTTTGCGGAGCGTCCCAAGCTGTCGGACTACAAACAGGCCATCCGCCAGCGGATTGCCCAACTATTGCGGATCGACCCTGGGCGGATCGGCATCAAGGCCAAGACCGGCGAATCGGTGGGCCCGGTGGGCCGCCGCGAAGCGATCGTGGCCCAGGCCGTCGTGCTGATCGAGCCCGTTTAAGGCTGCCTTGTTATGGCGATACGAGTCTACAACACGCTTTCCAGGACCAGGGAGCCGCTGGAAACGGTGGCGCCGGGTAAAGTCGGCATCTACCTGTGCGGGCCCACGGTCTACAAGCCGAGCCACATCGGTCACATGGTGGGGCCGGTGATCTTCGACGCCATCAAGCGCTACCTGGCCTATTCGGGTTTTGAGGTCACGCTGGTGATCAACATCACGGATATCGACGACAAGTTGATCGCCGAGTCGGCGCGCCGCGGAATTCCGATGCCGGCGCTGGCCGAGGAAATGGCGGCCGACTACCATGCCAACCTGGAAGCGATGGGCATCGACAGCGTGGACCACTTTCCACGGGCCACTCAGCACATCGCCGACATCATCGAGTTCACCCGCGACCTGGTCCAACAGGGCTTTGCCTACCAATCCGACGGCGACGTCTACTTCGAGGTCGAGCGCGACCCGCAGTACGGCAAGCTCAGCCGCCGCAGCGTGGCCGAGCTGCACGGCGAAGGAGGCGAGATGGCCCAGCGGAAACGCTCCGCGGCCGATTTCGCCTTGTGGAAAAGCGCCAAGCCGGGCGAACCGAGCTGGCCCAGTCCCTGGGGCAATGGCCGGCCGGGCTGGCACATCGAGTGCTCGGCCATGAGCCGCAAGCTGCTGGGCGAGACGTTCGACATCCACGGCGGCGGGCTGGACCTGGTCTTTCCGCACCACGAAAACGAGATCGCCCAGAGCGAATGCCGCCATGGCAAGCCGTTGGCCCGCTACTGGCTGCACAACGGGCTGATGCAGGCCTCGAACGAAGCCGGCAAGCTGGGCGGCCGCAGCACCCGCCCGCTGGATGCCCCCGGCGCTGCAGCCGGCGAGCAGGCGGCCCAAGAGGCCGGCAAAATGGCAAAATCGAAAGGCGCCACCGCCTTCAGCGAGCTGTTGACGCGCTACCAGCCGGAGGCCATCCGCTTCTTTCTGCTCTCGACGCATTACCGCCACCCGATCGACTACAGCGAGGACCGGATCGCCGAGGTCGAGAAGGGCCTCGACACCTTCTATCGTTTCTTCAAGCGGTACGCCCGGATCACGGGCCAGAGTTTTTACGACCTGGCGGCCCCCCGCCGGCGGGACGAGCGCGAGGCGGCCGGAGCGTTCGCCGAGCATCGCCGGCGGTTCCTGGAGTCGATGGACGACGACTTCAACACGGGCGGGGCCATCGGCGACCTGTTTGAGCTGGTGCGGGCGTTGAACAAGCTGGCCGACGAGCGCGACCTGGAACAGAGCGGCCGTGGCGATGCCGAGGCGATGCAGTTGTTGCGGGAGGGGACGGTCACGTTGCGGGAGCTGGCCGCCACGCTGGGCCTGTTCCGCTGGCCGGTTGAATCGCCTGCCGCGGGCGACGAGTTGGTCAGCAAGCTGATGGAGCTGGTGATTCAGGTGCGAGCGGACGCCCGCAAGAGCAAAAACTTTGCCATGGCCGACAAGATCCGCCAGGTCCTCGGCGAGCTGGGCATCACGCTCGAAGACCGGCCCTCCGGCACCGACTGGAGCATGGAAAAGGCAGAAGGCAGAAGTCAAAAGGCAAAAGAATGAAAGCGGTTCTGGATTCTGAATCTCGAATGATGAGGGCAGAGACCACGGCTGGGTGGCTGGGGCAAAGCGATAAGCGTGCCCCAGATTGCTAGAACGGGAGGCGGTGGGCCAGCACCAGGACGAAGTCATCTCCCCCTGCTGTCCTATCTCCTCCTTCCTCCTTCCGGCTGCACGGATGTTGCGACAACCAGCCCACAGCCCGACCAGCCCGGCCACCGGCCTGCGGGTATTGGGCATTGACCCCGGTCTGAACATCACCGGGTACGGCGTGCTGGAGGTGGCGCTGGGGGGGCCGGTGTTGTGCGAGGCGGGGGTGGTCCGCGGCCGCACGCGCGACTCGCTCACGGCCCGGCTGGCCGAGATTTACGACGGCGTGCGGGAAGTGATCGACACGTTCCGACCCTGCGCAATGGCACTGGAGCAACTTTATGGCCACTACAAGCGGCCGCGGACGTCGATCTTGATGGGCCACGCCCGCGGCGTGATCTGCCTGGCCGCCCAGCAGGCGGGGGTGCCGGTGGTCCACTACGGCGCCACGCAGGTCAAGAAGACGTTGACCGGCAGCGGCCGGGCCGGCAAGAGCCAGATTCAGCGGGCCGTGCAGCAGGAGCTGCGGCTGAAGCAGCTCATCGAGCCGCATGACGTGAGCGACGCCCTGGCCATCGCCTTGTGTCATTATTATCTGGAGCCCGAGTGGGCCGCGCTAGCGCGGAGGAAGGGGGGAATGGGGGAAGGGGCGAAGGGGGGATACGAAGACGGCGGCAAGCGGATGGCAGGTGGCCAATAGCGTCAGCCCAGCCCCGAAGGGGGCGACAGTCAATAGCCGTGGGCGTAAGCCGGCGTAAGCCCACGGGACGAGCCCGAAAAATCTTCGTAAGCCCCCGAAGGGGGCGACAGTAAAGTATGAGTGGCCTTGAGTGCGTGGGTGGACCTCGAGCGTCCGCGTCTGCCTTTCCTGCGGCCTACAGCCTCCAGCCTAATTCGCGAGGAAAACGAGCTTTGATTTCCAAAATCACGGGCACGGTGTTGGCGGTGGGCGAGGAGACGCTCACGTTGGGGATCGAGGCCTTCGAGTACGAGGTCCGCATTCCGGAGTTCGCCCGGCGGCAGCTCCAGAACCAGGTGGGCCAGGTGGTGAGTCTGCACACGATCGACTACCTGGAGGGCAACCCGATGCAGGGCCGGTTGACTCCGCGGCTGATCGGTTTCTTGAGCGAGATCGAGCGGGAGTTTTTCGAGCTGATCTGTTCGGTCGACGGCGTGGGCGTGAAGAAGGCTTTGCGGGCGATGGTCCGTCCGGTGCGCGACGTGGCTTCGGCCATTGAGGAGCAGGATGCCAAGCTGCTGTCCAGTCTGCCGGGCGTCGGTTCGGCCTTGGCCGAGCGGATCATCGCCAAACTGCGGCGCAAGATGCCCAAGTTCGCCCTGCTGGTGGCCCGCGAGGAGCCGATCGCCGACCAGGCCGAGCGCAGCGTGGTGGACGAGACCTTCGAGGTGCTCCGCCAGTTGGGTCACTCCGAGACCGACGCCCGCCGGCTGCTGGAGGCGGTGCTCAAGACGAAGAAGAAGTACAGCGACGTCGAGTCGATGCTGCAGGCCATCTACCAGCACCGCCAGGAGAGCTGACGCATTGTTGCCCCAGAAAAAAAGGGGATAAGTCCAAATAAGGGGCGTTATTTGGACTTATCCCCTTTTTTCAAGGCGAGCCGGCGCAGACTTCTTCACTGAAGCATCTGCTCATCGATCGGCTCGTTGCCATCTCTGGTCAAAAGGGCCTCCAGCACGTCTTGGTCCAGACTGTCGGATAGGAAACGTACGTGCCAGTCGGCGAAGACGACCATGATTCCACCCTCATGGCCGCTGGAGATGCCTTTCCCCTTCGCCGGGTTGATTCCGTGCTTCAAGGCCGACACGTCGAGATCGCGGGGCTCCATCCAGTGGATGCCCGAGCTGGCCACCTCGACGAGCAGTAACGTGTTGTGGCTGCCGTCGGCTGCGTCGTCCTTTCCGGCCGATGCCGGAGCGGGCCACATGGTCCGCGGGCCGACGACGGCGACATAGTTGGTGTCGCCGGGTCTCGCCCGGTCATCAGTGGGGCAACTGAAGATATCGAGCACCTCCTTGGCGAGCAACCGATTGTTGGGACCATCCCACGGTTCATCGAAGCGATAGCGGCGGTAGAGCTCATTCCGTTCCAGGTAGGGGAGCAACAGCACTCGCCAACTGTGCATCGGCTTGCCACCGGCATCGGCGATGAATGCCGGCGGGAACGAGCCGTACCGCGCATGATACATTTCCAACGCCCTTCCCAGATTGTAGAGGTTGTTTCGGCAAGCGGATGGCCTTCCCTTCCCTGCAGTCTGAAGTGCCGGCAGCACCGCAACCGCCACCATGATGACAACGGATAGAAGGATGACGCCCAGGCAGCTTTTTTCCTGGGTTTCCGGACTCAGGCAAACCAGGTAAACGACGGCGGCCGCCATCACGGCCAAGACAAGCATCGCGGTTGGGCCGAACCAGACACCGGCCGCGAACCAAACGCTCAGCGCGGCCAACAGCCAAAACAGCGTCCGCAGGCCGAACTGCGCTGGCGGTGTTTCTGCCGGCGGTCGATCTGTGGAGTTCGTCACGGCGCCTCCCGGGAGAACTCAGCGCGCACAGGACGTTGGCCGCGGGGAAAGCAAACGCGCATGAGCACGACGCGGCCAATTGCGGGCAGTGTGGTGTAGAGGAACCAGAAAGCCGCCACGATTACCATCCCGAGCTCGTAGCTCGGCATGGCATAGAGCATTGAGGCCATAAAATGCGTTCCCCAATACCCTTCGCTGACGTTAAACCCGGCCATTGATGCGCCTCGCCCGCGTAGACGCTTTGCCAGCCGGCAAGACCGGCCGCGAGAATAAAAACTACCTCAAGCAGCAATCGCAGCGAAAACTGCGGCCAGCGTTCTGAGGGCGCGCGCACCATACGACCTTCGTCCCGATTCACCGAAGCCAGCCCAGTGAGACGCGCAGAGCGGTCATTGTTGCTCCAAGAGGCCAGGCCGTCCCCCCAAAAGCCAGTCTATCGGCGTCGAACAACCAGAGCCAGCATCGCACCGCGAATCGGCATTGCTCGCTTTCCGAGCCCCGAATGGGGCGGCAGTCAATAGCCGTGGGCGTAAGCCCACGGGAATCTAGCCCGGGAATCTTCGTAGCCCCGAAGCGGGCGATAGTAAACATTCGGGGCTGTGCTGACGCACTGAACGACAAACGACCCTGGTCCACTACCGCAGCTTTTACGCGACACGCGCCTGCCTCCGCATAGTATCATGGTCATTCGTGGCGGCGGCGCCCGACCTTCGCCCCGCGGAAAATGCGCGATCCCAAACAATCAAGGCGCACATCAATGATACGCAGCCGACTCCTGTCACTTGCCGGCCTAGGGACCGCCGTCGTCCTGGGAATGCTCGTCACGGAGGTCCGGCCGCAGCCGCGGGAAGACCTGCCGGCTGCGCCGGCGCCCGAGATCGTGGAGGTCGAGGGACAGCCGCTGGCGGCCAACGTGAAACGGCTGCTGGAAGCCATGGAGTTTCTGGGTGCTCCGCTCGCCGCGGATACCAGGGCCATCGCCGCCGCCGCCGATGCCCGCGACGCAAGGAAACTCCAGCAGCTTATCGACCCCCTGGCCCTGTTCGTGGTCCGGCTCAATCCCGAATCGCGCGTGCGCGTGGCACGCGGCCCCGCGGCCGCCGCCTTGCAGCAAGGCGGCTTCACGCCGGTGCTGGTCAAGGTGATCAATCTGAGCACCGTCACCCAGCGGCTCAACGTCACCAGCCCGCAGGCGGGACCAGTGTACGCGGGCGTCGCCGAGCTGAGCATGAAGCGGCAGGACCAGCTCCCGCTCCGCGAAAATGAGAATGCCGGCGGCGACACCGATCGCTTCCTGCACCTGGAAATGTTCGACCAGCCCCCGATGACCGCCGCCCTGAGCGGCCTGGAGGTCGAGTACGCCGTCGCGCTGGTCTACTCGCACGAGGCCGGCCGGCGCGAAGCGACGATCGGTTTCGACGTCGGGCAAGGCACGCAGGACCTTGGATTCCGCGGCGAGACGCCCGTGCTGTTCAACGTGCGCCCCGCGGTGCCGGTCCGCCTCTCGATCCGCGACCACGACGGTTCGCCCACCGCCGCCGGCCTCACCTTCCGTGACGGCGCCGGCCATGTCGTGCCTCCCCAGCCGAAACGGTTGGCCCCCGATCTTTTCTTCCAGCGGCAGATCTACCGGCACGACGGCGAGCTGGTGCTCTTGCCGGCCGGCGAACTGGCGATGCAGTATGGCCGCGGTCCGGAATACCGCCTGTTGGAGCGTATGGTGACTGTTTCCACCGAGGGCGACGCTCGGATCGAAATCGAGCTGGAGCGCTGGGTGAACCCGATGGAGTACGGGTTCTACTGCGGCGACCACCACATTCACGGCGCCGGCTGCGCTCATTACACCAGCCCGACCGAGGGGGTCACGCCGCAGGACATGTTCCGGCAGGTGAAAGGCGAAGGACTCAACGTCGGCTGCGTGCTGACGTGGGGACCGTGCTTCGAGTTCCAGCGCGGGTACTTCCAGCCACGCGTGGACCAGGTCAGCGAGCCCTTGACCGTGGTCAAGTACGACCTGGAGATCAGCGGCTTCGGCTCACAGGCCCTGGGCCACGTCTGCCTGTTGAACCTCAAGGAGCAGGAATATCCCGGCTCCGAAGGGACCAAGACCAAGGGCTGGCCGACCTGGACCACGCCCGTCCTGCGCTGGGCCAAGTCGCAGGGGGCCGTCACCGGCTATGCCCACTCGGCCAGCGGCCTGGCGATCGATCCGGCCTCCGCGGCCCAACGGTTGCTTGCCGAGCTCGACTCGGACCAGGGCGGATCGCTCAGCCGCGAGGAGGCGGCCCGCGGGCTGCTGCCCGAAGATTTCGATGCCATCGACACCCAAAAGGACGAGGAGCTGACCGAGGCCGAGCTTGTCCAGTCGCTCGACCGAGTGGCGGATCAACTGCCAAACCTGGCGGTGCCGGAGATGAACGGCGTGGGGGCGATGGAGATCTGCGTCAGCACGGCGATGGGCGCGTGCGATTTCATCAGCGCCATGGACACGCCGCGCGTGGCCGAGTGGAACATGTGGTACCACATCCTCAACTGCGGGTTTCCGCTCAAGGTCAGCGGAGAGACCGACTTCCCCTGCATGAGCGGCACGCGCGTCGGCCAGGGGCGCGTCTACGTGCAGTTGGGCAAGCTGGAGAGCATCGACTTTGCCGCCTGGTGCGAGGCGCTGGCCCAGGGCCGCTCGTACGTGTCCGACGGCTACGCCCATGCCTTGGAGTTTACGGTGAACGGCGTCTCGCCGGGCCAAGCCGAGGTTGGCCTGGAGGGGCCGGGCAGCGTCGACATTCGGACCAAGGTGGCCTTTGCACCGGAGATGCCCAGGTCGGTCGCCCACGGCGAAGCGGCGGCGGAGCGTGCGCCGCGGCGGATCCTGGGCGACACGGTGGTCTTGCACGCTGGGCGCACGGACGAGGTGACGCAAGGCGGCACGCGGCTGGTCGAGCTGGTGGTCAACGGCGCCGCCGTGGCCGCCCAATCCGTGCCGGCCGACGGGCGCGTCCATCAGCTCGCCTTCTCCGCCCGCATCGACCGCAGTAGCTGGGTAGCGCTGCGGCAGTTCCCTCAGATGCACACCAATCCGGTGAACGTTCTCGTGGCCGGCCGGCCGATCCGCTCGTCGCGGCAAAGCGCGCTGTGGTGCATCGAGACGATCGAGCAGCTCTGGCGGGCCCGCGGTCAGACCATCGCCGAGCACGAACGCGAAGAGGCCCACCAGACGTTTTTGAAAGCGATCGAGATCTACCGGCAGATCGCGCGGGAATCGATCGACCTCGGCACGAATTGAACACTCCAACGTGTCCAACAGGAGATGAACAACCATGCAAAACAATCGAGTCTACACGCGGCGTCTGCTGTTGGCCGTCGCCACCGCTTCGTTTGCCGCTTGGCTTTCGAGTGGGTCGCAAACGCGCTCTCACCACCCGGCAGCGGGCGTCGCGGCGGCAGCGCAGCCGGAGCCAGTCGCGTCGCCGGACGACGGCAAGCTGCGGATCATCGCCTTTGGCGCGCATCCGGACGACTGCGAGCTGCGCGCGGCCGGTGCGGCGGCCAAGTGGGCGGCCCTGGGCCACCATGTCAAGTTCGTTTCCGTGACCAATGGCGACATCGGCCATTGGAGCATGGCCGGCGGCCCGCTGGCCCAGCGCCGCACGGCGGAGGTGCAAAAGTGCGCGCGGATCCTCGGCATTGAGACGCAGGTGCTCGACATCCACGACGGCGAGCTGTTGCCGACGCTCGAGCACCGCAAGACCATTACCCAGCTCATCCGCGACTGGAAGGCCGACGTTGTGCTGAGTCACCGTCCCAACGATTACCACCCGGACCACCGCAACACGGGCATCCTGGTCCAGGACGCGGCCTACATGGTGACGGTGCCATACTTCTGCCCGGACACGCCCTACCTGACCAAGAACCCGGTCTTTCTGTATTTCGAGGACCGCTTCACGCGTCCCAACCCGTTTTCGGCCGACGTGGTGGTGGCCATCGACGACGTGATCGACGCGAAGCTGCAGACGGTCGACTGCCTGGAGTCGCAGTTTTACGAAGGGGGCTGCAACGGCGGGCCGCAGCTTGTGCCCGACGCGTCCGACGCCGGGGCGGTGGCCGCGCGGCGGCAGGAGGTGCGGTCCGCTTTCGACAGGCGTTTTGCCGCCACGGCCACGCGGTTCGCGCCGCAACTGGCCCAGTGGTACGGCGCGGACCGGGCGGCGAAGCTCAGCTATGCGGAGGCCTTTGAGATCTGCGAATACGGTCGGCAGCCTGGCCCCGGCGAGCTGCGGCAGCTCTTCCCGTTTTTCCCGGGGCAATGAAGAGGCCGGCGCCGCGGCACGTGCGGCCTGGCAGCCATGGGTTCGCTTGCGGCGCGGCGGTCTAACGGTTCCGCGCTCGCCGGGACGAGTTCCACTTATTGGTTCGCAAACCACGCCTGCACGACCCTGCGGGCGCGCCCTTGTTCTCCCTCCAGGATCCGTTCATCCTCGGGGCCAAACTGCACGACGAGACGCTCGTTCGGCTGCATCGCATCGTAGAGTTGCAAGGCAAGATAATTCTCCGGGTCGGCGAGTTTTTCAATCAGTAGAGGAAGAATCGCTGGCCCGAAAGCAATCAGGGCGTCGAATTCCTTGCCGATGGCCCGCGTTTGGGGGTTGGAGCTGACGGCCAAACCACCACTGAACCAAGTGTCTCGCCAGGCGCTGAAGGCGGCCTCAAAAGCAGTGCGCAGTCCGGTGGTAATGTTTTTGACCTGATCGCGAAGCTTCTTTTTCTCTGCCGTGGTCAGATACGACTTGGAGGTCTTTTCTTTCATGCGCTTCTCCAGGATCGGGACGAATCCCGCCTCTAATAATGCGCTCCTGCGGTAGAACGCAACCACGCGACCGTAGCTGCTACCGACCAACTCATTGAGGCCATGTTGGATGCGTAGGTCGCCGCCACATTTCGATTCCCATCGGAGTCCGTGGCCCGGTCCGGAGATGGAGCCATGGCTCATGTTCGAAGTCGAGTGGCCCCACGAGGCAATCGGTCCATCACCTGCCCGCAGGAAGCCGAATCCCCGATAAAACGTGTCAAAGTTCCCGATCGAACTGCCTGGCCAGAACCACCGATCAGTGACGCCGACGGTCCACGAGATGCAATTATAGACGGTGGAGGTTTCCCCTGTCACGACCACTTGATCGACATTCAGACTCGGAAAATAACCGCGAAACCGTTGTTTCTCGGGCGGTGTCATGGGACGGGCCATATATTCCTCCAAGGAAGGAAATCGAAACGAACCCCGGCCCAATCGAATGGCTCAGTGCTTATGCCGCTGCGCATCCGAGTCGCGCAGCGAATTCTCCCAGGCCAGCGCCATGGCGTCGCTGTGGGGATCGCCCTTCTTCGAGTCGGGATTCACGTAAGCCAGGTACCAGGCGTGTCCCAACTCGTGGGCGACTAGAATGGTGAAGTCGATCTGGAGGCCGTGCTTCGCCGCGACTTTCTT
Source organism: Pirellulales bacterium (assembly GCA_040901675.1). GTDB lineage: Bacteria > Planctomycetota > Planctomycetia > Pirellulales > JAICIG01 > JBBDNX01. Next base: position 6,100 of record JBBDYJ010000004.1, on the reverse strand, counting down.
GGCGTTGTCAAGATTCAGCCCGCTGCTCACCACCATCCGATCGCCGTTGCGCTCGACGACCTGCGTTCCGCCGCCCCCCTCGACCCCGGGCGCGAAGCGCGGCAGGCTCCGAAGCCGAAACGTCTTCTGCTCGTCCGCGTCCATTTTGAGCACGAAGTGCCCTACCGGATGCCTCGATTTCAAAGCCTCGACCGCGTCCTTGACCTCTTGTGGATTGCCTGCGTCGAACATCGCCTGGCTCCTTGCTGGAAGGTTGGTCTGTCCGCCCGTCCCTGATAGCGTAGCCGCCCGCCGATTGCTACGGCCGACTCGCCCGAATACGACCGGGCCGACCGCGGCCAGGTCTTGATTTTGCGGCCCCCCACTCCTGCCGTCCACGGGCGGGACGGATCCTGCTATATTGCGGCGGGCGGCCCAGCCATGGGCCGGTTGAGCTGGTCACGGAGGGAGCACTTTGGCGCGCGAACCGATCCTGGAGCGTTACGACGAAAGCGGGCCGAGCCAGCCGGGCGGCCCGGACGACGACCGCGACCTGCGGCCGCAGCGAATGCGCGACATGGTGGGCCAAAGGGCGGTCTTCGAGCGGCTCGACATCGTGCTCGACGCGGCCCGCAAGCGGGGCGAACCGCTGGGGCACATCCTCTTCGACGGACCGCCGGGCCTCGGCAAGACCACGTTCGCCACCGTCATTCCACGCGAGCTGGGCGCCGCCTTGCAGATTGCCAGCGGGGCGGCCCTGGCGGCCCCCAAGGACCTGATCCCCTACCTGACCAATGCCGAAGAGAAGTCGATCCTGTTCATCGACGAGATCCACCGGCTGCCCAAGGCGGTCGAGGAGTTTTTGTACCCGGCCATGGAGGATTTCAGGATCGACATCACGTTGGGCGAGGGCGTCAATGCCCGCACGATCAACATGGCCCTGCGGCCGTTCACGTTGATCGGCGCGACCACGCGGACCGGCCTGTTGTCGGCGCCGTTGCGCGACCGGTTCGTGCTGCGCGAGCACCTCGATTTCTACAGCGTGGAAGAGCTGGCCGAGATCGTCCGCCGCAACGCGGTCAAGCTGGGCGCCGCGATCGAGCCGCAGGCCGCCCTGGAGATCGCGGGCCGCAGCCGCGGAACGCCGCGCCTGGCCAACAACCGCTTGCGCTGGGTGCGCGACTATGCCACCAGCAAGGCCGACGGGCGGATCAGCCTGGCGGTGGCCCGCTCGGCACTGGCCATGCAGGGGATCGACACCCGCGGGCTGGACGCCCAGGACCGCAAGTACCTGGAGACGCTGATCCGGGTATTCCATGGCGGCCCGGCGGGGGTGGAGGCCGTGGCCCACACGATGAACACGGCCATCGACACCTTGATCGACGAGGTCGAGCCCTTCCTCTTGCGCACCGGCCTTGTCGTCCGCAGCCCCCGCGGCCGCAGGGTCACGCCCGAGGCCTACGAACACCTCGGCGTGCCAGCGCCGGACGAGGGACAGGGGAGGCTGTTTTGAAGGAGGAAGGAGGAAGGAGGAATAAGAAGAGACCGACCGCTCGATGGGTGGCTGGTGGCAAAGCGATAGCGTGCCCCAGTCTTCCACGGCCGACTGACGGCGCACCTTGTTTCGCCCTTGCAGTGCTGAGACGGAATAGGGATGTACGGACCGCGTTCCCGGGGGCGGCGCTACGCGGCTGACGCCGCTTCGCTCTGCCCGCGGGCTGATATGTCGTGCCCCTTCGGGGCGGAAAACAGTTGCGCCCTATCCGGCGCTGTGCGGCACTCAAATGATTTGGCGGATGGGGTCGACGGGCTCGACGCCGACGAGCTTCTGGTCGAGCCCGCCGTAAAAGTACGACAACTGGTTGGGGTCGAAACCCAACTGCCGCAGGATCGTGGCGTGCAGGTTCTTGACGTGAAAGGGATCCTCGACGGCGCTGGAGCCCAACTCGTCGGTGGCGCCGACGCTCCGGCCGCCGCGAATGCCGCCGCCGGCCATCCACATCGTGAAGCCGTACGAGTTGTGGTCGCGGCCCGTGCCCTTGGCATACTCGGCCGTGGGCTGGCGGCCGAATTCGCCGCCCCAAACGATCAGCGTGCTATCCAGCAGGCCCCGCTGCTTGAGGTCCTTGATCAGGCCGGCGATCGGCTGGTCGGTGGCGCCGGCGTGGTAATTGTGGTTCTTTTCCAGGTCGCCGTGCGCGTCCCAGTTCGAATCGTTGTGCGCGCCGCCCGAATAAATCTGGATGAACCGCACGCCCCGCTCCACCAGCCGGCGGGCCAGCAAGCAACTCGTGCCAAAGGTGCGCGTCCGCCCGCTGTCGAGCCCGTAGAGATCCCTGGTTGCCTGGCTTTCACCCGACAGGTCGACCGCCTCGGGGGCGTGCTCTTGCATCTTGTAGGCCAGCTCGTAACTGGCGATCCGCGCCGCCAGGTCGCTGTTGTCGGCCCGGCCGGCCAGGTGTTCCTCGTTGGCCTGGCGCAAAGCGTCGAGCAACTCGCGCTGCAAGGGACGCGTCATCCCCGCCGGCAAGTTCAAATCAATGATCGGCGCGCCCTTCGAGCGCAAGATGCTCCCCTGGTAGACGGCCGGCATGTAGCCGCTCGACCAGTTCTTGGCGCCGCTGATCGGCCCGCCCGTCGGATCGAGCATCACCACGAACCCCGGCAGGTTCTCGTTGACCGTCCCCAGGCCGTAGTTGACCCACGAACCAAGCGCCGGGCTGCCGCTCAAAATCCGGCCGGAGTTCATCTGCAGCATGGCCGAGCCGTGGATCGGCGAGTCGGCCGTCATCGACTTGATGAACGCGATCTCGTCCACGCAGGTGGCCAGGTGCGGGAACAGGTCCGAAACCCACTGCCCCGACTGGCCGTACTGCTTGAACTTCCAGCGCGGCCCCACGACGCGGCCTTCATTTTTCTCGCCGCCGCGGCCCTTGGTCTTCACCGGCACCGTCCGGCCGTCGAGCCCGTACAGCTTGGGCTTGTAGTCGAACGTGTCGACGTGGCTGGGGCCGCCATACATGAACAGGAAGATGACGCTGGTGGCCTTGGCCTCGAAAGGAGGCTTTTTTGCAGCCAAGGGATTCGCCGGCCGGTCCGCGCCAGCGGCAGCCCCGGCCCGCGAGGCGAAAAAGCCGTCCGAGGCGAGCATGCCGGTCAGTGCCACCGAGGTGAATCCGGCACCGGCCTGCCAGAGAAACTCTCGCCGGGTCCGCCCGCAAAACGAGCCCCGGCGCTTAAGGCCACCCGCGGACGACCGAAAAACACTCTCCTCACCAGCGACTGGGGCACGCTTATCGCTTTGCCCCAGCCACCCGGTCGAGCCCCTTGGTCTGCTCTCGTTCGATTCCGACGGCATCACGCGTCTCCTCGCTTCGGTTATTGTCAGTCGAGATAAATGAACTCGTTCATGTTCAACACGACCAGGCAGTAATAGTTGAGGGCCGCCGCGGCATCCAAGCCGTGCTCGCGGCGCAGCGACGCCATCAATTCCAGGCCCCGCTGGGTATTCTTTTCATCCGGCGGCCGGCAGAGTGCCAGGCGAAGTGCCCGCTCGACCTGGGCCTGCGGATTGTGGCCGGCCTCGCGCTCGATGCGGCGGGCGAACTGGGCGGCCTGGGAGTTGACGAACTGGCCGTTCAACATACCCAGCGCCTGGGCCGGCTGGGTGGTGGCAAACCGGGCGGCACAACTGATGTCGGGCTCCGGGAAGTCGAAATCGGCCAGGATGGGAGTGACCAGCGACCGCTTGACGTGGATGTACACGCTGCGGCGGGCCTGCTCGCGTGGCGACGACTTGCCCCAGCCGGCGCCCGGCATCGACTGCCCCGCCAACACTTCGGCCGAGATCTCAGGATAGACGCCCGGTCCGAACATCGCAGGGTTCAACCGGCCGGTGACCGCGTGGATCGAGTCGCGAATCTCCTCGGCGCTCAGCCGGCGCATGTCGAACCGCCAGAACAGGTCGTTGGCCGGATCCTTGCTCAGCCCCGCCGGATTGGCCCTGGACGACATCCGATAGGTGCTCGACATCATGATCAGCTTGTGCAATGGCTTGAGGCGCCAGCCGCCGCGGACCAACTCGGCGGCCAGCCAGTCGAGCAGCTCGGGATGCGTGGCCGGCTCGCCGAGCTGGCCAAAGTTGTTCGTCGAGCGGACGATGCCGCGGCCAAAATGATGCTGCCAAATCCGGTTGGCCATGACACGTGCGGTGAGCATGTTGTCGGGCGAGGTTATCCAGTTGGCCAGCGCTAGCCTCCGCCCTGACGACGCCTGTCCGGGCGGCCGCGTCGGGATCACAGGCGGGGCCGCCTTGAACAACTCTGGGAAACCGGGTTGGACTTCTTCTCCGGGCAGGTGCGGGTTGCCCCGCAGCAGGACGTGCGTTGGCGGCGGCTGGGGCATGCACTTGACCGCCAGCGCCATCTGGCGGGGAGGCAAGCCGCTCGCCGACAACTCGCGAAGCTGCCGCTTCAGCTCGCTGTATTCGCGGCGATCCGCTTCAGCCAGGTAATCGAAAAGCTTTTCCTTCAGCAGCTTCTTTCGCTCGGGGCCCTCGCTGGCCCGCTGGTCCTCGGCCGGCATGCCGGCGATGCCGCGCTGTTCGATCTCGATCATTTGCCCGCGCAGAAGGGACTTTTGCCGATCGAGCTGGTGGTGCCTGGCGGCGACGTCCGCAGGCGATATATCGGCCTGGTTCCAGGAGGTCTGATCGGCGCGCGTGCCGTAGGGGTACAGCTCGTGAAAGAATGCCAGCAGCCGGTAATAGTCGGTTTGAGGAATCGGGTCGATCTTGTGGTCGTGGCAGCGGGCGCAGTTGATGGTGAGGCCCAAAAACACCTGGCTGGTGGTGGCCACAATGTCGTCCAGCTCGTCGAACCGCGCCTGCAGCTCATCCGCCGGCTCGTCGTCCCAGAGACCCAGCCGATAGTAGCCGGTGGCAATGATCGACTCGGTGGTCGCTTCCGGCAGCTCGTCGCCGGCCAATTGCTCGCGGACGAACTGGTCGTACGGCTTGTCGTCGTTGAACGACCGGATCACGTAGTCGCGATAACGCCAGGCATTCGGCTTTACCCCGTCGCGCTCGAAGCTGTTGGTCTCGGCGAACCGCACCGAGTCGAGCCAGTGCCGCCCCCATCGCTCGCCGTAATGGGGCGATGCCAACAGGCGATCGACCAGCTTTTCATACGCATCGGGCGAGGCGTCAGCGGCAAATGCGGCTACCGCATCGGGCGGCGGCGGCAGGCCGGTCAGGTCGTAGTACGTCCGGCGAATCAGTGCCAGCCGATCGGCCGGCGGCGACGGTGCCAGGCCGGCTTGTTCCAGCCGGGCCAGGATAAAAGCGTCGATCGGGCTGGCCACCCAGCTCGGGTCATTCAGCACCGGGGGCTCGTGCGGTTGGGGCGGCTCAAAGGCCCAGTTGTTTTTCCACGGTGCTCCGGCACGGATCCAGCGGGTGACCAGGGCAATTTCCTCCGCCGACAGCGGCTTGTCGTCCAGCGGCATCCGCAGCGATTCGTCGGCGGCCGAGATGCGAGACACCAGGGCGCTGGCTTCGACGTCGCCGGGGACAATGGCGTGCTCACCCGAGTCGAGCTCGGCCCGAGCCGCTTCGTCCTGGTGCAGACGGAGGCCACCTTCCGCCTGGTCGGGTCCGTGACATGAGAAGCAGCGCTTGGCCAGAATCGGCTGGATGTCGCGGGCGAAGTCGACCTGCCGGCCCGCGGTATCGGGGCCCGCTTCCGACACCGCCTCGGCGGCAAAGGCCAGTGGCCAGCTCGTCAGGACGGCCCAAAGCAGCAACGCGGTCCCGGCGGCCATCGCGCGCCTTCCGGTGGCGCGAGGCCGGCAGTTGCTACACGGACATTTCGATTGGCAGGGAAACCAGGCCATGTATCCCGCCTCAGGGTGGGGCACGAAGCGCGGGAATCGTAACGGGGATCGAGCGATCTCATTATGGCCTAAAACGGCCCGTTTGGCGAGCAGGACCGCTGGAAGAAGGATCGCTCAGTTGAAGCCGGACACTGCTGGGCAAGCCAGCAGTGGCACCTGGCGACGACCCTTGGCGGGTGGCTGGTGGCAAAGCGGACTTCGGACTTCGGCGAGCTCAGTCGAGTCGCGA
>JBBDYJ010000003.1:0-9206 GCA_040901675.1 Pirellulales bacterium | reverse complement strand
GACAATCTCAGCACCCGGCACCACCTGGCGCTGCTGTACCACTCCCAGGGGAACTACGCCTTGGCCGAGACGCTCTATAAGGAGGTGCTGGCGATCCGCACCGCCAGGCTCGGGGGCTACCACTCCGACACCCTCAGGACCCAGCTCGGCTTGGCCGACCTGTACGATTCCCAGGGGAAGACCGACCTGGCCGAGATGCTGTACAAGGAGGTGCTGGCGATCAACCGTGCCAAGCGCGGGGCCGACCACCCCGCCACTCTCGTCAGCCAGTACGAACTGGCCAGGCATTATTGGTACAGGAATAATCTCGAACAATCGGTTCCACTGCTCGAGGAGACGCTCAAAAGTAGTAGGAAAGCCAAACTCGACCCCGACCACCCCAAAATGCTGGCGACGCAGACCACCCTCGGTTTGAGCTACTGCGATGCCGGACGATTCGCCGACGCCATTCCACTGCTCGAAAAAGTCCACCGGAAGGGCCGCCAGGACTCCGAACTGGCCTGGGTCGGCAGTGCCCTGCTGAAGGCTTACGTGCGGACCGGAAAGACAACGGAGGCGGTCGGCCTGGCGACGGAGCAAGTACGGGCCGCGCGCGAGCAGTTTCCCGCCGAAAGCCCGGAACTCGCCGCCGTCCTGGCCGAGATCGGTAAGGCGCTCCTCGACGCGAAACCGTATGCCGACGCCGAGCCCCTGTACAAGGAGGTGCTGGCGATCCGCACCGCCAAGCTGGGGGCCGACCACGCCGACACCATCCTCAGCGGGGACAGCCTGGCCTTGCTGTACTGGTCGATGAAGAAGCTCGATCAGTCGATTCCCCTGTTGGAGGAGAATCTGGAACTGAGAAAAGCCGAACTCCCCCCCGATGACCCCGAAATGCTGGGGAGGCAAGTCACTCTCGGCGCCAACTACTGTGACGCCGGTCGCTTCGCCGACGGCCTTGCGCTGATCGAAGAAGTCCGCCAGAAGGGCCGCCAGGACCCCCACCCGGTGTGGGTCCGCAGGATATTGCTGGCGGCTTACGTGCAGGCCGGGAAGACGACGCAGGCGACCGCCCTGGTGGCGGAGCGGGTACAGGACGCGCGCGGGGAATTTCCCGCCGACAGCCCGGAGCTCGCCGCCGCGCTGGCCGAGAACGGCAAGATGCTCCTGGACGCCAAGGCCTATGCCGACGCCGAGCCGCTCCTGCTCCAGGGTTATGCAGGGTTGAAAGAACGCGCGGCCACAATCTCGAGCGAGGTCCAGGGCTGCCCAACTCAGGCCTTGGAGCGCTTGGTGCAGCTCTACGACGCCTGGGGCAAGCCGGACGAAGCGGCGAAGTGGCGCAAAGAGTTGGAGGCGCATCAGAGTCCGGCAGAGCAGTCAGCGAGTCCGTAAGTTGGAGCTCAGGCTCGCGGGCACGGGCGCCCAAGGAAGACAAACAGGAAGAAAAGCGGCCGGTGAGTCCCAACGGCGAAGAAGGACACTCACCGGCCCGGCACCGCTCACGTCGTCCGCCAGGCGATCGAGCCGGCGGGCGCGGCGGAGATCTAATCTCGGAAAACACGCGGGGCCTGTCGCACTTCAAGCGGAAACGGGGCATTGAAGGGTAGACCTGTTTCATCCGGATGATGAGCGATGGAGGATCGATGTTGCGCCGCTGAAGAGGCGGCCGGAATGTCCGACCGCGGAACGCGGAGTGTGCCTGCGCCGGCCAGCAATGCCGCGGGCATGACCGGCCCGCCGTGGACGCACTTCCACGACCGCAATTTTGTTAACGACCATCTGCACCGTTTGTCAGGAGATTTCCGATGCGGTTTCAAACTTGGCTTGATGCTCTCCATCTCGACAGGCAGCCGCGACGCTCGCGTCGCGGCCAACCCCGCGCCGATCGCCGCCGCCAGGAGATGCGACGACTGCTCTTGGAAGGGCTCGAAGACCGTTGCCTGCTGTCCTTTGTTCCGGCTTCCGTGGCAATCGACCACGACGCGTATGATCCGTCGCGCATCCTGGTGCGTTTTCGCCCGGAGACAGCCGAGGCGAACGGCGCCGGCATCGTCCGGGGAACCGAGATCGGGCGGCCCATGGATATTGTACCGGGGCTCCGTTCGGTGCATCTTCCGCAGGGCTTGAGCGTCGAGGCCGCGCTGGCCGCATATCGAGCGAATGCGTCGGTGCTTTACGCAGAACCCAACTACCGCGTGCGGACGGCCCTGACGCCCAACGACCCGCAGTTCTCCGCTCTCTATGGCCTGGAGAATACAGGTCAGACGGGCGGCCTGGCCGACGCGGACATCGACGCACCCGCTGCCTGGGATCTCACCACCGGCTCCCAGAACGTCGTGGTGGCTGTGATCGACACGGGCGTGGATTACACGCATTCCGATCTGGCTGCCAACATGTGGGTCAACTCTGGGGAAGTTCCCGGCAACAACGCGGACGACGACGGCAATGGCTTCATCGACGACGTTTATGGGTACGATTTCGCCAACTATGACGGCGACCCGTTCGACGATAACCTTCACGGCACGCACGTAGCCGGCACAATCGGCGCCGTGGGAAACAATGGGATCGGCGTCGCGGGAGTGAGTTGGAGCGTCAAGGTCATGGCGCTCAAGTTCCTGGACGCCGGCGGCTCCGGCTATATCGAAGACGCTCTGAACGCCGTCAACTACGCCGTCATGATGCGCAACAACGGAGTCAACGTCCGGCTGACCAGCAACAGTTGGGGCGGCGGCGGTTACTCTCAGGCGCTTCTCGACGCCATTGACGCCAGCGGGGCCGCGGGCATTTTGTTTGCGGCCGCAGCCGGAAACTCCGGGACCGACGCCGATGCCAGTCCCATGTACCCGGCTGCCTACGACTCGCCTTATATCGTCTCGGTCGCGGCGACGGACCACGCGGACGAGTATGCGTCGTTCTCGAACTGGGGTGCAACCACGGTCGATCTGGCGGCCCCCGGGGTAGACATCCTCAGTACTTTGCCGGGCAATCAATACGGCTATCTGAGCGGCACGTCGATGGCTACTCCGCACTTCTCCGGCGCAGCGGCGCTCGTCTGGTCGCTGTATCCCGACGCCACCCCGCTCCAGGTCAAACAGCGGCTCCTGGCCGGGGCTGATTACGTTGGCCACCTGGGCGGCAACAGCTTCCGACCGACACTGACGAACGGCCGGCTGAACGTCTCCAACGCTTTGGAAGACGATACGATTCCACCCGCCTCGATCTCCGGGTTGTCCGCCGTCGAATCAGGGATGACATCGGTCACCTTGACCTGGACCGCCACTGGCGACGATGGCGCCGAGGGAACTGCCGCCTCCTACGACGTCCGCTACTCCACTGCGCCCATCACCGACGCCAACTGGGAATCCGCAACGCGCGCGCCCGGTGCACCGAAACCGAAAGCGGCGGGAACGACCGAGACGTTCGCCGTTTCGGGACTGAATCCCAATCAGACCTATTATTTTGCGATCAGGGCGCTGGATAACGTCGGCAATGCGTCGCCGCTCTCCAACGCTCTTCAGGCAAGCACGCAGCCGGCGACTGTTCTCTACGAAGACGACATGGAGAGCGGCGCGCCGGGCTGGCAGGCATCGGGACTCTGGCATCTGGCCACCTGGCGCTCGAGCAGTCCCCTCACGGCCTTCTATTACGGGGATGATTCCTCGCTGACGTACGACACGTACTCCTGCGACGACTTTGGGTGCTATAGCTATCCCAACTCGGGCACCCTGACCTCGCCGCCGATTAACCTCTCTGGCGCTGCCGATGCGCTGCTGACCTTCACCGAGTGGCGACAGGTGGAGAACCTGGCGCCATACGATCGGGCGGCCGTGCTCATCTCGTCCGACGGCGTAAACTGGACTGCCGCTTGGGAATCGTATTCCAGCACCAACGACTGGGCAGAAAGGACGCTGGATCTGACGCCGTGGGCAGGAGGCAGCATCTACATCCAGTTCCACTTCGACACCGTGGACGAAGTCTACAACTACTTCGAAGGCTGGTACGTGGACGATGTCAAAGTTTGGACCGCCGGCTCCCAAGAGCCGGGATTGTACGTTAACGACGTGTCGGTCGCCGAAAGCGACCAAGGCGCCGTGGAAGCGACGTTCACGGTCTCGCTCGTCGATACCACCGGTCCTGTGACGGTCCATTGGGCGACCGCCGACGGAACGGCAACGGCGGCCGGCAACGACTACCAGGCCGCGTCCGGGACCCTGTCGTTTGCCGACGGCCAGACCAGCCAGACCTTCAGCGTGTGGGTCAACGGCGATCGGATCGACGAGGCAAATGAAAACTTCTTCGTGAATCTGAGCGGCGCCGCCGGCGCGGCGATTGTCGATGGGCAGGGCCGCGCGGCGATCGTGGACAACGACACGGCTGGAATCACGCTCGACGCGGCCTCCGGCCTGGTCACAAGCGAGAACGGCGGCGGCAGCACGTTGAGCGTCGTGCTCAATAGCGAGCCGGCGGCCGACGTGACGATTAACCTCTCGTCCAGCGATACGACGGAAGGCGTTGTTTCACCCGCCAGCCTCACCTTCACTTCAGCCAACTGGAGCACGCCGCAATCCGCCGTCGTGACCGGGGTCAACGACCTGCTGGACGACGGAGACGTTTGGTACGTGGTGTCCGCCTCTGCCGTCAGCGCCGACGGAGCCTACAACGGCCTGGCGGGCTCGCTCACGGCGAAAAACTTGGATAACGACTATTCCGTGACCTATGCCAGCAGCAACGTCCCGAAGAACATTCCGGACGGCGGGACGGTCCTCTCGACGCTGATGGCCGGAGCTCACATGGTTCTCGACGTCAATGTCCAGTTGAATATCAAGCATGCCCGCGTCGAGGACCTGGATGTGTATCTGACTGCACCGAATGGCACCAAGGTCGAGCTTTTCACCGATGTCGGCGGTGCCGGCAAGAACTTCACGAACACCGTCCTCGACGATGAGGCCTCGGCGCCCATTACGTCGGGGGCCGCCCCCTTCTCCGGCAGTTATCGGCCCGAAGGCTCGCTTGCCGCCTTCGATGGGAAGAACAGCCAGGGCGTGTGGGTTCTGTCAGTGTCGGACGATAAGAAAGGGCAGAAAGGCACGCTGAACCAATGGTCAATCACGGTACTCTACGAGGAACTCTCCAGCTCTTCGACAAGCGCCGACGAGGGCCCAATCGCCGAAAGCTGCGGAGCCGCGGCCGATTCTCCACCGATTCCCGCCCTCATCCAACTTCCGACCTCGAACTCATACCCAGCGGCGCCGACTGCCCGCGCCGAGCTGGCGGACCGGGTGTTTGGCGCTGCGCTTGACGACACTCGAAGGTTTGCGCCCACTCACCTCGCTCATCCTGTGCGGTCGGTGGAGGTGACAAGCCGCCCGCGCGTGATCGAGGATTCGCCGCAAGATTTCAGCAACCCGAGCGATGCGACATCAATCTCGCGATTCACGCGCCTCAGGGCAATCGATGATTCGTACGACGCGATGATGGACTTGTTCGCGACAAACTTGGGGTCGATCCTGTGATGGTCGCACGTCAGAATTCAAGTCCTCAAACCTCGTCCCGAGATCCCGTCGATCTTGGCAAGCGCCTCGGCCATTCCGTCAGTCTAGTCTCCGTGGCGCCTTTGCGAGAGACCCTCCGTCTTCGTTTTCCGACCCCGCAACTCTGGGATTGTGCTCCACGCCGCGCTGGGCGGCGATTCCGAACAGTGTAGTGGGCAAAGATGTCTCGCTACTTGATGTACTGCTCCACGAAGCCGAGATAGTCGGTGTCGCCGGCCCGGCAGGCGCTGTGCCGCCGCACCGAGGTGTACACCAAGGCTTTTCGCCGTGCAAGCATCTCGATGGACCAGTTCTCGTCCGCCGTCTCCTCGTTGGAGGCCGTCCCCCGTCTTTATGGCCGTCAATCCGGCCTCCGGTCGGCTGCAGGACATCGGGGTTTCCAATTCCTGCTCTTGACAACTACTGGCCAGCTAGTAGGATCAGCGGCAGACGTACTGGTTGCCCAGTAGAGGGGAACTTGCCGTGGCCGAAGGTGTGCCGACCGAACGCGAATTGCAGGCGCTGAAGGTCATCTGGCAACTGGGCCGGGCGACCATCCGGGAAATCTGCGACGCGATCAACCAGCGCGGCGAAGAGCTGGCGTACACCACCGTGCTCAGCCTGCTGCAGGTCATGGAGCAGAAGGGCCTCGTCGGGCACACGGCCAGCGGCAAGGTCTATTCGTACTTTGCCAAGGTCCAGCGCGATCTTGTCTACCGCCGCCTGGCCGGCGGCTTTCTCGACCGCGTCTTCGACGGCGCCATGGATGAATACCTGGTCCACGCCCTGGAAGGAAAAAAACTCTCGGCTGACGAGCTGAATCGGCTGGAGGAGCTGATCGCGCAGGCCAAACACGAAGCACATGCCAGGCAACAACGCCGCCGCAAGGGCGGCAAGGACGAGACCCAATGATTGCCTTCCTCGAAGCGCTGTCGATCTGGCTGGTTGACTTCTTATTGCTCGCCACGCTGCTTCTGGCCATGTCGCTGTTGGCAAGGCTGATCGTCCGGCAGCCGGCCGGCCGCGTGATGCTGGCTCGGGGCACGTGGCTGGGCCTGGCCGCCATTGCGGCACTTACCGCCTTGCCCGCCTGGCCTCGCTATCATCTCGACGAGATCAGCCGGCTGAACACCTCACCGCGCAGCTTTGCCGAGCAGCCGGCGCCCGCCAACCCGGCTGCAGTCGAACCGCTGTCGGACGCCGTCCCTGTCGGTTTCACGACCGTTCGACATCCGCCGGACGCCCCGGCGGCCGAGCACGCGAAGCCGCTCCCTTTGCGAGCGGGCCTCGCCGCAGTATGGCTCGTTGCCTTTGGACTGGCACTGGCCTGGATCGGGCTCGGACTGGCGCAAACTTGCCAGTTGCTGCGGCGTGCCACCGCCGTGCCGGCCTGGGTCCAGACCGAGCTGCGCCGGATAGTCGCAGCCCGCGCTAAGGATCGGCCGAAAAATAACTTCCTCACATTGCAACTGGGGCACGCTTATCGCTTTGCCCCAGCCACCCAGCTCGCTCGACTTTGCCGAAGTTATTTTTCGGTCATTCCTAAGGCGCCTGGACTATGGGCCAGCGACCGTGTGACCTCGGCTATCGCCCTGGGCGCTCTGAAGCCGCGGATTGTCCTGCCGCGGGAAAGCGTTGTCGAAACCAACGGGCCGGCGGTCCGCGCCGCTTTAGCGCACGAGTGGGCGCACATCCGGCATGGCGATCTCCGGCTCTTGGCGTTGGAACGGCTGCTCTTGCCGCTGGTCTTCCTGCACCCGCTGTTCTGGTGGCTGCGACGCAGCGTGCGGCTTGAACAAGAACTGCTGGCCGACGCCGCGGCCGCCGGCGACCGGCCAGTGGAGTACGCGGAAGTCTTGCTCACCTGGGCCAAAACGGCCCGTCCCTCGCGGCACCGCCTGGCCGCGCTGGCGATTTGGGAACACCCCAGCACCCTTTCCCGGAGAGTCTACATGATTCTGCACTCGAAGCGCCCCCTGGCCACTTCGCTCAGCCGCGCGCGGGTCTGCGCCCTCGGCCTGCTGCTCGCGCCGGCCGTGCTGTGCCTTTCATTCATCACGGTGCGCCCTCTTACCGCACAAGACGAGGCGCCCGAGCTCCCGCGCGCGGCGACGGCCTCGCCGATCCTGCCGAACCCGCCGCCTGCGGAACCGTGGCGCGAACCCGAACAGATTCTGTTGGAGCTTTTGGTGTTGAGCGTCGACTCGCAAAAGCTGGCCACCACCGGGGCCAGCCTCGAGGATCTCATTGCGGAAGTGACGAACAGCCGCTGCAACCTGGAAGGCCGCGTGGTGGTGGCCGATTTGAATCCCGGCGAGGTGAAGTTGCTGGTGGATCGGCTCAAACACAGCGACGCCGTCCAAGTCTTGTCCAGGCCGCAGATCATGACGCTCGATGGCCAGCCGGCCCACGTCCAGATCGACAGTTTGGCGCCTATTCTGGACAGCGACCAGGTTGCCAGCGGCAAACGGGAGCAACATCACCAGTCCAAGACATTACGCACGCTGCTGAGGCTCCGCCCAACCATCCACTCGCATGAGAATAAGGCGCGCATTCGCCTCGACATCTCGGCCGAGTCGGCCGATGCTTTCTCTCTTGCACCCCGTGCGGGAAGCGACAAGGGCCCCGGGTTCACGAGCCTCGTGAGCCAGGAGTTCAAGTTGACGCGCGACCTGAAGCCCGGGAACACGCTGATGGCGACGGAGTCGCCGGCCAAGAACGATCGCCCCGACGTGAAGCAACAGCTCCTTCTTCTGGTTTCGCTCGATACGTTCCCTCCAGCAACGACCGCGGCTGTTGTCGACTCAGCCGCAGGCCCCACCGACGCCGCCGAGCAGTTGCAGCAGGCAATCGGGGCGCTGGAGGCCGAACGCGCCCGGCGCGCCAAGGAGAACGCGTCGTTGCGGCGGCAGGTCGAGGAGCTGGCGAACGAAGTGGCTCGGCTGAAGGGCGCTCCTCCTACGGGCGACGCCCAGCGGCCCCTCGCGACACTCACAGTCTATCGCTTGCGGTTCATCAGCGCCCAGGATGCGGCGGACGCGCTTGCCGGGCTGCTCAAGAAGAGCAAGGCCAAGATCGCGAACGTCGCAATCGACGCGCGGACCAACTCGCTGATCGTTTCGGTCGAGGAGCAGTACAGGGCCGAGGTTGCACGGTTGGTCGAGGCTCTCGACCGGGCCACGGGCGATACGACCAAGGCAAGTTTGACGGCTGCCGCCGTTGGACCTGATTTGGATCGACGGACGCAGGAACAGTTGCTCGATCTCGATCTGGCCGAGGCCGAGCTCGACGTGCAGGACGCGGAATCCGAATTGTCCCATGCGGCGGAGCTCAACAAGAGGAACGCTGGCACCATCAGCCAGCACGAGTTGCGCCAGCGCCAGCTCAAGGTCGAACGGGCCGGGATCAAGCTCCGGCGCGTCCAAGTGCGGATGGCTGCCCTCAAAGAACAGCCGTAAAGACACGACCCGAGACAAGCTCTCCCCAAGACGCCAAGACGGACGCCACGAGGACGACAAACCACGAAGATCACTAAGAGCACGAAGGCGAAGACGGCTATCTCTGTGTAATTTGCGGGCCTGTAATTATTTTCGTGTCAGGCCAGCAGGGAACGTCATTTGCTGCCTTGCTTGGGCATACGGTCGTCGAACAGGATGGCGAAGTGGTTGAGAGCCTGTCTCCAGTGGCGAATCG
>JBBDYJ010000002.1:0-54320 GCA_040901675.1 Pirellulales bacterium | reverse complement strand
CAAACGTCATTTACCTTGCTTCAATGGGGCCGCGGCTTCGAAGCCGCGGAACGGGCGGGGCGGAAGGCACGCCGACTGGCATACTCGCGGCTTCAATGGGGCCGCGGCTTCGAAGCCGCGGAACGGCCGGCGCCGTCGCCAGTCCAGACCGGCCGATTGCCGGCTTCATTGGGGCCGGGGCTTCTAAGCCGCGGAACGCGGCCGGTAGCATCCCGTTCAGCGGGGCAGTGGATTGCTTCAATGGGGCCGCGGCTTCGAAGCCGCGGAACGGGCCTGTTTGCCCGGCCAATGCGCCAGTCAAAAACAGCTTCAATGGGGCCGCGGCTTCGAAGCCGCGGAACGAACGTTTGTCTCGGAGTTTTCAATCGACGTTTGCCGGCTTCAATGGGGCCGCGGCTTCGAAGCCGCGGAACGTCCGCCTGTGTAACTCCGGGCGGAGTAAGGGGCCAAACGGCTGTTTGCGAGCAATGGACGCCAAGAGACTCTCCGAACCGCTGCTGTCGTGATGGGACACCTCCGAAAGTGAGTGAGCAAAACCACTTGAACCGCCGCGAGCGAGCACCGGGATTCTCAGGCCACCCCGCCGCTCGCAACCCAAAATGCGACCATGGACCGATCTCACCCCCTGCCCCACGAAGAACAACTAACACGAACACCGACTACCGATACGGCTCGCCAATACCACGCCAGCTACCGCACACGGAGCGTGATGGCTACTATGCTACGGCACACGGAGTGTGCCTGCTACTACACGCGCTAACGCGTGGTGAAGACCGGGTAACTGTCGATCTCGCCCCGTAAGACACGGGCCAAGAGGCGGGCCTGGATCTCCAACAGGCGACGATAGTTGACACGGTACCCGAACAGCGGGTGCGTGACCAGCGTGTCCATCCGCTGCTCGTAGGCCCGGAAAAATGCCTTGCGCCCCTCCGGCTTCAAGGAGACCGAGGGACCGACCTGAACGAAATCACGCAGCGTGACCATCCGCGTGTTGATCGCCGAGAGAACCGCCGAATCGGCCACCAAGGGCCGGAAGGGCTCCATCAGGTCCAAGGCCAAGGCCGCCCGCCCGAACCGAGGCTGATGGTAAAAACCAAGATACGGGTCGAACCCGACCGCGTGCGAGACGATCGTCAGGTCCTTCGATAGAACGCTGTACGCCAACGACAATAAGGCGTTCACCGCGTCGCGAGGCGGCCGCCGGTTGCGGTGCACGAAGTCGAACGTGAAGCCGTCGCGCCCCCCTGCCCCGTCGCCCGGGCGGCCATCCGCGCCGTCGAGCTTGATCATGCCGGCAAAATTCTCGAAGTAGAC
Organism: Pirellulales bacterium; assembly: GCA_040901675.1. Classification (GTDB taxonomy): domain Bacteria; phylum Planctomycetota; class Planctomycetia; order Pirellulales; family JAICIG01; genus JBBDNX01. The sequence continues at coordinate 53,006 of JBBDYJ010000002.1, read as the reverse complement.
GCGGGCCGCGTTCCCCTCGATTCCCAACAGCTCGTCGAGCGAGGCGGCCCGCTCGGCGTCGTCCATCATGCACTTCATGTGGACCAACGCCCCGGCCGGCGGCTCGACGTGGTTGCGCTGCAGCATCGTCCGCTGATTGCGGATCTTGCCGGCCACCAGGGCCCGCGCCAGCCGCAGCCGGAACGACCGCACGTCGGCCAGGCGGAACTGCTCGCGCCGCAAATAGATGTTCTTCACCCCCAGCCCCTGCGTCACGCCGTAAAACCAGCCCCCCTGCGAGAAATAGGCGATCGGCACCTCCTCCTCGCACAAGGCCTGCACGGCCTGCGTGCTGACCTGGATGTTGCCAAACAAGTTGAGCTGGCAGATCTCGCCGATCCGCACCTGCTGCACCAGCTTGTCCTTTTCGTGCACCTTGAGCACGCCGCCGCTCTTGCCGACCCGCAGCCCCTGCGTGTTCAGATACAAGGGCCGCAAGTCGTCGCGGGCCGGCAGCAACTGCCGCACACGGTTCTCGGCGGAGCCGTTCATGACGCCGGCCCCCGTCACCGGGCCGACGTCGAACAGCGTCCGCTGCGTTACGGCCGCGGGTTTTGATGCGCCGGGCTCCAGGTCGTGGCAGGCGCGCGTCTCGTCGGGCAGGCAGATGCCCACCAGCGAACAGCGGGGGCATTTGGGGCTGTCGACCAGCGGAGGCGGAATGAGGCTGCTGTCGGCGGCCGCCCTGGCATCGGCCAGGGCGGAGAGCGTCTCGTCGATGAGCTGCTGGTCGATCGGCACGCGGACGCGCTGCTTGGTGGCGACGTAGTAGATGACGCCTTCGTCGCAGCGGTAGCCGTTGTCGCGCAGCACGAGGGCCTGGGCGGCGAGCTGCACGCGGTCGGGCTGCCAGGCCTCGAGCGAGCCGTCGTCGCGGTTCTCGCGGGGCGAGCCGCGCTTGTAGTCGACCGGCGTGACCAGCCCCTCGGCCCCCTCGATCAGATCGAGCTTGGCGATCAGCCGGTGCGTGTCGCTGGACAGGGTGACCGAGCGTGAGTGGATCACCTCGCCGGCCTCGACCTGGTCGGCCGGCGGCAGGGCATCGTCCTTGCGTTCGAGCTTCTGGTGCCGCAGGGCGCCTTCGACCGTCTCGCGGTTATCGACGAAGACTCCCTCGACCCACTCGTAATAGAACAGCCGCGGGCAGTAGACGAACTCGTTGAGCATCCGAGCCGGCAGGTAGTCGGGAAGGGGAAGGGATGAGGGATGAGCGATGAGAGATGAGGGATCGGACGGTGACTGTCGGGGATTCATGACTCGTCCTCGTCGCTTGGCCAAGTAGGATCGTGCTGTCTCTGGACCGACCGATAAACCTCAAGCTTCTGGTGTGACCGCTCTTTCATCCCTGATCCCTCATCTTTCATCCCTCATCGTCAGAGGACGATGCAGGGAGCGTCGAGCGGCGAGTACGGCTGTCCCAGGGCGGTGATGACGCGTTCGCCGCGGCCTTCGGTCGGCCCCAGATCGACGAACAGGACCTGGTCCTGGCCGTGGTGGATGATTTCGCTGAGGACGTGTCGGCAGCGTGCCAGGTCGATGGGGTTGAACTGGCACTCGAAGATCGAGTATTGCAGGTGGTCGCCGAAGTCGCGCATGGTCTTGAAGACCTTTCGGAGGCGCTTGTCGTCGCGGATGTCGTAGCAGACGAGGAAGGTGTTGCGCATGGCGTCGGCCGCCAGGAGTCAGGAGTCAGAAGTCAGGAGTCAGAAGTCAGAGGTCAGGAGTTCCGCCGAAGGCGGACTTGCAGCACAGTCAGAGGTCAGAGGTCAGGACGTAGCAGACGAGAAACGTGGTACGCATGGCGACGGCTGGGCTGTCGCCGGGCGATCCGGCCCCGGTCCGGTAAATCACAGGCGGTACATCACGGGCGCTCGAGCCCGTGTTAAAGCCGAGAGAGCCAGGTGGCGAACGCCATCCGTGGAGGAGCGGATCCGTAGGCCGCCGCTGGGTGCGCTAGCCGGCAAAGGCAGGTGGCGAAAACCGGCCGGGCGGCCGCCGCGGCGCTGCAAGTCTACTGCGGGCTGGGGTGAATGCAAGCTGGAAGCCGGTTCAGTACCGCAGGAGTGGGGGGCGGGAGGCCGAGCGGGCGGTGGGGCCAGGGGGCGATGAGGCGAGGCCTCAGCGGCCCTGTCGAGCTTCGTTTCCCTCATCGCCTCATCTCCCCATCGTCGTTTTCGTTCCGTTCCCCCCATCGCCTCATCCCCTCATCCCCGCATCGTCGTTCTTCCGCGGCCCCGTTGCCTGCCGCCCTGGCCGCGTTACCAGGGCGGCAAGCCCGCCAGGCCGCCGCGCGTCAGCGTCCTGGCGTAAGAACGTCCGAATTGTCAAAGAGCTTCGCCGGCTATTGGCGATCGGCGGCGAACAATCCAAGACCGATGAACCGTCCGCCTCCTATGCAAATTGGGCCGGGAATCGAGACAGCGGCACCATGCGCGTCTCGCCATGTGACTCGCACGTGGTACGCCGAGTAATTGCGCAAATAGTCGGGCACGGAATATCGCCTGGCGAGATCGGTCCCCGGCAAGAACCCAACTTTTTGGCATTCGAGCTCAGCGAAACGAGCCAGCACGTCAGAGAATCCAGCCTGCGCGATCGCTTTTCGAAGCAACGATTCGCCCTTCCGCGAATCCCGGTCATCAAAGCCGGGTAGAATCACGGGCGTAACCGTGGACCAGGATTCCGCTGAATCCGTATAGTCCCGAATCATCCTATCCGACGCCGGCAAGAGAGAGAGCAGGGCAAGTTCAGATCGGTGGTTGTCGACTAGTTCCATACCTGAAAGGACTCTGCGCGCCCACTCGATCTCTCGCTCGCATCCTTCGGCTAAGCACGTAACAAGGACCCGTCGCACGCTGCCGACCACCCGTCTGCTCCTCTCGCCGCGATGCTCCAAGCTCGGAATCGGCAGATAGGCAAACCGCCTCAAACCGACCGGCACATGCTTTTCCTCGCCGTAGGATTCTCCGTGCCCCAGCACGAAGCAAGCTATTTGCTTTTCCGGCCAGCCCGTACTCCGTGCGCCCTGGGCCGTAACGTGACGCACCATGCCTGCGACGGTACGGGCATGCCGAACCGTATTGAATGCGCGATACCCGCTCGCATCGGGCTTGAGCAATTGGAAAGCCGCAAAGGGACGCGCCGGGGGATCAGTAGCACGGCGGTAGCCCACCATTCGGAATGCGGATAGCGGCGGCACCGGGTTAAACCCTCCAATTTGCGGCAGGCGGTTCAAAAACGCAAGATGCCGGTCTGTAAGGGCCGTCAAGGTTCCCCTAATCGGTACGCGCAGTCCATTGAATGATGAATCGTTAAGTGGCAGCCACCGCTCGCCGGGAAGCGAGTCGGCCTCTTGCTGAGAAACGACGCGCCCGTTGCCCGCGACCAAGTCGATCCCCCATCCGAGCGCAACCAAGCTCCGGGCGGTGATGCAGAGCGTCTCCACGAAACCAAGCATTGCATTCGGTGCCGACTCGGGCAATTCCCACAGAAAGTTGACTGGGTCGTCGTTGGCCAAACGCACCGGGCTTACGGTCTTCATCGCGCGATGCGTGCGCGGGTCGGCGTCGCCTTCCCCGCTGGTGTTTCCTCGTACCCATGCCCTGCCGACGATGTCCATCGCGTTATTGGGCACTGATAACCGGTAGGATGCACCCTTGACGGAGGCCGGGCCCACAATGATCGGCGGCGAGCTTTCCTCCAGCCAGCGAAACGCGGGCGCCGCACGATCGTCGAACTGCGACTCTCGCCAGCGGCTGGCGCCCGTGGAGACGAGGGCCTGGAATAGCCGTAGCGGCGACGGCGGCCATTCTGGCTCGCCGCCATCCCGCCGGCCGTGGAAGTCTCGGTCGAGAAAATTGACAGACACGTTCAGAAATGAGGGCATGACAAACTCGGGTAATCGGACTATTTCCTGGACTTCTTCGCCGGCTTATCTCCGTTGGTTGCCTCGCCCTTGATGTCCTTCTTGGCGAGTTCCGTATCGAACGCGACCGTTCTGCTCTCACCGACACCGAAGGCCTTCGCCGCAGCCGTCGCGAATGAAACCGCGTCGTCGTGGGTCACACTCGCTGGTACTCGCCGACCATCTCCATGTACCTCGACAAATTCCCGCGGCTTGTCGGGGTCAATGACCAGCGTGCAGCCCTGACGGAGGTAGCCCGACGGCAATTGTGTGAACGCGGTCAGCGCCAGCCCGAGCACATACCGCCGGAGGGCGAGCGTGTTGTTCTGGTCCTGTCCGGCAGCGAGTAGCCGGAGGGCAGCCAGACTGAGGGTTGCATCACGGCGGATGCCGCCGGTAGCAATGACGCCGCCGTGCGAACCGGATGCGGGAACGTGAATAAAGCCCCGCTCGGCATACGCATCCCTCACCTTCTTATCCGCGGTGTCCTCCAACAGTTCGCTGGCGATGTACTCCGTAGCGGGGACATATTGCGCAGAGCGGGTGAGCTTCCGCACGTCGTAGGCTCGAACTGTCGATGCTACGAGTCGCGGGAGTTTCGCTTGCGTGTCGCGAGAGTCCCAAACTCCGAAGACCAGTGAAGTTGGGGCGATTTTCGCCAGCGGCTGAGCGTTTCCCTTGAGAACGGCCTTAAACGCGTCCTGCAACTCCTTCTGTAGGGCCGAGCAACGGACAATGGCGTCACCAGCCCGATGTCCCGCTTCCAAGAGGTTGACTTCTTTTTCACCGGCCTTCACGACCACCTGCGGTACGAGTGCGGCATACCTGTCTCGTGCGAACAACGGTTCGATGCGGTTGGCCTGAGAGCCGACGCTGTCGATCAAGCAGACGTTCCTGCCGTTCGGATCTCCGTCTACGTTATAGCCGCCGGGAAACTTATCTCCGGCGGCGAAAGTTGCCGGGAAGAGGATCCCATCATGCCCCTCGACGGGCATCAGATTCTCCCGGATAACCAGCGCGGCCGGACCACCGTCACGTAACCACGCGTCGAACTTCGTCAAGTCGCTCATCGTTCACCTCGAAATTGGTTGGGCGGAAAGAAAGCTCTTCAAGTACTTGGTGCGATACAGCAAGCGAAATTCAAACACTCGCAGCCCCGGCATTGCCAACATATCGCTGGCGGCGACGGAGGCGATTTGCGGCGTCAATGGAAGATCCCAGAGCGCAAATAGGAAGCGGTTGTCCTTCGCATCGGGGCGAGGTCGAAATCGCTGCAGCCCAATGAAGGCAGCCAGCTCGATGAGCGGGCGCGTCTTGGAGGCCATGCCGAGCGGATCGAAGCTGAATCCCACGTCCAAAGCGGACGCTTGCCCGCCCAGATCGGAATCGAAGTTAAATGGCAAGCCGTCATCATCGGTGGTCTGCGAAAGCCACCGTTTCGGAGAAAGTGAATCCCACGCCCCAGTTTCGATGGGGCGCTTCATTGCGCGGGCAATGTCCACGACGGATTGCTGTCCGGCCCAGGTCTTAAACCGATTGCCTCCCGATCGGCTGTCAAGAAACCAGTCGATCTGGATGTTGAATGGATCATGGAGAATCAAGGCGCTTTCGCGCCGTAGCCGTTCAAGCTCGCTTCTTTCATTTTCTGAACCCGGCACTGCGGCTCGCTCCTTCTTCGTCATCGCCGCAAGTTCCTCGAGCCGCGTCAATTGCTGCTCCGTCATTATGTTGGTCAGACGGCACCGTCCGAGCTCGGCAGCTAACTGCCCGGTACTCGGCGTAGCGACGGCCGATAGCGGTCTCATCGAAAACGTGTAGGTGTCGAACCAGCCCTCAGCCCCGTTCCACGATCGGTCCGCCAATTCCAAAAGCCCGCAGCAGGCAAAGAATTGCCCCGGGTTCGTGGGATCAATATCGATACAGACTGTTTGCCCGCTCTGGTTATTCATCGATTACCTGCGACGGATTAACGCTGGCCTCGGCGTCGGCGGCCCGCAACAGAGATTCGAGGTAAGCCAGCCCCCAGCGCCCGTACTTCGACTGCAGCCGAGCAAACCGCTTGGGGATGGCACGGGCGATGTCGTGCCAGGCGGTTTCCGCGTGCCCGGGATCATAGAGCTCATCCCGCGGAAAATGTGGCCTGCCACGACCGTGGTGCGCGGCAATCAGGTGCAGGACCAAGTCTTGGGTTTCCGAATCCAGTGATAGGAACTCGCTGTTACCGTCAATATCGAGGACGGAGCCAAACTCATGGCGGTACGGGGTCGCAATGTCCGGCGGTCGGCGGTTGCCCGACTTGGCGAGGACGCTGGCGCCTGGATTGCCAATGGACCGCTGCCAAAGAGGCCGGTCCTTACCTGTGTCGTGAAGGCGAGCCGCGAAAAGGAGTGCCGTGCGAAGCTTCTCTGGAAGCTGCAGCGCGGCGGCGATGGCAGCCGCCACGCGCTCCACATCGCTTAGATGCACTTGCAGCGCGACGGCTTTCATTGCCGTCTTGGATCCATCGTCGTCCGCTGAACGTGGGCGGACGTACCAGCGCCACTCTCGCGCCGGCTGTTCGTCAAGCGCTTCCGCTTCGTCGTCCGTCGGTGGATTGAGAGGGATGTTGCGGACCAGGCGCATCCCATCCGTTCGCCGGAGTTCTGTTCCCGCCTCAACAATCACGCGTTCGCGCCGGGGCTGACCGCTCTCGTCGTACCACTCGTCGGCCACGTCGTCGGCCAGAGGCGAGTCGCCATCGAGCATCCCATTTTCCAAGCCGCCAGCGGAGGGCGAAAGGACTACGGTGCACTCGGCGAGGTTGAAGATGGGCCTTCTCTGTCTGTCCCTGGCGATGAGCCGCTCTAGCGGCACCATGGCGACGTCTCCGTCTGGGTCAATGACCCACGCGCGCAGCGACCCGGGGCGGTCGAGACGTTCGGCCAGTCGCGTGGCGATGGCTTCAAGTCGCTCGAATACACGCGAGGTACGGTCTCGCAGCAATTCGTGGGGCTTCAGGGGATAATCTTCCAAGAGATCCTCCGGTTTGTGTTTCAGGAGGATCTCGACGTCTAGTATTTCAACTTCCCGCCGCCACGCGACATAGGTTTCCGGTGGCTGCCATCCATTTGGGACCCCATGTAGATAGTCCGTCACGCGGGGCCGCCCAGGCAACGGCTCCTTGGTAAGCGGTGGGGCAATGCTGGTAAGGGTCCAGGCATCGAAGAGAATCTCGGATGTGGGCAAAACCTGAGGCGTCGGAGTGAACGCAGCTTGCCGGTCCGCGGCGGGAACTTCACTGAGCGCTGCCGGGCTCGCGTCGCCGCGCAGCTGGTCCAAGAGGTTCAGCGTCCGCGCTCTGGCGATCTCGAGCGGTTCGTCCCCGTCAAAACTCACGGGGTGAGCAATGTCAATCCGCGCATCGCCGTCACCAAACCTGTTCACGCGCCCGAATCGCTGCACCATGCTCTCAAAGGGTGTCAAGTCACAGACGAGGTGATCAGCCGAGATATTGATACCCACTTCCCCGGCGGACGTACAAACAAGGTAAACAGTTGTGCTGTCCGGCTTCGCATTCGGCATGAAACGGCGGAAGACTGGGCTCTCGACCAGTTTGTCGCGCTCTTTACCGCGCAGCGTCCCCGTGAGCAATTCAAATCGCTCTTTGTCTTTCTTCAGTCTCGTAGCAATCTTATTGACGTCATCCACCGTTCGCACGAAGACAAGGATCGCCTGGCCGGAGTGTCTGTGCGCGAGGGCCAGATCGGCGATCTGTTCAGCTACCTTCTTTTCATCGTCGCATCCGTGAAGGCGGATCGTCTTCTTCGCCTGCATTCGCTTGCGGACTTCCGGCACTTTTCCTTCTTTCTCCTCATCGGTCAGGCCAAACTGCTCGGAGCGCCCGCGGGAAGTCGCAGTAAGTTCCATCACCCGTAGTGGACGGAAGTCGCCGGACCGCTTCTGCTCGTTCTCAATGGACTTCAAGAGCTCTTGAAACGCAGGCTCCAGGTGCGCCTCGTCGTGAACGAGCAGGGTGTCCTGACCAAGGAAACCGGCGTGCAATGGCCGGGATTTGAAACCACACCGGTAACCGCTGAACAGCAGTCGGCTGCCGATCATATCGACCGTGCCGACGATGATGGCAGGCCGGGCCGGATCCCAACTCCACTCGCGGTTATCGGCAAACTGCCCCCGAAGCGTGCTGATGGCGAGCGGCGGCTTGCAGCGGACCGCGCACAAGCGGCTGAGACCGTCAAAAAGAGCAGGAACATCGCCCAAACGCTCGCGAACCGCCTCGGCCTCTCTGGTTGCCTGATCAACGACAGTTCGCCGGTTGACGACATATACGAGCCGACGCGGAACATTTTGTGGCTGATTCGCCAGCGCGATGAGCCAGATCGGGATGACGGCCGTCTTGCCCAGGCCAGTCGGCACATTGCACGAGGGCGGAAGCTTGCCCTTTACGAACTCCTCAAAAAGCGCGCGCTGCCAAGGGAACGGCGCCGACTTCCCCGTTAGGGCTGCGAAAGCTCCTACAAAGAATTTCGAGTCAGTCATGGTGCTATCTCACCGGAAGGCGCCACTGCGTCGAATGGTGTTCGCTGCCCCTTGCGCCTTGCAGGGATAGCCACGGCTTGCCGCAGTCGGCGGAAGAGCCATTGGGCCGGAGCGTCCCAGCAGTGGGTGCGAGCATCCTTCAATGGGGCCGCGCTCGTTAGAGCGCGGAAGGTAGACGGACGGTACATCCGTTCCCGCATAAGCAACTGCTTCAATGGGACCGCCGACAGCGGCAGCTTTTTGGGCCACTGTACTCACGGTGGGCCAGGATGTCAAGTTCAGTTGCTTTTGAGTGAACGGTTGATTGACCACTTCACAATCAGCAGGTATAACCCCACGAAGCCGGCGTATCGTCAAAAGTTTCGTTGGGCGGGCCACCACCGACGCAGTTCCAACCTGCGGCGGCCTAGGCTGCAGACCGGGGGGTGGCCCGCCCGTGTTTGCCGGATGTCGAGCCTTCATCGGAGACTCTGGGTGATTGCGATTCGAGTCCATCAACAACAACCCCCGCGGCAGCGCGTTGTCGTTGGCGTTGAGTGCCGGCGGTCGCGGTGCGACAATGCTGGAATGGTTATCCGCGGCCAGGTCGAAAACGGCGTCGTTGTGCTGGAAAAAGGGGCCACGCTGCCGGAGGGGACGACGGTGCTCATGTCGCCGTGCGCGCCGACGGCCGAGGGAGCCATGGACGAAGAGCGGCATCGCGCCGTAATGGAAGAGATCTCACGCATCGCTTCGTTGCCGATCGAAGGAGCAACGGACCCGTTCAGTGGTTCTGACCACGACCGCGCCCTGTACGGCAAGGCGTGACGTTGGCTGACGCGGGGGCGTCGGGTCACGAGGCGCCTCTCCTTGGCGCCCCTCGACGAGCTCGGGGCGGGTCGAGCCCGCGACTCGACTGAGCTCGCCGAAGTCCGACACCCGCGTCGGGTCGGTATGGGCATGGATGTCGCTCCCCTGCCCCTTCCGGTGTGTGTCGAGACCAATTGCGAGACCAGGGCCGAACGGCCGGCGGAATCGTGGAACCGGTTATACATCGCTGGACCCGAGAAGCAAGGAAAAAGGCGGACGGCGGACGAAACATGCGGAGGTCTTTGCGCGAGTGCGCAAAGGCCCGCTGCTTGGATGGTGGTGCTTGGTGCTTGGGACTTGGGGCTTGGGACGGACGGACGAAGAAGACGGACGGACGAAGAGAATTCACCACGAAGGCACGGAGAACACGGAGACGCCACGGGAATAAGGCAAGGCAGAGGTCTTGGAGCTTGGTGCTTGGGACTTGGGGGAAAACACCGGCAGCGCCTTCCTGGCCTACCACTCGCGGAGCGAGTGGACCACATCACGGCCTCTCGCTGGCGCGTCGGGTTGGTGTCGGACCACATCACGGCCTCTCGCTGGCGCGTCGGGTTAGTGTGGCTGGTATTGCTCGACGAGAGCCCGCAGCTCCTCGGCGATCTCGTCGCGCAGGGCGGCCGGCGACTCCACGAGGGCGTGACGGCCGAAACTCATGATCCATCGCTTGATCTCCTCGGTGGACGATAAACGGAACTCGGCCAAGAGGCCGCCGTCGGGCTGGCGGGTCAGACGCTGGCTGGGGTGCCAGGTCGATTCGGATACGTAACGGGCGACGGAAGGGGAGAAACGGACGCGGATGCGCACGTCGCCGCGGCCGCCGTAGACGCCGAAACTGTCGGCGAAGTGACGGGCGAGATCAAAATCGTCGGGCCGCTGGAAGGGAAAGGCGCTCACCTCCGCCTCCTCGATCCGGTTCACCTTGAAATGACGCAGCTCGTCGTGCTCCCGCGAGTGGGCCACCAGGTACAGCGAGCCGCGGTGATAGGCCAGCCCGTAGGGGTAGACCTCGTACGTCACCGGCTCGGTGGCGCGCTGCGAGCGGTAGACGATGTGCGTCGCCTTCGATTCCTCGACCGCACGCTGCAGCTCGTCGATCAAGTCGGCCTGGCCGGCGTAGCCGCCGCCGCCCACGCCGGTGAGGTAGATGCTGCCGGCCATCCGGTCCAAGTACTCCAGGGCCGCGGTGCCAAGGCCGGCGCGGATTTTTTTGAAGCCGTTCGTGGCCGCCTGCCAGAGGACGGTGCCGGCCAGCGGCTCGAGCAGGCGCCGGCCCAGGAAGAGGGCCAGGGCCTCGTCGAAGGCAAAGCTGACGCCGTCGCTCAACGAGCCGGTCAGCCGCCAGAGCTTGCGGCCATGATCGGCAACCGTCTCTTCGAGCGGGAAGCCAAGGTTGCGGAACAGCTCCAGGTCGCGGCGGACCGTTTTGTCGTTCACCTCCAGCTCGGCGGCCAACTCCCGCACCGCCACCCCGCCGTGCCGGGCGGACAAGGTCCGCAGCAACAGCCACTGGCGGAAAAGGGGTGCCGCGGATGTCATGGCAGGCTGCAGGGCCGGGTTGGCTCAAGGGAGGCGGTTCCAATAAGTGCCTGGGCGAAACGCTCGGCGGATCCTACCAGCCGATCCGGACAGACCGTGTCCAACGTGACAGGCGTCCACGCGTGCGGCGCCTGCCGGCGGCTGGCAGTGTACGCATGTACCGTTACGATGTCAAGGGATTTTTGTCATTTGTCATTTGTCATTTGTCATTTGTCATTTGTCATTTGTCATTAGGGCGCAAGGTCAGCCCAACAGGAGGAAGGCCGGCGCAAGGGGATGGGCTGCCTTCCGTCCGCCTTCCGGAGAATCAAAGGGAGAATCAAAGGGGCCGCAGCTCATTCTGCAACTAGCGGAGAATCAAAGGGGCCGCAGCTCATTCTGCAACTAGCGTGGGCCGGGGGATCCGCCAGAGCGCGGACTTGCAACTCAGGACAGAGGTCAGTGGCCCGCAGAACGAGCTTGCCGCACGTCCGCCCTGCCGGATCGTCCGTTCCCCTCATCCCCCCTTGCCCCCTCCCCTCGCGCCTCATTCCCTCGCCCGTAGGGCGCACGATGGTTGCCAGGGACTTTAGTCCCTGGTTCCATCTACACACACAATTCCGTACACAATTCAGCACAAACCACTTGACATCCGCCCACCGCCTCCGGTATAAGCAGTAGTGGTTAGTGGGCAGTGCTTAGTGGCCAGTGGACGACCAGCGTCCCGGAGTAGTTCCTGGCAAACCAGCAACCAAGAACCAGACTTCGGCGAGCTCAGTCGAGTCGCGAGCTCAGTCGAGTCGCAACTACCAACCAAGCTGTCGAGTCCGCTTGAAGGGGAGCCAGTTTCGCGGGCCGATGGGCCAGCTACCGGCCTGCGGAATGCGGATCGAGCAGCGGACAAGCCCCAAGCCCCAGGACCAAACTACCCAGTAGACTCCATCTCCCCCAAGTTCCGGATTGTTCGGAATAAAGTCGCGAAAAGTGGTGAACAACTCAATTGCCTCAATTGCCAATAGTGGTCGGGGGCCAGTGGTCAGTGGTCAGCACGCGGCCGCCTTCCGGCACGCGACCCAAGACCAATGACCAATGACCAATGACCAATGCCCAATGACCAATGACGTCCCGTCCAGTTCTGACTTCTGTCCCTTAAAACACCGTAAAACGGGAAACAACTCAATTTGCCGGGAGGTCAGAAGGTCAGCCGAAGGCTGACTTGTCCGCCAGAGACGGACCTTCGGCAAGGGCACAAGGGGAGCAGCAAAAGCGAAGGGGGGAAGGGGGGAGCGGGGGAAGGGGGGAACGACAAGGGGAACGAAGACGCCGTGCGGCGTCTGACTTCTGACCTCCGACCTCTGACTTCTGACCACCGACGCCTCTTGCGCCCGAACTCTGGCGAGTCCGGCTACTGACTACTGAGTGAGACTGGAGGCTGTGGGCCGGAGGCTGGAGGACTGGGGCACGCTATCGCTTTGACCCAGGCAGCCGGCGAGGCCGCAACGACCACGGTGCGCGAAGGACCGCTGTTAAGAAACGCGGCAACGCTCGGTCTGAAAGCTGACGCTAGAAGCAGGAAGCTTCCTGGCTGGGTTGGCGTAAGGTAAGCTTGGGCGAGCCGGCTTGCTCGCCGGCGCGTCGGGTTGGTCGCTGAAGCGACTGGCCTCTCGCTGGCGCCCCTCGACGAGCTCGGGGCGGGTCTCGTTCGACCTGGAGGCTCTCGACAGGGAGCCCGCGACTCGACTGAGCTCGCCGAAGTCCGACACCCGCGTCGGGTTAGTATCGGTGCCTCGCTGGGGCGTCGGGTGGGTGTGAAACAGTACAAAGAGGGGATTGGGTCGGGCGCTCCAGGGCCGCGGCGAAACGCGCGACTGGCAGCGGCTCCGGCTGTCCCTGAAAAGGAGGTTGAGATGCGATCGCTCAATTTGCGTGCGTGGGCCGTTGGCGCGGTTTTGTTTGCTTTGGCGCTCTCGGCGGCCGGCAGCGCTTGGGCCCAGCCGGGCAACCAGGATGAAGTCCGCGAGCGGATCAGGAGGGCCTTCAGCCCGGTGGGAAAGTGGACCATCACCAAGATGGATGTCACGTACGCGATGGTCGAAGGAACGAACCCCAGCAGCCGGGGGGCGGGCGGCGGCGGAGCGGCCCTGGGCAACATCTCGCTCGATATCGGCAGCTCGCTGGCAGGCGAGGCGTTCTTTGAGGTGTTCCCGGGCGGAACGGTCGCGGGCGAGGGCACGGCAGACTACCGCATCGATCTCGGCGCCGGCACGTCCTCGGTCGGCTCACTGCCCGGCGGCATCAGCGTCCCGATCGGCGCCCAGGCAAGGCTGGCGGGGGATCCGAACCGCAAGTTCACCATCACCGGCAAGGCGGACCTGGAAACTCGCGTCATCAACCTCGATGCCTTTCAGCCGGAGGGAGCCGACTTGGAGGTCCTGATCACTCCCGGCCGCAGCCAGCTCACCTGGCCCATCTGGCCGCCGATGGTAAAAACGGAGTCGAAGGTGCTGGTCCATGGCGCCACATTGCTCTACCAGGCCGACGGCAAGATCTTGTGGGGGGAGGTCGCGGGCCAAAAGCACTACTTCCTGGTCAGCCTCGAGGCCGTCAAATATGTCGACCTGGCGCCGCTGTTCGAGCTGGCCACCGCCGGGCCGCCGGGACCCAAGGGCGATCGCGGCCCGCGCGGGGCCAAGGGCGACGAGGGAGACAAGGGCGACGAGGGAGATCCGGGCCCACGAGGGCCGAAAGGCGACAAGGGAGACGAAGGCGACCAGGGCGAGCGAGGCCGCATGGGCCCGGGCACGGATTACCAGGCGGGCTCGGTCATGGCCGCCGTGGGCCGGGCGACGCAGGTCCGCTTCGAGCGGCCGATGGCTCACGACGAGTATATCGTGAGCCTTACGCCGCAATTGCAAAACCGTTCGCGGTGGATCGTCGGCTACGCCAACAAGACGGCCGAAGGATTGTCGATCCTGGTCGTGGCGGCCGACCCCACCGACCGCGGGCCGGGCGAAGTCGCGATCGACTGGCTCGCGCTGCCGAAGGCGCCGCAGGAGGAGTGAGGCGGCAGGCAGAAGGCAGAAGGCAGCAGGAGGATGAGGGGAAGGGGGGAAGGGGGGAAGGGGGGAATCGGCACCACTCGCGGAGCGAGTGGACCACATCACGGCCATACAGCCCGAATTCTGGCGAATCCGGCTACTGACCACCGACCACCGGCCACTGATCACCGGCCACTGACCACCGGCCACCGACCACTCCTGCCTACAACAGGAAGTACTCGTCGCTGGCGGCTAGCACGAGCTGGAGGGTCTGACGGCTGAGGCCGAGCTGCATCTGGGCAAGCCAGAAACTCAAGGCGCCCGCGTCGACGGGACGCGCGAGCAGGTCCTGATAAAGCTGGTTCACCAGCCGGACACGATACTCGTTGGTCGCCAGGAAGGCGCTGGCGACGCTGAACCGCGACACGCCGCTGAATAACTGCTGACGCCAGAAACCGGTCTCCTGCACCGAGGCCGTGCGGCCCAACAGGTCGTCGTACAGACTCTCGACGAACAAGGCGTCAGTTCCCGCGTTCAGGAAGTACTCGTTGGAAGCCAGGAGGATCGCTTGCAATGCCTCGATCGGAAGACCCTGCGAAAGCTGGAACTCGAAGAAGCTCAAGGCGCCGGGGTCGGCCGGGCGGCCCAGGTAGTCCTGGTAGAAACCGTCGATCAGGTTGATGCGGTACTCGGTCGAGCCTTGGAAGGCCTGCACCACCTGCACCCGCGTCGCGCCGCCGGCAAGCTGGCCGATCCAGAACGTCACCTCGGCGTCGCTGACCTGGGCGGCCGTGCGGCCCAACAGGTCGATATAGAGCCGCTCGATGAAACCGAAATCCTGGCTCGACAACGTCACCTCGGCGGCCTGCGCGCTGGCGTCCGTGCCGTCGTGGGCCTGGTAGGTGAAGCTGTCGCTGCCGCGGAAGCCGGCGTTCGGCGTGTAACTGAACGAACCGTCGGCATTGAGCGCCAGCACGCCGTTCGCCGGGCCGGTGACCAGCACGGCCGTGAGCGGGCTGCCCTCGGCGTCGGTGTCGTTGGCCAGCACGCCCGGCGCAGCCACCACCAGGGCCACGCCCGGCGTGAACGTGAAACTGTCTGCGTTGGCGATCGGCTTGGCGTTGGGCAGGTCGGCCTTCCACAGCTCCGTGCCGTTGGTGCCGTCGTCGGCCCGGAAGAACAAGGTGCGGCCCACCGCGAACAGGCCGTCCGGCAGCGAGCCCTCGGCTCCGGGCCGGATGTCGGTGACCAGCAGGGTGCCGCCGGGCGTGCCGTCGCTCTGCCAGAGCTCGGCGCCGTTGGTGCCGTCGTCGGCGGTGAAGAAGAGCGTGCCGTTGCCGTTGATCAGCGAAGCGGGGGTCGAGCCGAGCGCGCCCGGCTTGATGTCCAAGACCAGCACGGTGCCGGCGGTGGTGCCGTCGCTGGTCCAGAGCTCGTTGCCGTTGGTGCCGTCGTTGGCCCTGAAGAACAATCTGCCGTCGACGTTGGTCAGGCCCGCCGGGTTCGAGCTGTCGCTGCCGTTGGGGTTGATGTCCTTGACCAGGGTGGTGGTGGCCGCGGTGCCGGCCGACTTCCAGAGCTCGACGCCGTTGGTGCCGTCGTCGGCGGCAAAGAAGAGCGTGCCGCCCACGTCGACCAGGTTGGCGGGGTTCGAGCTGGCCAGGCCGGGGCGCACGTTGCTGACCAGCACGGTGCCGGCGGCGGTGCCGTCGCTCTTCCAGAGCTCGTTGCCGGCCACGCCGTCGTTGGCGGCGAAGAAGAGGGTACCGCCGACGTTGGTCAGGCTGGTGGGATTCGATCCGCCGGCGCCGGCGAAGATGTTGGTGACGATGTTGGTTCCGGCCAGCGTGCCGTCGCTGGTCCAGAGCTCGGCGCCGTTGGTGCCGTCGTCGGCCGCGAAGAACAGCGTGCCGCCGACGTTGGTCAGTCCGGTGGGGTTCGAGCCGGCCGCGCCGGGGCGGATATCCTCGACGCGGACCGTGCCGCCGGCCGTGCCGTCGCTCTTCCACAGTTCGAGGTCGCCGGCCGTCTCTTCGGCGACAAAGTAGAGCGTGCCGCCCACGTCGACCAGTTGCGTCGGGTTCGAGCCGTCCGCGCCGGTGCGGATGTTCTTGACCAGCACGGTGCCGGCCGTGGTGCCGTCGGTCTTCCAGAGCTCGACGCCGTTGGTGCCGTCGTCGGCGGTGAAGAACACGGTGCCGCCGACGGTCGTCAGGTTGGCCGGGTTGGAGCTCAACGGCACGGTCACTCCGCCGATGACCGTCGTGCCGGGCTGGATGTCCTTGACCAGGACGGTGCCGGGGCCGTTGCCGTCGCTCTTCCAGAGCTCGACGCCGTCGGTCCCGTTGTCGGCCGCGAAGAACGTTTCGCCGGCAAGCTCGGCGAAGAAGGCGGGGGTCGAGTCGGGCGCGCCGGAGTTGATGTCCTTGACCAGCGTGGCCGCCAGCAGCCGGCGGTCTTCGAGGTCTTCGAGACCCAGCGGGGCGCGGGCCTGGCGGCCGTTGCGGCGGCGGCCCCCGTCGGAGGTGGTCAGTTCACCCAGGGCCCGGAAGATGGCATCGAACGGCATGACGCGTTCCTTGATCAGGAGTCATTTGTCATTGGTCATTCGTCATTGGTTCCGCCGGAGGCGGAGTTGCAGCATCCGCCTGCGGCGGACCTGCGGCACGGTTCCGCCTGCGGCGGACTTGCAGCACGGTCGGGGGTCGGGGTGGGCCGGCGGTGGGCCCGGCCGTCCCTGACGAACGGGCAAACACTAGCAATTAGTGGCATCGTACATAGTCCGTATCGACCCTGCGAGCGCCGGAACATCAGGAATTTGCGATACAACCGGTGTAATCGGAAAGGAGGAAGGAGGAAGGCAGAGGGAGGAAGGAGGAAGGAGGAAGGAGGAATCGACAAGGGGACAAGGCGACAAGGCGACAAGGGGACACGGGGACACGGGCCAGGGGCAGCACGGCCAGAACTCTGGCGAGTCCTGCTACGGCGTAACAAGGCACGAAGAGGGGATAGACCCCGGGATCGACCCCATAAATGGGGTCACTACGAACCACCCTGGGGCACGCTACGACTCGACTGAGCTCGCCGAAGTCCGCTTTGCCGCCAGCCACCCGACGACGCTCGTCGCCCGCTCCCCCCTTCCCCCCTTCCCTACGGCCTGGCGCTTGTTTCGCTTGTTGGTTGTTGCCATAATCCAGCAGTCTGGGGGGCCGGGCCGTCCTGTCTTTTTGATTCAAAGTTTCCCATTCGGGCTGACCATGGCGATCGCATCGCCGGAACAGTTTGTCACCGCCCTGGAAAAGAGCAACCTGCTCAGCGAGCAGCAACTGGCCGGCGTCCGCCGCGAGCAGCAAGAGCTGGAACAGGCCGGCGGCGATGCCCAGTTGCAGAACCTGGCCATCAGCCTGATCCGCCGCGGCCTGCTGACCCGCTGGCAGGCCGAGCAGTTGCTGGCCGGCCGGCCCAGCTTTTACCTGGGCAAGTACAAGCTGGTCGACCGCATCGGCAAGGGGGGGATGGGGTCGGTGTACAGGGCCCAGCACGCGCTGATGGGGCGGACCGTGGCCTTGAAGGTCATGGCCCGCAAGCTGCTGAAAGACCGGACCAGCGTGGCCCGCTTTCGCCGCGAGGTGCAGTTGGCGGCCTCGCTGAACCATCCGAACATCGTCACCGCGCACGACGCCGACTGCGTGGACGACACGCACTTCCTGGTGATGGAGTACGTCCAGGGGCGCGACCTGGGCCGCTGGATCAAGCAGTCCGGCGCGCTGCCGATCGCCTGGACGTGCGAGTGCATCCGGCAGGCGGCGCTGGGCATTCAGCACGCCCACGAACGAGGCCTGATACACCGCGACATCAAGCCGAGCAACCTGCTGGTTCTTTCGGGCACCGCGGGCCGGGGTCCGACGATCAAGATCCTCGACGTGGGGCTGGCCCGGTTTGCCACCAGCGTCGAGGAGGAGGGGGGACTGACGCAAAGCGGGCAGATCGTGGGCACGCCCGACTACATCGCGCCGGAGCAGGCCGAAGACGTTCACAGCGCCGACGGCCGGGCCGACATCTTCAGCCTGGGGTGCACGCTGTTCCAGGCGCTCACCGGGCAGCTTCCCTTTCCGGGCAGCAGCCTGATGGCCAAGCTGCTGGCCCGCGTGAACTCGCAGGCGCCGGCCGCCATCAGCCTGCGGCCGGAGATCCCGGCCGAGCTCGACGCCGTGGTGGCGAAGATGCTGGCCCGCAAGCCGGAGGACCGCTTTCAGACGCCGGCCGAGGTGGCCACGGCTTTGGCGCCGTTCGCGGGCGGCCTGGCCCCGGAGCCGCCCGGCTCGAGTGTGTTCTCGATGCCGGCGCCCGTCGGGGGCGGCACGGCGAGCCCCGGCAGTGCGACGGCGAGCGTCGTCGGCGGGACGGCGAGCGGCGGCAGCGACGCGGGTGGGGCGGCCGCCGGCCCTTTGAGTGCAGCGATGGGGAGCGGGTCGGACGTTGTTCCCGCGGATGCCGACAGTGGCTTGAACGAGTTTTTGAGCCGGCTGAGCACCAGCGCGCGGAGTGACTCGGACTCGGGCGAGACGCCCACGGGCGACCTGCCGACGCTGGGCGACCTGGTCCTTGGTGAGGAGTCGCTGACGCAGCGGCTACCAGCCCGCCAATCGAGCCAACTGAGCACGGCGGCCGTGATCAGCGCGGTGATCGTCGTGCTCGTCGTGCTGATGCTGACGCTGATGCTGTGAGGAGTGGGCAGGGGTCATTTGTCATTGGTCATTGGTCATTTGTCATTGGTCATTGGTCATTGGTCATTGGTCATTGGTCATTTGTCATTGGTCATTTGTCATTGGTCATTTGTCATTGGTCATTGGTCATTTGTCATTGGTCATTGGTCATTGGTCATTGGTCATTGGTCATTTGTCAGTGGTCGGTGAACGTTCATCCTTCTGCCTGAGCTGCAAGTCCGCCTCCGGCGGACCTTCTGCCTTCCTCCTTCCGCCTTCGTTCCGATCCCCCCTTCCCCCGCTCGCCCCTTCCCTCCTTCGCTTTTGCTGCTCGCCTTGTCGCCTTGTCGCCTTGTCGTCTTGTCGCCTTGTCGCCTTGTCGTCGTCGTTCCGATCCCCCCTTCGCCCGCTCCCACCTTCCCCCCTTCTCTCTTATCAGCCTTCCCCCCTTCTCTCTTCTCAGCCGAGGGCCTGGCGGAGACGGTCGAGATCCGACATGCGATTGCGAAACTCGCCGGATAAGTCGGAGAGCTCCTGCTGCAATCGGCCAAGCTCGCCGCGCAGGTCGCGCAACTCGGCCTGGATGCGCTCGACTTCGATTGAAGCGGGCCGCTCGACAGGGCTGGGCACGGCGGCGGCGGCCGGAAGCGGTTGGAGTGGGGTCGCGGTCCGCTCGATCGAGGCTGCCGGTTGGGGACTAAGCGGCGTTTCGGCCAGCGGCGCAGCACCGCCGGCGCGCTGGGCCCGCAGACGCTCCAGCTCGGCCGGCGGATAGAGGGCATGCGTCACCACGTGGCCGCGTCCTTCGGGAGTGAGGGGGATCACCAGGCCCTTGGCCTTGAGCGAGGCGAGCACGGGACGCAAGGCGGTCAGGTCGGCGATCGGCTCCATGCGGGCGGCCCGGCCGCGCAGCTCGCCCTCGGTCTGTGGGCCGCGCAAGAGCAACTCCGCCATCACGGCCAGCTCGACCTTGTCGACGCCCAGCCAGTCGTAGAGATAGTGCCGGTACTTCGAGACGCGGCCGCTGCCTTCGATGACGGCGACGGCGCCGAGGGCCCGCAGGCGGTCGAGCGACTCCTCGACGTCGTCGGGCTCGATCTGCATGACCGGATCGCGGTTGTTCTTCTGGTTGGCGCCGGTGCAAATGGCGTTGATCGACATGGGGTAGGCATCGGGCGTGGTCTTGGCTTTTTCGACCAGGACGCCCGCCACGCGGCGATCGATGGCCGCCAGTCCGCCGGAGGCGGACCAGCGCGGTTGAGGCGGCGGGGATTGGTCATTTGTCATTGGTCATTTGTCATTGGTCATTGGGCGGTCGCGTAGCGATGCGTCGGCACGGGACGGCCGGGACGCAGACTCTGCGTTTCGCCGAATCGGGCACTGGCCTGGTAGGCGTGGCACGTGGCCTCGACGGCCTGGCGGACCTGCTGCTCCAGCAAGGTGGGGTCGATCGCCACGCGGGCGTTCACGACCAGGTCGGCCGCCTCGAGGCGGGCTTGCGAGGCGACGGACAGCTCGGGCTCGGAGAGCGTGCTGACCAGGTTGGCCACGCCGAACGAAGTGTCGCCCAGGCCAATCAGCTTCAAGTGGGCGACCTCGCCGTCCGCGGCGGCCAGCGAATCGCGCAGCCGCTCGAGCACCGCCAGCAACAGCTCGTCGAGGGCGAAGGGCTTTTGGGCCTCGATGCGCAGGCTGGTGTTCAGCCAACCGAGCTCGGCCTCTCCCTCGGCATAGACGTCGTAGTCGATGTCGAGGATCTTGTTGCCGAAACTCCCTTCCAGCTCCAGGAACTCGACGAGTTGCGCGAGTCCCTGGCCGGTGCGGGCCGACATGCGGAGCAGCGGCGTGGAGGGATAGTGCGAGCCGACCAGCGACACCAACTCGTCGAGCTGGGCCGGCGCAAGCTCGTCGAGGCGGTTGACGACGATCGCGTCGGCCTCGTCGAGCTGCTTTTTGAAGATGTAGGCGGCCTTGGGCGAAAAGCCGGCCGATGGCTCGTCGCGCAGGATCCGCAGGCCGTGGCTGGGCTTGAAGAGCACGGCATAGGGGGCGACCTGGAATTGCCGGCCGTAGAGCGCCTTGAGCGGCTGGATCACCGTGGCCACCAGGTCGGTGCAACTGCCGACCGGCTCGGCCAGGACGAGGTCGGGGCGCTCGGCGGCGGCGAGGTCCTGGACCTTGCCGACCAGCTCGTTGAAGCGGCAGCAGAAGCAGGCGCCGGCCACTTCCTCGACGGAAAAGCCCTGGGCCCGCAGGTTGCCGGTGTCGACGAGGTTCTGGGCCTGGTCGTTGGTGACCAGCGCTACCCGCTGGCCGCGGTCGGTGTAGTAGCGGGCCAGGCGGGCGAGCGTGGTGGTCTTGCCGGCGCCGAGAAATCCACCCAGCATTACAAATCGGAGACGCTGCATTGGATCTTGGTACTTGGTACTTAGTTCTTGGGTCTTGGTGCTTGGTTCTTGGCTAGTCGGCGTTGTCGTTGGCATCGTCGACGAGGTCCTGCCAATCTTGGAACGGGTATTTTACGGGGCGATCGGGCGTGAACTTGTGCACGGTCATCCAGGCGAACTCGCGCTGGTCGGGATTGGCCGGGTCGGGCTCGGGCAGCGCCACGCCGTCCGCCTCGGCATGGATCGTGCGCACGACGGCGACGCGCTGGGCGGCCGGTGGATCCAGATCGTAGTCGGTCCCCTTGGTCAACAGCAACCAGGTGTTGTCGCGAAAGCCGCTGTAGAGCCGCTGGTTGGCGGCCCGCACCAGCCGCCGTCGGGCCTGCTCGAGCGGGACGCCGTCCTCGATGGCGGCCGCCAGCCTCTGCGTTTCGGAAACGTCGAAGCTCACCCAGCCGTAGGGCGGCAGGAAGGCTTCCAGCTTGCAATGCGAAGGGGAGTTCTTGGGGAACAGGTGCGTCCCGTAGGTGACTCGCGTGGGGTAACCCAAGGCACGGCCCATGGCGGCGCAGAGGCCGTGGTAGTCGCTGCAGTGCCCCCGCTGCTGCTCCAGGGCGTGCTCGGAGCTGGCCGAGAGCGAGGCGCGAGCGTGGTCGTAGGTCATGTGGCCGTTGGTCCAGGCCATGATGGCGGCCAGCGGGTGCAGCTCGTCGGGCCGCCCGGCGAGGACCCGCTCGAGCAGCTTGCTGAAGCGCTCGTCGACGACCACGGCCCGGTCGCCGCGCAGGTAGGGGTCGAACTGGGCGGGCCAGCGCTCGACGGCAACGATCTTGTCCGGCTCGACGTTCCATCGCAGCTCCCAGACGCGGGCTTGGAACTGGTGACGGATGATCTGCGCTCCCTTGGGATTGTGAAACTCGAAGTAGGCGAAGCGGTTGCCGAAGGTCGTTTCCTTGCCGATTCGAGCAGGCACTTCGACCGGGAAGCTGGTGAGCTTGCTGTCCGACACGACTTGCACGCCGTCTGATGGGGGCAACGGCAGCCAGACCTTGAGCAGCTTCGTGCCGTAGGGGGGCGTCACCACGGCCGAAAAGTCGACGTGGTAGCTCACCGGCTCCGAGCGCCGGGCCTGGTAGGGCAGGTCCACCTCGAGCCGTAGAGATTCTTCGGCAACCGGCGGCTCGGCGGCGGCGCGGCAAGCGGCCCAGGCGAGCAGCATGAATACCAGCACGGTCGATCGCATGGCGATGGCGTTCATTCGAGACCTGCTTCCAGCGGTTCGGCCGGCAGCGGTTCGGCTGGCAGCGGTTCGGCCGGCAGCGGCAGCATCGGAGCCAGCACTCGCGCGTGCAGGCCGCCGCCCAGCACGGCCCCCAAGCAAGGCGCGATGATATAGACGGTGAGGAAGCCGGTGGGGTTGGGCCCGGGGATGGCGATCGAGCGCCAGCCGGCCAGGTAGGCGAACAGGCGGGGGCCGAAATCGCGGGCCGGGTTGAAACAGGCCTGGGTCAAGGGCGCGATGATCGAAATCAAGATGGCCACGGTGAGGCCGATGAACACCGGCGCCAACCGCCCGGCCGGGGCCACCAGGTTGCGGGCGTCGGTGACGCTGAACACGACGAAGGCCAGGATCAACGTGCCGAGCACCTCGGCGGCGAAGGCGGCCGGCTCGCTGACCAGCGTCTTCAAGTGGGCATGGTCCGTGGCGCTGTAGGGGCCCGGACTGGCTCCGGCGGGGCCCGGATTCGGAAAGTACTCGCCATAGCACATGGCGGTGATCTCGCTGCCGGGCTGGCCGCGGATCACCTGCTTTGCCTGTTCCATGGCCGCCAGGTGCGGATGCCATAAGGCGTACAGGGCGGCGGCGGCCAGGAAGGCGCCGGCAAGCTGGGCGAGGATGTAGGGGGCGACGAGCGACCAGGAGAATCTTTTCCACACCGCCAGCGACAGCGTGATGGCCGGGTTGATGTGCGCCCCGCTGTAGGCGCCGATCGTGTAGATCGCGATCATGATGGCCACGCCCCAGACGATGGCCACTTGCCAGAGCCCGGTTTGCGCCCCGGTGAGGACAGCGGTGTGTACGGCCCCACAGCCGAAGAAGACCAGGAGAAAAGTGCCCAGCACTTCCGCGATGCATGGCGGCCAGAGCGAGGTGGTTCGAACGGTCATGCGAAGTCCAGGGCCGTGCGGGTAGGCAGCGACTATCGTCTAGACAATCTAACTGGGAGTGAGGGGCTTGGGAAGGAGGGAGGGAAGGCAGAGGCCAGAGGTCATTGGTCATTGGTCATTGGTTCCGCCGAAGGCGGACTTGCAGCACAGGAGGAAGGTTCCGCATAGGGAAGTTGACTGCCCCTCCGTCCGCCCTGCGGGCGGAAAAGGAAATGGGTGAGGCTCATCACCAGGGACTGAAGTCCCTGGCAACTATCGCCCGCCCTCCGGGCGATGAATGGAAGGCAGGCTGGAGGCGGGAGGCTGGAGGCTGTAGGCTGGGGGCTTCGTAATCCAAACGCGAAAATCTGCACGATGCGTGTTGCGGTTGCTTACTTGCTGAGTGGAATGCTCCATGCGGGCTTGCTGGGCTGGTTGAGCATCTATGCGGACGAAGCCGCCGAACCGCTGGCCGTTCATCGAGGACCGGCGGCAGTGTCGCTGGCGGCCGCCTTTCGCGAGCCGGCCGCGCGGCGTGAACGAGGAACGGAGGTGGAGTTGGCTCCGGAAGCCCCCCGCAGCGTGACGGAAGTCGAAAAACTCTCGCCGGCGCTCGATGCCGAGAGGCTGCCGGACGTTGTGACGGCAGTACCGGCCGAAGCGTCGCCGCCGCCCGCGTTCGAGCGGGCCGAAGTGCCGGAGGCTGCGCCGGGATCGGTTGCCGTGGAATCGTGGCAAGCGGCGCTGGAGCGCGTGCCGGGTGCGGCGGAGATTGCGAAGCAGGCGGCCGACGCGGAGCAGGGCCAGGGAGTCGACACGGCCTCGTCGTCGGCCTCCGAGGGAGCGGACGTGGACGAGGTGCCGGTCCCGGTCGAATCGAATCGGCCGCCCCGCTATCCGGCCGGCGACCTGGCGGCAGGCCGCCAGGGGCTGGTGCTGCTGCGGGTGGGCGTGAGCGCCGAGGGGACGGTGCGCTCGATCCGCTTGGCCCGCTCGAGCGGATTGCGCTCGCTGGATGGGGCGGCCCTGGACGCGGTCGAGCAATGGCGGTTTCGTCCGGCCCAGCGGGGCGGCGCGGCCGTGCCATGCTCGGTGCTGGTGCCGATCCGCTTCCGGTACGTGCCGGACTAGCAACTAGCAACCAGCAACCAGCAACCAGCAACCAGCAACCAGCAACCAGCAACTAGCAACCAGCAACCAGCAACTAGCAACCAGCAACCAGCAACTGCCCGTTCAGTCTGGCACGAACAGCGGTTGGCCGAAGCGATCGAGGCCGAACGTGGAGATCGCCTGGCGGGCCTCGGCCGAGCGGAGGAAGCGGGCGAAGCTGTCGGCCGCCTCGGCGTGGACATGCGGATGCCTGGCCGGATTGACCACGATGACGCTGTAGGGATTCACCAGCAGCTCGTCGCCTTCGGAGAGAAGGGCCAAGGAGGAGTTGTTCCGCTCGGTAAGGTACGTGGCCCGCTCGCTCAGGACGTAGGCCTGGCGGTCGTCGGCGATGCGCAAGGTCTCGGCCATGCCGCTGCCGGCCTGGAGGTACCACTTGTGCTGGGGAGTGACGCCTGCGACGCGCCAGATTTCGAGCTCCTTGAAGTGGGTGCCTGACTCGTCGCCGCGTGAGACGAACGCCGCCTGGCGGCGGGCGATGGCGGCAAAGGCATCGGCGATGGTCGAGGTTTCTTTGACCGCGGCTGGATCGCTGGCGGGTCCCAGCAACACGAACTCGCTGTGCATGACCGGCTGCCTGGAGATTCCGAAACCTTCGGCGACCAGTTTTTCTTCCGCCTGGGGCGAGTGCGTGAGCAGCACGTCGGCGTCGCCCCGGCGGGCCAGTTCGAGCGTGTGGCCGCTGCCCTGCACGATGGGTTTAACTTCAATGCCTGTCTGCCGCTCGAACATCGGCAACAGCAGGTCCAAGAGGCCGCTGTCGCGCAAGGTGGTCGTGGTGCCGAGCGTCAGGGTCTTGGCGGGCGCGTCGGGTTGGGTGCATCCGAGAGGGAGCAGCAGGAGAGGAAGAAGGAAGGGAAGAAGGAAGGGGGGAAGGGGGGAGCGGACTTCGGCGAGCTCAGTCGAGTCGGGGAAGGGGCGAGCGGAACGAAGACGACCAGGGGACAAGGCGACAAGGGGACAAGGCGAACGAAGACGTCGGGTGGCTGGCGGCAAAGCGGACTTCGGCGAGCTCAGTCGAGTCGTAGCGTGCCCCAGTCTCGTTCGTCCTGATTCCTCCTTCCTCCTTCTGCCTTCTGCCTTCATCGTTCTGCCTTCATCCTCAGTAGACGAGCTTGCCTTCGACGAAGGCGGCGGTGCGGGGGTCGCGGGGGGACTTGAAAAAGGTCTCGGTGGGGGCGACCTCGATCAGCTTTCCCTCCCAGAGCAGGCCGACGCGGCCGGCGACGCGGCGGGCCTGAAAGAGGTTGTGCGTGGCCCAGACCACGGTCATCCGCCGCTGGCGGTTGGCCTGGCCGACCGCTTCTTCGACCAGGGCCACGCGGGCCGGGTCGAGGTTGGCGGTCGGCTCGTCCAACAGCAGCACCTCGGGCTCGATCACCAAGGCACGGGCCAACGCCACCAGTTGCGTCTGGCCGCCCGAAAGCGTGGCGGTCGACTGCGACGCCAGCTCGGTGAGGCCCAGCCGGTCGAGCACCTCGTCCACTCGCCGTGTTGGGCCGGCGGCGCCGCGGAGCCGCAGGGCGTACTCGATGCTGCGGCGCACGGTGCCGGAGAGCAATAGCGGCCGCTGAAAGACCATGGTCACGCGGCGCTCAACCGCCAGCGGCACCTGGCCGTTCAGCCGCTGATCGAAGAAGTGCACTTGCCCCGTTCCCGCCGGCTGAACCAGCGACAACAGCCGCAACAGCGTGCTCTTGCCGGCCCCGGTCGGCCCAACCAGGCAGAAGACCTCTCCCGCAGGGATTTCCAGATCGCCTACCTCCAGCGCGAACGCCGGCCCGTGCCGGACGCTGACGCCGCCGAGGCGATAGCAGCAGGTGCTCATGGCAAAGGCCGCCCGTGCAGGCGCAGGATTACCAGGTTCAATGTCAGGGCCATGGCCAGCAGCACGCCGGCGAGAGCCAGGGCCAGGCCGAAACCTCCTTTGCCGGTCTCCAGCACGATGGCCGTGGTGAGCACGCGCGTGTGTCCCTGGATATTGCCGCCGACCATCAGCACGGCGCCGACTTCGGAAATGCTGCGGCCCAAGGCGGTGGCCACGGCCAGCGCCAGTCCGGGACGGGCTTCGCGGAGCAGGGCCCAGCGGGCCTGCCGCCGGCTGGCGCCCAGGCTGCGTACTTGCAGGAAGAGCTCGGCGGGGAGGCTGGCGACCGCGGTCGAGGTGATGCCAACGACGAAGGGCAGCGTGAGGATGATCTGGGCCAGGATCATCGCGCGGGGCGTGAACAACCAGCCGAGGAAAGCCAGCGGGCCGCTGCGCGAGAGGAGCAGGTACAACACCAGGCCGACGACGACGGGCGGCAGCGACATGCCGGTGTAGACCAGGGCCGACACCAGGCCGCGGAGGCGAAAGCGGGCCAGCCCCAACCAGACGCCGAGCGGAATGCCGACCAGCGCGCTGATGAGGACGGAGGTCGCCGAAATCCGCAGCGAGAGCCAGACGATCGGCCAAAGTTGAACGTCGCCCAAAGCGTGCCGCCAGTCGATCATCGTGGTTATTTTAGGAGATCGGGGAGAGGCTGGAAGCCTAACCTGATACTGACAGGCTGGAAGCCTATCTTACGGTGGCGACAGGCTGGAAGCCTATGCTACGGTGACACAGGCTGGAAGCCTATCTTACGGTGGGGACAGGCTGGAAGCCTATGTTACGGTGACACAGGCTGGAAACCTATGTTACGGGGGCAACTCGAATTTAACGGGCAGCCGCACGCTGGTCTCCACCGGAAGGCCGCCCCGCCGCGCCGGTCGAAATCGCCACTGCCTGACGGCCGATGCCGCGGCGGCGTCGAGCAGTGTGTGGCCGCTGGACGAAGCAACGGAGACGGCGCTCACGCGTCCGGACGCGGCCACTCGGACGCGGAGCACAACGGTTCCCTGCCAGCCGTTGCGTTGGGCCTCGGCCGGATAAACGGGCGGCATGTTGTCGAGCGGCCGGGGCAGCTCATGCGGTTCGTTGCCGATTGCCTGGACCATGGCCGCGGAGGCATATGCCCTGGGAGCGGCTTCGGCGACCCGCCGGGGGATTTGCGCTTCGTCGAGCGCGGCGAGCGGCGCATCGGCTTCGAGCAGGCCGGCGTCGGCGGCACGCTGGATGGGGGCCGGGGGCGGCAGAGCGGGGCGTAGCGGCAGGCCGTCGTGCTGCGGCGGGCGGGTGGGCATCTCGATAAAGTGCTGCCGCGCCACGCGAGCCAGCCGGGGCGTGACGAGCACCACCTCTTCCAGCCCGACCTCGGTGCGGGGCGCGTCGAGCAGTGCCTCGGCAAAGCGGACCTGCAGGCTGGCGACCGTCTTCACGCCGAACAACGCGGGAGCTTGGGGCCGCACGTCGACCCGCATGGCAAGCGCCGTCAGTCCCGCGAGGTGCAGTCCGGCCGAAATGGCAAGTGCTGCGCCGAGCCGCCGGCGTTGGGCGGCGAAAGTCGGGACGGAAGGCTTGAGGCGGGAGGACGACAAGTGCGATGCTTCGGCTGATGGAGCAGAGCGGGGGTAGGGAGCGACTGTTTAAGTATACATTCGGGGGAAGGGGGCGCGGAAGGAGGAAGGAGGAAGGCAGAGGGCAGAGGGAGGAAGGAGGAAGGAGGAAGGAGGAGGGAGGAAGAATCGACAAGGGGACGGGGGGACAAGGCGACGGGGGGACGAGGCGACGGGGGGACGAGGCGACGGGGGGACGAGGCGACGGGGGGACGGAAGGTCCGCCGGAGGCGGAGTTGCAGCCTGGGTGGAAGGACAAGGCCAAGTCCATAGGACAAAGATCAAGACTCCGGCTACTACAGGCTACTACAGTAGAACTACTGACTGGGGCACGCTAACGCTTTGCCCCAGCCACCCGGAGGCGGAGTTGAAGCACAGGCGGACGGCACACGGAGTGTGCCTGCTACTTAAGGCGGACGGCACACGGAGTGTGCCTGCTACTATAGGGAGATCTAGAAGAGGCTGGTGTAGCCGAAGATGGCGTTGAAGCCGGGGCCGTCGACGCCGGAGCCGTGAACGCGATACGCCTGGTCGAAGATGTTTTCCAACGTCAGACTGACGAGGTGGCCGGCCCCGCGGTGGCCGGCCCCATCGCCCAGCCTGGTGCCCATCCGCAGGTTGAAGGTTTGAAAGCCGGGCGTGCCTCCCAGGGGGATGCGAGCGTCGGTGAGGTCCTGGAAGTTCAGCCGGTCCTGGTCGCGGACCAGCCAGGCGTAGGCGTCGAACCAGTGCCGGCGGCCGGCGTCGCGCCAGCGCAGGCCGAGCACGCCCTGCGTGGGCGGGATCCGGCTCAAAGGCGAATCGGTGACAAGGTTGACGCCGTACGTGTAGGCGAAGTTGCCGTACATGCTCCAGCCGCGCGTGAGCAGGTACTCGCCGTACCACTCGGCCCCGTTGATGTAGGAGTCCTGGTTGGCCCGCTGGAACAAGCCTTCGTCGACCGGCGTGCGGACGATGTTGTCGTCCAGGTCGGTCCAGAAGACAAAGGCCTGGCTGCGGAGGCGGGGCGTGTCGAGCTTGAGGCCGACCTCGTAGGTCAAGGCGTGCTCGGGACCCAAAGCGATGCTGGGCAGATCCTGGCCGGCTTGCTGGACCAGCGTGTTGGTGGCCACCAGGTCGTCGAGGTTAGGCGCGCGGAAGCCTTCGGAGACCGATCCGACCAGGTGCAGGTGCTGGCTGGCTTCGTACACCAGGCCGGCGCTGGCGGTCCAATCGTGGAAGCTGGGGGAGATGTGCGTCGGCACGTCGAAGGCCGGATCGGGGCCCGGCGGATCGACGCGGACCAGGGGCGTGGCGGCCAGGTCGATGTTCTCGTAGCGGGTGCCGACCAGCAGGTTCAACCGCTCGGTGAGCGGCGCATCCCATTGAATGAACGTGCCGACCCGCTCATAGAAGCTGTCGTCGGGGAACTGCGGCGTGATGGGCGTGACCGAGCCGGTGGTGGGATTGATGCGGTTGCGAAAGGCATCGACGTCGTCGTGGTACCAGTCGGCGCCGTACGTGAGCCGGCCCAGCGAGCCGAACTCGGTGGCAAACAGCATGGTGAAGCCGGCCGTGTCGACGTCGAAATCGCCGGCTTCGATGCGCGTGGGACTGCGGATCTCGCGCGAGCCTTCTTTCTGCCGCGAGTACGAGGCGGTGAAAGTGTAGCCGTCGATCCAGCTTGCCAGGTCCAGGCCTTGCAGCCGGATGTAGGCCAGGTCGCGCTGCTGCGGATCGAAAAACGTCGGCCGCGGGGTGCCCGCCGGCGGCCCGAAGACGAAGGGGGCGAAGCGGTCGCTGCGGGGCACGTTGTCCTGCTCGAAGTGCGCCAGGGCGATCGTGAGCATCGTCCAGTCGTCGATCAGACGGTCGATCTTGACGTCGCCGGCGTACTGGTCGTAGCCGGTGAACGGCTGGCGGCCCAGGTCGCCGCCCCGATCGAGGTCGTTGACGTTCAGGTAACTGCCGCCGGCGAAATAGCCGCCGCTGCCCAGCCAGCCCTCCGCGTTCACGCGGCTGTACGAGCCGGAGTCGGCCGTGCTGAAGTATTCGACGAAGGAGCCGCCCAGGTAGTCGCAGGTCAGAGGATCGGCGCCGCGGGTGACGATGTTGATCACTCCGCCGATGGCATCGGAGCCCCAGAGGGCGGACTGCGGGCCGCGGAGGACCTCGATCCGCTCGACCTGGCCGGGATCGATGGTGTTGAAGTATTGGTTGGCGCCCGATCGGAACGTCGAGTTGTTGAGGCGAATGCCGTCGACCAGGATCAGGACCTGCTGGCCGGTGAGCCCGCGAACAAACGGCGAGGCCTGGCCGCGCGCGGTCTGCTGCACCAGCACGCCCACCTCCTGCTGGAGGGCCTGGAACATGTCCTGTGGCTGGCGCTCGGCCAGTTGGGCGCGGTCGATGATAGTTCCCAGCGAGGGCGTGTCGAACAGCGACTCGTCGCCGCGCGTCGCGGAGTTGAGGCCTTCGAAGACTTGCTCGGACAGCCGTGGATAGCTGAGCGGCTGGTCGAACGGACCGCGGCTGGGCGCTTCGGCCGGCGCGGGCGCTTCGGCCGGTGGGCCATCGGCGGCCGCTTCGGTTTGCGGGCGCACGATCACCGGCGGCAAGAGGGGCTCGTCGTCATCCTCGCCAGTCCCGTCGGGCTGTGTGCCGTTTTGCTCCGACTCGATTTGAGTCCGGCTCACGCCTGGTACGGCAGGCCGGGCGGCCGGCTGCGCGGTGCCCGTGCCCGGCCACGCTAGCAGGACCAGGGCGGCGACGGCGATACGCACTGGCATTGGCGGCGAATTGGTCAAGGCGGCCGATGATTCCGAAAGGGCAAACCTTAACGGTTCATCGGACGCGGGCAGGCCCTGGCTGAAGCAGAACCGACAGGGACCAGGGGCACGGTCAGGTCCTGCTGGAGCACCAGGTTGAGTGTCAACCACGGCCCCGGCTGCCCGCGGTTCCGGCGTGTCGCGAGGGGCGCTCGTCGGGTCAGAAGGCCTCGTTTTCGGCGGGCGCGCGCTCTTTCAAGACGGGCTTTTTGACATCGACACCCCATTGGCGCAAGGTCGAGTAGGCCTCTTTCCTGAGATAGTACTCGCGGTGGCGTACTGGCGGGCGGTCTTCTCGTTGGATGGTTCGATAGGACCAGGCGGGATCATCGAGTAGCGGTAACAGAAGTGCGATATTCCTGTCCGACTTGAATTGTCGCAAAGCCTTGACCCCTTCGGCGCGGAGCAGGTTGCTGTTGGCGTCGAACCACGCCGAACGTCTGCCGGGATCGTTGTCTGGCTCCGGCCGGACTGCCGGTTCTGGCCGCAGGAAGCCGTTTGGCGTCTCGATCAATCGCCGAGCCAGGGCTTCCAGGCGATGATCCGCCGGCACGACGAGGTGGTTGATGTCGCCACTGCTACCTGAGCGTTGGGCTATGCTCCGCGGCAGCCAGATGGCATGGGATCGAACTGGGTTTCGCTTGCCTCGTTGGCCCGCTGCCTTCCGGGCGGCCTCAAGGATTTCGTCCGCTGCCTCCAGTGCATAGAGATCCATGGTAAGGATCGGTGGCGGCAGTTTGCTGAATGAAGTTTCGTCGGGCACGGCTTCACCCAGCCGGATCATAGAGCCGTTTGGCTTGAGGCGGTGGCGAGCCTCGGCCGCGTTGTCTTTCGAAGGCAGCTCGCCGGTGCGCGGCTTGTTATAGACGAAAAACCACAACTGCTGCTGCCTGGCGGCCTGCCATTGCTGGTAGCGCTGATCACCGTCGATGGTCCGGATCGCAAAGGTCACTGATTTTTCAGGGCGCCCCTTCAGGGTTTCGTCCACTTTGAGCGTGACATGCATCCAGACCCATTGCTCGTCGGGCTCCTCGCGCGAGACATCAGCAATCGATCCCCGCAGCACGACGTCCGCGTCGGCCACCAGCCACTCCAGGCTCGTCAGCGTCAGGCCCATCTGAGCCCAGGCCATGTTGGCGGCCCAAAGTATCGTGGCGGCGGCGATGACCACGGTGATTCGGTTTGCAACCATACATGCAGGATAGCAGGACATCAGCCGCCGGGAAGTTCGGGGCCTGAGCGGGATCGTCGGCTGGTCGGGCATTCGAGGGGCACTCCCGGACGAGCACTGCTTCTCGACAGCCGGCCAGGCCGGCTGTCTTCAAGCAGTGGCACCCAAGGGGCATGCGGTAAAACTTGTCGCCGGTGGCCAGGATGGGTAGATTGAGGCGGGCAGCCGCTTGTCGCCTGGTGGAGCTACGATGCAGCTTATTGCCGCCGCAAATACGCAGCGCGCCAGCCGCCGCAGGCTGCTGAAGATGGGCGGGCTTGGCCTGGCGGGCCTGTCGCTGCCGAGGCTGCTCTTGGCGGAGGCGGCCGGCGAACGGCCGCGCAACGCCAAGGCACGCAACTGCATTTTCATTTTCCTCTGCGGCGGGCCGTCGCAAAATGACTTGTGGGACCTCAAGCCCGACGCGCCGGAAGGCATCCGCAGCGTGTTCTCGCCCATCGAGACCAACGTGCCGGGCATCCGCTTCGGCGAACTGCTGCCCCAGGTCGCCCGCCACGCCGACAAGCTGGCCCTGGTCCGCTCGATGACCCATGGCGACAACAATCACGACGGCGGCATCGTACACACGCTGCTGGGGCAACTGCCGGCGCGGCCCGGCGACTTCTACGTCTCGCGGCAGGACCACCCCGGCCTGGGCGCGATCCTGCACCGCGAGCTGGGCGGCTGCGGCGAGATGCCCCCGTGGGTCGTGTTGCCGCGGCCATTTACCACGTACAGCCCACCCTACAAGGGGCAGTCAGCGGGGTTCTTGGGCGCCGCCTTCGACCCGATCGTGCTCGACAAAGAGACCAAGGCCTCGCTTTCGGACCTGCCCGTCCGGCTCGACTCGCTGAGCCTGCCGGAGGGAGTCGACCAGGACCGCCTTGCCGGCCGGCGCAACCTGCTGGTGCGGACGAATCAATCCGAGCCGGCCGCTTCGCCCGCCCAGGGGCCGCGTCTGGAGGACTGCTATGAAAAGGCCTTCGCCATGCTCGGCTCCGGCGCCACGCGGCAAGCCTTCGATCTGGAGCAGGAGCCCGCCGCGGCCCGCGACCGCTATGGCCGCAACGAGTATGGGCAGAGCTTCCTCATGGCGCGTCGGCTGGTGGAGGCGGGGGTGCGCGTGGTGAACGCGTTCTGGACGTTCTTCGACGACAAGGGGTGCCAGTTCAACCTGTGGGACAATCATGGCGTGGCGACCGACGTGTGCGGCGTCGGCGGGGCGCGGACCGGCCTCGACATGCTGAAGCACGATTATTGCTGCCCCTCGTTCGATCGGGCTTTTTCGGCCCTGCTCGAGGACCTTGGCCAGCGGGGCCTGCTCGACGAAACGTTGGTGGCCGTGGCCGGCGAGTTCGGCCGGACGCCCCAGATCAACGCCACCGCGGGGCGCGACCACTGGGCGCCGTGCTACACGCAGTTGCTGGCGGGCGGCGGCGTTTGCGGCGGCCAGGTCTACGGGGCGAGCGACAAGGTCGGTGCCTTCGTGAAGGACTTGCCGGTCAGCCCGGACGATTTCGCGGCCACGATTTTGCACGCCTTCGGCGTGTCGGGCGAGACGTTCGTGCCGGATCAGCTTGCTCGGCCGCACGCGGTGACCGCCGGGAGGCCGGTGCTCGGGCTGTTCTGAGGGCAGTGGTTAGTCGGTCGGTGGTTAGTGGGCAGAGAGGTCGAGGTCATTTGTCATTCGTCATTGGTTCCGCCGGAGGCGGAGTTTCAGCATGGAAGGACTGGGGCACGCTACGACTCGACTGAGCTCGCCGAAGTCCGCTTTGCCCCAGCCACCCGGCTCCAGCGCCGAAAGAAAGACGGGCCAGAACTCTGGCGAGTCCTGCTACCTCAATATCTTTCGTTCGCCTCTCCTAGCCGATGGGCCATTGGGCGGCGCCGGTGGTGCGGTAGGCGTGGTTTCCTAAATGGGCGCCCTTGACGGCGGCGACGCCAGCCTCGGCGGGACAGTTGGGCTTCGAGCGGCTGCGGACGCACTCGATCCAGTTGGCCAGGTGCAAAGTCTCGCCGTCGGGAGTGTCGTAGAAGTCGGCGCCGCGCGGGCCGCTGCCCAGCACCAGCTCGCTGGCCTTGATCGGCGAGCGGCGCTCGGGGTGGACCTCGTAGCGGCCACGGTCGAGATACAACGTGGCCTCGGTTCCCATGAACTCGAGCATCGCCCCGTTGCGGGCATTGACGAACGTGCCCTCGAAGTAGACCTGCACTTGCTGGTCGGGATAGCGCAACAACGTCTGTATCGTGTCGGGGGTCTCCCAAAGTCCCTCGGTCATGACGTGATCGCCGATCGTCACGGCGGTTTTGGGATAGTCGAGGTCGAGATACCAGTTGGCCACGTCGATGAAGTGGACCATCAGGTCGGTGAGGATGCCGCCGCCGAAATCCCAGAACCAGCGCCAGTTGCGAAAGCGATACTCGTCGAACGGCTGGTTGGGGGCGCTGCCCAAGAATCGCTTCCAATCGACGGAGTCCGGCTCGATGCCCAGCTTTTCGCGTTGATGGCGGGGCGCGTTGCGGTTCCAGGTGAGATGGACCTTGTGGATCTTTCCCAGTTGGCCGCTGCGGACGATGTCGTACGCCTGCTGGAAGTGCGGCATACTGCGCTGCTGCGTGCCCACCTGCACGATCCGCTGGTGAACGTTCTGCGCCTCGATGACCGTTTGTCCCTCCGACACGTCGTGCGTGAGCGGCTTTTCCACGTACACGTCTTTGCCGGCCGCGCAGGCGTCGACCGTCATCGGCACGTGCCAGTGGTCTGGCGAACCGATCAGCACGGCATCCACGTCGCCGCGCGCCAGCAGCTCGTGATAGTCCTTGGTCGAGAAGGCCTGGGGATCGGCCAGCTTGGCGCCGGCCTCCAGGTGGGCGTCCCAGATGTCGCAGACGGCCGTGATCTTCACGCCGGGAATCTGGGCCAGGGCCTGCATCAGGTGCTGGCAGCGACCGCCGGTGCCGATGCAGCCGACGTTGACCGTTTCGTTGACCGGATAGCCCTTGGCGGTGGCGGTATACCCGGCCGTGATCAGACCGGCCGCCGTGACGCCCACCGTTTCCAAGAACCGCCGCCGGTCGGGTTTGAACTGCGTGCTGTCGTTTTGCATGGACGAGATCCTCCAGAAGGGCGCGGGGCCGCGATGTGGACCGAGTTGACCGCTATTCTGCACCAGGGCGAAGGCGGCTTCAATCTTTCCCCCCACAAAACCCCCCAAGCACCAAGTCCCAAGACTTCTGCCTTCTCTTTTCCGTGTCGTCTCTGTGTTCTCCGTGCCTTCGTGGTTAATCCTCTTCGTCCGTCCGTCGTCTTCTTCGTCTCGTCCTCCCCTTTGCGCCTTTGCGTGAGCTCTTCGTCCGTCCGCCCCAAGCACCAAGCACCAAGTCCCAAGTCCCAAGTCAGATTCGGACTTCGACCAGCAGGGGGAGATGGTCGGAGGCGACGCGGGCCAGGTGGGTGCGGACGACTTCGACGGAGACGACCTCGAGATCGCCGGCCACAAAGATGTAGTCGATGCGCCCCAGCGGATAGCGGCCGAAAAAGGTCCGCTGCGGCCGGTGATTCTGCAAGTCGATCTGCGCATCGCGGAGCCGATCGCAGAGCCGCCGGTGCACGCGCGAACCCGGCAAGGCATTCAGGTCGCCGCAGAAGATGAGCGGTTCTTTGCACTCTGGATGACCGAGCCACTCGTCGCCCAAGAGGGCCTCGACCTGGCGGGCGCGTTCTCCGCGCAGCAAGCCCAGGTGCGTGTTGACCAATTGGATCTCTCGGCCATCCAAGGTAAGGGTCACCCAGATGGCGCCGCGCGGCTCGAGGTAGGGGCGTGCCGTCAAGCCGGGCAGGGCGCCGGCGCGGACCAACCGCATCGGATGGCGGCTGAGCACGGCATCGCCATACTGCTCTTCCTCCAGCCGCAGCGCGGGATGGAAATGGAATTGCATCTCCAGTTGCCGGGCGATGGAATGGGCCTGGTCGTCGCTGTTGCTCCGCAAGCGGCGGACGTCGAGCTCCTGTAAGGCGACCACGTCGGCGCCGGTTTGGGCAATCACGCGGGCGATCCGCGAGGGGGACAGGCTGCCGTCCATCCCCAGGCAACTGTGCGCGTTGTACGTGAGTATCCTGAGCGTGCGGCGCGCTTGCGGCATGGCAACCGGATGCCCGGCCATCTCCGCTATTTCGGGCGCGGGCTCGACGTCAGCGGCGGCCGAACGGCCCAGGTGCGCCAGGGCCGCACGCCGCAGATCGGCCGGCCGAATGAAGTCGCGCGATCGGGGCAGCGGAACGTCGGGGGGCACGAGCACAAAGGCGGAGGTTTCGTCGGGGCCGGGCCCGGCGTGGGCGCCGTTCTCGCGGGCGAAGCTGACCAGCCGCCCCTCGCGGCGCCAGCCGCACAGCACGAGCGGTCCGGCGTCGGGATGGTGACAGAGCGCGACGAGGTCTTGGGCCACGTCCGGCAGATAGGGGTGATCGGGGCCGAACAGATCCTCGGCGTCGTCGGGGAGCTGGTAGGATCGCCGCGCCGTCCAGGCCCGCGCCCGGCCGGGTTCGGCGGCCGAAAGGACCAAGGGAACGTTGGCCTGGCTCACGAGGGACTGGGCAAAATGCTCGCGTTGTTGGCTGGTGAGCGCGCCGTTTGGATAGACATAGCCGACCGGCCCATAGGCCACGACTTCGACGGCCCGATCGTTTGGGCCCTGCTCGGCGGAATCGCCGGGCACGGACTTTTTGCCCGGGTCGTGTTCGACGGCCGCGCCGCCCATCAGCCTGTCGAGCCAGCGGCCCAGCCACCGTGCGCGTTCGAGCTGTGTGCCGCCGCGACGAAAAGGCGTGGCCGCCCCGTAGCCACGGACGTGCCGGCCGAAGACGTCGGCCACCGCCGCGTGGATGGTGCGGCCATTGGCGACTTCGTAAGGGATGGTGCGTTGCTGTCCATGATCGGAGTAGATCCAGACGTCGTAATCGCGGCGAGGGGAGCGGCGCGCGGCGGTCCAAATGCGCTGGATGGCCTCGTCGATCCCTTTGAGCGTCCAGTGGGCAAAGAGCGATGCCGGCCCGCGGCGATGCGCCTGTTCGTCGTAGCCGAGGAAATTCACGTGGATCACCGGCAGCCCCCGGGTGGCATCGAGCGAGGCGCTGATCGTGGACAGTTCGCGGAGAGCCACGCTGATCACGATGCGACTGGGAACAAACTTCAGCTCGGCCCAGAGATCGCGGCGTGCAAGGATACCGCGAGCACAGTCGCCGACGGCCAACACGAGCTCCACCGCTATCAGCGTTGCAATCCGCACGATGCTCCAGGCATGCCAAACCAGGGCCAGCGCCAGGTGGCTCCAGCGCTCCTTGCTGGGCACAGGTCCCCAGCCCATCGTGGCGGCGCAGAAGTGGGGTTCGGCAGCACCGCCCGAGTAGATGTTGCAATAGGCGCTTCCACCTTCGAGCAGCCCAGGCCCCTCGCTTTCCAGCCGAGATTGCACGTCGCCGGCGGTGTGCGAATCGAACATCCGCGCCACCTGGCCGGTCCGATGATCGCGAAAAGCGAAGGCAGGCACTGCACACCGCACGCCGTAGAACAGCTCCGCCTGCACGGCGGGCGTGCTCGTGGGGAGCCCGGGATACATGGTGTAATTCCGGTAACGCTCGCGGCCGATCAGCCGGCCGAGGAATGGCAGGCGTCCGTGCGCCAGCGCCTTCTCGAATTGCGAACGGGACAAGCCGTCGATTTGCAGCATCACCAGGCCGGGCTCGGCCGCGGTGCTGGCCGATTTCGGCAGCCGCAGCAGACGGACGAGCCATTCATTGCGGCTGACCCAACGCCTGATGGCCCGCCAGCGGCGTTCCCAACGGTAGATCATGGCGCGGCGGCTCGCTGGAGCACGAGGCTGGTCTGGCCGCGGGGCGGCGTCACGGCGGCGACGCCCGGCAGGCGGATCTCGATTTGCGGCGCGGACGCTCGCCATTGGCCAGACCACTCGACCCGCACCGATTCTCCGCCGGGCTCGATGGTGATCGACACCGGGCCGAACCGCGTCGGGGTGGGGCCACAGAACAGGCTTTCGTTTTGATCGAGCCACTCGGGAGCGATGCCGCCGGCCAGCACCAGGCGGTCCGCTTCTTCCCGGACGAACAGGCTGCGCATGGCCAGCAGCCACTCGGCGGAAGCCCAGGCATGGTGGCCGTCGCCCATGCAGCCGCCGCGCGTGCGGGGATGAATTGCCTCGGGCCATTGGCCGGTGGGACTGGCCAGCTCGGCCACGGTCCGCAGCAGGTCCAGTCCCCGCGGGTCACCGGCGCGGAGCAAGACCTGGGCCACGTGCAGCGTCAGATAGGCGTTGATGCCTGAATGGATCATGTCTTGAAAGAAGCCGCCTTCGAAGAAACAGTGTTCCATCAGAAACTCGACGGTGGCCAGCAGCCGCGGATCCGTGGCTTCCCATAGCCCCAGCGGGTAGCCGGCGGCCAGCGAGCCGATCGCGCCGGCATCCATCCGCCGATAGGGCGAAGCGGGCACGCCCGGGCCGTCGCGGCCCGGGGCCGTCGCCGACAGGCTGCGGTCGATCGCCTGCAAGAAATCGTCGGCCTCGCGCCGGCATCGGCCGCCGCCGTGCCGATCGCCCAGCATATCCAACATGTCGCCGGCGGCCCGCAGCCCTGCCGTGCCCCAGAAATCGTCCCAGTAATAATAGTCGTTCGGGCCTAGGTGCTCGGCGCTGAAGCCAGCCGGAAATAAGCCAGCCTCAGGCCGCGGCGGTTCGGCCGGCAGCCGTTTTCGGATGATCCACCGCGCCGCGAGCTGGATTGGCCGTTTCCACTCGGGCAGGGGCGGCCGGCCGGTCAACTCGCAATAACGGTGCAGCGTCCAGAGCGCCTCGCCATTGGAGTCCCACTCGCCCTCCTGCGATAGAAAATAGCCGGAGCGGTTCTGCCGGGAGGGGAAGAGCTTGAGCACTCGCTCGACGCGGTCGGTGAAGCCGGCGCACAATAGAGCGTTTATCAGGAAGGCCGCGTCGCGGAACCAGAATCGCTTGTAGGTGTAGGGGCCGGGAAACACGTCGCCGGGCGAGTGCAGGATCAGCGTGCGCAAGGCCGCCTCGTAGAGAAAGCGGCAGCGGGGGTCGGGCACTCGGAGCCGGCACGCGCGGGCGAAAAGCCCCGACCACGACGCCGGGGCACTTGCGGCCAGTACGCGGGGGCCGTGGCTGTCGTCGGGCGGAAGCGGCACCTTGACGATGATCCGGCGCGTGGCGTCCCGGTCGACACGGAACAAAGCGGCCGCCGTGGCCATGCCGACCTGGCAGGTGATCCGGCGCTGACTGGTCGGCGTGAGCAGGTTGCGGTGCACGTCGCTGCCGGAATAGTCCGACAGCCGCTGGCTTTCGCCCGGCTCGCTCAATTCGACAAGGTGCTCGCCGTTGACTTGCCACGTCCGGCCGTCGTCGCTGACCGCCACGTCGTGAATAAAGCTGACGCCTTCGGGGTTGTAGGGCCTCAGCACGACGGCCAGCCAGGCCGGCGCGTCGGCGGAGGCCGTCAGAGCCAGGCGACACACGGCCGACCCGTGCTCGGCCACGACGTCGGCGCGCGATTCGAGCGAGAGTCCTCGCAGAGCGGTGTGGGTGACCACGGCCAGGCCGTCGGAAAAGTCCCATGCCTGGCGGGCCGCGGGCGCCTGCGAGGGGATGAGCTGCCGTCCATCCTCGGCCACCAGCCAGCCATCGAGCGACCAGGCGTCCCACAAGGGGGTAACCAGCCCGCGGGGGTCGACGATTGGCAGGGCGTCGCAATCGGGCAGGCCCACGGCGGTCCAATTGCGATGGGTGAGGTTGACGTGCGTGATCGAGAAGGCGCGGGGGATGAAGGCATCGTCGTGCGGGTCGAATTGCCGTTCGACCCAGTAGGGCCAGACCCAGTCGAGGTTGTGCTGGATGGCCGCGGTGTTCATCAGCCCGCGGGCGTGGAAGACGACGCCGGCCCGCAGCAGCTCGAGCGGGGCGGCGACCTCCGCGGGCTGGGCGAAGCCGTGCAGGCGCGAGAGCACGGTGAGCGGATCCAAAAAGCCGTGGGCCCGCGCGATGCGCCTGACGACATACCTCCAAGGCAGCCACTTCAGCCACATGCCGAACACTCCCTCCCGTGAGTTCTCAGTCGCCGCGCTGGGAAGCTTCTTCCCAGTGCTCGTACAGGCTGGTCAGGCTGGCCTGCTCGGCGGCGGCCTCAGCCTGGATTTCCTTGACCCGCCGCCCGTCCCGCAGCACCTCGGGTTCGGACAGCCGGGCGTGCAGAGCCTCCAGCCGCGATTCTCGCTGGGAGATTTCGGCCTCGATTTCAACCAGCTTGCGATAGGGGAAACGTCGAGGCGGTCTGGCCGGCTTCGCCGCGCGCGCTTTCCTGGCAGCAGGTTTGGCCGCACCGGCCGGCGCCGGCTGGGCCGATTTGCCGGC
Source organism: Pirellulales bacterium (assembly GCA_040901675.1). Lineage (GTDB taxonomy): Bacteria > Planctomycetota > Planctomycetia > Pirellulales > JAICIG01 > JBBDNX01. The sequence goes on along the minus strand of JBBDYJ010000002.1, from coordinate 12,790 downwards.
CAGTCCCCGGCGCACGAGGTGCAGGTAGGTATCGTAGTTGCCTTCGATCACGCGGAATCGATCGGGTTCGACGACGAGCAAATGGTCCGCGACACGATTGACGAAGTAGCGGTCGTGGCTTACGAACATCACCGTGCCTTCGAACTCGGCCAGCGACCGCTCCAAGGCGTCGCAAGCCCACAAGTCGAGATGGTTGGTGGGCTCGTCGAGCACGAGGAAGTTGGCGTCGGCGGCCGCCAATTGGGCCAGGGCCGCCCGGCTGCGTTCGCCGCCGCTCAGGCTGCCCACGCGCTGGAAGACCGCCTCGCCGACCAGTCCGAAGCGGGCCAGCAGGCCGCGCCGCTGGGGCTCGTTGAACTCCTTGGCGGCGGGGCGGATCGCCTCTACCACGGGCTCGTTCTCAGCGAGGCTCGACAGAAGCTGATCGTAGTAGCCGATGCGGACGCCGGTGCCCAGCACGACGCGCCCCTGGTCGGGCTGCTCCTGGCCGATCAAACAGCGCAGGAGCGTGGTCTTGCCGGTGCCGTTGGGTCCCACGATTCCCCAACGGGAGCCGCGGAGGATCTCCAGTGTGAGATCTTCGAACAGCGGGCTGCCGTAACCCTTGCTCAGATGTTCGGCCCGCAGGACGATGTCGCCCGTGCGATCGGCGGGCGGAAATCCCATGGCCGGCGCCGTGATCTCGCGGGGAGGCGGCAGACGTTCGATGCGGGCCAGCTTTTTCTCGCGGTCCTTGGCCTGGGCGTGCTTCTGGCCGTAATGGTTGCGGCGAATGAAGTCCTGGGCCTTGGCGATCAGCTCCTGCTGCCTTTCGTAGGTGCGGGACTGCACCTTGAGCCGCTCGGCCTTCTGGCTCCAATAGGCGGTGAAGTTGCCCGCGTACTCTTCCACCACGCCATGATACAGCTCTAAAGTGCGCGTGGTCACTTTATCCAGGAAGAAACGGTCGTGGCTGACGACCAGCAGCGCCTGTTTCGCTTCCGCCAGGTACGTCTCCAGCCACTCGGTGGCTTCGATGTCCAGATGGTTCGACGGCTCGTCGAGCAACATCAAGTCGGCCTTGCGCAACAGCAGCCTGGCGAGCATCAGGCGGTTCTGCTGGCCGCCGCTGAGCGACTCGGCGGCCTGGTCGAAATTGGCCCGCGCGAACCCAAGCCCGTCGAGCACCCGCTCGATCTTATGCTTGATGTGATAGCCGTCGCGCAGCTCGAGTTCGTGCTGCAGCCGGTCGTAGCGCTGGGCCAGCCGGGCATGTTCGCTCTCGCCGGCGGCCTGGGCCAGCTCGTGGGCCACGCGCTGTGCCTGCTCGGCCAGCTCGACCAGGTCGGCCAGCGCATCGGCGGCTTCGTCCCAGAGCGTGCGGCGGGGCGTCAGCACGGGCTGCTGTTCGAGGTACTCGGTCCTGGCGGAGGGATGTACCACGATCGTGCCCGAGTCGGCGTCGTCCCTGCCGGCCAGAATCCGCAACAGCGTGGTCTTGCCCGCGCCGTTGGGTCCGACCAGGCCGACCTTCTCACCCGGCCGGATCTCGAACGAGGTTCCGTCGAGGACCGCTTCGGGCCCAAAGTGCTTGGTAACGCCGGTGACGGACAGCAAGATCATGGGATCCGCTTGGCGTCGAGGGGTGCGTAGCGGCGGACGATGGCTTTGGCGGCGCGGAGTCCGTCGAGCGCGGCGCTGACGATGCCGCCAGCGTAGCCTGCGCCTTCGCCGATTGGATAGAGCCCGGCCACGCCGGTGCTCTCCAGCGTGGCCGGGTCGCGGGTGAAGCGCAGCGGCGAGCTGCCACGAGCCTCCGGACCAACCAGCGTCGCATTCTTCAGAAACATTCCCCGCCAACGGCGGTCCAACAGGGGCAGGCCGCGGTGCAGGGCGGCCACGATTGGCGGCGGCACGAGCTCGGCCAGGCGGGCGGGGGTCACGCGCCGGGCGTAGCTGCTCTGGGGGATGCCCTGCGTGGGGCGATCGGCCAGAAAATCGGCGGCCCGCTGGATGGGGCAGGCGTAATCGCCGCCCATGGCAAATGCCAGGGCCTCGAACCGCCGCTGCAATTGCACGCCGGCCAGCACGTGAGCGGAGCCGAAATGTTCCGGCTCCAAAGTGATCATCATCCCGCTGTTGGCATAGGGCGAGTTGCGTCGCGAGAGGCTCATGCCGTTGGTGCAGAAATGGCCCGGCTCGGAGACACTGGGGATGACCTGGCCTCCGGCGCACATGCAAAAGCTGAACAGGTTCGTCGGCCCGCGGGCGACGACGGCGTAGTCGGCCGCGCCGAGCTTGTCCTCGAGGAGGGCTGGGCCGTATTGGACGCGGTTGACTTGCTCTTGCGGCTGCTCGATCCGCAAGCCCATTTGGAAGGCCTTGGGGGTCATGGGAACGCCACGGTGCCAGAGCATCTGGTACGTGTCGCGGGCGCTGTGGCCGATGGCCAGCACGACCACGCCGGCGTGAACATATCCCGAGGTGGTGAAAAGCCCTCGCAGCCGGCCGGCGTCGAGATCGAGATCCTCGAGTTGGCACTCGAACATGAACTCGCCGCCGTAGCCCTCGATCCGCTGCCGCAGCGCCTTGACCACGGCGGGCAGACGGTTGCTTCCCAGGTGGGGCCGGTACTCATAGACGATCGATGGCTTGCCCTTGCACTCGGCGAACAGTTCCAGGATGCGGCGCACGTCGGGGCCTGAGCTGCGGCAGGTGAGCTTGCCGTCGCTGAAGGTGCCCGCGCCGCCTTCGCCGAAGAGGTAATTGCTCTGGGGATCGAGCGGCCCGCCGGCCTCGAAGGCCGCCACGTCGCGAATCCGCTGGCGGACCTTGCGTCCCCGCTCGAGGACCAGCGGGCGATAACCTTGGCGGGCCAGAAAATAGGCGGCCGCCAGACCGGCGGGACCGGAGCCGATGACGACCGGCCGGTTCGGCAGCGGTTGGCTGCCGGGATCGGGCATGACGAAGGGGGGTTCCTGGTAGAGTTCGACGTCGGCCGCCGCGCCGCGGTCTGCCGCCCGGGCGACGAGTGTCGGCTCGTCGTCGGGGAGCTGAACCTCCGCGGAGTAGACGAAGGCCAGGTCGTGCTTGTCCCGGGCGTCGAGGCTTTTGCGAAGGATTCGCCAGCGGGCGATCTGCGCCTTGGGCACCTGGAGCGCGCGGGCCAGTCGATCGGCGAGTGCCTGCTCGGGCTCGTCGACCGCCAGACGGATGTTGGAGACACGAATCGGCATGGGGTGCCAAGCAGGCGTTCTTAGCCGGGCCCGCGCGAACGGGCCGCAAACAGGGCCAGCGCGTGGGGCAGCGGAGGGCGGACGCAAGCGCGCAAAGAAAAGGGTGACCTCGCCGAGGGCCACCCTCAATCATACGCGAATGGTTCCGGAGCGTTTCGGCTTTAGGGCCGGATGGGACGCGCGCCCGGCAATCGAAGGGCATTGGGCCTCGGCAAGCTTCGATCACCCTGGCTGGAAACATCCCTAGGCAGGCGTGACCGACGCTGCCCGGGGGCCCTTGCCCTTGGGACCGCCCCCCTGCTCCACCGTGTACTCGACGCGCTGGCCTTCGGTCAGGTTGTCAAACTGATGATCGGCGACGCTGGAATGATGGAAGAACACGTCGGCCCCATCTTGCGTCTGAATGAACCCAAAACCCTTGTCATGGACCAGCTTTTTGATCGTTCCCGTGGGCATCTCGCCACTCCTATCTCACTCGAACTCTAGTAAAACGCAGGGACCGGCGGCGCACCGCCGGGGCCTTTGTGCTCGACAGCGTAAGTAAGTCGCACTCACTTATCAAGATACTTTGATTAAAAATGCTAGCACCCCGCGGGGTGCCGCCTTGGCAGTCCGGCCGGCAGTTAGTACGAGCGGCCCTTTCCGCCCCGGCCTCCGCCCCCGCCGCCGTAACCGCCCCGGCCTCCGCCCCCACCGCCGCCCGGAGCGCGCTCGCGGGCTTCGTTGACGGTCAAGGCCCTGCCTTGCAGGTCCGACTCGTTCAGGGCGCGAACCGCCTCCTCGGAGGCTTGCTGAGACTCCATTTCCACGAAGCCAAAGCCGCGCGAACGGCCGGTCTCGCGGTCGGACACGACTTCGGCCGACTGGACCGTGCCATAGGGGGTGAACAACGCTTCGAGATCAGCGGAGGTAAACGACCAGGGCAGATTGCCCACATACAACTTCTTCGCCATCAGAATAATCCTTGCTCCGTTTTGAACAGACACAGAAACCGCGTGATCCCCGCCGACAGATGCCCCAGCGGCATTCGAACCGTTTGCGTTTGACCACGTACCAACACAGGAAAACCGCTCGGGCATTGGCCGAGCGCCGTAAGAGATTCCATCAGCTCCGACAAGTGCCTGTAACCAACATCAACCGACTCTATTCAACTCCGCTCGTCAGTCACGGCTACAGCAGTCGGGCTCGTGGCGAAAAAAGGAGGGATTGACAGGATGGCGGCTCAGAGACGTGCTTGAGGCTGCTTTGCCCTCGAAAGAGTGAAATAGCTCTTGATGCTGGATGATACAACGGCCCCCTCAGTCTGTCTAGAGAAGTTTTGGGCCTTTTGCGGTAAGCTGTTGGCCATGGACCGCATTGGCACTCAGCACTTTGCCGACCGGCTGGCCGAGGCCGTCGCCCGCCTCGAGAACCCGGTGGTGGTCGGCCTCGACCCGCGGCTGGAACAGTTGCCGGCCGGACTGGTTCAGGCGGACCGAAAGGACGATTTGGCCCACGTGGCCGATGCATACCGGACGTTTTGCCAGGGGGTCATCGATGTGGCTGCCGGCCTGGTGCCGGCGGTCAAACCGCAGTCGGCCTGCTTCGAACAGCTCGGCCCGGCCGGCATGCAGGTGCTGGCCGACGTGGTGAGGTACGCACGCCGTCGGGGCCTGCTGGTGGTTTTGGACGGCAAACGCAACGACATCGGCTCGACGGCGGCCGCTTATGCCGAGGGGTTCCTGGGGGCCGACAGCGCCTGGGGGGCCGATGCCCTAACGGTGAATCCCTATCTGGGCGACGACAGCCTGCAACCATTTGTGGAAGTTGCCGGGCGGCGGCAGGCGGGGCTGTTCGTGCTGGTCAAGACATCGAACCTCGGCGGCGGGCAGTTTCAGGACCTCTCCGCCGAGGGGCGGCCTTTGTATCAGCACGTGGCCGAGTACGTGGAGCGGCTGGCGCAGCAAACGAAGGGTGCGGCGGGCTACGGATTTGTGGGCGCGGTGGTGGGCGCCACCTATCCCGAGCAACTGGCGGCCTTGCGGGCCGCGATGCCGCACGCCTGGCTGTTGGTGCCTGGCTTCGGCAGCCAGGGCGGCACCGCCCGCGACGTGATCGGCGCGTTCGACCAGGGAGGGCTGGGGGCCGTGATCAACAACTCGCGGGGGATCATCTTCGCTCACTCGCGAAGCGAGTACCGGGACCGCTTTGGCTCTGCCCGCTGGCAAGAGGCCGTGGCGGCCGCCACGCGCGACATGATCGACCAGTTGCGGGAGGCGGGGTACGAGGCAAGGCAGAGGGCAGAAGGATGAAGGCAGAAGGAGGAAGGCAGAAGGAGGAAGGCAGAAGGAGGAAGGACAGGTCTTGGTGCTTAGTGCTTGGGACTTGGTAAGAAGGCCAGCGCTATTGGCGAGCCGGCAGCGGCGCCTGGCGGGTGCGGGCACGGGGCGCCGGTTGGCTTGAGGCTGGTGGGGCGGGAGCGTACAATCGCGCGTTTTCACGATAAGGATGGAGAGCCACGGAGAAATTGTTCATGGAGCGCACGCTGATTCTGTTCAAACCCGATTGCGTGCAGCGCCGGCTGGTGGGGCGCGTGCTGAGCCGGTTCGAAGACAAGGGGCTGAACGTGATCGCCATGAAGATGATGCGGATCACGAAGGAGCTGTCGGGCCGGCACTATGCCGAGCACGTCTCGAAGCCGTTCTATCCCGCGCTGGAGAGCTTTATCACCGGCGGGCCCGTGGTGGTTGCGATCATCGAAGGGCTCGAGGCGATCCGCGTGGTCCGCGAGATGCTGGGTGCGACCAGCGGGTTGAAGGCGGCGGCCGGCACGATCCGGGGGGACTTCAGCTCGAGCCGGCAGATGAACCTGGTGCACGCGTCGGACGGGCCCGAGGCGGCGGCTCGGGAGATCGCGCTGTATTTCCGCCCTGAGGAGATCTGCGCCTACGAGCCGGCCGACGCTGCCTGGCTGCGCAGCGCCGACGAGTTCTGAGCGGCGCTCGTCACTCGAGGCTCGTTGGGTTTAGTAGAGGATCTAAACCAAAAGAGAATAATTCGGGATAGGTCGACCTTCGTGTGTTAATTGGACTTATCCCCTTTTTTCGCACTCGGTCCGCCTTTGGCGGAGCACGCCGGCAGCCTCCAAGCAGTGGCACAATTAGCGGCGCTGTCGCGCTATTCAATAGCGCGAGCGAAGGTGGATGAGCACGTTTGACACCCATGGGGCGGCAATCGCGCCCAGCAGGAACGCGAGCAAGGCGTAAATGGACGCGCCGATCATGAGGCTGGCAAGCTCGTCCGGCAAGAAGAACGACAGTGCCGCGAAGAGGCCCACGCCCGCCAGGACGATTGTGTAAACGGCCATCGACTTGCGAGGCCAGCCGGGCTCGCAACGCCAGACCGCCGACAGTGGGATCGCGAGCATAGCACATACTAGCGCCACGACCAAGCCGCCGGGGTTGAGCGTGGCCCACGCCATGGCCGCCCCGGCCAAAGTGCACAGCAGGCACCCGGCGATCCAGATCGAGGCCGTAAAGCGCTCCGGTGGAAGCGCGTGCCGCCCGAACCGGTTGAAGAGCAGCAAGACGTCGAACAGAGGCTGGGCAAGCCAGGTCATAAAAGCGAAGACGACATAGAGAACCAACAGGGGTATAACGTACGGGGCCAGATCGGGGTTGTTGCGGGCGATGGACCGCGCCACTCGGGCCACGATGAACACGCCGATGATGACGAGCCATTGCGTCCTGGGAGGCAAGCGGGCCATCCAGAGGAAGTATCGCAACATGAGGCGATAGATCGGGTTCCTGGCCTTGATCGCCTCGATGATTCCCTCGCGCGCCCATTCCGCCTCGGGATCGAGCCGCAACGCCTCGCGGAAGTGCTCGGCGGCCTTGAGCGGCTCACGCTTTTCCAACAGCAGCCAGCCCTGGTTGGCATGGGTCAGCGCATCCTCGGGATCGCGCGCCAGGGCCGCGTCGATCGTAGCGCCCGCCTGGTCCTTGCGCCCCAATTTCACCTGGGCCATGGCGCGGAGGTTGGCGCAGCCGGAGTGGTCGGGATCGCAGCTTAGGCCCTGCTCGGCCGCGGCGAGGGCATCGGCCCAGCGGCTCTGGTCAAAATGGATGGCCGCCAGCAGGCCAAAGTAATCGGCATCTTCATTGTCGAGAGCGATGGCTTCGGTAATTGCTTGCAGAGCCTGTTGCATTCGGTTGCGACTGTAAAGCACCTCGGCCAGGGCGTAGTGAGTAAACGGGACGTCCGGCGCGAGATGGATGGCTTGGCGTGCTTCGGCCGTCGCATCATCGTACTTTTTTTGCTCAACCAGGCAGAGGGCCAGCAGCGCGTGGACGAGCGGGTTGTCCGGTTCGTCGGCGAGTTGCCGCCGCAGCTCGGCCGCCGCCTGCTCGTATCGCGAGCGCGCAATGAGCAACTGCGCGCGGGTGAGGTGCTTATCCATCCGGAAAGGCGCGTCAGAGCTTCATGTACGTGAGGATGTCGTCGTAGATGCCCCCCTGGTTCGAATAGAGGGCATAATTGCGGGCGGTGGAGAACCACTCCCGCGTAGTAGGCTTGAGCGAAGCGGCGGCCGAGAGCAGGTCCTTGGTTTCCAGCGGCTTGGGAATCCCTTCCCGCATGGCGACCTGCAGCTTCTGCTCGACGGCCACGTCGAGTATGGCCTTCAAGTCGGCGCCCGAGAAGTCTTGGGTCTTCTTGACCAGGTGGTCGTAGTCGATGGTGGCCAGCGGCTTGCCCCGGCAGAGGATCCGCAAGATCGCCGCCCGGGCCGGGGCATCCGGCGGGGGGACGAACAGGATCCGGTCGAAGCGGCCCGGACGGCGGAAGGCGGGATCGAGGTGCCAGGGAGCATTCGTGGCGGCCAGGACCAGGATGCCCTCGTTCGAGGTATCGACGCCGTCCATCTCGGAGAGGAACTGGTTAATCAGGTGGCGGCCGGCGCTGTGCTGCATGTCGCTGCGGCGGGCGCCGAGGGCGTCGACTTCGTCGAAGAACAACACGCAAGGGGTGTTGCGGCGGGCCTGGTCGAACAGCTCGTGCAGGTTCCGCTCGCTGTTGCCAATCCACATGTCCAGGACGTCGTTGATCCCGACCACCCGAAAGCTGGCGTGGATCTCGCCCGCGGTGGCCCGCGCCAGGTGCGTCTTGCCGCAGCCCGGCGGCCCGTACATCAGAATGCCGCCGCCCGCCGATTTGCCGTAGGCCTGGTAGATCTCCGGATGCGTGACCGGATAGATAATCTTCAGCCGGATTTCTTCCTTGAGCTTCTCCATGCCTCCCACGTGCTCGAAGTTGACACGGGGGCGTTCCATGTCCTGCTCGATGGGCTCATCCGTCTCCTGCCAGCCAGCGCGCTGCCGTCCCTCGATGATCTCGGAAGAGTCCGGATCCGCGCCGATGCCCAGCCGCGAAGCGAACTCGGCGTCGGCCGCCTGCGGGTCGATTTCCACGGCCAGCTTGTACTGGGCCACGGCGCGCTGGACGTCGCCGGCCCGCGACAGCAGCCGGGCGTAGAGCAAGTGGGCCTGGGCGGGCCGATCGCGATCCTTGAGCAGCTCTTCCACGATGACGGATGCCGCGCTGTCCTTACTTTGCATGAAGAAAGCGCGAGCCAAGCCGAGCTTGAGCGGCACCGATTGCGGTGCCAGTGTGAGCGCCTTGCGATACTCGGCCTCGGCCTCTTCGAGTTGCCCGCGGCCCAGCAGCGTGTCGGCCAGGTGCTGCCGCAAGGGGATATTGTCGGGAGAGACGCGCGCCGCCGCGCGCAGCGATTGGAGACCGTCGTCAGCTCGGACCATGATCGTTCCCGGTGTAGAGGGTGGTGTCGGCCTGTCAACTTGTTTCAAGAATAGCAGCCGGCTCATAGACAGGCCACTGGGCGACCTTTGGGCTTGGATCTTGGAACTTAGAACTTGGAGAACCGGTTCCAGGCCGCAGCCAAGATCCAAGGGATAAGGCCGATGAGGGAAATATATGGATTCGATAATAGGCGTCACGCTGGGGCGTGACGGGCTTCCTCACGCGGAGCGTGAGGGCTACTCGACGGGCGGCCTCACGCGGAGGCGAAGCCGAAGACTGGGGCACGCTAACGCTTTAGCCCAGGCACCCCGGGGAACGACAAGGAGACAAGGAGACAAGGAGATAACGGGAACGCGGGGGGGATACGGGCGAAGACTGGGGCACGCTAACGCTTTGCCCCAGGCACCCCGGGGAACGACAAGGCGACAAGGCGACAAGGAGACAAGGGGAACGCTGGTGGATAGGGAAGAAGACTGGGGCACGCTAACGCTTTGCCCCAGGCACCCGGGGGCTTCCTCACGTCCCGGCGCGCCGGGATGAGGGCTACTTTGACAGGGGCGGGATGAGGGCGTCGGGTTGCTCGATCACCAGGTAGTGGCCGTGGTCGGCCGTGAGGATGACGACGGTCTGGTCCCAACGGCCGTGCTTTTCGGCCCAGGCGGCCACCTCGCGGAAGGCGTCGTCGCCGCTTTTCACGGCGCCGATCGCGTTGTCCAAGTTGTTGTCGTGGTTGGCCCAGTCGACGTCGCCCGGCTCAATCATCAGCCAGAATCCTTCGGGGTTTTTTGAGAGCACCGTCAGGGCGGCCCTGGTCATGTCGGCCAGCGTCGGATTCTCCTGCACGTCGGCCTTGCTGTAGGGCTCGGCAATCCTGAGCCGGCCGGGCGCGGGATCGTAACCGCCGTCGGCCGTTTGATAGGGGAGGTGACCGGTGAGAACGCCGAAGAAGCCCAGCAACCGCTGGCCGTGCCGTGCCGCCTCGGCGGCAGCCGCGTTCAACAGCTCGCTCCCGTTGGCGCCGGCGGTCCGCTGGCAGACGCGGTATGCCCCGCCGGAGGCCTGGTCGATGCGCGCGAGGTCTTCGTCGGTCAGGTATTTATTGCCCGGCACGAAGTTGCTGCCCTGCCCCGAGTCGCTCGCCGCCTTCTGTCCCCAGCCGGCGCCGATCAGCACGTCGGCTCCCGGCAAAGGCGAGTCGGGGTGCGCCACGCTCGCGAGTCCCAGCAGGTCGCGGGTGAGGTCCTGGTAGTCGTCGCGCGAAACGTTGTTGGCATATGCGGCCGCTGGAGTGGCATGGCTGATCGGCACATTGGTGACCAGGCCCAGGGCAAAGCCGCGAGCCTGCAGTTGGCGGGCAATCGTCGACACCTGGCGGCCCTGGGAATCGACGTTGATGGCGTCGTTGTAGGTCTTGATGCCGGCCGTCATCGAAGTGGCCGACGAAGCCGAGTCGGTGTAGGCGTGCTTGCGCTCGCCGCACTCGCAGATCAGATAGGTGGGGTCCAGGCCGTGCGTCCATGGTTTTTCGCCGCCCAGGCGCCAGTCGTACCCGCCCGGCACCAGCCCGCCGGGATTGGTGACGGTTTGACTGTCGACGCGGTAGGTGGTGCCATCGTTGTGCGGGCTGGTCACGATGCAGCCGAAATCGGTCTGGACCCCTCGATAATCCTGGAATGCCAGGCCGGCGCCGCGCCCCTGGCGATAGCCCACGCGGCCCGACTGATAAACGGCCGCCGCCCAGGTGGTTTGCCAGTCCATGCCGTCGAAGACGATCAGCACGATGTATTTTTTGCCGGCCGCCACGGCCATCTTTTGCAAGTGATAAATGTCGGTCTGGTCGAAGTAGTCGGCCCGCGGGTTGAGCGTGCCCTCGGGCAGCCGGCCATACAGGCGGCGCAGGCGGTCGGCGTCGCGGTAGACGCTGTGTGGACCCGACACGTCGGCCAGCGTGATACCAAACGTGTAGACGGGGACCAGCCGGTTGGTGTGGCTGGACCAGCCGGCGTACTTTTTGGGATCGGTGCCCCAGTAACCCCACGAGGCGCGGCCTTCGGAAACCGCGCCGGCCTGCAGGCCGCGGAGGTGGTCCGCGCGAGCGGGGGAGGCGGACGCCGCCAGGGCCAGGAGCGACGCAAGAACGACAAGGGGACAAGGCGGGGGGAAGAACGACAAGGGGACAAGGCGACAAGGCGACAAGGCGAACGCGGGGGACGGACGAAGACTGGGGCACGCTGACGCTTTGCCCCAGGCACCCGCGATAAGGGACGACGAAGACTGGGGCACGCTGACGCTTTGCCCCAGGCACCCGAGCTCTGGACTGCCTTCTGACATCTGGTCTTTAGTTGGCATCGGAGGTGGCGACGCGCAGGTCGCGGAACCAGACCTGTTCGCTGTGGTTTTGCAGGCCGAGGAATCCGCTGAGCTCGCGGTTGGCAAGCTCGGGGAACCGCTCGGCGTCGGCGTCGACAAGCACGACTCCATTGTGAACGATGCGATAGTGGGTGCCACGGCAATCGATCTCCAGCGTATTCCAGCGGCCCGGCAGCCGGCTCACGTGATGTTCGGCGGGGGCAATCGCGTAGATGCTGCCGGCGAACTGGTATGGCTGGATTTCGCGATAGCGCCCGGAAGCGTCGTCGAGGATCTGCACTTCAACGCCGCTGGGGCCGCCACCGGCCATTTCGCGTCCCTGGTGGGCCCCGTCTTCGGGGACGCGGACAAAGACGCCCGAGTTGCCCCCCGTCTTCAAGCGGTATTGCAGCCGCAAGTTGAAGTCGCCGTGTTCGCGCTGGCTCCGCAGCCAGGGGCCTTTTTCGCCGGTACACTCGAGCAAGCCATCGGCGACCTTCCAGCAGGCCGAGGCTTCTCCGCCGCCACCCGACCAACCGCTTAGATCCCGGCCGTTGAACAGCGAACGGTGGCGCAGCTCGGTCACGACCAGGTTCTTGAACTGGAACCGGCCTCCCTTGTCGACCTCGGCCTGCAGGCCCAGGTAACCGCTGGCCGGCTCGACGCCGCTGGCCTTCCAGGCGGGCTGGCCGTTGATTTCCAGCTCGGCCTGGCTGCCCACGACCTTCAACTTGAAATGGTTCCACTGACCCGGCTTAACCAGGCCGGTGCTCTGCGCGCCTTCGAGGCCCTTGACGTTGCCTTCCTGTCCGGCGAGCAGGTTGACCTGGTAGCGCGTGGGCCAGGGGCGGCCTTTTTCGGGAAGCGCGGCGCGGAAGAAGATTCCGGAATCCCAGTCGGCGTCCTTTTCGGCCCGCCAGTCGAGCTCCAGGACGAAGTCGCCGTACTCGTGATCGGTCCGCACCAGGCCGTTGCCGCTCTGGAGCACCAACAGGCGATCCGCGACGGCCGCCTCGCAACCGGTCACGTGCCAGCCGTCCAGATTCTCGCCATTGAACAGCGCGGCGCGAAAACCGTCCGCCTCCTGGCCCTCCGCCGCCGGGACGGCAATCAGGACGGCAATCACCAAAGGGACGCAGCCGTAGGTGGACATCTCTATTACGCCTTCCAACTCTGGGCCAGGGTTCTCAGGGTTGTGTCTCACCGGTAGCGCTGGACAGAATGCCATGCCGGCCGACCGGCGTCAAATAGAAAAACACCTGGGGCACGCTACGACTCGACTGAGCTCGCCGAAGTCCGCTTTGCCCCAGCCACCCGGACCGAAGGCAGAAGGAGGAAGGAGGAAGGAGGAAGGAGGAAGGAGGAATTGGAACAGGGACGAAGACTGGGGCACGCTACGACTCGACTGAGCTCGCCGAAGTCCGCTTTGC
>JBBDYJ010000001.1:43617-218230 GCA_040901675.1 Pirellulales bacterium | reverse complement strand
CCACTGCGGAGGCCTGGATCTAGCCCCTTCACCCACTTAAAAGTCCGAAGAGCCAATAAGGAACGGTCCGGAAAATAGCTTCCTGACAATCGAATGGGGCAGTCGTATCGCTTTGCACGCAGCTACCCAATCCGCGCGGACCTCCGCGGAAGGCATTTTCCGGGCAATGCTTAAAAGGACGTCAGCGGAGGATCGCTCTGCCAAGAGGAGCCTGTCGGTTGGGGGTAGAGGGTTACATTTGTAGATACAGACCTACGGAAGGAGGGCGTATGCGAGAGCCGGAGTCCAGGCCTCACGGTGAGGGCGAGTCGGTCGAAGGAGCCCAACAGCGACCTCGGGAGGCTCGGGCCGGATTTGGTGTAGGACACTTGCTGCTGTACATGCTTGCTAGCGCAATATATGCCGGTTGGGCGAGACTCATACTAGGTGAAGACGCGCTTCTCGTAGGGCTGTTTCCTTGGGGACTATCCGTCGTGCTCGCCGGCCTCGTCTTATTTGGAACTGCTGTATCACTGATAGGGTGGGCGCGAAGCCGCGTGCGCCCCATTGATCCCGGCGAATGGTTAGTTCTCGGACACGGTATCCCATTGATGGTCGTGATGTGTGCGTGGACAGTTGCGAATCCAGTGTCGGTGGTTATTTTTCAGATTCTTCCTCGCTTTGTCGGAGCTGCGGTCTTTTTTATTGGTAGTCGAGGAGCGAAGGTTGGCCGGGGCTGGCGGGTGTGCCTTAGTGCCTTCGCTCTTGTAGAAGCTGGCAGGCCGTTTTTTGGTTACGTGGAAACACCGGATATCGAACCGATTGCATTCGCCGCGCTCGCTGACCTGGTGTTGGTGGGCCTGTTAACCGCAGCCGTCATAGCGGATGTTCGTGGCCAACGTGAACGCATAGTGCTGCATTGGGTCGGGATCGTTGCATCTTGCGGACTGGCTGGAATGCGGTTGGTCGGATGGCTGTAATAGGCGTAGAGAAGGACCCGCTACGTCCACCGGCAGGTCCACCAGGAATCGCTGGCACCGATCTCGGAAGACCGCGGCCAGGGCTGGAACTGGCAAGTGCAAGAGTGGCCGCACCTGGTGCGGCGCGTGGACGACCAGGACCAGTTGCTGGGCTACGTCGTCCAGGGACAGGCCGATGCGCAGCTCTGGTTCGACATGGACAATGGCGAGCTGACGGCCCGCTTCGGCTCGAAGCAGACGCTGGTCTTCGACCGGGAGAGCTGGACGTTTGTTTTAACGGACCCGTCGGGCAACGTGACCAACTTCGCGGCCTTCGACCAGATCGAGTCGGGCATGTTCCTGTGCGACACGGATCCGGGGGGCGTGGTGACCAAGGTGGCCGCCTTCCATTCCAACGGCCAGCAGATCGCCGAGGTCGAGCGGTCCGGCTGTTCTGGATGGACTCCGACGACGTCATCGACGGGGCCGAATATCGGGCGGAACGGACAGACGGCCTGGGAAGGCCATCCCACGACGCCGCGAGGTTTCGCTAGCAGCGGACTTGAAGCACAGGACGGAAGGCACAAGGGGACGCCGTTCAGCTATAGTGATGGAGTCGCTCCTGCCTGACTTCGTGGAGAGCAATTTCGTGCAGCCCGACAGTACAGACAGCGTGTGGCTGGTGGGACTCGACTTCGGCTCCACGACGACCAGCGCGCTGGTGGCGCGGGGGCGGCTGCTGCGCAATTGTGTCACCGGGCGGATGGAACTGGGAGAGATGGTCACCCACTACCGCTCGCCCGTGGTGTTCACGCCGCTGGAAGGCGAGCGGCTCGACGAAGAACGGCTGGGCCGGTATCTCGACGAATGGATGGCCGCAGCGGGGATCGAGCGCGGGCGGATCGCCTCGGGCGGGGCCGTGGTCACCGGCCTGGCGGCGCAGAGGGCCAACGCGGGCCGCGTCGCCCACCTGGTCCGATCGCGCTGTGGCGATGCGCTGATTGCCACTGCGGACGACCCGCGCCTGGAATCGTGGCTGGCGTTCATGGGCAACTGCCTGGACCTGTCGCACGCCGAGCCGGGCACGCCGCTGGTGAACCTCGACATCGGAGGCGGCACGACCAACCTGGCCGCGGGCCGCGACGGCCAGGTGAGCCGGGTGGGCTGGTATTACGTCGGCGCCCGGCATGTCACGTTCGAACCGGGCGGGTACCGATTGAACGGCCTGTCGCGATATGGCAGCGAACTGGTGAAGCACCTCGGCATCCACAAGGGACCAGGCGACGTCCTGGACGATCATGAGATCGAATCGGTGGTCGATTTCTACGTGACGATGTTGGAAGACGTGATCGCCGGAGAGCCGCTTACAAAGGAGTGCGCGCGGCTGCACGTCCAAGTTCCGTTCGAGCCGATGCATTTGGAAGCCAGCGCGGCCCAGGTTGCGATCATCACGCTCAGCGGAGGCGTGGGCGAGCTGGCCTACCGGCACGCCCTGGGCCAGCCGCTGCCGGGCACGACCGCGTATGGAGACCTGGGCATCGATCTGGCCCGCCGAATCACGCAATCGCCAATTCTCTCCCGCTCGCTGACGACGCACGTGCCAGCCAACCAGGGGCGGGCCACGCTGGTCGGCCTGACCATCCACAACGTAGAGGTTTCCGGCTCGACCTTGTTTCTGCCCGATTCCAGCCGGCTGCCTCTGTCGGACCTGCCGATCCTTGGAACGCTGAGGTGGGACGCCTCGGAGACGGAGATCCGCGCGCTCGTCGAATTGGCCAAGGCCGCCGGCCAGGGGGCCTGCCTGCAAGTCGATTGCGGGCCGGCCGAGTCGCAGCCGATCAAGCAGCTTGGCGCACGGCTGGCCCAGGCGCTGACGGAGTGCCGGTTTCCGCCTGACCGGCCTTTCGTGCTGTTGGCGACCAGCAACGTGGGCAAGACGTTGGGGCAGTACGCCAGCCGCTGGGGCAGGCTGAACGTCCAATTGATCGTGATCGACGAAGTGAGCGTGCGCGAGGCGCGCTTCGTCAACCTGGGCAGGCCGTGCCAGGGATCCGTGCCGGTCGCATTTTATGGGATGCACTGAGCCAAGCGCCAGCGGCCAGGCAATCAAGCCGCCGCTTGTCAGCCAGCGAGCAATCGTCGATAAAGGCCTGATGCACCGGCCCACCGTCGGCGTGATTGCTGTTGTGTTGTTGGGCACCTGGGCCGCCATCCATGGCCTGGGCCGCGCGTCAGGCGACTGGCATACCTTGGCCACCGCGTGCTGGCGGGTGGGGCTGGTGATGGCCGTTCTGTGGCTGGCCCTGCCTCAGACGCGACGCCTGCAGCCTTGGCTGGTGGGAACTCTGCTGGCCGGCGCGATTCTGGTTGCCATCCGGCCGAAGCTGATCCCGCTGGCCCTGGTGGTGTTGGTGTTGTTTGCCGTGCTGCGGCCGCGGCGGAAATGGCGAAGGGGGGAGGCAGAAGGTAGAAGGCAGAAGGATGAAGGAAGAAGGGACGAGGGATCGACCCCATAAATGGGGTGCTTAGCCGGCGGTGTCGAGATAGGGGTCCTGGCCCATCTGTTTTTGAATCTTCTTGCGTTCTTTCTCGTAGTACATCAGCACGCGGCGGTCGCGGAAGTGGCGGCGCTCGATCCGCCGCTGCGATTTGCGAAAGAGCCTGCCCAGGCGATCGAAGGGGCCGCGTGCTTTCTCGCCCCGCGCCTTGAGCCGCCGCGATTTTTTGGGACCCAGGCCGGCCAACAGGATGTCGTCGTCCAGGGCCAGGTATTGCCGGTAAGTCCCCGGATCGCCCTGGCGGCCGCAGCGCCCGATCAACTGGCGGTCGATGCGGGCCGCATCGTGCATCTCGGTGCAGATCACGTGCAGGCCGCCCAGCGCGTCGATGCCTTCGCCCAGCTTGATGTCGGTGCCGCGGCCGGCCATGTTGGTTGATACGGTGACCTTGCCTTGCAGGCCGGCACGGGCCACGATGTCGGCCTCGGCGGCGATCTCATGGGCGTTGAGGACGCGGTGTTCGATGCCGGCGGCGCGGAGCAGTCGGGCCAGGTGGACCGATTTGTCGATCGATCGGGTGCCGATCAGGATCGGCCGGCCCGCGGCGTGCAGCTCGCGCACTTCGTCCACGATGGCGGCCCACTTGGCGTCGGCCGTGCCGAAGATCCGATCGGGCAACCGCTGCCGGATGGCGGGCCGGTTGGTGGGAATGGGCACCACGCGCACCTGGTAGATCTTGGCCAGCTCGCGTGCCGAGCTGACGGCGGTGCCGGTCATGCCGGCCAGCCGCTCGTAGCGGAGAAAGAAATCCTGCACGGTGATCCGGGCCGCCTGGCCCGTGGCGACGGTGACCTCGACGCCTTCCTTGGCCTCGACCGCCTGGTGGATTCCGTCGCGCCACTTGCGGCCCTCGGAGAGCCGGCCCGTAAACTCGTCGACGATCACAATCTCGCCGTCGCGGATTACATATTGCCGGTCGAGCGTGAACGCCTTGGAGACCTTGATGGCCCGCTCCACGTACTCGTAGATGGTGAACATGCCGACCGAGTCCATCGCGTCGGGCTTGGTCAGCGTGCGGACCCGTTGCCGGCCGGGTGCGGTCAATTCCACCGTCTGCTTCTCGTGGTCGTAGGTGTAATGTTCGTCTTCTTCGAAGCCGGCGGCCACCTTGGCGCTCCAGCGGTAACACTCGACGGCGATCTTTTCGGCCTCGGTCGGCAGTGCGCTGATGATCAGCGGCGTGCGGGCCTCGTCGATCAGGATGCTGTCGGCCTCATCGACCACGATAAAGTGGGCCCCCCGCTGTACCGGTTGTTCTCCGCCGCCGGCGCCCTGCTGTCCGAGCATTCCGCCCAGGAAATCGGCCAGACCGTCGTTGATGCGCCGCAGCAGCAGCCGATCTCGCAGGAAGTCGAAGCCGAACTCCTTGGCGGTGCCATAGGTCACGTCGCAGGCATAGGCCTTGCGGCGGGTTGGCTGCTGCATGTTGGCCTCGATGACTCCCACGGAAATGCCCAATTGTTGGTAGATGGGCCGCATCCACTCGGCGTCGCGGCGGGCCAGGTAGTCGTTGACGGTGGCCAACTGGGCGCCCTTGCCGGCCAGCGCGTGCAGATACATGGGCAGCGTGGCGGTGAGCGTCTTGCCTTCGCCGGTCTGCATTTCGGCAATCGAGCGGTGGTGCATGGCAATGCCGCCCAGAATCTGCACGTCGAAGTGCCGCATGTTCACGGTCCGGCGGGCCGCCTCGCGGACCAGGGCGTAGCTTTCCGGCAGCAGCCGTTCCAAGGGCTCCTGGCTCTTGGCCCGGTAGCGCAGCGACAGGCTACGCTTGCGCAGATCGTGGTCCGAGAGCTTCTCAAGCTCCGGCTCGTAGGCCGCGACCTTCGGCAACAACAGGCTCCAACTGGCCAGCTTGCGGCTGACCGGACCGCCCGTGTAAGCCTGCACCTGTGCCGAAAAACCGGTGGGAATGGTGCCCAACGCCGCCTGCCTGGATCGAAGAGAAGGAATGTGACGGCCCTGGTAGCTACGTCGCAGGGGCGGGCACTGCTTCTGGTCCTGGCGGGCCGGGACTTCAAGCAGTGGCACCAGCACCCGGAGGCGGTACGCGGGGCCGCCTCTATTGTAGGCTATGGGCGGCCGCCTGGCACGTGGTTTGGCGGCGGGCGGAACTGCTAGGCAAGCAGAGAAGGGCTGTTGTGCCCCGCGGGCCGCCGGCTGCCCGGTGCGCCGCAGGCAGCGGCGAGCGCTCAGCGGCTCAGCGGCTTGATGTCATCGACGCGATAGGCGGCGGCAAACGTGCCGGCCGCGCCCTGGCCCTCGATCTGGCCGCGCACGGAGACAAACTCGCCGGGCCGGAAGTCGTCCAGAGCATGTCCATGGAGAACGACGCTTCCACCATAGTCGTCGGTATCTCCGTCGATCGGTATATAGCGGAGCTTCCACTGCCGATCGATCAGCGAGAACTCCAATTGGCCTCGCAGCGAGCGATAATCGGCCGCGTAGCCGTAGCGGTCGCTTTTTCCCGGATCGGCCGCTGGACGTTCGGCGGCATGGGCCGCGGCCGGGCGAGAGGCCTTTCGTGTCCGACCGGCGAGGCCGGCTTCTGAGTCGGCCCGATTGACCGCCGGCAGATCCATGATGTCGATCGCATGGGAAGGCTCGTGCCGACCTGGCGCACGCAAAGCAGCCGGCTGGGCGGCCACCGACGTCGCCGGAGGCCGAGCGGTTTCCGGACTGGATTGGGCGGGCGGCTCGATGATTCGGATTTCGGAAACGTCCGATGCCGACATCACCACCGGATCGTCGTCATCGGCTTCGTACCCGGCCAGTTGGACCGGGCTGCCGTGGAGATCTTGGGCTGGGTCGCCGGCGGGCTGCTCGTAATCGGCCTGGACGGCCTGGCCCAGCTCCGACCAATTGCCGCCGGCCGGCTGCGCGACCGGTGCAGGCTCGTTGGGGCGGCCTTGGGCCGCCAGGGGGCCGTTGGGCGTCTGCCGCAGCGAGCCCTGCTGCGGGTATTGATAGCTGCCGCCGGGTGGCGCGTATTGGTTGGGTGTCGTGCTGCCGGGCGAATAGGGTGCGGATCCGGGATAGTAAGGCTCCGAGATCGGTGCGCCGGCAGTGCCCGTGCCGGGGGGTGGCACGGTCTTACGCCCCAGGAACGGGTCGACGCTCGGCGCCGTGCTTTGGCAACCCGCAACCAGGGCCGCGCAGAGCAGCACCAGCGGCCGTTTCATCGGTACACTCCTTTGCACCTGTCAATTTGGGGGGTGATAGACTAGCGATTTCCAAGAGCGTGTCCAGACCGGTTCTTCGCCGCTGCTTGTTTCGAAAGATCGACGCAGACCAATTCGTTGTCGTTGCGGGCGAAAACGTGCCGGTAGGCGTAGGCGGGGTGGGCCCAGCAGACGCCGCCACGCTGGTTCAACTGCTCGCGGGTGGGTTCGATGAGCTTGGCGCGGCTGATCTCCTGGTACCCGGAGGGGGAGAGCTTGCTGATGATCAGGTCGCCGCGCTCGTTGAACATCCAGATCCGCTCGCCGTTCTTGACCATGTGGATGTTGCTCCAGCGGGCCGGCGGCGTCGCTTCGAGGCTCTCCCAGATCCGCTCGCCCGTCCTGGCGTCCAGGCAGCGCAGCTCGCCATAGCTGTCGACGCCGTAGACGTAGTCGCCCGTGAGATAGGGCGTGCTGATGATCGAGTGCAGCGCCTCGGTATGCTGCTCGTCGGGACCGCGCTTGCGCCACAGCTCTTGGACCGCCAGCCGCTTGGGATCGACCTTGAGCATCAACGCCCCATCGTAGAAGGAGGTGACGAACAGCCGGTCACGCTCGAAGACCGGAGTGGCAATCGAAATCACCATGTTCTTGGGCGGGAAGGGATGCCGCCAATACACCTCGCCTGAGCCGGGATTCAGGCCGGCCACGCTCTCGCCGGTCCAGCAAACCAGCACGCGCCGGCCTGCCTGCTCGATAATGATGGGCGCCGCATAGGAGGCCTCGTCTGCAAGCGCCCGCCATTTTTCTTCGCCCGTAGCGAGGTCGAAGGCGACGAGGCAGGCATCGTCCGCTCCGCCAATCTGCACGATGACCAGGTCCTGTTCGATCAAGGGGCTGGCGGCGATGCCCCAAATGGGCATGCGGATGCCGTACTCCTGGTTCAGGTCCTTCTTCCACAGCACCTTGCCGCCGGCCGCGTCCAGGCAGAACAGGTGCCCCATCGATCCCAACGAATAAGCCCGGCCGTCGCGGATCGATACGGAGGCCCGCGGGCCGGCCTCGTATCCGACGCCGCTGTAGACGCAGTCGTAGACGTGGGTCCAAAGGTTCTTGCCCGAACGCCAATCGAAGCAGTGGACCCGCTCGACCTGCTTCGGCCCGACCAGGCGGTCGGTAACGTACACGCGGCCGTCGGCCACGGTCGGGCCGCTGTAGCCGCTGGAGATTTTCGCCCGCCAACGGGGCTCGAGTCGCGGGGATGAGAATTCTTCGACGATGCCCTCTTCACGCCATACGCCGTCGCGCGCGGGTCCCCGCCACTGCGGCCAGTCATCGGCAGCAGCCGGGCATGGGAGCTCCAACAGGACCGCCAGACAGCTCAGCCAAACAAACCCCTTCAGTCCGGGTACCATGCGTTGGTCTCCTGGTGCGACTTCAAAATCAGTCAAATCGACGAATCGTCAAAAGGGCTTCCCCCAGCCCGCTTCGGCACGTGCACTTCTACGAGGCTGCCTCCCCTGGCCGCGTCGCGCCGCTGGGGCAGCAATCGGCCGGGCACACATCATGGCTGGGGCCGGAGGCGCCCAAGGCCCGCCGCTGGTCGACTTGTCCCATGCGTTCCAGCACGAGCTCGCGGATCATCGCTACAAAGGCGGGGTGCGTGCCGGCGGTGCCTGCCCGCAACATGTTCAAGCCCAATGATCGGCAGATCGCGGCGGCCTCGACGTCCAGGTCGTACAGCACCTCCATGTGGTCCGATAAAAAGCCGATCGGCACCACGACCGCGTCGTGGATGCCGCGACCGGCCAGCTCGCCCAAATAATCTCGCACGTCGGGTTCGAGCCACGGCTGCTCCGGCGGCCCACTGCGGCTCTGGTACACGAGCTGCCAAGGCAGGCGAGGTCCCGATTCGGCCAGAGCATCGGCCACCAGGCGGCAGGATTCGGCAAGTTGGCTTTGGTAGCGGCAGTTCGCGGCCATGGCTTGGGGGATGCTGTGGGCGGTGAACACCAGGTGGGCGGCGGCATGACGGTGGCTGGGTATCGCGGCCAAGGCATCCCGCACGCGGTCGGTCATGGCCTCGACAAATCCGGGGTGATTGTAGAAGACCCGCAGCTTATCGACGCGGGGGGCGGAGGGGCCGACGCGAGTCCGGGCGTCTTCGATGTTTTCGCGGTATTGGCGGCAGCCGGAATACGAACTGTAGGCGGAGGTACAAAAGGCCAGCGCCCGACGTACACCGTCGGCCGCCATTTGCGTGAGCGCTTCGGCGATGAGTGGATGCCAATTGCGGTTGCCCAAGTAAACCGGAAGCCGAGGTCCTTGCCGCTGGAACTCGGCTTCCAGGGCGCGGATGAGCGAGCGATTCTGTTCGTTGATCGGGCTGACGCCGCCGAAGCGCCGGTAGTGCTCGGCGACTTGGAGCATCCGCTCGCGCGGCACCCGCCTGCCACGCAGGACATTGTCGAGGAAGGGGAGGACATCGTCCGGGCCTTCCGGCCCGCCGAAGGAAACCAACAGCAGGGCGTCGTAGGGTTGCTCGGCGGTGTCAGGCATGCCAATGGAGTGACCCCGACGGGATTCGAACCCGTGTTGCAGGCGTGAAAGGCCTGTGTCCTAGACCTGGCTAGACGACGGGGCCGGCGGGCCGCCGCCTGGCAGGCGCGCCTAGCAGGGTGTATAACGGGCCGGCCGTAGCTGCGTCAAGCCACCGCGGCCAAACAGCGCGACGGGTGCGGCGCGGCACGGAAATCGGGGAGGCGGTCGGCGCGCACAGCGAAGCCCGCGATAACGACCAAATAAAGGAAAGCGTCGGGCAGGGGGGAACGCCCGTGGCAGGCACGTCACGTGAACGAGCATCAACCAACTTCACCGCTGGGGGCATCAGCACCGCTGGCGGCCTTGCCCTGGCCCTCGGCCGGCAAGTTCAAGTTGTTGTTGCGCTGAATCGCATCGTAGACCTCGCGGCGGTGCACCGGCACTTCCTTGGGCGCCTCGACGCCCAGCCGGACCTTGTCACCGCGAATCTCAACGACGACAATGGTGATGTCGTTGTTGATGACGATACTCTCGTTCTTCTTGCGGGATAAAACCAACATCGCCAATTCCTTCGCTTCTTGACAGGGACCTTCCTTAGGGGAGTGTCCTCCTTGGACCTTTAGGGGCGAACAAATGGTCTACTCCATCGTTACCGACGCGCATCGACACCGACGCCCGAAGCCGTAAGTGGCTGTGCGCGCAGTAACTTTCCTCACTTCACTTTAGGCGGCCTGTGTCGAGAGTCAAGCTTGGCATGCCGGGCGGGAGCCGATTTTTTCGCCCGGCGGGGCACTTCTTGGCACAAGATTCGTATGTAGCGGGCGGGGCCGAGCTGTTCAACCGCCGAGTCAACTGCGAGTTTTAGTCGTAACTACCTAAATCACTGGCACTTATGGATTCTGCCCTGGCTCGCGGGCTGGATCCCTCCGCAGGCTGCGGCCGCCGGTGACCCATCGGCGCGAGCCGGCTCCTAAAGTTACGTCTTTGACGCCTGCCCCTCCCGTTCGGTGTGGACGTTACCCCCAAAATGGGAAAACGCTAGCATCGACCCGTGTGCCGTGCCTGCGGGCGAGCGGCCGCGGCCGGCTGGGGTAAAGGCAACTTTGTGACAGACCTGGTGCTGAGTTGCACTGCTTCTCGGAGCCGACATGTCGGCTCCTCCAAGCAGTGGCACAGGAAAGCAGCAGTGTGGCACGGGAAAGCAGTGGCAGGGGGGAAAGCGCACTTCGCTTGACCGCTTGCGAGCGCGGGTTGGCTGCCTATAATTCAGCAGGCGGTGTGCCGAAGGCAAGGGTTTTGTTTGGCGGAAAGTCGCTCGCGGGCGGTGGAGTACGCGCAGTTCTCGGCTGGATTGGTGAGCAAATGTTACAGTGGCTTCGTGACGTCTGGGATGCCGTCAGGACCGTCATCCAGGGGATGTGGGTGACGCTGCGCTACTGGTGGAAGACCTACGACCCGCAGCGCAAGACGTTCACCGAGCACTTCGAGTATCCCGAGCTGCCGGTGCCGGTGGCGCCCCGTTATCGCGGGTTCCACCGCTACGACCTGACCACCTGCATCGCTTGCGACCAATGTGCCAAGGCCTGCCCGGTCGATTGCATTTATATCGGCAAGGAGCGGGTCACGCAGGGAAAGGGCTTCAAGGTAACCGGGTTTACGATCGATTACACCAAGTGTATGTTTTGCGCCTTGTGCGTCGACCCTTGTCCGGTCGATTGTATTTTCATGGGGGCCACGCACGATCTGAGCTGCTACAGCCGGGACGGCTGCATTGTCGATTTTTCGCGAATGCCCGTGGATGTCGCCTGGGGACGTGCCACGCTGAACCCCACCGCGGTGGCCGCCTCGAAGGTAATTGCCGAGCCGGTTCACGGCGGCCCTAACCAAAACGGCAGTTAACCCGTATACTGGGTTATCGAGTAACCAAGAGGTGCACCTCCATGTCGGGCCAAGCCATAGGCGACGCGAAGATTTTCACCGTCGAGCAGGCCAACGCCGTCCTGCCGCTGGTCCGTGCCATTGCCACCGATTTGGCGGAGCTTTCCAGGGACGTGATCGAACGTCGCGAGCGGCTGGCCATGCTGTTGGCGGGGCGGCAGCGCGGCTCGCGCGACTTGTATGGCGAAGAGCTGGCCCAGATCGAGGAAGAGCTGGAAAAGGACAGCCAGCGACTGCAGGAGTACGTTGAAGAGTTGCGTGAGCTGGGGGTGGAACCCAAGAATGGGCCGGAGGGCCTGATCGATTTTCCCGCGTTGATCGAGGGCCGCCTGGTTTACCTCTGCTGGAAACTCGGCGAGCCCGAGGTGCAGCACTGGCACGAGCTGGACGCCGGCTTTCCCGGCCGGCGCCCGTTGACCAATTGCGGCAGCGTGGCCGTTGGCAGCGTGGCGGAAGGCGACGCCAGCTCGCCCGTCGACGAGGGCGACTCGATCGACTCCTGATGGACCGCCCAGCGGCGACCCGATTGCCACTCCGGGCGAGCCGCACGGCTTGCAAAGGGAGCGAGTTGGCCTACAATCGCTTTTTTCGCCGCTAGTTGCCGCCGATTCATCGGCCTTGCCCCGGGGTTTGGCCTGTTCGATGTCGCCAACCTTCATTGCCGCTTACCTGGCTCTGTTCACCGCGGTCGGATTCGGGTTTCTGTTCCTGAATTTGCTGGTGGGCAAGTTTCTGAGGCCCAAAGCGCCCAACCAGGAGAAGCTGTCGGTATACGAGTGTGGGGAACCGACGATCGGTTCGAGCTTCGTCCAGTTCGACCTGCGGTTCTACGTGGTGGCGCTGTTGTTCATCATCTTCGACGTGGAGATCGCCTTTTTCTTTCCCTGGGCCACGGTGTACGGCAAGGCCACGCACCTGATGGACCCGGCGCTGGCCAAGGTGGAATCGGTCGAAGTGGACGGCGTTGCTGGACCGCCGACGCTGCTGGCGGCGCCCCGTGCAATCTACAGTGAGCTCGGCGTCCCGCCGGCCGCCATGCCGCAGCCGGCCGCCGACGCCACCCCGGCCGCGGCGGCGCGGGAGATCGAGCGTTCGGCCGGGGTTCTGGCGCTGGCGGCGATTCTCGACATCCTGGTGTTCTTTGGCGTGCTGATGGTTGGTTTCGCGTATGTCTGGCGTCGCGGCGACCTGGACTGGGTGCGAGCGGTCGGCCACGAGCGGGCGGTGCCCCGGCCGGCTCCCACGGGCGGACCTGTCGAAGAGCGCGAACCGGCCTTGGCGGGGTCGTAAGGGGCACGTTGAGCATGAGCGGCCAGGCTTTTCTCGATCGTCTGAAGAAGCGATTCGGCGCTGCGATTGCCGGCGCGAATCTGGAAGCGATCGATCCCTGGATCGAGGTGACGGCCGAGGGACTGGTCGAGGTGTGCCGTTACCTGCGCGACGAGCCGGACCTGCGGTTCAACATGCTCAACTGCATCAGCGGCGTCGATTACTTCGAGGCCGATCCGAAGAAGGCCGCCAAGACCGGCTGGGAGCCGCACATGGAGGTGGTCTACCATCTCTGGAGCCTGCCCAATAAGACGAGCCTGGTGTTGAAGGTCGTCCTGCCGCGCTGGCGCGAGGGGGTCGAAGGCAACTTGCCGCGGGTGCCGACGGTCAGCGGGGTCTGGAGCACGGCCGACTGGCACGAGCGCGAAGTGTACGACCTGTGCGGCGTCGAGTTCACGGGGCACCCCAACCTGCGGCGGATCCTCTGCCCCGAGGACTGGGTGGGGCACCCGCTGCGCAGAGACTATGAAATGCCGCTGGAGTACCACGGCATCCGAGCCAGGTAACGCTATGGCCACGCATCTCGACGATCCACGCATCATCGAATTCGACGTCCGCACGGACGAAATGCTCGTCAACATGGGCCCGCAGCATCCCAGCACGCACGGAGTGCTGCGGCTGGTGCTGCGGACCGACGGCGAGGTGGTCTCGGAGGTGACGCCGCACATCGGCTACCTGCACCGCTGCGCGGAAAAGATCGGCGAGAACCTCACGCCCAAGCAGTGGATTCCCTACACCGACCGGATGGACTACCTGGCCGGCATGAACATGAACCTCGGCTGGTCGCTGACCGTCGAGAAGCTGATGAAGCTGGAAATACCCGAGCGGGCCAGGCACCTGCGGGTGATCATCGCCGAACTGGGCCGCATCGCCAGCCACCTGGTGGGGATGGGTGCCTATGGCCTCGATTTAGGCACGTTCAGTCCCTTCCTGTACGCCTTCCGCGAGCGGGAGAAGATCCTCGACCTGTTCGAGATGGCCTGCGGGGCCCGGCTGACGTACAGCTACCTGACGATCGGCGGCGCCACGCACGACCTGCCGCCCGGCTGGCTCAAGCAGTGCGAGAAGTTCCTGGATCAACTTTCTCCGGTGATCGACGAGTACCATACGCTGTTGACCAGCAATGCCATTTTTGTGCGGCGGGCCACGGGCATCGGCCTTTTGTCGGCCGAGATGGCGATCGACTACGGCTGTACCGGTCCGGTGCTGCGGGGCAGCGGAGTGGACCACGACTTGCGCCGCGACGGCGAAGAGCGCTACACCGAGATGTACGACGGCTATGCCTTCGAGGTCATCGTCCAGAAGGACGGCCACTACCCGAAAGACCACATCTACCCGCCTGTCCCCGCCTCGGCCGTGCTGGGCGACTGCTGGCACCGCTTTTACGTGCGGATGCTGGAAGTGGTGCAGGCCATGGACCTGGTGCGGCAGGCCATGGACCGCTACAGCACGGCGAAAGGTTCGCACGCGGTGCCGTTGAAGCTCAACGAGAAGCTGCCCAAGGGCGAGGCCTACCTGGAGACCGAAGCCCCCCGCGGCCAGATGGGCTTCTACCTGGTCAGCGACGGATCGCCCATTCCCTGGCGGACCCGCGCCCGCAGCAGTTGTTTCTCGAACTTGTCGGTCACCCACGAGCTGTGCCGCGGTTGCCTGATCGCCGACGTGCCGGCCATCGTCGGCTCGTTGGACATTGTGATGGGCGAAATCGACCGCTAGGGGCTTGAACACCGGCAAGGCTTTGTGCCATATTTCACGATCTTCGCGGAGCCGCTTCAGCGCCACGACTTGACGCCTGAGTGGAATGGCCGCGGCGATACCCACATTGCACTCATCAATCAAGCGTTGGGGCGAGGGCGGGCCTACGAGTGGCTGACTATCTGGCAAAGCACCTGCCCGGCTGGCTTCCAGCCTGGCTGGCCGACTGGCTGCCGGACTGGACTCTTGAAGCGGCGGCGTATCTGATCGCCGCCATGGTGCACTGCCTGCTGCTGCTGCACGTGGTGGCGGTCGGCGCGCTGGTGTTCATCTGGCTGGAGCGGAAGGTTGCCGGCCGCATCCAGGATCGCCTGGGGCCGACCCGCGTGGGCGGCAAGTTCGGTTGGCTGCAGACCTTGGCCGACGGCATCAAGCTGATCACCAAGGAAGACCTGATGCCCGCCGGGGCCGACGCGTTGTTGTTTCGCTTGGCCCCCTATATCAGCTTCTGTGCTTCGTTCGCCGCCTTTCTGGCGCTTCCTTTCAGCGATGGCTGGGTCGCGGTGCGGCTGAACACGGCCGTGTTCTTCATCCTGGCGGTGATGGGCCTGGAGGTCTTCGGCGTGATCCTGGCCGGCTACGCGTCGGCTTCGAAGTGGTCGCTTTTCGGCGCCATGCGTGAGGCGGCCCAGGTGGTCAGCTATGAAGTGCCGATGGGCCTCTGCGTCGTGGTGCCGGTGCTGATCGCCGGCACCATGGACCTGGTCGAGATAGGCCGCCTGCAAGCGGGCTGGTTGAACAACTGGCTGATCTTCCACGACCCGTTTACTTTCATCACGTTCTGGGTTTACTTTACCTGCGCCACGGCCAGCGTGAACCGCGCGCCGTTCGACCTGGCCGAGGCCGAAAGCGAACTGGTGGCCGGTTTCCACACGGAGTATTCCGGGCTGCGGTGGAGCTTCTTTTTCATGGCCGAATACGGCTCGATGTTTGCCGTGAGCGGCCTGGCGGCGATCCTGTTCTTCGGCGGCTGGAACGGCCCGGTGCCGGTGGCGTCGATGCTGGGGCTGACGCACGAAAGCGGCTGGTTGGCCGGCTACCTGGGGAACTTTTTGGGGATGCTGAACTTCGTCTTCAAGTGCTGCCTGTGGGTGACGTTCATGATGTGGGTCCGCTGGACGCTGCCCAGGCTGCGGATCGACCAGGTGATGAAGGTCTGCCTGAAGTACTGCACGCCGATCGCGGCCGTGACATTTCTGGGCGCGGTGGCCTGGACGTATCTATGGCCCGGCGGCTTGTTGGACTTGCGGAGCGAGCCGTACGGCGCGCGGTATGCCGAGGCGCAGGCGCCGGTCGATGCAGCGGGACGGCCGCAAGAGCCCGTGGCAAGCGCTGGGGGCGAGCGGCTGGCGGCGGGCGATTTGGCCGGCGCGGAGAGCAGGTGACCGTGGAACCGAACTGGCACACGTTTTTCTTTCTGTTGTTTGCCGGGTTGGCCTGCGCGTTCGCGGTGGCGGTCGTGATCACCAGCAACATCGTGCGGATGGCCTTGTACCTGATCATGTCGCTGGGGGCGACGTCGGGCCTGTTCTTTCTGGCCGGGGCCGACTTCGTGGGGGCCATGCAGTTGCTGATTTACGTCGGCGGCACGCTGGTGCTTTTGATCTTCGGCGTGATGCTGACGGCCCAGGGACCGTTTATTTCGATGAAGACCAGCGGCGGCGATTGGATCGTGGCCTTTCTGCTTTCCGGGTGCCTGCTCGCTTTTCTGATACCGGCGGCCTTCAGCGTGCCCGACTGGCGCGGTCGCGGCGCGAGCCGCGCCGATGCCCCCCCGGCCGACCTGGTGCAACACGATACGGCCACGCGGCTGGGCATGGGACTGTTGGGAGCTCGCGTGGATCGGCTCGAAGAGCGGCCGGAGCACTTGAAGGACGGGATGTCGGGCTACCTGCTCCCGTTCGAAATCGTATCGGTCCACCTGCTGGTGGTGTTGATCGGCGCGGCATACCTGGCTCGAACCAAGCGGCGGGCAAGCAACGCGAGGCAATTGGGATGAACCTGCTGGCTGAACCCGTCGGCGTGTCGCACTTCATGGTCGTGGGAGCGATTATGTTCGTGTCGGGGGTGGTCTGCATGGCCGCCAAGCGCAATGCGCTGGGCGTGCTGATGGGCATCGAGCTTGTGCTCAACGGAGCGAACGTGAACTTCGTGGCGATGTCGAGCGATTTTCTCTACCGGGAGGGCGGTCTTTCGCTTGGTCTCGACGGGCAGTTGATCGCCTTGTTCGTGATCGTGCTGGCCGCCGCGGAGGCCGCCGTGGCCCTGGCCATTACGTTGAACTTTTACAACAACCATGCCACGGTCGACGTCGACCGGGCCGACGAATTGAAGGGCTGATGGACACGGCTACGTTTCTGCCTATTCTGCTGGGACTGGCGTGGCTGCTGCCGCTCGCCTCGTTTGCGCTGATCGTGCTGGTGGGCCCGCGGATGGGCAGGGCCGGCGTCATGGCGAGTTACGTGGCGACGGGCGCCATCCTGGGATCGCTGGTCGCGTCGGTGGTGGCGCTGGGAATCTGGGTTTTCAGCTCGCCGGCCGAAGCGAGCGGACCGCGGGGCGAGCATGGGGCCGTGGCGTCGGCGCCGCACGAGGCCACGGCGGGCGGGCACGCCGGCGAGGCGAAGGAGCATGCAGGCGACCATGCATCGGCCGCCGAGCACCAGGCACAGGCAGGGCCCCCCCGGCATTACACGGGCGATTGGTACACGCTGGGCCGATTCGGCGCGCTGGCTATCACGGTGAGCTACTACATCGACGCCCTGACGATCGGCATGTTCGCCATGGTCACGGCGATTGCCACTTGCATTCACTTCTATTCCATCGGCTACATGCACGACGAGCTCGACGAGGTCGTCGATCACGAAGTGACGCTTTCCGACGGGCGCCATTTGCACCGGCCTGGGCGGTTCCACCGTTTTTTCCAGTACATGTCGCTGTTCTCGTTCAGCATGCTGGGGCTGGTGGTGGCCGGCAACGTCGCCATGGTGTTCGTGTTCTGGGAGCTGGTGGGGATCTGTTCGTACTTTCTGATCGGCTTCTACATCGAGCGCAAAAGCGCGACGAACGCCGCCAACAAGGCTTTCATCGTCAACCGGATCGGCGACTTCGGCATGATCGTCGGAATGATGGCGCTGTGGGCGAGCCTGGGCACGTTCGCCTTCGGCGACGTGGATGGCCGCCAGGGCATCTTCAGCCAGGTGCGGTCGGCCGAGAACGGCTATCGGCTCGAGGCGCCGGCGGGCATGGTCCGCGCGTCCGCCGCCGAGTTGGCGGCCGAAGTGGTGCGCGACCATCCGCGCAACCCGGCGGCCGCCGAGTCGGAGATCCTGGCGCGCGTCGTGTCCTGGCGCGAGCAGGGCCACGGTTACTGGCTGCTGGTGGTGGCTGGAATCGGCATCTTCTGCGGCTGCGTCGGCAAAAGCGCGCAGTTCCCGCTGCACGTCTGGCTGCCCGATGCCATGGAAGGGCCGACGCCCGTGTCCGCCCTGGTCCACTCGGCAACGATGGTGGCCGCGGGCGTGTACCTGGTGGGCCGGTTCTACCCCGTGTTCGCGCCCGAGGTGCTGCTGGTGATCGCCGTGATCGGCGCGATCACGCTGTTGCTGGCCGCCTCGATTGCCATCACGGCCGTCGACATCAAGCGAGTGCTGGCTTACTCGACCGTCAGCCAGTTGGGCTACATGATGCTGGCCCTGGGGCTGGGCGGCTGGGCGGCCGGCCTGTTCCATCTGATCACGCACGCTTTCTTCAAGAGCCTGCTGTTCTTGTGCTCCGGCTCGGTGATCCATGCCTGCCACACCAACGACATCACCCGCATGGGCGGGCTCCGCAAGATAATGCCCTGGACGGCCTACACGATGCTGGTGGGCTGTTTGGCGATCATCGGGGCGCCGTTGTTCAGCGGGTTTTTCTCCAAAGACGCGATCATCGCGCAGGCGCTGTCGTTCTGGAATCTCAACCCGACGCCGGGAGGCGTGCTGTTTGCCGTGGCTGCCGGCGGCGCGGCCGTCACGGCCTTCTACATGTTCCGCCTCTGGTTCATGACGTTTACCGGCGAGCCGCGCGATCGCCACGTTCACGAGCACGCCCACGAATCGCCTCCGATCATGTACGTGCCTTTGGTCGTGCTGGCTGTCTTCGCGGTAGCGGTCGGCTGGCCGTGGCTGGGCGTGGTGAGCCTGCTCGAACAGGCGCGTCCCGCCGGCGAGCTGGGGCAGGGGCTGCTGCTGCCCGGCCTGGTCTATCCCGACGAGCACGCCAGCCACGCTGCCGACGTGCACCTGCTGGCCACGCTGGTGGCCAGCGCCACGGCCCTGGGCGGCTTTTTGCTGGCCGTGCTGTTTTACGGCGTGCGCCTGCTGGATCCGGCCGAGGCGCGGCAACAGTTCAGGCCGCTCTACAACTTGCTCTGGAATAAATGGCATTTCGACGAGCTTTACCAGGTCCTGTTCGTGCGGCCGGTGCACCTGGCGGCCGGCGCGGTGGCGGCCTTCGATAAGGGGGTGATCGACGGCCTGATTCACGGCTCGGCGCGTTGGACGCGCCGGCTGGCCGACTTCGACGACCTGATCGACCGCTATTTGGTGGACCAGTCGGTGAACGTGTTTGCCGCCTGGACCTGGTCGCTGGGCAACTCGCTGCGGAGCGTGCAGACCGGCCGCTTGCGGCAATACGTGATGCTGATCGTGATTGGGACCGTGGCCCTGACCGTTTTGATCAATTTCGCCTCGGCGCGATAACCCTTGGGCTTGCCATGCAATCGCAATACGTTCTCCTGTTGAGCCTGGTCGTGTTTCTGCCCGCGCTGGGGGCGCTGGTGCTGTTGCTCTTTCCGAAGGAGAAGCCGGAGGCCATCAAGCTGTTCAGCCTGGTGGTCACGGTGTTGGTTTTCCTTCTGACGGTGTACATGGCGGTGCCTTCGCCCGAAGGCGTGGCGACGCCGCGGTTCGAGCTGGGAGCGGCGGGCATGCAGGACGCCTTCTCGATCGACTGGATACCGTCGTTCAACATCTTCTATTTCATGGGGATCGACGGCATCAGCTTCACGCTGGTGCTGCTGACGTCGTTCTTGAGCATGCTGGCCATGGGGGCCAGTTGGAACATCACCAAGCACGTGAAGGCCTATTGCATCCTGTACCTGCTCTTGGAGACGGGCATGATCGGGGTCTTCATGGCCCTGGACTTCTTTCTGTTCTACGTCTTCTGGGAAGTCATGCTGTTGCCGATGTACTTCCTGATCGGCGTGTGGGGCGGCCCGCGCCGCGAATACGCGGCGATCAAGTTCTTTCTCTACACGCTGGTGGGCAGCGTGCTGATGCTGATCGCCATCCTGATCCTTTATTTCAACAGCGACCTGCGGGCTCTGGCCGCCCAAAGCGACCTGCCGGGCGGTTCGCGGGCCGTCGCGTGGGACGACCTGCACCTGCATGCCGACGTGACCCGCGCGGTAAGAGAGCCGGGCGACAACCCGATCCACACCTTCAACATCCTGGCACTGTCCAAGATGGGCCAGCACACGGACCTGTTCGACGCGGAGCTGCTATGGGGCAGGTCGCTACAATGGTGGGCCTTCGTGCTGTTGTTCATCGGCTTTGCCATCAAGATCCCGATTGTGCCGCTGCACACCTGGCTGCCCGACGCGCACGTCGAGGCGCCTACGCCAATCTCGATGATCCTGGCGGGCATCCTCCTGAAGATGGGCGGCTACGGCATCATCCGCATCTGCTATCCGATCTGTCCCGACGCGGCCTACGACCTGGCCTACGTGGTGACGGGCATCGGGGTCTTGAGCATGGTGTACGGCGCCTTTGCCGCCCTGGCGCAGAAGGACTTCAAGCGGCTGGTGGCTTACAGCTCCGTCAGCCACATGGGCTACGTGCTGCTGGGCATCGGCGTGTGGACCGCCACCGCCAGCACGAACTACAACCCCGACTACTGGGCCATGGGCATGAACGGCGCCATGTTCCAGATGATTGCCCACGGGATCAGCTCGGCCGGCATGTTCTTCATGGTCGGGGTGATTTACGACCGGGTCCACCATCGCAATCTCGATGAGTTCGGGGGGCTGTTCGGCCGCTCGCCGCTCTACAGCGGGCTGGCGTTCGGCATTTTCTTTGCCGGCTTGGGGCTGCCCGGCCTGTGCGGGTTCATCGGCGAGTTCTTTGTGACGCTGAGCGTCTGGAGCTACTCCAAGGCGATGGCGGTGGTAGCGGCAGCCACGGTCATCCTGACGGCCGCCTACATTTTGTGGACGTTGCAGCGGGTGTATTTGGGAGCGGAATACCGCGGGCCGCACGGAGATCGCATCACGCCCATCACCGGCCGGGAGGTCGCTATCGCCGCGCCCCTGCTGGCGTTTGCGATCTGGTTCGGCGTGTTGCCGCAGTCGCTCTTCAACTACATGACGCCCAGTGTGAACAAGACGGTGCAAGAGCTGGCGGACTGGACCCGCGACGTCAAGGAATCGGGGCAGCGGGGGGCAAGCAGGCTTTCAATCAACCAGGCGCCGACGGCGAGTACCGAAGGCGGAGCTAAACGAGTGGCATCCAGGGGCCAGCGATAACGATTTTGTTGCCGCGGCCGGTGGCGGCAGGGGCCCGGGGCTAAAACGCAGCGAAGGCAGGCAGACGTGAATTTTCAGGAACTGCTCGATCACCTGATCCACGACACGCTGCGGGTGTCGCTGCCGGGCTTTATGCCCGAATTGGTCCTTTGCGCCACGATCGTGCTGATGCTGTTGGCACGGCTGCCGGCTTTCGGCCGGCGGATCAATACGGTCTGGATTGCCTTGCCCGGCTGCCTGGCGGCGCTGTACTTTGCGGCGCCCTGGCGGCTGCTGCCGGGGCTGCGGGAATCGGCCGACTTCACCGCGCCCATCTTTACCGGCATGCTGGTCTACGACGAGCTGACCGTCTTCTTCCGCAGCCTGCTGTTGGTGTTCGCTTGTTTGTTCCTGGTGTTTACGCGGATATCAGGTATTCCCGACCGCGAGGACAGCCCCGACTTTTACACGCTGGTTCTGGGCGGCATCGTGGGGATGTGCCTGATGGCCTCGGCCAACCATATGGTGATGGTCTTTTTGGGCGTCGAGATGGCCAGCGTCCCCTCCTATGCACTGGCCGGCATGCTCAAGGGGCGCCGGCAGAGCAGTGAGGCGGCTCTCAAGTACGTGGTTTACGGCGCGGGCACGGCCGGCGTGATGCTGTACGGCATCAGCCTGTTGGCCGGGGCGCTCGGGTCCGTCCACATCCCGACCATGGCGATGCAACTGGCCTCGCTGCCCGCCGAGGCGCTGGCCGAGCGGCAGACCGTGCTGTTGATGGGCGGACTGATGGTGATGGTGGGAGTGGCCTTCAAGCTGTCGGCCGTGCCTTTTCATTTCTGGTGCCCCGACGTCTTCGAGGGGGCCAGTGCCGAGGTGAACGCGTTCCTGTCGGTGGCGTCCAAGGCGGCCGCCCTGGCCCTGCTGGCCCGCCTGGCGTTGGGCTTCGGCTTCGTCGGCGAACCGCGAACGGCCCAGGCCCCCGTGGCGCACTCGGCCGCCTACCGGGCACTCGAGAAGCGGCCGCTGGTCGTGCCGCAAGCACGCGATGCTCTGCCCGGCAGCGATGCTCCAGACAGCGATCCAGACAGCAATGTTCCAGACAGCGATGCTGCGCCTCAGAACGCAGTCGAGCGGCTGGCCCCGGTCCGCCGCTTCCTGGTCGGGCTGATCGGCTTGCTGGCGGCCGTGACGTGCACCTTCGGCAACCTGGCGGCCTATAACCAGACGAACATGAAGCGGCTGCTGGCGTACTCGACGATCGCGCATGCGGGCTACCTGATGATGCCCGTGGCGGCGGCGGTGGCCTTGATCGGCAAGGACATCGAGCTGGCGGAAGAAGCGATCGCGTCACTGGCGTTTTACGCCGGCGTGTACCTGTTCATGAACCTGGGAGCGTTCGCCATCGTGGCTTTCCTGCGCAACACCATCCGAAGCGAGGAGATCGCGGACTACGGAGGATTGATTCACCGCAGCCCGGGCGTTGCAGTTGCCTTGTCGTTGATCCTGTTCAGCCTGATCGGTTTACCGCCGCTGGCCGGTTTCCCCGCCAAGCTTTTTGTATTTGCATACCTGGTGCCGGCCGAACTGCTGTCGCTGCTGGTCATCGGTGGATTGAACACCGCCTTGAGCCTTTTCTACTACTTGCGGGTAGTCAAGGTAATGACGCTCGATCCGGAGCCGGCAGGCCGGCTGCCGGCGAGTTTCTCGATGTGGTCGCCGGCGGGAATCTACGTGGCCTTGATTACGTTGCCCGTGATCGTGCTGGGCGTCTCGTTCGAGCCGCTGAATCGATGGGCGCGTCTGGCGGCCGACCATCTGCTCTCCTAGGGTGAACACGCGATGAGCCAAGGCCGAATCATCGACGGGTTGAACCGGCTGCTCACGCTGGAGTACCGTTCGTTTCCCATCTACTTGACCGATGCCGCCCCCTGGACCGGCCCGGGGGACGACAAGGCGGCGGCCGTGCTCGACGACATCATGGCCGATCAGCAGGCCATGGCCAAACGAATCGCCGAGTTGATTCTCGAGCTGAATGGCCGCATCGAGCCGGGTGAGTATCCGATGGAGTTCACCGACGCGCACTTCTTGTCGCTGGACTATCTCATCAAGGAGTTGCTTCGCCATCAGCGGCGGAACATCGCGGAGCTCGCGATGCTGGTGCGGGAGCTGTCGGACCACCGGCGGGCTCACGATCTGGCCGAAGAGACCTTGGGCAGCGAGCGTGCTCACATGGAAGCCATCGAGTCGCTGATCCGGGCAGGGGACAGGCGACAGGCGACCGACGGGCAGCAGGGGCCGAACCAAGGAGACAGGGGACACGGGGCAGCGGACAGCCGGCAGACGGCTGTCGTTTAGATCGTCCTTCGGCGGAGCGCCGGCGGGGATTGGCCTCCATGGAACTCTTCGACAGCCACGCTCACTTGGACCAGGAGGAGTTCGCCGGCGATCTGGAGGCTGTATTGGCCCGCGCCCGCGAGGCCGGAGTGATGTACGCCATGGCGGTGGCAACGACCGCCGACTCCAGCCGGGCGTGCGTCGAATTGGCTTCGGTTCACCAGGGATTGTTCGCGTCGGTCGGCATCCAACCGAACTATTGCGCCCAGGCGGGCGACGGCGACTGGCAGCGCGTGATCGAGCTGGCTTCTCGTGCCGAGGTCGTGGCGCTGGGCGAGACGGGCCTCGACCGGTACTGGGATTACACGCCGCTCGACGTGCAGCGCGACTATTTCGACAGGCACTTGCGGCTGTCGCAAGAACGGGGCCTGCCGTTCATCGTACACACCCGCGACAGCGACGACGACGTGCTGGCGATGCTCCACGAGGCGCGTTTGCGCGGCCCGCTGGCCGGCGTGATGCACTCCTTCACCGGCAGCGCTGAAACGGCGGCCGAGTGCATTGAGTTGGGGCTCTATATCAGTTTTGCGGGAATGGTCACGTACAAGAAGTCGGATGCGCTGCGGGCCGTGGCCGCCGGCATCCCGGCCGACCGGATTCTGATCGAGACCGACAGCCCTTACTTGTCGCCACATCCGCTGCGCGGCCGCCGCAACGAACCGTCGCACCTGGTCCATACGGCGGCGTGCCTGGCCGAGCTGCGCGGGCGGCTGCTGCCCGATTTTGCCGCCGAGACGACCGCCAACGCCCGCCGGCTGTTCGGCATCTGAAAAGGGCCGGAAACGGCTGCTTTGCGGAGAGTATTCGCCCGTTCGTCAGGTGGACATTGGGCCGCGGCAACCGTAAAGTTGATAACAGTGTTGTTGCGTGGCTCTCGAGGGTTCGCTCACAATCATGGCGACGACATCTCATCCAACCGGACCGTCTCTTCGTGCCCAGACCGAGTACGCCAGTGGAGACGGCCGCCCCATGGCAGAGACCCCAACGCATGGGCGGAACTTGACCAATCTGATCGGGGTGTTGCGGACCTGGTTCGCCGACGACCCGCAAGTGTACGTATCGGGCAACAACCTGATGTACTATGTGCCCGGCGACAAGAACAGGCACGTAGCGCCCGATGTCTTTGTCGTCAAGGGCATCCCCAAGGACAAGCAGCGTGACTATTATCTCGTCTGGGAGGAAGGCTTCGCGCCGCAACTAATCATCGAAATCACCAGCCCCTCCACAAAAAAGGAAGACCTGGAGACGAAATACCGGCTGTACCGCGATACGCTGCGGGTTCAGGAGTACTTTCTGTTCGATCCTTATGGGGAGTACCTGCGTCCCAAGCTCCAGGGCTATCGACTCCAGCGGTGTCAGTACGTGCGCATAAAACAAGTGGCCGGGCGGCTGCCCAGCGAAGTCCTCTCGCTGGAGTTCGAAACCGCCGGCGACGACTTGCGCGTCTCGAATCCGGCGACCAGTGCATGGCTGCAAACACCGGAGGAAGCCCTTGCAGCAAAAAACAAAGCCCTTGCAGCGAAAGACGAAGCTCTTGCCGCAAAGGACGACGAGATCGCCGGGCTGCGAGACCAACTCGATTCGCTCCGGCGAGGCGATGCGGCCGAATAAGGCTATCGGCGCAGCTCCAGGTAACAATTACGCCGGGACATGGGCGCTCTGGTGATCGATCGCCTCCTGCAAGGCCTCTTCGGCCGTCTTGGCATAGTGCTGGCCCCGGAAGCGGTTGACGAGCAGGGCGGCGATCGCCAGCCCGACCAGCACCGCCGGCCACTGGAAGTCGTAGCCGCCCTCGGCCCCTGGGCGCACCAGCC
Organism: Pirellulales bacterium; assembly: GCA_040901675.1. Lineage (GTDB taxonomy): Bacteria > Planctomycetota > Planctomycetia > Pirellulales > JAICIG01 > JBBDNX01. The sequence continues at coordinate 193,255 of JBBDYJ010000001.1, read as the reverse complement.
ATGAAACCAGCGGGCTTTCCGCCGGATACGCCTCGCTGAGCGGACCGCTGGCGACGGCCAGCCCATTGTGAACCAGGTGAAAAACGATGCCTGTCAGCAGGCTGCCGCTCTGCACGACCAGGTAACCGATCAACAGGCCGACGACGCAAGCCACGATCGACTGCTGCAGAAGGCCGTGCGTCAGCCCGAAAAAGAAGCTGCTCAAGGCGATGGCCCGCCATTTGTGCCCCGTGCGCCGCAGTCCGGACAGCATGAAGCCGCGGAATGCCAGCTCCTCGCAGATGGCCGGCATGACTGCCACCAAGAGCAGCAACTGCCAGAGCGAAGGCGCCTGGGCGAACAGGGCCGCCACCGATTCATAGACTTCGCTTTTCACCGGGTAGAGCCATTGCACCAGCTCGCCCAGTTGCACCACGGCCGGGTGCAGCACCAGCGCCAACACGGCTGCCGCGGGAAGCGACCAGATGGGAGGCATCCGCAGCAGCAGCGTCTGCCGGGGGCTGCGGGTCAGCATGACGGTCATCAACAGGGCCGGCGTTGCCACCACGACCAGTTGGGAAACAAGGGTCACGACCGCCAGGTCGGCGAACGAGCCCGGTTGGGGGACCGCCAGGTTCATGAAGAACTTGATCAACAGGATCAGCACGCCGCAGAACAAGGCCTCCGAAGCGCTGGGCGTCGCCTCGCGATCGCGCATCAGATGCTTGAGCCATAGTCCGAAGTCGAGCCGCTCGCTTTCGTGGAACAAGACGCTCTCGGCATTGAACTGGTCCACCGCCCAGCGGACCGCCCACAGGCAGCAGGCCAGCGTGACGGCGGCCACGGGAGGCACGAAAGGCAGAGCCTGCCAGTAGTTGCCTTCGACCATGGCCCGCAACAAGAGCACCACGCCCGTGACGGGGATCAGGCTGTTGCCCAGCGTCAGTTCCACGCCCGGCGCCATCGGCAGCACCACCAGCGGCATGGTGACCAGCACCAGCGGCATCAGGTAGTACTGCCCTTCCTTGGTGCTGCGGGCAAAGGCGGCCAGCGCAATGCACAGTGCACTGAACAAGGCCGACATGGGCACCAGCGCGATCAACAGCCAGAGCGGTGTCAGTGCGGGGGGGCGGCCCAACTCGGGCAGCACGTTCATCACAAAGGCGCCGGTGATCCCCATGCTCACCAGGTTCAATATGGCCGTGACCATGCTGAACAGCATCACGGTCAAGAGCTTGCCCCAGACGATCTCGATCCGCTCGGCGGGGCTGCTGAGCAAGGTCTCCAGCGTGCCGCGCTCTTTTTCGCCGGCGCACAAGTCGACGGCCGGGTAGAAGGCGCCTGTCAGGGCCCAGATCACCAGCAGAAACGGGAGCAGTTTCGACCACACGGCGGCGTCGCGGTGCCCGGCCTCGGCCACGTCGTGCTCCGAGAGCTCGAAGGGCCTGGCGGCCGACTCGGGCAGGTGGCTGTCGGCCAGGTTCTGCCGGCCGATTTCCTGGGTCCAACGCTCCAGCACCTGCGAGACGCGGGCAAAGGTGATCTGCGATTTCTCCTTGGCCGTGTTGTAAAAGATGCTGGGACTGGGGATCTGCTCGGCCGCCTGCTCCCGCTCGGCGCCCTCGGCCGTTCGCGGCTCGGTGAGGCTTCTGCGGAAGGCCGACAGACGGTCGGCGAAGTCGGGCGGAAAAAAGACCACGGCCTCGAACTCGCCTTGTGCCAATGCCCGCTCGGCGCGGGCCGTGGCAATGCGGTCCGAACGGGATCCCGGTTCAATGGTCAGCTCCAGCAAGCGGTCGTTGCCGGGATCCTTGAACCAGCGGGTTGCAAAGCGGTCTGCGTCGAGAAGCGCCGGGGACTCGGGCAGCTCATCCGCCCCGATCACCAGCACCTTGGTGGCATGTTCGGTCACGAACTGCAGCACCTGGAACATGCTCATGCCCAACAGCGGGTACAACAACAACGGCAGAACGGCGATCATGAACAACGTGCGCCGATCGCGCAACTGGTCCCGCACTTCACGCGAGAAGATCAGTTTGACGTTCGTCCAGTTCATGGTGCGCCCTGGCGGCGGGCAACGGGGTGCTTCAAATTGCCGAGGCCGCGGCGCGCGCGTGCCGCTCGTCGTGGCTCGAGATCAGGCGAAAGAACAGTTCTTCCAGGTCGCGTTCTTCGTAGCGGTCGGCCAGATCGCCCAGCGTGCCCTCCGCCAGCATCTGGCCCCGGTGCACGATGGCCAGGCGGTCGCAGAGCTTCTCCGCCTCGCGCATGATGTGCGTCGAGAACAGGATGCACTTGCCTTGCTCGCGCAGCTCGGCCACGGTCTTCAACAAGGCCCGGGCCACCAGCACGTCGAGCCCCGACGTGGCCTCATCGAAGATCAGGACCGGTGGGTCGTGGACGATGGCCCGGGCGATCGATACCTTCTGTTTCATGCCGGTCGACATCTTGGCGCCCAGCAAGTCGCGGAACTCGTTCATCTGCAGCCGGTCGAACACGCGTTCCATCCGCTCGTGCAGCCTGTCTTCCGGGATGGAATACAGCCGGCCGAAGTAATCGACCATCTCCCAGGCGGTCATCCGGTCGTAGACGCCCGTGTTGGCCGACATGAAGCCGATCTGCCGGCGGACCTGCGAAGGCTGTGTCACCACGTCGCATCCGTTGACCGTCACCGAGCCGGACGTGGGCCGCAGCACCGTGCTGATGATCCGCAGGGCCGTGGTTTTGCCGGCGCCGTTGGGTCCCAGCAGGCCGTAGATCTGACCCGGATAAGCGTCAAAACTGATACCGCCCAGCGCCACCAGCTTGCCTCGCCGCAGGTCGGCATATTCCTTGATGAGGTTCTGGACGTGAATCATGAGGCTGCCGCCGCTTCCGTGGTGCGCGTACTACCAGAGCCTAGCTTATCAGTTTGGCGATAAAAGAGGGGGGGGTCGGGTAGTCCCAGGGTGAAAGGCACCGGTGTCCCGGATGCCAATGCGTCTCCCAGTTGCGCGGACCGGGTGGCGGCGTCACGCGGCGGCGTGCGGCTGATCGATGAGCTCGTAGAAAACGTTTCGCTGCCGGGGCACGTAGCCCGCCTCGCGGATCGCCCCCTGGATCTGGTCGAGATTGAGATAATGGACCGTCCCGGCCGAGGCCACCACGTTCTCCTCGATCATCAGGCTGCCCATGTCGTTGGCACCGTACAGCAAGGCAAGCTGGCCGATCTTCAAGCCTTGCGTGACCCAGCTCGACTGGATGTTGGGGAAGTTGTCGAGGTAAAGGCGGCCGACCGCCTGCGTCTTCAGGTACTCGACCGCCGACGCCTTGGGAATGCGGGCCAGGTCGGTGTGCTCGGGTTGAAACGTCCAGCAGATGAAAGCAGTGAAGCCGCCCGTCTCATCCTGCAGCCGGCGGAGCCGTTCGAGGTGTTCGATTCGCTCGGCCAGGGTCTCCACGTGGCCGAACATCATGGTCGCCGAGCCGCGGCCGCCCAATTGGTGCCATGTCCGGCAAACGTTGAGCCAGTCGTCGGTCATCACCTTGCCGCGAGTGATCTGGGCGCGCACGCGATCGACGAGGATCTCGGCCCCGCCGCCCGGCAAGCTGCCCAGGCCGGCCTGCTTGAGCCGCGCCAGCACGGTGGCCAGCGGCAGCTTGTTGACCAGCGTGAAGGCATGGATCTCCGGCGGACTGAAGCCGTGCACGTTCACCTGGGGAAAACGGCCCTTAATGTCGGCCAGCAGCTCTTCGTACCAGTCGAGCTTGAGCTGCGGGTGCATGCCTCCCTGCAGCAGGATCTGGTCTCCTCCCAGATCGACCGTCTCCTGGATCTTCTCAAGCAGCACGTCGCGGTCGAGCACGTAGCCTTGGGGATGCTTGGGCCGCCGGTAAAACGCGCAGAAATCGCAGACCGCCGAGCAGATGTTGGTGTAGTTGATGTTGCGGTCGATGTTATAAGTGCGATACGGCTCGGGGTGCAGCCGGCGCGTGACGGCGTCGGCCGCCTGGCCCAGCGCAACCAGGTCGTGCGACTCAATCAGGCGCAGACCTTCGTCGGGCGACAGCCGCTCGCCGGCCACCGCTTTGTCAAGCACCTTCGAGATCGAGGCAACCAAGTTCCACTCCCGCCGGCGCCAGGTTCATGCGGCTGGCCAGCCGGTAAAACAGCTCCAACCCACGCAACTCGCGCGGGCCCAGGTAAAAATGCAGGTTATCGCGGAGGTACGAGAGGCACTGCGGTTGCGACAACCCCAGTGGGGCCGCCTCCGCGCGGGCGATCTGGGCCAGTTGCTCCAGCCCCTGGTCGCGGGCCCGCGTCAGCGCCTCGTCCAAACCTTCCAGCTCCACGCCGGGCCGGGCCGTCCACATGGCAAACACGAAGGGGAGCTCGGCCCAGCGGCACCACTCGTCGCCGAGATCCCACACCTCGGCGAAAGGGCCGCCGGGCGCGTGGATGGCCCGGTCGCCGATCAACAGCACCGCGTCGGCTCGGGTCTCCGAGAGCGAGGAGCCAATGGGCAGCGCCTCCAGCCGCGGCTCGAGGCCGAACCGCTCCGACAGGAGGATGCGGGCCAGGGCAGCGCTGGTCCGCGAGCCTTCGTCGAGCGCCAGCGTCCGGATCCGCTGTGGTGCAACGCGGCTGAACAACTTGACCGACAGGACCGGCCCCCGGCAGGCGATGCAGGCATCCGACACGATGCGATAGCCTGGGTTCTGGAAATACTCGATCGAGGGAATCAGCGCCACGTCCAGGCTGCCGGCCGCCAGCGAGTCGGCCAGCCGGCTGGGCAGGTCCAGCACCAGCTTGATCCGGGGGGCCAGTTCGGTCAACCCATGGACCAGCGGCCTGGTATTCAGGTAATTGACCGCACCGACCCGGATCGTCGGCCGAGATTCCATGCCCGTTCGCTCCCGCTTCACTGTCTGTTTTGCCGTTTTGGCCCGTCGGCCACATTGTAGCGACGAGGTCCCTGCCGGGCCACCGCCTCGGGGAGCCAACCGTAATTGGGCCCAGGCAATAACCGGTGGGGCCTCTAGTTAGAACTCCATGCGGCGGAAGGCGCGGAAGCCGAGCCAGAGGGGGACGATGGTCACCAGGAAGCCCAACAGCACGCTCAGCGATGTGCCGAGCACCAGCCAGTTTTGAATGCGGGCGCTCGGCCAAAGGATGCCCAGACCTTGGCCCTCGGCCAGATAGAAGTGGCAGGGCACGGCCGTGAGCGCCACGACCGCCAGGATGTAGACGGTGCTGACGACCAGGTTCAGCGTGCCGCCGAAGCCGGCTGCAATCCGCGAAGGAGAATCCTCGCGCAGGTTGGGCATCGTGGCCCCCAGCCCGACCGCGATGCCCGACAGGCCGCAGCATAAGAGCAAACAGGCCAGCATGTGCACCGCGATCACCAGGGCGGGCACCCGCAGCATCACGTCGCTGAGCAGAATCAACAGCGAGGTGGGCACCACCGATCCGGCGGCGGCAAACAGGAACTTGCTCCACAGCACGGTCTCGCGGCGCACGGGCAACAGGCCCAGGATCCAGAACCTGCGGCCTTCGAGACTGATCATCGGGAATACGAAGCGGGTCGTAAACGTCGAGAGGATCAGGCCGACCACGGCCAGGTTCAAGAAGCTGATCATGTTGACCCAACTGATGTAGTTCACGTCGTAGCGCAGCCGGCGGATGTTCAGGAAGTAGAGGGCCAAGAGCCCGAAGAAGATCAGCACTTGCAGCCATTGCACCGGATCGCGCCGGAACAACCGCAGGTCCTTGACCACCAAGAGCCGCATCGGACGCGTGAGCGGGAACAGGGCCCGGAACAAAGCGCGGTCGATCCAGGCCGTCTTGATCCGGCGCCGGCTGGTGCGCTCGCCGTGCAAGCTGTTGTATCCGGCCCGGTAGATCCGTTCGGCCGCCCATAAGGCGGCTTGTTGAATCAGCAGCGCGTTGGAAATGGTGAGGGCCAGGAACATGGAGCTTTCCGCCAGGGCACTGCGGGCCGCCGGCCCTCGAGACCCGGCGCGGGCGGCCTCCAGCAAACCGGAACTGAGCCACCAGCTTGGCAAGAGGGGGCTTTCGCTGAATCGCAGCCGCGCGAGCATCTCCTGGAACCAGTCGGGAGTGAACAGGTCGCTTTCCAGCCCGTATCCCAGCGACCAGCCGATGATTGCCAGTCCCAAGCCGCCGGCCGCGAGGGCCGCCCAGACGAGTTGCCGCCGCGCCTGGGGGAGCCAGCGGACGAGGGTCAGCACGCCCAGCGCGCCCAGGCCGGCCGGGATGTAAACAAAGCCCAGCATGTAGGGGCAAAGCATGGCGAAATAGAACCAGCGGGCATCTTCCACCACTCCGTAAGCGACGAACATTGGGCTGCCCAGCAGCAGGAAGCCCCAACTGCTGAACAAGACAGCTTCCTGGAACTTGTGCAGGAACACGCGCTGGGACCGGACCGGCATGGTCAACAGGAATCGGGCCTCGGCGGAGCGGTACAGGCCGCCGTACAGGATGATGCCGGTCGAAACGACCAGCATCAGCATCAGGGATGCAAAGAAGATGTGAAACACGGCCCGGACCATCTCGTCGTGGGTGACGGGCTCGGGGATGGCCGACTTGAGAAACTGGAACCCCTCGGCGAACAGCGCGAACAGCCCCACCCATAAGAGCCCGGTCAACAGGACGACCAGTGAAACACGGAGCCGCGCCTGATCCAGCGACTGCCGCAGCAAGTTAACGATCAGGCGCCGGCGCAGCCGCCAGAACACGCGCGCTTCCTGCCAAGGCGCGAGCGGCCTCGCGGCAATGGCGTCGACTCGATCGGCAGTCTCCGGCATGCCGTCCCCTATTGCGTTGGTCTTTCCCCATTTCCACTGGCCGCGGTAACGTCCAGAAAAAGCTGTTCGAGCGAGGTATGCCGCAGGGCCAGCTCGCCGCGGAGTTGTTCGAGTGTGCCGACGCAGCGGAGCCTGCCGTGATCGACGATGCCGATCCGATCCGCGATTTCCTCGGCCACGTCCAACAGGTGCGTCGACATGAATACCGCGGTGCCTCCGGCCGCCTTGGACCGCAGCAGGTTTTTCATCATCCGCGCGCTGCGCGGGTCGAGGCCGACCATCGGCTCGTCGATCACCAGCACGGCGGGGTCGTGCAGCAAGGCGGCGGCGAAGACCAGCCGCTGCTTCATGCCGTGCGAGTACGTCTCGGTCAGTTCATCGATGAAGTCGCCCAGCTCGAAATGGGCCGATTCGCGGGCTACGCGCTGGTCGGCCGTATCGTCCAGCCCGTGCATGCCCGCCACGAAGTGCAGGAACTCCCGCCCGGTCAGCTTGTCGTACAGAAAGGGCACGTCGGGCACGTATCCGAGCAGCCGGCAGGCACTGCGGCTGTCGCTGACCAGGTCGTGGCCTCCCAGCCGGACGTGGCCGGCCGACGGCCGCAACAAGCCGACCAGCATCTTGATGGTGGTCGTTTTGCCCGCGCCGTTGGGACCTAGAAAAGCGAAGAGCTCGCCGGCGGGCACGGTCAGGTTCAACCCCGCCACCGCCACTTTTTCTCCATAAGTCCGGGTGACGTTTTCGAACTCGATCATGCGGGCATGCAGCGCGCCATCAAAGCCTTACCTGGCAGCCCGCGGGGGCACCTGGTCATCCGGCATCCGCTCAAACGAAAGCCTGGCCGATAACAGAACCAACTCTTGTCTCAATACATTGCCGTCCCGATCGACCCAGGCCCTGGCCTTCGGAGCCTGATCACTTGTCAACCCCGAGCCAGGGTTTCCTCGGAAGACGACCAGCCTTGTAGACACGACCTGGCCGTTCCATACCAGCGGCTCGTCGCGCTCGACCGTGGCCTGCAGGATTTCCATCGGACTGCCGGGCGGCCCCAGCGGACTATAGACCGGCACCGTCCAGGTCTGGCCCACGCGGAGGCCGGGCAACTGAGATTGGGGCGAGAACACGTCGCTCATCAAGGCGTTGGTGGGCAGGAAGACGTCGCTGTTGTAGAAGAAATCGCCGGATCTTAGCTTGACCTTCATGTAGCGGCCATCGACGACTCCCTGCATTACCACGTCGAAGCCCGATACGGCGTCATCGTGCAGCGACTGGCGTGGCCTCTGCTCGGTGAACGTGGCCTTGGAATTGAACGCGACCGGCCGGCCCAGTGGATCGATTTCCAACCGGCTGTCGGCATCGAGAGCCAGCGTGCGGTCCGTCAGCCGCGCGTCGACGTCGAGCAGCCGCAGCAGCGACTTCATCCAGCCGGGCGTCAACTCGGCCAGCGGCAGCCGCGTCAGGCGCATCTGGCTGTGGATTTGGCTGGAGCCGTCGTCGAGCCGGCGCAGTGTGCTGGTCGCAACTCCCAGCGGCTGGTCCTCCATGGAGATTGTCCAGCCCACGGCGGCGGCAGAGCGTGTGTCGGCGAGGATGGTCCGATACGTCGGCGGCTCGCCGACGATCAAGGGGGGCAGCACCTTTCGCTGGATCAGCCAGCTCATGGTGGCGATCCAGAAAACCAGCACGGAAATCGAGTACCAGCGGCTCAACATGTCCTTATTCTAACAACACGCACATTTATTGCATTCTAACAAAACGCACATTTACTGCCATTTGACTATTCTTCCTGTTTCGCCAGCTTGCCCGGCTGCGACAACCGAGCTTGCGGAGAATGGCCAAACCGCCGATGATAGCCGCCCCGCGCCCCACGAACCGCGGCCGGGCGAGTACACGACCCACTCCCGGCCCCGGTCTGACGTGCCAAGGGCCGGTTTCGACCCAGCATGGAGGCTACTACACCGATGGCACACCGCCTCAAACTGATTTGGGCGTTTTCCTTGTCGATCGCGCTGGCCGCGGCCGGCTGCAGCAGCGAAGGGCCCAAGACGGAATCGCCCGTCGATGACGACGCGGCCGCGGCGGCGAACAGCCTGTCGAGCCCGAGGGCACCTCGCAGGCGAAATAACCCGCAAGTGACGCTACGGACAACGCTGGGCGAAATCATCATCGAGCTGGACGCCCAGCGGGCGCCGCGGACTGTGACTAATTTTCTGAACTACGCGGAAGGCGGGCACTACAACAACACCATCGTCCATCATGTGGATGCCGGTTACGTTGCTCTGGGAGGCGCCTACACGCCCGAGCTGGCCGAAAAGCCGGGCCGGTACCCGATCCCGAACGAGGCCGCTAACGGGCGCAAGAATCTGCGTGGAACGATCGCCATGGCCCGACAGCTTGACGCCATCGACAGCTCGACATGCCAGTTTTTCATCAACCTGGCCGATAACCCGGGGCTCGATCACCGGGGCGAAGGCCCGGATGAATATGGCTTTTGCGTGTTCGGCGAGGTGGTGGAGGGCCTGGAGGTGCTCGACAAGCTGGAGCGCATCGAGGTTCACGGCACGGCCGGGTTCGACAAGCTGCCGGTGGAAACGGTGCTGATCGAATCGGCCCGGCGGCTGCGATGAGGGGCTCGCACTGAGCGGCGGTGAGTTAACGCGAAGCGGCCCTGGACCTGGCCGGCTTCTCAGGCTCCTGGGCGGAGGCGTAGCTCTCTTTGAGCCGGGCGATCAACTGGGCCGCGGTATAGATGCGGCCGGTCGGCTCATTGAAGTTCTTGCGTTTGGCGGTCCGCGACAACATCCGGCCAATCTCGCGCCCTCCCTCGCTGCTGGTCATGTATTCGAACATTTTGTAGCCGTCGGGGCCGGTGATGAGCTCCTGGACGATTTGCTTCCCATCCGAAAGGGCGGACAACCGGTCGACGCGATCGTAACCCTGCGGCATCGCGGCTATCTGGGCCATGAACTTCCGTCCCGCGCGGGTCCGCAGTTGGGTCACCAGGAACTCGCCGTCAAGAGGCACCCGTTCCTCGATTGCTTTGCGATCCGCCACCTCCCAACCCAATTCTTCCAAGGCTTCGAACAGCGCAGTCACGTCACGCCGCGAGATGATGTCGCCATGGCGGTAGTTGGCGTTCGCGGCAAAGTGGCTCTCGACGTTCTTGACCACCACCGAAAACTCCGGGAGTTTGCCGTCAGCCTTTTGGGCATCTTCCGCCCGGCTCGCCGGCGCGAACAGCGCCACGACGCAGGCGCACAGCGCCATCCATGCCGCTCGACCGCCGGCAAACGATGCCCGCTTGCTCGCCACCATCGACGGTGTCCCGATCTCGGCTGGATCGCCGATTGACGTTTGACCTTGCATGACGGGCCTCTCCCTCTGGTTCGGTGTGCTCGACGGGAATCCTATTCAAGCATACGTCAGCGGCCCGGTGCGCTCGACCGGCAGCAGCACGCTCGATTTGGATAACCCCTGGCCGCTTGCTACGTTAACTGTCTGGGGGGCGAGGCACTTTCGAAAACGTCCCGGCGACCCCCACGGCACCCGGCGGTTACCCATCATGGCGACACTTGTTTACGCAGTGACCAGGCCAGAGTTGGCCCCCTTCACAATGTCGGACCGTTTTCGCACGGAGATTGCCTATTTCATGAGCATTCCGGGAGAGGACGGCATCCCCAGCCTGCCCGAGGGCGAGTACTGGATCCGTTGCGACAGCGCCCGGATATGGCTGGATGAAGGGGTTATGCACGTCGTATCGCCCTTGGACAGCGAGAACCAGGCCCAAGTCGAACTGAGCGAAGAGCATGAGAACTGGCTGCAGTGGATGGTCGACAACGGCGTCCAGCACGTGCGGATCGTAAGGACGCGCTGAGCTTTTTTCTGTCACCCTCCGCTGCGGGAGATCTGCCAGCGCCCAACGCTCGGGGCGCCGCGATCCCCGACTGCGAGGGGGCGACAGCCTTGCCCTTCGCTCGGAACACTGGCTCGTACGGGGTCCGTTTGTTCTTCCCGGTTTGCCTAATCCGCCTGCTTTGCCGAGTGTGGCACAGAATAAATTGGCGGCTGGAGGGAAAGATGGACGGGATTTCATTGAATTCGGTTTCTGACTTTCGTACACTCTGGGGCGTCTGGTGTGCGGCTGGACCACGGTAGAAGGAGATACCGCCATGTCGAAGACGTACTTCGTCCAAGAATGTCCCACCTGCGGTCGAAGCCTGCACGTCCGAGTCGAGTACCTTGGCAGGCGGGTTACATGCCAGCACTGCCGCGGCCAGTTCATGGCGAGCGATCCACAGGCGTCGCAGGCATCGCTTTCTGATTCCGGATTGCTGATGCGGCGGGCGGAGGAACTGCTCGAGATGGCCGATCAACGCAGCAGGATGCCTCCCCGCTGAAGTTCGAGTCCCAGCCCATCTCGCCGCAGGCACGCTCGCGTGGCATTCGCTCTTCGGCAGCGCGCTTCCGCGTGCCGTGCGGAGCTTAGCCGCAGCAGGGATCAGCCAACGTAGAGGTTGGCCACGTACTGGCCATAGCCGTTGTAGAGCTGGGTGGGAAACACATCGCCCGTGCCGAGCATCCGTTCGGTGTCTTGCGGCCAAGGACGGGGCACGTCGGGCTCGACGTTCGACTGGAACGGATATGCTTCCGGATCCAGGGTGGTCCAGAAGGTGGCGGGGCGGCTCTTGACCAGCTCGATTCGTTCGATCGACTTGATCGACTTGTAGCCGTATTTCCAAGGCACCACCAGCCGCACCGGCGCACCGTGCTGCTTGAGCAGCGGATGTCCGTACATCCCGGTCGCCAACAGCACCAACTCGTTGGCCGCTTCGGCCAGGGTCAGCCCCTCGGTGTAGGGCCAGGGCATTTCGGGCGTGCCGGCCATGCCCGGCGCCTCGCTCGGCCGGTCGAAGGACACGAACCGCACGTGCGTTGCAGCCGGCAGCGGGTCGGCATCCTTGAGCACCCAACCCAGTTCGATGCCCGTCCAGGGGATGGCCATGGCCCACGTTTCCACGCAGCGCAGCCGATACTGGCGCTCGACAAGGCGGCTGGCGTAACGGGCCATGAAGTCGCCGATGTCCAGCTTGAAGGCATTGCGGCACAGGCCGCTTACCGTGATCGTCCAGGGCTCGGTCTTGAACTTTCCGACATTCCGCCACGACGACTTGAAACTGGAGAACTCGTAGAAGTTGGTATAGCGGGCTGCTTCGGCTTCGACCGTTTCTGGCCGGCCGTAGGTAAAGCGTCGGTCGGGGGCTGCCGGGAAGAATCGGCTCAGTCCCTGTTGTGCCTCGGTCCCGGTGTTGCCGCGTTCGATCACCTCGGCGTCGGAACCGCGAAACCATTGCCAGCCCGCGTATCCGCCTCCGCCCAGGGCGGCTACTCCAGCAACTCCGCCGGCCACTTTGAGCGCCCGCCGCCTGGAGAGGACGTAGCTCTCGGGCGTCTCGGTGCCGCCCAGCGGATCCAGCGGGTTTCGCCTGCGGATGAACATGGCAAGCCAAGTATAGCAGACGGCGGGGAGTGTGGCGCTCCGTGAGCCGGCGGCTGACAACTATTGACCCGCGAGCCCCGCAAGGTCTTCGAAGAACTTGGGGTAGGTCTTCGCGGTGCAGGCGGGGTCGCGGATGATCACGCCGGGCGTCTTGAGACCGACCAGCGCCAGGCTCATTGCCATGCGGTGATCCTGGTAGGTCTCGATCGTGGCGCCGTGCAGGGCGGCCGGCTCGATGCAAAGGCCATCGGCCCGCTCGTCCACGTAGGCGCCCAGCCTTCGCAGCTCGGCGGCCAGGGCCCCGATCCGGTCGGTTTCTTTGTGCCGGATGTGCGCGACGCCGCGGATCGTGGTTGGCCCGTCGGCAAACAAGGCCACGGCGGCCAGCGTCTGCACGGTGTCGCTGATGGCGTTCATGTCCGCTTCGATGCCCTTGAGCGGACCGGCGGCGACCGTTATCCGGTCGTGTTCGAAAAGCGCCTGGCAACCCATCCGCTGCAAGAGGTCGACGAATGCTACGTCGCCTTGGACGCTATCCCTCGACAACCCCTCGACGGTCACCCGGCCGCCACTGATGGCCGCCGCGGCAAAGAAATAGCTGGCGGCCGAAGCATCGGGTTCGATCTGGTACTCGCACGCTCGATAGGCCGCCCCGGCGGGAAGCTTGAAGCGCTGGTCCCCGAGCCGTTCGACCTCGACGCCAAAGGCAGCCATGACCTCCAGCGTCATGCGGATGTAAGGTTTCGATACCAGGTCGCCTTTCACCGAAAGCTCGACCGGCTCTTCGGCGAAGGGGGCTGCCATCAACAACCCGCTGAGGAACTGGCTGGAGACGTCGCCGCGGACCGTTGCCTTGACGCCCGGCAGGCCGCGTGCCCGGATGATCACCGGCGGGCATCCGTTGTCGTGCTCGCTGGCCGCATCGGCCCCAAGCTGCCTCAAGGCCTCGATCAGGTCGCCGATCGGCCGCTGGCGCATGCGGGGCGTGCCGTCGAGCCTGAAAGTTCCATGTCCCAGCGTGGTCAGCGCGGCAAGAAAGCGGATCGTCGTGCCGCTGTTGGCCACGTACAAGTCGGCCCCCTTGGCCGGCACCCGGCCCGCCGCGCCTCGCACCACGATGCGCCCGCTGGAGCGATCAGAATCGACGCCGAACCCCAATCGCCGCAGCCCTTCGACCATGACTTGGGTGTCTTCGCTGTCTAGTGCGCCATGGAGCGTAGAGTCGCCCTCGGCCAGGGCCGCGCAAACCAACGCGCGGTTCGTCAGGCTCTTGGACCCTGGAGGCCTCACGGAGCCGACGAGCGGCCCTGTCGGCTCGATTTCGATTTGATCGGCTTTGGAAGGCATCGACGAATGGGGGACGTTGGATCGGCCGGTCGAGGTGAAATCAGCGTCCCTCGATTTTCCACAGATGAGCATCGCTGCGGAAGTAGAGCGCGTGGCCGTCCGCGGCGGGCGAAGCCAGGATCGGCTCGCCGAAATCGTTGCGGGCCACCAGTTCACCCTCCGATTCCTGTGGGCGGACCACCTGGGCCAGCCCCTTTTCGTTCACGCAGTAGATATGGCCGCCCGCGGCGATCGGCGTTGCCCAAAAAGGGCCGGCCAGCCGGAGCCGCCACAGCTCCTCTCCCGTCGCGGCATCGCCGCAGGTCAGCACCCCGCCGTTGTTCAGGGCGTAGACTCGTCCCTGGTCGATCAGGGGGCTGGCGGAGCCGGGACCCAGTTTGGCCTGGGTCCAAAGGACCTCGGCCGCCTGGCTGCCCGATGGGGGCCGCAGCGCAGTCAGCCCGCCGGTAGGCAAAAAGACGGTCCCCTCGGCAGCCACCACCGAGGGGATCACCGAGCAGCCTGCCGGGTAGGCCCAGAGCTGCTCGCCCGTGCGTGGATGGTGCGCGGTGAGCCGGCTTGGCGATTGCAGCAGAACGGCGTCGTCGGCCGGGCCCTTGCCGCGCAGCACCGCCGGCGATGTCCAGTTCATTTGCTTGTCGCGGTCGTGCTGCCAGCGTGTCTGGCCCGTGGCCGTGTCGAGCCCGGCGGCAAACGACTCGCCCTTGTTCTCCACCTGCACCACCAAGGTGTCGCCGATCACCACCGGCGAGGCCGCCATGCCGACGTCGTTGGCCGCCGCGGGAAAGTCGTGCGTCAGGCCGCGGACCCACTGCAGGTTGCCATCGAGGTCCAGAGCGACCATGTCGTTTGAAGAGTAGAAGGCGAACACGTGCTCGCCGTCGCTGGCCGGCGTCGGGGCGGCCACCGCCATGGTGGGATGGCAAGAGGTATGTCCGGTGGCCCAGAACTGCCGCTCCCAGGCCAGTTGGCCGGTCTCGACGTCGAAGGCCAGCACGTGCAGCCGATCTTGCCGGATGCCGCTGGAGGCGGTGACAATGACTTTGCCGCCGACCACAATCGGGCTCGATACGCCGCGCCCCGGCAAATCGGCCTGCCAGGCGATGTTCTTGCTTTTGGCCGCGCCGCCGGCTTCATCGCCCGGCACGCTCCACTCGACCGGCAGTGATCCGGCCGGGCCCGCGCCCGTGTTGTCGTTGCCGCGGAATTGCCGCCAGTCGGCGCCGGCCGCCGCGGCCGAGAGCAGGCAGAGATAGAGCGGCCAAGCACGAATCCGCAGGCAATGGGACCGAACGGAGCGAAGCAACGACGGTTTGTTCATGGTCGGCTTTTGACTCGATTGACGAAAGGGTTCGCTGGGTGACGACGTGGACTTCTGATCAGGGTTCTTGTTCTCACCGGTCCCGCGAAAGGATGGCCGTGCCGGCGGAGTCGCAGACGCGGAGCTGGAAGGCCCAGGCCTGCGCCCACTCTTCGGCCTGTTCGTTCTGGCAGACCTTGAGAAGAATCAGGTTGCGTCCGGGTTCAAACCGGCCGCGGGCGATATACTGGTCCATCTGCGCGCCGGAGTGATAGACGCGGTGCTGATGGAGCAAGTCGCCGTTGAGCCACAGCTTCACCGCGTTCAACGAGCCGAGGCGCAACTCGACCTCTTGCTGTTCGGCGCTGTCGAACTCGGCCAAGGCATAGGCCGCGACTCCGTTGGCCTTTCCCAACGCCTGATTCAGATCGACCTGGCCGAACTCGTTTTTGCTGCTGTGGTCCACCCATTGGACGAGGCGCGAGCCATTGCTGCCCGGCTTGCCTTCGTACTCAGCCGCCGGGTCCAGCACCTCTTCAGGCGGATAGACAACGTCGAAGCCCTTCTCATCCGTGTTGTCGAAGGGGCCGATCAGCTTCCAATCGAGCAGAAAGCCGAAGTGCCTGGCCAGATCGACCTTGTGGCCCAGCTTCTCCAGTTCGCCCTTGATCTGTTGAACCTGGTCCACGTCGCGCGCCCCGGACAAGGCCTTGCGGTACACCTCGCCGGCGGCTGCCTTCGAGGTCTCATCGCTCTTGCCCCCCAGCGCTTCGGCCTCCGCCAGCAGCCGGGCCACGGCGTCGCGGCGGAACTCAACGCTTGAGTCGTTGAGCAAGCCGGGAATGAGCCGGTCGGGGGCCGAGGCGTCGACCCGCGTGAGCCATTCAAATGCCATCCGCCGACCGCGCGGAGAATGCTCGGTATCGTGGATGAACGCTTCGAGTTCCTCCTTGGGCAAATCGCCCCCCGCGCGCACCTGCCGCTCGGCGATGGCATCGACGGCGGAGCGGATCCAGTTGGCCGCCAGCGGCCCGGCCCCATCCAACGCGGCCAGCACCTCGGTCAAGTCTTCGGCATTCGCCTTGACCACCGCGCGCCACGCCCGGGCGGCCGCCTCGTTGCCCGCGCCCATCGGGCCCACGGATCGCAGGACTTCCAGCGGTCCCGCCAGGTCGCCGGCCGCCTCATCGCCGGCAAGCCCTCGGCCGCACTGAGGCCCGACGGCAAACAGGGCGTAAGCAGCCAAAGATACCAAGACACGAGCGGCCGGCCCTGCGACTGGCCTTGTCTGACGACCTGGCATGATCTCCCCGGTGGGCTTGTTAGGCGGGACGATTCTATTAGGCGGGACAATACGGTAGGCCTGGGCCGACTCCATGCGCGAGTAAGCCGGTCGCCATTGTAACTGGTCGGCTGTCGCAAGCCAATCGCCCGGCGCGGCGATTGCCTCATTCCCGACCGGCCATGCGTCGATCAATAGCGATGGTGCCAGACTATGCGCCTCGGATTCTGTCCATCCATCGGCCGGGCCAAATGGCAAAGCACTTTCAAACGACAGGCAATCAACTCACGGCGGCCTGTCGCACCTTCTGGCACACCTATTTTCAGGCGATGCAGGCACTGCAACTTCGCCAGGGCCGCGGCCTTGACTCACCGATCAAGGACAGAAACTTGGGGACGACAAACGCTCGACACGTCGGCGTCTTCGAGCAATTCTGGCGGACACAATTGGCATCGTCGCTTGGCGTAACTGCGTCTGAAGTAGGCCCGCGGCAGATTCGCTTTCGTCCCCATCGTTCAAAGCGCTTTGACGTCTGTTGGCCTCTGCAAGGCGAGCCGAAGATTCTGATCTCGATCAAGACGATGCAGAGCGCGTACCGCAACTTAACCAACCGAATCGAGGAGGCCTTCGGCGATTCAGCGGTATTGAGACTGTACGATCTGCCATGTTCATTCGGCTTTTTCTTCTTTATGCTGGATGGCAGAGTGCCGCGTGGCCTGGCGGAAAAGGGCAACCTCCGGCCGGATCGGATTGGCTCGGGCGAAGTCAGGGGAGTAGCCCCATTCCTAGAGTTGATTGAGGAGGGCGGCGACTTTTTTCGGCTCGACAATGTAGCGAAGTACCGCAAGCAAGCCATTGCGAGCTCACGGCGGCGTCAGGACGCCATAACGCTCGCCGAGGAATCATTGCTGGATCTCGTCGCTAAGGAGCCATCGCTCGAACCGACGGTGCATTACGATGCAGTTGCGCTCGTGCCAGTCAAGGTAAGGCGCCTCAAGGCACATCCCAAGACGGCAGACGAGTGGTCGTTCGCGACGTCGTCAGTTGATGATCGTCTTGACTCTCGCCCCTTTATTCGCCGGCTCCTGGATGTTGCCAAGTTGCGCCGGCTGATTTAGCGTTGGCGTCGGGGAAGAGCTACAGCCCGAAGCAGCTCCAATTCGTCGCTGTTCAGGCCATATGCCTGCGCTACCACAGCATCGATTTGATCTTGGTCGTCCGAGCTATCCACACGCCGTAATCGATCGACGACGGCCTTGCTGGTCGTCATAAGAGGCGGAATGCAGATTCGCCTGAGGTATTGAGCCTGAAATCGGAGGAAGTCCCCCCGCATCTTGACGCCGTACATCCACACGAAGAACTTGCCGATGGACGAACGCAGTATCGTGCGAAGCGCCTTTAAATCCCAATAAGGCGACGCGACGTAATAGAGATTGTGATGGGGATAGAGCCGCCCTTCTTCGAGCACAATCAAGTTCTCGGCCTTGATGTCGGGGATGAGCAGCTTGGGGCGCGTCTGTAAGTCAGGATAGACACGATCGATCGTTCTGTACCACCGATCGAGATCGCGTTGGGCGACGTTCCGACTTTCCAAGCGTTGTCGATGCCTTTGAAAATAGGCTCGGGCCTTGGGGAACTGCTCCAGGTCGATTAATGCCGATGTGTCGCCGACAAACGGATTGATGACGCACTTGCCCGTCCAGGCCACTGCGCCACTTGCTACGTCCCTTGTGGTTACAAGGGGCATCAACAATCGGCGTTCTACTTCATCGCAATGCTGATCGACGATGAAGATCTCGTCGGCGCCGGTGGCAACGCCAATTCCCACGCGACAGCCGGAAGAGGCGTTGCCCAGCGCAACGCATTCTGTCTCAAGCCGGCGAAGCAATGCCAGATGCCTGGGTGACTCGATGGACCACTGTTGTTCACCGGTAAACCATCCATCATACCGATGGTACGTGACCGTGCCGTTCGACTGCTTGCATCGAACGGCCTCGCACTCCTCGAGCGTGGCTTCCGTCATTCGGAAGTAATCGACATGATTTGTCTTGCTCCGGTGCCCGATGCGGCGCAGCACAAAGATGCCCGGGTAGCACGTCACATCGGGCTCAAACGGTGAAGCTTGGGCCAGATCGAGCACGCATTCGACACTGAAATGCTGCGAGATCAATGCTCGCAGCTTCTTGCCGTACTTGTTCTTGGCAAACCGGTCGGGGCAGATCAACGCCAGGCAACCCCCTTCAGCAAGCAAGCCCAGGCTTTTTTCGAAGAACGCGACATACAGATCAGCTCGATCGTAGAAGCACTCGAAATCGGCCCGGTATCTCTCCAATTGCTCCTTCGGAATCGCCTCTTGTCGCACGTACGGCGGATTCCCGACGACGTAGTCAAATTGCCGGGGAAACTCCTCCTCCAGAAAATCTCCAACGAGAACCCAACGCCCGGCAATCTCCGCCGCAACGCCTGCCGTGACTCCGCTGGATTGAAGGACGGCTTTTAACTGGTCCTTGCAGCAAGCCGCTGCCGCTTCGTCTTTCTCGATGCCAAGCAGACACTGGGCAACCTCCTCGCTTGACTTCACGGTCCCGCGCGATTTCAGGAGCCGCGACGCTGCCTGCACCAGAAACGCCCCGTGCCCGCACCCCGGATCGAGTAAAGTCTTTGATTCGTCGCCCGTGTAGCCCGCCAGGTCCAGCATCAAATCGACGATGTGCGGTTTCGTGAACACCTGCCCGTGCACGGCCACGCGGGGAGCGTCTTCAATCTTTCGGTATACGCTGAATCTAGTGTCCATTCGAGACTCTCGCACCGGCACGTGGACTTGAGAGCTTAAGAACCGAAATCTTATCGCATAGGGGAACATTTGTCCAGATAGGCACAGGCGATTTGCACGAGGGAAAATTATCGTACGCGCCCACTGGCCGCGAGCAGCGGGTGGCGAGCATGGGAGAACAACGCGATGAAAGCTCCAAGGCGCGGTTGGGCCGGATTGGCTGTTCTAACAGCCGCCGGATTGTGGGCTGCTGCGGGCGATGGCCGCTGGGGAGTAGCCGGGCGGGTCTCGGCCGGCGAGCTCGAGCCACCGGCGGTCAGCGTGCGGGGCGAGGTGCTGGATGCGGCCACCGGGAAGAGGGTCGCGGCACGGGTCTATATTCAAGGGCAAGACGGCACATGGCACTTTCCCCGCTCGGCCGACCCGGCCGGCTCGGCGGTCGCGTATCGCAAGCAGCGGCCCGACGGCATCGCCGAGATGCACACCACGCTCTCGGCCCACCCATTCGTCATCGACCTGCCGCCCGGCCGTTACACGTTAACGGTCGAGCGCGGCAAGGAATACCACGCCGAGTCGCGCCCGTTCACTGTCGGTGCGGAACCGGTTGATCTGTCGATCGAGCTGCGGCGCTGGATCAACCTCGAACAACTGGGTTGGTACTCCGGCGAAACACACGTCCACGGCACACTCGACGAGCTGCCCACCCTGATGCTCGCCGAGGAGCTCAACGTTGCCTTCCCCTTGCTCTACTGGGTGACCGAGGCCTTCGCCTCGCCCCGGACGGCCGAGCGGAGCGCCGCGGGCGATATCGAGCCGAAGTTGATCGCTGTGGATGCCACGCACGTGATCTACCCCCGCAACACCGAGTACGAGATCTTCAGCGTCGGCGACGAGCGGCACACACTGGGTGCGTTTTTCGTGCTGAACCACCAGACCTTGTTCGACGAAGGCGTCCCGCCGGTGCGGCCAATCGCCGACAAGGCACACGGCGAGGGAGGGCTGATCGAGCTCGACAAGCACAACTGGCCCTGGTCGATGGCCCTGGTGCCGATCATGCCGGTCGACCTGTACGAGCTGGCGAACAACCACGTCTGGCGGACCGAGTTCGGCTTTGGAGAGTTCGGCGAGCCGGCCCCCGAGTTCATGCGCGTCGAGCTGGACGATCGCGGATTCACCGAGCGAGGTTGGATCGAGTACGGTTTCCAGAACTACTACACGCTGCTCAATTGCGGCTTCCGGTTGCGGCCCACGGCCGGCACCGCCTCGGGCGTCCACCCGGTGCCCTTGGGGTTCGGGCGAGTTTATGTCCACCTTCCCGACGGTTTTTCGTACGAGGCCTGGCTCGCGGGGCTCAATGCCGGGCGGAGCTTCGTGACCACGGGACCGATGCTGTTCGTCCGCGTCGGCGGCCGCGAGCCCGGCCACACGTTCAAGGAAGACGGGCCGGCCGCCCGCGAGTACCACGTTCGCGGTTCGGCCTCCAGCGCCCAGCCTCTGCGGGCGATCGAGATCGTTGTCAACGGCGAGGTGGTGCGTACCGTGGTTCCGGAAAACCGCAAGACAGAGCAGGACGCCTTCGAGAGCCGCATTGATGAGAAGCTGGCGGTCGACGGCTCCTCATGGATCGCGGTCCGCTGCTTTGAAAACCGGCCGGACCGGCGGGTCCGCTTCGCCCACAGCGGCCCCGTTCACATCGACGTGGCCGGCAAGCCCTTGCGGCCTCGCCGCGAGGAAGTGGAGTTCCTGATCCAGCGTGTCGAGAGCCAGATCGCCCGCAGCACCGGCGTGCTGCCCAAGGCCGCCTTGGACGAATATCGCGAGGCACTGCGGATCTACCGCGTGATCGCCGAGACTGCCCGCTGAGCGGGTAGCGGGCCGCTACAGCTTCGACTTCACCTCTTTCCACACCTCGAGGGCCCCCTCGGCGAAGCCGCGCATCCATTCGTCTTCGATCTGAAGGTAGTCTCTGCCGAGCTCGCGCCAGAAGGACTCGGCATAGGCGCGATCCTGCTCGTTTTCGGGCCTGACGATAAACACGAACAACTCGGCCGGTGAGTAGGTGTTGTTGTCGTCGCTCGCGAACCACCATTTCCAGTCCGCCTCGCTGAGACGTTGGTGCAGCTTGTCGACTCGTTCCAGCTCGATGGCTTCGGCCGTGTTGCTGGCCCACGCCTGCCCGGCCGCGAAGCCTTCCCTGTAGGCGCCGCTGTCCGAGCGTTCCTTCGACGCCCGCAGCCGCTCAATGACGTCGTCTGGGTTCTTGCTCTCTTTCCTGGCCGCAATCTCGGCCAGCTTTTCCTGAAACGCCTTGCACGCCAGCGCGGACCAGTTGATGTCCTCGCCGGACTCGTCCATCCGGCGCTTCAGGTCTCGAGGGACTGAAATGGTGGTTCGAAAGGTACCCGGGCGCTTCTTGGCCATTTGCACCAACTGGGCAGGCGAGGTCAGTTATGCATTAAGCATTGGTGCGTGCATAACTTACGGTGCAGTTTCTCTGATTCCGGTGCGTGCCGCCCAGAGCCGCCAGCGGTTGCGAGCTTCCTCGCTGGAGCTTCGAGAGGCAAGCATTGAACACCGCCCTCGGCTGAAAAGTTCCGTGATGGCTGCCGCATCGACCGGACGAGCTACGACGGATGGCGTACCCGCGGCCGGCACCGCTCACGCTCGAGGTGATCGGAGCGGATCCAGCCCGGCGAAGGGCCAATCGGCGGCTGGCCGGCCCAAGGCCGTTTTGTCCCTATCCCTCCGCCGATTACAGCTTTCAAGCTGAGCAGATCGGCGCCATGGCCGTTTAACGTGCGGACAATGGCGCTCGAACGCCGCCGTGGGGCCCCTGTCGGGTATCTGGAGGGAAGGGCTAAACCTGTTAAGATATCGGTACTTCGAGGCTGTAGCTCAGTTGGTAGAGCAACGGACTTTTAATCCGTAGGCCGTGGGTTCGAGTCCCACCAGCCTCACTCACTGCCATTGCGGCCCCACCCGTTTTATTCGCCATTGGTTCATTCAATTGCCGGAGACCTTGACGGTGAAGTCTTTCCGCAGGAACTGGCAAGTGCCATTGGAGCCCTCGCAGACGTAGTAGAGGGCGTAAGCGGAGACCGCGTCCCCCTCGCCGGCATCGGCGGGAACTTGCAACTCGAAGTCGAGGCGACGGACTTCATCGCTGACCGGCCGATCAACCGGTGAGGTCGAGAGCAGCCGCTCGGAAACTTGCCAGCCGGGCGGCACGTCGACCCACAGCCGCAAGGGCTCGCTCTCATTGTTCCAATGCGCCTGAAGGGCGGCGTTGGGGCGGAACGCCACGTGGACGCGCGCCGTGCCGCCCGGCCGAAGTTGCGACGGGACCAGCGTCACTTCAGCCTCGATCAAGCCGTCTCGGTCACGGATGATCTTGCCGTCGGGGTCGGGCGACCCGGCTTGGTCGGTCGCGGCTGCGAACGAGCGGGCTGGCTGCGCGAGTTCCGCGCCGACCGGCGGAACCGCCAGCTCGATCGGCGTCTCGCCGCGCTCGACGATCGCTCGGCGGGCCTCGTCCACCCAATCGTAGAACGGGTACGGTTTTTCCAGCCGCGGACCAAACTGCTGGATGCGGCGCCGCCAGATGTACTGGTTCGGATTGGTGGCCAGCGCCTGCTCCCAGAATTCGATCGCGGCCTGGAAGTCGGCGGCGTGGCTTTGGTCGGATTCCGAACGCACGCGGTGGCTGACGCCGAGCCGGAACAACGTGTTGCCATCGCGCGGGTCAACGAGCAGGGCACGCCGGTAAGCATCAATCGCGTCATCGACCCGGCCAGCGCCGTGCCAAAGAATGAGCGCGTCGCCCAGTCGCCGCCAGGACGCGGCCGATGCTTCGACGTCCGCCTGCCGACGCAGTTCGATCACGTCGAGGCGCGACGCGCCGATTGTTTTTCTGCCGGGCCGTTTCGCGCCCGCCGCACGGTTCGGCGGATCGTCGTCGAATTGCCGATTCAAGAAATCCCGCTCGAAGCTCTCCGGCCGTGGACTGACGGCACGGACAATCCCGTGCTCGTCGATCGCCACGACGATCGGGACGGCGGCCGACTCCAGGACATTGATGGGATCCCACAGGATGGGCCAGTCGAGCTTGTGCCACTGGGCGAATAGTTGGCAGCGGTCGGGATGCTGCTCCTGCACAATGCCGAGCACGACGAGCCGTCCGTCTTCAACCCACTTCCGGGTCGCGTTGTGCCAGACCGGCACATGCTGCCGGCAGCCGGCTCACCAGCTTGCAAACTGGATCAGCAGCACCTTCTTCCCGTGAAACTGCGTGAGCGAGACGGGCTTGCCGTCGCTGATCGCCGGCAGCGTGAAATCCCCATGGCGCTCGGCGATACGGGGAGCGTAGTTCTCCGCCCGAGCCGGCGCCGCCAGGACCGCCCAAGTGACAAAGAGCAAGAGTGACAGCCGCGTTTTCATGGTCGGTCTCCCGAGGTCTGAGTCGACATGACATGCAGCATGCCATCGTTCTCGGCGCCGAGGTGCATTGTAGTATTTGCCGTTGTCAAAGGCGAAACCCTCCCTTCCCTCACTTCCCTCACTTCCCGGACGGCGCGAGCACTGCTTTGCGCACTGAGAAGGCATCGTCGCCGGAGAACACGAGATAGAGGGTCTTGCCGTCGGGGCTCATCCACTTGGTCGGAAAGCTGCCCGTCTCTCCGGGGCCGACGTCCCAAGCTTCGCTGTAGAACACCGTGGTCCAAGGCCCCCAAGGCTCGGGCGCGTCGTAGATGCCGAACCCGCCTTCGAATCGCGTGTCTGCCTTTTGGCCGTGCAGGTCGGGGATGATCTGCGCCCACAGGTATCGCTGCAGGCTCGCGTTGTAGCTGATGCCGGAGCGGTAGCACCGCCGAGGGTGCGTGAACACGGCCCCGCGCTCGGCGATATCCTTGGTCCAGATCGGCTCGCCCTGCCCATCGAGGACCTTCAAAAACTCGTAAGCGTCGCGCTCCTTGAGCTGACCTTTCGGCACGCGGGCCAGCACCATCCGGTCGGCGGGCTCGTAGGCGCTGTCGTGGTCGTGGGAGTAGATGTAGACGAAGGCGTCCCGGGCGCCGGCGTAATTCTTGCCGAAGTTGAGGAACGTCGGGCAGCCGAAGCCGGTCGTGAACTTCCAGTCGCTCCAGGTCCAGGTATTGCCGCGGTCGTCCGACCACGCCAGTTGGGCGTTGCCGGCGTTGCGGGCCCAGAGGTACAGAACGCCGTCCACCATGACGAGGCCGCTGGCTTTCTTGCCGGACTTGCCGTCCCCTTTTTGCTCCAGCGTGGCCGAGCGGATGTTGGTCCCGGTGAACCTGGTGGGTCCCCCCTCGACTCGAGCGAAGCCCAGGCTCAGCTTCTCCCTGATGTGGGGCTCGAAACCGTTCCCGTCGCCGTAGGCCATGTAGAGGTGGTCATCGTCCGCCCAGGTGAGCGGCCAGTTATCGCTGCCTTTGGCTTGTCGGACGATCGTGGCGTTGTCTTCCCAATCGATGCGGGCGATGACCCTGCTGGGTGGATACGGAGCGATGCCCTGCGTCGTGGAGGCCCCGGCGGTGATGGTTTCCAGCAGTGGCTCGAACAGATGGGCGTTCAGCGCGGCGGCGTTTTCTTCCTCGGCGCTGAGCAGGCCTCCGTTGCGCACGGCGATGAGGTTCAGGCTGGGGACGACGAGCACCACCTGATCGCCGGCTCCCCAGCCCCAGAACGCATCTTGAGGCAGCTTGGGGTACTTGGCGTCGTCGCCGCACCACCAGCCCATGCCGCAGTGGCCGGGCATCCCGGCGTCAGTGGTGATTTGGCGGACGGCCTGCGTGCTGAGGAGTCGTGTGCCGTCCCAGTCGCCCTCGCGCAGCATGAGCCGGCCGACGCGAGCCACCGCCCGGGCCGTGTAGCCGCCTCCGCCCCAGGAACCGACCAGCGGCAAGCCGTCTACCGTGTACGTCTTGCCGTAGCCCACCGACCATTCCTTGTCCGGCACGCCGATAGGCCGCATCACGCGATCCCGCAGAAGCGTGCGGATGTCCTTTTGCGGCGCGTCGGCGAGCGCGGCGGTGACCGCGTAGGTCAGCATGGCGATGCCGGGGTTGCTGTACTGGAACTTCTCGCCGGCGTCGAAGAGCGTCGGCGTCTTGTCGCGCGAGATGGTAAAGGGATCGTTCGGCGCATCGAGCCGTTTCCAGAAGTCGCCTTTCCAGCCGGTCAGCTTGTCGTGCGGCAAGCCGTCCGCCTCGGCGTCGTCCAGCCCCGACGTGTGTGAGCCGAGCTGGCGAACGGCGATCTTCGACTTGCGCGCGTCACGCTGCCACTGGGGAATGTACTTGGCCGCCTTGTCATCGAGCGCGATCCGGCCGTCGGTCATGGCGACGCCGAGCGAGAGTCCGCCGACGACGGCCTTAGCCATCGACGCGGTGTAATGCGTCTTCTCCGCGCCGTGGCCCTCGGCGTACCACTCGTAAACGATCTGGTCGTTGCGGATCACCAGAAGGGCCTTGGTGTTTCGGGATGCCAGGCTGTCCTTGAGCAGATCCAGCTTCTCGGAGGAGATGCCCTGGCTTTCCGGCGTCGCCTCTTGCCATTCAAACTGCTGTCCCCAGGCGGGGCCGCTCACGCAGAGGAAGGCGAGGATCAAGGTAATCGCCGGATAAGGCGGCCGCGGGAGCCACGTCGTTCCCATTTCCTTCGCCTTCCCTTCTGCTTGCCAGGTCGAGCAGTTATCTTATCGAAAGGAGGCCATCATGAGCGAGCACGGTTTTCAGGCGATCCCGATCCTGCGGATTTTCTGCGTCCAGAAGGCCAAGGAGTTTTATGTCGGCTTTCTCGGCTTCGCGGTCGATTGGGAGCATCGCTTTGAAGAAAACGCGCCGGTCTACATGCAGGTCTCCCGGGGGAATCTCGTGCTTCACCTGACGGAACACCATGGCGATTGTTGCCCGGGCAGCACGGTCTTCGTCCGCTCGACGGGGCTGGAAGAGTACCACAAAGAGATCACGTCGAAGGGCTACCCGTACATGCACCCCGGCATCGAAATTGCCCCCTGGGACGCCAAGTGCATGGAGGTGATCGATCCTTTCGGTAACCGGCTGCGGTTCAGCGAAGCCCTGAAGCAGCCCGGCGGCGCATGAAAAACGATCGACGATTCAACTGCTTCGTCTGGAGCTTGCTGGTTGCGCTGCTTGCGGGAATCGTCTCCCGATTCTATTACGCGTTGGCCTTTCTCCCGCGGCATCATGGCTCCTGGCCGGAGGCGTTTGTCCGCTTGATCGATTTCGAGGGCTGGCTGGCCTACGTGCAGTCACCGGTGGGGCTGGCACTCCACACGGTGTTGCTTCTTTCGCTCGCCGCGGCGGCCCTGTTGCTTTTTTGGCGGCCGTCGAAGGGCAACGACCCCCGGGGAGCTTAGAGTTTCCCCACCTTGGCAACCAGATCGACGGTGCGGCAGCTATAGCCCCACTCGTTGTCGTACCAACTTACGACCTTCAACAAGTTGCCGGAGATGACCTGCGTAAAGTCGGCGGCGAAGATTGAGCTGTGCGAGTTGCCGATGACGTCGCTGGAGACGATCGGGTCCTCGGTGTACTCGATGATCCCCTTGAAGGGGCCTTCGGCCGCCTTCTTGATCGCCTGGTTCACTTCCGCCTCGGTCAGATTGCGCTTCATCAGCGCGGTCAGATCGACCACGCTGCCGTCGGCCACCGGCACGCGGAAGGCGATGCCGGTCAGACGGCCGGCCAGCTCAGGAATGGTCAGTCCCACGGCCTTGGCCGCGCCGGTGGAAGTGGGAATGATGTTCTGGGCCGCCGCCCGCGCCCGGTAGGGGTCCTTGTGGGGCAGGTCCTGCACGTTCTGATCGTTGGTATAGGCATGCACCGTGGTCATCAGGCCCTTTTCGATGCCGAACGTTTCGTTCAGCACTTTGGCCAGTGGGGCCAGGCAGTTGGTGGTGCAGCTCGCGTTGGAGATGCACTTGTGTTCGGGCGAAAGCTTGTCGTCGTTCACGCCCAGCACGCACGTCAGGTCGGCGCCGTCCTTGGCCGGCGCGCTGAGCAGCACCTTGCGGGCTCCGGCCTGCAGGTGCGTGTCGTAACCCGGCTTGCCGCCTCCGGCCCGTGCAGTAAAAACGCCGGTGCTCTCCACGACCACGTCGACCTTCAGTTGGCCCCAGGGCAGCTTGCTCGGATCGCGCTCGGAAAGGGCACGGATCTTCTTGCCATCGACGATCAGGTATTCATCGTCGTACTGGACAGTGCCAGGGTAACGCCGGTGGACGCTGTCGTACTTGAGCAGCGTGGCCAGCATTTTGTTGTCGGTCAGGTCGTTGATGGCCATGACCTCGAACTCGTTCGAGCGGGCCATCAGGATGCGAAACACCAGCCGGCCGATGCGGCCGAAACCGTTGATCCCCACGCGAATTGCCACGGCAAGCCTCCGTTTCGAAACCGAACTGCCCCAACGTACCCGGCGCGGGATTGGGCGCAATGGAAACAGCGAATTATACTGGTCGCCTGAACCACCAGCAACCGCCTCAAACGCTGTTCCAATTGACGACAAATAGCGAACGGCCACAGTGGCGCCTGCCCCGCGGCGTAACGCGGGCACTCTGGCAGTACGCGCAGGCCGACCACATCGCGCTCGACTACGACCGCTATTTCGAGGGGAACAGTCTCTTCGAATTCGACGAGGCCCTGCTCGCTCGGCACTTCGACCGCCCCGGACTGCTGGTCGACCTGGGCGCGGGGACCGGCCGGCTGCTGGTGCCCTTTGCGCGGCGCGGGTTTCGCGGACTGGCGGTCGACATCTCGGCCCCCATGCTCGAGGCTGTCGGCCGGAAGGCCGCGGCCGAGGGCCTGCCGATCGACCTGTTGATGGCCAACATGGCCGAGCTCGACTGCTTGCGCGACGCGTCGGCCGACTACTGCATCTCGATGTTCAGCACGTTGGGCATGATCCGGGGGCATGAGAACCGCCTGAGGGCCCTGCGCCACGCGCGGCGGATTCTGAAGCCTGGCGGCACGTTCGCGGTACACGTCCATAACCGCTGGTACAACCTGTTCGATTCCCAGGGGCGGCGCTGGCTGCTGGCCAACCTCATCTCCTGGCTGCTGCGGCGGGACCAGGAGCCCGGCGACAAGTTCTTCGACTACCGCGGCATCCCCAACATGTATCTGCACGTCTTCACCCGACGCGAGCTGACCCGGCTGCTGGGCGAAGCCGGCTTCCGGATCGTCGAGCTCGTGCCTCTCGACACGGTGCGGAGGCATGCGCTGGCGTGCCCCTGGCTGCTGGGCCGCTTGCGGGCCAATGGCTGGATCGCCGTCTGCCGGTGAAGCGGGCAGTATGAAGCGGGCGGTGCAGGCCCTTGTTCGCTTGCGGCGGCCTGCTTATCTTGAGTTTTGGCCTGTTAGAGCACCCTCAATTCCGCGGAGCCACGATGCCAGACGACGCCCCCGATCTCCAGCGCACCTTGTCCGAGCTGCACCGGCAGTTGGAAGCGGCCGGCAGCGTCGACCCCGAGATCCGCGAGCTGCTGACGCGCCTCATGCGCGACATCGACCGGGTGCTGGACGAGAAGGCCGAGGCAGACGAACGCCGATCGACGCATGAGTCGCTCGTCAGCCGCCTGGGCGAGACTGCCAGACATTTCGAGGAGACGCATCCGACCCTGTCGGGCGCCGTGGGGAGCGTGATCGATGCCCTGTCCCGCATGGGGATTTGAGCCATGCGTGCATCGCTTCGCCACGCGATACTGCTGGCGATTGTCGCGGCAGGGCCGCCGCCGCTAGTGGCTGCTCAAGAGGCGACGCGCGGAGAGCAAACCGGCTCGAAGGGCGAGCAGCATGAGCCGGCAGTCCCGCGCCCCGCCGCGCCCGAGCGAGCCAGGCCGCCGCTGCCGCTGGACCAATTCCGCCCGGTCCCGATGCTGAAGGTGCCCTCGCACCAGCCGCCGCGAGCCAGGTTCCCGGTGGTCGACGTCCACACGCACCCGCGGATTCGCTTCCGCCACTCGCAGCAGGACCTGGATGCCTTTGTGCGGCTGATGGACCAGCAGAACATCGCCGTCTGCGTCAGCCTCGACGGCGGGCTGGGCGAGCCCTTTGCCGAGCACGCCCGCTACCTGTGGACAAAGCACCGCCAGAGGTTCGTCATTTTTGCGAACGTCGATTGGCGCGGCGACGGCCGCCCCGACGATCCGGCAACCTGGGACTGCCATCGCCCCGACTTCGCCCGCCGTGTCGCGGCCAGCCTGGCCCGGGCGAAAGAGGAGGGGGCCAGCGGCCTCAAGCTGTTCAAGGAGTTCGGCCTGGGGATCCGCAACCCCGATGGCTCGTTCGTCGAGATCGACGACCCGCGCTGGGAGGAAATCTGGTCGGCCTGTGGAAAACTCGGCCTGCCCGTGATCATGCACACGGCCGACCCCGCCGCCTTCTTCCTGCCGATCGACCAGCACAACGAGCGCTGGGAGGAGCTGAACCGCCACCCCGAGTGGAGCTTCTTCGGCGACCAGTGGCCCAGGCGAGAACACTTGCACGCGGCCCGCAACCGCGTGATCGGCCGGCACCCGGGCACCACGTTCATCGGGGCCCACATGGCCAACGACGCCGAAGACCTTCAGACGCTGGCGGCCTGGCTCGACGAGTACCCGAACCTGGTCGTCGAATTCGCCTCGCGGATTTCAGAGCTGGGCCGCCAGCCGTACACCGCCCGCCGCTTCTTTGTCGAGTACGCCGACCGGATCATGTTCGGCACCGACGGCCCGCGTCCGGCGGCCAGGCTGTTGCCCTACTGGCGTTTCCTGGAGACGCACGACGAGTATTTTCCCTACGCGGAGAACCCCTTTCCGCCGCAGGGGTTTTGGAACATCTACGGGATCGGGCTCCCGGACGAGGTGCTGGCAAAGGTCTATCATCAGAATGCCGCCCGCATCATCCCGGGGGTGGCGGAGCGTCTGGCCGCCCACCGGGAACGTCGGCCAAGCGGGGAGGCAAAGTAGTGCCCTACATCAACGGTGTGGATGGATGAGTATGTAGGACGGCCTTCCCAGGCCGTTTAAGACGGGCTAGGAAGCCCGTCCCACGAACGAATATGACGAGCGAGGGCACGGAGTTGGGGCGGAACGGGCTGACATTGACCGGGTTGGCGATCTAACTAAAATGTTGCGACCGTTGAAGTTATTGAGGATCGCATGCCAGCCGAACCAGCCTTGTCTGGTCCAGTCCGCCAGCCAGGTTCGCGGCCGCCCCGCGGCGGCGACGGCGCAGGCGCCCCACCAGGACAGCCGCAGACCAGTCAGCCCATGACGGAACCCCCCGCCCCACCTCCGGACGACGAACCGCAGGAATCGGCGGGCGTCCACGAAGCGGCCCGGCGTGAAAAGCTGCGGCGCATAGAGCAACTGGGAATCGATCCCTGGGGGCAGCGATTCGACGGCACGCAACCGATCGGCGAAATTCGGGCCCGCGAAAACGAGATCGTGGTCGACGAGGCCCCGGCGGCGGCCGAGGGGCAGCGCCAACGCGGCCAGCAGCACGGCCCGCGCGTCAGGGCGGCGGGGCGGATCGTGCTCATGCGCAAGAAGGGCAAGTTGATCTTTACCGATATCCGCGACGCCAGCGGGCAGGTCCAACTGTTTATCGGCCGCGGCCAGGTGGGCGAGCAGGCTTGGGCCCTGGCGGAATGCCTCGATTTGGGCGACATCGTCGGAGCCGACGGCGAATTGAAGCGGACCAACACCGGCGAGCTGACGATCTTCGTCGAGAAGCTGCACTTTCTGACCAAGTCGATCGTGCCGCACCCCGACAAGCACCACGGCCTGGCGGACCCCGAGTTGCGGCAGCGGATGCGTTATCTCGACCTGATCTATACCGAGGGCGTGCTGGACAAGTTCCTGGCCCGCGCCCGGCTCGTGCAGTCGTTCCGCGACACGCTGGCCCGCGAGCGATTCGTGGAGATCGAAGGTCCCACGCTGCACTCGATTGCCGGCGGCGCCGCCGCCCGCCCCTTTTTGACGCACCACAATGCGCTCGACATCCCCTTGTACCTGCGGATCGCCCTGGAGCTGCACTTGAAGCGGCTGCTGGTCGGCGGCATGGAGCGCGTGTACGAGCTGGGCCGCGTCTATCGCAACGAAGGGTTCAGCCCCCGGCACAATCCCGAGTTCACGATGCTCGAGGTCTACCAGGCCTATGGCGACTACGGCACGATGATGGACCTGATGGAGAAGCTGATCGTCGGCGCGATCCGGGCGATCGGCCGCAGCCCCGAGCTGCAGTGGGGCGACCGGGTGATCGACTTCACCCCGCCGTTTGCCCGCCGGACGTACGACGAGTTGTTTGCCGAGCACACGGGGGTTGCGCCCGACGACGAGGCGGGCATCCGTGCCCTGGCGGCCGAGATCGGCTTCGACACCGCGGGCAAGCACCCCGACCTGCTGAAGAACGAAGTTTTTGAGGAGCGGGTTGAAGACCAACTGTTGGGGCCGCTGTTTGTGATCGATTACCCGGCCAGCATCTGCCCGCTCACCAAGCGCAAGCGCGATAACCCGGCCGTGGCCGAGCGGTTCGAGCTGTTCGTCCAGGGGATGGAAGTCGCCAAC
Organism: Pirellulales bacterium; assembly: GCA_040901675.1. Taxonomy (GTDB): domain Bacteria; phylum Planctomycetota; class Planctomycetia; order Pirellulales; family JAICIG01; genus JBBDNX01. The sequence continues at coordinate 161,681 of JBBDYJ010000001.1, read as the reverse complement.
GCCTATACGGAGCTGAACGACCCGGACCTGCAGGAGCAGTTGTTCCGCACCCAGTTGGCCGGTCAGCGCGAGGAGGACTCGATGGCCAGGCTCGATCACGACTTTTTGCGGGCCCTGCGGCACGGCATGCCGCCCGCCGGCGGCCTGGGAGTGGGCGTCGACCGCCTGGTGATGTTGTTGACCAATAGCCAGAGCATCCGCGATGTGATTCTGTTCCCCCTGTTGCGCCCGGAGTAAGAGTCAGAGGTCATTTGTCATTGGTCATTGGTCATTTGTCATTGGTTCCGCCTGCGGCGGACTTTCAGCCCAGTCAGAAGTCAGAGCGCTGGTAGCTGGGGCAAACCGCTAAGCATGCCCCAGTGAACTTTAATGACCAATGACCAATGACCAATAAGGAAGCTTTTCGACCAAGGATGGTTTCATGTACAAGTTCCTGCTCTGCTGGCGCTATCTGCGCACCCGTTATATCGCGCTGGCGTCGATCGTGAGCGTCACCCTGGGCGTGGCCACGATGATCGTGGTCAACAGCGTGATGTCGGGCTTCAGCAGCGAGATGCAAAGCCGCATCCACGGCATCCTCTCCGACCTGGTCTTCGAATCGCACAGCATGGAGGGCTTCCCCAACCCCGACTGGCACATGTCCGAAATCCGCCGCGTGGCCGGCGACTACATCGCGGGCATGACCCCCACGGTGCACGTGCCGGCCATGCTCAGCTTCGAGTACGGCGGCAAGTACGTCACCCGCGCCGTGACGCTGATCGGCATCGACGCCGAGACGCAGGGCCGCGTGGGCGACTTCAGCAAGTACCTGCAGCACCCGGCCAACCGCCGGCAACTGAGCTTCGATCTGCGCGAGGGGGGCTACGACACGCGCGACCACCAGGCAGGGCCCGAAGCGGCCGAGCGGCGGGCCATGGCCGAGGCGGGCTGGCAGCACCGGCGGCAATGGGTCGAGCACCAGCGGGCCTTCGAGGCGATGCGAAAGCACTCCAGCTCGCGCGTGCCGCCGCCGCAGCTCAATCTGCCGGGCGATGGCAATGCGGCAGCCGACTTGCCCGTCGAGGACGAGGAGGTCCCGCCCGATCCGTTCGCCGCGCGGCATGGCCAGGAAGACGTGTTCGATCCCGTGAGCCAGCAGCATCCGGGGCTGGTGCTGGGCATCGCCCTTTCGAGCTACCGCGACCGTGATGGAGACGAGGGGTTCCTGGTGCTGCCGGGCAGCGACGTGAAGCTGACGTTCCCGACGGCCGCCGCGCCGGTGCCGAAGGCCGTCGACCGCGACTTCACGGTCGTCGATTTCTATGAGAGCAAGATGAGCGAGTACGACGCCAGCTTCGTCTTCGTGCCGATCAAGACGCTGCAAGTCTTGCGGGGCATGATCGATCCGGCGACCAAGATCGGCTATGCCACCAGCATCCAGATCAAGCTCAAGGACGACCGCGACGGCCCGCTGGTCCGCGACAAGCTGCGGCAAGCGTTTCCGCCGGAGCTGTACGGCGTATCGACCTGGCGCGACAAGCAGGGGCCGCTGTTGGCCGCCGTGCAGATGGAAACGGCCATCCTGAACGTGCTGTTGTTCCTGATCATCGCGGTGGCCGGCTTCGGCATCCTGGCCATCTTTTTCATGATCGTGGTCGAAAAGACCCGCGACATCGGCATCCTCAAGTCGCTGGGCGCCTCGGGGCGGGGGATCATGGGCATCTTCCTGGCTTACGGCCTTTCGCTGGGCATGGTCGGCTCGGGGGCGGGGATGGTGCTGGGCCTGTTGTTCGTGGTCTACATCAACGAGATCGCCGACCTGCTGGGCATGATCACGGGGCACCAGGTGTTCGACCCGTCGATCTACTACTTCTACAAGATTCCCACGATCATCGAGCCGTTCACCGTCGGCTGGATCGTGTGCGGAGCGCTGGCGATCGCCGTCCTGGCCAGCGTTCTGCCGGCACGCCGTGCCGCCCGTCTACACCCCGTGGAGGCCCTGCGCTATGAGTAAGCCCGTTGTCGAGTCGGCCCAGGCGCTCCGCCGGCGTCCGTCCCAGGGAGCCGCTGCGGGGCCGCACGCCCCAGCCGCCGCCACCGCGGCCGGAAAGCCGGGCGCGCAATTGGAATCGATCGGCTTGGAAAAGAGCTACCGCAAGGGGCAGGTGGCGATTCCCGTGCTGCGCGGCGTCGATCTGGCGGTCCGCCGGGGAGAGCTGCTGGCGATTGTCGGCCAGAGCGGGTCGGGCAAGAGCACGCTGTTGCACGTGCTGGGCACGCTCGACGCTCCGGATGCCGGGCAGGTCCGCTTCGAGGGCCAGCGGATCGACAACCTGGCCGGCGCCCGCCGCGATGCCCTGCGCAATCGCCGTTTCGGCATGATCTTCCAGTTCTATCACCTGCTGCCGGAGCTGACCGCGCTGGAAAACGTCCTGACGCCGCTGATGATCGCCGAAGGAGTCTGGAGCTACCGCCGCCGCCGCGGCGAGCACGTGGCGGCCGCCAAGGCGCTGCTGGAGACGGCCGGCCTGGGCCACCGGCTCAAGCACAAGCCGCGGGAAATGTCGGGCGGCGAGATGCAGCGGGCGGCCATCGCCCGGGCGCTGATCGCCGGACCGAGCGTGCTCTTGGCCGACGAACCGACCGGCAATCTGGATCGTGCCACCGGCGACGAGATCATGCGGCTGCTGCGCAACTTGAACCGCCAGCAGAATCTCACTATAGTCATGGTGACGCACGATCCGGCGCTGGCCCAGCAGGCCGACCGGGTGGTGCGGCTCGTCGAAGGGCAGGTTCACAGCGCCTAGGCCGGAGACGATTTTTCTCGGTCAAGCTCATCGGTCGAACCCATGTCGTTTAAGGTCTACATCGCCGGCAAGCTGTACGACAAGGAAGACGCCAAGATCAGCGTCTACGATCACGGCCTGTTGTACGGCGACGGCGTGTTCGAGGGCATCCGCAGCTACGGCGGCCGCGTCTTCCGCCTGGAGCAGCATCTCGACCGCCTCTGGCATTCGGCCAAGGCCATCTGGCTCACGATCCCGATCGCCCGCGAGGCCCTGGCCAAGGCGATCCACGACACGCTGGCCGCCAACCAGATCGCCGATGGCTACATCCGGCTGATCGTGACGCGCGGGGCGGGCACACTGGGGCTCGACCCGAACCGGACCAGCGACCCGCAGGTGATCATCATCACCGACCACATCTCGCTCTATCCGCGCGAGCTGTACGAGCGCGGCCTGGAGATCATCACCGTCAGCACGATGCGCAACCACCCGGCGGCCTTGAGCCCGCGGATCAAGTCGCTGAATTACCTGAACAACATCCTGGCCAAGATCGAAGGCTTGCAGGCCGGCTGCATCGAGGCCTTGATGCTGAACGTCAAGGGCGAGGTGGCCGAGTGCACGGGCGACAATATTTTTCTTGTGCGCGACGGCGTGCTGTTAACGCCGCCGATCGACGCTGGGATTCTGGAAGGGGTGACGCGGCAGGCGGTGATCGAGCTAGCCGGCCAGGCGAAGCTGGAGGTCCGCGAGATCCCGCTGAGCAAGCACGACGTCTACATAGCGGACGAGTGCTTTTTGACCGGCACGGCGGCCGAGGTGATTCCCGTGGTCAAGGTCGACAGCCGCACCATCGGCGCCGGCAAGCCCGGCCCCATCACCCGCGACCTGATCGAGCGATTCGGGCGCCTCACCCGCGCTTCGTAGTTCGTAAGGAACGTAGCAGAACTCGCCAGAGTTCTGGCCGTGTGGCCGGTGGGGCGTGGGTGGCTGGTGGCAAAGCGTTAGCGTGCCCCAGTCTTCGTTTCGTATCCCCCCGCGTTCCCCTTGTCGCCTTGTCCCCTGGTCCCCTTGTCATTCATCCGGCTGGCTGGCGGCAAAGCGGTAGCGTGCCCCAGTCCTCGTTTCGTATCCCGCCGCGTTCCCCTTGTCGCCTTGTCCCTATGTCCCCTTGTCGTTCATCCGGGTGGCTGGCGGCAAAGCGTCAGCGTGCCCCAGGACCAGAGGTCAGAAGTCAGAGGTCAGAGGTCAGAGGTCAGAAGTCAGAGGTCCGAGAGGTCATTCTCAAAGTCGGCAGCGCTATGGACGATGGCTTCCATCGATCGACCGATTTGGCCCGGCCGTTTCAGTCCGACAGGGGCACGCCGAAGGACTTGCCGAGCAATACCTAACGGTCCTTCGAGCCTCTGCCCATTGATGGGCTTTGGCCACTGCCATCTGGTAGAATGACTAGCGTGAACACGCGCCGTCGGCATCGATTGAATTGGGCAACATGGGTCCCGATTGCCGGACTCTCCGTGACTGCCGCACTCTGTTTCGGCGGTGGAGCAGCCGGAGATGAACTGCCTGGCGTCGGTGAGACCAAGCTCAGCATCAATGTCATCGATCCTGTTCGTGTCCTTTCCGCCGATAAGGCTTTGGAGTTCGAAGCCGATATCAAGAAAGCGTATGCCAAGCTCGCTCCCAGCGTCGTCCGCCTCTGGCCACAAGACGAACATGGCGCGGCGTTTGATGGGCACGGGCTTCCACTCCGGGGCTGCTATAGCGGCGTGCTCGTCGACACCTCGGGTTTGATCCTCACATGTTCGCACCATGGCATGGCTCCGGGAACCAGCGTGACGGTCGAACTGGCGGACGGGAAGCGAGTGGCGGGAAGTTTATTGGGGCGTTTCCGCCGCAACGATCCGCGGCCGATGCACTTTGGCCCCGACCTCGGACTCGCCAGGATTACCGAGCCCGGCGAATGGCCGGCGGCAACGGTCGATGACGGTGAACTATCGGTCGAAGGTCAAGCGTGCCTGGCAATTGGGTACCCCTCAACACTTCGTCCAGGCAGCCCCCCGCTGCTCAGGGTCGGCCGCGTCACCCCCAGCTTCTCCGGCTTGCCCTGGCTGGAAACGACAACCGCCATCGGTGTCGGCGACTCGGGCGGACCGCTGTTTGATCTCGCCGGGCGGATTGTGGGAATCGCCAGCGGTGGAGATAGTGTTGGGCCGGCACGTTATCAGTCGCTGTCTCCGTTCAAGGAGTTTCGCGAACGACTGGAGTCAGGAGAACTCGTTTCCGCCGCCGCGAAGAAGGTGATCCGGGCCTCGAGGGCTCGCCCTGCTCAACCAGCGGCGTTTATCCCCGCGGCCGATCTGGAGGATCAAGTCTTGCAGGTCGGCAACAGCATGATCCGAATCATGGATGGACCACACGAAATCGCCGCCGGCCTGATTGTCGATGCCAATGGATTGGCGGTTACGAAAGCGTCGCTGCTCGGCAGCCGCCGAGAATGGTCCTGTCGCCTGTTCTACGTCGTGGACGAGGCCATCGTCAAAGGACAAGTCGTCGCCACGTCGGCGGAGCACGACTTGGCGCTGATGAAAGTGGATGTGCAGAATTTGCCAGTTGCGCCGTGGTCCGCGAACCGCCCCGCCGTCGGGACGATCGTTTCCTCGCCGCTTGGGCGGTCTGCCGGACCGCTCCAATTCGCCGTCGTGAGCGCCAACGAATGCGCTGAGCCAGCCAGACCAAATGACATCCCGCAAATCCCGCTCAGTGTCGAACCCGGCGAGGCGGGAGCGCCCATCGTGAAAAAAGCCGGCTGGGCGAACGCCGAATTCGACGCCTACAGAGAGTTGTTCCAGCCAGGAGACGTGGTTACGCACCTGAATGGCATCGAGACGCCGACCATCAAGGAATTCGGCAATGCGATGGACCGCCTGCTGTATGCCGCTTGCGCGGACGGGGAGGAGGTGGACTACAATGCTCCGGCGCCGGGCTCGTTCGCCGGCGATTGGGTCAGCATCGGCATTCGCCGGGGATTCGAGAAACTGACGATTCGGATTCCCAAAATCCATTCGGGGAACGAAGGCGCGCTAGACTGGCACTCCAATCCCAGGAGCCTGCGTCGCGAAGGATTCCCGATCGTGTTTGCGCACGACGGTTGCTTGCGTCCCGAGCAGTGCGGCGGCCCGGTGGTCGATTTGGCCGGACGGGTAGTCGGTCTGAATATCGCCCGCGCGGATACGACGAGAACGCTGGCTATCCCCGCGGACGTGTTGCAGACACTCATTGCGGAATTGCGGCAGCAGGCAGACGAAGCGGCTAACTAGTTCGCCCGTGCCTCCGGCAGGCCAGGCCGCTTCGTTCCATGCCCTTGGCGGCTGGCTGGCGGCAAAGTCCCGGCGCGCCGGGATGCGCCAGTTCTCGAGTCACGGCAGCTTTCCGCCGTGCTTCCGCAGGACGCGGGCGATCGCCTTTTTGGTCCGATTGGTCGTCTCGACGTTCCGCTCCATTTCTTCGGATTCGCCGGGGAGCCCGGACAACTGCACTATCGGCATTTCGACCAGCGCCGTTGCATACCTGAGTGGAGTGACCTTTGTTTCCACTGGAACCGTGGAGACCGCAATCCCCCTCTTCACAGCCCGGGCCTTCGTCACCGTCGCCACGGCGTTGACGTCCGCACCCGCCTCGATCAGCAGCTCGACCAGGGCAAGCTCGCGCGATCCGTCGCCGGCAAAGCGCCATCCTCCGTCGGGCATTTCTGCGGCGTAGTGCAGCGGCGTCAATCCACTCTGGGTGGCCGCATTGACGTCCAGGCCTGATTCGATCAGAAACCTCGCGACCTCGACGCGGCCATGGCGGGCGGCCAGGTGCAGGAGTGTCTCGCCGGACTCGCTCGTGGCGTCCAGCGACGCTCCGTGTTCGACCAGCAGCCTCACGATCCGGGCATGCTCTTTTTCGACCGGATTGCCCAGCGTATCGCCTCCCACAGCCACCCAAAGAGGCGTGGCCCCTTCGCCGTCCATCGCGCCGATATCGGCGCCGCGATCGATCAGCATGGCCGCCAGGCCCAGGTTGCCGTTGCGGCAGGCGTCATGGAGCGGCGTTCTTTGGCTACTGTCCCGCGCGTGGACATTGGCCCCTTTCTCGATCAGCAGCGTTGCCACGTCGAGGCGGTCTGCCTCGGCGGCAAAGTGCAAAGGGGTCTTTTCGCTCGTGCCCGCCTTGGCGTCGATCGCGGCACCGTGCTCGATGAGCAGGCCGGCGATTTCGGCGGACCGCGCCGCGTGGAGCGGCCGCCTTCCCGATTGATCCTTGGCGTCCACAACGGCTCCCGCCTCGATCAATAGCGTGGCCACGGCTGCGCTCGTCACCAGGTGCAGCGGCCGCTGGAGCGCGGCATCCGGCCGATTTACGTCGGCCTTTTTTGCGATCAGGAGCTGGACCATTTCCTGGTCATCGCGGTCCGCGGCCCAGTGCAATGCGGTTCGCTGATCGTAGTGCGATTCGAGGCCCTTCGATCCGGTCCGCGGCCGCGCATTGACCGCGCCGGGATATTTCTCGAGGATGCGGGCAACTTCGGGCAAATCGCCTTGCCTTGCGGCCCGGACCAGTGCCACGCCCGGCCGGCCGGCTTCCTGTGCCGCCGGCTGGCCGAAGGCGTCCTCTGGTCCCATCAATGCCAGCGACCACGCAGCCACCAAAACAGCGCCGACGCCGGAGATGCGTTTTGTCGTCATACCGGCGATCCGGAGTGGCTCGGGGGTGGTCGAGAGTCCGGCATTCTAATCCTCGCTGGCACGACTGGGCCAGAGACCCGGCGGTCGATTTCTCGGCGTACCCCGCACCGACCTGCTCCGAACCGTCGAGATCGGCAGCGAAAATGCCAAACACTGCTGGGCAGGCCAGCAATGGCAGCCGGCGCTTGACGCGATTTCCCGCCTGCACCCGCCCAGGGGGAGAACACCACCATTGACGGGGTCTAAGCTACGGTGATAGTGAAGGTCATAGCGTGCGAACTGGTGGGGCCACCGACCCAGGCAAAGAGGGCAAAGCCATGCGCGTTGTCGCCACGATTCGTGACCCGCACAACCGCTCTGTCGCCACCATTGAAGCAGCCGAGCGCGCCGGGCGGCTCCTGCTCAACGTCAAAGAAACGAAAGAACCCTGGCAAAAACTGCTTGCTCCCCTTATGCGAGCACGTATCGACTTGGCACTCGATGGTGAGCTGCACCTTGTACGCCGCCGGGCGGGCGATGAGCAGGTCTCGCTCCTGGCCGCCGAGGTTGATCAGCGCTCGAAGGGCAAGCTCCGCGTGGTCCGCAATCCGAAAGCGCTCCAACAGTCTTGGTTGGCCGAACTGCAGCGCGCCTACGACGCGCCGGACCAGTATGTTCCTTTCCAAGTCTTAACGCGAGGTATAGCTTAATCCAGCTCTGCGCGCCAGCATTGATCGAGCCGCCGAAACATTTGACCGTCGCGTTGCCTTCAGGCCGGAAACGAAGGGTCGCCCCGCGCAACTTCGTCTCGGCTGCCTTCAGCCTGTGGAGCACTGCTCAATCGGACCCCGGCACGCCGGTCCGCCAAAGGCGGACAAGCAGTGGCACGGTTTTCGTCCTTCTGCCTTCTGCCTTCCCTTCATTCGCGCTCGACGATCATGGCCACGGCGTTGCCGCCGCCGAGGCAGAGCGCGGCCAGGCCGCGATGAAGCTTCCTCTCGGCCATCGCGTACAACAGCGTGACGAGCACGCGGGCGCCGCTGGCGCCGATGGGATGCCCCAAGGCAATCGCGCCCCCGTGAATGTTGGTGCGATTCGGATCCAGTTCCAACGGGCGGGCGCAGGCCAGGCACTGCGCGGCAAAGGCCTCGTTCAACTCGACCAGGTCGATGTCTTTGAGCTGCAGCCCGGCTTTGGCCAACACGCGCTCCACGGCGCTGACCGGTGCGATGAACAGCTCCTTGGGCTCGACGCCGCTGGTGGCCGAGGCCACGATGCGGAACTTGATACCCGAGTGGGTAGCGCGGGCCAGGCCCTCGTCGACCACTACGACCGCCGCGGCGCCGTCGCTGAGCTGCGAGGCGTTGCCGGCCGTGACCGTCCCCTCGGGGCCGAAGGCCGGCTTCAACGAGGCCAGTTTTTCCGGCGTGGTGTCGGGCCGCGGCCCTTCGTCCCGATCGACCAATGTCTCCTGGCCGCGCGAGCGGATGGGGACGCCGATGATCTCACGGGCAAAGCGGCCCTCGGCAATCGCGGCGGCCGAGCGGCGGTGGCTCTCGGCGGCAAACGCATCCTGGTCGGCCCGGCTGACGCCGCGGCTGGCGGCAATGTAGTCGGCCTGGGCGCCCATGGCCGCATTCTCGAAGGCGCACCACAGGCCGTCGTGGACCATCGAGTCGAGCACGGTCTGCGGACCGAACTTCCAGCCCTCGCGGGCACCCATGATCAGGTGCGGCGCCCGGCTCATGTTCTCCATGCCGCCGGCCACGATCAGGCGGGCGTCGCCGGAGCGAATCACCTGGTCGGCCAGCATGACGGCCTTGAGCCCGGAACCGCACATCTTGTTGATCGTCAGCGCCGCCACGCTGGCCGGCAGGCCTGCCCCCAGGGCCGCCTGGCGCGCGGGCGCCTGCCCCAGGCCGGCCGTGAGGATGTTGCCCATGATCACTTCGTCGACCTGGCCGGCCGGTATTTCGGCGCGGCGCAGCGCCTCGGCAATGGCCACCGAGCCCAGCCGCGGCGCGCTCACGCCGGCGAGGCCCCCCAGGAACTTGCCGATTGGCGTGCGGCATCCGGCGATGATGTATGAGCTGGGCATTCGAGTTGCTTCCAATTAGCGTTTCGCCATGATTCCAATGAATTGTACGCGGCAGGGATGGCTGGAACTCCGGGGTGTCCCTTGGTTCTCCCCTCTTCGCCGGCCCTCTTTCCGCTTCAAAAGTTTCCGCTGGCGGCGTTGGTGATGATGTTCACGTAGAACATGGCCACGCGGAGAATGAGCAGGATGAGGATCAGAGCCACCACGCCCCAGACGGCAAAACCGAGCAGCACCGTCAGCACGCCCAGCGCCCGCTGGGCCTGCTCCTGGTATTGGGCCGACAAGTGAGCCATCGTCTCGGGCAGCCGGCCGCTCTGCTCGCCGACTTCGAGCGTATCGAGAAAATCGCGGGGGAAGGCGCCGGTCTCGGCCAGGGCCTCGCTGATCTCGTTGCCTGAGCGCACCGAGCGCAGAATGTCATCGGTGTGGTCGGTGTAATGGGCGTTGTGCGTGCTGCGCAGCGACAAGGGGAGGGCCCGCAGCAGGCTCATGCCCGTCTCGCCGGTCAGGTGCAGCGACCAGGCCAGCCGGGCCAGGGCCAGCGTCTGAACCGGGCCTCCCACGCCGGGCAGCTTAATGAGGGCGCGTTGGATCGGCCGCGTCCAGGCGACGCCCCGCTTCAAGGCCGAGACCACCGCCGCGCAGGCCGCCGCGGCGCAGGCGACCAGCAGCAGATAGATCAGCAGGCCTTCGGTGCCGACCAGTCCGAAGCCGAGGATGTCGATCGGCTTGCCACCCTCCATCGGCGGCAGAAAACCCATGATCCAAATCAAAAGGCCGATGATGGTGACGGCCGCCGCGAGTTGGATCATGGGCCAGGCGATGGCGGCGCGGAACACTCGCCGCAGCTTGAGCTGGTGCTCGTAGTGCTCGGCCAGGTGGCGCAGCACGTCCGGCAACTTGCCGGTTTCTTCCCCGACGTGAACCAGCTCGCGGAACAGCGTGGGGAAGTACTTGCCGGTGTCGGCCAGGGCATCGCTGACGCTGGAGCCCCGGCCCAGCTTCTCGCTGATCTCGTGCATCCGCTGCCGCAAGGCCTGGCCGGAGCGGTTGGAGGCTTCGCGCTCCCAGATCCGCCGCAGGTCGATGCCCGCTTCCAGCCCCGTCGCCATCCGCCGGCAGACCTGGGCCAGCTCCTTGAGTCCAATGCGCGGCGACAGGAACATAAATTTTGAGAGCGTCTTTCTTTTGGCGGGCCGATAGCCCGGTCAGTATCCAGTGCAGCATAGCCGGTTGAGGCCGAAGAATCGAGCAAGAGCGGGACGGAGCCCGGCTCGCAGCCGGACCTCCGCCTGTGCGGTTAGCCCCCGGCGTCCCGCTGTTGTCTCGCTGGTCAGCCACCCCGCCGCATTATAACCGAAAGCGTACGAGGAGTAGGCATCCGACACGCTGGTCAACTGGCTGGCCGCGTCGTGGACGCAACTGATCGCGTGGATCGGGTTCTGGCCGGCGTCCAGCCGCTCCCGCGGCCGATGAGGCATCCCAACGAATACGCCGCTTGCGTGCCGGCGCATAGAATAACGGTCGCCAGCCGGGGATACTCGTCCCGCCGAAACGCCACGGATGGTGCGGAAGGCCGGATATTGGACTTATCCCCTTATCCGGCTCAATGGCATGCGTGCACCCCGCCAAGGAAGGTCTCGTGTGAGCGAATGATAGACCAGGGAAGGTTCCGTGACCAAGATCAATCGCTCGCACGCCTCAATTGAGCGCTTAAGTCAAACGCACCGTCGAGGTGTGTCGGGTTCGCTCCCCGCAGCCGCCCGTTTCTGCCGCCGAACGTCCCGCCCACCCCAAGTCCTTGCGCCACAAGCGACAGTGCCATTCGTTCCTGGAACCTTTAACCGGCGGTGAATAAGACCGGCTAACCGGTTCGGTTAGCTTTCGCCACAATTTGCGATAAACGTAAAGATCACTTCCTCGCAAAGCGAGCTAAGTCTAGCGAGCATGTTACTCGAAAAGCCGAAGCTGCCGACCTGCTCAAACATTTCACAGCGAACTCGCACGCATACGAAGTACTCAGCGCTATTAACATACGTTGCAATAATGTCCCGTTTTGGTTCGAGTTGCTGAAGGATGAAACCTGCGTGAACCTCGAGGTCAGTCGATTGAACTGCCCCCTCGCTCCGCAACTGCCAGACCCCAGACCCTCGGCGATGAATCCCTGAAGCGCTGCGAAACTCATCTCCCTTTGCAAATGCGTAAGAGGGCGTGACACCCAAAAGCGACGTAATTGTGTTAGGTACGACTTGGTCTCCGCGAATACTAAACATCACCCCGGCGGTCTTGCAAATGTCAGGCCCCAGATCTTGCAGTTCCATATTGTCCATTGACTGTCAGGGGGCATAGTCGTAGATGTTGCCGAAATTCTCGCCGGTGTGGGCATCAACGTAATCGCCGTTACTCATTATCTTCCCCTGATGGTTCTTTGGTAGGCCGTGGTCGTATTTGATACCTTCGACAGCCTGCTTTACCTTTTCCTTTGGGAGTCCGAGTTCCTTGGCCGTCGATTCCTTAATGGTGTGCCCGCCCGTTTGTAGGGGCGTAGGCTCTTCGTTGGCCTTAGCAAGTGCCCAATCCGATGGCTTACTTAAATCGCCATACTTCCATCCGTAGTATCCCTCTGTTGTGATCGTAGCCAATGGAACACTCGTATATGGTGCGGCTTGGCTGCCGATATAATAACCGCCAGCAAATGCGCCTACCGCCGCACCAGTGGTTGCGACAGTAGCGGCGGCGGCTGTAGCAGATGCAGGGACAGCGAACCCACTAGTCGTGTAGTACGTCGCCATGGTCAGCACAGCGGCATCGGCTTTTCCACTCGGGTCGGTATGACCCGTGGGGTTGTTGCCCACGTACCGGAACAGGTTTGCATCGCCCGCCTCGAACCCGATCGGATCCTCGCTCGTAAACCGGCCCACCCGCGGATCGTACCAGCGGGCACGATTGTGGTACTGGTCAATCGCCGCCTCCAACTCGCGGGCCGCGTACTTGAAGCGGTCGCCGGTCCCGGTCTGGCTGGCGATGTTCCCGAACGAATCGTAGTTGGCCGTGTGCAGCGTGCTTGTGCCCATCTTGTTCACGATCTGGCGAACGGAACCGATGAGGTCGGTCATGTACCAGTCGACCACCCCGGATGACGACATCCGTCCCAACAGCTCGTCGATGGCCGCCCCGTAGAAGTAGCGGTTGGTCAGCGACCCGGCGCTGTTAAAATCGGCGTAGGGGTTCGCGCCGTCATAGGCGTGCCGGGTCTGGACAGGCGCCTGCGGCCCCGCCCCGTCCATATCGACCCAGCGGCCGATGAGCCGATCAAGAACGTCATACGTGAAGCGCGCTTCACGGATCGTGGCGCCGCCGGAGTCCTTGACCAATGCCTTGGTCAGGCGGTTGCGATGGTCCCAGGTGAACTCGGTCCGCTGGTTGTCGGAGATGCGGACCTGGACTGTGAGGTTTCCTTCGTTGTCGTGCGTGTAGTTGTACACGCCGTCCGACAAAAGCCGATTGCCCGTGCCGGTCGAATAACCGGCCATCGTGCGGTTGCCATTCAGGTCGTAACTGTAGGCCTCCGCACGGGCACCGCTCGTCGCCGTGAGTTGGCTGGTCGTGTCATAACTATAGTTGAGCGTGCCCTCGGGGCCGGTGTAGTTGGTGATTTCCGAGGCTGCGTTCCAGGTGTAGTCGAACGCGCTCAAGGCCGGGTTGCCGAACATCATCCCCTTCGCGTAGCTGGAGTGCGCGATCCGCTTCACGCGGTCCATGTTGTCCAGCGTGATGTCGGTCCAGACCTCCGATCCCATGCCATTGCGCGTGATGCGCATCAAACGGTCCGCGTTGTCATACGTCCAAGCCACCTGCGCGGTGTTGCTGCCCACGGTCAGCGTGGCGCCTGTCATGCGGTGCGCCTGGTCGAACGTGAAGGCCGTCGAGCCGCCCAGATTGTCCGAGCGGCTGGTCCGCTCGCCGAACGGGTTGTAGCCGTGCGTCAGGACCACGTTGGGCATTCCAGGCGTGCCGCTGTTGTCTTCGCTCGTCACCCAGCCGGCATCATTATAACCGAAAGCGTACGAAGAATAGGCGTCCGAGACGCTGGTCAACTGGCTGGCCGCATCGTGGACGTAGCTGATCGTGTGGATCGGGGTCTGGGCGGCGTCCAGCCACTCCTCCGCCGTGACCCGCCCCATGTTGTCGCGGGCGAACGTCCGCTGGCGGCCATTGCGGTCCGTGACGCTGGTCAGCTCGTCAGCACTATTGTAGACAAAAGTCCGCGCGACATTGAGCGGGCTCGTTTCCGCCAGCGCGACCGGCCACATCATCGCGGCCGCCGCGCCGGACGAGGCAAGGTCTGGTCTCGTATAGCGCGCCGTCGCCCGCTTCTGCGTGTCGCACGCGACTCGCTGAAATCGAGCGATAGTCGCGATGATTTCGGGAATCGTCAGGCACGTTTCGTCCCTCTTTAGCCCGCGAAGCGGGCGGTAGTCAATAGCCGGGCGGCGTAAGCCCCCGGTTTGCGAACCAACGCGCCCGTCTTGAGCCCCGAAGTGGGCGACAATAAAGTTGCGCACCCGATCGCATCGCCTCCCTGCCGGTTTTTCACCGGCGCTTTCGTCGCGCCCCCTTTGGCCCTCCCTCGGATAGGCCGATCGTGGACGAATATTGGACTTATCCCCTTTCCGCGGCTATCCCCTTTCCGCGGCCCTATCGCGGCCAGATCTGCCCGCTCCGGTGCGGTTCCCTTGAGTGCGAACAAACGTGTCGCAACGTCCGCGAGGGCCGAGGGGTCAATGTCTCGGCACAGTTGCCTTGTCACGGCGGTTTTGTTATGAGCGAACCATGCAACAGCATCGGCCAAATTCATCTCTCGGACCATGAATTTAGTTACAGAAAAGCTATCGCCTCGCTGAGGACCTGCTGTACCGTGTGCACGCAAATACCATTCTTAATCATCGGCGTCTTCGGCCAGGCACTTCCTGAAGCCTATCGAGCATAGTTCGCCTCGTCTTAACAGTGAGTCGAGGTTCGCCCGGCTGTCCATTGGGAAATGAAGCTTTAAACCGCTCAATTAGGAACTTCTTGGCCTCCTCCTCGCTCGATACAGCGATGGCGGTCCCTCGCTCTCGTTGTCCAGGAAACTCTCGTGCTAAGTATTCTTCAGCCGCCGGTACGTTAGCTGAAGCGACAACTAGTGCCCCGACGCCAACTCGAGATCCACCATCTGTCCCTTCAACCGATCCGGTATATACCTTTATGTCGCGACCTGCCGCGTCTAGCTTTTTCCTCATCTGTTCATCTTTGGCGCGAGCAGCCTCTAAAGCCTTCTCGCGCTCAGCGTCGGCATCGGCTTTTTTCTCTGCGTAAACAGAGATGCCAAAAGGCACGGTTTCGGGTGCCTCGACGATGAACCTTTGAGACAGAAGGCCCGGTCCCGGGCGCGGCCGGGACGGGGTGGTAACGTTCGATTCGCGTTCCCAATCAGCCACAAGTTTTTGCACTTCGTGTCGGAGCCGGACGCGAAAGGTTCCAACCTCAGTGAATCCATCATTAGGGTCCGCCGGATTGGGGACCTTTGGAGCGACATAGGGGCCGACTTCTGGCACATCCTTTTGCAGGACGCGAAAGGTGAATACGGGTTCCAGGTCCCCTTCGACAAAGTCCCCCGACCATACATCGAACCAACGACCAAATTCTCCTTCCTTGCCGCGTCCAATCGTTACTACTTCTCCTTCGTGCACACGTTCTTCGCCGTCTTTGATCACAATAATTCGAAGGGTGAAACGATCAATTACTTCCTCTTCAGTTATGATATCCCAGGTCATAATCGTAAGCACCGGCTTGTCCCGAACGATCGCTCCTAAGCAAGTGACATGCATTCGGAGCGTAGTATGGTGAGCATTCGCGCCAGTATTTCGAGTTGGTCCGAGCGACATCCTTCGCGAGCCCGGTACTTCAGTCCATTGCGGGTAGTTTGTTTTGAGGAACTCATCAACAACTTCATTTGCCTGCTTCTCGGCCGATGTCTTATCGAGGGCAAACACGCGCCCCGCAGTTTCCCACCTGAGCGCTCGGCCAGTGGCATTTCGTTGTACTCGTCCGTCGGCTGTAAATTGAAAATCGCCATCTTGCGCATTTGCTGCGGTTGACAACAACGCGAGGAGAATTAGAGATATCCTTAAGATACGGACCATGGAACAACTCCTGATCAACCGGACCTCTTCGATAATTGCAACTCGATTTGCTTAGCGGTCTGTTCTAACTGGCGAACAGCTTCCTCTTCCGCGTCAAATTCGGCCAATCGCTGGCGAAATGCCTCCTCTTGCTGCCTTAAACTCTCAATGGCGGCTTTGTTCGCCTCCGCCTCCGCCATCCTCGCGTGTATGGCCCGCTGCCGGTTCTTCTTGCTCTCATCAACTCTTGCTTGGCGGGCGTCGGCCGCCGCTGCTCGCTGATTCGCTTGCGAATCAAGTTGAGCTGCTCGTGACTGATGTGCTGCCAGCCGGTTGCGGTATGCGGCCTTCCAATCGTGATGTACCTCGCACTCCTCGTAAGTAACCCCTGCTGGACAGCGCTCGTTCGCCATGGCTGCAGCTGCTGCATGTTCGGCCGCCGCGGATTGTCTGGTATTGTTTGCTGCAGCTCTTTCTGCCTCGATGGCATGGCGTTCGTATGCTTGCCACCTCGCTAACTCTTGTTGTCCTCGTTCTGCAACTTCGTCAGGTGTGCTGGTTTTGCCGCCGTGTTTGACACGCAGGTCATTCAACTTGTTGTTTTCGGCATCAATGGCTTCCCATTCAGCATCGAGACGTGCAGTCTCGCTCTGGTAGAGCTGAGTTGCCGTCGATAAGAGCTGTTTTGTTTTTGATTCGGCGTCGGTCAGATCCTTCGGTTTGGCAAGTGATGGTATGGAAACTGGGGATCGAAACCAAAAATAGCGAGGAGTAGTTGTGATAAATGGGTTTGGCTCTGTGATTCTTTGTGCGGGCGGGCCTGTCGGTGCAGTGAGCTTAGGTCTTGCTAAGTCAGCCTTGGCTTCGCTCTCTGACGCGTAAGCGCCCTCAATGCGCACTGACCGCAGTGATCGCATCGTGCCTTCCCCAATACGTGTCTCGTCAATGTAGGCAATAACTAATACGCCACCTGACTTCGGCATCTTCGCCTCGATTTCAGGCTTCATTTCTTTCAATCGGCGCTGAAGCCTTAAAGTCCCCGCAAGGTCGCTGAGAACCGTGAAAGTCTCGGTGAGTCCTTTAGCCGCCTTGCGCGTGTTGTCTACCACCACTTTCGTCTGCGCGCGTAGCGGAGGGCCGCTTGGTACAAGGGTCGTTCCCAGGGCCGGCGGCTCATCTCCCCGCGCAGTGCTAAGAGTGCTGGCGGCCACGACGAACGAAAGTAACGACCGGCGCACAGCATGGAGAGAGGTGTTCATGGCGTCGACACGGATCTTTTTTAGTGTTGGGTGACTACATCGGCTACTCGTTCATGTACCAATTCAGAATCCCGCAGTCAAGCCTGGCATTCTGCGCAACTTTCGGCGATCCGAGAAGCTGAGGTTGAAGACCGCCCCAAAAGTTTGAGGATGCCGGTCAAACCCCATTTGCGGGCTGACCACGGCCCACCGGCATGATGGCGCGGCCGACAGGGGCCGGAAAGCGGTGCGGGCAGCGTGGCATCGCGGCAAGGCATGGAATGGGTGCCAATGGCACAGCAGCCACCGGGGCCTGCCCCTCGGTGGCTGATTTTCTTTCCTGCCACCCCGGCGCCCGCTAAGCTGAACCCCATGGCCCGCCCCTTCCAATTCCGCCTGCGGACGTTGTTCTGGCTGACCGCGGCGGCGGCCATGCTGGGCCTTGTGGTTCTTTGCGGAATCGGGCTTTCTATCTATGGCACGCCTCCGCGCCAGGAGCCCGAACGTCCGTACTGCACCCCCATGACCCCACCCGACCATCCCGATGACCGCCAGGGCGAGAACCCGTACAAGGCGCCGCAGACAAAGGAGGGTTGCGCAAAGCCCCGATGGCGTTTCGGCGAGGTCGCCGCTATTTCCCCAGCAACTCATTGTTAGGACACACCCGCCGGCACGGCCGGGTGAAACTCGGCCCGCACCATGCTACAATCCAGGTTCACCCGCACTTGCAACCGGCGCGATCTCGATGAAGCAGTGGGACAGCGTGGCCATCGTGGGGGTCGGCCTGATCGGCGGGTCGATCGGACTGGGACTGCGCGACCGCGGCCTGGCACGCCAGGTGGTGGGAATTGCTCGCCGAGAGGCCAGCTTGCGCGTGGCCAAACGGATGGGCGCGGTCACCAAGGGCACGCTCGATCTGGCCCGGGGCGTCAACGGCGCCGAGCTGGTCGTCGTCTGCACGCCGGTGGCACGGATCGCCGCCGACGCCCGTGCCTCGGCCGAGGTCTGCCGGCCGGGCGCCTTGATCACCGACGTGGGCAGCACCAAGGCCGAGATCGTCGCCGCCCTCGACGGCGCCTTGTCGCGAGAAGTCCGCTTCGTGGGCAGCCACCCCTTGGCCGGCAGCGAAAAGAGCGGCCCCGCGGCGGCCGCGGCCGACTTGTTCGTCGATCGCACCGTGGTCGTCACGCCGACCCGCGCCACCCGCGAGGAAGACCTCGCCTCGCTCGACGCGTTTTGGACCGCGTTGGGCGCCCGCGTGATCCGCATGTCGCCCGAGGCCCACGACCGCGCCTTGGCCGCCACCAGCCACCTACCGCACCTGGCCGCCTCGGCCCTGGCGGCCTCGACGCCGCAAGGCGATCTGGGGCTGACGGCCAGCGGCTGGGTCGACACTACCCGCGTGGCGGCCGGCGATCCGGAGCTCTGGCAGCAGATTTTCATGAGCAACCGGGCCAACGTCTTGACGGCCTTGGCGCGGTATGAAAAGGTGCTGGACTCGCTGCGCCGCTGTCTGGAGCAGGGGAACAAGAAGAAGCTGACGGCAATTCTCCAGGAGGGAAAGCAAAAGCGAGATGCTCTGGCAAGTTGACATCTATCCGGCGCCCGGCCAGCCCGACATGGCGGCGGCCCGAGTCGCCGGCGAGGCGGCCGACTTGGGCCTGGCAAGCCAACTCGAAGTGACGGCCGCCCACGGATACCTGGTCCAGGGGGATCTGGATCGGCGCCAGGTCGAGCGATTGGCGTGCGAGTTGTTCTCCGACCCGGTGGTCGAGCGGACCGTGGTGGGCCAGTGCGGCGAGGCGGTGCTGGCCAGCCCGCCGGCCGCCGCGGGCGCCGAGCCGATCGTGGTCCACGTGCTGCCCAGGCCGGGCGTCATGGACCCGGTGGCCCAGAGCGCGCTGGCCGCCGTGGCCGATTTCGGCCTCACCGCCGAGGCGGTCCGCACGTTCCGCAAATACTGGCTCGGCAACCTGCCGCACGACAAGCGCGACGCCCAGCGGATGCTGGAAACGCTCTGTTCCAAGGTGCTCTCCAACGAGGCCATCGAGCAGGCGGTGGTCGGCCCGCTGGCGTTGGAGCGGCTGGAGGTGGGGTCCAGTTACGATTTTCAGCTCCAGCACGTCGCTTTGCGCGAGCTGGACGATGCGGGGCTCGCGCGGCTCAGCCGCGAGGGGCAACTGTATCTCAAGCTGCACGAGATGCAGGCGATCCGCGATTATTACCGCGGGCTGGGCCGCGATCCGACCGACGCCGAGCTGGAAACGATCGCCCAGACCTGGAGCGAACACTGCAGCCACAAGACGCTGGCGGGCCGGATCCATTACCGGGACGAATCGGGCGAGCGGCGGTTCGAGAACATGCTCAAGGAGACGATCTTCGCCGCCACCGAGCAAATCCGCCGCCGCTTGGGCAAAGACGATTGGTGCGTGAGCGTGTTCCGCGACAATGCGGGCGTCGTGCGGTTCGACGAGGGGCACCACGTGGTGTTCAAGGTCGAAACGCACAACCATCCCTCCGCCCTGGAGCCCTATGGCGGCGCCAACACCGGCGTCGGCGGCGTGATCCGCGATCCGCTGGGCACCGGGCTCGGCGCGCGGCCGGTCGCCAATACCGACGTCTTCTGCTTTGCACCGCCCGACACGCCGGCCGAGGGCTTGCCGCCCGGCGTGCTGCACCCCAAGCGGGTCATGAAGGGGGTGGTGGCGGGAGTGCGCGACTACGGCAACCGCATGGGCATCCCCACCGTGAACGGCGCGATCTATTTCGATCCGCGGTACCTGGGCAATCCGCTCGTCTACTGCGGCACCGCCGGCCTGCTGCCCCGCGACCGCACGCACAAGGAGCCCAAGCCCGGCGACCACATCGTGACCGTGGGCGGCCGCACGGGCCGCGACGGCATTCATGGAGCCACGTTCAGCTCGGCCGAATTGACCAGCGAAAGCGAACAGATCTCCGGCGGCGCGGTGCAAATCGGCAACGCCATCACCGAGAAGATGCTGCTCGACGTGATCCTGGCGGCCCGCGACCGGGGATTGTTTCACGCCATCACCGACTGCGGCGCCGGCGGCTTCTCCAGCGCCGTGGGCGAAATGGCCGAAGAGATCGGCGCGGAAGTCTGGCTCGACCGCGTGCCCCTGAAGTACGAAGGCCTCTCGTACACCGAGATATGGATCTCGGAAGCCCAGGAGCGGATGGTGCTGGCGGTGCCGCCCGAAAGCTGGGACGAGTTTGCCGCCCTGTGCGCCGCCGAAGGCGTCGAAGCCACCGCGATCGGCCGCTTCGTGCCGACCGGGCGGCTGGAGCTGAAGTACCAGGGCCGGCAGGTCGCCGACCTTTCGATGGAGTTTCTGCACCAGGGCCGCCCCCGCGTGGTGCGCGAGGCCGTTTACGCGCCCGCTCCGGCCGGCCCGCTTTCGCCGCCGTCCGCACGCAGCGATTACACGCCGGCGCTGCTGGCGATCCTGGGCTCGTTGAACGTGGCAAGCAAGGAATGGGTGATCCGCCAGTACGATCACGAGGTGCAGGGGGGCAGCGTGGTGAAGCCGCTGGTGGGCGCCGCCAACGACGGCCCCAGCGACGCGGCGGTGCTGCGGCCCGTGCTCGGCTCGCGGCGGGGCATCGTGCTGGCCGTGGGAATGAACCCCCGCTACGGCGAGCTGGACACGTATCACATGGCCGCCAGCGCCATCGACGAGGCGGTCCGCAACTGCGTCTCGGTGGGGGCCGACCCCGGCCGGATCGCCATCCTCGACAACTTCTGCTGGGGCGACACCGACAAGAGCGAGACGCTCGGTTCGCTGGTCCGCGCCGCCTTGGCCTGCCACGACGTGGCTGTCGCGCTGGGGACGCCTTTCATCAGCGGCAAGGACAGCCTGAACAACGAATTCCGCTACACGGCCCCGGACGGCAGCCCGGTTTCGATTTCCATCCCGCCTTCGCTTTTGATCAGCGCGCTGGGACAGATGCCCGACGTCGGCCGCGCCGTGACCATGGACCTGAAGGAGCCCGGCAACCTCGTGTACCAGGTGGGACGCACGAACGACGAGATGGGCGGGTCGCACTTCGCTTTGGTCGAATCGCTCGCGGGGGGTGAAGTGCCCAAGGTCGATGCCCCGTCGGCGCGGCGGACGTTTGAGTCGCTGCACCAGGCGATCGACCGCGGTCTGGTCCGCGCCTGTCACGACATGAGCGAAGGCGGCCTGGCCGTCGCGGCCGCGGAAATGGCCTTTGCCGGCGGACTCGGTGTAAGGATCGAGCTGGAGCGCTTTCGATCCAGCTCGGCCGCAGCGCCGGTGCCCGGCCACGAGCAACCGGGCAGCGTGGTGCTTTTGTTCAGCGAGTCGAACAGCCGTTTCCTGTGCGAAGTTCGGCCGGAGTCGGCGAAGGCATTCGAGGCCGCCTTGGGAGAGGTGCCGTTCGCGAGGATCGGGCGGGTAGTCGAGGGCGGTAGAATGGAGGTGTTCGATGGTGAGCGGGCGGTCATCTCGGCCGGCATCGACACTTTGAAGCAGGCCTGGCAGCGGCCGCTGGCCTGGTAAGGGGTAAATCGCCCGCGAGAAACACACACGGGGTGCTGTTGTATTCATGAGCCAACCACGCGTTTTGATCCTGCGGGCGCCGGGCACGAATTGCGACCTGGAGACGGCCTTTGCCTTCGAGCGGGCGGGCGCCGCGGCCGAGCGGCTGCACATCCAGGCGGTGCTGGAAAGGCCGCGGCGGATGGCCGAGTACCAGATTCTCTGCCTGCCGGGCGGTTTCAGCTATGGCGACGACCTGGCCGCCGGCCGCATTCTGGGCAACCAGATCCGGCACCACCTGGCCGACTGTCTTGGCCAGTTCAAGTCGGACGGCAAGCTGATCCTGGGTATCTGCAACGGCTTTCAAATCCTGATCAAGTCGGGGATTCTGCTCGACGAGCCCTGCGAGAGTGCCCGAGGCCTGCCGGCCGATCGATCGGTGTGCGCTCCCGCGGCCACGCTCACCTGGAACGATTCGGGGAAGTTCGAGGACCGTTGGGTGCGGCTGAAGGTGGAGGGGGGGCGGTGCGTGTTTTTTGCCGGGATCGACGCGATGTACCTGCCGGTGGCGCATGCCGAGGGCAAATTCGTGGCCCGCGACGAGCAGGTGTTGTCGGCATTGGAGGCCGAGGGCCGGCTGGCCCTGCGCTACGTGGCCGAAGCGGCGAACGGCCCCGCGCCCTACCCGGCCAACCCCAATGGCTCGCAGCGCGACGTGGCCGCCATCTGCGACGCGACCGGCCGCGTCTGCGGCCTGATGCCGCATCCCGAGCGTCACGTCGACCCCACGCAGCACCCGCGCTGGACCCGCGGCCCCATGCCGGCCGAAGGGGCCGGCCTGGCAGTCTTCCGCAACGCGGTGCGTTACTTTGCCTGATGCACGCGCGACGGCGACGAAGACGAGGAAACCACAAAGAGCACTAGGAACACAAAGACGAGGGACGAAGAAGATCTCTCGCCGGGTGCCTGGGGCAAAGCGGACTTCGGACTTCGGCGAGCTCAGTCGAGTCGCGAGCTCAGTCGAGTCGTAGCGTGCCCCAGTTCTTCGTTCGCATCCCCCCGCGTCGCCTTATCCCCGTGTCGCCTTGTCGATGCCTCCTTCTGCCTTCGGTAGTGCCGGCGGCGCGGCCTACTCCCCACTGGGTTTCGGCCGCGCGCCACGCCGGTACCTGTTCACCAAAATGCCTTGCTGGGGCACGCTGACGCTTTGCCTCCAGGCCCCCGTCGTGCCCCTCCTTTTAACTTCTGCCTCTTGACGTGGCCCTTTACCAAATGCCGGCCCCGAAGCTGCTGCCTTGAGGCGCTGTCTGACGCTCTCGCAGCTTGTGCGGACCACGCGGCTCCTGTTCGGGCGGCTGGACCTTGTTCCTTTCCGGCGTAGGCCGGTCGGCGACCGCAACTGCCGGTGCGGGAGCCGGAGGCCGCTCGCTGCGCCGGTGCGGACCCCGCTCGTGCGAGGGCGCGTGTACGGCCTCGTCGTCGAAATCGTCGTAGCTGGAGACGTAGCCGGGCAGCTTCGACCGCTCGACCTCGTCGCGGAAGGCCTGGATTACCCGATCCTGGATCATTTCGCGGCAACCCGAATTGATCGGATGGGCGATGTCCGCATAGAGCTTGGCACGCCCCTCCTCGGTTGCCGGGCCGCGGTCCTCTTTGAGCCGCTGCCCGCACTGGTTGCAGTAGCCTGCCCGCAGGTGGTTCTTCGATCCGCACTGCGGGCAATGCGAGGTCAGCTTGCGGCTGGGCATGGCCACAAAGGGCCCGCTGGTGCCTTCGATGATCTTCAGGTCCCGCACGACAAAACAGTCGTCAAAGGTGATCGAACAGAACCCTTGAAGCCGTTCACCGGCGTCTTCCATGAGCTTGATGCGAACCTCGGTGATCTGCACGGCTGCTCTCCTTCAAAGATGTTCAACAACTACCGCAAACGGCGTAGACACGGCCTACGCCCCTTGAACGCAAATGTGCCGCCAGCCGCCGGGCGTGGCGCGCATGCCGGCAGAGGCCGAAATAACCAGTTCCGCTGCCCGTCATGGCATGGCCGACGAAATCCCACCTGGCGAACTCCTGCTTCAAGCGGCCGATCCATGGCGACAACATTTCGGCGGCCGGCTGCAGGGCGTTGTAAAACAGGCTTCCCGCCCGGGCCAACCAGCCGCGGGCCAGCGCATCGGCCAACGGCTTGAGCTGGCGCGGCCGCTCGGCCGGCAGGCAACGGCGGTACACCTCGGCGGTCGAGAGGCCCTCGGGCGGGTGTGCCACCACGAACCAGTGCGATCCCAGGCCGGGGGCCGGTGCGATCCGCTCGCCACGGCCGCCGCATACGGCCGGGCCATGGCCGAGAAAGAAGGGCACGTCGCTGCCCAGTTCGGCCGCCAACTGGCTGAGCTGTTGGCGAGTCCAGCCGAGTTGCCAGACGTGGTTTCCGGCCACCAGGGCCGCGGCCGCGTCGCTGGATCCGCCGGCCAAGCCGGCGGCCAGCGGGATCCGCTTTACCAGCCGCAGTCGAGCGCCTGGCGCCACGCCCGCCCGTCGGCGCAACAAGTCGGCGGCCCGCCAGGCGAGGTTATCGGGACCTTGGGGCAGCCGGTCTTCGGCGGCCTGAGCGTCGGCCGGGCTGGCCGCGTGGCACGCCAGCCGGACCTGGCCCGACGGATCTGCCTGGAAGTGCAAGCTGTCGTACAAGCCGATGGGGTACATGAGGGTTTCAATCTCATGGAAACCATCGCCGCGCTTGCCGAGCACCTCCAAGAACAGATTCAACTTAGCCGGCGCCAGGACTTCGAGTCCTGCCGCGGACGAGCGAACGTGCATCCTACGCGTTCCTGCTCTTGCCCCACGAAAGCAAACTGCGGGCGTGGCCTCTTTCTCCACGCCAGCTCGCGGGCCGCTTGGAACGCGGTTTGCCGGCCGCGCCGGTGGCGACACACGCTATTTGCCGGAATCGACGGAACAGAACTGCAAGCTGCCAACTTCCTGTTGATCCATTCGGGATTCTATCGAGTCCGGAAACAACGGTCAAGCGCGAGTTCGCCGGCCGAAAGGGGGCGCCGACCGCCCCTGGCAGACGGGTTGATGCCCCGGCCCGCAGGCCAGATCTTCGTGCCCGCCGCCGGGCACGTGGATTGCGGGTTGCTGTACCGGGCCGATACAGTAAAAAGCGGCCAGGAGCGACGCCATGCGCCCGAGGCGGCCATTTCAATTTCGGCTTTCTGCGCTGTTCGCGCTGACGCTCACCGCCGCCACGGCGATCTGGGTCGCCATGACGTATCCGATCCACGTGCTGGCGACGCTGGCCTGCCTGCTGGCGATGGTGCTCTATCTCTTGTTGGCCATCGGTTCATTCGCCGTCATTGCCGGGACGGCGTTGGCGGTGGTCGCCGCCGGATTCATGGCCCGTGCCGTCGGCCGTGCAGCCGCCCGCGCCCTGGCCCGCGGTCGCAGGCCTGCCGGCCGCGCCTTGAGCAGCATGGCCCGCCAGCGCTAAATCTTGGGCATTGTGGATTCTTCTTGACAACAAGGGATTGTGTACGATAAAACAAAGGAGTCCTATGTATCGAACTCCTTTGCTTTTGGCCGGTCATGGACACTGAGCTGCTCAAAGGCACGCTTTCGCTGCTGATCTTGTCGCTGCTCAGCCGGAAATCGATGTACGGCTACGAGATTGCCGCGACCGTGCATCGGGATACCGACGGGGCGTTCACCTGGCGCGAGGGCTCGTTGTATCCGAGTCTGCACAAGATGCAGGCCGACGGGTTGATCGTCGGCCAGTGGGAGGAGAAAGAGACCGGACGCAAGCGGCGTTATTACCACATCACGGAGAAGGGGCGAGCGGCGCTCAAGGGAAAGCTGCGATCCTGGACCGAGTTGTGCCAGGCCGTGAACCGCATTCTGGAGAAAGCTCATGGACCAACTTGAGCATTACCTCGATCAGGTCTGTCGCAGCATCGGCGGTCCGAGGTCGCTGCGCCAGCACATTCGGCAGGAGCTGCGGGAACATGTGCGCGACGCCGCGGCCGAACACCGCTCGGCCGGACTGTCGGAGGAGGAAGCGCTGACCCGGGCGCTGGAGGATTTCGGCGGGCCGGAGGAGGTGAGATCGGAGTTGGAAGCGACACACGGGCACCGGCTGCTGCCGGTGGTGATCGACAAGGCCATGCACTGGAAGGAGATGACCATGAAAGCCAAATGGCTGTGGATGTCGTGGGCGTATCTGGCACTGGCGGGCGTGATCGCGCTGGAGGTATTGTGGATCGCCTTCGCGGTGATCATGCTCGTGCCGAAGTTTCAGAGACTCATGCGGGATGGCTTGATCGATTCTGCAACCGTTGACCAGGCCGGCGCATCGTGGATGCCTGCGTTCCTGAACGGCCTGAGTGACCTCGGGGGCGGGTACACGACGTTCTTGGTGCTCCTGGCCGCGGTGCTGTGCGGCCTGTTCGAGTGGCGCGTGCGCAGCGAGAACAAGCCGCTCATGCGGCTGTCGGCGCTGGGGACGGTTGCGATGGGGCTGATGCTGGTGGCGGTCCTTACGGCGGGATCGCTGGTGATTGCATTCATGCTGGGGGTGCCGCCGACGGGCCGGCTCGCGCGACAGTTTGCATTGCAGCAAATCGCCAGCATCGACACATCGGTCAGCGCGCTGGAGCAGGCGCTGCCGAACAAGGACTGGGAGGCGATGCAGGAGGGCGCGGAGCAGGCCTTCGATGCAATAGGCGACCTGGCGGAAGGGGGACCGGCGATCCCGGCCCTGACAATGTGGAATGAGCCGCCGACGGTGGATGAGCTGCGGGCGCAGGTGAAGGCAGCGAGCGAAGCTCTGCTGGAGGCGCAGCAGGCGATCCGAAAGAGGGATGCGGCGGAGCTGGACGCGGTGATGAAGAAGTTTCGCCAATCGTATGAGCCAGTGCAGCAAGCGGCAAGAAAAGCCACGAGATGAAGCGATGCCAGACTCAGAGCCAGATTGCGCGGGCGGTGGCTAAGAGGTAAATCGCAAACAGCACCCACCAGGCGAGCTGAGCGATGGCCCAGCGGTCTTGCGCCACGGCCAGAGCCACCATCCCAGCCAACGCGGCCAGACCAGTCACGCCCGCGAACACCGCTGGCGAGAGGTGCGTGCCGATCCCCAGAACAAGGCCCGCCAGCGTCACCACCGCCAACAAACCGGCCAGCGAGAAGCGCCGCTCCTGGTCGGCGTCGGCAAGGATCGCGGCCTTGACCAGGTCAATTAATTCGCGGGAACCGCCGGACGGCTCGTCGGCCGCCCGGTCCGTCTCGGGGTCGAGGACATAGCCGTCGGCAGCGTCGTTGCCCGCCGACTCGGGTGAATCGGCTTGAGGTGAGTCGAACTCGTCGCTCATTTCAGTGTTCAGCTTGGCACGGCTCGAAGCCGGCCGCGATCGCCGCCGCCTTCACAAGAGTGGCACACGTCCGAAGCGGAAAACATTCTCCAATCGTTATAACCGGCCCGGCCGCACCAATACGAGCCGGCAAATCGGCAATGGCGCTCGATTTTGATTGACAACGGAAGTGGCCCAATTTACAAGCGGCAACGACGGCCTTTTCTGGTGCTCCTCGATACTCCACAGAGCTGGAAAGCGAATCCTATGGCAGGCTCCCGTCCTCGACGGCACGGCATCGGCCGCGATTGGCCAAACCGGGCCGCTTATGGCCGCTTCGAGCGGTTGGAAGAGCGAAGGCTGCTGGCTGCCACGGCGGCAGGAACGATCGACCTGGGCGGCCGCCTCCTGTTGGACTCGACCGCCCCGGACATACAAAGCATCCTCGTTCGCTTCCGCGACGAGCCGGCCTGCTTCGCCGCCGAATGCCAGCCGCCCGGCGCCGCCCCGATGCCGGTGGGCGCGATGGAGCGCAGCTTGCCGGTCGTGCCCGGCCTGCACAAGTTCGGACTGCCGCCGGGCACTTCGCTCGAAGAGACCCTGGCCGCCTACCGGGCCAATCCGGCGGTGCTCTACGCCGAGCCGGACTACCGGGTACACCTGGCCGGCTTTCCCAACGATCCGCAGTTCGGCGCCCTGTGGGGCCTCCACAACCAGGGTCAGACCGGCGGGACGGACGACGCGGACATCGACGCACCGTTGGCCTGGGACGTGACCACCGGCACTTCCAACACCATCGTGGCGGTGATCGACACCGGCGTGGACCACCTGCACGAGGACCTGGCGGCCAACATGTGGGTCAACGCGGGCGAGATTCCCGGCGATGGCATCGACAACGACGGAAACGGCTACGCCGACGACGTGTACGGCTACGACTTCGTCAACCGCGACGGCGATCCGCTCGACGACCACAACCACGGAACGCACGTGGCCGGCACCGTCGCCGCGGTGGGCGACAACGGCATCGGCGTGACCGGCGTGAGCTTCAGCGCGCGGATCATGGCCTTGAAGTTCCTGGACGAAACGGGCAGCGGGTCGCTGAGCGACGCGATCGAGGCCATCGAGTATGCCGTGGCGATGGGGGCCACGATATCGAACAATAGCTGGGGCGCCAACGAAGAGTTTTCCCAGGCGCTTTACGATGCGATCGCCGCGGCGGGTGCGGCCGGGCACTTGTTCGTGACCGCCGCGGGAAACGGCTTTTTCGGCATTCCGCTGAACAACGACAGCACGCCCTTCTATCCGGCCAATTATGAGCTGGACAACATCGTGGTCGTGGCGGCCACCGACCACCATGATGCGCTGGGGTCTTTTTCCAACTATGGCGCCACCACCGTGGATCTCGGGGCGCCGGGCGTCGACATCCTCAGCACGACGCGCAACAACACGTACAGTACGTTCAGCGGCACGTCGATGGCCACGCCGCACGTCAGCGGCGCGGCCGCCCTGCTGCGCGGCCAGCACCCCGAGTGGAGTTACTCGCAGGTGATCGCCCAGTTGTTCGCCACCGTCGATCCCGTGGCCGCGCTGGCGGGCAAATCGGTCACCGGCGGCCGGCTGAACGTGGCCTCGGCCTTGGGCAACCCCGAGCCGCCGCCCCCCTCGGGCACGCTGCCGATTGTCGAGGATTTCGAAGATGGGATAGCGGACTTCTTTGGCAGCCAGACGGGCAGTTGGGTGGTGAACGGCGGGCGCTATCACACCACGCCGCTCAATGGCCAGGACGCAATCACGACGCTCAGGATCGAGGGCGACCTGCCGGCGAACCTGGAGATTCAGGCCACGATCCAGGCCGACGCGGCGACGGGGAACTACTCGAGCAACGCCTTTGTGATCTTCGACTATCAGAGCCCCACGGATTTCAAGTTCGCCGGCGCGTATGCCGGCGTGGACCGCTGGCTGGTCGGCCGGCGGACCAGCGACGGCTGGCTGGAAGACGCCACGCTGTCGCAGGTGATCGACGCCGGACGCGACTACAATCTGCGAGTAACCATCGAAGAGCCGGCGCGCGTGACGCTGTTTGTCGACGGCGTGCGGAAGCTCAGCCATGACTTTGCCGGCGACCTTTCCGACGGCCGCCTGGGGCTGGCCACGCGCAATGCGGTCAGCCACTTCGACGACATCTGGGTCGACGTCTTCGATCCGCCGCCCCCACCCCCGCCCCCCTCGTCCAGCCCGCTGCCGATCGACGAAGACTTCGACGACGACGTGGCCGACCACCTCCAGCCGGAGACCGGCACTTGGCAGTTGTTCGATGGGCGCTACCACGCCTCTCCCATCGACTCGGGCAACGCGGTCAGCCTGCTATTGGTCGAAGGCGGCCTGCCCTCCAGCGTCGAACTGTCGGCCACGATCAATTCCAGCGCCGCAGCCGGCAGCTATTTGAGTAATGCCCTGTTGATCTTCGACTACCAGGGGCCGGACGACTTCAAGTTCGCCGGCGCCTACGACGGCGCCAATCGCTGGCTGATCGGCCGGCGGACGGCCAGCGGCTGGTTCGAAGATGCCGGTCTCGGACAAACGATCGACTCGGGGCGCGACTACCAGGTGCACCTGGCCATCGACGAGGGGAGCCTGGCGAGCCTCTCGGTCGACGGCACCTCCAAGGTCAGCTTCGCCTTCAACGAGTCGGTGGTCGACGGCGGATTGGGACTGGGAACTCGCAACGCGATCAGCCGTTTCGACAACGTGCAGGCCGCCGAGCGCGTGCCACCGCCACCGCCGCCGGAAGGGACATTGCCCATCGAAGAAGATTTCGACGACGGTTTGGCCGACTATTTCCTGGTACGGCAGGGCACTTGGCAGGCCGCCAGCGGCCGGTACGATGCGTCGCCCGTCGGCGGCGGCGATGCGATCAGCACGGTGTCGATCGCAGGCTCGCTGCCCTTGCCGTTGGAAGTCGAGGCGCGGATCAACGTGCAGGCGGCCACCGGCAGCTTGCTGAGCAATGCGCTGGTGGTGTTCGACTATCAAGGTCCCACCGACTTCAAGTTCGCCGGGGCCTACGCGGGGGCCGGGCGCTGGCTGATCGGCCGCCGGACGGTGTCGGGTTGGCTGGAAGACGCCAAGCTATCCGAGACGATCCAGGCCGACCGCGACTACGACCTGAAGGTGCTGCTGGACGAAACCGGACGGGCGACCTTGTTCGTGGACGGGGCGGCAAAGCTCGGACATACATTCACCGACAGCCTGAGTGACGGCGCCGTCGGGCTGGCCACCCGCAATGCCCTGGCGAAGTTCGACAACGTGTCCGTCCAGGAACATGTCCCGCCCCCGCCCCCGCCGTCCGGCACGCTGCCGATCCAGGAAGACTTTAACGACGACCTGGCCGACTTCTTTCTGGTCCGGTCCGGCACCTGGCAAGCTTCCAGCGGCCGCTATCATGCCTCGCCGATTTCCGGAGGCGACGCCGTCAGCACGCTGCGGATTGCCGACCCGCTGCCGGCCGACCTCGAGATGCGGGCCACGATCAATGCCAACGCGCCGACCGGCAGCTTGCTGAGCAATGCACTTTTGGTCTTCGATTACCAGGGCCCCACCGACTTCAAGTTCGCCGGTGCCTACGAGGGCGCGAACCGCTGGCTCATCGGGCGGCGCACGGCCAGCGGCTGGCTGGAAGACACCAAGCTGAACGAAGCGATCGATCCGACCCGCGATTACCGGTTGACCCTCCGGATCGAGAGCGGCACGCGCGCGACGTTGATTGTTGACGGCGCGACGAAGCTGAGCTTTACGTACGGCGACACGCTGATCGACGGCACGCTGGGGCTCGCCACCCGCAACGCGGTCAGCCATTTCGACGACGTGGCCGTCGAGCAGTCGGTCTCAGCCGGGACAGCGCAGGCCGCCATGCTCTTCAGCCAGCCGGCGAGCGGAGAAGACAAGACATCCCAGGCCGAGCGACGGGACAACAGCCAGTGGGAAAGTCCCCACGACCGGCCCGGCGGCCGAGCGCCGGCCGTCGCCCCGCGGCTCGACACGATGGTCCAGCCGCAAACACAAACGTTCGACGGCTTGAGCAAGCTGCTCGCGACGCGTGCCGCCTTCGACGACGAAACGCTGCTCGATTACTGGCCGCTGGCCGCCTGGTCGGCTGGCGGGTCGACCGGCGGCTCCTCCTCCAGGTGAACCTTGACTCCGAACCCTTGCAGGGCGGGAACCTGTTCGTTCTTGGCCGCGTCGCTCAAGGGGTTGCCCGCCAGGTACAGCCGCAGATAAGGCGCAAACCGCTTTTCTCCCTCGGCGTCGGCCTTGCACGACTCGACCAGCGGCGCCAGATCGCCGATCTTGTTCTTTTCCAACAACAGCAGGCTCAGGTGGTTCAGCTTGCCCAAGGCAGAAATGTCCTCGATGCTGTTCCCGCTGAGCTTCAAGAGCGACAGCTTCGTCAAGGGGGCGATCGGGGCGATGTCGGTAATCTTGTTGGCCGCCAGGTGCAGGCTGGTGAGCTTGGGCAGTTTTTCGAGCGGCGCCAGGTCGGCGATCTGGTTGCCCGACAGGTAAAGGGCCGACAGCTTGACCAGCGCCTCCAGCGAGGGCAGCGCGGTGATCTGGTTGTTCGACAGCTCCAGGTACTGAAGCGCCTCCAGGCCGGCCAGCGGTCCGACGTCGGCGATCGTGTTCTTCGAGAGGTCGAGCGACTGCAGGTTCTTGCACTCCTTCAAGGGGGCGACGTCGGTCACTTCGTTGTTCGCCAGGTCCAAAAGCTGCAAGTTGGGGCACTTGTCGAGCCCGGTCAGGTCCTTGATCCCCTTCCCCTTCGCCTCCAGGATGAAGATCTTTCGCAGGTCTTCCTCGGTCAGCTCGACCGATGGGTCCTTCTTATCGAACAGCAAGGCCCGCACGGCCGTTTCCAGGTTCTTGTCGGGAAACGCTACGGCCGCTGCCTGGCGGGCGCCGGCCTGGGCAACCAGCAGGGCCGCCACGGCAACAATCGATGCGCGGGCATTGAGCTTCGTCATGGTTGGAACCTCCAATTTCGGCTTTTAGTCGTGGTGATTGTGGGTGCAGTTTTTTCCTAGTTTAGCTCGGGGGGGCCGGTAATTCACGGGCCCAAAGAAGTTGGAAAGCCCTTTTTTCCTCGCTGGCGCGTCGGGTTAGTATCTTTTGAGCCGAGGTATTGACATCTCAGACAACTCGTCTTAGAATCTGGGTCAGACAGTGTGTCTGGTGCCTACCTGGGGGGCGTTCCAAAGGCGGTGAGGCAAGTGAGCCCCGATCCGAAACACGTTGCCGACGCCGAGCTGGCCGTGCTGGAAATGCTTTGGGAGCATGGGGCGGCCACGATTCGCGAGCTGACCGATCGCTTATATCCCCGTGGCACGACCTCGCACTACGCGACCGTGCAGAAACTGCTCGAGCGGCTGGAAGGCAAGCACTGCGTGAGCCGCGATCGAACCGGGTTTGCGCACGTGTTCCGGCCCACGATCGAGCGCGGCGATCTGGTGGGGCAGCGGCTGCAGGACGTGGCCGAGAAACTGTGCGACGGATCGCTGACCCCGCTGTTGATGCACCTGGTTCGATCAGGCCGCTTGACCGTTCGCGAGCGCGAGATGCTCCGCAAGCTGTTGGAAGAACCGCCCCGCGGAAAGCAGGAGTGACTGTATGCCAGGGCTCTTGGAAATCGGCCTGGTGAACGCGGCCGTGGCCACGGCGCTGGCCCTGCTGGCGGCGGTGGCAAGCCTGGTTTGCCGCCGCCCTCCGGTGGTCTATTGCCTGTGGTTGTTGGTGCTCGTCAAGCTGATTACGCCGCCGCTGGTTCGCCTGCCGGTGGAATTGACCGGCCTTGTTGCCCGTCAGCCGGCACAGCGCCCGTCGACGCAGACCGCAGGCGGGAGGCATGAAGTTGGAGGAGAGCAGCTTCGCGGAATCGCGCCTGCCGCGCCGGCAGCTAAAGAGGTTGGCGTTGCGAACGGCTCTGCTTCATTCCCGGTTACGCGCGATTCAGTCAGCAGCGCTCCGTTTGAACAGATCTATGGCGATTACCGGGTGACGCTGCCGGAGGATCATGGTGCCGAGCTCTTGTTCGACGAAGGCTCAACCGTCAGCCGTTGGCGTACGCTGCCGTGGGCGTTGCTGATCGGTGGGGCATGGTTGGCCGGATCCTGCGGATGGTGGCTCCTGGTTGCCATACGGATCGCTCGCTTCGGCCGCCTGCTGCGGTACTCGCAGCCTGCCTGCGAGCGATTGCAGGCGGAGGCCTCGGCCTTGTCCCGCCGGCTCGGGCTTTCGCGCCCGCCCGAGTTGAGGCTGATCGGCGGCCGCGTGCCGCCGTTGCTGTGGGCACTCGGCAGGCAGCCTGTCGTCCTGCTGCCCCATGCGTTGCTCGACCGCCTCGATCGCCAGCAGCAGGCCACGCTCTTGGCTCATGAACTGGCCCATTTGCGGCGGCGCGACCACTGGGTGCGCTGGCTGGAGCTCGTTGTGCTGGGGCTGTACTGGTGGCACCCGGTCGCCTGGTGGGCGCGGCGGCGTTTCCAGCAGGCCGAAGAGCAGTGCTGCGACGCCTGGGTGCTCTGGGCGCTGCCCGGCCTGGCCCGGACTTACGCCAAGGCATTGTTGGAAACCGTGGAGTTTTTGTCAGAGGTCCGTCCCGTCATGCCGCCCGCGGCCAGCGGTCTGGGCCAGGTTTACCTACTCAAAAGGAGATTCGCGATGATTCTGCACGATCGATGGTCCCCCGCGCTGTCGCGTCCCATGCGGCTGGCGATGCTCGGCGTCGGCCTGCTGGCGCTTGGCATCTCGCCTTGGCCGTTGCGAGTTGTTGCCCAGCCTCCGGCCGATTTGGATCCGGCGGCCGCGCAAGCTGCCGATTTGGAGGCGGCCGCAGCGGACGAGAGCGCTTTGGCTCCCGCGGACACCGCGGACGACGCGATCCCAGCAGTTGATCCAGCGGCGGCAGACGAGCCGGGATCCATTCCGGAGGCCGAAGGTGAGGCCACGGTTGAAGTGCCGGTAGTCGTTCAAGGGGTTCGCCGCAGCCGGACCGCGAAGGTCACCTACGACCCGAGCAGGCTGCCAGCCGCCAGAGCCGACGACATCCACCAGGACATCCACCAGCGGCTAGACCGCCTGGAACAGATGGTGCAGCAGTTGGTCAAAGAAATGCGCAGAACGAGAGACACGCAACCCTCACCCCCCTACCGGCCTGCCGATCTCCATCCGAAGCCGAGATACAGTGATTTTGACTTTTTTTCCCCAGACCCCGAGGCCCGCAAGCCGAGCCCCCGACGGGAAGCGCGGGCCCAACAGCTCCGACGCGAAAGAGAGCAGCTCCGCGCGCGGCTGGAGGAGATCGATCGCGAGCTCGCCGAGTCCGCTCCCGTCAAACGTTAACCGGCCGAGTGAAACCGACCGAGCCCTGCCCTCGCGAGGATCTAAAACCAGACCTCGCGAGGGCCTTTGTTTGCGCGGTTCGTAGGACCCGCATTCATGCGCGTGAAGACCAGGACCGCATGAATGCGGATCACTACAAACCTTTGCGTCCGCACGGTGGGAAGGCTAATCTGACGGGTGCACTCTACCAGCCATTGCGGCACGAGGCTTCCGTGACAGATAGTCCGATCCATGCCACGGTCGATTTCAAACGGCCCGGCAAGCAACACGGCCATCTCTGCGTCCCCTACTCATACAACCTGGGTGGCTGGGCCAGCCTGCTGGTCCCCGTGTCGGTGATCGCGGGCGGCAAGGGCCCTACGGCGCTAGTCATGGCCGGCAACCACGGCGACGAGTATCCCGGCCAGGTCGCCGTCCTGAAGCTGATGCGCAGCGTGCAAGCCGAGAGCGTTCGCGGCCGCCTGATACTCATACCGGCGCTCAACCTGCCGGCGGCCAAGGCGGCGACCAGGCTCAGCCCGCTCGACGGCAAGAACCTGAACCGCTCGTTTCCCGGCCGGCCCGACGGCACGCCCACCGAGGTGATTGCCCATTATCTCTCCAGCGTGCTGTTTCCGATGGCCGACGTCGTGATCGACATCCACACCGGCGGCCGCAGCGTCGATTTTTATCCTTGTGCCCACATGCACCTGGTCGACGACCTCGAGCAGCGCCGAAAGATGGCCGCCGCCACGGAAGCCTGGAACAGCGATTTCGCTTTCCTCTATACCGACATCGCCGGCTCCGGCTTGTTGCCGGTCGAGGCCGAGCGGCAAGGCAAGATCGTGGTGACCACCGAGATGGGCGGCGGCGAGTCGGTCCCCGCGCCGGTCCACCAGTTGACGCAGCGTGGTCTGGCCAACGTGCTGGTGCACATGGGCGTGCTGGAGGGCAAAGTGCGGACACGGGCCGAGACGGATCTGCCGCCGACGCGCTGGGTGCAGGCCCTCTCGCGAGACGACTACCGGTTTGCCCCGGAGTCGGGCATCTACGAAAACCTCGTCGCGCTGGGCTGCGCTGTTGCTTCCGGCGAGCCGGTAGGGCAGATTCATTTCCTGGAGCGGCCCGACCGCGAGCCGGTGCAGGTGGCGGCCCCTTCGGCCGGCGTCCTGCTGGCCGCCCGCTCGCCGGCGCTGGTGGCCCAAGGCGATTGCGTGGCCTGTATTGCTCACGACGTGGGCCCGGAGATACTGGAATCGTTCGCCCCGGGGTGAAAGGGAGTATCCGCGATGATCGTCCGTTGCCTCGCCTTACTGGCCGTCGTTCTTTTTCATCCAAGCACCATGGCGGCCCGCGGGGATGAGCCCGTGCCGGCGGAAGCGGCGGCAGGGCCCGACGTCGCCCGCAGCCTGGCCCTGCTGGCGGCCAGCGCCGAGGAATACACCCGCCAGCGCGACTGCTTCTCCTGCCATCACCAGACGCTGCCCGTCATGGCGCTTGCCCTGGCCGGCGCGCACGGTCTGGAAACCGACAGTGCCGCCGCCCGCGCCCAGTCGGAGTTCACCATCCGCCATTTTGCCGATCGCAAAGAGAGCCTCGTCAAAGGCGAAGGAGTCCCCGGCGGCCCGTTCTCGGCCGGCTATGCGCTGGTCGGGCTGGCCGCGGACAACTGGCCGGCCGACGAGACTACCGCCGCGCTGGTCGCTTACCTGACGAAGCGGCAACAGGACGACGGATCGTGGAAGATCGGTACGCACCGCCCGCCGCTGGAAGACAGCGACTTCGCGGCCACCGCACTGTCGCTGCGCGGGTTGGACCTGTATGCGCCGGCCGACGGGCGCGACGGCGCGGCCGAGCGGATCGCGAAGGCCCGGACCTGGCTGCTGGGTCAGACGGCGGTGACCAACGAGGACATGACCTTCCGCCTGTTGGGTTTGAAGTGGGCAGCCGCCGCGGAGGAAGAGATCCAATCGGCCGCGGCCCAGTTGCTGGCCGCCCAGCGCGACGACGGCGGGTGGGGGCAACTCAGCGAGATGGCCAGCGACGCCTACGCCACCGGCCAGGCATTGACGGCACTGGCCCAGGCGGGCGGTATCGGCGCCGATCACGCCGCCTATCGCAACGCAGTGGCGTGGCTGCTCGAGAGCCAACTGGCCGACGGCTCCTGGCTGGTGACCACCCGCATCCGTCCGATCCAGGTCTACTTCGAAAGTGGTTTCCCACACGAGAAATCGCAGTTCATTTCGATCAGCGCCACCAGTTGGGCAACCATGGCCCTGATCCTCAGCGAGGGCGCCAATCCATGACACCGACCGCGGCCGACCGAAACCTGCTGTTCGGCATCCTGGCCGTGCAGATGGACTTCATCAGCCGCGACGCTTTGATTATGCTCAAGAGCAACAGCCCAACATCGGCCAGATAATGCCGTCCAGGAACCAGGGGTGGAACAACAGCGGCAACGGCAACGCCAGCCATGCCGCGGTCCAGGCGCGCCGCAGCCAGTCTTGCCGGAAGCGGCCCAGTCCAAGCCGCTGCTCGGCCAGCGCCAGCACTCCGTGCAGCACAAAGTACGCAAACGGCAATCCATATCCAGCACGCACCGGCACGCTGATCGCCAGCTCGTGGACCAGCCCGGAGTAGAGAAAGACGGCAAACATGGCCGCCGGCCTGCCCACGCGATTCGATAACGGGCGATAGACGGCGATGGCCGCCATCTGGGAAAAAGCCAGGTTCCACCGCTTGGACCAGAACTCCGGCAGGCTCCGCGATGCCAGCGGCGCCCGGAACAGCGGCCGGCAATCAATGCCCACCCATCGCCAACCGCCGGCGATGAGGTTGAACAGGCCAAAGTGCAGGATCAGGCTCAAAGCCGTCAACATCAGCATCGTCGCCG
This sequence comes from Pirellulales bacterium, assembly GCA_040901675.1. Classification (GTDB taxonomy): domain Bacteria; phylum Planctomycetota; class Planctomycetia; order Pirellulales; family JAICIG01; genus JBBDNX01. The sequence goes on along the minus strand of JBBDYJ010000001.1, from coordinate 124,584 downwards.
GCACCAGCGCGCCGGTTGGCGGCAGGCCGTTGGTCGTCCCCCATCCCCAGATCAGCCGGGCCAGCGCCAACAGCAACAACCCCTCGAGCAGCCGGCGAAGACCGAGCCGGAACAACTTGCCCGCGCCGGGCAGTGGCCCGGCCGGCGGCCTGGCGAACGGCGCGGGCCGCATACCCGGCCAACCAGCAGCGAAGCGGAGCCAGGCCGCCAACGAAAGCCGCGGTTGACCGGCCGCCTGGGCCTCGACCGCGACGACCGCCTTCATCCCCAGCAAGGCCGCGGCGATGATCGCCAGCATGCGGAATCCCGCCGGCTGGCCGTCGCAGATGCGCTCGGCGCCGGCCACGGACAGCACTGCCAGCGTCCAGGCCGCAAAGCGCGCGAGCCGCGGCAGCGACATTCGGGTCACGGCGAATCCGGCTGCAAGCACAGCCGCGCAACAGGCGACGACCCAGCCGGCGGCGGCGGGATCGGCCATGAATGTCTTCACGTGCTCACGGCTCCGCCGGGGGTCACGAGGTTGGCGACGGTCGCGCAGGCGTACACCGCCGTCAGGCCGACGAACAAAGTGACGAGAGCCGCCTCGCCGAGCCGAACGCCCAACCCCGAACCGGCACCCTCGCGGTCGATGCAGGCGAACTGGATCACCAGCCGCGCGCCCCACCAGAGGGCAATAAAACCCGTGACGGCGGCGGCCAGCGGCGAACCATCGAGCAGCCAGCCGGGCGCCAGGGCTGACAGAAGCCCAAACGATAAGTGGCTCAGCCAGATATAGGACGCCCAGGTCCAGAAGATCTGCCGCGTCAGCGGCCGCAGCTTGGCCGTATCCTCGCGCCAGCCCAGCAGGCGCGGGATGAGCGGGCTGGCGATCACCAGGGCTATCTGGCCGATACCGGCGGCCATGACAAGAGCCGGCAACAACGCGACTAGCGGTTCGATCGACATGGAATTCCTCATAACCGGCGGTGCATCCAACCTTGCCATGCTAACCGCAAACATCGCTGGGGGCTAACCAGGAAAGGAGGAAGGCAGAAGGCAGAAGGAGGAAGGAGGAAGGAGGAAGGAGGAATCAAAGACAGATGAGGGTCATTGGAATCGGGGCGCTGGTGTCTTGCCGGATTCTTGGCGGACACGCTTGTCAAGGCGTGCTCTCGATGGTGAAACTAGCGGATTGGAGACACTGAAAGGCAAGGGCTCCTGAAGCGAGGAGTAGGAATCATGGCGAAGCACTCACCCCGATTCTTGGAACTGGTCAAACGGGCCAAGGCAGCGGTGCGCGAGACCTCGATTAATGATGTGCGGGCCAGGCTCCAAAGCGGGCAGCACTTTGAACTGGTCGACGTCCGCGAGGACCATGAATGGCAGGCCGGGCACGTGCCCAAGGCAGTGCACCTGGGCCGGGGAGTGCTGGAGCGCGACGTCGAACAGCGGATCCCCGACACGTCGGCCGAGATCGTGCTCTACTGCGGCGGCGGGTATCGTTCGGCGCTGGCCGCCGAGAGCCTGCAGCGGATGGGCTACACCAACGTCCGGTCGATGGACGGCGGCTTTCGGGCTTGGCGCGAGGCCGGGTTGCCGATTGAATCTTCAGCAAGCCAGTGAGTCCCGATCGATTCAACAGCATGTATAGGATCTGGTTCGAACGTGCTTTGCCCGGCGAGCACGCCCATCTGATCGCCGGTCTGGCCGAGCTTCTCGGCCCCTCAACCGCCACGCCCGCCGAGCCGCTGTGCGCCATCGGTCCCGCCGAGGCGATCGTGGCCTCGGCCCGCATTCGCTACGACGGTGCGTTGATGGACCGCTGTGGCCAACTGCGGGTGATCGCCCGCACCGGCGTGGGATACGGCAACATCAACCTCGCCGACGCCACCGCCCGCGGCATCGCCGTGTGCTACACACCCGATGCGCCCAGCGTCTCGACCGCCGAGCACGCCTTCGCCCTGTTGCTGGCCACCGTCAAGCACCTCAAAGCATGCGACCGGGCGCTCCGGAAAGGAGGAAAGGTCGACTACCTCAACGATTATCTCGGGCTGGAGCTCAACGGCCACCGGCTCGGCCTGGTCGGCATGGGGCGGATCGGCAGCCGGGTGGCGAGAATGGCCCAGGCCATGGGCATGTCGGTCGTGGTCTACGATCCGTTTGTACCCGCCGAGCGGGCCGCCGACTGTGGCGTGGAACTGGCGGCCAGTCTCGACGAGCTGCTCGGCCAGGCCGACGTCGTCTCGCTGCACCTGCCGCTCACCGCGGAAACGCGGCGGCTGATGAACCGCGAGCGGTTCGCGCAGATGAAACGCGGCGCCTACCTGGTGAATGCCGCCCGCGGAGGCCTGGTCGATGAGGCGGCCCTGCTGGAGGCCCTCGAGAGCGGCCAGCTCCAGGGCGCCGGCCTCGACGTATTCGATCCGGAGCCGCCGCCGCCGGACCACCCCCTGCTCGACCGCGACGACTGCATCGCTACTCCGCACATCGGCAGCGCCACGGCCGAGGGGAGGCGGCGGCTGTGGGAGGGCGCCATCTCGCAGGCTCTCGACGTCCTCGGCGGCCGCCGTCCCGCACACCTGCTCAATCCTGAAATATGGCGGTAGGGAGCTGGCTGCTTCAGCCTTCTTCCTTGCCGCCACCGAGCTTCTCCTGGAGTTCGTCGAGCCGGCGGCGCAGCTCGCTCACGATGCTGCCGGCAAGATTGCTCGGATCGGCTTCCAGCCCCACCAGGGCCACCTTCACGCGGATCTTCCCCTGCTCGTCCCGGTAGGGAGAAATGGTCATCCAGCGGGCCCTTGCCTCCAGCCGAGTTGCTTCGCGGTCGATCTTGTGCAGCAGGCTGTCGGCACCGCCATGCACAACGCGGTCGTCCTGGAATAGCCCCTTGACCGTCCTGGCGGCAATCCACTGGCCCGCTTTGCCCTGCTTGACCATGTCGGCCGGCAGCATTTGCCGGTTGCGGGCCATCGCCGTCAAATCCGCCAGCGACATCGGCCCCAACTCCTCACCCATCACCTTGGTAAACCAATCCGTCGGGCTGGCGGCTGCCGGCTCGCGGCCTTCCATAAACGTCCTTTCCAAGCGGGCCGCCTGGCTCAGCGCCCGCGTCTTGGGGTAACCTGCCTGGCAAGCCATCGTGACCCACCGGGGCGTCTCAGCGGCCGAACGGCGCGCGGCCGCTCGATCTATTTTTGTTGTACCTTGTACAATGGACGCCTTCAATCCGCCCTCGCGGCTGAGAAGGCATCGCGGTATGTTGCGTTGCGCTGGCCTGGCGGCTGGCGCCGGCCATGGTCCAGACCGCAAGCACAATGCAAGACCAAAAGCTATTGTACGCGGTTGCCTTCACGCGGGCTGCCGCTACCAGCATGATCGGCGTGTTGTTGGGCATTTATTTGGCCCAGCTCGGCTTTTCCGAGGCCAAGATCGGCTACGTGGTGGGCGCCGGACTGGCCGGTGCCGCGCTGGCTTCGCTGGTGTCCACATTGTTCGCCGATCGCCATGGCCGCCGACGCCTGCTGGTCCAGCTCACGCTGCTGGCAGCCGCCGGGACCCTGGTTGTGATCAGCGCCTCAGACGCCTTGGTGGCGGCCATGGCGGCCTTTTTCGGCATGCTCAACGGCACCGGGCGCGATCGCGGGGCCGCCGTCATCCTCGACCAGGCGATGCTCCCCCTGGTCACGACGAACGCCAGCCGCACCCGTGGCTTTGCGGCCTATCACCTCTGGCAGGACGCAGGGCATGCGGTGGGCGCGCTGGGTGCCGCGGCACCCAAGCTGGCGCAACCTTACGTGGATGCTCCATTGGAGGCAGTGAACCGGTTCGCCGTGGCTTCGGCCGCCGCCCTATTGGCCATTACCGCGCTGGCATATTGGCGGCTCTCGCCGGCGGTCGAAGCGGCGCCAAATCACCACGAGGCAAAAGTATCGCCCCCCACGCGGCGGCTGCTGTGGCGGTTCTCGGGGCTGATCGGCTTGGACAGTCTCGGCAGCGGGTTTTTGACCACGGCTCTCTTGTCGCTTTTTTTCTACAAGCAGTTCGAGGTGGACGAATGGATCCTGGGCGTTCTGTTCGCCGGGGCCCGGCTGGCGAATGCCGGGTCATACCTGGCGGCGGCGGAGCTCGCCAAGCGGATCGGCCTGCTGAACACGATGGTCTTCACGCACATCCCCGCCAGCCTGTTGTTGATCGGCGTGGGTCTGGCGCCGACTTTCGAATGGGCCGCGGCGTTGTTTTTATTGCGCGAGGCATTGGTGGAGATGGACGTGCCGACGCGGCAAAGTTACGTGATGGCGGTAGTGCGTCCCGAGGAGCGGACGCTGGCATCGGGCTTGACGCACCTGGTGCGGATGACGGGCCAGGCGATCACTCCCTTCGGCGCCGGGGTGTTCATGCAGAACCTTGCGCTGGCCACGCCTTTATTCGTAGGGGCCGGCATCAAGCTCAGCTACGACGTGGCCCTCTACTTCGGCTTCCGCCACGTCAAGCCGCCGGAGGAAGCGGAGGCAGGGGACTGACCAACTCCCATGGCGGAGTCCCAAGTCCTCCAGCCAGTTTCGCGGGTTGTCCCTGAAAAGCTCAAACGTGAAGTAGTCAACTGGCACAACCGACTCTCGCGCCAGCGCGGGGCGCGCACGATCCAAGAGCGGCTGGTGTTGGGCGACAAAGCGGCGCATTGTTTCGTCCGCAGGTTCCTGTTGGGGGCGGGAATCGCCACTGTCCGTATCCTCGCTTGGAAGACCGATGATCTGACGTTTAAGAGCGTCATCGACAGCGCTGATGTAGCCTTGGAACAAATTGTGTTGACCGCCGAGTCGCGTCCCGAGCTCCGCCAGTTCGTCGTAGGCATTGGGGGTAGGCATTCTGGTTGGCGGAATCGGCGTGGGAGTGACGAGGCGGTAGTAGATAAAGGCTTGCGGCAAGACAATCACGGCGCCCACGGCGGCAGCGCCGAGCCGAGCGATGCGCGTGGCGGCGGGGCGGTTTCTGAAGCCGCCGGGCGTCGCTGCACGGTCACCATGCCGATCGGGCAACAGCATCCAGGTCCGGACGAGCGCGAGTTCGGCCGCCGTAAGTGCCGCCACTGCCGGAATGAATGCAAGCCACCAGGACCCCCAGGATTCAGTCCCGTCGCCTTGATTCGACAAGCCGAGAATGGAGTCCTCAATCCTCCAGAGAACACCGACCGCCAACGGGACCAGGCACAATAGGGACAAACGTACAAGCGTGCAGCGCCTGCCGAGCGCGGCCCAGGCGGCTGCCGACGTGACCGCGCCGAGGCTCGCGCCGAGCTTAATGAGCGCCGGCCCCTCTCCATAGGAGTCGGCGAACCATTCGGCCCATAGTTCCTTGGGCACCGCGGCCGGTATCGCAAAGAGCCCTCCGGCCAGCACGACGGCCAGGAATAGCTCCCGCAGCCTAAAACGCGGCCAGGTCGCCCGGCTGGGCCGATTGGGGTGTGCCGCGCCCGATGCCTCGCTGGAAGACAGTCTGCGAAAGCACAGCCGTCGGAGCAGCAGTAGCGGAAGAACGACCACGGCCGCCTGCGTGAAGAACATCAGGATCAGGTCGTAGGCCGGAATCACCATTCCCAGCGAAAGGACGACAAGCACAACGGCCAGCCTCACGAACCAATGCCCGCGGCCCCAGCCCGCCCACACAGAAAGAAGGCCAACGGTGCTGGCGGTCGTCGCAACGAGGATTCCGAGGAGCCAATCCAGGCATAGGCTTACCGCTGTGTCCGAGGACATGTGCCCAGTATACCAGTCAGTGAAAAAGCCGGCGGCGGAAGCGGATTCACACCAAGGCGGACTTGCAGCCCAGGCAGAACCGCGAAGTGCAAGCAGCGCATGCCCGGCCGTACGCGGAGTTGGCGCTCACTCCGGCTTGGATTCTTGATAACGCTCGGGTGCGTATTCCCCGAAGGCACACCTTATTGTTCCTCGCATTATTATTCCTCCTATAGAGACCGTCTGCCACTGTCCAAGCGAGCTGCGCATTTTTCCCAGGAGATCACCGTTTTCGCCCGGCCGCCCGCCGTCGTCTCTGCGGTTGACGCCAACGCTGTACAGTACGTAGCCCTCGACCTCGCGGCGGTACACCAAGGGCGCGCTGCTGAAGGGGTCTTCAGGCAAGGCCGCGAGGTAATCGGGAGCCAGTTGCCCCAGGTCGGCCGGCAGGTTGCCGCGTTCCAATCGGTACGAGCGGATGGCCAGGTCACAGATTAGCAGACGCAAGAATGCGGCGACACGCGCCTGGGACGTTTCCGCCGATGCTCGGTCCTCCGAATAGCCAGCCATGTCCGCGGCAGCGCGCCCGAGCCGTCCTTGCCAGCCCAAGCAATGATCCCACACGGCGCGCTCATGGACGAACGCATCGTCCAGGAGTTCCCGTGAGGCGTCGGCTGCCGCCAGCGTTTGGACCAACGCGCGGCATTGGCTGGGCGAGAGGTCGTGCCGCAATATACTCAGGCCGCGGACTCCCACCATCTCGATGTGGTCGGCATACCAGCAATCGCCTAGCGCGCCGCCGCGTGCCGTGGCTCGCGCAAGCTGGATACAGTTCACGTAGCTGCGGACGGCGCGCCGCGCGTCGTTCCCGTGGATTGCTAAAGTTCCTTCGGCAGCGAAGGCGAATCCCAGGTCCTCTAGTCGTAGCTGGTTTTCCGCGTTGTCCCCGAAAAGCGTGAAGTCTACTGGCACAACCGACTCTCGCGCCAGCGCGAGGCGCGCACGATCGAAGAGCGGCTGGTGTTGGGCGACAAAGCGGCGCAGTGATTCGTCGCCGGGTTCGTGTCCGCGGCCGAGATCGTCACTCCCGGTATCCTCCCTTGGAAGACCGATGATGTGACGTTTGAGATCGTCGACAGCGGTGATGTCGATGTCGCCAATGTGTGTACTGCCGACTTCTGTCCCCAGCTCCACCAGTTCGTCGTAGGCATTGGGGGTAGGCATTCTGGTTGGCGGGATCGGCGTGGGAGTGACGAGGTGATAGTAGATAAAAGCGTGCGGCAAGAGAATCACGGCGCCCCCGACGGCACCGCCGAGCCGAGCTATCCGCGTGGCGGCGGGGCGGTTTCTGAAGCCACCGGGCGGCGGAGCACGGTCACCATGCCGATCGGGCAACAGCGTCCAGGTCCGGACGAGCGCGAGCTCGGCCGCCGTAAGTGCCGCGGCCGCCGGAATGAATGCAAGCCACCAGGACTCGGTCCCGTCGCCTTGATTCGACAAGCCGAGAATGGAGTCCTCAATCCTCCAGAGAACACCGACCGCCACCGTGACCAGGCATAACAGCGACACACGCACAAGCGTGCAGCGCCTGCCGAGCGCGGCCCAGGCGGCTGCCAACGTGACCGCGCCGAGGCTCGCGCCGAGCTTCGTGAGCGTCGGCCCCTCTCCCCAGGAGTCGGCAAACCATTCGGCCCATTGTTGCTTGGGCACCCCGGCCGGTATCGCAAAGAGCCCTCCCGCCAGCACGATGGCCAGGAATAGCTGCCGCAGCCCAAAACGCGGCCAGCTCGCCCGACTGGGCCGACTGGGGTGTGCCGCGCCCGATGCCTCGCTGGAAGACAGTCTGCGAAAGCGAAGCCGCCGGAGCAGCAGTAGAGAAAGAACGACCACGGCCGCCTGCGTGAAGAACATCAAGACCAGGTCGTAGGCCGGAATCACCATTGCCAGCGAAAGGACGACAAGGACAACGGCGAGCCTCACGAACCAGTGCCCGCGCCCCCAGGCCGCCCACACAGAAAGAAGGCCAACGGTGCTGGCAGTCGTCGCAACGAGGATTCCGAGGAGGAGCCAAACCAGGCATAGCACTGTGTCCGAGGACATGCGCCCAGTATACCAGTGAAGGAACGCGGACGAATACGGGGCGCCCCAGGCGCGCGGGGATGGCAGCTACGGGACACGGAGGTGTGCCTGCTACTATCCGCTGGGCTCGCCGAACGCGGTACTGTCGCCCCCTTCGGGGGCTTACGGAGGTGTCGGTGGCGCGTTCCGGGGCTTACGCCGCCCGGCTATTGACTTTCGCCCGCTTCGCGGGCTAGTGCGGAAGGCTTTCGAAAAGAATCACCAAGAGCACATCGGATGGCGGGAAGTCGCTCTTCGACAGGCCGCGGGCCTCGTCCTCGGCCGACTCGCTCTGCGGGGCAATGTTGCCGAACATGCTCACCACCCGCGCCTCGGACTCGACCAGCCAGGTATTCACTTCGGCCTCCAGGGCGGCCAGGTCGTTTTCGATTCCCTTGAAGATCTTGATCTGGTGCATCGGGCCGCCTCGTGATTCGAAGTGTGGCTGCGCAACTGGATGATCCAGCCAAGCCCTCGCTGCCGCGTGCAGGCCAGTATGGCAGAGCACCAGCGGCAGGTGCAACCGTTTGTTGCTTGAACCGGCCCGTGATCGGCGGGAGAATCAAGACAGGAAGCATCCAGCAGGCTGATCAGCCATGACCCAAGACGATACCGCCGACGGTCGCCAAGCGGACCTCGAACAGGTCCTGGACTCCTTCGCTCGACGCCGGGCCGACGGCGAACAGATCAGCCGCGAGCAACTGCTGGTCGAACATCCTGAGCTGGCCGAGGAGCTCGCGAGGTACTTCGCCGCGGCCGAGCGCCAGGCCGACACGTCGGACGCCACGCCGGGGCCAACCATCGAGCTGGACGCGCCGCAGACGGCTGCCGGCTCGGTGGGGGTGCACGCGGACGCCACGGTGGCCTGGGGAGCGGACGCGGGACGCGCCAGGACCGGGGCCCGCCGGCTCACCGACGCCAACCGGCAGTTCGGCGACTATGAGCTCTTGGAAGAAATCGCCCGGGGCGGCATGGGCGTGGTCTACAAGGCGCGGCAGGTCAGGCTCAACCGCCTGGTGGCCATCAAGATGATCCTGGCCGGGCAGTTCGCCACCGATCGCGACGTCGAGCGGTTCTATACCGAGGCCCAGGCCGCCGCCAACTTGCGGCACCCGCACATCGTCGCCATCCACGAAGTCGGCGAGCACGACGGCCAGCATTTCTTTTCGATGGACTATGTCGAAGGCCAGAGCCTGTCGGCGCTGGTCAAAGATCATCCTCTGCCTTCGCGGATGGCGGCCGATTTCGTCCAGACCATCGCCGAGGCGATCGAGCACGCCCACGAGCAAGGCATCCTGCACCGCGACCTGAAGCCGTCGAACGTGCTGGTCGATCGGGCCAACCAGCCGCGGGTGACCGATTTCGGCCTGGCCCGTCGAATCGAAGGCGACTCGCAGCTCACGGCCACCGGCACCGTGGTGGGCACGCCCAGCTACATGCCGCCTGAGCAGGCGGCCGGAAAACGCGGCGCCATGGGGCCGGCCAGCGACGTCTATTCGCTGGGCGCCATGCTGTACGAGCTGCTCACCGCCCGGCCCCCTTTCCAGGCCGCCACGTCGCTGGACACGATGCTGCAGGTCCTGCACAACGAGCCGGTGGCCCCGCGGCTGCTCAATCGGGCGGTGGACCGCGATGTGGAAACGATCTGCCTCAAGTGCCTTCAGAAGGATCCGCGGCGGCGGTACGCCTCGGCCCAGGAGCTGGCCGACGACCTCAAGCGGTACGGCAATCACGAACCGATCCTGGCCCGCCCCATCGGCCGCGCCGAGCGGGTATGGCGCTGGTGCCGCCGCAACCCGATTGTGGCCTTTCTGACCGCCATGATCGCCACGCTGCTGGTAGCGGCCGCCGCGGGCGCGCTGGCGGTGGCCAATCGAGAACGGGGCCTGCGCGAAGCGGCCGACGTGGCCAAGACGGAGGCCCAGCAGAACGCCGACGAGAGCCGCCGCCGGCTGGTGCGGCAACTGGTTGCCAATGGCGTGCGGCACATCGACGATCGCGACCTGTTGGGCTCGCTCCCCTGGCTGGTCGAGGCCCTGCGCTTGGACGAAGGAGAAGGGCAACTCGAGGCGGTTCACCGCCTGCGGCTGGCGGCCGTGCTCCAGCAAGCCGTCAAGCCGGCGCAGGTCTGGTTCCATGCCGATCGAGTGATGTATGCCGAGTTCGATGGCGACGGAAAGCGAGTGATCACCGCCTGTGCGGACCAGACGGCCCGCCTTTGGGACACCGAGACCGGCGCGCCGATCGGTCCGGCCTTGAAGCATGCCGGCGTGGTCGCCAAGGCGGCATTCAGTCCCGATGGAACGCTGGCCGCCACCGCCAGCACGGATGGGACCGCCCGCATCTGGAACGCCTCGAGCGGTGAGGCCATCGGCGCGCCGCTTGGTCACAAGGGCCCCGTCACCGACGTGTGCTTCAGTCCGGACGGCCGCCTGCTGGCAACCGCCAGCGCGGACAAGACGGCCAGGCTGTGGCGGGCCGCCACGGGCGAGCCGGTTGGCGAACCGCTCGTCCACGGCTTTGGCGTGAGCCAGGTTTCGTTCAGTCCCGATGGGCGGCTGCTGGCCGCTGCCTGCGGCGAACAAGTGCGGGGCTATCGGGGCAAGGGCGAGGCGCGGGTGTGGGATACCAGCTCCGGCCGGGCCGTGGGGGCGCCTTTATCGCACGACGGCGCGGTGCGCAGCGTCGCGTTCAGCCCCGATTCGACGCGCCTCGTAACCGGCAGCGATGATTTCCTGGCGCAGGTCTGGGACGCCGCCAGCGGCCGGCAGGCGCTCGCGCCGGTGCGGCACATCAACATCGTCACGCACGCCCTTTTCAGTCCCGACGGCAAACGGCTGGCCACAGCCTGCGACGACGCCTCGGTGCGCGTCTGGGACACCGAGACCGGCCAGATACTGACGGCGCCACTTGAGCACTTGGGGGAGGTGAAGCAGCTCGCCTTCAGTCCGGACGGCCGATGGGTGGCCACCGCCTCTTACTACGGGGCCGCGCAGGTCTGGGACGTGGCGAGCGGGCGCCCCGTGGTGGGGCGGTTGGAACATGCGGGGCCCGTGGACCGGGTGCGGTTCAGCCCGGATGGTCACCGGATCGTAACGGCCTGCCGGGACGGCACCGCCCGCGTGTGGGACCTGGCGGCAGGCGAGCCGGCTCCGCTGCGGTTTGCGCAACGGGCACGGATCCGCATGGCCGTGTTCAGCCCCGACGGCCGCCGCGTGGCGACCGCCGGCGACGACCTCGCCGCGCGTGTCTGGGACGCCAAGGACGGAAAACCGGTTTCGCCGCCGCTGGAGCACAAGGCGGTCGTGCTGCACGCGGCCTTCAGCCCTGACGGCCGCGAGCTTGCGACCACCAGCGAGGATCGCACCGTGCGGATCTGGAACGCGCAGACCGGAAAACAGCGCGGAGCGGATCTGGAACACGGCGGCAAGGTATACCATGCCGCATTCAGCCCCGACGGCAGCCGGCTGGTGACCGCCTGCGAGGACGGCACGGCCCGCCTGTGGGACGCCGCCACGCTCGAGCCGCTCGGGCAGGCGATGAAGCACGAAGCGAGCGTGCAGCACGCCGATTTCAGCCCAGACGGGCGGCACGTGGTCACCGCCAGCCGGGACGGGAGCGCGCAGGTCTGGGACGCGCGGACCGGCAAAACGCAGGGACCTCGAGTCCAGCACACAATTCATATCAATTGGGCCGCCTTCAGCCCGGATGGCCGGCTGCTGGTGACCGCCGGTGGCGAAGGCTTGGGCGAAGGGGGCGGCGAAGCCAACGTGTGGGACGCCAAGACCGGCCAGCTTGTCGCCGGGCCGTTCCCGCATAGCCACGGCGTACCGCAGGCAGTCTTCTCGCCGGACAGCAGCCGGGTGGCCACGGCCAGCTACGACGATACCGCCCGGATTTGGCAGGCCATGGGCGGAACGCCGCTCACTCCGCCGATGAAGCACGCGGCCAACGTCAACACGGTCGCCTTCAGCCCGGATGGAACGCTGCTGTTGACGGCCAGCAGCGATTTCACCGCCCGCGTCTGGGACGCGGCCACGGGCGAGGCAGTCACGCCGCCCTTGATGCATCCCCATTGGTGCCAGCTTGCCGCCTTCAGCCCCGACGGACGCGGCGTGCTCACCGTGAACATGGACGAGTCGGCCCGGGTCTGGCGGCTTCCCCGTGAAACAAGAAAGATCGACGAGCTGGCGCGGTTGTCCGAAGCGCTTTCCGGCCGGCGGCTGTACGAAGACAGCGGCGTCGTGGAGTTGGAGCCCGCTGAGTTCCGTTCGCGCTGGAATGAAGTTGCCCGGAATGGCAGTGGGTTTGCCGGCACGTCGGAACAAGTCGAGGCCTGGCACGAGCGAGCGGCCCAGGAGTGTCTGATGGAAGGGCAGCAGCACTTCGCCCGCGCCTGGCACCTCGGCAAGCTGATCGAGCTGCACCCCGATTCGCTGTCATTGTATTATCAACGCTCGGAAAGCCATGCCGAGCTGGGAGACTGGCAGCGGGCCGCCGCCGACTTCGCGAAGCTGGAAGGAGCGATTCAAGTTACTTTGCACAGCCTGCGGACGGAGGCCTTGTTCCATCTGGCCCGCGGCAACACGGCGGGTTATCGCGAGGCGTGCCGGAAACTGGCAGGCGCCCTGGGGGCCACCCAGGATCCCGGCGCCATCAATGCGGTGCTCTGGTGCTGCGTGCTCGCCCCCCACGCGGTGGAAGATCTCCGGCCACTCGTCCAAGCGGCCGATAAACTTCTGGCCGGCCATGCCGACAGCCACGCCTTGTTGAACACGGCCGGTGCGGTCAGTTACCGCGCGGGGGACAACGCGGCGGCCATCGAGCGGCTGAAGGCCGGGCTTCGAACGGATGCGAGCGGCGGCACGGCCTTCGATTGGCTGCTGTTGGCCATGGCCGAGCACCGCCAGGGGAACCATGCCGAGGCGCGGCAATGGTTCGAAAAAGCGGATGAATGGATCGAGCGTGAAACGAACGAGCGCACGCGGGGCACCGTGGCCAGCCTGATGAGCTGGCAGGATCGTTTGGAGTTGCAACTTTTGCACGGCGAAGCCATGCTGGTTCTGGCCACGAGGGCCGGCAAGACCACCCCCCAACACCCAGCGCAAGACCCTTGAACACCAGCGAGCGAGCAAACATACCGCCAGTCACCCGCGGCGATCGCGATCAGCCCATGCCGGCGACCCGCGACGAGCTGGAGGACCTGCTGAGCGAGCCAAGCCAGGGGGCCATCGAGACACTCGCGCGTTTGGAGGGCGACCTCATCGTGCTGGGCGTGGGGGGCAAGATGGGCCCCACGCTGGCCCGCATGGCACGCCGGGCGCTGGATGGCGCTGGGCGGCCCAACAAGGTGATCGGCGTTTCGCGGTTCAGCGAGCCGGGGCTTCAGGAGCGGCTGGCCGGCTGGGGAATCGAGACGATTGCCTGCGACCTGTTGGAACAGGACCAGCTTGACCGCCTGCCCGAGGCGCCCAACGTGATAGCGATGACCGGCATGAAGTTCGGCTCGTCATCGCAGCCGGCCCTCACCTGGGCCATGAACAGCTACCTGCCCGGCCTGATCTGCCGGAAGTTCCGCGCCAGCCGCCTGGTGGCCTTTTCCAGCGGCGCCGTCTACCCGCTGACCAGCGTGCTCTTGGGCGGCTCGTGCGAAACCGACCCGCCCCAACCGCTGGGCGAGTACGCCATGAGCGTGCTGGGCCGCGAGCGGATCTATCAGTACTTCAGCCAGGTGCTCTCCATCCCGATGGTGCTGTTGCGTTTGAACTATGCCAACGAGCCGCGTTACGGGGTGCTGGTCGACCTGGCGCGGCAGGTGCTGGCCGGCGAGACGATCGACCTGGCCATGGGGCTGTTCAATGCCATCTGGCAGGCAGACGCCAACGCGATGGCCCTGGAATCGTTTGGCCACGTCTCCACGCCGCCCTTGGTGCTCAACCTGGCCGGGCCGGAGACGCTCTCGGTGCGGCGCGTTTGCGAGGAGCTCGGCCGGCTGCTCGACCAGCCGGTGCAGTTCAGCGGGGCCGAGTCGCACGACGCTTTCCTGAGCAACGCCCAGCAGAGCCACCGCTTGTTCGGATACCCGCGCGTCACCGCGCAGCAGATGATCCGCCTCGTCGCCGACTGGGTCCGCCGCGGCGGCGAGCATCTCGGCAAGCCGACGCACTATGAGGCCCGCGACGGCCGCTACTGAGCGGCGCCGTCGGCCTCATCGGCCTCGGCCTCCGGTTCCGCCTGCGGCGGGATGGGATCGGACGGCCGCCGGCAGCCGGCCACCAGCGGCGCAAGGAGCAGGCAGGCCGTCCAAGCCAACGTCTTGATGGTTATCGTTGCACGCATGTGGTTCACCTTCAGGTTTCGATGGTTGGATCTTGTTCAGCCTGGATCGGTTCAGGCTCCGGCTCGGCGGGCTCCAGAAGCGTGGGCGACGAGACGTTCAGGGCATGCAGCAGCCAATCATCGCCGGCGCGTTTGAAGGTGAGTGTGATCGTTCCCGCCCCTTTCTCGAACTGCGCGTTGTAGACTACCTCGATGAATGACCCGAGGTTGAACTGGCGCGCGTTGAAGCGGACCACTTGCTTGGACTTGAGAGCGCCCAGGCGTTTTTGCACCGTTGCTCCGATCTGGGAATACTGGGTTTCGGTTGTCGCACGGCGGAATTCGGGGCTGGTCCGGCTGGTATACGTTTCGCGGAACTTGCCGTCGGCCATGGCCTTAAAAAGCGAATCGACTTGGACCGACACATCCCCGCCGCTTGCCACCGCCCGGTACGAGAAAAACAGGGCCCCGGAGCAAAGCAGGACAATGGCCAAGCCGACAACGCCGCAGCCGAGCGCCACGCCCAGCACCACCTTCTTGTTGTTCATGGATTACTCGATCAAGCGGTTTCCTGTTCCTTCAACCCCAGCTCGGCGATCATCTGTTCGCGGATCTTGAACTTCTGGATCTTGCCGGTCACCGTCTGCGGAAACTGCTCGACGAACTTGACGTAGCGCGGCACCTTGTAGTGCGCCAGCTTAGCGCGGCAAAACTGGCGGATCTCGTCTTCGCTGCTCCGGGAGCCCTCCTTGAGCCTGATCCAGGCACAAAGCTCCTCCACGTACTTCGGATCCGGCACTCCGACCACCGCGGCCTGCTCCACGGCCGGGTGCGTGAACAGGAACTCCTCGATCTCGCGGGGATAAATGTTCTCGCCACCGCGGATCACCATGTCCTTGATCCGGCCGGTGATCTTGTAGTAGCCGTTGGGCAGCCGCACAGCCAAGTCGCCCGAGTGCAGCCAGCCCTCGGCATCGATGGCCGCCGCCGTGGCGTCCGGGTTCTTGTAATAGCCCAGCATCACCACGTGGCCGCGGCTGCACAGCTCGCCCTGCTGGTTGTCGCCCAGCGTGGCGCCGGTGGCCGGGTCGATCAGCTTCACTTCGACGCCGGGCAAGGGCCGGCCCACGGTCTCGACCCGCAACTCCAGCGGGTCGTTGATCCGCGTTTGCGTGACGACGGGCGAGGCCTCGGTCTGGCCGTAGGCAATCGTCATGTGGCGGGCGCCCATCGCGTCGATCACTTGCCGCATGACTTCGATCGGGCAGGGGCTGCCGGCCATGATGCCGGTCCGCAGGCTCGACAAGTCGCGGCCGGCAAAGGTCGGGTCCTGCAACTGGGCGATGAACATGGTGGGCACGCCGTAGATCGAAGTCGCTCTATCGCGCTCGATCGCCTCCAGCGTGGCCGCGGGGTTGAACGATTCGGCCGGTACGATCATCGCCGCCCCATACACCGCAGAGCACAACGTGCCCAGCACGCAGCCGAAGCAGTGGTAGAACGGCACCGGAATGCAGATCCGGTCGGCCTCGGTCAAGGCCTGGCACTGCCCGACATAGAAGGCGTTCAACAGCAGGTTGCGGTGGCTGAGCGTGGCGGCCTTCGGAAAGCCGGTCGTTCCCGACGTGTATTGGATGTTGATGGCGTCGTTCGGGTCGAGGCGGGCCTCGAGTGCGGCGGCGTGCTTGCCCTGGGCGCGCCCGCGCCGGCACATCTCGGACCAGGAGATGGCGCCGGCGGGCGTCGGGCTTTTCAAAGCCACCACCCAGCGGAGGCAGGGAAACTCGTTGGAGTCGAGCCGGCCGGGCTGGGCCTGGGGGAACTCGGGGCAGACCTCGGCCAGCATGGCGTAGTAGTCGGAAGTCTTGAACCGATCGACCAGGAACAGCGCCACCGCGTCGCTCTGCCGCAGCACGTACTTGAGCTCGAAGGGACGATACGCCGGGTTGATCGTGACCAGCAAGGCGCCGATACGGGCCGTGGCAAACTGCAGGATCACCCATTCGGGCACGTTGGTGGCCCAGACGGCCACGTGCTGGCCCCGCTCGATCCCCAGCGCCGCCAGGCCGCGGGCCGCCTCGGTCACGCGGGCGTCGAACTCGCGCCAGCTCAGCCGCAGCCCGAGCTGGCCAAACACCAGGCAGTCCAGATCGGGATGCCTGGCGGCGGTGCGGGCCAGCACCTCGCCGATCGTGAGGCCATCGACCCAGGCCGGTTTCTCTTGTTCGACCATTTCCACACCTCTCAGCTTCGCCAGAACTCTGGCGAGTCCTGCTACTGTCCACTGACCACTGGCACTGACTGGGGCACGCTACCGCTTTGCCCCAGCCACCCAGCGGGCCACCCAAGCCAGATTAGCGGCGCACTTGCTCGAACAGGGCCACCGCCAAAGGGATGAAGATCATCAACGGCGACCAGGCGGCCAGCGCCGGATCCAGCAAGTATATGGTACCCAAATACTGGAATCCCAGCACCACCAGCATGAAGGCGGTGGAGAGGACCGCGCAGAGTCCGATGGCCGCGAACACGTTGCGGTTGTCGCGCGAGAGGACCAAGGGCAGGCCGAGAAACAGCAAGTTCAGGTCCAAAAGCGGCTGCACCATCCGCGTGTGGATGGCCACCCGCACGTCGGCGCCGAAGTCGAGACTGCGGTTGGAGAGCCCCTCGACCAATTCGGCCGTTGACGAAAACTGCCTCCAGGCCCGGCCGCCGGCAAGCTGCTCGAAACTGACGTTGGAGACCACGAAGCACTCATCGGGCTCGAGCCATTCGGGTTCGTCGTGCGGAGTGATGATCACGCGGCGGCGGCCGATCGACAGCGAGGAGTGGCTCGCCAGGCCGGGCGGCTGCGTGACTCCCTTCAGCAAGTAGCCTGCTTCACGGCCGTCGCGGGCCGGATGGTAGTAGGCATTCGCCGCCGCCAGTTGCCTGCCCAGGTCGTCCAGCTCGGCCGGCAGCAGGAAGTTGGGCTTCTCGATCCGTTGGTCGGCGGCATACGTCAACAGGCCGCGCATCAGGATGACGGTTTCGTTGTCGTAGCGGGGCCGGAGCTGCTGGCCCATTTCGCCGCGCAGGTCCTTGGCGTTCTTGCTCAATTCGCCCGCCAACCGCGGAATGACCAGCTCGCGGTTGGCCGCCGTCAGCAGGCTGATCGACACGGCCGCGCACACGATGGGCAGGATCACGCGCGTCCGCGAGATGCCCGCCGCCAGCAAGGCGGTCAGCTCGTTGTGCCGCTGGATCCAGGTCACGGTGAACATGCCCGCGATCATCGTCAACATGCCGCTGGCCCGGTCGAAGAAGAAGATCGACCGGTAGGCGTAGAACTCGCCCATCACCAGCAGCAGGCCCCCTTCCTTTTCCGTGTAGCGCATGAACTCGTCGAGGTTGCTGAAGGCGTCGAACACCAGGTACAGCCCCGTGATGCTCGTGAAGCAGATCAGAAACACCTGCACGAACTGCCGCAGCAGGTAGCGGTCGATGATCCGCACGGCTTACTCCAGGCAGTTCCGGATGGCCCGCGCCAAGGCCTCGATGCCCAGGCGTATCCGCTCGCGCGATTGGACGCCGAAACTGAGCCGGATGGTGTTGGCTTCGATCGCCGCTCCTTCTTCCGGGTAGCAGTACTCGCCCGGCACGTAGAGCACGCCTTCGGCCAGGGCCCGCTCGACCAGGCCTCCGCCCGGCCCGGCCGGCAGCTCGGGCGGCAGCTCGAGCCAGACGTACAGCCCGCCGGCCGGCCGCAGCCAGCGGACGCCGGGCAGCGGCGAAAGAAACTGCTCGGCCGCTTCGAGCATGGCCGCCAGCTTCGAGCGGTAGTTCGACCGCAGTTGCTCGACGTGCGGCGCCAGCAGGTTCTGCTCCAGCAGGGCGGCCACGAGATGCTGATTGAAATTGGGCGAGCCGAAGTCCGCGTTCCCCTTTTGATCCAGGACCGGCTGGACGAGCTGCCGAGGCAGCACGCCGTACCCCAGCCGGATGCCGGGCGAATAACACTTGGAAAACGTCTGGGCCAGGATCACCGTGTCCCGCTCGGCATCGTGCGCGAGCAGGCTGGGCAAATCGGGCCCTTCGTAGCGCAGCTCGCGGTAGGCCGCGTCGTCGATGACGTAAATCTTGCCGGCCATTGACCAGCGCTTGGCGATCTCGACGACCGGGCCGCGCCGCTCGGCGGCCAGCGTCACGCCCCGCGGGTTGTCGAAATAACTGACGAGGTAGATCGCCTTGACCCGCGCCAGCTCGCCGGCCGCCTCGATGGCGCGCAGGCTGTCTTCGAGCGCCTCGGGCACCATCCCCTTCTCATCGCTGACCACTCCCACCGAGCGCACGCCTAGGCTCCGCAACATGCCAAGGTACACAAAGTAGCTGGGCGCCGTACACAGCACGATGTCGCCGGGGTCCAGCAGCGTGTCGGCCAGCAGGTGCAGCAACTGGTTGCTGCCGGCCGTCACCACGACCTGGTCGACCGACACGTCGGGCTGGCCGCCGCCGTCGGCCTTGCGCAAATCGGCCAGCAGGGCCTCGCGCAGCGGCGGGTAGCCCTGCGTCGTTCCATACTGCAATGCGGCGCGGGCGCCGGCCGGATCGGACCAGAGGCGGTCGAGCGCCTTTCGGGTGGGCTCGAGGGGCAGCGTTTGCTGATCGACGAAGCCGGCGGCCAGCGAAATCAAGTCGGGGTGGGCCAGCGCCTGGTGCATCAGCCGGCTGATCGGCTGCCCGCTGGCCCGATGGGCGCGCTGGCTGATGCCGTCGGCCCCGTGAGCGACGGGCCGCTGGAGCACTTGTTCGCGTCTGTTCGGCAAGGATCGCACGGTGCAACTATGAATCAATTCTTGCAGGGGGTCAACATCGGTCAACTAGCACGGTACACGAGGCAGGGCAGACCGGATAAGATGGGTTGCGGCTTACCGATGCCGGAAATCTTCACGGGTTCCCCTATGTGGCCGAGTCCGACGACCATGCAAGCTGCACGAGGCCGATTCTTGCGCCTGCTGGCCGGCACGGCCAGCCTGGCGGGTGGCTTGTGCGACCTGGTGTTTTCGCCCCGCTGCGCCGCTTGCGACGCCGAGCTCGTGGACCCCGCGGCCGGACCATTCTGTGCCGAGTGCAACAAGGAAGCGCTGGCCGGAGCGGGCGAACGCTGCCCGCGCTGCGGCGCCGAGTTGCCTCCGGACCATGCCGACACCGGCTGCCCGGCCTGCGGCTCGACTGAGCTCGCGACTCGACTGAGCTCGCCGAACTCCGAAGTCCGGGGCCGCCGCGGCGCCGTCCAGCGCGTCTGGTGCCTGGGCGCCTACGACGGCTCTCTCAGGGCCTTGGTGCTGCGAATGAAACACGTCGAGGAGGAACCGCTGTCGGCGGCCATGGCCGAGCTGCTGTGGCGGCGGGTGGGGGCGGAGCTGGCTGGCTGGCGGCCCGACGTGGTGCTGCCGGTTCCGATGCACTGGACTCGGCGGCTGGCGCGGGGCACGAACAGTCCGCAGGTCGTATCGGGCGTGCTGGCCCGGCGGCTCGAGGTGCCGCATGCTCCCAAGGCCCTCGTGCGGCGGCGAAAAACGCGGCAGCAGGGTCCGCTGACGCGGACGGCCCGGCGGATCAATCTGCGGCGGGCATTCGCGGTGCCGGCCGGGGTCCGCTTCGAACAGGCGCGGGTGCTGCTGGTCGACGATATCCTGACCAGCGGGGCCACTTCGAGCGAGGCGGCCAGGGAGCTCAGGCGGGCAGGCGCCTCGGCGACGGCCCTGGTGGTGGTGGCGCAAACGGGTTTGCCGGACGCGGTGCCCCGGTGATTTCAGCCCGGCGCTGGAAAGTCGTATAATTGCGGAGGGCGTACGAGAAGCCAGCCATGCCACCGGTCAATCCACGATTAAGGCGCCGCCAGTCCTGGTCGTACCCGTTTCGCCGGGCCGTGCTGCGCGGTTTGGGGGTGGTGCTGCCGCCGCTCTTGACGATCGTCATTTTTCTCTGGGTGCTGGGGACGATCCAGCAGTACGCGTTGGAGCCGGTGACCCTCGGCACGCGCAACATCATCGCCTGGTACTGGAACAAGCAGGACCAGCGGAAGCTGGCCAACGCGCCGACCACGGTCGGCGAGGCGCCCAGCGAGATCGAGCTGGCCGGCGGCGAAGTGTACGTCCGGCTGGGCAACGGCATTTACATTCCGCGGGAAGTGTTGCGCAGGCTGCGCAACGACGCCAGCGCGGTGCTGCGCACCGGCGACCGCAGCGAGATCTATCGCCGCTACGCGGAGGTGGTTTATTTGCAGCCGCAACGGGTGGTTCCGCTGTTCGTCTGCGTCTTCATCCTGCTGTTGTACCTGTTGGGCAAGTTCATGGCGGCCGGGATCGGCGGCATGTTCTGGAACCTGTTCGAACGGGGCATCCATCGCCTGCCGCTGGTGCGGATCGTCTACGGCTCGGTGAAGCAGGTCACCGACTTCATGTTCAACGAGAAGGAAATCGAGTACAAGCGGGTCGTGGCGGTCGAGTATCCCCGCAAGGGAACCTGGTCGCTGGGCTTTGTGACCGGCGAAAGCTTGTTGGACATCCGCTCGGCCACCAACGAGCCGATGCTCTCGCTGATGATCCCCGCCTCGCCGATGTCGATCACCGGGTACATCGTCACGGTGCCCAAGAGCGAGACGATCGACCTGGACCTGACCATCGACCAGGCCCTGCAGTTCGTGATCAGTTGCGGCGTGGTGGTGCCCCCGCACCAGATTCCGCGGACCCTCGAAACGGCCACTTGAACCTCGCCAGCATTTGATGCCAGCTCCAACGATTCGCCTGGGCACGCGCGCCAGCCCGCTGGCCCGCTGGCAGGCCGACTGGGTCGCCCGGGAACTCTCCCAGCAGGGCATCGAAGTCCGGATGGTGCCCTTGACCACCCACGGCGACCAGGACTGGGGCGGACCGATCGGGGCGATCGGCACGCAGGGCGTGTTCACCAAGGCCATCCAGCGGGTGCTGCTGGCCGGCGAGATCGACCTGGCGGTACACAGCCTGAAGGATCTCCCCACCGAACCGGTCGCCGGCATCGTGCTGGCCGCCGTGCCCCAGCGCGGGCCAGCCGGCGACGTGCTGGTGAGCAGCCGGACCGAATCGTGGGAGACGTTGCCGCCCCAGGCCGTGGTCGGGACCGGCAGCCTGCGGCGGCGGGCGCAACTCTGGCATGCACGAAGCGACCTCGTGATGCACGACGTGCGCGGCAACGTCGAGACCCGACTGGCCAAGCTCGATGCGGGCCAGTACGACGCGCTGGTCCTGGCCGAGGCGGGCCTGGTGCGGCTGGGCCTGGCCGGGCGGATCACGCAAATCCTGCCCAGGAACCTGATGCTGCCCGCCGTCGGCCAAGGCGCCCTGGGCATCGAAGCCCGAGAAGACGACAGCGGCACCCGCGGCTTGCTCGCGCCCTTGAACGATCTTGCCACGCAGCAATCCGTGCTGGCCGAGCGGGCCATGCTGGCCGCCTTGCGGGGGGGCTGCCTGGCTCCCGTGGCCGCCTGGGGACGGCGGGAGGACGCCCTCTTGCACCTCGTCGGCGTGGTGCTGGCGGCCGACGGCTCGCGCCGGCTCGAAGCCTCCGCCTCCGCCGCGCCCGACCAGGCCGAGCAGCTCGGACAGGCCGTTGCCGAGCAGTTGCTGTCCCAGGGCGCCGGGCAACTGATCGAAGCTTCGCGGCGGGCATTCTGAGCAACGCTAACTCCTTGTCCCCCTTTGGTCCCGGCCGCCAGGCGTCTCGCCGGTGGTTTTCGAGCTAGAGTTCAGATACGTCCCCCTCACTTACGTGCTTGCCAATCGGCAGTGAAGTCCCGGCAGTTGCCGGCATATCCGGACCATTCGGTTTAGTCGCATCTCGTGGCACAGGAGGCATTGCAATGCGCATCAGCCAATTGACCGATCAGGCAGGCGAAAAAACGCGCTTCGGCGACACGATCCGCCGGCTTCTCGACGAAGCCAAGCAGGAGGCATTCGAGGACCGGCGGGGGCAAGCCCGGCATCCGTTTTTCAGGCTGGTCAGCATCAGCCTCAACGGCGATCCGGGGCATCGGCTCTCGGCCTTTACCCGCGAGCTTTCGTTCAGCGGCATCGGGCTGCTGCACTCGATGCCGCTGGAATCGGGCGAGGTGCTCGTGACGATTCCCAGCAAGCACGGCAACTCCGTGCAGCTTCGCACCCGGATCCTCTGGTGCCGCTCGTGCGGCGAAGGCTGGTATCTCAGCGGCGGCCAGTTCATTTAGGAAGTTGCTGGTTGCTGGTTGCTGGTTTCTGGCGACCAGCAACTAGCAGGTAACCAGGTCTGCCTCTTTAGTGTGGTCCACTCGCTCCGCGGTGGCTCGCCCTTCTGGGCTGCAAGTCCGCCGCAGGCGGAACTGGGCTGAAGTCCGCCGCGTGTGGAACGCCTGACTCCCGCGCCCTGATTTCAGCTACTTCACGCGGAGGGTGAGGGCTACTGTCCTTCTGCCTTCCGTCCTTCCTCCTCCGCGCGTCTCTACGTCCTCTGCGGTCAACCTTGCCGTCCGCACGCAAAGGCGCGAAGCCGCAAAGACGACGACGGACGGACGAAGAGGATGGCCACGAGAAACACAAAAAGGCACAAAAAGAAGACGGTAAGTTCGCTGTGCTGCTTGGCTGAGTTTTGAGTTGTTTCCCAATTTGCGGTGATTCAAGGGACAGAAGTCAGAATGGATCTTGGTACTTGGGTCTTGGTGCTTGGATCTTGGCTCTTTGTTCTTTGGTCGCGCGCTGGAGGGTCCGCCGAAAGTCCGCCTTTGGCGGAACCTCTGACTTCTGACCTCTGGCCCCCGCTCCCCTCTTCGCCCCCTCGCCCCCTCGCCTCATCGTCTCGTCCCATCGGTGGCTCCGTGGTGAATCTCCGTCCGTAACATAGCGTCTTTGTCCATGCACTGCCCCCTCCGCTGCCCCGGTTGCTGGCCCGGCGGCGGGGCGTCCGGTTGCGTGGCGATTTGCCGCCGTTGTCCGAGAAGCAGGTGCTGCTCTGGGCCGACGCGCACCACCGCCGCACGGGACACTGGCCCACGGTGAAGTCCGGCCCCATCGAGGACGGTTGGCCGGGTGCGATCAGCATGCCGCCGAACTGCTGGGTTCAATCCGCCGCGCGATCGCTGTCGGCTAGTCTAGTTGAGGAACTGCGTCACGACCATGATACGATGGTTGTCGCCGTCGAGGCCACTTCGGACCTCGCGATCCGCGTAGTGATACTCCACGCCCAGCGAAATGGCAGGGTTGATACGCCATTGATGGTTGATCCATGCATTCTTCAGTCGCCGTGCGGCCGTCACCGGCATGGCAGCGGTCGTCTCGGCGTAGGCATAGCCGAAGCCGATGTTCGACTGCGACCAGTCTGGGCACCACACGTGCTGGTAGCCAATGTGCGCGCCGTGGTTGGCCAGAGCTGTCAGATTGCCCGACAGAGGACCAGCTGCAGGCATGTTGTCGGGAGGCGCGGCCTTGTCCGGAGTAAATCCAAAGATATAGCTGCCGATGCCTTCGCCCCCGACAAAGCCGACGAACAGGTGATTCTGGTCCCACGTCTCTGCCTTCATCATTACGGAGATGCCCCAGCCCGTTGTGAAGTCTTCGACAAAGGTAACATCCTCGCGGCCGATGGAGCGCAAGAGTGTGGCGACGTGCAAAGAGCTGCCCACGCGAGGATCGGGCGAGGATCCCCAGCGCAGCCGTAGAACCAGATCTGGCCAACGTCGCAGGCGTTCGTCGCCGGTGTTGACGAGGGTGAAATCGTCGTTCGGGCCGTGCTCAATTGCCGCCGAGAGACTCCAGAGCTCGTTGAGCACGTGGAAGTAACCCAATTGGGCTTGTCTTCGGAAAACAGTGCCAGCGCTCGTTGCGTCGGCGATCATGCTGATGGGCACCGCGTATTCATCCATGAATGTCGTCCATGTGAAGCCACCGTAGATGACATCGCTGGAAGGCAGGGCGACCTGACCCTTCAACTGACGGATCTCCGCTGTGTCGAAGAAATGGATCTCCGCGTCACCGCGATACCGGCCGTTGGGCGCCACGGCGGCGAATTTCAGTTGTGACGGCTGGGCGCCCAGTTGGAACTGCCCCTGTCGACGTGATTCTTTGGTTCCGTCCAGGGCGATCGTGGAGGGTAGAAGACGAATACCGCTTCCCACAAAGCCGGTGTCGTAGGCCGTATCGACGCGAAGAGAGGCTTTCGAGTCAAGAACTATCGGCAGCCCGTAAACTAACGCTGCCACTCCTGGGGGCTCCCTTATCTCGTTGCCAAACAACATATTCGGGTTGGCCGGCGGCGGCATAAGGTCGAGAGGCTCGGGGATCGCCGCCCACGTGATTCGAAGATTTCCCAGGCCTCCCCACAGTGGGCGCACCTCCTCTGCCTCGGCGTCAGGAAGTGCCTCCGACTCGATGGCGGGCTCGGATTGCGGCACCGGGAGAGGCTCCCAAACGTTTTGGGCCCATGTCCTTGGCGACACGACCGTGCAATGCACCAGCACACACAAGGCCACTCGAAGGCTTTTTCGAGGCATGCAGGCTCCCCCGGTTCCCTGTTGGATGCCACTGACCCCTCATTCGGCGTGAAACTAGTGCGACTTTAGCGATTATATGGATTATGTGGTCCCGCAGCGTCGTGATCTCGAATGCCAGTTCGACTTTCGTAAGTTGCTGCGGCGGCGGAACGAGAAGGAGCCCGTTCAGTTTGTCAAAGCGCGCTCCCATTGGGGAAGAGAGGGGACGCAGCGATAGCGCCGGTGAAAACCGGCAGGGACCGGGGTGCAAGAGCCTCAGGCGCGAAGGAGTCACCACACGCGGCCGCCGCTGGTCCTCCTGGCGCAAGCCGCCGGAGTCATTCTCGGTCGCGCCGCCAACGGTCGAATCGAGTGGAAGACGAAGGAAAGCACACGCTGAAGGAGCTGCAGGCACAAGCAGCGTCCGTCAAGGGCGAACAAGGGTAAGCCGGCGGAATAGGCGACGCAGGGCCGTACTGCGATGGAGCGCCGGCGGATATCGTCCGGGGCATGCCAATGGCCGGGGGTGTCCGTGGCCGTCCGCGGCAGGTCCGGCGGACTGTCATGGGCAGGCGCTACTCTCCGTGTGGCTCGAGGCTTGGCCAGGGCTTATTGTCGCGCACGTACCTGTCGAGCCATTCGTCCATTGCGCGATCGACGTCCGCTCGGTGTTCCGAAAGGCCGTGATCCCCACCTTCATAAAGAACCAACCGAAATGGATGCTTGAATCGGTAAAGCGCTTCTGCCATGCGTAGCGATTGCGTCGGACTCACGCGCCAATCCGCGGTTCCGTGCAAGAGGAGAATCGGCGTCTTTTTATGCAGCTTCTCGGGCCAGCGGAGCGCGGATCGCGTGTCCAACTCCTGTTCCCGTCGCGCGTTCCACTCGGGAACCAGCTCCGAGAACACGCGTTCCATTTGAGGACGGTCGCGCAGTAACAAGGAACAATCCGTCGGCCCCGCCCCTCACAGGCGGTCGAGAGAGTCGAGCCAGCGGAGCAGGGGGGCGAGCTCGGCGTCGGATAACGCGGCGGCCTGCTGGGCAGCGGCGGGGACCACGACCGCGTACTTGCGGTCGCGCAGCAGCTTCACCGCGGCGTCGATCAATTGGGCCTGCATCGAACCCGACTTGGTCACGTAGAACGTCAGCCGGTAAACAGGATCGTTGTCAGGAGGCGAGCCGCCCAGCGGCGCGTCCAGGGCCGCCACGCCACGGACCAGATCGCGGTGGGCAAACGCCAACACATACGCCAACGAACCGCCCATCTGCTGGCCGACCGCGGCCACCCGCAACGGATCGATCGCGTGGCTCTGCCGGAGCTGATCGATGGCCTTCTTGATGAAGTCGATGTCTTCCCTGCGCCAGCGGGCGGGATCGGCGGCCTTGGGCGCAATCAGAATCAGACCCAAACGCTCGCAGTGGCCCTGCCAGCGAGCCACCAGCTCGTCGTCCTTGGAGCCGCCGGCAGGGTGCAGCCAAACCACCAGGCCGTGCGATGCCGACGTCCGGTACGATTCGGGCACGTACACCAGGCAATCGTTCTGGAACTCGGGCACCTTCAAGGCAATCACGCCGCGCTGAGGCATCGCTTCCTCGGCATCGGCCGGCTCCGGCTCGGCAGCCGGCGCAGGTCCGGCGGGCGCGGGAAGCTCGTCCGGGACCGTCTCGGGCTCAGCAGCCAGCTCGACTTCGAGCGAGAGCGTCTCGTCGCCCCGGCGAATCGCCAGCGGCACCTGCTGAGCGACCTTGAGCGCGGCCAGGGCCTCGGCCAGCTCGTCGCGGCCGCCAAGCGGCTTTTCGTTGAAAGAGCTGATCACGTCGCCCGCCTGCAAACCGGCCTTGGCCGCCGGGCTCTCGGGATAGACATAGCGCACCTGGACGCCGGCCGGCTCGGCGGCAGGCTGGTCGGCGGCGCGCGGCTCGGTGGCGGGCGGCTCGGCGGCAGCCGGTTCGGCGAGATGGGTGGACCGGACAGCCAGGATGCCCAGGAACGCTCGCTGGTAGGGCTCCAGGTGATCGACCAGCTTGACGGGCCGCTCGAATTGTTCGTCGCCGCGCTGGACCGTCAGCGCGACCGTGTCGCCCGCATAGCGGCGGTTGATCTCGTAGAGCAACTGGGCCTGCCGCTCGATGGGGCGGCCCTCGACGGAGACAATGCGGTCGCCCGACTTCAAACCGGCCTCATACGCCGGCGAGTTGGGACGGCAGGCCGCGATCACGGCCGGGTCGCTGTACACATCGCGCCCCGACATGCTGATGCCCAGCAGGCCGGGCTTGAGATCTCCGGCCTTGAGCCGCGGCAGCACTGCGTTGAGGTGCTCCAGCGGGATGGCAAAGCCGATTCCCGAGTCGTACCACTCGACGCCCGCCACCTCGCCGCTTTCAGTGGGCGACAGCGGCACCAGCACCCCCAGCACCCGCCCGCGGATGTCGACCAGCGGCCCGCCGTAGTTGGCCGGCGAGATCTTGGCATCGGTTTGAAGGGCCTTGCCCCAGATGCGCTCCAAGGCGCTGACGATGCCGACGGAGAGATTGGGCTGCGATCCTTCGAAAGTGCGGCCCACGGCGATCGACCACTGGCCGACCATCATTTGCGCCGCCGGGGCCGCTTCCGGGACCGGCAGCGGCTCGCCGGCCGCCACCTTCAACAACACCAGCATGCGGCTGTGGTCGGTGGCGACCAGTTGGGCCGGCAGTCGAGTTCCGTCGGCAAGGCTCACCAGGATCGAGGTCGGTTTCTGGGCGAAGTTGAAGGCGCTGGAAACGACATAGCCGTCGTCGGAGACGATCAGGCCGGTGGTGGGGCCGGTACCGAAGAGCACCTGGCCGCTGCGCTCCAGGCCGCCCACCGTCTCGATGCTGACCACCGAGCCGGCGACGTGCTCGACCGCCGCCTTGATGGCCCGTTCCTCGGCGAGCTCGATGTCGTCCTGGGCAGAAAGAACGCCGGCCGGCAGGGAGACCAGCAAGGAGAAGACGAAGAGATTCCGGATTTTGGATAACGGCATGTGGGGTGGGCCCGGGTTATTGAATCTCATCGGGAGCGGCCAGCTCGACGTCGATCAGCTCCTGGCCGCCTCGGATGACGGTCAGCTTGATCTTGTCGGCGCGGTCGATCTGCCCCAGCTCGATGACCAGGGTCTTGCACGATTGCACCAGGCGGTCGTTGACGAACAGCACCAGGTCGTCCGGCCTCAGGCCGGCCGCGGCGGCCGGCGAGCCTTCGTGTACGGCGTCGATGAACGGCGGAGTGCGCTCCAGCACGTCGGGCACCAGCGCCAGGCCCAACAGGTGGGAGTTGAGAGGCTGTTCGGGCGGGGACTGGTCGTCGCCGGCACTGCTGGGGATGAACTTGCCCTCGCGGATCTGGGCGACGGTGGAAGTCATTTCCTCGACCGGGATGGCATAGTTCAGCCAGGTGTTGTTGAGCGAGTTGCGCAGCTCCTTGCCCAGCATTCCCAGCAGCCGGCCCTGGCGATCGGTCAGGGCGCCGCCGGGCGCGCCGGGGTTGTTGGTCATGGCATCCAGGATGTACGCGGGCCCGGTGTAGGGCGTTTCATAAACGCCGCGGCGGGCCTCGAGCCGGCTCTTCACCGCCACGGTGCCGTGCTGCACGCTGGCGGGCTCGTCGCCCGTGGCCACGCCGAACAGGTTGCTGAAGGCCAGCACGCGCGAGCCGGTCTCGGCCGTGGCCGCCTGGGCCAGGTCGAAGTGCGGCAGGCCGCGGGCGTCGATCTTCAACAGGGCCAGTTCCATTCTGGGGTCGGCACCCAGCAGCGTGGCGTCGAAGCGGCGGCCGTCGTCGAGCGTGACGGCGATGACGTCGCTATCGAGCACATAGCTGTAAGCCGTCAGGATGTGCCCCTCGGCGGAGATCAGAAAACCGCTCTGGTAGGCCTCCAGGCCGCGGAACCCGCCGGCCCCGAAGATCTTGACGATCTTGGGCTGGACCTCCTGGATGACGCCGGCAAAGGAGGGCGCCGAAGTCCGGGCCCATGCGGGCGCGGAGGGCAGCCAGGCGCAGAGGGCGGCGGCGAGGCAACAGGCAAGCGAATGAATCGGCAGCGAGTGCGACGGCACTTCAGTCCTCCGGCGCCTTGTCCAGTGTGAAATCGACCAACTCGAAAGCGGCGTACACGTTGTCGCCGTAGCGCACGTCGAGGCGGCGCGGCAGGTCGCGCCCGTCGAGCTTGTCGTAATCGAAGAAGTAGAGCTCGCACGGATCGCCGTCCGAGTCGAGAAACATCTCCATGGCCCGCAAGTGTCCGGACTGGGCGTCGAACATGAATTGGCACTCAACGCCGCCATACGTTCCGACCAGGACCTCCACCGGTTCGGCATGGCCCGCCAGCGGCATCGTGCCGTAATAGTAGGTGCTGCCGAACCGCTCGGGCCCCAGCACCAACAGCCGCCGCCACAAGTACAGGGCGGCCAACAGGCCTCCGCTGCCCGGCGGCTCGGTGGCGGAGGTGAGGTCTCCGCTGGCGTCCAGCGTCAGCTCGCCGCCCGGCAGCGCGCACGACACTTGCTGGTCCGAGACGTGGAACTGGGCGTCGCCGGCGCCTTCGAGCTGCCCGCTGATGAGCCACTCGCCGGCGGCGGACGAAAAATCGCCGTGAGCGGTCAGGGCGGCATGGATCCGGGTCCGGTTGAGCGTGTTGAAGTAATAGTTGGCATAGCCGCGCTTCGACTCGAAATGCTGCTTGACGACGTCGGGCATCGGCCGTGCGGCCTCTCGTTGAGGCAAGGCAGGGCGCGGCCGGCGGCGGTCGCCGGGCCGGTCGCCGGGGCGGTCACTGGGGCCGGGTGCGGGCTGGTCGCCCGGTTGCTCGCCTGGGTTTTTTTCGGGCTCGGGCAGGGGAGGATCGATGGGCACCTGGCCCTGCATTTTTTCCAGCAACTCTTCGGTGCCGTGGACGCCGCTAAGCCGCACAAGGACGTCGAACGTTTGCCCCTGGCGGCGGAAGGTGAGCGGCACCCGCCAGCCCTTGGGGAACGTGCCCAGGATGTTCTTGAAGGCGTTCACGGTGCGGATGGGCCGCCCGCCGAAGCCGACCACTTCGTCGCCGTAGCGCAGGCCGCGGCGGTAGGCGTCGCTCGATTCGAGCACGTCGGCCACGATGACGGCGCCGTCGTCCTGGCTGGTGAGGCGCGCGCCCAAGGTGGCATGATCGACAATGCGGCCCCCCTTGAGGCAGCCGAGAAACTTCTTGATCTGGTTGATCGAGATGGCATAGGCCACGCCGACGTTGACCCGCCCCCGCTTTTCGAACGAGCCGCGGCCGTTGATGCCGACTAGAAGCCCCTGGCTGTCGAAGAGCGGCCCGCCCGAGTTGCCCGGATTGATCGAGGCGTCGGTCTGGATGCAATCGGCGTACTCCAGCAGCGTCCCGCTGGGGTACTGGTAGCGGTGCACGCCCGAGACGATGCCGTAGGTGACGGTGGGGTGAAAGTCGGTGGCCAACAGAAAAGGATTGCCGACCGCGAACACCCAATCTCCGGCCCGCAACTGGTCGCTGTCGCCCAACCGGGCGTGGGGAAAGTCGTCGCGGCCGAAGAGCTTGATCAAGGCCACGTCGCCGACCGGATCGATGCCGACGATGACCGCGTCGTAGAGCCGCCCGTCGAGCATGCCGCACTTCATCCAATCGCCGGCGCCCTTGGTCACGTGGAAATTGCTCAACGCGTAACCATCGGGCGAGATCACCACGCCCGACCCGCCGCCCTGACCGCTGGCCGCGAAGATCGCCACGGCGGCCTGGCGGCTCTCGGCGATGACCGCCACGCGCTGGGCTTCGGCATCGAGCACCGCCTGGTCCACTTCGGCGGCGGCCGCGAGGCCGCACTGCGCCGCGGGCACCGCGCAAAGGAGAACGGCGAGCGACGCCAGCCGCCGGCAACTACGCCGTGGCGTGGTTCGGGGAGTGATGGGTGGGGCATGCTTCATGGAAGAATCCTTGCTTCGCACAAGTTCACGTAGTCCGATACGTCCAGATCGCCGCCGAAGTCGACCAGGATCACGAGCCGCCTGACACCCTTGAGATCGATGCGGATCTCGAGGGGATCGTCCTGCCCGGTCAAAGTGGCGTCGAACAAGGGCTTGCCGTCTCCCGCGATGGTCAGCTTGGCATCGCCGTAGGGTCGGACGCGGTCGTCGATGCCGGCAATCGCCGCCAGGCTCGAATACTTGCCCGCCGGCAGCCGGTAGACCAGCTCCGAACGGCTGTGCAGGCAGATTCCCTTGGCGTATGTCTTGCCTCCCAAGCGTAGCTCGCCCCCCTCGAAACCCTGGTTCATTCGAGGCTGGTACAAGGCGGCCAGCGAGGGGACGGCGTCGCTCCGGCCGACTAGCGGGGTCCACCGCGCCGATTCCGGCTCCAGGTCGCTGAGGAATTGTATCTTGAAGTCGATGGCGGCCACCTGCTCCAGCGGCAGATTCCACTTCAGACCGGCCGGAGTAACCAGTTTCAAGCGGCCGTCTTCGATCCGGGCCGATTCCACTTCGACCCGCGAGCCTTGCTGGTCGGTCATGCGGCAAAACGACGGCGGC
The DNA here is from genome assembly GCA_040901675.1 of Pirellulales bacterium. Taxonomy (GTDB): domain Bacteria; phylum Planctomycetota; class Planctomycetia; order Pirellulales; family JAICIG01; genus JBBDNX01. The sequence goes on along the minus strand of JBBDYJ010000001.1, from coordinate 93,374 downwards.
AACTGGGCCCTGGCGGGATGGAAATACACCAGGCCCTCCACCCTGGGCCGCTTGACCGGGAGCGATTCGTCGTCCAGGGTGAACCGGACCGTCTCGGCGCTGACGTCGCCCAGGACGCCGGCCAGGTAGTCGAGCGCCTCGTTCTTGCGGATGACCAACAGGTCGCCGTTCTGGGGGCCGGCGAGCATGGCTTCCCACTGGGCCTGCTGCTCGTCCGATTGCTGCTTGAACCGGACGCTGGCGATCGAGCGGGTAGTGAGCGTGACTTCGCCGCCCGCCAGGGCGATGGTGGCATCGCCGTCGCTGACCGAGTAGGAGATGGCGTGGAGCGAGGAACCATCGACCAGCTCGACCCGTACAGCGGGCTGAGCGGGCTCGCCTGGCTGGGACGAAGATCTGACCGCGGCAAGCTGGCCCGTGGGGACCGTCTGCGGGCCGCCGGCAGCTTGAACCACGACCTGTTTGGCCGAGAGCTCGACCAGCTCGCCGGCGAGCGTCTCGCCGCCGCTGGTGCTCAGCTCGAACTGCGGCGCCAGCAGCAATGCCGAGGCAAGAATCAAAGCCGACATGAATCACTCACTGTTTGTGCTGTATGGATACATGGACACGCCGCCGCCTCGACCGGGCCACGGCCAGGTGAGCGGCGGCCGGGGCGTTTTATTCGCGCGGGGTTTCGGTCTCACTGGCCAGCTTGCGGAAATACTGCTCGATCGCGTCACGGTAGTGCGCGGGGAAATCCTTGCCGATCTGCTGCAGGGCCTCCTCGCGTTGGCGGGCCGGCAGGTTGCCCCAGCCCGACGAGTCGCCCAGGTCTCGGCGGTTGACGTCGCCGGCGCCGGCGGCCCGGGCCAGCCGGCTGTCGGGCATGGGCGCCGACGGACGGGAGGATCCACCGCCGGAGGCGGCACTCTGCTGCTGCTGTTGCTGCTGCTCCATCTCTTCAATCAATTTGTCGAGCGATGCGATCACGTCGTCTTCGATCTTGCGGACCTTGCTGCCCGCACGCCCCAACTCCAGCCGGCGGCGGATGTCGTCCATGCGGCGGGCAATGTGGTCCAACGACTCGTCCTCGAGCGCTTCCAGGTCGTGCTGCATCAGGGCGGCCACGGCCGCAAATCGCCGCGGACTTGCAGCCACCTGGTTCAACAGCGTGCCGATCGCGGCCAACCCTTCCTGCTTGTTGAGAAGCCGGTGATGGGCCACGCCCTGGTAGAACAATAGCGAGGCCGGATCGACCACGTCGGCCGGCTTGATGTCCGAAAGCTGAGCGAGCAGCTCGTCGTACAGGCCCTGCTGGGCCAGCCAGCGGCCGTATACAAGCCGCAGGTTGTTGCGGACCAGCGGTGGCGTGTCTTCGGCCGCGAGCCAGTCCTGCTCGGCCAGCGGTCCGCGGGGCCGCGGCTTCCGGCAGATTTCTAGAAGCCGGGCCGCTCGAGGATCAGCCAGCGCAAACGTGCCGGCGAGCGCGTCCAGAGCGGCAATGCCGCCGACCTGTGCCGACTGCCAGAGCTCCAACGCCTGTTCGCGGACGGCCGGGTCCGCTTTGCTCTCGTCGAGCCAGGTCATGGCCAGGGCCCGGACCTCGTCGAACGCGGGAGCGGCCAGCGCTGGCTGGGAGGGCAAGCGGTCGGCGTTCTGAGCGACCGCGGCCGTGGGACACAAGATGCCCAGCACCGCCAAAGCGGCCAGGCCGAGCTGGTTCGAGACGAGTAAGCCGGGTTTTCGGTTCATTTGTTCTTTCCTACTACGATGTCGCGGGTAGCGCGAAAGATCCGCGCTTCGCGCTCGCTCAAACGCTCGAGCGCTTCGAGCAAGTCCGGTTTGTCGGCCTGGCCGACTTCGCCTTCGACCAGCTTGGAATAACGTTGGGTGCGGTTGTTCACCCGCATTTGCAGCGAGCGGATCATCCTCAGCTCGGCCAGCGTGTCGATCAGCGCCGGATCTTCCGGCTCGGAGCCGGCCGGTTGCTGCTGCTGCTGTTGCTGCTCCTGGTCCCTTTGCGCCTGCTTGAGGGCCTCGATCATCTCTTCCAGGGCGGCGACGATGTCTTCTTCCAGCTCTTGCGTGTTGGAGCCCACCTTGGCCTGCGCCAGCCAGGCGGCCACCTGCTGCATGTCGTCGCGCATCTGCTCGACCGCCTCGGGGAAGGCCACGGCCGAGCCTTCCTCGCGCAGCACCGACAACGCGCTGTCGGCCTCGACGATGATCAGCGACTCCCGGCGGCTGAGCCGCCCGGCTTCGATCTCGTCGTTGCGGCCCCGGTCGGTATCGGCGACGCGGTCCAGCCGCAACGTGCCCTCGTAGACTTCCAACTGCATCTGGAGCATCTTGCGGAAGCGGGCCTCGAGCATCGCCAGCGTGCGCATCAGCTCTTCTTCGCGGAGCTGGCGGAGGATCTCCTCGAGTTCGGCCTTGGCTTTTTCCAGGTTGCGCAGGGCCTCTTCCTGCTCTTGAATCGCTCCTTCGCGCTGGGCTTTCTCCAGTTTGAGGCGGGCCTCTTCCATTCGTTGCTGTGCGGCCTGGACACGGTTGCGTGCGCGGTCGGCCGGCTCGGAGGGCTCGCCTTGGCCCTGATCTTGTCCTTGTCCCTCTCCTTGACCTTGTCCTTGTCCCTCGCCTTGACCCTGTCCTTGTCCCTCGCCCTGCCCTTCCCCCTCACCCTGCCCTTCACCTTGTTCTTCCCCCTGACCTTGGCCCTCGCCTTCTCCCTGCTCGCCTTTTTCTTCCCCTTCGCCTTCGCCCTGTCCTTCCCCTTTGCCTTTGCCCTCACCCTGACCTTCGCTTTTGCCTTCGCCCTCACCTTTGCCTTCGCCTTCGCCTTCGCCTTCGCCCTCACCTTTACCTTCGCCAGTTTTCTCCTCGCCCTGGCCGTCGGAGTCCTCGCCCTGTTCGTCGCCCGGTTGTTTCATGTCGCGGGCAAGCTTTCCGGTTTCGTCTCCCAGCTTGCCTTGCCCCTTGGCCAGGCCTTGGGCCTCGCTGCCGCTGATGGTCTGCCCCTGAAGCTGCTGCTGCTTGTTGATCAGCTCGTTGAGCCGCTGGATTTGCTCCTTGATCCGCTGCTGCTCATCCTTGACCCGCTGCCCGCGCTCTTCGGACAAGAGCAACTCGAGCAACTGCGAGAGGTCTTGCTCGACCTCTTGCTGGTTGCTGAAGGCGTTGGCCAGCCGGTCGCTTTTCAGCAGGTCGACAATCTGGTCGAGCTGCAGGCCGATCAGGCGGTCCTTGCTTTGCGACACCGCCTTGCGCAGCAGGGCCGCCCGCTTGGGATCGGTGGCCGCGGTCAGCTCGGCCATGCGCAGCAGCACCTCCTCGAACCGCTTGTAGCGGGCCGAGACCTGCTCCTGGGCCAGCGGCAGCTCGTCGGCGCCTGAGGGCTGGGCGGCGGGTTGAGCAGCGGCGTCGGCCGGTTGGGGTTCGGCGGCTTCAGCGGGTTCGGGCCTGCCAGGCTGCTGGGCGTTGGCCAACCGCTCCAGCGTTGCCGCCGCCAGTGCCAGGCACAGCAGGCCGCAGAAGCGCCATTCGACCGCACGGCGTCGGAACATGATGAATCCCCTTCTTCTATTCATCGTCGATATCTTCATCTTCTAAAAGGCTTTTGACCTTTTCGAGCCGCTCTTTCCTGGTTTGCTCGGTGACCTCTTTCTGGGCGGCCACGATTTCGCGGAGCAACTGCACCGCCTCATTGAACGTCTCCAGTTCCAGCATTTTATCGCGAACCTGCAACATTCGGACGAGAATTGCGTCCATTTGCTCGACGGCGGCCTGTTTTGCCTGCAGGGGCGAAGCTTCGGCGGGCAAACCCCGCTGGAGTTGCTCCAGCCGCCGCTCGAGCTCGGGGAACATCGCGTCGGCAATCTCCTTCAAGGGCCGGGCGATGTTATCTTCCAGCCGCATTCGGAGCTCTTCGGTGTCGAGGCGATTGTTGACCAGCTCGGCCCGGATACCGTCGAACGAAATCGCGATGCCACGGGTTTCCTCGGCATTTTTCTCGCCATTCTGCCGCACCCGCTGAACCCGCAGGGTCCGGCGCGAGAGCACCTGCTGGGCGGAGAGAGGCGCGTCGGCCGGGTCGTCGAGCGGATCGGGCAGTGCGACCGGTTCGGCAGATGAATCGCCCAGTTCCAGCGCCGCCAGGCTGTCGCGGCTGTCGGTGACCTCCTCGATGATTGTTTCAAAACGCTGCCGGAGGTTCAACTCGCGCCCTTCAAGAATCGCCCGCAAAGCTTCGCTGGTGACCACGTCGAGCAGGAACCGCTCACCCTGGCCCAGGTTCGGCTCCGGGTTGCCGGGCAGAGAATGGTTGTCGGCGGCCTTGGTTCCCACCAGCAATTTCTGGCCCGGTTTCAAGTCGAGTGGACCGATCTCGAATGCCTCGTCGATGGCCAGCTCGGTCCTGCCGGCCGCGGCGGCGAGCGGCTGCTGCCGGGACGGTTGCTCGTCGATCGTGTATTCGACCCAGGTCTGAGCGATGCCGTAGTCGTCGGTAATCCGTCCCGCGATGGGCAGCCTGGCTTGCGGCGTAACGGCGGAGCCGATGCCCTCCAGCCGCAGGGCGACTTGCGGTGGTTCGTCCGGCGTCGCGACCAGGGCAAGCTGGACCGGCTGGCGATTGCGGATGCCGTCGGTATCGAGCATGGTGAAAGAAAGCGTCTGATCGAAGTCGAGCCGGTCCAGGACGAACTCGAACTGCCGCTCTTCGGCCAGGGCGATCGTATCGCTGGCCGCCGTGTCGGGATCGGCCATGTAGTCCACCTGGACGCTGATCAGGTCCTTATTGGCACGGGCCTTGACCGTCAGGTGCGTCCCCCTGGGCAGTGCGACGACGCCCGAGGCGGGCATCTCGGCCGGCAAGCGCCCGATGTAATCGGGATAGCGGCAGGCCAGCACCATGCTGATCGTCGGACTATCGACGACCCGAATGCGGAGATCGCTGATGCGGGCGTCTCCGCCCAGCACGTCGAAGCGGATGTTCGAGAGCACGCTCTGGAAGGTGTACTTGAAATCCTGGAACGGATCGCGCCCCGCGACCGCGCTGCCCTCGCGGACCATGTTCTTGCGCTCGCGCCGGCCCTCGTCCGAGCTGTAACGCACCTGGACCACGCGGGGCACAACCAGCGGCCGCTCGGTCTTGGCCCGGACCAGCACCTCCAGGTCCGTGCCGCGGGCCACGACCTTTTCGTTGTTCTTGAAATCCTCGATCACCAGGTGCGTGCGGCGGGGCCAAGGCTGGTCCGTGACCGCCGCCAGCCGCTGCACTCCGAGCAGGAAGGCGGCGGGGGCCGCCAAGGCGAAGACGACCAGCGAGGCGGCCAGCAGTCCGGCGGCAATCAAGGCCCGCTTCAGCGGGGCGGGATCGAACACGTCGGCCAGGTGCACGCGGCCGGCCTTGGCCGAAGCCTGGCGGCAGGTATGGGCCAGCATCTGCCGGCCGTGATCGAGCGTCTCGGCCGGCAGCCGCGGCTGGCCGGTCAGCTCGACGGCGGTGAGCAGGCCGTCTTCAAAGTCGCTGTAGCGGCGCTCCAGCACGAGCGCCAGGCTGCGGTCGCTGAGTGGCACGAGCAGGCGCGCCAGGACCAGGCGAAAGAAGATCCAGCCGGCCGCCAGCGCGCCGGCGGAAAGCATCGCGATGCGCGCGGCGCGGGGCGGCTCGAACAGCCAGTCGATGGCCAGAGCGGCCCAAAAGGCGAGCACCATGACCACGAGCGTGGCGGCCAATCCTTCGACGAGCACGTAGCGCCTGACGCCGCGGCGCAAACGGGCCAGCAGGAGGCGGAGGTTGTCGGCCAGGCGTGGTTGTTCTTGCACGGTCATGGTTGTGATTCTTGGTCGGCTCTCATGCCAGCTTGACCAGCCGGCGCACCAGCCACTCCAGACATAAGACGCCCGAAAGCAGCAGCAAGGTCCATGGATTGTCCCAAAGCCGCGTAGGGATGGCGGTCAAGGTGACGGTTCGGCTCTTGTCGGGCAAACGCTCGACGAGGGGGCCTCCGGACAGGTCTTTGCCCAGGGCCGACTCGAGTCCCACGTAATAGATGCCGCCTGTTTTGCCGGCCAGCTCGCTGAGCAGGGCGTCGTTGCGCTGGGGGTTCTCGCGCTCCAGATCGGGCACCTTGACCTGGATCCGGCGGGCGAGCCGCTCCTGGCTTTCGGGCACGGGCAGTTCCAGTTGATACACGCCTTCCTTGCGGACGGTGAACTGGCCTCGATAGTTGCCGGCCCGCTGCGGATCGGCGCTCAACGGCAAGGTATCGCGCAGGCCGTCGGGCGAGGTGACCTCCAGCGTCACGGCGGGCAGCTCGAGCGGCTCGAGGCGAGCATCGGACAACTGCGCGCGGACATCGACGGTGCCACCCAGCAGGTAGCGGTCGCGCTCCACCAGCAGGACTCCACGGGTGCTGCCGCGCAGCAGCCGGCCCTGCGTCACGTGCCGGATCAGCTTGGTGTAGAACCGCTCGAACCAGGCCTCGTCGTGCGCCCGCAGCCGCCACATCTCGCCGCTGCCCAGGTAGAACACGCGGCCCGAGCCGAAGAACCCGCCCGCCAGGTAGACGGGCTGCTGGCTGCCGGCCGCCGACTGCGGGTCGGAGAAGCGGCCGTAGACGGTGGCGGCCGGCTTCGGACCGCGTACCGCGTAGTGGCCGAACACGCCGTCGAATTCCTGCCAGGCGCGGCTGCTGGCCGGCGCGGACTCTTCGAGCCAGAGAAACTCCGCTTCCAACCCGTCGCGGCTGAACTCGATGGGCCAGGGTTCGCTGGACCCGTAGCGGGCATCGTCCAGCAGGGAGAATCGCCGCTCGAACTCGACGGGGTACAGGGTGCGGATGCGGCTCATGGCGGGATCCTGCGCCCACTGGTCGGTGTAGATCGGTCCGGCCACGACAATCAACCCGCCGGCGTGGTCGCCAACCCACCGCTGGACGAGCTCCTGCTGGGCCTGGGACAACCGGCGCCAGTCGGGATCGAAGGCGACGATGCAATCGTAGGCGAACAGCTCTTCGGGCTGCAGGGGAAACTCGCCGAGGATCTGGTGGGCATCCTGCGAGATGCCCTGGCTGCCGGTCTGAAGCAGCACGTCGACTTCGACATCGCGGTCGCGCCGCAATTGGTTGCGCAGGAACTGGTACTCGCGCGACGGCCCGCCGGCGAACAGCAGCACGCGGCTCTTGCGGTCGACCACTTCGATATCGACTTCCTGTTGGTTATCTCCCGTGTGGCGGTCCTCGGCCGGCGCGGCCACGCGCAGCCGCAAGGTCCGCCGTCCGACGACCGAGGGGGTCAAGGTGAACGTGACCGGCACGACTTCGCCGTCGCCGCCCAGCACCAGCTCCTGGCTGTCTTCGAGCTGGCCGGCCTGGCCCGGCCCCGGCGCCGGGCCGCTGGCCGCGTCGCGCGAGTAGAGCTCCAGGTTCACGACCTTTCCGGCCAGGCCTTGAGCCTGGATGTAGCCGGTGGCCGTGTAGCTGTCGCCCGGATAAGCGCGGGCCGGCGCCACAAAATCGCTGACCCGCACGTTGACCGGCTGCTCCAGCGATCCGATGCCGACGGGGTAGATGGCGATCCCGGCTTCGCGGGCCAGGCCGACGGCCGCTGCCGGCTCAATCCCCGCATTATGGCCGCCATCGGTAAATACCACGACGCCGGCCACCGGCGCCGCCTGTTCTTCGCTGATCAACTGGCGCAGGGCCTGTCCCAGGCGCGTCTCGGGGCCGCGCGGCGCCAGCGCCTGCTGCCACTGGCTCTCGTCCATGACCTGGGCATCGCCTGTCTCGGCGGTCTGGCCGTCGTCCGCCGCGGCCGGGAGCTTTTCCAGCGAGACGACCCGCCCCGAGTCGGAATCGAAACGGACCAGCACCACGTCGTGCTTGGCGCGCAGGGCCTTCAGAAGGCCGCCCTGCGACAAGGCGGCGATCACCTTTTGCCCGCGGCTTGGCTCGGCCGGCACGGGCGAGGAATCGTGGTCGACCAGGCCCATGCTCAAGCTGGTATCGGCCAACAACAGCACCCGCGAGTTGTAGATCTGGTCGCGCTCGTTGCGCCATTGGGGCTCGAGGTACACCACCAGCAAGCCCACGAAGGCGGCCATCCGCAAGCCGGTCAGCAGCACGCCGACCGGGGCGCTCAACTCGGCGCTGTCGCGGCGGTACATGAACCAGACGTAAGCCAGCACGGCGGCCGAGACCGCCAGCGGCAGCAGCCAGTCGGAGGGTGCCTGGATCCGGCCCCATTCAAAGGAGGTCCGCAGCGTGGACTCGGCGGATGTCACGGCGGCAATGATCAAGGCGCGCCCTCCCTGGCCGGTGGATGGTAACTGGCCGAATACGCCAGGGCTTGCTCGCCCAACAACAGGGCCACCAGCAGATACAGGACCCAATGACCCAGGTTGGCGCCGGCCAGCTCGCGCGGCGATAAATGGAAATCGGCCGCCTGGCGGAACTCGTAGCGGACGCCGGGCAGCCGGGAAGCCAGCTCGTCGCCGCCGATGATGGCCAGGTCGCCCTCGGCCGCTTCGACGTTGAACACGAGGCGGCGGACCTCCGGCTTGTTTTCGGCCGTGGTCAACACGAGCTCGTACACGCCGCGGCGCTGTGCCCGCGGGAACGAGGCCGTCAATCCCTCCGGACCCTGGGCGGCGTCGATCACCAGCGGCACGCCATCGACAGCCGGCGGCGCGCCCGCGACAACGTCAGCCCCTGCCCCTGGAACTTGTCCCGTTCCCTCGGCCGCGGGGCCGGGCTCGCCGCCGCCTGCTGCCCCGCTGCCCGGCTCCGGGCCGGACGGCGCGACCAGGCGGACCTGCGGTCGATAGCGGGCCGGATCGAGCTGGACCTGGATGGGCGAGCCGACCAGCCGCGGGGCCTCGCGGGCGGCCGACCCGGCCAGGTGCGACTGCATCTCCAGCACGGCCACGACAAAGCTGGGGTTGCGGCCCCAGTTGTTCCAGAGGGGCGCGGCCGTCGTCGTGAACACCATCACGCGGCCGGCGCCGAATTGATGCTCGACGGCCAACGGGGCGCCGTTGCGCAGGCGGGCGACCACTTCGGCCGTCGAGTCGGTCTCGGGCTGCCAATCCTTGGGCGTCGCGATGTACCAGTCGACTGAAACGGCCGCCAGGAAGCTGTTGCGTTCGCCGGCGAAGATCTTGAACACCGGATGGCGGACCGCCACTTCCAGGTCGGGCCCCGTTTCCAGCCGGTCGACCAGCAGTTGGATCTTGGACGCCAGCGGCATCGGCAGCAAGCCTTGTCCGCCGCGGTACAGCTTTTGATTGTAGAAGGGGGCCCGGACGTTGTCGCCCAGGAACACGCCCAGGCCTCCGCCCGCGCGGACATACTCTTCCAGCGCATCGATGGCCGGCTGGTCGAGGCGGGGCACGTCCAGCAGGTAAACGGCCTGGAACTTGTCGAGCGGGTTGTTGTTGAGGTAGGCAGGCGGCTCGATGCGCGGGTTGATGCCCGTGTTGACCGCGCCGCCCGGTGCCAACGCCGCCGCCAGGAAGCGGGCGTGCGGAGTGCCGGCGGCACCGTCGACCAGCAACACGGGCACGGCGGGCGGCAAGTCGACCAGGCAGTAGCGCGCGTTGTCGATCTCGACCGCGTCGCTTTCCAGGCTGGCGGCCACCACGTGGTCGCCGGCGGTGGAAAAGAAGACGGCGAACCGCCGGGTCTCACTCTCGCCCGGAGCGACGTGGTCGATTTCGACCGCGCCGCGGGGCCGGCCGTCTTCTTCGAGCAGCACGGAGACGCCGCGCACCGCGTCGCTGCCGAAGTTCTTGACCGTGACGGCCATCGCCAAGGGCACGCCGGCCGCCTGCGTGCCCGGCTGCGGCGCCAGGTCGGTGATGGCCAGGTTGGGGCGGGCCATGTCCACGCAGTCGATCAGCCGCAGGGCGGCGCGCGACTGGTCGAGCCGGGCTAGGGCCTTGGCCAGCTCGCCGGGTTGGTCCCAATCGGCGGCACGGAAATCGGACACCAGGTAGACCACGCGGTCCTCGTCGTCGGCCGGGCCGACTAACTGCTCGAACGCCTTGACCGCCTCGCCGGGTCCGACCGCCATCTGCGAGGGCCGCATCCGGCCGAGCGCTTCCTTGAGCTGGCTGCCGAAGCGGGTATCGATGGAGGCCTTGAGGAAGTCGGGCCGGCTATCGGATGCACCGGCGCCGGCCTGGGAGAAACGCAAGAGGGTGAAGCTCTGCGCGCCCGGTTCGCCGGACGCCTGCTCGCCGATCCGCTGCACCACGCGGATCGCCTGGTCGAAGGCGCTGGTATCGGCCCAGCGGTCGGCCATGGAAAAACTGTCGTCCAGCAGCACGATGTGGTGCGTCCGCTGGCCGCCAAAGAGGCTGCTCAGCCGGTGCTGCCAGCGGGGCTGGGCCAACAAGAGCACGATGGCGGCAATTGCCGCCATCCGCGTCAACAAGAGCAGCAGCTCTTTCAAGCGGATCCAGGTGCTGTTCTTGCGCTGGCTGGCCAGCAGGAACTCCATGGCCGCCCACGGCACGCGGCGATGCCGCAGCAGGTTGATCAGGTGGATCAGGACCGGCACCGCGAGGATCAGCAATCCCCAGAGCAGCGCCGGATTGACAAAGGTGGGCATCGGTGGGGCGGGTTCGCGGTTGTTAAAAAATGGTTGCCCTTGCGGGACTGTTCCGGACGCGGATCGGGCGATTCAATTGCGGCTGTGCATGCCTAATCGGTTGCTCAAGTAAGTGGCCAGGGCCGCGTCGAGCGGCTGGCTGGTCCGCACCAGTGCGTAGTCGACCACGTGCTTGGCGCAGCCCCGGCGGACTTCGTCCAGGTAGCCGCCGACGGCTTCGAGGTATCCTTCCCGCAGCGCGCGGGGGTTGCAGTTGAGGTGCTCGGGAATCTCCAAACCCTCGAAACGCGTGGGCCCGTTGAAGGGAAAGTCGAGCTCGTCGTCGTCCATCACGTGGAACACCATCACGTCGTGCCCGCGCTGCCGCAACAGCCGCAGCCCCTTGAACAAACCGGCCCGGTCGGCCAGCAGGTCGGAGATGACCAGCACCATGCCCCGGCGGGGATAGCTGTCGGCCACGTGCCGCATGATCCGGGCCAGGTCGGTCTTTTCCCTGGGGTCGCTGACGTCCAGCGCCGAGATGATCGAGTTGAGGTGGTTGCGCTTGGTGCGCAGCGGCACGGTGGTCCGCGGCCCCTCGTCGAAGGGGACGCAGCCCACGGCGTCCTGCTGCCGCAACAACAGATAGGCCAGGCTGACGGCGACGGTGGCCGCGTACTCGAACTTGTTCAGCGCCCCGGAGCCGTAGCGCATGCTGCCGGAGACATCGACCAGCAGGATCGAGCGGAGGTTGGTGTCTTCCTCGTACTGCTTGACGTAATAACGGTCCTGCTTGGCCCAGACCTTCCAGTCGATGCGGCGCAGGTCGTCGCCGGGGGCGTACTGGCGGTGCTGGAGGAACTCGACCGACTGCCCGAAGTACGGACTGCGGTGGGCCCCCGACAGGAATCCCTCGACGATGTAGCGGGCGCGGATGTCGAGCCGCGTCAGCCGGCGGATCGCCTCAGGATGCAAAAATCTTCTGGAATCGGGCATCGCGGGTGAGCTCGTCCTCTTTGGTCGGGGTGATCTCGATCAGGCGATCGATCAACTGGTCGCTCGTCACCCCTTCGCTCTCGGCCGCGAAGTTGACGACGATCCGGTGCCGCAGCACGGGCCTGGCCAGCGCGGCGACGTCGTCGGTGGAGACATGGGTCCGGCCGTGCAAGAGGGCCCGGGCCTTGGCGCCCAGGATCATGTTCTGCACCGCCCGGGGTCCCGCGCCCCAGTTCAACTGTTCGCTGACGAAGTCCGGCGCGCCGACCTCGCCCACCCGCGTCTGGCGAACCAGCGACAAGGCGTAGCGGATGACGTGGTCGGAGGCAGGCACTTCGCGAACCATGCCCTGCAACTGGATGATCTGCTCGGCCGTCAGCACCGGCACGACGTGATCCGACAGCGTGGTCGTGGTACGGCGGGCGATCTCGAACTCCTCCTCGAAGTTGGGATAGTCGACGAACACCTTGAGCATGAAGCGGTCCTGCTGCGCCTCGGGCAGCGGGTATGTGCCTTCCTGCTCGATCGGATTCTGCGTGGCCAGCACGAAGAACGGGTCGGGCAAGGGGTGCCGCACCCGCCCCACGGTGACCTGCCGCTCCTGCATCGCCTCCAGCAGGGCGGCCTGCGTCTTGGGAGGCGTGCGGTTGATCTCGTCGGCCAGGATCACGTTGGCGAAGAGGGGCCCTTCGAGAAAGCGGTATTCGCGGGAGCCGGTGCCGCGGTTCTCTTCGATGATTTCGGTTCCGGTGATGTCGGCGGGCATCAGGTCAGGCGTGAACTGGACGCGGCTGAACGAAAGGTTCAGCGTGCGGGCCAGCGTGCTGACCATCAAGGTCTTGGCCAGGCCGGGCACGCCTTCCAGCAGGCAGTGACCCCGGCTGAAGAGCGAGATGAGCAGCTCCTCGATCACGTGTCCCTGTCCGACGATGACCTGGGCCAGTTGTTCCAGGATCCGCTCGCGGGCGGCGCCCAACTCGCGGATGGCGGCCGACTCCTGGGCATCGAATTGTTCTGTCATCAAAGCTCCCTTGGGTCCGCTGCGGCACGCCGGGCAAGGCCGGCGCCGAAGCCTGTCAGCGTTGGTAGATGGGCAACGTGCCGTTTTCCAGTTGCAGAATCGTCAGGTTGATGGCGGTGGTGTAGATCGGGCCGATGTAACCCTGGTTCCACGAGCCGTTGGGGTTTGCCTCGGAGACGATCTTGGCATAGATCTTGTCGCGGTAGGGGATCCACTTCTCACTCCCCTCGCGATAGCAGACCTGCGCGTAGTAGTAGTGGGCATAGTGCCAATGGCCGAAGCCCTCGTTCTGGATGTTGTCCAGGTTCTTTTCGCAATAGTTCAAGAGCTTGGGCACGTATTGGCTGTCGTAATCGCCGGCGTTGAACAGGCAGGCAATCGCCGCCGCCGAGATGGCCGGCCGGCCGCCGCCGCCCTTGGAACTATACTGCACGCCTCCGTCGGGCAGCGTGCAGTCGCGGATGTACTTGACGGCCTTATCGATGATCTGCTTGGGCACGGGGATCCCGGCGTTGCGGCAGCCTCGCAGCCCCTGCACCTGCGTGATCGTGGTCGAACCCTCGTCGAAGCCGTGGCCGTCCCTGGCGCTCACGTACCCCCAGCCCCCCGCCTCGGTCTGGGCCTCGCCGGTGAACTGTACCGCCTTGGTCAACACTTCGATCAACGTCTCGCGGCGGTCAATGTCTTCTTCCTCGCCGAGCACCTGCGACAGGAACAGCATCGAGTAGCCGTGGCCGTAGGTGTAGCGGTCGTCGCTGCGCGGGTCGCCGATCAAGCCGTTTGCCCGGCTGCGGCTGACCAGGTAGTCGACCGCCTTGCGGATGTTGGCAGCATACTTGCCCTGCGTGGTGGTGGAGCCCTCCGCCATGAACGCCATGCCCGCCAGGGCGGTCATGGCCGTCGGATAGCGCCCCTCGTTGGCGCCCCAATGGCCGAGCCGCGACTGCGTGCGGGCCATCCACTCCAGGCCCCGGTTCACCACCCGATCGACTTTTTCGTCGCGCTTGGCCGACAGCGCCTGCGAGGCGAGCACCTGCCAGCAGACGGCCGTGCACAACATCAGCGCGATTCGGCCAGACCAACTTGCAGCGGGCATCATGGCTCTTGCTCCTCGGCAACGTCTTGTTGAGCTTCTTCGATTTCCCGTTGGGCCTCGATGACATCCAGCTCTTCCTCGATGACGTCGGCCTGTTCCTCGGCTACGTCTTCCTCCAACTCGAGTTCGCCGATCAGCCCGGGCTTATCGAAGGGGTCGTCCCCAATCGGCAGGCCGTTGCCGGCCGCAAATTTTTTGAGGCCGCGGACAATCGCCCGGCCAGCCCGCGCCGTGGTCGACCCGCCGGCGGCGGCCGCCTGGCCGTCGCCGGCCGCGGGCGTTTCAATCGGCCATGGCTCGTCGCTGAACCGGAGGCGAACACTCGACCGCAGCGTCCGCAGCACCACCTCGTGCTTCTGCGGATCGCTGGTCACGTCGACCGAGTTGATCGAGCCGGGCAACTCCTCCTCGTGGACGATGCGCCCATTGCGTTTATCCAGGCACAGCACGTTGCCTTTCTGGGTGCTCCCTCGACCCTGCGGCGCCTGTTGATAGGTATTGGCGGCAAACACCAGGATCGGCAGATCGGCCGGCTGGTTGATCGTGAGGCCTTTTCCCTCGATCTTCGTGGAAAACACCTTCTGGCCGGTGGCGCGATCAAAACCGTGCACCGTGCCGCTGATCACCGTGCTGCCGGGGGAAGGCACCGGCGTGATGTTCACTCCGGCCTTGTTCTGCCAGGGGCGGTTGGTGATCAACAGGTACCGATCGGGCGTGCCGAGCACGTAAATCTCGCTCAAATTGGGCTCGGCATCCACGCGCTGTTCAATCAAGGCCGCGCCATCGGGCAGCGACAAAAGCGAGAAGCTGCCGTCGCGCTGGAGCACGCCGATCGAATCGGTGCCCAGCGGCCACACTTTCGAGCCCAGCGAAAACGCCTTCCGCCACAGCTCCTTGCCCTGCCAGACATCCGCAAGCGTCATCGCCCAGCGGCCGTCGCGGCTGGACCAGGACAACACCAACCGGCCGAGCGTGAGAACGCGCTCTTCCACCGGCGGCACCTGCCGGCGGCCCAGCTCCTGGCCGTCCAGTGCCCGCAAGACACGCGCCTCGCTTTCGCCGGGCGCGGTGACGAACAGCAACTCGTCGTCGCCGAACACTTCGCTGCCGTGTTGCACGTCGTTGCGGCTCCACAAGGTCTCGCCCGACAGCGGCTCGACCGCCATCAGGGTCCGCATCCGCTGAAAGCAGATCATCTCGGTCGACAGCGGGCCCGCGTTGCCGAGCGGCCGGTTCTGCGCGTCGGCCGCCATCACCTGGGGGATGCCCCACGGCCGCTGGATCATCCGGCCGTGTACGCCGACGTTGCGGGGCAGCCCCGGCATCGAATCGATCAGGTCCTGCTGCCAGAGGACGCGGGCGGTGTGCGCTCCCGGCTTGCCCAACGTGTCGATGGCCATGAGCTGGTAGCCCATCGAGACCAAGAGCAGGTGACCTTCCGCACGGACGTGGCTGATCGCGTAATTGAAGCCGAGGTTGTTGGCGTCGCCGCGATCGCGCAGCGAGACCCGCCATCGCTCGTTGCCCAGGCCGTCGCGCCCCACGAGCAGCCGCTGCATCGGTTCCAGCTCGACCGTCATGCGGTCGAAGAACGGTTCCGACGCCCCCCGGAAATCGAGTGGGAAATTGCGAGAGGCCGCCATCGGCTGAGCTTTCTGGTTTTCGGTTTCGACCAAACCTTCCGGCCAGGCCGGCGGGCCCTCCAGGAGCGCGCGGCTCGCATCGCCGATCGACAATTCGTCGATCACCTGCCGTCCGGTCTTGCCGTCGAGGCAGACCTGCTGGGCCCAGGGGCCAGCCAGTTGCCGGTAGTAGGCATCCGCCTCGTCCAGTCGGCCGGCCTGCGAGAGCAGCGCCAGCAGGCTGGCGGCCGCCGCCCGGCGATGCTCCGGATCGGCGGAGTGCTCCAAGCGCCGCAGCAGCATCTCGGCCGCGAGCAGCTCTTGCGATTCGACCAGCCGGCGGGCTTCCAGCCGGCGGGCCTCGTCGGCCAGCGGATGGCTGCCGAAAAAGCCGACAAATTCCTGCAGGCCGGACGGCTGGCCCGCGGCCTTGGCGGCCTCGAACCGGGCGGCCAACACCTGGTCGATGCCGGCGCGTTGTTTCGCGTCGGCCGTCTCGTACAAGGCCGCCAGCCGAGCCTGCACCCAACGGTCGCGCCGCACCGAGAGGCTGTTGTCGATCCGCTCCAGCGGATCGCCTTGCGAGCCGAGGTGGATCATTCGCAGGTAGGCCTCAAAGGCCGGCACGATCTCGCCGTCCTGCTGCAGACCGTCGGCAATCAGCCGCAGGTACGCGGCGCGCTGGGCCGGCTGCTCGACCAGCCGTTCGATTTCGCCGGCGTGCCGGCGATTGCCGGCAAAGTCGAGCCGCAGCCCTTCCAGCAAGGCATCGACCAGCAGCTCGCGCGTGCGTTGATCGGGCTTCAGCTCGAACGACCGGCGGAGGTTCACGACCGCCTCGCCCAGCTTGCCGTCTTCGAGCAACAACTCGCCCTGGCGGGCCAGGGCGTCGGCGTCATCCGGGTGCTCGGCCAGGGTGGCCGCCACCTGCCGCCGCAGGTCGTCGAGCTGGTAAAAGCTCTCCACGAAATCGACGCCCTGGGAGATCACCGCGCCGTGGTAGCAAATCAGGTTGCCGGGCACGGTGCCGCTGCGCGACTTGGAGCGGGCCACGATCCGCCCGCTGGCCACGTCGACCGCCGCCACTTCGGCCGTGCTCAACGGCAGATAATAACGCTCGCCGTTGAAGAACCCTCGCCCGCTGGGCGTGCTGCCGGCCGGCAATGCCAAAGCCGGCTCGTCCCAGGCCGGTTGCCCGTCGTCCAGCCGATAGGCCCGCAGTCCACGCCGGCCGACCACCAGCACTTTGCCATCGTGCACGCAGGCCACGTACAGGCCGTCTTCACGGGGCCGTTGCCACAACAGCTTGCCGTCGAGCAGGCTGAGGCAGTGTAACTGCATCGACTCGGGAGGCGTCAGCAGCACCGATCCATCGGCAATCGTGATGCTGGCATCGCTCCAGCGGTCGGTTTCGGTGACGTCGGAGCCTCCCATGCCGCCCATCCGCATGGCCATCATCCGCTGTTGGAACATGGGGTCGAAGGCCCGCGGGTACTGGTATCCCCAGAGCAACGAACGCGTGGTCAAGTCGACCGCCACCACCGCCGTGGCCGAGGTGGGGCAGACCAGCACGCCATCGGAATAGGAAGGAGAAACGCCGGTCAGCCGCCGCAGCGGGTCTTCCGTCAGGGCTTGTTCCAGCACGGCGAGTTGCTGCGACCATTGCGGGGTGCCGGTCCGCGCGTCGAGTGCCACCAGCCGGATCTCGTTCTTGATTTCGACCAACGCGTATAAGTGGCCGGCCAGCGGCAGCGGAGGCCCCATGAAAAAGGCGCCGGCCAGCGGCATCTGGGTGTCGCCAGGCTGCGAGCCGATGTCCCACTTCAGCTTTCCTTCCGTGGCGATTTCGTAGGCCGCCAGCCGGTTGTAGCTGCGCGGACCCGCTTGCTGCTCCATCATGCGGCCGTTGTGGAGGATGATCTGGGGCGGGCTGACGATTCCCAGGCCGACGCCCAGGTCCTCGATGCAGTACACGTTCTCGCCGTCGCTGGACAGCGTGCCATAGGTGGCGTCGTCCCAGACGCGCTGCGGCAGCCAGGCGGCCAGCGAGCTTGCCCCGCGGGCCTGCGGGCCATCGTTGGCCGGATCGAGCAACTGTTCGACCGACTCGTCCACCGGACCGTTCCAGATCCGCTTTCCGGTGCGGAAGTCGATCGCTTCCAGGCCGGTTACCGACCGCATGAAAACGAATCCGTTGACGGCCAAGGGGTGCAGCGCCGGCAGGGCCCGCTGTCCCTGGTCGAGATAACCCTGGCGGAGCTGCGCCAGCGTGTCTTCGATGGCCGGGTCGTTGGCCGTGGGAACCGCCCAGCGCCGATTCAACAGCGGGCTGCTGCCCAGGCTGGCGGCGTTGCGGCCGGGCCCGCCACGGTACATGGCCCATTGCTCGGCGCCGGGCACCTGCACGGATAGCGACTGCGTGCCCACCTTGGCTTCCAGCCAGGCCAGCGCCTCCGCCTCGGTTCGGAAGAGCGGTTCAGCGCGGCCTTCGATGAACGGGGCCGACTGCGGCGCCGCGCGGCGCAGGGCGATCAGCGTGCCGAGCGCTTTTTCGGTCAGCCCGGCCCGCCGCCAGCAGACCGCCGCCTTGAGCGACAACGACGGCTCGAACCGCTGGGCGGCGTCGGGCGTGTCTTGCAGCCGCTTCAAACACAATGCGGCCGAGAGAGGCCGCCCCCGGTCCAGCTCCGTGGCGGCCAGCAGATACGTGGCCTCGTAACCGGCCTGGGTATGAAAGAAGCGGCGCGATACTTCGGCCAGGGCCGCGCCGTCGCCGGCCCGCGCCGCCTCGTCCAACATCCGCCGGGCCTGAGCGCCGTACTGCAGCTCGTAAGCGGCCCTGCCGTCGGCGGGCATCTGGCCGATCAGCCGCTGGGCTTCGCTCTTCAAGCTGCGAAAGATCGGCTCGTCGCGGTTGGGTTGAAAGAAGAAGTCTTCGGGCGCCTCCAGGATGCTTCCCAACAAGCGGGCTGCTTCGCCAAACCGCTTTTCCTTGAGCAGGTCTTGGGCCTTGGAAAGCCGCTGCATGGTGGAGCGGTCGGGGGGATAAAACACGCTCTCCAACCCATCGTCGACCATCTCGCCCTGACCGGCATTCGCCTGCCGCGGGCCGAACTGGTTCCGGCCAAACTGCATGCGGCCAAACTGCATGCGGCCAAAGCGCAACCGCAACTGGGCATTCGCCGCAGGGGCGCGGGGGGCCGGCTGAGGCTCGTCTGGCTCATCGGCCTGGGCTTGCTTGGCCCTGGCTTCCGCGGCCGGCTTGGGGTCCGCGGCGGGCTTGGGCTCCTCGGCCGCCTGCACCGGTTTTTCAGGCTGCTCGGCGTCCGGCGCGGCCTCGGCATCCTTCTGGGCGGCATTGGGCCCATCCTCAGGCGGTTCGGCCAACGACGGGCTTGCCGCAAGGAAGAAGACGGTGCCCGCCGCGCACAGCACGGCCCGAAGCAGCACCGATAGCCTGGGCGACTGCACTTGGGACAGGCCAACGGCCGGCCGGCAACGTATCGCGAACCTGCGAAAGACAGCCGGACCTGGTGCGCAATCCATCGTTGGGACACTCCTTCCAGTCAGCTAAACCCCGCGGCACTTGGGTCGTTCTGGTCGAACTTGGGCCAGATGGAGGGCCTCGGGGCCGGCGATTCGCCCCTGTACCCTACATCGCGGGCCCTGCAGTCGCCTCAGGGAGTTGGAAAGTTCAAACATCGACTTTCAGGATGATTTGGGGCGCTTGGCCAGGGCCAGACGCACTCGCGCATCCCAGCGCCGGCAACCTAACTTGCACGCAGCTAATATCTTACAGGAGCTGTCCTAAACGGGCAAGCCGCCTTGGCACGCGGCGCGGCCCTTGCCATGGCAAACCGCACTTCCCGGCACGGCCCGATGCTGCCGTGCTCGGCCCAGGCATCCCGCGCGGGGGGTGTGCCTGCGCCCGCATGGTATCCGATAACCGGCCGCCAGGGGCGCGGCCGATGGCCGCGGAGAGCGCCTTTTGGGCTTTTTTGAGAGGTTTCCCGGGTTTTCTGGGTTGCTTTTTCGATTTTGTCGATTTTAATCATCGCGTCCAAGTAAATCGGACGGACGCGTTTTTTGCATTCTTCACACCCGTGCAGGGAGGGAAACTGAATTATGGCGAAAGCCCCAGCAGCAGGGTCGGCACCGAAAAGGGCCCCCAGCAAGAGTGAGGTTTTGGCGAACATTGCCGAAGCCACCAACCTCAACAAAAAGGACGTGGCCGCCGTCCTGGAGGCATTGGGCAACGAGATCAAGAAGAATGTCAGCGGTCGCGGCCCCGGCGTCTTCACGATCCCCGGCTTGATCAAGATCACCCGGAAGAAGGTTCCGGCCCGGCCGGCGCAGAAGAACGTCAAGAACCCGTTCACGGGCGAGTTCAGGGACGTACCGGCCAAGGCGGCCTACAACAAGGTCACGGTCCGCGCGCTAAAGAACCTGAAGGCGATGGTCTAGGTTTCGGCCGCGCGCGTCAGTCGGGACCCGCGGCCGCGGGGCGGGCCGCGTTCGGCTGCACGCCCGCGGGCGGTGCGAAGGAGAATTTTGTTCCACTGCTTGACGGACGCCGCGCGGCGGCGTTCGTCAAGCAGTGCCGTCTCATGGGACAGCCTTTCCGAGACGCTCCAACTCGTGCCGAGCTTCGGACAGGCGATCTTCGACGTACTTGAGCTCGCCTTTCCGCGCCTCGACGCGCTCGGCCAGGTCGATCAGCTCCTGCTCCAGCTCCATGGTGCGCATCAGCGCCTTGACGCTCTGCGACGATGCACGGCGCTGCCGGTTGAGCCGGGCTTCCAGCTTCTCCAAGGAGCGGACGTCGGCCTTCAAAGTCCGGTTGATGCGGACAATCTCCTGCTGGCGGGCCTCGATCTCCTGTTCGAGCCGGTTCCGCTCGCCGCGAAGCCTCGCGGCGGCTCGCTCCGGATCAATGCCCAAGCGGAGGTACTCTTCGAGCTTGACGCGTAGGAAAGGACTTTCACGCGCGTAGCGCAATTCCTCTTCGTCCAGTGCCCGGTCTCGTTCGACCAGCACCTCGCCGATCCGCATGATCCGCGACCGTTCCAATGGCGACTCGATCAGCTTGAAGGCCAGCTTGGCGTCGACGTCCAGGTCGAGCAGCCGGGCGGCGTCGTCTTCCAGGCCGCCGGTCGACTGTGCGGCGGCCTCGCGGAGGCGATCGAACAGGTACGGCCTGCCGGGTCCCTGGGAGGCAAACTCCAACTCGGGATAGCTCAAGGCCGCGAGACCTTCTGCCTCGATGCGCCTCGCGATTTTCCGGACCATCTCCTGGTCTTCCGGCGAGAGAAGATCGAGCGAGGGCCCTTTATCCGGCGGAGCCACGGTGCGCGGCTTGCTTTTGCCGGTCGCTTCGGCCTGCTTGTTGCCGACCGCCGCCTCTTCGCCGTTTGGCACCGATAGATCATCGCCGCGCGGCCGGGCCACCTTCTTGCCAGGGCCACGAGCTGATGGACGGCCCGCCTTCGATCGGCCCTCTACATCCCGCTGAGAATCGAGGCCTGGTTGCTCGGCTGGAGTGACGGTTTCGGGCGCAATTGCCTGCTGGTTGCCGTCCGCGGCGGCCTGCGTGGTTGCGGCGGGCTCGGAGCGCGGCGAGCAGCCGGACCAACTCGCCCAGGTCGGCAAGGCCGCGATGCAGATCAACCAGGGCCAGGGCCACTGCCGAGTGCCGGCCGGCCGCCATCGGTCCGTGCGTCGTGGCTGCCTCATGCCAACCAACTCGCCACCTCCCTGGCCCAGTAGGTCAGGATGATGCCCGCCCCCGCGCGGTGGATGGCGGTGAGCGATTCAAGCACTACCGCGCGCTCATCGAGCCAACCGTTGTGCGCGGCCGCCTTGACCATGGCGTACTCGCCCGAAACGTTGTAGGCCGCCAGCGGAACCCCCGGAAACTGCCGGCGGACCGTGGCGATAATGTCCAGGTACGCCAGGGCCGGCTTGACCATGATGATGTCGGCGCCTTCAGCCAGATCGAGCGCTACTTCGCGCAAGGCCTGGCCGGCATCGGCGGCGGGATCCATCTGGTAGCTGCGCCGATCGCCGAAGGCCGGGGCGCTCTCGGCCGCTTCGCGGAAGGGGCCGTAGAACGCGCTCGAATACTTGGCTGAATAGCTCATGATGGGTACGTGCAGGAACCCGGCGGCGTCGAGCGCGCGGCGAATGGCGGCGACCATGCCGTCCATCATGCCGCTGGGAGCGATCAGGTCGGAGCCGGCGCGGGCGTGGCTCACCGCCTGGCGGGCCAACAAATCGAGCGTGGCGTCGTTGTCCACGTCGGGCCGGCCGGTGGAGTTGCCGATCAGCCCGCAGTGGCCATGGTCGGTGTATTCGCAGAAACAAACATCGGTGGCCGTGAGCAAGTTGGGGGCCGCCCGGCGGACTGCGCGCACTGCCTGCTGGATGATTCCCTTGTCGTCCAAGGCGTCGTGTCCGGTCGCGTCTTTCCGGTCGGGTACGCCGAAGAGGATGATCCCTCCCAGGCCCAGATCGGCCAGCCGCCGCGCTTCGTCTTCCAGCAAGTCGAGCGACCACTGGAACTGTCCCGGCATCGAAGCGATCTCGCGCCGCACCTGGCTGCCGGCCACCACAAATAAGGGCTGGATCAGCCGTGCGCCGCTCAAGCGGGTTTCGCGCACCAGGTCGCGGATCCTTGGATCATAGCGCAGCCGCCTCAGCCGCGTGACGGGAAAGCCGCCGCCAACTGCCGGATCGTTGGAGTCGGGCGGGCGGGGCGTGGAAGAATCCATTTGGGTCTCACTGGTTACGCGCATCGGACAAGCGGGCCAGCGAGTCCTCGGCCCGCCGGACCGCCTCGCTTGCCCATGGTTTGTCGCCATAGAGCTCGATCACCGCCTGCCACATCGCGCGAGCCGCCTCGGGCTCGCCGCCGGCCAGTTGGTCGGCGCGGCTCAATTGCCGCTCGATGTCTTCCAGATGCTGGGGAGCATACTGCGCGACTTCGCTGCGTAGCTGCACCAGCTTGCGGCGGGCCAGCTCCAGGCACTGGCGGGTGGTCGTGCTATCGTCGTCCACGTCCTGGCCATACAGGTTGACCAGCGCCTGCATCTTCTCGATGGCCTCCTCCTGGTCGTGCCGCACCAGCGCCAGCGCCTCGACGTAGGCCCGTTCGACCGGTGTCAACGGCGTCGACCTCGAAAGACCACGGATCCTCAAGTTGATCTTACGCTCCAGCCGGTCCACGTCGATCTGTTCGCGGTACTTTTCCAGCTTGCGGGCCCGCGGGTCGGCCGGTCCGCAGCGGCTGAGGAAGGCCTGGATATCGGGCTCGGCGTTGGCCAGCCGTCCCCCGGCGGCCTTCGACTCCACCCGCTCGTACAGCCGGTCCAGTGAGGCAGGCTGCAGGAAGTACCACGTCACCAGCCCAAAAGCGACCAGGCTGGCGGCCAGCACGTACGTTTGCGGCGAGATCCAGACGGCCTGCTCCGAGTCACGCGGCTCGAGGTCGCCGCGGTCGGTCTCGCGGACGACGGTGAACCGTGTGGCGGGCGTGGCAGGCGCCGCCGATTCGCCGGAAGGGCCGGCACGCGTCTCAGCCGATTCCGCCGAGACAGGCGCCGCGGCCATTTCCGCCGTCAGGTTCAATTCGCTGCGCAGCGCCTTGTGCGCCTGCAGGCTGCCGCCGCCCACCGCCGCGCCGGCCACTCGATACTCGCTGCCGGAAAGATCGCTGATCGGTGGGGCAATATCCGAAGCCGCGGCCGTCGGCGCGGTGACGATAAAATCGGCGTCGTCCGCGGCGTCGTCGTCGTCGGCGGGCTGCGCCTCGGCGGCCGGCGGCGACGGCGCCACGAGCGCCTCCAGCCGTCGGGCCAGCACCATGGCCGTGGGGACGCGGCGATCGGGCTCTTTTTCGAGCAGCGTGCGGACGATGGCCTCCAATTCCGCCGGCACGTCGGGCGCGTAGCGGCGCACGCTTTCCGGTTCGGCAAACCGCTGCAGTTGCAGCATTTCCATCAGGTTGGCGGCCTTGAACGGAGGACGGCCGGCCAACAAGGCGTACATCACGCTCCCGAGACTGTACAAGTCGCAGCGGTGGTTGACCGGCCGGCCGTCGGCCTGCTCCGGAGCCATATACTCCGCCGTTCCCAGCACGCCGCCGTCGGCCGTGAGACCGGTGTTGCCGAACAACTTGGCGATGCCGAAATCCGAGAGCTTCAGCGTGCCGTCGCTGCCCAGAAGCAGATTCGCCGGCTTGATGTCGCGGTGGATCACACCGCGGTCGTGAGCATGCTTCAGGGCCCGGCAGACCTGTATGGCCAATTGGACCACCTCGGTCCAACCGAACGAGCGGCCGGCCTGAAGCTGATCTTCCAGGCTGTCCCCCTCGACCAGCTCCATGGCATAGAACAGGTGGCCGTCCTGCTCGCCGAAGCCCAACAAGCGGACGATGTTGGAGTGCCTGAGCTTGCGGAGACTCTCGATTTCCGCTTCAAAGCGATCGCGGAAGCCTTCCTCGTGGGCCAGTGCGGCCGACAGCACCTTGATGGCCGCCGGCTCGCCGGTTTCCAGCTCGGTGGCGGCGAACACCGTGCCCATGCCCCCCCGACCCACTTTGCGCTCAATCCGGTAAGGGCCGAGCTGTTCGAGCTGCATAGGCAAGCACCTGTAAAGCCTTGCTACCCATCGTAACCTGTTCGTGGGGGTCCATCCAGGGGCTATGATGGCGGGGAGAAGGGACGGCTTTTGCATTTGGATTCTGATCCGGAATAGCGATCGATGGCTCAAGACCACGTGCTTTTGCCGCGCACGGGCAACCAGGCGAGAGGCCTGGCCCAATACGCGCTCGATTTCATGGCGGGAAGGCATGGCCAGCCGGATCCGAGCGTGTACCGGATGGTCGAGCGGTTTCATCTCGACAGCATGGCCTGTGCCGTGTCGGCACTGGCGTGCGGGGCCAACGCGCCGAACGTGCTCAGGCGCGAGGCACTCGAATACACGTCTGTGCCTGGGGCCCGCGGAGCATTTTGCTTCGGTTCCGACGTGCCGGTGCAGCCGGAAAAAGCCGTGCTGGCCAACTGCTCGGCCGTGCGCGAATGGGATGCCAACGGAACGAACTTCGGCTACAACCCCGCCCGTGGCGACGTGGCCGGTGAGTTCGGCCACAACGACTTTTATCCCGTGGCGGTGGCCGCCGCCCAATGGCAGGGCCTCGACGGCGAGCGGACCCTGCGGGCCATGCTGCTGGTGGACGAGATCCGCGGGCGGCTGGCGGAAGTGTTCTCGCTCAAGGAACACAAGATCGATCACGTCGTCCACGGGGCGATAGCCTCGGCCGCCGTTTACGGAGCGTGCCTGGGCGCGACGGTGGACGAGATCGAGTCGGCCCTGGGGCTCGTCGTTGCCCACTACGTGCCGTTCCGGGCGATCCGCGCGGGCAAGCAACTGTCGGACTCGAAAGGGGCCTCGGCGGCCTTCAGCGCCGAGACGGCGGTTGCCAGCGTCCGCCGCGCCATGCGAGGCTTCGTGGGTCCGGCCGACATCTTCCGCAACCCGGAGGCCATCTTCTGCTTGTTCGGCGGCCCGCCCGCCGCCGACTCGAGTCCCTTCGATCTGCGGCTGGCGACCAGCGGCCGCGACTTTGCCGTGATGGGCATGCACTTCAAGCTGGGCCTCTACGAGCACCAGTCGGCCGGCGCCATCCAGGGTTTGATGGATTTGTTCGAACGTTATCCGGCTCTGGTGGACGACGCCGGCCTGCTGCGCCGCGTACGGATCACGATCTACGAGCCGGCCTTCGGCATCATCGGCGACGCCGCCAAGCGCGACCCGCGCACGCGGCAAAGCGCCGACCACTCGATGGTCTACATTATCGCGACGCTGCTGCGCAAAGCGTTCGAGAGGCGGCGGGGCGGCTGGCGCGAGTTGATGCTGCTGCCGGCCGACTACGACGACGCCGGCCTGTTTCATCCGCTCGCCCGTGCCATCATGGAAAAGATCGAGTTTCGCCACGGCGGCCGGGCGTACGACGAGAAGTACCCCGACGGCATCCCCACGTCGATCGAGATCGAGCACGAGGCGCTGGGCTCGCTATCGAGCGGCCTGGTGATGTACCCCATGGGGCACGCCCGCTCGGCGTCCACAGGACTGGATGAGCTGCTGGAGCACAAGTTCCGGCTGCTGGCATCCTTGGGCGTGGCCGATGCCGACGTGCTCCGGCAGCGGCTGACCAACCTGGCCCAAAAGTCGCCCGCCGAAATCGCCGGCCTCTATCGGTTCGAGTTGAAGGAAGGAGACGGAAGGTAGAAGGCAGGAATAAGAACGGCGTCGCCCTTCACTGTCGGGTTCAGCGTCTTGCTGCGCTTACATGAATGCTTACCAGACGAATCACGACGCACAATCCGGCAATCGCGGCGCCGTCTGCCATGGGTCACTCACTTGGCGGGTCCAGCGGTCGAACACGCCGAAACGCCGGCATCGACTCGTGCCAGAAAAGGCGTTCAATTTCCAAATGCTCTGACTTGCCGTCCGCGACCGCGAAGCGAAGCAACCATTCATCGTCGGGCGGGAAGCTGAGCTTGCCGCGAAACGTGTCATGCTCCCAATGACGGAGCGTCGCAACGATGTTCGGACCAAATTGCATCCGGAGCGATCCCTCTTTCTCCCGGATTTCCAGCTTGCCGTAGAGGTCGCACTCGTAGCTTCCGGCGTACCCGGTCAACGGAAGTGAGGGCTTCGTGTCTTTGGCTCGCCTTGCTTCCAGGCGATCGTTTTTCGCTTTCGCCTCGGCCTGTGGTTTTCCTTCGGCGATCTCTACCCAGTCCCGATTGGTCCACGTTCTAGGGAAACCGAGCAGGCGATCGAAGACATCGTGCATCAACATGGCGGCGATTCCCGACGGGCGATTCGCCAGAATCACGACGCCGATGTTCTCCTCCGGCATCATGGCGGCGATCGCTCCCGACGACCCGGTGTGGTAAACGACCTTTCGCCCTCTCCAGTCGCGCAAATGCCAGCCATAGCCGCAGCCGTAGAAGAGACGCACATACGCGAAGTATGGCTTCGGCTGGACGGGGAATACACTGTGCGGTGCAAACATCTCTCGAACCGTTGACATCTGCAGCATCTTTCGACCGTCGAGTTTTCCCTCGTTCAGATACATCTGCAGAAAGCGGGCCATGTCCACAACGTTGGATTGGATCGCCCCGGCCGGCGCGACCGCATCATGGAGGCGGCGGAATCCCTCACCCGCGTCCGGGTTCCACATCGGATCGGGGATCACTTGCCCGTCGCGCAGCACATGTGGCGTGGCAACGTTATCCCGCCCCTCGAGCTCTCGCGGACTGGTGCACGTCCCGCTCATGCCCAGAGGCTGTAGAAGGCGCTCTCTGAGGAACGTGTGCCAGGATTCCTGGGTGACACGTTCCAGCACCTCCCCTGCGGTAGTGACCAGGTGATTGTTGTAACTATACCGGCTGCGAAAAGGAGCCACTGGCTTCATGAACCTTAGACGGCGTATGATTTCCGGGCGGTCATAGTCGCCGCGGTAGGCAACCAAGTCAGCCGTTTCCAGTCCTACGCGATGCGAGAGGAGGTCGTTGATCCGTACGTCCTTGGTGAGGAACGGATCATAAAGCTCGAATTCCGGCAGGTGCTTGACGACCGGATCGCTCCACGTCAGCTTCCCCTCTTCCACAAGCAACGCCAGGCACGTGGCGGTGAAAACCTTCGTGACCGAGGCAATCGGAAAAATCGTCTCCCCGTCAACCGGGGCCTCGTCCCCGGCTCGACGGATACCGTAGCCGCGGGCGTGAACAACCTTGCCGTCCTTCACGATGGCGATGGCCATTCCCGGCGTCTTCAATTCCGCCAGCGCTTCGTCGGCAAACGCATCGAATCCCGCTAGAGGATCATCGGGCTCGTCCGCACGCACAGCAGAGGACGCGAGCAGCAAAACGACGAGTCCAGGAATTGCGAGTCTGTGCGATGACATGTGGCGCCTGAGGAAGCGGTTGGCGTCGGTTTTAGCGAGTTGGCGGGGATGCACTAGCGGCGGAGCTTGATGCCGGTGAGGTCGCTGAGGTCGGCGGATCCAAAATCCTCGACGATCGCATGCCCGGTGGCGGGCCAATACTGAATCTTGCGGGCCGACAAGTCGGACGGGACGCCGCCGACGCGCGTCTGCCGCGATAACCGGGCGTCGGTCTTGCCGTCGCCTTCCAGCGTCAACAGACCCTTGGCCATCGCGTACCGCAACCAGAGGGCGCGGGCCAGAAACATCTCGCCTTCGACCACCGTGCTCCCCTCGGCTGTCATCTCGTAGGCCGCGTTGCCGGCCGCGTCGACCCCCATCTCGGCCACCTGCAACTGATCGCAATTGAGCACGAAGCCCTCTCGGCCAAGACGCTCGGGCTTGTCCGGATCGAGGCGCCCTTCCCAATCGGCAACCGGACCGTACACCGCGCGGACGTTCTGGTGGAACTGCATCACCCGGTCGACCAGGTTGCCCCTCATCTCGCGGTCGAAGTGCACGTCCAGGTACGACAACTGTGAATCGTTCTTCGATGCGGTCGAGGGCCGGACGGGCGGATTGCCGGCGCCGGCCAGGGATTCCAATCCGTCCCAGCTTACGTTGGTCAGCCAACCAGGTCCCTGGGCCGTCACGTCGCCGGTCCGTTCGACGATGGTCAGGTCGCGGGCCTTCATCCGCATCAGCGCAGTTTGACGCTGCCCCTCGAGGGAGCGATTCTCGACGTAGGCCCCGCCAGTGCAGACGATCGAATCGACCGCCGGACGATCGTTGACGCCGGCCGCGTCGAACCGCACATGGTTCAATAGCCTCACGTCGAGCGATTCGGTGCGCATCAGCCGCTCGTGACGCCCGCCAGGCCGCTTTGGGTCGGCCTCGTGCTGGTTGGCCACGACGGCCCGCAGGAAGCGGGCCGTGCGGCCGTCGAAATCCATCTGCCCTTGCCAGGTCACCTGGAGCGGATTGGCGGCAGCGCCCGGCGCGACGGGCGTCGAACCGGCCGGCAGCGACAACGACCCCTCGCCGTGGATCCAGAGCATGTTGGCGGCCTGATCGAGGTGAATTGTGCCGGCCAGGTCGGGCGTGCCGGCCAGCAGCGCCAGGCCCCGGGCGTCGACCCGGGCGGGCTGGCCGGTGATCTTCGCCAGGGCCGCCGATGAGCTGCCTTGGATCATGTGGAGCCGATCGCCCACCAGGACCAGAGGCTGTTCGCCCGGGTGCAAGGTCTTGGTTTCCTCGCAACGCACTCGCCGGTCGACGATAAGCTGGCGGATCTGGGGCTTTTCGCCCCCCATACCGACTTCGAGCTGCAACAGTTCGCCCGCGATCCGGAACCGCTGCCCGACCGCCGCCGCCGCCTCGACGGGCGGCCCCTGGAGGGGCAACGCTTGGGGCAAGCTCCGGGCCGCCGCATTCAGGGCAGGACCGCGGTTGGCTGGGGCCCGCACCAGATCCGCTTGGATGCCGGCGGCCGCGGATGGTGGCGGGCCGGCCCGCGCCACGGCCGCTGGGGCGGGGTGCACGAACCAGACTTCCAGCCGCTGGACAGCGCCGTCGAGCTGGGCCGACTCGATCCTGACGGCGCCGCGAGCCAGCAAGCGATCGGGCGTGAACCCGCCGGGTCCGGCCGCGGCGGATGCCTGCTGGTTGAGCCAAAGATGGATCTCGTCGGCCGAGAGCGCTCCGCTGGCGGGCAAGTGGACCTGGGCCTCGCCCTTGACCGAGAGGAGTTGAATCTCTTCGTGCGGCCTGAAGTGCAGCGAATGCGTCCAGCGGGCATCGACGTGCTGAGCGGGTTGGGAAGGCACGTCGGCCTTGAGCCAGCCGGCGCCGCTGGCCAGAAAGACGCCCAGGCGTCCCGATCGATCGTTGGGGTCGGGCTCGAAGTACAACGCGCGGGCATGAATCTCTTGGGTGCCGCCGCCCGGCCCGCCCTCCTGGACCAGGCTGACCTCGTGTTGGCCGGAAAGCTTGCCGCTCCCCTTGTTCACGTCGTATTCGAGCCGCTGGCCACGTGCCCGCACCTTGTTGGAGGGGGAGTTGACGACCACCGGATTTCCAATGGCCGTGATCTGGCTGGGGCGCAGCTTGGGAAGCGACGGCGTGGCGCCTGCCGCCGCTGCACCGTCCGGCCCGGCATCCTCGGCCTCGAAGCGCACGTCGAGCGTCTGGCAGGTCAGTTGGTCGCTTGGCCCGGTGGGCTGGATCCGCAGCACGTCGACGTCGTCGCGGAACGTGGCGACGTACTCACGCAAATCGAAGCGGAATGGTCCGCGGCACCTGATCTCGACCGGCGGCTTGGGGCCGGCCGGCGGTTGCCCGGTTGCACCTGGAAAAAAGTCGCCGCCGCCGGGATGGATCAGCATGCGGACGTGCGAAGCCAGCTCGAACGAAGTCACCGAGCCGACGCCCCCGCCGCGCTGGGCCTCCGGCTTGTCGCCAGCCAGGTCCATCCGCAGGCCGCGGCCGCTGCCGCGATTGGGGCCCAAGCGGAAGTCGATCGGGTGGACCGAGGTGATGCTTTCTTCGTCGAGCACGACGTCGCGGGTGGTAATCCGCAGGTCGTCTTCGGGCCCCTCCAGCCGCTGCATGCTTTGGATGGTGATGTCGCCCACCAGCCGGCCGCCGATCAGCTTGCCGACCTTGCCCCGCTTGAGATCGAACTTTTCGTCGAACTCCAGGATCGCCCCCTGGGGCGCATCGAGGATGATCGCCCGCCGCTGCCGCTGCTGTTCGTCGGCAATTGCCTGCCGCGGCAAGAGAATCATCGTGCAGGGCTCGAGCTTGACGTGGCGGCCGTCCTCCAAGTTGCGATAGTCCTTGAACAGCAGCTTGCCCTGGGGCGTTTCCACGATCTTGGGAGAACTGCGCTGCCATTGCCCCTCGTCGAACCAGAGTTCGAGCCCTTGCCGCTGCTTCTTGACGTTCGCGCGGGGATCGCCGCTCAAGCCGCCCGGATCGCGGGAAGAATGAGGACGGACCGCCACCGGCTCGATCAGGGGCACGGCCGCCTGCGCATAGACCCAGTAGGCGGCCACAACGCCAAACAGGCTGGCGGCTGAGCGGACCAGGCGTGGGAGAAGGCTAGGCGCCATACTTCTGGATCAAATCGTCCCACCGCTGCTGAGACTTAAGGATCAGCTCGATCGTTTCTCGCACCGCTCCGCGCCCGCCGGGAAGGCTGGTGGTGTAGTGGGCCGCTTGCCGCAGCTCGGCCGCGGCGTCGGCCACGGCCACGCCCAGCCCGGCGAACCGCACGGCGGCCAGGTCGGGCAAATCGTCGCCGATGTAACAGGCCTGTTCGGGCGCTAGGTCCAGCTCGGCCAGGATCTCCCGCATGGCGTTCAGCTTCAATTCCGTCCCCTGCCGGACCCGCTCGATGCCCAATTCGGCGGCCCGCACGTTGACGATGTGCGAATTGCGGGCGGTGATCAGGGCGAACTTGCCGCCGCAGCTTTGCCAGAGCTTGATGCCCAAGCCGTCGCGGATGTGAAACCGCTTGGTTTCGATGCCTTCGTTGTTGAAGATGATGCTGCCGTCGGTCAGCACCCCGTCGACGTCGGCGAGGATCAGCTCGATCGCCTGGCAGCGCTTGGCTAAGGTCATCTACGCGTCCGCGGCAGGGGCCGGTTCGCCGGCCGGGGTGGATAGTAAGCGGTGCCGGTTGTAGCGGCACGGCACGGCAGCGGTCAGACCGCCTCAGGGGGCATCATACCGATCACGTCGGTTATGTCGAGCAAGCCGACCGGCGCGCCGTGATCGTCGACCACGGGGAGTTCACTGATTTTCCATTCCGCCAGAATCGCCAGGGCATCGGTCATCATCGATCCGGCAGCCACCGTCCGAGGGCGGTGAGTCATCACCCGCGCGATCGGCTGATCGAAGGCCGCGTCGCGGCGGGCTTCGAACAGCCGGGCCAGGTCGCTGTCGGTGAAGATGCCGGTCAGGCGGCCGTCGTCGCCCACCAGCAGGATGGCGCCGCTGCGCCGGCCCGGCCGCCGCAACTGGCCGAAGACCTCGCGAACGTTCCGCGAGTCGGGCGCCAAGCGGCACTGGTCCAGCGGCCGCATCCGGTCGTCGACCTTGCTCAGCCGGCGTCCCAGGCTCCCGGCCGGGTGCACTCGGGCAAAGTCGGCATGGCCGAACGAGAGCAGACGGCTGGCGACCAGCGCCAAGGCGTCGCCCAGCGCCAGCATGGCGGTCGTGCTGGTCGTGGGCGCCAGCCCCAGCGGGCAGGCCTCCTCGATCGATCCCAACTCGATGGTGACGGCGGCGGCCCGGGCCAGCGTGCTGGTTTCGCGGGCGGTGACGGCGATGATGGGCACCCGCATCGCGGCCAGCACCGGCAGCAACCGCACGACTTCGTCGGTCTCGCCGCTTTGCGACAGCACGAGCACCACGTCCAGGGGGCCGACGCGGCCCAGGTCGCCGTGCACCGCCTCGGCGGGATGCAGAAAAATGCTCCGCGTTCCGGTCGAGGCGAGCGTGGCCGAGATCTTCTGTGCGATCAGTCCGGCCTTGCCGATGCCGCTGACGACCACGGTTCCCCGGCACTCGACCAGGTACTCGACGGCCCGGCAGAAGGCCGCGTTGAGCCGGCGCGACAACTTGTCGAGCGCGCGGGATTCGGCGGCGATGACATCGCGTGCGTAAACGAGCTGTTCGAACGTCGAGAGTCGACCCAGCGGTGCGGCACCGTCCGTGCTCATCGACGCGTCTTCCTTGACAATTTAAGTAGCAGGCACTCCGCGTGCCGTCCGCAATTAGTAGCAGGCACACTCCGTGTGCCGTCCGCTTCCTGAACCGGGCCTTTGATCCGCGGCACCCGTCCGCGGCACCCGCTGGTGCGGGGCGATTTTAGTCGTGCGACAGCTTGGGGGCAATGTCGGCTAGCCGGGTGGCGTGGCGTGGGATAGAATGCCGGCTGAGCACGTAACCTGTTCGCTCGCCGAACTTTAACGGCAAGAACGCACACGCTTCCCGCACGCTCGGAGTCCCGCGATGATCGTCACGACCAAGGAATTGTTCGACCTGGCTTACGGCAAGTACGCGGTAGGCGCGTACAACATCAACAACCTGGAGCAAACCGTCGGGCTGTTCCGCGGCAATCTGGGCAAGAAAGACTCGAACACCGAACCGGCCG
Source organism: Pirellulales bacterium (assembly GCA_040901675.1). GTDB lineage: Bacteria > Planctomycetota > Planctomycetia > Pirellulales > JAICIG01 > JBBDNX01. The sequence goes on along the minus strand of JBBDYJ010000001.1, from coordinate 60,914 downwards.
ACACGCCGGCGAGCGCCCCGTTCATCATTCAGTTGTCGCGCGGAGCCCGCAGCTATAGCGACAAGCGGTTCCTGGAGGCCATGATCAGGACGGCCGAGGAAGTCTTTCCCGAGGCCATTTTCGCGGTGCACCTGGACCACGGCACCGAGGAGGTGGCCTACGAGTGCATCGAGAGCGGCTTTTATTCGTCGGTGATGATCGACGCCTCGCACGAGCCGTTTGAGGAAAACATTGCTATCACGCGGCGGGTGGTGGAGCGGGCGCATGAGCGGGGCATTTCGGTCGAGGCGGAACTGGGCATGCTGGGCGGAGTGGAGGAGGACATTGCCATCTCGGCCGAGCACGCCTGCCTGACCGATCCCGACGAATCGGTGGAGTTCGTCGAGCGCACCGGCTGCGACTCGCTGGCGGTGGCGATCGGCACCTCGCACGGGGCCTACAAGTTTTCGGGCAAGCAGGGCCTGCACTTCGACCGGATTGCCGAAATCCAAAAGCGGCTGCCTGGTTTCCCCCTGGTCATGCACGGCGCCAGCAGCGTGCCGCGCGAGTGGGTCGACCGCATCAACAAGGCCGGCGGAAAGCTGCCGGCGACCAGTGGGGTGCCTGAGAAAGACTACCTGCCGGCCGCCAAGCTGGGCGTGACGAAGGTGAACATCGACACCGACGGCCGGCTGGTCTGGTGCGCGATCCACCGCGAGGTGTTCCGCGACAAGCCGGAGGAGTTCGACTTGCGTACGCCCGGCAAGCTGTTCATGGCCGCCTACGCCGGTTTCATCACCGGGAAGAACCGCGCGCTCGGCTCCGCCGGGCAATTGGAGGCGGTGCGCCAGGCCCTGGCGATGGTGAGGACCTGAAGTAGTTTTCAGCAGGAGAGAGGAGAGGCTGATTTCGAGGTAGCAGGACTCGCCAGAGTTCTGGTGGAGTGGGTCGAGACCGGCCCGAATTCTGGCGAATCCGGCTACACCTCACCAGCCCAACACTCCACAGCCCCCTGCAGGCCCTACGGTTCGGGAGTGCCTGGGACGGGCGTCAGCTCGTCGTGCTGCGTGCGGGCGAGGCGGATCAACAGCAGCTTTTGCTTGAGCGGCCCAGATTCCTGCTCGGTGAAGTATTGGTACCCCAACGTTGCGGGCCGGTCGGGCAGCGTGCCTAGCACGAGGGTCTGGCCCGGAGCCAGCGTCGTTTCCAGGCGTAAGTGGTCGAAGACGTCGGCCGCCGGACCAAATTCGAACCTGGTATAACCGTCGCGCGGAATGAACCGCCGTTGCGGCGCGCCGTGCTCGACTTCAGGGATTAATTCCAGCCGCACCCGGCCGTCGCTCTGGGGATGGGTCTTGGCCACCAGCACGCCGCGGGCCAGGGCGTACGTGCGGCCCGTCACGGCGCCGCCGGCATCTCGAAACAGGACCGCCAATTGTTCGTGCTGGCGCTGCTCGCCGCTTACGATGATCCGCTTGGGGACCCCGGCGGGACTCTGGACGATGCGGCCCCGAATCAGAGGCTCGTTGGCCAGCTCGAAGTTCAAAAGCTCGCCGGCGGGCTGCTCCGGCTGGCTCGATTTGAGCAGCCGTTCCAGGGAGGCCGGAAGCCGCCCGCCCACCAGGCCCACCCTGAAGCCGTTGTCCGCCAGCCGCCGCCGCGTCTCGACGGGAATCTGCTGCTCGTCGATCTCGGCCCACAAGGCACCATTCAGTTGGTCGTCGCCGAACGCGAACCGTGTAAAGACCAGCTCAAGGCCGACGCTGTTGGGCGACATCTGGGCCATGGCCAGCGGCAGCTTGCCGGCCGTGTGCACCTTCGCACAGCCCAAGGCGGCCAGCGCGCAAAACCATAAGATAGTGGCTTGGGCCGGCGGCCGCGGCATATCGTACTACCCAAGGCGCCCAAAACGCCGGATGCCCAATGATGGCTGGGTCGGCCCGGCGTCCCTGCCAGGCCTCCTCTGGTTTTGGGGCGGCAGGCTAGTGGCGGCGCCGGACCGTGTCAATGCCGATTGGCGTCAATCGACCGCGGCCAGTGCAATCACCTTGGGCGTGGGAATGCGGGTGCCGTAGACCGCCCCGTACCGGCGGCGAAGCTGCTGGAAGTCGTGCTGCAGGAACTCATACAGCTCGGCCGGCGGTGTCAGGGCCAGCCACCCGCGGGCCAATCGGCGGGCGGACTCGTCGTAGTGCTGCTCGCTGTGGCCGTGGGCATAGCAGCGGCCGGGCAGCCGCCGCAAATCGCCGTTGAAACTGGGGCTGATGTGCCACAGCTCGTGCAAGATGGTGGTCAGCTTCTCCTCGAAGGAGCGATCGAGGAACCGCGGCAGATAGAAGCTCAAGAGATAGAGCATTTCGCGGCCTGCCGAGTCGAAGAGCGGCTGAATCATCCAGCGGCGGCCCTGCCGCAGCTTGTACATTTGCCCTCCTTCGAACCGCAGTGGCGTGAGCGAGGCCAGGAAGCCGTGGGCTACGGCCTTTCGGACCTGGCAGTAACGGACCGCGACGCGCCGGGCGTCGACGTGCGAGAGCTCCGGCAGGCGAGTGCAGACGTCGAGGCACAGCCGGGACATGTGCCAGGTAAAATCGAGCCCTGCGGAACCGGCGCGGGTCGACATGGCTGCGTCCATGGCACCGGGATAGCAAGTGGGTTTATTCGTTGGGCTGGGATCTGGAAGCCGTGGGCGCGGGCTCCTCGGGGGCTTCGAAGCTGGGCGATTCGGCCCGCTTGATGACGCGGTCGTGGACGCCGACGAACTCGAGCACGGCCCGCGTGCCGGCATCGCCCAGCCGAGGCTTGGCCAGCCGCAGGATGCGAGTGTACCCGCCGGCGCGCTGCTCAAAGCGGGGAGCGATCTCGTCAAACAGGATCCGCACGGCCTGCTTATGCCCCTCGCCGTCGCTGCGGCCGGAACCGCTCAGCAACCTCAGCACGCGCCGCCGGGCGGCCACCACGGGCGCAATCGCCCGCGACCACTGGGACCACTCGCTGCCCTGGCGCCACTCCTTCCACTCGGCGCTGTAGCGGTCGGCGGTGGTGGCAAACTGGTCGGCCTCGCGCTGAGCCGGCAAAGAACGGCGGGCAATGGTGATGCACTTTTCCACCAGCGGCCGCACTTCCTTGGCCTTTTCGAGCGTGGTGATGATCCGCCCCTTGACCTTCGGCGCGTTCTCGTCGTCTTCGGCGTCCCGCTCGGTGAGCAACAGGGCGATCGTCAGATTGCGGAGCAGCGCTCGTTGATGGCTGGGCGACCGTCCCAGGGTACGGCCTTTTCGTCGATGTCGCATGGCAAAACCATCTTCCCGCTACGTGGTGATTTTATTGTATTGTGCCGCCGATGTTGCCGTGCCGCCGATGTTGCCGTGCCGCCGGATTCACGGCTGCCGGGCCACCTCGCTTCGGCGGGCCCGGCCGACTCGTCCGCCGCCGCGGCGCAGAATCAGACCGGGGACGAGGCCGGCAGGCGCATTCCCAAACGCAACCCCAGCTCGCCCAGCCGCTCGCGGACTTCGTTGAGCGTGGTCTCGCCGAAATTCCGAACGTCGAGCAACTGGTCCGGCGTGCGGCTCACCAGGTCCCGCACCGTGTGGATGTTCTCCGACTCGAGGCAGTTGGCCGCCCGCACGCCCAGGTTCAGCTCGGCCAGGCTCATGCCGAGCTTGGCCTCGATGGCCGCGTCGGTCGAACCCGTGCCGGCGGCGCGGCCCTCCGAGTGGACCGGCATGCCCAGCTCGGTGTACTGGATGAACGGGTTCAGGTGTTTGCGGAGGATTTTGGCTGCTTCGACCAGTGCCATTTCCGGTCCGACGGAGCCGTTGGTCCAGATTTCGAGCGTGAGCTTGTCGTAGTTGGTCTTCTGGCCGACGCGGGTCTCTTCGATTTCATAGCGGACCCGCACCACGGGGCTGTACACGGCGTCGACCGGGATGATGCCGATCTCGACGTTGGGGCTGTGCTCGGTGCTGGGCACGTAACCGCGGCCGTTTTCGACCACCATCTCCAGCTCAAAGGGGACGTCCTCGGTCAGCGTGGCGATGACGTGGTTCTTGTTGATCACCTCGACCGAGTCGTCGCTCTTGACGTCGGCGCCGGTGACCAGGCCCTTGGTGCGCTTTTCGATGCGGACCACCTTGGTGCTGTCGCTGTAGTTCTTGACCACCAGCGACTTGACGTTGAGCACGATATCGGTGACGTCTTCCACGACGCCGGGCAGAGTGGTGAACTCGTGCTGGGCGCCGTGCACCTTGACTTGCGTGACGGCGCTGCCTTCGAGACTGGAGAGCAGGATCCTCCGCAAGCTGTTGCCGACCGTCACGCCGAAGCCGCGTTCGAACGGCTCGGCCACGAACTTGCCGTAGGTCGAAGTCAACGTTTGCTGGTCGCAGGTAACGAGGCTGGGAAGTTCCAGTCCGCGCCATCGAATCCGCATGGGAAAGCCTCCGCGATTTTTTGAACGATTCAGCGGCCGCGCGGCCTGCTGGCCCGCCGGGCGGCCACGGGCCACCGCTGGGGAATTATTTCGAGCACAACTCGACGATCAACTGGGTCTGGACCGGAATCGAGACGTCGAACTCCTCGGGCAGCCGGGCCACGCGGCCCTCGGGGATCGGCCCCTCGATCAAGGAGAGGAAGTCGGGAAGCTCCCGGCGGGTCTCGCTCAGGTTGGCCTGCACCGCCTGCAGGCTCTTGGTTCGGTTCTTGACGCGGACCACGTCTCCCGGCTTGACCAGGTAGCTGGGCACGTCGACGCGGCGGCCGTTGATCGTGATGTGCCCGTGGGCCACCAACTGCCTGGCCTGCTTGCGGCTCTGGCCGAAACCAAGCCGGTGGACGACGTTGTCCAGCCGCCGCTCCAGCAGGCTCATCAGCGTCGCGCCGGTATTGCCCTTGGACCGCTGGGCCTCGGCAAAATAGCGGCGGAACTGCCGCTCCAACACGCCATAGTAGTGTTTGACTTTCTGCTTTTCGCGGAGGTGCAAGCCGTAATCCGTCAGCTTGCCGCGCCGGAACTGGTGCATGCCCGGCACCGTATCGCGCCGCTCGATGGCGCACTTGGGCGTATCGCAGCGCGTTCCCTTCAAGAACAACTTCATGCCTTCGCGGCGGCAAAGGCGACAAACAGGTCCGGTATGACGAGCCATATTCCTCGAACTTCAATGGGTTCAGACACGCCGCTTCTTGGGGGGGCGGCATCCGTTATGGGGCAGCGGGGTGACGTCCTCGATGCTCTTGACGTTCAACCCCGCCGACTGCAGGGCGGTGATGGCGCTCTCCCGCCCGCTGCCAGGGCCCTTGACCCTGACTTCCACTTCCTTGACGCCGAACTTGGCGGCCTTCTCGGCACACTGCTGGGCGGCGCACTGGCCGGCGAACGGCGTGCTCTTGCGGCTTCCCTTGAAGCCGCACGTGCCGGCGCTGGACCAGCAGAGCGTGTCGCCCTTGGTGTCCGCGATGGTGACCGTGGTATTGTTGAACGTGGCCTTGATGTGGGCCACTCCCAACGTCACGTTGCGGCGAATCTTGCGTCGTTTGCTTTTGGCCACCGGCCACGTGCTCCTGATCAACCTGGTTGAGGATCGCTACTGTCTGTTGCGACTGCTGCTTCGAGCCATGCTGGGTCCGATTTGGACCGCTACTTCATGTCACTGCTACTTCATGTCACTGCTACTTCATGTCTTTGACGCCCTTCTTGCCGGCCACGGTCTTCTTCGGTCCCTTGCGGGTCCGGGCGTTGGTCCGGGTCCGCTGGCCGCGGACCGGCAAGCCGCGGCGATGGCGGATGCCTCGATAGCAGCCGATGTCGCGCAAGCGGGCGATGTTCTGCGCCGTCTGCCGCCGCAACTGCCCTTCGACCACATAATCCTTGTCCAGCAGGGCGGCCAGCCGGGCGATTTCATCCTCTGCCAGGTCCCTGGCCCGCGCCTGCGGATCGATGCCCGCCTTGTGGCATAGCTCCCGCGACACCTTCTTGCCGACGCCATACAAATAGGTCAGCGAAATCACCGCTGGCCGGTCGCTCGGAATGTCGACACCCAAGAGGCGCGGCATACGTCGTGTACTCCCTGAACAAAAACACCGCCGGCCCAGCACCGGAACAACCTGCACCGGCCGGAACAACCAGCCCGCCGCCCGACGAAAATCAGCCCTGGCGCTGCTTGTGACGCGGGTTCGAGCAGACCACGAACACCACGCCCCGCCGCCGCACGAGCTTGCAGTTCTCGCAAATCCTCTTGACGCTGGCGCGGACTTTCATGGCTCCCAGGCTCTCGGCTCCGGCTAGTGATCCAAAGCGGGTAAGTATAACGCTTCGCCCGCGGGCAATTCAAGCCCCGTGCCAATAGGAATTTTTCTTCCCCACCGCTTTACCGCTTTACCGGTTTACCGGGTCTCCTTTACCAAGTCTCCCCGTGGGGGCCGCACGTCAGCGGCTGCGGCCCTTCTTCGGTCATGGCGATCGTGTGCTCGAAGTGGGCGCTGGGCTTGCCGTCTTGGGTCACCTGGGTCCAGTGGTCGGGCAGGCTCTTTACCTTCTTGGTGCCCATGTTGACCATCGGCTCGACCGCGATCACCAGGCCCGGCCGCAGCTCGAAGTCGCCGTTGCGGCGGAAGTGGCCGCTGACGAAGTTGGGAACCTGCGGCTCCTCGTGCATTTCGCGGCCGATCCCGTGCCCCACGAAGCACTCCACCACGTGGAACCCAGAGTCGCGCACGTACTGCTGCATCTCGGCGGCCACCTCGCTCCAGCGGCGCTTGACCTTCATCTGCTCGATCGCCAGGTTCAACGTGCCCTTGGTCACCTCCAGCAAGCGGGCGACCTGGGGCGCAACCGGGCCCACCGGCAGCGTGACGGCGGCGTCGCCGCACCAGCCGTTGAGCTTGCACCCGGTGTCGATGCTCACGATGTCGCCGGCTCGAAGCCGCCGGGGCCCCGGAATGCCGTGCACGACTTCGTCGTTCACCGAAATACAGGTCACGGCCGGGAAAGGGACCTTGCCGGGCACCCCTTTGAACAGGGGCACGGCGTGATGCTCGGCGAAGAACTTTTCGATCACGGCGTCGATTTCCGCGGTGGTCACCCCGGGCTCGACCAGCCGCGCGCCCAGTTGGTGCGCCTCCCAGACCAACAGGCCCGCCTCCCGCATCAGGGCAATCTCGCGGCTAGATCGAAGGGTCAGCACGCTTCGGTTCAGCTCCGTGCCCGCGGCGCGCCCGAATCGGGCAGGGCCGCTTTGATCCGCTCGAAGACCTCGTCCGGCGAACCAGAGCCGTCGACCGTCTTCAAGAGGCCGCGTTTGCGGTAGTAGTCCAGCAGCGGGCGCGTTTGGTCCCAATACGACTTGAGCCGTTCGGCGATGATCTCGGGGCGGTCGTCGTCGCGGCCCCTGCCCGACAGCCTCTGGATGACCTGCGCGTCATCCAGCCGCAGCTCGATTACCACGTCCAACGGTGAGTTCATCTCGCGCAATGTATTGTCCAGCGACTCGGCCTGCCGCAGATTGCGGGGAAATCCGTCGAAGACCGCGCCGGTGGCGGCATCGGGCCGCTGCAAACGCTCGCCCACCAGTTTCAGAATGATCTCGTCGGGGACCAACTGGCCGCTGGACATATAGGGCTCGGCCAGCCGGCCCGCCTCGGTCCGCTCGCGGACAGCCTGCCGCAGCATGTCGCCCGTGGAAAGGTGCGGAATATCCAGGTATTCGGCCAGCCGCTGCGACTGGGTACCTTTGCCGGCCCCTGGCGGACCAATGAAGATTACCCGCATCTCGATCCCGGGCCCACGGCCGGATGATTACGATTTTTCCAGCAACCCCCGATAATTCCTCATCACCAAATGGCTGTCGATTTTCTGCACCAGGTCGAAGGCCACGCTGACGGCGATCAACAGGCCGGTGCCGCCGTAAAAGCTGGCGATGTTCTGATCGATTTCCACCGACCGCGATACCAGCGTGGGCGAGATGGCCACCAGGGCCAGAAAGCCGGCCCCCACGTAGGTAATCCGCAGCATCACCTTCTCCAGGTAGTCGGCCGTGCGGCGGCCGGGGCGATAGCCGGGAATGAACGTGCCGAAGCTCTTCAGGTTGTCGGACATGTCCTTGGGGTTGAACGTGATCGCCGTCCAGAAATAGCAGAAGAAATAGATCATGATCACGTACAGCACGTTGTGCACGTACGACGAATAGTCGGAAAACGCCCGGCCCACCTCCGCCAGCAGGCCTGAGCCGGGAAAGCTGCGGCTGAGCCACTCGAACAGGAACGCCGGAAACATCAGCAAGCTGCTGGCGAAGATGATCGGCATCACGCCGGCCTGGTTGACCCGCAAGGGCAGGTACTGGCGGGTGCCGCCATAGACGCGGCGGCCGCGGACGTGCTTGGCGCTCTGCGTGGGAATGCGCCGCTGGCCTTGGGTGATGAACACCACCCCAAACACGACGCCCACGAACAACAAGGCCAGCACGATCAGCTTGGCCACGCCCAATTCGCCGGGCGCTCCTTCCAGCACCAATTCGCCCTGGAGCAGGGGCTCCAACAGGGTCAGGCCCGCCGCCGGCATCCGGGCCAGGATGCCGGCCATAATCAGCAGGCTGATGCCGTTGCCGATGCCGAACTCGTCGATCTGCTCGCCCAGCCACATCAGGAAGACGGTGCCGGCGGTCATCGTCAGCACGCTGACCACGTGCCAGTACCAGGGGAGGTATCCCAGCGGCATGAAGCTCTTATCGATCATTTCCTGGCCGACCAGCACCGAAACGTAGAACCAGCTTTGGCCCAGGCACAAGACCACGGTGGCATAACGGGTGTATTCGTTGATCTTCTTGCGGCCGCTCTCCCCCTCTTTTTGCAGTTCCTTGAGCGGCTCCCAGACGCTGGCCAAAAGCTGGAAAATAATGGAGGCCGAGATATAGGGCATGATCCCCAGCCCAAAGATCGTGGCCTGGTCGAGTTGCGAGGCGCTGAACGTGGCCACGTTCGCCAGGATCCTGCCCAGGCCGTCATCGCTGCCGGCGAACAGGTTCTTGCTCTGATCGATGATCGGCAGCGGAATCCAGGAGCCGACCCGGTAGATTGCCAAAAGGCCCAGCGTCAGGGCGATCTTCCTGCGCAGCTCCGGAATGGTGAAGACGACGCGGATTTTTTCCCACATGGCTCGATCCGTCCTTTATTGGATTGGGCCGGCGACCTTCCGTGTCAAGGCCTCGACATTCGAGTCGCGAGGCACCGCCGGACGTTCGTCATCGGGTAGGATTGCACAGACCTTGCGCCGGATCAAGAACAGTCCGGCCGCTCGATTCGGCCCTGCCTTGTAGTTCGCCCGGTCAGACCGCGGCTTGAGAGAATCAGTCCTCTTTTTTCTTCTTGGCGGGTTTGGCCGACTTCGCCTTGGCGGCCGGCTTTGCCTTTCCGGCCGGCTTGGGCCTGGACGGTGACTTGGGTTTGGCGGGGGTTGGCCGCTGCCGGCCTGCCCCCGCCGCACGACCGGCCGCGGCTGCCGCCTGCTTGCCGACCGGCGCGGGGCCCGCAAGGACCAGCGCCTCGCCACCGGCCGCACGGATCTTTTCCTCGGCCGAGCGGCTGAAGCGATGCGCCGAGACCTTCAGTTTCTTGCCCAGCTCGCCGTCGCCCAGCACCTTCAACACGTCGAAGCGGCCGTTGAGTTGGCCCAAGGCGGCCAGGCTCTCCGCAGTTACTGCGTCGCCGTCGTTAAACCATTCGTGGAGGTCGCCCACGTTGACGACTTTGACCGTACGGGCCCAGCGGTTGTGGAACCCTCGCTTGGGGACGCGCCGCGAGAGCGGCATTTGCCCCCCCTCGAAGGCGGGGTGCGTCGTCCAACCGGCCAGTTGCCCCTGCCCCTTATGCCCGCGGCCGCTGGTTTTTCCATGGCCGGAACCGGGGCCGCGTCCTACGCGGCGGCGTTTCTTGTGTTTCTTGATCCCGCGGTTGACGTCGTGCAGGTTCATGACAGCGATACTCCCCTGAGCCGCTCGACGTCCTGCCGGGAACGGAGGCTCACCAGGGCGTTGATGGCGGCCTTGACCAGGTTGGCCGGATTCGTCGAGCCGAAGCTCTTGGTCAGGATGTCGTGGATGCCGGCCGCCTCGCAGACGGCCCGCACGCTGGTGCCGGCGATCACGCCCGTACCGGGGCTGGCGGGCACGAGGATCACGCGGGCGGCGCCGAAATGGCCTTCAATGGTGTGCGGAATGGTCCGTCCCGCCAGCGAGATTTCGGTCATGTTCCGCGTGCCGTCCTTGACCGCTTTTTCCACGCTGGGAGGCACTTCGTTGGCTTTCCCGTAGCCCCAGCCCACTTTGCCCTTGCCGTTGCCCACCACCACCATGGCGGTGAAGCTGAAACGGCGGCCTCCCTTGACCACGGCCGCGCAGCGGCGGATCTTCACGACCTTGTCGATCAAATCGCCGCGGCTCCCGCCGCCGCCTCGTTCTCTACTTCCGCTGCTGCTGGACACGTCGGATACACTCCCTGCTAGGTGTTAAAGCTGTTAGGCGCTAAAAGCTGAGACCGGCCTGGCGGGCGGCATCGGCCAAGGCGGCCACGCGGCCGTGGTACTGATACTCCCGGCGATCGAAGGCCACCTGCTTGATTCCCGCGGCCAAGGCCTTTTCCGCGATGACCTTGCCCACCGCCTCGGCGGCCGCCTTGTTTCCTCCGTACGGCAAGCCGCCGGCCAGGTCCTTGTCGGTGGTGCTGGCGGAGGCCAGCGTGCGCCCTTCGGCGTCGTCGATAATCTGCACGTAAAGGTGCTTGTGGCTGCGGAACACGCTCAGCCGGGGGCTGGTCGAGTCGCGCTTGATGCGGTTGCGGACCCTGAACCGCCGTCGTTGGCGCTGTCGGGCGATGGCCTTTTCGTGATTCACGATATTACTTCCAGCTAAACACTACTTGGTCATGGCCTTGCCGGCCTTGCGGCGGACGACTTCGCCATCGTAGCGGATGCCCTTGCCCTTGTAAGGCTCCGGCTTGCGGACGGCGCGAACTTCGGCGGCGAATTGGCCGACTTGCTGCTTGTCGCTGCCCTTGATCACCACGTGGGTCTGGTCGGGGCAGGTGACGGTTAGCCCCTGGGGTATCTTCAAGTGGACTTCGTTGGCGAAACCGACGCGCAGTTGCAGGATGTCCTTCTGAACGGCGGCCAGGTACCCGACGCCCACGATTTCCAGCTTCTTTTCGTACCCTTCGGTGACGCCCGTGAGCATGTTCTGGATCAAGGCCCGGCTCAAGCCGTGCAAGGCCCGCGCGGTGCGGGCATCGGAGCGGCGGGTGACGGCAATCTGCTTTCCCCCTTCGCCCAGGGCCACGTCGACCTCGCGGTGAAAGCCCCACTGCAGCTTGCCCAGGGGCCCTTCGACGGCGATGGTGTTCCCCTGGACGGCCACTTTGACTCCGGGTGGAACGGTCAACGGTTTTTTACCGATGCGCGACATGGCTTGAAGACTGGTTGAGGTTCAGGATGCTTGGGTTCACTGTTTCGATTAAAATTCGCTGATTGCAGCGGCCTTACCAGAGTTCGCACAAGACTTCGCCCCCCAGATGGCGCTGGCGGGCCTCGCGGTCGCTGATGACGCCCCGGCTGGTGCTGATGATCGATATTCCCAGCCCGTTGAGCACGGGCCGCAAACCGTCGGCCCCCTTGTAGACGCGGCGTCCCGGCTTGCTGACCCGCTTGATGTGCCGGATGACGCGTTCGCCATTGGGGCCGTACTTCAGGTGCAGGCGGAGCTGCCGGCTGGGGAGGGATTCGAGTTCCTCGAAGTCCCAGATGTAGCCTTCGCGCTTGAGCACTTCGGCCAGCCCGCGCTTGACTTTGGACAGCGGCATCTCCACGCTGGGCCGTTCGACGCGCACCGCGTTTCGGATGCGGGTCAACATATCGGCGATAGGATCGGTCATCATCGTGCTTGGTGGTCCCTTTACCAACTCGCCTTCTTGAGTCCTGGAATCAACCCCTGATCGGCCAGCTTGCGCACGCAGATGCGGCAAATGCGAAACTTGCGGTAGACCGCTCGCGGCCGGCCGCAGATCTGGCAGCGGGATTCGCGCCGGGTGGTGAACTTAGGCACGCGCCTGGCTTTGGCAATTTTCGATTTACTCGCCATCGAGCTGGTCGTCCTCCGGGTCGCGGGAAAGCTCCCGCTGGCTGTGCTGTCGCGGGAAAAAGCTCCCGCGCTCGTTGTGTCTTCAGGCCGCCGGCCGCCCCTTTTGGCCTTCCTCGACCTTGAACGGCATGCCGAGGCCCCGCAATAACTCGCGCGATTCGTCGTTGCTGTCGGTGGAAACCACCAGCGTGATATTCATCCCCTGCACGCGGGTGTACTTGTCGGGATTGAGCTCCGGGAACACGAGCTGTTCGCTCAACCCCAGGCTGTAGTTGCCGCGGCCGTCGAAGGCATTCGGGTCCAGCCCGCGAAAATCGCGGACGCGAGGCAGGGCCAGCGAGATCAAGCGGTCCAAAAACTCGTACATCCGCACGCCGCGGAGGGTCACCTTGCAGCCGATATCCATTCCCTCGCGGAGGCGGAAGTTGGCGATCGACTTGCGGCTGCGCGTCACGGCCGGCTTTTGCCCCGAGATCTGGGCCAAGGCCGAGACGGCTTCTTCCAAGTGCTTCTTTTCCGCGATGGCGCTGCCGACACCCATATTGATCACGATCTTCTCGAGCCTGGGCAGCGAGAGGCGGTTGCCGCGGCCCAACTGCTTCTTGAGCTTCGGCAGCAGTTCTTTTTGGTATCGTTCGAGCAGTCGGGGAGGCATAGTCGTGGTGCCGCGCGGGGCGGCTGCCGGGGTAAACGGGTCAACGGGTTCGGGTCGTGGCCAGGCGGTTGCGGGGTGGCGCGATCGGGCCGATGGCGTTCTTGCACTTCTTGCAGACGCGCTCTTTGCCGCCTTCCGCGGTGAACTTGGCCGCGGTGCGGCTGGCGGCGTTGCAGTTGGGGCAAACCAGCTTCACGTTGGACAACTGGATGGGCATTTCCTTGGAGAGCCGGCCGCCCTGCGGATTGCGCTGGCTGCGGCGCATGTGCTTGAACACCCGGTTCATTCCCTCGACCAGCAGCTTGCCGGCGTCGCGGTCGACCTTGAGCACCTTGCCGCGCTGGCCGCGGTCGTTGCCGGCGATCACTTCCACCGTGTCTCCCACGCGAATATGCATCACACCACCTCGGCGGCCAGGCTGACGATTTTCATGAAGTTCTTTTCCCTCAGCTCACGGGCCACGGCGCCGAAGATCCGCGTGCCGCGGGGATTACCGTCGTTGTCGATGATCACCAGGGCATTCTGGTCGAAACGGACATAGCTGCCGTCGGTCCGCCGGGTCGGCTGCTTGGCCCGCACGATCACGCCGCGGACCACCGCTTTTTTCTTGATGTCGCTGCCGGGGATCACGCTCTTGACGCTGCACACGATGACATCGCCCAGGCCGGCCGTCCGCCGGTGGCTGCCACCCAGCACCTTGATGCACATCACCTCCTTGGCGCCGGTGTTGTCGGCCACCGTCAGCCGCGTCTGCATCTGAATCATGGCTCACGCATCCTCGGTTTCGGCCGGCCGCTGTGTTTCGGTCCGCCGCTGTGTTTCAGTCCCTTGCCTGTCGGTCTTGCCGGAACCGGCCAGGATCTCGTTGAATTCGGTGCCGCCGGCCCTGGCTGCCGCCCGCATGGCGGCGATATCGACGGCTTGGCTCTTGCTGATCACCCGCACCAGCTCCCAGCGCTTCAGCTTCGAGCGGGGCGGGCACTCGGCGATCTCGACCGTGTCGCCCAGCGACGACTGCTCCTGTTCGTCGTGCACGTGGCAGACGGTTTTGCGCCGGAGGTATTTGCCGTACTTGGGGTGCTTGACCAGCCGGGGAATCTCCACGCGGCGGCTCTTGGCCATCTTGTCACTGGTCACGATTCCGACGGCGACTCTCTTGGGCATCAGGGGGTATCCTTGCGAGCGGTGGAGGGTTGCGGCGCCTCGGACTGCCGGATCGCGCGTTGGCCCTGGATGGTCTTCAGCCGCGCGATCAGCCGGCGGTGCTTGCGCAGCTCGCTGGGGGCCTCCAGCCGTTGGGTCTGGGCCTTCAGCCGCAGGCGGAACAGGTTCTCCGCCGCCTCCTTCAAGGTCAACTTCAACTGCTCGTCGCTCATCTCGCGCAGTTCGGCTGCTTTGGTCATGGCACGATCGGGTTGTTCAAGCGGGTGGTCTGGTGGTCGGTTGGGTGGTGGCCGGTTGGGTGCGGTCTTTAACGGAACTGATTGCTAAACGAGGCGGCGGCGGACAAATCGAACTCGAACGGGCATCTTGTGCGCCAGCCGGCGGAAGCAGATGCGGGCCGCTTCCTCCGACACGCCCGAGATCTCGTACAGGATCGTGCCCGGCTTGACCACCGCCGCCCAAAACTCCGGCTCCCCCTTGCCCTTGCCCATGCGGGTCTCCAAGGGAATCGAGGTCACCGATTTATGGGGGAACACGCGGATGTACAGCCGGCCCTCGGTCCGCAGGTACTGCTGCGCGCCGATACGCCCGGCTTCGATCGTGGCGGCGCTGATCCAGCCGGCCTGGGTGGCCTGCAGTCCATAGTCGCCGAACACGACCCGGTTGCCGCGGGTGGCGTTACCTCTTATACGTCCTCTTTGGCTTTTTCGGTGCTTGACCCTCTTGGGCATCAGCGCCATGGATCTCGTCCTCTTGATACATGCCTTGGTTGATCCACACCTGGACCCCGATGTGTCCCTGGGCGGTCTTGGCCTCGGTGAAGCCGTAATCGATCTTGGCCCGCAGCGTCGAGAGCGGGATCGAACCGGCAATCTGCTTCTCGCGGCGGGCCATTTCCGATCCGCCCAGCCGCCCGGCAAGCTGCACCTTGATCCCCTTGGCGCCGGCCTCCATCGTCTGCTCGATGGCCCGCTTCATCGTGCGGCGGAAGCTGGCCCGCTTGCTCAACTGCTCGGCGACGTCCTCGGCCACCAACTGGGCCTGGATCTCCGGCCGCGAAATCTCCTCGATCTTGATGTTGATGCGGCGGCCGACCAGGTCCTGCATCTCCGCTTGCAGCCGCTCGACCTCCTGCCCCTTGCGGCCGATGATGATGCCGGGGCGGGCCGAATACAGTATCACCTTGACTTCATCGCGGGTCCGCTCGATCTCGATCTTAGGGATGCCGGCGAACTTGTATTTCTCCTTGATGAACTTCCGCAGCTTTTGGTCCTCGAGCAACAGCTCGCTGAACTCCTGCTTCGAGGCATACCAGCGGCTTTTCCAGCCGGTCATGATGCCCGTGCGGAAGCAGATTGGATTGACTTTCTGGCCCATGCAAATGCAACCTTTCGCTCCACACGGGAGCGCTATCACTCGATGTTGCCCACTGCCACGCGAATGTGGCTCATGCGTTTCTTGATCATAAAAGCCATGCCGCGGGCGCGAGGCCGGATGCGCTTGAACATCGGCCCCTCGTCCACGCGCGCGTCGACGACCACCAGGTCCTGCAGGTTCTGGGCCCGCCGCTCTTCGGCGTTGCCCATCGCGCTTTTGAGCACTTTCTCCAAGAGCCGCGCCCCGCGCTGCGGCTGGTAGCGCAGAATGTCCAGCGCCTCGTCGGCGTGCTTGCCGCGGATCAGGTCGGCCAGCGGGCGCACCTTGCGGGCGCTCACCCGGGCAAATCGATGGACAGCCTCGTACGCCATGACTCCGATTCCTTGATTCCTTATTTCTTGCCGCCCTTGCCGCCATGCCCCCGGAACGTGCGGGTGGGAGCAAACTCGCCCAGCTTGTGCCCGACCATGTCCTCGGTGATGAAGACCTTCAGGTGCGTCTTGCCGTTGTGAACCATGAACGTATGGCCCACGAATTCCGGCACGACCGTGCAGGCGCGGGCCCACGTCTTGATGGGCGTCTTGCTCCCCGTGTTGTCGAGCCGCTGGACCTTCATGTACAGCTTCGGGTTGATGAAGGGTCCTTTTTTGAGCGATCTTCCCATGGCAGTTGGTGTTTTCTGGCAGTCGGTTGGCTTAGATCTTGAGCAACCCGTAGCGGCGCGAACGCCTCCGCCGCACGATGGCCGCGTTCGAAGGCTTCCGCCGGTTCCGCGTGCGCCCCCCCTTGGCCAGCTTGCCCGTCGGGCTGACCGGGTGACGCCCACCCTTGGTGCGCCCCTCGCCGCCGCCGTGGGGATGGTCAATCGGGTTCATGGCGGTGCCGCGGACGTGGGGCCGGCGGCCCATCCACCGCTTCCGCCCCGCCTTGCCCAGCACGATATTCATATGGTCCGGGTTGCCCGTGGCGCCGATCGTGGCCCGGCAGGCCGCCGGGATCCGCCGGATCTCGCCGCTGGGCAGCGTGATCTGGGCCCAGTTGGCGTCGCGGGCTGCCAGCGTGGCACTGGTGCCGGCCGAGCGGCAGAGCACGCCGCCGCGTCCCGGCTCCAGCTCGATATTATGGATGGCCATGCCCAGGGGGATGTTCCGCAGGGGCAGACAGTTGCCGACGGCCGGCGGGGCGTCGCTGCCGCTCATCAACTGCGCTCCCTCCTTGAGCCCGTGGGGAGCCAGGATGTAACGCTTCTCGCCGTCGACGTAGTGCAACAGCGCGATCCGCGCGCTGCGGTTCGGATCGTACTGAATCGAGTGCACGCGGGCCGGGATGCCGTCTTTGGTGCGGCGAAAGTCGATCAGGCGGTACTGCTGCTTGTGGCCGCCACCGCGATGGCGCGCGGTGATGCGGCCCTGGTTGTTGCGGCCTCCCTTTTTGCGTTTGGGAACCAGCAGGGTCTTTTCGGGTCCTGCGCCGGGCGTCAGCTCGGCAAAATCGCTGACGCTGGCCCCGCGGCGCCCGGCGGTCGTCGGTTTGTAGCGTCGTATTCCCATGGGTTGTTTCTGAAAAGCTCTACGTTTCTGGCGTCTAGAACAGCTCGATGCGTTGCTCGGCGTCGAGCTTGACGACCGCCTTCTTCCAGTCCTTGGTGTAACCGCTGCGGAAGCGGGTCCTGCGGGGCTTTCCCTTGCGGTTCAGCGTATGGACCCGGACCACTTTCACGTTGAACAGCGCCTCGACGGCCCGCCGCACGTCGTGCTTGGTGGCCAGCCGGTTGACCTCGAATGCATAGGCATTGTGTCGCGTCGAGCGGTGCATCCCCTTCTCGGTCACCAGGGGGCGCAGAATGATCTGGTGCGGCTCGAGGTGGGCAGCCGGGCTGACTTCAGTTTCGGCTTCGGTGGGTGGAGGTGTTTCGGCCATTTCTTGGTCTCGTCTGGGCTGGTCTCGACTGGGCTGGTCTCGACTGGGCTGGTCTCGACTGGGCTGGTCTCGACTGGGCTGGT
>JBBDYJ010000001.1:0-43517 GCA_040901675.1 Pirellulales bacterium | reverse complement strand
CTCGACTGGGCTCTGGGCAGAAAGCGGATCGTCTCAGCGGCTGCGTCCGGCGCCGCGTACGTTTCGGGCTGCTGCCGTTCAGGCTGGTTGCGGCTCCTTGGCGCGGGGCGCCGCCCGGTCGCGAATTGCGTCCAGGGCGGCACGGGTGACCAGCATCTTACGGGGGCTCAACACCGACAGGGCGTTGAGCTCGGCCACCGGCGCGACGACCACCTGGTCGATGTTGCGGGCGCTTTTATAAACGTTGGCGTCGTGGTCGGCCGTCGTCACCAGCAAGCTGGTCTTGTCGCAGCCCAGGGCCCGCAGGATGGCAGCCATCTCGCTGGTCTTGGGCGCGGGGAACGACAACTCCTCGATGACCACCATCTGCTCGTCGCGAATCTTGGAAGCCAGCGCCATCCTCGTGGCCAGTTGGACCGCCTTGCGCGGCAGCCGGTATACCCAGTCGCGGGGCCGCTTGGCAAAGATGTGCCCGCCGCCGCGGCGGATGCCGCTGCGCCGAGAACCGGCCCGGGCGTTGCCGGTCCCCTTCTGGCGGTACATCTTCTTGGTGGTGCCGGCCACTTCGCCCCGGCTCCGCGTGCGGGCGGTGCCCAGCCGGAGATTCGACTGGTACATGACGACGACGTCGTGCAGCAGTTGCTTGTTGATCCGCCCGGCCAGTTCGGCCGGGTCGATCTCGTAGCTGCCGATTTCCTGTCCGGTTCGGTTGTAGATGGGCAACTTGGTCATGGATGTTTCGCCCCTCGGCGCGCCAGGCAGCCTGTCTAGAGCTTGTTGGTTTCGCGAATCACCAGGTAACCGCCGTTGGGGCCGGGCACCGCGCCCTCGACCAGCAGCAGGTGGTTGTCGGCGTCGATCCGCACCACCTTCAGGTTGCGCATGGTGCTCTGCTCGTTGCCGTACCGGCCGGCCATGCGGCGGCCTTTGAACACCCGGTGCGGGAACGAGTTACAACCCGTTGAACCGGCGTGGCGATGGACCTTCTTCACGCCGTGCGAGGCACGCTGGCCGCGGTACCTGTGCCGCTTGATCACGCCGGCCGTGCCCCGCCCCTTGGAGGTGCCGGTGATGTCGACCGCCTTGACTTCGGCCAGCAGCGAGACGTTCAGCTCCTGGCCGACCGTGTACTCGCCCTCCAGGTCGCGGAACTCGCGAACGAAGCGCTTCGGCTCGCAGCCGGCACGCTGGAGCAGCTCGACGCCGCCGGCGCTGCGACGCCGCGAACGCTTGCTGTCGAGCCTGGCAACATGACCACGTTGGCTGCGGCTGGCCAATCGGCGGGGCTTGTCCCGGTAGCCCACCTGCACCGCGCTGTAGCCGTCCCGCTCCGCCTGCCGGAGCTGCAGGACATGGCAGGGACCCGCCTCGATCACGGTGACCGGAATCGCCTTGCCGGTGTCGTCAAAAACTTGAGTCATCCCGACCTTGCGGCCGAGTAATCCGATCGCCATCGCTCGATGCCTTTGTGGTCTGTTGCCCGCGGGAACAGGCGGTGCGTTGACCGCCGCTTACCCGCGCGGCTTCCAGTACATAACCTAAAACCTGTCCTAGTGCCTGCTGGACGCCTTGATCTTGATGTCGACGCCGGCGGGCAAGCTCAGTTTGTTCAACGCTTCAATTGTCTTGGCCGTCGATTGGACAATATCAATCAATCGCTTGTGCGTGCGGATTTCGAACTGTTGCCGGGCCTTCTTGTCCACGTGCGGACCGGAAAGCACCGTATACCGCTCAATGCGGGTCGGCAGCGGAATGGGCCCGTGCACCTCCGAACCGGTCCGCTTGGCCGTGTCCACGATCTCGGCCGCGCTTTGATCTAAAACGGAGTGGTCGTAAGCCTCCATTCGGATGCGAATCACCTCGTTGGATTGACCTGCCACGCTCGCGCTCCGAATACCCTTACGCCGCTTTGCCAAAGCCCCGGCACGTCCGCCCAAACCAGGGCCAAACTGAGAATATTAAAGGTTTTAGAAAATCTTGTCAACGGCCTACGGAAAAGTCTCCAGCTACAGAAAAGTCTCCAGCACTTCGGCCGGCGCCGGCCCGTAGGCGGTCGGCTCCATGGAGCAGGCCGCACGACCCTGGCTCAGGCTGCGGATGGCACTGGAGTACCCAAAGAGGTTGGCCAGCGGGGCCTCGGCCTCGATCACCGTGGCGCGGCCGCGGGCCTGGGTATGCGTGATCACGGCCCGCCGCTGCTGCAAGTCGGCCACGATGTCGCCCAGGTGCTCCTCGGGCGTGGTGATGTCGAGCTTCATGATCGGTTCCAACAGCACGATGCCGGCCTGGCCCAGCGCCCTGCGAAAAGCATCGGCGGCGGCTCGCCGGAAGGCGATTTCGTTGGAATCGGTGTCGTTGGCCTCGCCGCCGGTGACGCTGATGCGGACCTTCATCAGCGGGAAGCCCAGCGAGCCGCCCCCCTCGGCCTCGCGGGCCAGCGCGTCGAGGACGGCCGGCAGGTAGGACGGCGGGATGCCGCCGGCGTTCTGGCATTGCACGGTCACCGGACGCTCGCCCGACTCGAACGGCTCCATGCGGATGCGGACGCGGGCGAATAGCGCCTGGCCGGCCGCTCCGCCTGCGGCGGACTGGCATTCGCCCGTGACCTCGGCCGCCGCGCGGACCGTTTCTCGATAGCTGACCCTGGGCTTATGGACCCGGACGTTGAGGTTAAAGTCGCGCAGCAGCCGGTGCTTGATCACCTCCAGGTGCAACTCGCCCATGCCGCTGATCAGGGTCTGGCCGGTCTCTTCGCTGGTCTGGGCCCGGAACGTGGGATCCTGCCGCTTGAGCACGTCCAGCGTATCGGCGAGCTTCTTGCGTTCGGACGAGCTTTCCGGCTCGATGGCCATCGAGATGACGGTGTCGGGAAATTGGATCGACTCCAACAGGATCGGGTGCTTGGTATCGCAAATCGTGTCGCCCGTGATCGAGTGGCGCAGCCCGATCAAGCCCACGATGTCTCCCACTTCGACCGCCTCGACCTGCTCCTTGCGGCTGGCCTGCACGTGCCACAACTGGCTGACGTTTTCCTTCTTGTCCTTGCCCGGGTTGTAGACCCGGGTGCCCGCCTCCAGCCGGCCGGAGTAGACCCGCACGTAGTGCAAGTCGCCGTGCTTGTCCGCCTGGATCTTGAAGATCAGTCCGCAAAACGGCTCGTCGACAGTGGGTTTCCGCACCAGCCGCTTGTCGGGCTTCTTGGGATCGGTCCCCTCCACCGCGGGCACGTCGGCCGGACTGGGCAGGTAATACGCCACCGCGTCGAGCAACGGTTGAATCCCCACGTGGTCCAGGGCCGAACCGCACAGGACCGGCACGATCAGCCGGTGCAGCGTGGCATCGCGGACCACCTTGCGGATCAGTGCGCCGGGCACCGGGGCCTCGGCCAAGGCCAGCTCCATCAGCTCGTTCGAGTAGTCGTACAGCTTTTCGAGTAACTGCTCCCGCCACAAGCGGGCTTCGTCGGCCATTTCGGCCGGGATCTCGCTTTCGACCACCTCGGATCCTTGTGCTTCCGGCGGAAACGTGAGCATCTTCATCTCGACCAGGTCGATGATCCCGCGAAAGGCCTCGGGCAGATGCGGCGGCCCCACGCCGACGGGCAACTGCAGGGCCACCGGATTGGCCTCCAGCCGCTTGCGGATCTCGTCCAGGGTGCCGAAAAAGTCGGCCCCTTCGCGGTCCATCTTGTTGATAAAGGCGACCCGCGGCACGCGATAGCGGTCCGCCTGCCGCCAGACGGTCTCGCTCTGGGCTTCCACCCCTTCGCGGGCGCTGAACACCACCACGCCGCCGTCGAGCACGCGTAGGCTGCGCTCGACCTCGGCCGTGAAATCGACGTGGCCCGGGGTGTCGATCAGGTTGACCACCACGTCCTTCCAGTTGAACGTGACGCTGGCCGAATAGATCGTGATGCCCCGCTGCTGCTCCTCCGGGTCGAAATCGGTTTCCGTGGTCCCCTTGTCGACGTCGCCCATGCGGTGCGTGGCGCCGCAATAGAACAGCATCCGCTCGGTGACGGTGGTCTTGCCGGCATCGATATGGGCGATGATGCCGATGTTGCGGAGCTGGTTCAGTTGGCGGGCCATGTTTGCTGATCGCGGCAATCGTCCCCGCGGGGGGGGCACGTCGTTGCGAATGATCCCTTCCGACCCCCTTGCGCAAGAGAAGACCGTGCCGGGAAGGGGCACCCCGGCACGGCCAATGACAAACGCTCGTCGATTACCAGGCGAAATGGGCGAAGGCTTTATTGGCGTCGGCCATGCGATGCACGTTCTCGCGCCGCGTCACCGCCGCGCCTTCCCGCTTGTAGGCCGCCATCAACTCTTCGGCCAGCTTTTCTTGCATCGGACGCCCCTTCTTCTCCCGCACCGCCAGCAGGAGCCAACGGATGGCCAGCGACTGCTGCCGGTTGCGGTTGACCTGCATCGGCACCTGGTAGGCCGCGCCGCCGACCCGCTTCGAGCGGACCTCGACCTCCGGCTTGACGTGGTTGACCGCCTCGGTGAAGACCTCGATCGGCTCGACGTCCTTGACTTTTTCGCGGATGATGTCGAGCGCGCCGTAGAAGACCGCCTGGGCGGTGCTCTTCTTGCCGTCGTGCATCAGGCAATTGATGAACTTGCTGGCCAGCAACGAGCCGTAGCGGGGATCGGGGGCGAGCGATTCGCGGCTGGCGGTAATACGACCCATGATGTCCGGTTCCTTCTAAAGCTGCTGTTGGTCAAGGCCTGCCCGGCGCCGGAGGCCCTCGTTGCGGGGTCTCACGACTTCTTGGCCCCGTACAGGCTGCGCGACTGCTTGCGGCCCTCGACGCCCAGCGTGTCCAAGGCGCCGCGCACCACGTGGTACCGCACGCCCGGCAAGTCGCGGACTCGGCCCCCGCGGACCAGCACGATCGAGTGCTCCTGCAGGCTATGGCCTTCGCCCGGGATGTAGACGGTGACCTCCTTGCCGTTGGAGAGCCGCACGCGGGCGATCTTCCGCAAGGCGGAGTTGGGCTTCTTGGGGGTCATGGTCTTGACCTGCAGACACACGCCCCGCTTCTGCGGGCACTTATCCAGCACCGGCGACTTGCTGAACTTGCGCGGCGGCCGGCGGTTTTTCTTGACCAACTGGTTGATCGTGGGCATTCAACGCCTCGAATCCATGCCCTGCCGGCAGGTGCGCTTGGCCAGCCAAGGCCCACCCGCCGACAAGAGCTTTACATAGTAAATTAAAGAACCTATCAACTTAGCGGACATCCGGTTGGTGTCAAGCCTGAGCGACCTGGGTATTTCAGGCGCAGCTTTTCGCGCCCTGGAGGCGCGGAGGCAGCCGCCCACAGTTTCTGCTCGGCACCGTATACTTTAGGGACTCAGGCCTGAAGAGGAACGTCAAGAGAGCCGCCGGTTGTCGAACCGGGCAAGCTCCGGGATGATCGATGCGCTTCTTTGTCGGCACGAGCGGATACAGCTACAAGGAGTGGAAGGGGAGCTTCTACCCGCAAAAGCTGCCGCAGAAAGAGATGCTGGCCTATTACGCCCGGCACTTCTCCACGGTCGAGATCAACAACACGTTCTACCGGATGCCGAAGGCGAGCCTCCTCGAGTCGTGGGCCGAGCAGGTGCCGGATCACTTCCGGTTCGTGCTCAAGGCTCCACAGAGAATCACGCACCAAAAACGGCTGAAGAACGTCGAGGACGAGACGGATTACCTGGTGCGCACGGCCGCTGTGCTGCGAGAGCGGCGAGGGCCTCTTCTGTTCCAGTTGCCGCCGAATTTCAAGAAGGCGACCTCGCTACTCGAAGCCTTTCTGGATCTCGTTGGCGATCAGGCGCAGGCCGCCTTCGAGTTCCGGCATGAAAGCTGGTTCGACGACGACGTCTTCGATTGCCTCCGCAAGTATTCTTGTGCACTGTGTGTGGCCGACGTCGACGAGGCCGCGACGGCTGATCTCTTGAGCACCGCCGCTTGGGGCTACGTGCGCCTGCGGCGTGAGGACTATACCGACGCCGACCTTCGCGAGTGGATCGAGAAGCTCAGACGCCCGGGCTGGGAGGAGGCCTACGTCTTCTTCAAGCATGAAGACGCCGGCGCAGGGCCCAAGCTGGCTGAACGTTTTATCGAACTGGCGGGCCCGACGTAGGAGGCAGAAAGACGGAAGGCAGAAGGCGGAGAGTAGGACGTGTCCTTCCGGCAAGGTTGCAAGGCTACAATTTCTGCACGGCGCTGACTCCGAGGCTTCGCTGCGGGGTGGGGGCGGTGCCCCGGCGTGTGCAGCCGCCGGGGGCCCAGACTGGGCCTGAGATTCGGCCACCTCCTTGGCATGCCGTTGCAAAATGCACCGGCCGGCTGCCTTGCCACGTGTCCCCGCCAGAACTGTTCCTTGGCTCTGCTCCGCCGCGGGCCCCGGCTGCCCGGTCGTCGTCGCCTGCTCATCGCCCAGCCTCCTGAGAAAGTCGGCCCCTCCCGACCCCCCTCAGGCTACCACCCCCGCCAACCACGCGATCCGCCGGACGCTTACGCCACAAGCGACAGTCCCATTCGCTCATGGAACCTTTGAACCGTCCGATGCGCGGGGCGGCGTGGCGTGGCCGTCGCCGTAGGGGTTGACCGCGATGCGACAGGCGGCGCAGGCGGGGGCGGCCGGTTCGAAAACCGTCTGTTAATCCTCTTTGCAGTCGCTGCGTCTGTGGATTCCTACCGACTGTAAGCTTGCCAGAGTTCTCTTCGCTTGGTCTCTCACGTCATCGTCAGGGTCTCCAGTTGAAACCCTCCGGATTTCTGGCAGTCCGCGTGCGGCAGGCTTTCCCATCTTATAAGAAGGGGAGCGACGGCAAAATGACGAGCAGCCACAGCGCGCCGGCGGCTATCACGATCCCCATTCCGATCGTACGCTCGCGGCCGCGACGATCGGTTGGCAGTTTGTTGATGAGGTCGTTGATCCGCGTCCCCGTGCCACCGCTGGGGGCGGGCATGTAAGGCGCGCCGAGTGCCGCAGGCGCTGGGGATGCAACGAGCGGGGCAGCGTGTGGAATGGCGCTGGCCGCTCCGCAGTTCGGACAGGCTGCGATCGTCCCCGAGACGTGATCCGCCGCCATGAACTGCCCATGGCACTGACTGCACGCGACGACCTGTGGCATCACCCACCTCCCGGCGGAATAGCCGAACAGCCGCGATCAGAAACAAGAAAACGCGCGCCTCAGCCCGTAGGCGCCGAAGTCTAAACGACGGGGCTAGCAACCGCAACTCTCGCCAAACGAAACGTCGTCTTGGTCGGGACCAGGCGGCTGACTGCGATCTGCGCGTCCCTCAGGTCACGACAGATTCCATTCGGAATTCAAGCAACTTTCTTGGTGGAAAATCGAAAATATCATCAAACGCTGTGGGATGAGTCGTAACCAGGCTTCTCCGGAGGACGCAAAGTGAATCCGCGCCAATGGGCCGAAATTGCAGTGAGGTATACGCGCGCTGTGCTGCATGGCGAGCCATCCAACTATGGGGTAACCGGCTTTACCAACGGCGTTTTGCGCCGGCTGGGCATTGGCGGAACTTGCGTTGAAGGATCGAGAGACGCCGTCGACCGGTTTGCTCCACGACAACAGCAGCACAACCCGAACGTCGATCCTCGCTTACAGCGAATCACGGTGAGCGCTCTGGTGGCCACCGCTCGGCGATGCGGCAACTGCGGTGAGTATGCGGACGTCGCCTTTTACTACCTTTCCCTGCTGCGCTGCCCGTTCCCGCTTGACCACGCCGGCTACAGCAATCCGGGCGATCATGCATTTATCATCGTCGGGCGGCCGTCGAACGGCTCAGCATCCGACACAGCAACCTGGGGACAACTCACCGTCGTCTGCGATCCGTGGGCAGACCAGGTTGTAAATGCAAATCGATATTGGCAAGATATGCACGCATTCCCTGATCGCGTTTATGCCCCTAAAGTCGATTATCGATTGGCCAATCCATTGCCGGTGCTGCCTGGTGAGCGCGTTCCGCGATTGGTTTAAGCGAGTCGATTTGAATTTCGGCGTTTAATGTCGTCACACACCGGCACCCGCTATTTCACCTGAAACGCGGTGTACGGCAAATCTTTGCGATTGAGCGCGTCGCGCCAGAGAAGTGTCTCGGAAGGGGAAAGGGGGCGCAGCTCATTGTTTTGCCTTGCGCGGGCGACCGCGAGGGCGGAGAGTGTATTGAAGCCCCAAACGGCGGGCAGTTCGACGCTGCCAGGCTGGCGATCCGAAGGGCGCGCCGCGGTTCACCGAGCGAAGGGCGGCCAGTTCCGCCTCGCGCTGCGGCCGATTCACCCGCGCCAACCACTGCGGCGGCATGCTGATCGGCCACCGATGCAAGCGAGCAACCCAGCGCAGGAAGGCCATCAACTCGCCATCCTTTCGAGGCCAAAGCACCATGTGCCAGTGGTTCGGCATCAGGCAATAGCCGAGCAGCCGCGTCGGGTGCCGCTCGAGCGCTTCGTCGAGCACCTTTTCAAAGGCAAGGTAATCGTCGTCTTTGACCAGGAGCGGCAATCTGGCGACCGCCCGATTGATCGCGTGGAAAACCATCCCGCCAGGGGCAATCCGGCCAGTTCGTGGCATGCCCCCACGCTAGCCGCACAGACCCCGTTCGTCAACATTTGAGCTGCGTCCCACGAAGATGCTGGAACAGACCGGCGGCCCGCTTTATCGAACTGGCGGGCCAAACATAGAAGGCAGCCTCCAGCCTCACAACGGGGGCATCGGCGCGCCGGGACTTTGCCAGGCACCGGTGCCGAGCTAAGCGATGCGCAGCGGGCACTGCTTCTTCCGCCTTCGGCGGACGGCAAGGCCGTGTCCTCCAAGCAGTGGCACAACCGGCTGGCCTTCTTCCTTGGGTTTTTTCTTGCCTGGCGATCCTCCAGCGGCTAGGGTGAGTGGCGCATCGAAGCAGGGTCCTTGGGGAGGCCGCCTATGCCGGATCAACTCACAGAGCAGCGGATCTCCTGCCCGCATTGCGACGCTCCGTACACCGAAGTGCCGCCTGGCGGAGAGCAAGTGCTTACTTGCCCGCAGTGCGGAGGGTATTTTCAGCCGCATGGCACGGCGGGGCCGGCCGCCGACGAAGCCGCCGATGCGGCTCCTCCTCCGCCGATCTCTAAACTCTTCGAGCCGACGAAGGCGGCCACGCTCGACGACCTGCTGACCGAAGAGCGCAAGGACCTGCTGGCGGTGGTCGAAGCGCTTCACCGGCAGGAAGCTCAACTGGCCGAGACGTGCGCCCACTTGAGGAGCATTCGCAGTTGGCTGGCCATCCTGGGCCTCTTGGGCGCCGTGGGGCTGGTATTTGCCGTGTTCAAGAGCTGGTAGCTTCCACGGGCGAGCCCGCGGAGGGTACCGAATCGCTCGCGCTGGGCTCGTATTCCGCCCGGAAGGTGCACAGCCCCAAGCTCAGCTCGTCGCCGGGCAGCAGCTTTGCCTCGTGGATGGTTTGGTTGTTGACCAGCGTGCCGTTCTTTGAGCCCAGGTCGCGCACCACGAGCGCGCCGTGATGCTCCTCGAGCAGGCAATGCCGGCGGCTGATCCAATGGTCGTCCAGACGAATGTCCGCATCCGGTCCGCGCCCCAGGATCACCGGCAGCCGGGCCAGGTGCAACTCCAACGGTCGAGTGCGAGAGTCCAATCCGACGAGTACGGCGTTCATCATTCACCAGTTCTGGGCCATGCCCCTTCGGTAAACCGACCGGGCCGTTGCCGGCCCCGGCCGACTCTCAGCAAACGTCGCTAAGCCGCAAACAGCGTGCCTGACGTCAGTGGTCACAGCCCACCCAATGTTGGCACGTTGCTCTTAAGGCCCGGTCTGTCGGGCGGTTACGGCGAGCAGGCGCACCTGGCGGTCGTCTTCCACCCGCCGCCCGCCCCGACTTGGTAGAGGGCCGGGCGACCAAAATGGATAGATAAGCACCCGCACCCGGAGGAGGTTGGCGGCCAGCCGCCGCCCGGCCCAAGGGCCACTTTGCAAAGTCCCGCGGCAGCGCGGCGTCATCGCTGGTAGGCGGGCAGAAAGTGCATGTAGACCTCCAGCACCAGCGAGGCCATCGCGGTCCAGTAGACCTTGTTGGGGCCGACCACTCCCTCTCCCTCCGAGGTGCCGCCCGGCACCTCCCAACTTCCATCGTGGTTCTGCCTGCTCAGCAACAACTCGCGCACTTTCGGGTGCCAGTCGTTCCAGTACTTGCCGCCGGCCTGGTAATGGCTCTGGATGGCATAGTAATGGAAGTAATAGAAGTACGGCGTCGGCCCCGCCTCCCACTGGACGTTCGTCGGCGCCAGGTAGTCGAGCGCCTTGACAACGGCCGGCTCGTCGTACCGGCCCAGCAACTGCAGCGAGAGAACCCCCGCCGCGCTCATCTGGTGGTTGGGACCTCCACCGGGCTGATACGAAAAACCGCCCGACGGATGGGCACACGACATCACGTAACCGACGGCCTTCTCGATCGTGGCGGCCGGCACCGGCACTTCGGCGTTGTTGGCCGCCCGCAAAGCCACAATCTGCATCACCGTGACGCTCAAGTCGGCGTCGCTCGGCTGCGGCTGGTAACGCCAGCCTCCGGTAGGCGATTGGGCCGCCACGATCAGGTCGACTGCCAGCCGCAGGCCTCGCTCCAGCGCGGGATCGGGGTCCATGCCGTAGAGCTCGGCGCAGGCCAACGTGGTCAAGGCATGCTCGTACATCGGGCCGTGCGATGGCTGCGGCGAAGCGAACATGCCGTTGGGCTGCTGCGTGGAAAGGATGAATTTCTTGCCCCGCTCGAGCACCTCGCGGTAGGGACCGCGGCCCGGCACGTGCCCCCGCCCCATGAAGGCCAGCAGCGCCAGTGCATTGGCGGCGTTGTTGTTGTGCCAGGCGCCGTCCGGGCGCTGCTGAGCGGCCAGGTACTCCAGCGACTTGTCGACCGCAGCGGTGACCTGCTCGATGATTCGGGTCTCGGTGAGTGTCTCGGCGGTCTGCGCCGGCTGCTCGGCCGGCGGACGATCCTGGGCAAAAGCCGTGGAGGCGGCAGCCGAGCAGCAAGCGGCCACCAGCAGCAGCCGGGGGCATGGACGAGAGCTCATGGTTTTGGTCATGGCACGACCTTCATGATAAACCGGCCAATCGGCGCAGCCCGACGTCCAACGAATAGACGAGCGCCAGCAGCGTCAGCGTAAGCCAGTTGTCCCAGATGCTGGCCTCGCGATACAGTTCGCTCAACTTGGGTTGTCCGCTGAGCCGGCTGGGGATCGAATCGAGCTCATCGAGCTGCACCAGGCTGCCGAGCTGGGCCAATGCATCCACGTTGACGTTGGCCCGCCGCAGCTCCTCGGTCGAGCGATGCACGTGCATGTGGGCCTCGACCGGATCCAGGGAGCCGCCCGGCTCGAAGACGAAGCGATAGGTGCCGACGCGGCGGGGGCTGAATCGCCCCACGTAACGCCCCGGCAAGCTTTTGTCGGCCGTCATTTCGACGCTGCCCGCGCCGGCGTCGTCCGCGACCGCCACCGCGAGGGTCGGCTCGCGGCGAGGAGAGCCGTCGGCCGAGAAAGCCATCAGCTCCAGCCGCGCCTGTTCACCAGGCCGTGCCTTGACCGGCCGAACTTCCAGCCAGCTCTTTTTGGCCAGTTGGTTCGTGTCGCGGCGGGCCACGTAGCGGATCGCCTGGCCCCAGAACTTGTAGAAGAAACGCTCGCCCACGTTCTGCCGCCAGAGCCAGGTCGAATCGGTGCCGACAAACATCACTTTGCCTTGGCCCGCATAGTGATGGGCCACCAGCGGCAGCTTGCCGTAGCGGCCCTCGACGCTTGAGTTGTAGGCCAGCACGGTGGCCGCCGGCGACGCCCGCTCGGCCGCCGCGCACCAATAATACGACGGCATGTGCGACCACACGCTCTGGTTGCGGCCCGGTTCGTCGTAGAGCCGCGTCGATTCGTGGATCGCGCCGTCAGGGCTGATCTCGATCCGGAAAGGCCTATGCACCGGCGCTTCCATTCCCGCCGCGCCGCGTTTTACTCGCACCGGCAGCAGGTCCAGGAGCGGCTGGCCAAAGGCGTGCGGCATGGCCAGCGGACCGGCCGCCACCAGCAGCCCCAAACCGCGCTCGCGGACCGCTTGCGCCAACAGCTCGACGAACTTGGAATCGACCAGGTTGGGCGATACGTCGCCCAGCACCACCGTGTGATACTGGGCCAGGTCGTCAAGGGATGCAGGCAGCACGGCCTGCTCGTCGGCGGGCAAGCGCCGGACTTCAGCCTCCAGCACAATATCGGGCTGGTCCGTGTTGCCGCTCGGCGTGGTCGGGCCGGCGGCCGGCGGCTGCCCGGTCTGATCCGCGGCCGGCGGCGCGGCAGCGGGCACGCCGGGTGCCGCGGCCAGTTCACCAGCCAGCCCCCTGCCCCCCAGCCCGTGGTCGCGCCGCATGGCATTCTTCAAGAAACGAAAATCCCAGCGCGGCAGTCCCTCGACATACAGGATGCGCAGTTTTTCATCGCTGACGCGGACCATCACCGTGTCGGCGTTGTTGTCGGCCAGGTCCTCGCTGAGCTGACCCACCGGCTGCAATCGGACCGTCAGCGTGCGGGCGCCTGGCTTGTCGGCCTGGAAGGCCAGATCGACGTGCTGCTGCTCGCTGCTCTTGAGCAGCAGTTCTTTGGAATCGAGCGGGGCGGGCGGTGGATCGCCGGCGGCGCCATCGAGCAATTCCACCTTGACAGCCTGCTGCGGATAACCCTGCACTTCGACCGTCACCGAAACGTGGACCGTATCCCCGACGGAGACCAGGTCGGGGGCGAAAACGTCGACCACCGCGATGTCGCGGATCGGCGACGACGAACCCACCGGCACGGCCAGAATCGTCGTCCTTTCCCCGGCCGCCGCTCGTGCCGCGGCCTGTGGCGAGCGCCCTCCCGTGTTCTGGCCGTCGGAGAACAACACGATGCCCGCCACCGGTCGGCCGGCAGCTTCTTCGAGGACCGCCGCCAGCCCATCGCCCAGGTGGGTTTCCGGACCGTCGGCGCTGGGCTGGGGCAGATCGAGCTTGCCTGCGGCGAGCGAGTTGCCGGCCGTGATCGGCGCCAGATCGCCGGTCAGTGCGTAACACCGCAGCTCGAACTTGCCGGTCAACGCGGCCAGCCAGCTCTCGGACCGCGCTTCGACCGCGTCGCGAGCCAGTTGCGCGCGAGTCACCTGGTTGAACAGCTTGCGCGTCTCGGGGTCGAGCTGGGCGCCGGTGGCGCCCGTAACGCCATTCTCCTCCGATCCGGCAGCCTGGTAGCCGGCCGCGGCCGCCACGCGGAGCAATTCTTCGTCGCTTTCGAATGGGCCGGCCGGCAGACCCATGCTTTGCGAGTGGTCGAACAGCAGGGCGACGATCGGTTTCTTTTCCAGCCGCTGGTGGAGCCGGAGATATGGTCCCGCCAGGATCAGCACCAGAACGAGCAGGATGACGACGCGCGTGGCCGTCAGCGCCCGGGCCAGCGCGGGCGGGGCGCTGGCCAGGTTCGACCGCTGCCGCTGATAGATGTACCAGCCCAACGGAATCAGCAGCGCCAGGCCGAGCCACACGAGCACCGGCCGCTGGAATACCAGCTCCGCCTGGTCCAGGTGGGCCCGGATCTCTTCGTCGACGCCGATTTTTCTGAGAAGCCATTCGGTCATTGAACGTCAGTCGAGCGCCTTGACCCTGCTCAGGCGTTGGAAGTAATCCTGGATAAACTGGCGGTAGCCTTCCGGACCCTGCTCGCGCATGCCTTGCAGCAGCTCTTCGCGCATCTGGGGCTGCATCTTCAGGATCATGCCGCGCGTGGCCGGATCGAGCTGTGCCAGCTCCGCGTCAACCACCTGGCCGCTGCTGGTGAGGCGCCGCAGGCTGCCCAGCCTCGCCCCGGCCAGCGGTGAGGAGCTTTGATCCTGCGACTGGGCTGGCTGGCCCTCGGCGGCCCGTGCAGCGGCCAGGGCGCTGCGCAACTGCTCGACACGCTCGGCCAGTGCCAGGGCCTTCTCGACTTCGGGCGACTGCATCAGCCGGCCAAGCTCGGCATCGCCGGGCTGTACGTCCTGCGACCCGGCTGGCTGCGACGGCGGCTCGCCTCTCACCGGCGTGCGGTCGTGGCCCAGTATCCGCTCGAACTGGGCCAATAGCCGCTCGAGCGAGGCCTCATCCGAGGCCAGGCTTTGCTGGCTCAAGTTGAGCGCCTTGAGCTGCTCGAACTGCCGTTCGGCCAATTCCTGGCGGCTCGCTCGCCCCGGCTGCGGTCTGCCGGCAAGCGTCCGGCGCTTGTCGGCATAACGCGGATCGAGCTTGGGCGGGGGGCCGCCCAAGGCCGGCTCGAAGAGAGCCTCGTCTTCCTCCTCGTGCTCACCGGCGTCGTCGGGTGTTTGCTCCACCTGGGCATCCTCAGCGCCGTCTTCCGCTTCGCCCGGATCTTCTTCGGGCGGCGCGAGCACTTCGTCCTCGTCGCCCAGGGCGGGGGCATCGGCAAATCCAGACTGGCGGCGCATCCGCCCGGGGCGCGGCCGGCCGAGCAACTGGCGGGCCTGCGCCAGCGGTGGCTCGGCGTCGATGTCGAGGCGGCCTTGCTGCTTTTCCAGGTCGCTCAGCAGCACGTCGGGCACCACGTCGGTGGCATCGAGCAGCTCCGCCTGCCGGCCTTCCAACCCCTCGAGCTGCTCGCGGAGCGCGGCGATCATCTCTTGCAGGTCGCCGAAGCCCTGGGCCGTATCGGCCGCCCGTTGTCCGAGTACGTCGCCGCGCAACTGCGCCAGTGCCTGCTCGATGTTGGCGGCCATCTGCTCGCGGGCGCGGGCCAGCGCCTCCAGCCGCCGAGCCACTGCTTCCAGTTGCTGCTGGACCTGGTCGGTCGAGCGGCCAAGCTGGTCGAGCCGCGGGTCGCTGACGTCGGCCGCGGAGGACGACTGCCTCATGCGGCCGGCCAGCTCCTGCATCTCGGCGACGGCCAGGCCCTCGAACGCCTGTTGGACCGCGCGCAGCTCGTCGATCAGCTCGGGAGGCAGCATTTGTAGCTGGGCGGCCTGCTGAGCGGATTGGCCCAACTCGGAGGCGAGCTGCCGCGCCAGGTTCGTGTTCTGCTCTTCCTGCCCTGCCAATTGCCCCAACTGGCGCCGCAGCTCGGCCAGTCGCCCGGCGTCGTCGGGATCGAGCACGGCGGCGGGCGGCGGAGCCTGAGGATTCGTCTCGGCCTGGCGGCGTGCTTCCGCGGCGGCCTGTGCCTGGGCCGCTTTGATCTTGTCGTCGAGCGGCGCGAACTGTGCCTCCATCTTCCGCACTTCGTCGCGGATTTTGGCCTGCTCGGCGATGAGCTGGACCAGCTTTTCCTGGAAGGTGTCCTGAGTTTGCTCGAAGCGGGCCAGTTGTCGATCGGCGGCGTTGTCGTCAGCGGCAATGCGAATGACGAAGTCGGGCGTCTGGGCAACCTGGTCCTTGCGATCGCGGACTTCGACCCGGTAGCGGAGCTGCTCGCCCGGCTCGAGGTCGTAGCGAGCCACGTCGAGAGGCGCGACCAGCGTGTCGCCGCGGACCACCTCCTGGTACCGCTTCCACGGACTGCCCCGAAACCCCCCGCTGCCGGCGCGCTCGACCAGCACGGTGACGTCCTTCAATGCAAAGTCGTCGTAGGCGGCGATGACCAGCGGCACCTTGGCCGGCTGGCTCAGCACCACCTCGCCCGCCGGCCGCTCCAAGGTGACTTGCGGCGGCTCGTCGACGATGGCGGCAAAGCGGGCCTCTTTCATGGTCTGGTTGGCATGGCCCAGCTCGTTGCGCAGCTCGACCCGATACAGGCCCTCGCCGACCAGCGGAAAACGGCCCGACCACTGGGCCTTGCCGGCCGTGGTGCTTTGCTTACCGGCCTTCTGCTTACCGGACTTTTCGCCTGCCCTGGCCACCACCGGTTTGATTGGGTAGGTCTTGCTGACGACGAACCGCTGCTCGATGCGGTGCGGAGGGGGCAGTGCGCCGGCCAGGTGCCAGTGACATTGGCCGCCGCTGGTGGTAAAGGCCATGCCGCGCACCGCCTGGCCCTCCAGGCCGACCGCCTTGGCGGGCACTTCGAGGCGCACCCATCGCCCCGGCTCGGGCAACGGGCCCATGGGTTGTCGGCTGGCCGTGCCGGGCTGGCCAACGTCGATCTTGTCCTGGCCCCAATACGCGCGATGTTCCCAGTTCTGGCCATCGTGCCATTGGAGCATGATCGTTTCGGGAAGCTGATCGGCGGGCACGTAGACGTAGGCGAACAAGTGCTCGCCCGGCCGGACTTCGAAGGGGATGCGGGCGCTATGGAACAAATGGCCGTGTACTCCGGCGGCGGGGGGCTCGCCGTGCATGTGGCGCTCGGATTCGTCCGCGTCCCAGCGCTTGTGCTCCCACTGCCAGTTGCCTTCGGGGACGGCGCCTGCGGGGATCTTGTCGACAAACCAGACGCGCTCGCCACGCTCGGAAACCGGCACGCTTTCCTGGCGGCTTTCCAGGATCTGGATCTCCCCATCGACCGCTTGCCCCTCCACGCCAACGCGCAGCTCGACCTGGCTATCCTCCGGACCGGTCACGTCGATACTCTGCCGCGACGCTTCCAGCGGCGCCGTGATGCCCAGGTACGCGGGATAGTGGACTTGCGCGCCCAGTGAGACGATCCGTGGGCGGTCGACCAGCGTAACGTGGTGCAGTGGGCTCCACGTGCCGCCCCCGTGCACCCGATACGAGAACGACTTTTCGATGCCTCGCAGCGTGCGGGTCCAGCGCCGGGCGCCCTGTTCCTGCAGCTCGTGCCAGATCGGCTGCCCGGGAAAAACAAGCTCCAATCGCAGATCGCGCGGTTGCCCCCGGGTGACCTGCACGCGGAAGTGGATGTCGTCGCCGCGCGGCAGGCGGGCATCGCCGGGCTCGACCGTGAACAGCACTCCGGTCGCCGGCGGAATGTCGGCAAAGGGCGACAGGATGCGGGCCATGGCCGTCGGCAGCCGATCGGACAACAGCACCCAGGCCGCCAGGAATGCGAGCAGCGCGCAGCCCGCCGCCATGCCCGCGCGCCGCAGACGGCGCAGGTTGACGACGGTGGAGGGCTTGAAGCCGCGGATCCGCTCCAGCGATTCGCCGACCAGCCGCCGATAGAACTCGCGCGAATGCCCTTGGTGCTTTTGATCCAGGGACAAGTCGACGCAGCTCACCAGGCGGTTGTGAATGCCCGGCAGGTGCCGTTCGATGCGGCGGGCCACCTGGCGGTTGCCCAAGCGGCGCACCGCCGGCAACAGCACGCCGGTCAGCAACGCCCAGGCGGCCGGCACAATGACCACGACCAGGCCGATCAGCCGCATCGCCGGCCAGAGCGGCACCAGCAGATCCAAGAGGGCGACCGCCAGCAGAGCGGCCAGGTAGAGGGCCACCGTGATCGCCAGACCGGCGGCCACCCAACTGCCCCGCAACGCTCGGCGAACCTTGCGGATCAGCCGAAAAATGGCGGAGACGTCAGGCGACCGCTGGTCGTTCGTCGTTTGTTCCATCATCGCTCTCCGTAAAATTCGTTGCCGGATGGCGGAATCAACTCGGTGCCAGCGGTTCGCCGGCGCCGCTGATCCGCGCCATCCAGGCGCGCGGACTGGATCGGCGGATCGGCGCGCCGGCGGCTGGTTCGTCGTCCGGTCGCGATTTCCGGCCGCCCAACGTGGCCAAGAAGAACTCGCATCCAATGACCAGGAACATGCCGAGCAGCAGGTAGCGCCATACTTCGCGCTGGTCGCCGATCGCGCCCAACTGTTGCTGCGTTTCGGCCGAGGCATCCACCACCGTCAGGTCGGCTCCGTTCAGCCACGCGCGCAGCTCTTCCTGGCCGGCCATGGTGAACCGCGACTCCTCGGCAGAGAGGTTCACCGCGAACAAGGCGCTTGCCGCCTTGGGCTGCTCGACGCGCCCGCCTTGCACCTCCAGCGTGTAGAAGCCCTTGAGCGCCGTCTGATCAAAGGCACCCGCCAGCCGCGAGCCGTCGCGGCGGAACTCGATCTGGGCGGTCCGTCCGGCCGCGTCGATCACCTTGCCTTCAGCCGGAAGCCAACTCGCCTCCAGGCCGAACTCGGCCGTTCTATCGGCGCCGACCACCGAGGGCGCCTCCAGCGCCGCGCGGTGCTCCAGGTAGTGCACCATCCGCAGCAGGAGCGGCACGAATTCGGGCTTCAAGGCCAGGTTGCTCCACTTCGCGTTGGCGGGAAAGGCCGCCAGCACCACCCGGCCGTCGCCGAAGCGGCTTTCGACCAAGGCCAGTTTTGTCGCCGAGAAGCGGGCCATCGTCCAGCTCGATCCTTGCCCGGCTTCGAGCGACAGCTCAAAACGGCGGTAGAAATTGGCCGTGGTGAGATAACGGGCCTCGGCGTCGTCGAACACGCTGAGCACCGGGTGGCTGTAATCGACCGTGGCCAACTGCACGAACGTGTCGAACTTCTGCGCGTCGCCCACCACCGGCCCCAGCCTGGCCCAGACCAACCGCTCCTGTTGCGGCCCACCGACCGTGAAGAACTGGTTGTTGTACACATCGGGGTTGACCCGCTCGCCCGGAAAGATCAACAGACCGCCGCCCCGGTGCACAAAGTCGCGCAGCCAGGCGAAGTGCTGGCCGTTCAGACCGCCGCAATTGGCCAGGATCACCACGCTGGCTTCCCGGAGCGCCTCGACGGTCAGGCTCCCTTCCATGATCTCGCGCACGTCGAGCGACCGCGCGTAGCGGGTTGGCGGATCGAGCTGTGCCGGATCGGCCGCGCTCGGCTGCCCCGAGGACTGCGCAGGGGAGGGCACAGTCGCGGCCGATCGATCCGGTCCGCCGGCGTTGCTTTGGCCCGGTTCGTCCCCGCGCGCGGCCAGCGCGGCTTGCAGGTACAATGTCTCGTTCTCGAATGGGTCGGCCGACGGGTTGCCGTTGATCAACAGCACCTGGATCTGCGGCGAAACCGAGAGCGTGAACAGATACTCGTCGTCGTCCGGAAAGCGGTCTTCGCCGATCTGGAACCGGCCGCGGACCACTCCCGGTTCGCGCGGCGTGTAGATCACCTCCCGCCCGCCCACGTCGCCCGGCTCGATCGAGAGCGTGCCGCGGTCCACCTCTTTCTCGTCGATGAACACGCTCAACGTGGCGTCGAGGGTCTCGGTCTGCGAGTAATTGGCCACCTGCGGCCGCAGCACCAACGGCAGGCCCACCACGGCCCGGTGCTGATCGGGCGGCGAGCCTATCACGGCCAGGTTGTCCAGGGGTTGCTTCGAGCCGACGTCGACCACCACCAGGCGCGTGCCTTCGGGGACGGCGTGCTCGACCCCCTCGGCGCTCAATTCGCGCCAGCCGCTCGATTGACAGTCGGTGAACAGGTATACGGTCGACTTCGAGCGCGGCGGCGAGCCGGGCCCGAAAACTCCCGCCAGGGCCGTGTACCAGTTGGCCCGCGCCGGGCTGGTTTCGAGCGCGTCGAGATGCTCGCCGATCGCTTCGGCGTCGGAGCTGAAGCGGCTGAAGACTTCCTCCGGCCGGCCGGTCACGCGAAACAACGTCAGGCGATCGTCGGCCGACATCTGCTCGGCCACCGCGCGGGCGGTGAGCTTGGCCCGCTCCAGGGCCGACACGCCGGCGGTCCGCGCGTTCATGCTGGCCGAGCAGTCGACCAGCATGACCACGTCGCGTCCGGAGCCGCCGCCGAAGAGCGCGCTCCACGTGCGGACCACCGGCCGGGCGCACACCAGCACCAGCAGCAGCAGGAACAACGTCCGCAGCATGGCCAACAGCGCTTCGAGGAACTTCATCCGCCGCCGCTCGTGCACGTAGCTGTCGAACAAGAAGCGGAACGTGCTCAGCTCGACCGTCCGCAGCCGGTGCAGCGTCAGCAGGTGCAAGAGCACGGGAATCCCCGCCAGCGGCAGCAGGTACAAGAGGTTTGCGTGAACCAGGTCCATCGGCTGCTCCGGCAGGCCCACGGGCCGCGTCAGCCCATCCTCGACCGTTTGTCGAGACAGGCGGCCAGCGATACGTCGTAAGGTTGCTTGGTGTTGATCAAGTGGTAGCTGATCCGCCGCTCGAGGCAGTCCTTCTTCAGCCGCTCGGTAAAGGCGTTGACGCGGGCCAGGTAGCGGCTGCGGAGGCTCTTGGGATTGGCCACGACGCGTCCCGCGCCCTCCATGTCCTTGAAGCGCGTCAGGCGGTCGTAGGGAAACGTCAGCTCGGCGTCGTCCATCAGGTGGAAGACGATCACTTCGTGCCGGTCGTGGCGGAAGTGGGCCAGGCCCCCGGCGATCCGGGCCTCGTCGTCGATCAGGTCGCTGATCAGGATCACCAGCCCGCGGCGCTTGACGCGTTCGGCCACCTGGTGCAGGATTTTCCCCACGTTGGTGTCGCCGCCGGGCGCCGTGCGTTCGAGCACTTCCAGCACGCGGCGGAATTGCGTGGGCCGGGCCCGCGCGGGCAGGTGCTCCCGCACTTCCTGGTCGAACATCACCAGCCCCACGGCGTCGTTCTGCCGCAGCAGCAGGTAGGTCAGGGCCGCCGCCAGGTAGCTGCCGTATTCCAGCTTGCTCAGCTTGCCGCTGCGAAAATCCATCGACTGCGAACAGTCGAGCAGGATCGAAGCCCGCAGGTTGGTCTCGTCCTCGAACAACTTGACGAAGTACTTGTCGTTGCGGGCCAGCAGCCGCCAGTCGAGCGTGCGGAGGTTGTCGCCGGGCGTGTACGCGCGGTGGTCCAGGTACTCCACCGAAAAGCCGTGGTAAGGGCTGCGGTGCCGCCCGGTGAGAAAGCCTTCGACGACCTGGCGGGCCACCAGCTCCATCGGGCCGATGCGTGCCAGGCCTTCGGGATCGAGGAATCGCTGCGCCATGGCGGCTGCCTCACTCCATCGGTTCGCGCACGGTCTCGAACAACTTTTCGACGATGTGGTCCGGCGTTACGCCGTCGCTTTCCGCCGTAAAGCTCGTCACCAGCCGGTGCCGCATCACGGGCCGGGCCACGTAGCGGATGTCGTCCGTCGAGACGTGTACCCGCCCGTCGAGCAGCGCGTGCGCCTTGGCCCCCAACAACAGCGACTGGCAGGCCCGCGTGCCGGCCCCCCACGTCAGATACTTGTTGACGAAGTCGGGCACCTCGTCCGAGCCGGGCCGCGTGGCACGGGCCAGGCTCACCGCATAGGCCGACACGCTCCGCGCCACGAGCACCTTGCGCACCGTCCGCTGCAAAGCCAGGATGCCGGTGCGGTCCAGGATCGGCCGCAACGTGGGCAGGTCGCCGGCCGTGGTGGCCTCGGCGATCGCCAGCTCCTCGTCGAAGCTCGGGTATTCGACCAGGATCTTGAACATGAAACGGTCGAGCTGGGCCTCCGGGAGCGGATAGGTGCCTTCCTGCTCGATCGGGTTTTGCGTGCCCAGCACCAGGAACGGCTTCTCCAGCGGAAAGTCCTCGCCGGCAATCGTGACCTTGTACTCCTGCATCGCCTGCAACAAGGCCGCCTGGGTCTTGGGAGGCGTGCGGTTGATCTCGTCGGCCAGCAGCACGTGCCCGAAGATCGGCCCTTTGATGAACCGCATCCGCCGCCGCCCCGTTCCCTCCTCCTCGTCCAGGATCTCCGTGCCGGTGATGTCGGAGGGCATCAAGTCCGGCGTGAACTGGATGCGGCGGAAGCTGAGCGACAGGAGCTGGGCGATGCTCGAGATCATCAGCGTCTTGGCCAGCCCGGGCACGCCCTCGAGGATGCAGTGCCCCTGGCAGAACAGGGCGATCAGCACCTGCTTGAGCACCTCGCCCTGGCCCACGATCACCTGGCCAAGCTGCTCGGTCATCCGCCGGTAGGCCTCGGTGAGCTGCTCGGCCGCCTTCAGATCGGACTGGTCGAGCTGGCCGGTTGCCAAGGGACTCGAAGTCGTCAGTGGGTTCACGCTGCTCTGAATGGCCATGGTGGTTCCTCGAATGTGTTTGCCGGGCCGCGTGTACGGGATTATTGTGGCCGCTGCAACCGATTACAAAGAAAATCCGGAGACCTCGCCTTGGGTGCCGTGGGTCCCTGGAGCCAAGCGCCACCCCAGTTGTCAGGTTGAGGCTGGAGGCTGCAGCACGGCAACCGTTGGCCCGGTGCCCGCTCGCGGGGCTGACGAGAAGCGCGTCCGCCATGCGCGGCGGCTACTTCTGCAAGAACTCGACCACCGGGTCGAACCGTTCGGGGGGGCGTTTGAGACAGTCGATCGCCCGGCCGACCAGCGTCAGACTGGGCACATCGTACTTGCCCGGACTCTCGGATAGCAAGGGATAGATTTCCCGGCAGGCCTCGGCCCAGCGGCCCGCCTCGTACAGCTCCAGGCCGTGCTCGTAGGCGTCGCGATTGGCCAGCCAGCCGTCGGCGGCCTGCTCGGCGTGCAGCTCGCAGAGGTCGACGGCCGTCTCGATGCCTTGCAGCCGCGCCTGGCACAGGCGGCGGGTGGCAAACTTATTGCCCAGCAGGGCCCGGGTCGAGCCGGTGATCAACAGCGGGACTCCCAGGTGCTTGGTGGCTCCCTCGACCCGGCTGGCCAGGTTGACCGTGTGGCCCAGCGGAGCATAGCTGAAGCGCCTGCGGCTGCCCGTGTTGCCGACCCGCGCCGGCCCGGTGTTGAGCCCGATTCCCAGCGCAATCGGCGCGCCGACCCGGGCTTGCCAGGTGGCGCTGAGCTCGGGGAGCTGAGCCAGCATGGCCAATCCTGCCCGGCAGGCCAGCTCGGCGTGATTGGGCTGGTCGGCCGGCGCGTTCCACATGGCCAGCAGGCCGTCGCCGATATAGTAGACCAGCGTTCCATCGTGCTGCTTGATGCAGTCGGTGAGCCGCTCCATCACGTCGCGGACCAGGAGGAACGTATCGACCGGTCCCAGCCGTGCCGAAAGCCGCGTGAAATTGCGGATGTCGCTGAACAGGATCGTCACTTCGCGGTCGCGGCCATCGAGCATCGTCGGATCGCGTTCCAGCTCGCGGGCCACTTCGGCGGAGACGAACTGTTCGAGCTGCACGCGCGAGCGGGCGGCCTCGGCCTCGCGCTGGACGCGGGCCAGCCCGGCGCCCACGGCCGCCGCCAGCAATTGCACCACCTGGGCCTCCAGCGGCTTGATCCCCGCGGAGCGGGGACCGCCCGAGCCGGTGCGCAAGCCGTAGACGACCCCCACGATCTCATCCTGCGGATCGAAGATGGGCGAGACCACCACCGACTCGACGCCCAGCAGGCTGCCGGTCGAGTCCTTGATCTCGGGCACGCGAAAGAACGTCCGCCGCTCTTCGAGCACGCGCTGGAGGATGGTGCGGCTGAAGACGGCTTTCGAGCCGGCCTCGGTCGAGTGGCTGGCGACCACCTCCCAGGGATCTGCGCCGGCCGGGGCCGCCCGCCGCAGCATGACCAGTCCCAGGTCGAGCCCCACCAGGTCGACCACGGCGCGGGCGGTTTCCTGGTAGAACTCGGGCGAGCCGGCTGCCGACCGCTGGACGGCGATCACCGTTTCGAACCAGTAGGCCAGCGTCTCGGGCGTGAGCGAGTCGCCGATGTCGGCCAGGTTCAGCTTCTCGCCCAGGTCGCTGATATGGCGCATCGGCTGCGTGACGGTCCGCCAGTTGGCGCCCGACGAGTCTTCGAGCGTCATCGCGCCGATTTCGATCAAGGTGGTGCCGGCCGTCAGCCGCACCGGCAGCTCGAATTCGCGGCTGGCCCCCGGATCGAGCACCGTTCCGTCGCCCACGTACACCGCCGTCCGCTGGCTGAGGTTCTCGACCTCCAGGTGGCCGCTCGATCGTTCGCGGATCCGCAGTTGGTTGCGTGAGACGTGCGGATCGTCCAACACGACCCGCTGCGCGCCCGGCTGCGGAATGCGGCCAAACTCCAGCGGCCCGGCCGCATGCTCCAGCCGCCGCTCTTGCTGTTTGTTGCTGACCTGGATTCGCAGCATGGGATTTGAAGGCAGAAGGCAGAAGGCAGAACCGCTGGACACGGGACGCGCGTCCCATATTAACGCGACGCGCCAGCGAGGACCATCCGCCGACGCCCAGGCTGTAGGCTGTAGGCTGGCGGGTGGCTGGCGGCAAAGCGGTAGCGTGCCCCAGTCTTCGTCCGTGTTCCTGTTCTGCCCTCTGCCTTCACCCCTCTGCCTTCATCCTTCTGCCTTCACCCTTCTGCCTTCACCCTTCTGCCTTCACCCTTCTGCCTTCCTACGCTTCCAGTCCATCCGGAACACCTTCCGGGAAAGCTTCGTGGATGGCGTCCTGGATGCGTTCGATCCGCCGGCCGGGGTCGGGATGCGTGCTGAAGAATTCGGGCATTCGGCCGCCCCCGCCCGCCTCGCGGAGCACCTCCATCACGCGGATCATCGAACGGGGGTCGTAGCCGGCCTCGGCCGTGAGCTTGACGCCCCACTTGTCCGACTCCAGCTCATCCTGGCGACCGAACCGCATGTTCACCAGTTGGCCGATGGCCATGGCCACGGCCGCCGAGTTGCGAGTCCGCGGGTCGTTGGGATCGTATGTGGCGATTACCGCCGCCCCGGTCAGCCCCTGCGTCAGGCGGGCCTTGGCCAGGTGCTCGGCCCCATGCCGTTCGATCACGTGGCCGATCTCGTGCGCCAGCACGCCGGCGATCTGCCCTTGGGAATCGAGCCGTTGGAGCAGCCCGGCTGTCAAGAACACCTGGCCGCCGGGCAGGGCAAAAGCGTTGATAGTCTGCTCGTCGGCCAGGACGTGGAATTCGAACCGGTACGGCACCTTGGCAGCCACCGACTCGATCAGCCGCCGGCCAATCCGGTCGACCAACTCCTGCGATTGTTCATCCGGATGCAGCCCGCCATGCTGTGCGGCCATTTCCGGGGCCGCTTGCAGCCCCATGGCGATCTCCTGCTCGGGCGACATGGCCACCCGCTGCACCTCATCGGTCAGCGGGTTTCGGCTGCCGCTGCCGTAATAGGAGATCAAGGACACGATGGCGATGATCGCCGCGATCACTAACCTGCCCGAAAGCCACGACCGCCGCCGCGGCGCCCGCCGATACGACCGGCCGAACATGTTTTGTACCTCAAATTGCCGGGGATGTCCTCTACACAGCGACGGCGAAGGAGCAAACATTGTGCCATTGGCTTATAGCTCCAAGAGAACTCGAACCCGGTCTTCGACCGCTTCAAGTGTAGGCCGTGCGACGGCTCCCCAACGCTTCAACAGTCGCTCGCGCGCGACGGAACGGACGTCCTCGCACCTGATTGTTCGCGGCCTCGAGTCGGGCTCAAATCAACCAGCCAAATCTCCCCGCGTTTGGGATACGGCATCCTCAATCATCCTTGAGGTCGTCGGTCAGTGTGTTCTGCCACTCGGCCCGCTCCTTCTGCTCTTGTTCCCAAGCCTTCCGATCGGTGCGAAGGGCCGCGAACTCGCGGTTCCCCTCTTCCAGGAACAGCCGTCGCCGATAGGCCTCGATGGCCTTATCCAGCAACTCAGGCATCGACTGCCCCGATTGTTTTGCCAACGCTTTGAGCTGGGCGTGGGTTTCGGGTCGAATCCGCACGGTTTCGCTGGCCATTGGCGTCTCCTCCCGAAGAATTGGAACACTTACGTTAGTGTATGTGGATATGTCAACGGCGGAAAATCTACGCACGTAGATTTTTTTCTTGCAATATCTACGTGCGTAGATATACTGCGGCTGACGGACCGCATCGCTCAGCCCCACAAAAGAGTCGGACCATGGCCGTGCACGATATCCCCGACGCCGAGCTGGAGGTGATGGCCTGTCTCTGGCGGCAGGGCCGGCTGTCGGCCCGCCAGGTCCGCGAGGCCCTGAGCGGCTTTCGCCCCATGACCCATGCGGCCGTGAGCACGCTGCTCAAGCGGCTGGAACAGAAGGGGCTCGTCACGCGCCAAAAGGGAAAGACGGGCAAGGCCTTCCTTTACCGGGCGGCCGTTCCGCCGCGGCGGACTTATCGCCGGCTGCTGGCCAACCTGGTCGAGCGGATCTTTGCCGGCAACGGATTGGCACTGGTCTCGGCCCTGTTTGAAACCCATCCACCCACACCCCAGCAGCTCGAGCAGTTGGAGCAACTGCTCGACAAGCTGCGCCGCGAGCACACCAAGAACGACTAGTGCAGGAGATTGACGTGACTACTCTCATGCATCCATTGGACCGTTGGGCGGAGACCTGGTGGAGCTATGTCCTGCATGCCTCCTGGCAGGCTGCCGTTTTGGGCCTGGTGTTGCTCGTGGTTCTACGGCTTGGCCGCCGGTGGCCTTCGCCGCTGCGCTACGGAATCCTGCTGATCGCCCTGACCAAGTTCGCCTGTCCGCCGTGGCTGCCGGCGCCAACGGGCCTGTTCAGCCGGGTGGGCCCGATATTGGTTGAAGTGCCCGCTCAACCGAGTGACGAAGACTTTTTCGCCGGCGAGGCTTTGGCGGTGCGGTTTGACGATGGTGGCCTATCGCCCGAGCCGCCCTGGACCACCGGTGCATCCATCCCAGGCGTCGAAACTCATCCGGCCGGCGAGGTTCCGGTGGCAGCCGCCACCGGCGAGTCCCATGTCGCGACTCGCACGCCGGGTGCGCCGGCCAGGTCCGCGCGGAGCGGCCATGGCCTGCCGGCTGGCGCCACGGCGGCCGCTTCGCACGGAATCGGCAATTTCGCATCCTCGTGGCGACCCGGATGGAAGGCCGGGCTGATGTTGGTCCATGCCCTCGGCGCGCTCGTGCTTTTGTCCTGGACCGCATGCCAGATGTTGCTGCTCAGCCGCCGCGTGCGGCAGGCTGCTGAGCCCGGCCCCTTGCCGTTGGCCCGATTCCAGCGTCTATGCCGCGAGTTGCGGATGCCCCGCGGCGCGCGGCTGCTGGTCGCGTCGAATGTCGCCTCGCCGGTCGCATTTGGCATCTTGCGGCCCACGGTGCTGCTCCCCTCTTCGCTTGCCGCAACGCTTTCCGAGCCGGACCTTGACACCGTGCTGGCGCACGAGCTGATCCACCTGCGCCGCGGCGACGCCTGGATCAACTGGGCACAGCACCTGGTCTGTATTGCCTGGTGGTTCCACCCGGTTGCCTGGCTTGTCAGCCGCAGCTTGCGCAAGCTTCGCGAAGATTGCTGCGACGACCTGCTGCTGGCCCGCGGCATGGCGACGCCGGAAGCGTATTGCCAGACGCTGTTGCGCGTGGCCACGGCGGTCGCCTCCCGACCCCGGCTGCGGATGACGATGGAAATGGCACGCGGCCTTCACCCGATCGGCCGGCGGCTGGTGCGGATCATGGACAACGCGGTCCGGCGCACGCCGCGCCTGTCGGCCGCCACGTTGGGCCTGCTCGTCGTGCTGGCGGCGCTGACGCTGCCGGGAATGGACC
Source organism: Pirellulales bacterium (assembly GCA_040901675.1). Classification (GTDB taxonomy): domain Bacteria; phylum Planctomycetota; class Planctomycetia; order Pirellulales; family JAICIG01; genus JBBDNX01. The sequence goes on along the minus strand of JBBDYJ010000001.1, from coordinate 16,187 downwards.
GAAGCAATTCAGCGGCCGCACCCAGGGATAAGCCGACTCCGAAGCCGTCGGCCGACAAACGGCCGGCCACTGATAAAGGGGTGCAACCGACAGAACCGGTGAAGGTCGGCGGCAAAGAGAACGGCAACCGCGCCGATCCGCCGGCGGAAACGGCCGCTGACTTCGGCGGCACCGTGTACGATCCGCAAGGAAAGCCGGCCGGCCAAGTCACGGTGTGGCTGCTCGGCGGCAGCTACGATGAGCCGCCGCAAGTTCTGGCCGAGACTATATCGGAGGCCGACGGTCGCTTCACGTTCCCCGGAGTGTCGCGTGATGAAGCGTTCGCCCCTCGCGTCCGCCAGCCACAGGTTTTGGGACGCGACGCCCAACAGCGGATTGGCTGGTCGAACCGCGCCGGCCGGAACGTTGGACCCCCTTACAACGTCGAGTTGCGCGAGGTGGCCGAAACCAGAGGGCGACTCCTCGATACCGCTGGACAACCGATCGCCGCCGCGCGGATCAAGCCCAGGCACCTGAAGGCGGGATCCGGCCGCGAACGAAACTTTAATACCGTCGAGCTTCCGCTGCAGTTGGCCAGCGAGCTCGAAGCAGCGACGGCCGAGGACGGCAGCTTCTCGATTCCCGGCATGCCGCGCGAAGGTGGGTTGATAGCTGGCGTCGAGGCAAAGGGACATGCCCGCCCCAACGTTATCTGGGACACGGGCACGCACGCGACGATTCGCCTTGACAGGGCGGGCAGCATCAGCGGCTCGCTGGTGCTGCCTGACGATATCGAACAGCCGCCTCCCATGGAACTTGTCATACGAATGCAACTGGACCCGGTGGAATTCAATGCGGCCGATGTCGCGATGAACTTCTACGAGATTCTTGCCACCACGAAGGACGGGACATTCCGCGTCGACGGTCTTCCAGCCGGCCGATACGACATCAGGCCCCAACCCGACTACTCGACCAACCTCTATGCGAGACCGATCGCGCCCGTCGACGTCCAGGCCGGCGCGGAGGTCTCGGGCATTTCCATCCCTGTCCTGCGATCGATTGAAGTCGCCGGTCAGGTCCTTGATGAAGACGGTCAGCCGATCGCCGGAGTCGAAATCTGGGTGTGCAACATTACCGAGCAGGATTCCTTGATCCAGCGCCTCAGCGTGACCACCGACGCCGACGGACGCTACAGCGGCTATGCCGAACCGGGCATCGTCGCGGCCCGCGTCCAGAAGGTACCAGACAACTTTATCCCGCCGGGCGACGGCGAGCGGCTTTTTAGAGCGTCAGCGTCTGCCGACGCCGAGCTGCCGCCAATCCGCCTCGAACGTGCCTTGAGCCTACCCGTCGAAGTCGTCGACAACGCCGGTCAGCCGGTCGCGGACGCCGAAGTGCATCTGGTTCGTCCACCCTCTATCCACAATCGCGGCAACTTGGCCCGAACCAACGCCGAGGGTAAAGTCACGCTGATCCAGGTCGATCCCGCCGATACGCTGCCGTTGCGGGCCCGCACCAGCACCGCGGTCACCAATGGGGCCGTCGTCGTGGTGCCGGCCGACGTCGAGGGCGCCGCTCGCCTGGTTGTCTCCGACCGCAGCGCCTTTCGCCTCCGCGGCCGGTTGGTTGATGCGGCCGGCAATCCGATCGGCAAGGCGCCGATCGTTCTCTGGTGGAACCGCAATTACGTGAGCGGGCGCACCGGGCTGTCCGGAGTCGGCTCGGTGCTCGACAGCCTCGTCTCGAATGCCGACGGTACGTTCGAATCGAAGGCCCTCTGGCCGGGCGACCGCTACAACATCACCGTCGATGCCGAGGGATACGCGCAATTCGAGTCGGCTCAACTCTTGGGAAAGCCGGGCGAAACACACGACTTTTCCGATATCGTCCTGGAGCACACGGGCCACTTTGTGGAAGGAAAAGTGCTTCACAATGGCGCGCCGCTGGCCGGCGTCCACGTGTTCAACTCAGGCGACGCCTCGCAACCGCTTCATACCACGACGGACGAGCAAGGCCGCTTCCGCCTGGCGGGATTTTTCCCCGGCGACGTATACGTCTTCGCCGAGCACGACGGATATCGGTTTGCCGGCCTGCGCGTGCCGACAGATACTTCCGATGCCACGCTCGAGCTCATGCGCAAGGACCATAAGCCGCCTATGCAAGGCGAGGCTTCCCAGGCTGGTTCATTTGAAGCGGAGCGGCGGGTCGCCCGCCAATGGCTCGAAAGACTGTGGCCGATCAACCAGCAAGATCCGAACCGGCGGCTCTGGGAGAACTGGAGCCTCTCACGATTACTCGTGTCGATGGCGCGGCTCGATCCGGCCACGGCGCTCGCCTGGTCCAAACAGGCGGGGGGCTGGCACCCGGACCGCGTACGCCCGATCGCTGCCGAAAGCGTGGCCGGCGACCCCGATGAGGTCCTGGCCGTGCTGGGCGATGCCCGGCCCCAGGTCGCGTCTCGCGCGCTTCTCGACCTCGCGCAGCGAGTTTCCGCGGATGAGCCGGCGACGGCGCTCCGGTACGTTCAGGAGGCGATGGTCCGCGCGCGCGCACACGATCAACCTTACCGCGCGTACTCCATGGCCAATGCCGCCGCCCTCGCCATCCGGCTGGGCCAGGATGAACCCGGACGAGCCGCTCTGGCCGAGGCGGCCGGGATGGCTGCCAAGCTGGGTTCGGACGACCACCAGGGCTATGCGCGCGGCATCGTGGCCGCGGCCCTGGCTCCCTACGATCTCCAGCAGGCGCTTGCGCTCGTCGAGCCGATCGAAAAGCCCGGCGACCGCGAGCGCTACCTGGGCAACATCGCCGCAGCGATCGGCGCGCAAGAGCCCGACAAGGCGCTGGACGTCGTCCGCGACTTTCCCAAGGGCGGGTCGGAGCTCAACCGGGTGAAGATGCGGATCGCCTACGCCCTGGCCCGGGTGCGTCCCGCCGAAGCCGTGGCCATTGTCGAAGGCATCGAAGGCCGCGGCTCGGCCAAGACCAAGGCCGAGGCGTTCGGCTGGCTGGCCGTGGGGGTGAAACCATCGGATCCCCAGCTCGCCTGGTCGCTGATCGACCGCAGCCTCGAGATCCACCGCAATCAGCAGGAGGAGTTCAGCGGGTGGAGCAACTATGGCGGTCCCAGCACTTTCGCGGCGCACGTGGCCTGCCAGGCCCACCAGGTCGGTTACCCGGACATGCAGGCCGTGGTCTACCAGGTGATGGCCGCTCGTCCCACGGTCGGTTTGAAATCGCAAGTGGATCTGCTCGAGTGCTGGGTGACGACGGCCCGGCTGCTGGCGCTGGTCGATCGGCGCACCGCCCGCGAGCTGCTGGAGCGGGTCGAGCCGCGCCGCGACCTGGTCGGCTCGGGGGGTGTCGGTTCGATCGACCGGGGCGAATGGCTGCAGGCATGGGCCCTGGTAGACTTGGAACGCGCGGTCCAGCTTTTCGATGAGGAGCTGCCCGCGGCGCTCAAGGAAACAACCGACGGGCGATTGAGACAGTTGATGTCGATGGTCGAGCTTTTGACCATACCGTCTTTCGACCGGCCGGCGTACATGTACCCGTCTGGAGCGATCTGGTTCCCGAGCCAGGAGCCGTAGCGATGTGGTGGGCCCTGCTTCTGTGCCTTGCGGTTGCCGCGAACGGATCGCCCGCCGGCGAGTGCTTCGAGTTCCGGGACGAGGCGGAGCACGGGGGGCGCAGCCTGCTCGTCTATCGCGCCGTGCGCTTGAGCGCCGATCCGGTGAGGCTCTCGTACGAGACCGCGCCCGGCGAGGGCGCCAGTTACGGCTCGCTGCCGCTGGGGCTCCCCGCCGGTGCACCCCTGCCGCTGGCGTGGAAGCCCTCGGACGACGGCGGCGGCCAACTGTGGTTCGATGCCAACGGCGGCGGCCGCATTTCGGACCGCGAGTGCCACACGTTGGGTTCGGCGGAGTTGGCAGTCGAGGCCGTGGTGACCGTGGCTGCCGACGGCAAGCCCCGGCGGCACCGCCGCACGATCCTGTTCCGGCGTTCCCCGCTCACCGGCGAGTTGCGCTACGCCGTGCGCGGCTATGCCGTCGGCCACGTGACGTTGGGCGACGCCCGGTTGCCCGCCATTCTCATCGACGCCAACTCCGACGGTTGCTTCACGGCCGGCGACGACCGGCTCCTGATCGACCTGGACGCCGATGGCAACTTCGATCCGCTCGGCGAGCAGTTCCCGCTTGGCGCGCCGCTGGCGCATGGCGGCGCTCAATACATCGTGCGCTGCGACCCGACCGCCTCCAACGTGCAGGTGGTACCGCGAAGCACGGCCACCGGAACTTTGCGCCTCACGCTCGGCCGTGTGGGCAGTGCCGTGCTGCCCGGCAGTCTCTCGGCCACGTTCGTGAGCGACGTCGGCGAGTTGGCGGCCGTCCACGGCCTCGATCAGCCGCTGCTCGTTCCGGATGGCGTCTACCGCCTGACGGGGCTTGTGTTCGACCTGGCCGATTCCGGCGGCAAGACCTGGAGCTACCGCTTCGGCGGCGACAGCGGGGCGGTAGTCGAAGTCCGCGCTGGGGAGCAGACGAGCATCGATCTTCTCGACGGCCTTGCCCTCGAAGCCCGGTTGTCGCCCGACACTCCCTCCGCGCCCGGCACGGAGATACTGGTCTCGCCCGCGCTGCGGACGCCGGCGGGCTTGTACCTGGCCCATTGCGGCATTCGCGCCGACCGCCGGCAGCCCTGGGAAGCCAGTGCCCGAATCGAGCTCTGCGATGCGGCCGGCGAGCGGCTGTCCCGGGCGCTTTCCAGTTTCGGCTGAGGCACGTTCTGTTCGCACTCCGTGCGAGTGCCCAGCGGCGGCGGCTTCGCTGTCCGCGTCTCCTTTGACACCGGCCCCCTGGCCGGCCCGTTGACTGCCGAGCAGTCCTTTCAGGCGGCGGAAGAGGGACATTGAAGGAGAATGCAGAAGGTCTCCAAAGGCAGACTTCGATGTGCCACTGCTTGGAGGTGCCGGCGTGGCCGGCATCGAGAAGCAGTGCTCTTCGGGGCCTGATGCCCGCTTGAAGAACGGGATTCTCATACGGCACTGCTTCTTCCGCCCTCGGCGGACCTTAGAGCGGCCTCCAATCAGTGAGCGGGGGAAGGGGGGAGCGAAGAGGGCGGCGACCGTCCATAGCTGGTGGCTGAACGTTGACGTGAGGTCATTCCTCGTCCTGGGAATCAGCCGGTTCTTCGGCGGGCTCAGGCTTGAGCGCGGCAAGCACGGAATCCAATTTCGCTTCGAGCTGCGCGAGGCGCTGTTCCATCGCGGTGAGCCGCTGCTCCAGGGTACCGGCAGGAGGCCGCGGGGCGCCTGGGATTGGGACCGGTATGGCGGGCACTGGTGCCGGTGACGCGGCCTCGGGACCAGCCGCTAGCGCGGCCCTGGCCTCGTCCTCGGGCAGCTCCAGGAACACCAGGTAGTTGAGACGCGCAATCTGTTGACTCTCGTCCCTGGCGACCAGCCTCACGGGAACGAGGATCGGCATGCCCTTTGACGGGCGGCCGACCAGTTGCCGGAACCTCTCGTGCGTGGCCTCGGTGACGGCGTCCACATCCTCAAAGCCTGGGACCATGCGCCGAGAGACCGACTGGGCGAAGATCGATATGATCGACTTCGTCAGGGCGGGGCCGTCGATGGTCAACGCGCCGGACTGGCTGTCCAGCTTCATGCCCTGCAATTGCAAGCCCGCCAGCGACTCATCGAGCTCGAACTCGACCTGGCCTTCCGCGCCTCGGACTTTGTGGGTTAACGTTGCCTCGCCCTTTGAATCCAGCACCAGCTTTTCTTGTACGCGCTCGAAACAGAAGGGGACCGGAAATTGCTTCAATTGCTGATCCGTCAGCGTATACACGAATACTCGGTCTCCCACGCACGCAAAAACCTGCTTGCCACGCACGAAGACCGGCAAATTCGAGTCAGTGGATTCCGCAAAGAACGACCCGCGGGGCGACGTGGCGAGGGTCAGCGACTCGAGTTCAGCCCCCGTCACGATTTCGTGAAAGGCAAGCACGAGCCGCACGTCGTCCGCCTCATGGGCCCTGCCCAGCAAGACCGCCAGCGGAAAATCGGGAGACAGGTCCACACCGCCATTCGTGCGGATGATCGGCCGCCCCTGCGAGTCGGTGATTCCGACGCCAAATCCGCCATGTGCTGCCGAACGGTCCCACGGCTCCAGCACGGGGCTTTCATCCGGGTGAAAATGCTCCAAAGGCCGGGGGTGGAGTTGCAAGCAATCTGGCAGGTTGAAAAGAAGGCGGACTTGCTTCAGTTCTCGGTCGAACACGCAACCTCGGTAATAGATTCCTTCGGGGAGGCGGCGTGGCACGTGCCCCTCGGAGTTGACCCAATGCTCCACCAGCCGTGGCTTTGGCGCGTCGGGCAACGGCTTGAGCTCGGGCGTCGAAAGCTCCAGCAAGCCGCCATGCTGCAGTACCCCCAGGCGACCGGGAACGTCGAGGTTGAACTGGGATGGGAATCCCTCCGTAAAAATCCGTCTTTGCGTGGCCAGCGCCTTATGGTCGAGGGCCAGAAACGTGTTCTTTTCTTGCACGGCGACATAGACGTAATGCTCATCGGCTGCGGCCGCGCTGATGCGATGGGCCAGCTTGCGTGAGACAACGCGACGCTGGGCAAGGTCCAAAAGCGCCACACGGCAGGTATCCGAGTCGTCTTGGCCTTGCCCGTTCGCCCAGGCCACGCCCCAGCGAGCGTCGGGGCTCACGAAGAACCCCTCGGCCTCGAACCTCAGCTTCATATAACGTGCCGTCACATCGAAGTGCAGCACCTGCTCGCGGGCGAGATCCCCCTTCGACACTTTCAGGGTGATGGTCTGAGAGCCGGTATCCTGGGCGCCCGGGGTCCAGGTGAGCGCGTTGTTTGCCAACTTCATCCCCTGGGGGGCATCGAGCAGTTCCACCCTGGACTTTTCGTCCAGGGCGGTCATGCGGACGGTAGACTGCTCACCCAGGAAGAAATGCCGCGGGGACTTGACGACGACGTGCAGAAACGGTTCGGCCGGCAGATTGAGATCTGCCAGCCGGATCGGCAACACCTTATCGACAAGAGCCACCAGCACGCGCTCGCCGGCGGAGTCGGCGAAGACGTGTACTCGGAAGGCTGTGTGCATTAGATCCTCGAACCGGTCGTCCCGCTGACTTTGCAACGCAGCCGCAAAAAAGTCGCCCGGCAGCGCCAGTCGCCCCACCTCCTGCTGTGTGTTGTAGGATGCCACGACCAGCGCAATGGGCGGCGAGTCGGGCGATACGCCGAACCGCTGTGTTCCGGCGCTGTCGGCCAGGCCCACGATCAACGGCCGGTCGGAGAAGAAGGCGTTGGGCCAGAATGGTAGCTCGGTAATCTTGCGGCGAAGATCGGGCGTGTACAGCGCGCGGCCGACGGCGACGTATTCGTTATATGGGTCGGGCACATAGCTTGGCGCGTCTTCGTGCTCCTCGTGCAGCCTGCGCAGCGCGGTCGGCCCCGTTTCTCCCGAGACGACTTCGTACACCGCAAAGCCGGACGGCGACGAGAAGGCCCGCCGGGCATACAAGCGACGCCCGTCAGGGGATAGCACCACTTCGTCGGCGACGAGCTGGAACTGGTCCGCGTCGGCCAGCTTCTCTACGTCCATGCGTCCAACGGTTCCATCGCGCGGATAAGAGGGATCATAGGAATCAATGCCGACGCTGTAATAGACGTAAGGATCCGTATCGCTGGCCGACGTGGCCAGGTGGTAAACCGACTTGCCTGGCAGAGCGACGCGCTTGACCGCCTTGAGCGTATCGGCCTCCAGAACGCGCAAGCCAGATTCGTCGAGCGAGCCCACGATGACGTAGCGTTTGTCCTTGAAGCGCTTATAGACCACCGCAACCGGCTTTCGCCCCACCTTGACCGGCCCGACCGGCTTCGCCGATTTCCCGTTCAGAAAGTCTCGCGAGTAGGCCGCCACGGTCCCCCCGCGTGAGTCCACGGCCACCAGCGTGCCGCTGGCAGAGTCGAATGCAAACGCGTTGGCCGGCGAAGCGAGCTTGATGACTTCAAGGGCGGGCGATTCCGCCTGTTTTTCCTCGGCACTGGCCGCGGCCGCCAACAGACTTACGGCGGCCCAAGCCGCGAATCGATGGATCCGGCGCATACGAGCCTCCTTTGAGCGGGAGACAGATCATCTGATTGTAGGCCCTTTGTGCCCCATCGCAACACGGCAAGCAAGGGAACCAAGGGAAGCCGCTGCGCCGGTCCGGGGACCACACCACTGACCCCTGACACCCGAATTCGTGGTAGACTACCTGACGGCGCGGTTGCCGGCCAGCCGCGGCAGTCGCGTCGGTCGGTTGGCGCTTGTTCCGCAATGAAGGTGTCCGCATGGCTTCCATCGTACCCCGCACTGGGCAGTACACTTTCGACGACTTCCTGGTTCTGATCAACCCGGATGAGAAGGCCGACTTGCTCGATGGAGTCATCTACATGGCATCACCGGAAAGCACCGACGACAACGAGCTGGTCGCTTGGCTCTCAACGCTGATGGTCGGCTTCGCGGACGAATTAGAGCTGGGAAAGGTGTTTGTCACACGGGTGGCGTTCCGGATCACCGAGAAGCGGGGCCCGGAGCCCGATGTCGCATTTGTGGCCAAGCGGCGCCTGCGGCTGGTGCAGAGAGGATTTGTGAACGGCCCGCCCGATATCGCCGTGGAGATCGTCAGCCCCGACAGCGTCGAGCGGGACTATGTCACCAAGCGGCAGGTTTATGAGAAGGCGGGAGTGCGGGAATACTGGATCATCGACCCCGGCAAGCAGGCCGCCGCTTTCCTCCGCCGCCAGCGCGGCAAGTTCCAGCCGATGGTTCTCAATGGCTCCATAGTCGAGAGCAAGGTGCTGCCCGGTTTTCGTTTCGACGTGCGCTGGCTCTGGTCCAAGCGGCGCCCGTCGCCGTTTCGAGTGTTGCGGGAGTTACTCGACCAATCGCGATAACCATCGAAGAGAACCGCGGCCATCCCCTGGGAGTTCTTCTCTCGGGCCTGTGGCCCTGGGGTGAGCCGGCTGCCGTGGTATAATGCCGAGGGCGGCCTGCGCCTGCACTCAACACCGCCCAGTACGCCCGCAGGCACGTCAAGCTGCTTTTTCGGAAGCGAGAGGGTCCGCTTTCGGCAAATCGCCTGCCAGGCCGAAATTGCCATGCCACTGTGCCGATCAATGCTCTGCATGATCCTCCTGCTGGCGAGCGGCCCCACCGTCGCTTCGGCCGGACAGGCGGCCGCCGAGGACGCCGCCGCCAGGATCGCATTCTTCGAAACCAGGATCCGGCCGATCCTCGTCGACCGTTGCTACGAATGCCATTCGGCCGCGGCCGGCAAATCGGAGGGCGGACTGCGGCTCGATTCGATGAAGACGATTCGGGCTGGTGGGGATCGCGGCCCGGCCGTCGTGCCCGGCGACCCCGATGCGAGCATTCTGCTCACCGCCATTTCCCATTCCGACCCGGATCTCCAGATGCCTCCCAAGCGGGAGCGCCTGCCCGAATCGGTCGTTGCCGACGTGAAGGCATGGATTGCGGCGGGCGCCGCCGATCCCCGCGACGACGAGGCCGCCGGCGTGCCGAGCCCGCCGGTGGATATTGAGACAGGCCGCCAGTTCTGGGCCTTCCAAAAGCCCGCGGCCCAGCAACCTCCGGCCGCCAGCAATCCCGCTTGGGCCAAGCGCGATCTCGACCACTTCATCCTGGCGAAGCTGGAGGCGGCCGGCCTGGCGCCCTCCGCGGATGCCGAGCCGGCAACCTTGCTGCGGCGGCTGCACTTCGACCTCGTGGGGCTGCCTCCGTCGCCGGCGGTGGTTTCTGATTTTCGCGAGCGGATCGCGGCCGACGGCCTCGACGCGGCCCTGGAGGCGGAAGTCGATTCCTTGCTGGCGTCCGAGCAGTTCGGCGAGCGGTGGGGGAGGCACTGGCTCGACGTGGCCCGCTTCGCCGAATCGAGCGGCATGGAAGCGAACATCTCGTTCCCGTATGCCTGGCGCTACCGCGACTACGTCATCGACGCGGTGAATGCCGACATGCCCTTCGATCGTTTTCTCGTGGAACAGATCGCGGGCGACTTGCTCCCCTACGAAAGCGACGCCCAGCGTGCGCGGCTGCTGATCGCCACGGGCTTCTTGGCGCTGGGACCCAAGAACCTCGAGGAGGGAAACGCGTTGCAGTTTGCGGCCGACGTCATCGACGAACAGATCGACGCCGTTTCGCGGGCGGTGATGGCCAACTCGGTGGCTTGCGCGCGTTGTCACGACCACAAGTTCGACCCGTTTTCGATGGACGATTATTACGCGCTGGCCGGCGTGTTCGCCAGCACCAAGACCTATTTCGGCACCTTTGTGTCGCCGGCCAACCGGGTTGGCGGCGATCCCTTGGTCCTGCCGCGCGGCGCCGGCCAGCCGATCTTCCATGCATCCATTCCGCCCGAGCGCGTGGCCGGCTTGAAAGCCGAGCTGGCGGCGCTCCAGAAGGAGGAGGCAGAAGGCATGGCCGCCGTCGCCAAGGCGCTCCAGACCGGGGAGGATCCGGAAAAGTTCTTTACGCTGCGCGACGCGTTGCGGATCTTCTGGAGGTCGGGAGGCATCGAAGGCGAACTGGAGAAAGTGGACGACTCGGGTCAAGCTCTGCCCTTGGCCATGGGCGTCCTGGATGGCGAGCGGAACGTCGACGCGCCGTTGTTGGAGCGCGGCGAGATCGGCCGGCCCGGCAAGACCGTGCCGCGCGGCTTTCCGCGGGTCGTCGAGATCGCCGAGGCCCCAAGAATTCCTTCCGATCAGAGCGGGCGGCTCGAGTTGGCCCGCTGGCTTACCCACCCGGACCATCCGCTGACGGCCCGCGTGATGACCAACCGCGTATGGCGGCACTTGTTCGGCGCGGGCATCGTGCGCACGGTCGACAACTTCGGATTCAGCGGCGAGCGGCCCAGCCACAGGGAGCTGCTCGACCACCTGGCGGTCCGCTTCGTGGCCGACGGCTGGTCGGTAAAGAAGCTGGTCCGGGAGATCGTGCTGTCCCGCACGTATCGCCAGGCCTCCACGTACCACGAGGCCGCATTCCGCGCCGATCCCGACAACCGGCTGCTGTGGCGGGCCGCCAAGCGGCGCCTGGATGCCGAAGCCATTCGCGACGCCATGCTGGTTGTTTCCGGCGAGCTCGACGCCGCGCGCCCGGCCGGCTCGCTCGTGGCGCGCCACATCGGCGATCGGCCGATTTCGCTCATCGGCCTGGATGCCAGCTTGCCCGCGGATCTCGACGGCTCGCTGCACCGCTCGGTTTACCTGCCCGTGCTCCGCGATCGGCTGCCCGAAGTCCTGGACCTGTTCGATTTCGCCGAACCGAGCCTTGTCAGCGGCGATCGCGAGACGACCAACGTCCCCCTCCAGGCCCTGTACTTGATGAACGGTTCGTTCGTACAGTCGCGGGCCAGGGCCTTGGCCGAGCGTCTGATCCGCGAGGCCGACGACGACGAGCAGCGCATCCGTCGCGCCTTTTTACTCTGCTTCAGCCGCGAGGCGGACGCCGATGAGGCAAAAATGGCCGCCGCGTTTCTCGAGCAGGGAAAGAACCTCGCGGGAGACGAGGATGCGGGCGGAGACGGCCAACAGGCGCGCCGGCGGCTTCTGGCCGCCTACTGCCAGGCCCTGCTGTCGACCGCCGAATTCAGGAACCTCGATTAGGAGGCAATCGCTCATGGCAACCAGGAAACTTGACGGTCGTCCGGCGCCGGTCGTCTCGCGGCGCCACGCGCTGCGGTCGTTCGCTTCCGGTTTCGGCTACCTGGCGTTCGCCGGCTTGGCTCACGAGGCGGCGGCCAGAGAAGCCGCCTCGCGGGCTGCCGCGGGCGGGCTGGCCCCCCAGTCGCCCCATTTCCCAGCGCGGGCCAAGCGCGTCATCTTCCTGTGCATGAACGGCGGGCCCTCGCACGTCGACCTGTTCGACTACAAGCCGGCCCTGAACGCCCGCTCGGGCGAACCCGCGGGCATCGGTCCCGGCCAGGGCGGAGCCAGGCTGCTCGGCTCGCCGTTCAAGTTCGCCCAGCACGGCGAGGCGGGCCTCTGGGTTTCGGAAGTCTTGCCCCACCTGGCCGGCCAGGCCGACGAGCTGTGTTGCATCCGCGGCATGCACACCGACCTGCCGAACCACTCGCAGGCCTTCACGCAAATGCACACCGGCAGCTTCCAGTTCGTGCGGCCGTCGGTCGGCGCCTGGACGCTGTACGGCCTGGGCAGCGAGAACGCCAACCTGCCAGGCTTCATCACGGTGAACCCTCCGTCGGACAATGGGGGCGCGCGGAACTACGGTAGCGCCTTTCTCCCGGCGATCTGCCAGGGGACCAGGATCGGCGGCAACCAGATCCCCGGGTTCTACGCGGCCTTGTTGGGCAAGGACGAAGAGCCCGGGCCGCCGCTGAGAAACATCGACAACGCCGACATTCCGCGCGAGCTGCAACGGGCGCAGCTCGACCTGGTGCGGAACCTCAATCTGCACAAGCTCCAGCGCGACGTCTATCATCCCGAGATCGAAGGCGCGATCGAATCGTTCGAGCTCGCCTTCCGCATGCAGGACGAGGTTCCCGGAGTCCTCGATCTAGAGTCCGAGCCCCAGTCGATCCTCGACCTGTACGGCGTCGGCCCGGGGCTGCCGACCAACCGCTTCGGCCGCCAGTGCATCCTGGCTCGCCGGCTGGCGGAAGCGGGCGTGCGGTTCATCGAGATCACCGCACCGGTCGGTTGGGACCACCACTTCCTGATCAAGGACGAGTTGGCGAAGAGTTGCGCCGCCACCGACCGGCCGGTTGCCGCGCTGCTGATCGACCTGAAGCAGCGTGGATTGCTCGAAGACACGCTGGTCGTCTGGGCCGGCGAGTTCGGCCGCACGCCGTATGGCCAGAGCGGGCACGGCCGCGACCACAACAACAAGGGCTACACCATCTGGATGGCGGGGGGCGGCGTGAAGAGGGGCATGAGCTTCGGCGCCACCGACGAATACGGCTACCAGGCGGTGGAAAACCCCGTGCACATTCACGACTGGCACGCCACGGTCCTTCATCTATTGGGCCTCGATCATCGCCGGCTGACGTTCAACTACGCCGGCCGCGACTTCCGTCTCACCGACGTTTACGGCAAGGTCGTTACCGAGATTCTCGCGTAACGCGTCGCCGCTCCGCCCGCCGCCGTGGTAGACTACGTGACGGCCGCGGTTGCCAGCCGCCGCGGCAGGTTCCATCGTTCGGTCGGCGGTTGTTCCCTCAGGAGGTGCCGCATGGCTTCCATCGCGCAGCGCTCCGGCCAGTACACGTTCGACGACTTCCTGGTTCTGATCAAGGAACATGAGAAGGCCGACTTGCTCGACGGGGTGATTTACATGGCGTCGCCCGAAAGCACCGACGACAACAGGCTAGGCGGGTGGCTTTACAAGCTGATGGGTAACTTCGCGGACGAATTGGATCTGGGGGAGGTGTTTGTCACACGGGTCGCATTCCGGATCACCGAGAAGCGGGGACCGGAGCCGGATGTCGCATTTGTGGCCAAGCGGCGGCTGCGGCTGGTGCAAAGAGGATTTGTGGACGGGCCTCCCGATATCGCCGTGGAGATTGTCAGCCCCGACAGCGTCGAGCGGGACTATGTCGTCAAGCGGCACGTTTACGAAAAGGCGGGAGTTCGGGAATATTGGATCATCGATCCCGGCAAGCAGGCCGCGACTTTCCTACGCCGCCAGCGCGGCAAGTTCCAGCCGATGGTTGTCCGAGGATCCGTATTCGAAAGCAAGGTCTTGCCCGGTTTGCGTTTCGATGTCCGCTGGCTTTGGTCCAAGCGGCGCCCTGCCCCGTTTCGAGTCGTGCGCGATTTGCTCGACCAATCGCGATAGCAATCGAAGAGAACCGCGGCTGCTTGCGGCCATGAACGAGCGGCGACACTTTCAATTCCGCCTGGCGACCCTGGCCCATTGGAAGAAAGAATGACCAAATACCTGTTGATCGCCTTGGGCGGGGCGTTTGGCTCCGTGCTGCGATACGCCATGCAAGGTTGGTTCCAGCGGCTGTCGGCGGGCGGTTTTCCGGCGGGCACGCTGGCCGTCAACCTGGTCGGCTGCCTGGCCATCGGTTTCCTGAGCGGCTGGTTCCCCACGGTTCTGGTCCGCCCGGAATACCGGATCGGACTGTTGGTCGGCCTGCTGGGCGGCTTCACGACCTTTTCGGCGTTCGGGCTGGAAACGTTCAACCTGGCCAACGAGGGCCAATTCCGCATGGCCGCTGCCAACGTGACGCTGAGCTGCGGGCTGGGCTTCGCGGCCGTGTGGATCGGGTACCGGATGGCGGAACGGTGGTTCGGAGTGTGACGCATGAAAATCCCTCAGGAAGGCTGGCTGCTGCGAATCTTCATCGGCGAAAGCGATCGGTGGCACGGCAGCCCGCTTTACGAGGCGATCGTGATGAAGGCCAGGGAGCTGCACCTGGCCGGCGCTACCGTGCTTCGCGGCCCGATGGGTTTTGGGGCCAACAGCCGGCTGCACACGGCCAAGATCCTGCGGTTGTCCGAGGACTTGCCGATGGTCATCGAGATCGTCGATTCCAAGGAGAAGATCGACGAGCTGATGCCCCACGTCGACGCCATGGTCAGCGAGGGCCTCGTCACGCTGGAACGCGTGCAGGTCATCAAGTACCGGGCCGACGGACCAGTCTAGAGCCAGGCGGCGCTCGGTAAAAGCGCTCGCTGCCTCAAGAAAAAACCCAGCAGCCTTCGCCGGTTTACAGTTTCAAAAGTCTGCGTAAATCAGCGTAATCTGTGGATTTCCTTCCGTCTCTACGGTCGTCCATCTCTGGAAAAGAGGATGGGATCCGGAGATCTCGCGGATCGACGCAGGTGCGAGAACTGCGCGAGTGCAACCAGGCGGCCTGCCGCCTACATTCAGTTCCGCGCCAGGGACCGGTACTGAACCACCTTGCGGCCGGACGGCTCTGGCTCAGGCGGAGCCGGGTTGCCCAGGCCAAGCACCTTGGTCCGCCGCCTGGCGGGGAACGGCCAACAAGTCTTTGAGCCGGTCGAGGCTCACCGGCTTCACCAGATAGTGGTGAAATTCCGCCTTGTAAAGCTGCGCTTGATCGACGGGCTCATCGCTGACCGCAATCAGCAGGGACCGGTCGAGGATCGAACGCAACTTCGAGCAGAGTCCGTACCCGTCGTCGGGCATGTCGAGATCGACCACGACCACGTTGGGCAGCCACCAACCGGCAATCTCCAGAGCGGTCATGCCGCAGTCGGCTATCAGGCATCGGTACTCGCATTGCCGGGCCATTTCGGCAAATGCCCCCGCCACGTCCGGCTTGTCGTCCACAATCAGAAGCCGTGGTTTGTGCATCGATCGCCGGTCGAGCGAAGGTGATAGGTGGAACGGAAAGAATCCGCAATACGATCGACGGCAGCCGCACCGCATGTCGAAGCCCCGTTGCACATCGAGCCAGCAGCATATCATTCGCACTTGGGCTGACAAGCGTCGCGACCCGGCCTGGATCCGGGATTGACGCCGGCGGGCGGCCGGTGGAAACTGACGAACCGGCAAGGGGTGGACGACGCGGCAACCCCAAAGGCAAGGACGAAGGCGATGAAAGCCACGTTGCAAGGCGGCCCGGCCGACGGAATCGAAACCGAGCGGGAGGCGGAGTTGATCATGGTCGCCCTGGATGGCACGATGCACCCGACCGACGGCCGGCCGGCCGCGCTGGCCGTCTATCGCGAGACCGCCGAAGGCGTCTTCGAGTTCCAGGGATTCCAGTCCGCGGACGAAGGGTTGATCCCCTTTGTCGACGGGCCAATGCAAGGCGAGCGAACGATGCCCAGGCCGGGCCACATCCGAGTTGCGCTGGACAGCCAAATGCAGGTCATGAGAACCCTGGCCGATCCGGCGGCCATCGCGGTCTACGAGCGGCGGCCAAACGGCTATTGCCTGCTGCGGATCGAGTGAAAAAACTCCATTGGTTAACTTGGGCAGCGCTGCTGTTCATGACCGGGGCGTTGGTCTGGTGCCAGGTCTGGCGGCGTGTAGCGCAGATTGACATTGGCGATGGCCCCGAGTCGGGAAATGTGGGAGCATGGCTGGCCCTGCTTGATGCGGGAAACAGTAGGCAGATCGCCATCTTAGGAACGGCCGAAAAATAACTTCCCCATTTGGCCACTGAGGGGTAGTTTG